>CAWART010000023.1:0-311442 GCA_963784525.1 Candidatus Aminicenantota bacterium | reverse complement strand
GGATATCTCTCTTTTTCCATACAAGGTAACCAAATGGAAGGAAGGCTAATATCCTGATAGGGTTTTCCCAAGGAGAAAAGAAATGGTATAGCGAAAAAAGGGCCACGTTTAGGGCCGGGGACCATCTCCCTGCATATCCCTTCATGCGCGGCAGAAGGTAGCCTCTGAAGTAGAGCTCTTCGACAAGCGGCCCCAGGACCCCATTGACAAGTATATATAAGCCCATCAGCAGATATATTCCCTCATGGCCGGAAAGGTCTCCCGGATGAGCCATGATGTTTTGAAGATTGTATTCTTGTGGATACCACGCGAACAGGGCTTCGGTAATAGAGGGAGTGACAAGAGGGGAAACAAAGATAAATAACAGTACCGCAAAAACCAGTAAAAGAGGGACAAATATCAGGTAGCTCTTCAAAGGGCTCTTTTCTGTAAAACCGACAACGCCTTTCAGCGACAATCTCCCGTTAAGCTTCTTACCTGCATAAAACAGGATCCCCAATTCAACCGGGATAAGAGCGATCAATATTGATAGAGTGAATCCGAATATGACCCGCAACTCGATGTCTATGCCCAATAATCCGGGGAAGAAAGGCAGAGAAAATAAGAATAAGCCTGCGATGATCGGTATTCCGGGAATTAAGTGAAGTAATATAGATTTTATCGCTGAATGCTGCTGACATTGATCTTCGTCCATAGCTGAACCCTTATCCGGATCAATATCCGGTCTATCCGTCAGTGTATTGACAGCTCCCGCTAACTCGTCGATATGATCTTCCATATTGATCTTGCCTACCTTAGAGGTTGTTTCGGCTCGAACATCCTTACTTTTTTTGGTTTTAATATCACAGATTCGCTGGAGCCGCAATCTCCAGTTTTGACTGCGGCGATGGCGGTCGGATGCAGCCGCAGGCTTCAGCCTGCGCTCGATCAAGCCGCAGCCTAAAGGCTGCGGCCCAGGGGCCGCCTTCCGCGCATGAAACCGCGGGGACGACAACAAGGGGCGGCCTCCGAGCCCTGCGAAAGCCGGCTCGATCTGACCCGGGGATAAAGGGGACGGAAGGATGTCCCCGAGTCCCGAGCCGGCGATCTCCTTAGAGATCGTCCGTGTCGATCTCGAGCCGCTTGATCATTTCGTTGAGCGTCGTCGGCTTGATCCCGAGCAGGTCGGCCGCCTTCTTCTGCACGCCCCTGGTCCGGCGGAGCGCCGTCTGGATGATCTTCTTCTGGTAATACCGCGTCCGCTCCTTGAAATCGAGCGTCCCTTCCGGGGATTCCGGGACCTCTTCGGCCGGGCCCTCGTCCTTGAGGAAGAAGGGCGGCAGGGTGTCCCGGGTGATGACCGGGGACTTCGAGAGGACGACCGCGCGCTCGACGAGGTTCTCGAGCTCCCGGACGTTCCCCGGCCAGGCGTGGCGGTCGAGGATCTCGTAAACGTCCTCGCTGACGCCCTCGATGGCCTTCCTGTTCTCGGCGGCGTAGACGTCGATGAAGTGCTTGACGAGGAGGGGGATGTCCTCCTTGCGGTCGCGGAGAGGGGGGATCTCGATCTTGATGACGTTCAGCCGGTAGAAGAGGTCCTTGCGGAACGTCTTCAGGCGGATGAGCTCCTCGATGTCCGTATTCGTCGCGGCGATGATGCGGGTGTCGACCTTGATGATCTTCGTGCCGCCGAGTCGCATGAACTCCTTTTCCTGGAGGACCCGGAGGAGCTTGGCCTGCGTCTCGAGGTTGAGCGAGGAAATTTCGTCGAAGAAGAGGGTTCCCCGGTCGGCCGCTTCGAACAGCCCCGTCTTGAGCGTCACGGCCCCGGTGAAGGCGCCCTTGACGTGGCCGAAGAGGTGGCTCTCGAGGAGGTCGGGCGGCAGGGAGCCGCTATTGACGGTGACGAAGGGGAACTCGGCCCGCTCGCTGTGCTCGTGGACGGCCCGGGCGACGAGCTCCTTCCCCGTCCCGCTCTCGCCCTGGACGAGGATGGTGCTGCGGGTGGGCGCGGCGGCGTTGATGAGCTCGAAGACGCCCTGCATCGGCTTGCTCTTCCCGATGATGTTCTCGAACCCGAACTTCCGGCGGAGCTCGGTCCGGAGGCGGATGTTCTCGTTGCGGAGCCGCTTGTGCTCGAGGGCGCGGCCGATGGTCATGAGGAGGTCGTCGTGCTTGAAAGGCTTCTGGATGTAGTCGAAGGCCCCGGTCTTCATGGCGGCGATGGCCGATTCGACCGAGGCATAGGCCGTGATGATGATGACCATGGCGTCGGGATCGATCTTCTTCAGGCGCCGGAGGACCTCGATGCCGTTCATGCCGGGCATGAGGAGGTCGAGGAGCGTCAGGTCGAAGGTTCGGTCGGCGAGCTTGGCGAGGGCCTCCTCGCCGGAGGCGGAGGGCTCGATCTCGTAGCCTTCCGACGTCAGGAGCTGTCCCAGGACGTCGTGGATGACGGGCTCGTCGTCGATGATGTGGAGGCGGCCTTTGGGAACCATGTTCATTTCCTTGATGGAGACGTTGCGTCCGTGCGGCGCCGGGGCTGGTCGAAGGGGATGAAGACGGTGAAGGTCGAGCCCTTCCCGGATTCGCTCCGGATCTGGATCCGGCCCTCGTGCTCCTTGACGATGGCGTAGCTGATGGACAGGCCGAGCCCCGTCCCCTTGCCGACGCCCTTGGTCGTGAAGAACGGGTCGAAGACGCGGGGCAGATGCTCGGCCTTGATCCCCGTCCCCGAGTCGGCGACGGTCACCGCGGCCTCGCGGTCCGCCCGGGCCAGCTCGATCCGGAGCTTCCCGCCCTCGGGCATGGCGTCGAGGGCGTTGAGGATGAGGTTGATGAAGACCTGCTGGAGTCGCTCCCCCTGGGCCTGGACCGGCGGCAGGGTCGCGAGGGCGAGCTCGAGCTCGATGTTCATGGTCTTCAGCTTGTAGTCGATGAGCGAGATGATCTCCTCCAGGCTTACCTTGAGGTCGACCCGGTGGAACGCGGAATCCGAGGGGTTCCGGGCGAAGTTCAGGAGGTTCTTGATGATGCGGCCGACCCGGTCCGTCTGGGCCTCGATCTTTCCCAGGATCTGGGCGTAGTGGGTGTCGGTGAGCTTCTTCTGGAGCATCTGGACATAGCTCGAGATGCCCGTCAGCGGCGTGTTGATCTCGTGGGCCACGCCCGCCGACAGGAGCCCGATCGAGGCCAGCTTTTCCGACGTCAGGAGCTGTTGCTGGAGGCTGATCTTCTCGGTGATGTCCTCGAAGACGAGGACCGTGCCGTAGGGATTCATGGCGTTGTCGAGGAGGGGGGTCCGGGCGATGTCGAAAATGCGCATCTCCCCGCCGGGCAGGTCCAGCCCGATCTCCGAGAGCAGGCGGAAATCCTGCTGGGTGTCGGAGGGAAAGATGGCCGCGAAATTCCTCGGCCCCAGGATGTCGATGAGCTTCCCTCCGAGCACGCCGGCCTTCTTCAGGCCGAACTGGCCCTCGAGGACCCGGTTCCAGCCGATGACGGCCCCCGTCTGGTCGATGACGGCGACGCCGACGGTCAGGCTCTCGATGATGTTCTCGCTGTAGTCCTTGAGCCTCTGCATTTCCAGGGCCCGGACGCTCTCCCGGCTGTAAAGATAGGCGTTCTCCAGGGCCAGGGCGACCGAGGGGGAAATGGTCGTCAGGAGCTCCCAGTCCTCGCTCGTGAGATAGGTGCCGTCCTGCTTCCGGCCCATGGCCAGACAGCCGATGATCTTCTCCTCCACCTTCAGCGGGAGGACGTGGTAGAAGCCGAACGGGATGAAGCGCTCGATCCTCTTCTGGGCCCCTCTCCGGTCGGCGGCGGCGTAGTACGACAGGTAGTCGTTCCGCCGCATCTGCTCGAAGAGCGGCTCGTCGAAGACGAGGGACCGCGGGGCGGCATCGGACCCGCCGCGGCTCCGGAGGAGCTGGAACGCGAGCGGCGCGGCCTCGTCGGCCAGGTACAGGGCGATGGCCCGCAGGGAGAGGGCGTTGGCGATGGAGTCCAACAGGGAGGTCGAGAGGTTCTGCAGGTTCCGCTCGCGGCTGATCTCCCGGCTGATGAGGAGGAGCGTCTTGCGGTACTCGTAGCTTCTCCGGTAGAGGGCCCTGTCGAGGAGCGTCTGGACGAGCTTTTTCAGCGGGCCGAAGAGGGCGGCTCCCAGGGCGATGGCCAGGACGCCGAGCATGATGGCGTTGAGCCGGTACTCGGAGAAGATGCGGGTCTGGGAGCTGACCACATAGTACACCAGGGAGATGACGAAGAACGAAACGATGAGCGTGACGGCCTTCTTGAGCAGGATCTCGAAATCCATCAGCTTGTAGCGCGAGATGGAGTAGGCGAAGGTCAGGGGGATGAGGGCCTGGAGGAGGACGGTCAGCTCCGCGGGGGTCGAGGGCGCCCGGCCGGCCAGGAAGGGCGCGACGTAGAGGAACGTGAAGGGGACGATGCCGAGGGTGAGCCCGGAGACGATGAACTTGAGCTGTTTCTTGAGGAAGAGGCTCGCCGGGTGCCTCGAGCTGTGGACGACGCTGGCCAGCGTGATGAGCGTGAAGACCGCGAAATGAAAGAGGTCGAGGCGCTCGAGACGGCCCTGGAAGCGGAGGGCCTCGGCGTCGTTCCAGGCGGGGGCGAGGACCGTGTGGAAGAGGACGCGGAACGTCAGGAGGGCGGCGGCCGGCAGATAGACGAGGGCGAGGACGGGCGGGCGGCGTTTGAGGAAGCGCTTCCGCTGGGGGAAGATCATGAAGAAATGGAGGAGCAGGGGCGGGAAGGCGAGGAAGGCCGTCCGGTCGATCCAGTAGAAGACGCTGTCCAGGAGATCGAAATTGCCCGTCGGGGAGAACGTGTAAAAGCCATAGAACGCCGCCGACAGGAGATAGAAATAGAGGTAGGGGACCGATAACCGGCGGCGGGAGTTGAAATAGACGATCAGGCCGATGACGAGCGTCGTCAGGCCGACCAGGGCCAGGTAGAAATAGATGAGGTTCACGCCCTTCTTCTGGAGGTAGAAGGACGGGGTGATGAGCTCGCCTTCCCGGCCGATCTGGTAGCTGACCTTCTGGTCGACGTCCCGGGCGATCCAGAGGGTCTTGACGAGGTCGATCTTCGTCTTGATGGGGATGTTGTTGATGGCGTAGAGGATGTCGCCTTTCTTGATGCTGGCGAGGTAGGCCGGGCTGTTGATGCCGACCTTGAGGGCCGTGAGCCCGTTGGGGCCCTCGCCCCAGGTCACGCCGTCGGTCGGCTCCGACCAGGTCAGGTTCTTATAGACGTTGACGCCGCTCAGCGCGACGAGCGCCAGGACCGGAAGGAGGACCGCCGATATTTTCGTTCTCATCCAAAAATTTGAATCCAAACCGCAAAAAAAAGACGCCTAATCCAGGATGTGGCGCGATCCGGCCCGGATCGCCCAGCTGGCCCGGGGCTGTTTGAGGAGCCGCTTCATGATCAGGTCCTCTTTCAGCCCGAGCGGCTTCCGCCCTCTGAGGAAGGTGCTCATGTAGTCGAACTTGGGCTTCTGCTCCGGGAAGTCCTGCGGGGCCGTGCCCGGCGTCCCGGCCATGAGCACGAGGGCCAGGGGGAGCGCCTTCAGGGTCCCTTTCTTCATGTCCCCAAAATAAGGCAATCGGCAAGCAATGTCAATCGTTTGACAAAGCCCGGCCGATGCCCTAACATTTCTCCAGATGCCTTACTATACCTGTCGCCTGGCCGCGGAGGATGGGAGGCTCCTTTCCCGATCCATCCTGGCCGCCTCGAGCGAGGAGTGCCGCCGCCTGTTCGAATCGGACGGCCTCTGCGTCCTCTCGATCGGCCGCGATTGGAAGAAGCTCAAGCTCGGGACGCGGAGCTTCGGCAACAAGGTCCGGGCCAAGGATTTTATCCTGTTCAACCAGGAGCTCATGGCCCTCGTCCGGGCCGGTTATCCCATCCTCAGGAGCGTCGAGACGCTGACCGCCCGGGCCACGGACATCCGCCTCAAGGAGATCCTGAGCAAGGTCGAGAAGGACGTCCGTTCGGGCAAGTCCCTCTCGGAAGCCTTCCTTCCGTTCGAGGACCGGTTCTCGAAGGTCTACACGGCCTCCCTCATGGCCGGCGAGAAGAGCGGGAACCTGGCCGGGACCATCGGCCGCTTCGTCCAGTACGCCGGGACCATCGCCCGGACGAAGGCCAAGATCCGCTCGGCCCTGGTCTATCCGACCCTTCTCATCGTCTTCTCCTTCGTCCTCCTCGGCGTCCTCGTCAACTTCATCCTGCCCCGGTTCTCCGGGTTCTACAGCGATTTCGAGAGCGAGATGCCGGCGCTGACCACGGCCCTCATCGCCTTCTCCATGATCATGCGCCGATACGCCGTCCTCTTCCTCTTCGCGGCGGGCCTGGCCGTCCTGGCCTTCATCCGCTGGGTCCGGAAGGAGGACGGACGCGTCGCGTTCGACCGGCTCAAGCTCAAGGTCCCCTTCGGCAGGCTCCTCTGGCGGGAATCGGCCGCTTCGCTGTTCAGCCGGACCCTGGGCCTCCTTCTCGAGGCCGGGATCTCGCTCCTTGCGGCCGTCGGGATCGCCTCCGAGGCCGTCCCCAACCGGGCCTTGGTCCGGGACCTGGAGGGCCTCCCCGACGCCATCAAGAACGGACAGAGCCTGACCGATTCCCTGGCGGCGACGGAGGTCATGCCGGGCCTGGCCCTGGACATGATCCGTATCGGCGAAACGTCGGCCAACCTCCAGGGGATGCTGTCCGATGTCGCGGACTTCTACGACGAGCGGGTCCGGGCCAGGATCGACACGCTCGTCTCCCTCATCGAGCCGCTGGTCATCATCATCATGGGGCTCGTCGTGGCGGGCATGCTGCTCGCGGTCTATCTCCCCATCTTCAACATCATCCGGGTGGTGCGATGAAGCGGGAAGAGCACGAGAGCCTCATCCGGGCCGAGGAGAAGGAGGTCCGGAAGCTCGCCGAGCGCTACCGGGTCCCGTTCATCGAACTCGAGACCCTCGCCCTCGACCGGAGCCTCATCCAGTCCTTCCCGGTGGATTTCCTCTACCGCCTGAACTTCGTCCCCATCGAGGATGACGGCGCGTCGGTCAAGGTCGCCGTCGCCGACCCCTCCGACATCGCCACCATCGACGCCATCGAGTCCTTCCTCGGGAAGAAGGCCCGGGTCTTCGCCGCCTCGCGGCGGGCCATCCAGGAGGCCCTGCGCAAGAGCGAGACGGCCCTCCAGGTCCTCAAGGACGCGACCGAAGGATTCATCTGCCAGGTCGTCGAGAAGGAGGGCGGCGAGGAGGAGGACGTCATCTCCATCGAGAAGCTCGCCGACCAGGACGGCTCCATCATCAAGCTCGTCAATACCATCATCTTCACGGCCGTCCAGAAGCGGGCGAGCGACGTCCACATCGAGTCCAGGGACGAGTCCGTCCTGATCAAGTACCGCATCGACGGCGTCCTCGGCGAGGCCATGGAGCCCATCGACAAGAAGTTCCAGTCGCCCATCATCTCCCGCATCAAGGTCATGTCCGACCTGGACATCTCCGAGCGCCGGGTGCCGCAGGACGGCCGGTTCCGCCTCAAGATCAAGGACAAGACCATCGACTTCCGGGTCTCCATCATGCCCTGCATCTACGGCGAGGACGCGGTCATCCGCATCCTCGACAAGGAGATGATCACCGAGGCCATCTCCGAGCTCCGGCTCGACCTGCTCGGCTTCTCCGACGAGATCCAGAAGAAGTTCCGGAAGTACATCGGCCAGCCGTACGGCATGGTCCTCGTCACCGGGCCGACGGGCTCGGGGAAGACGACGACCCTCTACGCGGCCCTGTCGGAGATCCGGAACCCCGAGGACAAGATCATCACCATCGAGGACCCGGTGGAGTACCAGATCGACGGCATCACCCAGATCCCCGTCAACGAGAAGAAGGGGCTGACGTTCGCCCGCGGCCTGAGGTCCATCCTCCGCCACGACCCCGACAAGATCATGGTCGGGGAGATCCGCGATCCCGAGACCGCCCAGATCGCCATCCAGTCCGCGCTGACCGGGCATCTCGTCTTCACGACGGTCCACGCCAACAACGTCTTCGACGTCATCGGCCGCTTCCTCCACATGCAGGTCGACCCGTACAGCTTCATCTCGGCCCTCAACGTGACCCTGGCCCAGCGCCTGGTCCGCGTCCTCTGCCCGGCCTGCAAGGTCCCGGTGCGCTACGATGACCGGGTGCTCGCCGAGGCGGGGCTGGATCCCGGCCGCCCACAGGGACCACGTCTTTTACGAGCCGAAGGGCTGTCCGGAATGCGCCGGCACCGGCTATAAGGGCCGCACGGCCATCGCCGAGATCCTCGAGCTGTCCGACACCATCCGCGAGATGATCCTGGAAAAGAAGCCGCTCTCCGAGATCCGAAAGAGGGCCAAAGCGGAAGGCATGGTCTTCCTCCGCGAGGTCGGGGTCGACAAGGTTCTGGCCGGGACGACCAGCCTCAAGGACCTGAACAAGGTGACGTTCGTCGAATGAAAACGCCGAAGTTCCCGCGCCGGCTCATGGAGCGCTTCCTCGAAGCCCCTCTCCCCGACGCCGTCTTCCAGGTCGCCCCGCGCGTCCTCTCCGGCATCCGGGTCTTCGCCCGCGAGCGGAGCGTCGGCGGGCGTTTCATCGCCGCGCTCCCGGACGGCGCCGTCCGGCCCGCGTTCGAGGGGGCGAACGTCGCGGACCCGGCCCTCCTCGAAGCCAAGGTCCGGGAGGGGATGCTGAAGTTGGGCCTGTCACAGGGGACCGTCGCCATCCTCGTCCCCGAGCTCTGCGTCCGGGTCTTCCTGCTCCCGATGGACGCGCCCCCGGCGTCCG
Source organism: Candidatus Aminicenantota bacterium (assembly GCA_963784525.1). GTDB lineage: Bacteria > Acidobacteriota > Aminicenantia > Aminicenantales > Saccharicenantaceae > JALHVH01. The sequence goes on along the minus strand of CAWART010000023.1, from coordinate 302,629 downwards.
ACAGGGAACGGGAGCGCATCGTCCGCTGGCGCGTCGGGAAGATGATGCCCTCCCTGCCCGAGGACGCCCGCGTCGTCCATCAGAGCGTCGCGGCCGGGGACGGGGAGCGCGTCGTCGCCGCCGTGGCCCGTCCCGAGGTCGTCCGGGAGTACGAAGACCCGTTCTCCCGCGCGGGCCTGACCCCCGGCAACGTAACCCTGCCCTCCCTGAGCCTCGTCGGGCTCCTGCCCGCCGGGGGCGGGGACGCCCTCGTCGTCAACGTCGAGGACGATTCCCTGAGCATCACGGCCATCGTCGGCGCCGAGCCGGCCCTTTTCCGGCAGAAGCCCTTCGTCCTGGACCGCGGGCCCGGGACGCCGCTCGGCCGCCGCGTCGCCCAACTCGTCAAGGAGATCGAGAACACGGCCCTTTTCCTGGAGGACAAGGAAATGAAGCACGTCGGCGCCGTCTGGCTCCGGGCCCCTTCCGACAACGGCGACGACATCGCCGCCGAGCTGGCGAGGCAGTTGTCCCTGCCGGTCCGCGAGACGGGGAGCCTCGTCCCCGGGGACGCAGGGGCGCGGGAAAAGGCCATCCTCTCGACGCTTTACGGACAAATGGCATGATGACGACGGACATCCTCCGGCTCAACCTGGCCACGCGCCCCCTGCGGAACACGCGGTTCTATCGCGTTGCCCTCGCGGCGTCGGTCCTGCTCCTCGCCGGACTCGCGTCGCTGGCGGGATTCCTCTCCGTCAAGTACGGACTTGCGAACCGCCGGGCGCGTGTCGAGGTCTCGAGGCTCGAGGCGCGCATCGCCGGGGCCAAAGCCGAGACCGTCGAGGTCGGAGTCCGCGGTCGCCGCCGCGGCCAAGTCCGACAGGGAGAGGGTCGACCTCGTCAACGCCGTCATCATGAGGAAGAGCTTTTCCTGGACCGCCCTCCTCTCCGAGCTCGAGGGCGCCCTTCCGGAATCGAGCTTCATCACGTCCCTCGCCCCGAGCTTCACCGGCGAGTCCGCCATGGACCTGAGGATAAAGGTGGTCTCCCGGGACCTCGACGGCCTCCTGGCCTTCGTCGACCGCCTCAAGGAGCGGAAGTTCACCGGGATCCGGGTGGCCGGCGAAACGGCCGACGCGCAGGGCGGCATCATCATCGGAGATCACGTTCAGCTATGAAAAGGCTCGTTAAGTTATTGAGCGCGAAGGAGCGGCGGACGCTCGGCGTCCTCGCCGCGGCCTCGGGCCTCGCCTTTCTCGCTCTCGTCTTCGTCGCCGCCGGCGAAATGAGGGGCTTCCGCCGGGCCGACGCGTCGGCACGGAAGCTCGCCGCCGAGCTGGTCAGGACCGAGGCCGCGCGGGACGAGGCGGGCGCCGAAGCCCGGCGCTGGGAAGAGGCGAAGCGCGACCTCGCCAGGCTCCGCACGGAGAGGTTCTACGATGAGGCGCTCGAGATCCGGGACCTCCGGACCGACCTCGAGCGCGTCTTCAACGAGGCGGGGATCCGCGTTTCCAGGATCGCCTACCAGTATTCCGACCTGGAAAAGGGGAAGATGCGGAAGGTCGTCGTGGAGTTCACCTTCGGCGGGACCTACGCAGGCCTGAAGAGGTTCCTCGGGGTCATCGAAAGGTCCCCGAAGTTCCTGACCCTCGAGCGGATCGATTTCCCGAATACGAGCGCGGGGACCCCCATCCTGCAACTCAAGATAGAGCTGGCGGCGTATTATGCGATGTGATCTCCGTTCCCTTCCGGCGGCGGTCCTGGTCGCCGTCCTCCTGTCCTCCGGCGCCTCCGCCGCTGAGAAGGTCCCCGCCGCGAAGAAGCCGGCCGCGACCCCCCTGGTCCGCACGGACCTCCTCGGCGTCTCTCCGCCCGAGCCCGCGGCGGCCGTCCGGGACATCTTCAGCCCGGGGCGGGCCGTTCCCGCGCCCGAAGCCGTCGGCGCGCCCGGGCGCTCCGAAGTCCCCGACGGAGAGGATCCTGGGGCCGGGAGCGCGGCGGAAACGGTCCCCGAAGAACCGGCTATCGATCTCTCTTATATAGGATACGTGACGTCGCGGGGAAAGATGGTCGCTCTGGTCTTCTCGGAAGGGCAGGCCCTGGCCGTCGTCGAGGGCGAGGAGATCATTCCGGGGGTGAAGGTGGCGAAGATCGGCCGCGACCGGATCGAAGTGGTCGAACCCGACGGAAAGAGGACGAGCGTCCCCATTCAAGGAGAACAGCCATGAAAAAGATAGTCCCGTTCGTCCTCGTTGCCGGCCTTCTCTGGGGATGCGCCACGCTCAGCCAAACCTACCGGCTGGGGAATGAAGCCGAGATGAACAGGAACTGGGACGAGGCCGTCCGGTACTACGAAAAGGCCTCCCTCGAGAGCCCGAAGGAAGCCGTCTACCGGCTCGCGCTCCTGCGGGCCCGGACCTCGGCCGGCCTGGCCCGCATCCAGGAGGCCCGCGCGCTCGCCGCGATGGACAAAAGGGACGAGGCCGTAGCCGCCTACAAGAAGGCCCTCGCCTATGACCCGATGAACCGGGCCCTCCTGGCCGAGCTCGAGGTCTACATGGCGAAGCCCGAGGCCGCCGCGGAAAAAGCGGGGGAGAAGCCCATCGAAGCGCCCATCAAGCTCAAGGTCAGCACGGAGAAGGTCCGCCTGCAGTTCGCCAACGCGGCCCTCCGGTCCATCTTCCAGGCCCTGGGCAAGCACTCCGGGGTGAACTTCCTCTACGACGAGCAGTTCCGCGACGTCCCGCTGACCATCGACCTCACGGACCGGACCTTCGAGCAGGCGGTAAGCTTCCTCTGCCTCGCCAGCAAGAATTTCCCGAGGATCATCGACGAGCGGACCGTCATCATCGTCCCCGACCAGCCGATGAAGCGCCTCCAGTACGAGCTCAACGCCATCCGGACGTTCTACCTCTCCAACCTCAACGCCCAGGAGGTCCAGAACTCGCTGGCCATGATGATCCGCACCCAGTACAAGGCGCCGAGCATCATCGTCGACAAGAACCTGAACTCCATCACCGTCCGCGACACGCCCTCGGCCGTCAACCTGGCCGGGAAGCTCCTCCGGACGTGGGACAAGTCCAAGGGCGAGGTCATCATCGACCTGGAGATCATGGAGGTCTCCCGCATCAAGATGCGGGAGTTCGGCATCGACCTCAACCAGCACTCGCTCGGCGGCCGTTACAGCGGGGGGAGCACGGTCCCCGAGGACGGCTGGTTCGGGCTGAAGGACCTTGACCTCTCCAAGGGCACCAATTTCCAGATCAGCCTGCCGACGGCCTACCTCAACTTCCTCCAGACCGACGCCGACACCAAGATCATCGCCCAGCCCCGGCTCCGCGGGGTTGGCTCCGAGGACATCAAGTACCTGGTCGGCCAGAAGGTCCCGGTCCCTCAGACGACGTTCACCCCCTTCGCGGCGGGCGGCGTCAGCCAACAGCCCATCGTCAACTACAACTACCAGGACGTCGGCATCGACGTGAAGATCAAGCCCCGCATCCACACGGAGCGGGAGGTCACCCTCGACCTCGAGATCAAGATCACGTCCATCTCCGGGACGGGCATCGCCGACATCCCCATCATCACGACCCGCGAGGTAAAGAACGTCATCCGGCTCAAGGACGGCGAGACGAACCTGCTGGCGGGCCTTCTCAAGGACGAGGAGCGCCGCTCCCTCAAGGGGATCGCCGGGCTCAGCGACATCCCTCTCCTCGGGAACCTTTTCTCGAGCACGGAAACGAGCATCGACCAGACCGACGTCATCCTGACCATCACGCCCTACATCATCCGCCAGGTCCCCCTGACCGAAGAGGATTCCCGGCCGCTCTGGGTGGAGGTCGAAGGACTCTCGAGCGGGGGCGGCGCCGGGCAGCAGCCCGACGAGGAATTCGTCGCCGATGCCGAGCCGGAAGCCGGGGCCGAGCAGGAGGGCGAGGCTGGTGCCGAGCCCGGAGCCGAATCCGAGCAACCGCCCGAGGAAGAGGCCGCGGGGAAGGGCTTCGTCGTCCTCAATCCGGCGAACTTCGAGGTTCCCAAGGGACGGGAGTTCCGGGTCAGCGTCGAGGTCCGGTCGGAGGCCGAGATCGCCAGCCTGACGGTGAACCTCGGCTTCAACGCCCAGGTCGTACGGCTCAAGGAGGTCTCGGAGGGCGGGCTGGGGAGACAGCTCGGGGCGAAGGTACCGTTCCTGAGCAATATCGACAACGCGTCGGGCGCCTGCACCCTCGGGATATCGAGCCCGACGCCGGGCAAGGGCATCAAGGGCGGGGGCATCCTTGCCGTCCTCGTCTTCGAATCCCTCGCCCCGGGCGAAGGGATCATCAACGTCAGCGGCGTCACGGCCAACGGCCCGACCGGCCAGGCCCTCCAGTTCGAGGCCAACGAATCGCGGCTCGTGATCCGGTGAGCGGCGGGGGCGCGCTCCTTGTCCTGACCGGACCCGTGCATTCGGGCAAGACGACGTTCCTCCGGGACGCCGTGGCCGGATGGAAGTCGGCGGGGCTCGATGTCGGGGGGTTCCTGAGCGTCCTGCGCCTGGATAACGGTTGCGACCGGGGCTACGACCTGTTCGACCTGAAGAGCGGGAGATCCCTGCCGTTCCTGGCCCATGAAGGCGATCCGGATTGGCCGTCCGTCGGGACATGGCACATGTTCCCTGCCACCCTTGAGACCGCGGGATCCATCCTGCGCCGGGATTCCGACGCCGACGTCCTTGTCGTCGACGAGATCGGGCCGCTCGAGATCGGCGGGGAAGGCCTGTGGCCGGCCTTTGAAAAGGCGCTCGAGCACGGCGTCCGGTGCCTCTGCGTCGTCAGGCAGGGCATCCTCGACGAGTTCCGCGCGAAGGTCGCGCCCCGGGAGCCTCTCGTCTTCCGGCACCGCGCGCCCGGGGTCCTCGGATCCCTGTCCGACGCGCTGACCGCAATTCGCGCGGAGCGGAATTCCCCGGGAGGGGGCTCATGAAGATCAAGGTCAAGTTCTTCGCCTATTTCAGGGAGCTCTTCGAAACGCGGGAAAGGGACCTGACCTTCCCGGAGGGAGCGGTCATCCGGAGCCTTCTCGAAACCATCGCCGATTCGCCGCGGCGCCGGGAGGAGCTCCTCGCGGGAGAGGAGCTCAAGCCGCTCATCATCGTGATGAAGAACGCGACATCCATCAATTCGCTCCAGGGATTGGACACGCCGCTCGAGGAAGGCGATACCATCGCCGTTTTCCCGTTCATAACGGGAGGCTAGCCGCAGGCATTAGCCTGTGCATGAGCCGAGGTCTTGTTATAGCCTCGGACTTCAGCCTGCGCTCGAGCCGAGGTTTTGTTCAAACCGCAGATTCCAACCTGTGCTTGAAACGAGATATTGTTGTAGCCTCGGACTCCAGCCTGCGCTTGAGCCGAGGGAATTTAATAGCCAGCAGACTTCAGTCCGCGCTTGAGCCGAGGTTTGTTGAGCCGCAGGCGAAGCTATTGAATACCCCCCTTTGTAAAAGGGGGGCCACGGGGGGATTTAGAAATAGCCCTGTCGTGAGGGCGACTTTGCACGGTCCATCAAATCCCCCCTAAACCCCCCTTTAGAAAAGGGGGGAAGATTAACGCTCCAGCCTGAGCGGTAACCTCGATGGTTCGATCTGCATCCTGTAGTAGCAATAGTCATCAGCCTGCGCTTGAGCCGAAGTATTGTTGTAGCCTCAGACTTAAGTCTGCGCTTGGCCGAGGTAGTGTAAAGCCACAGACTTCAGTCCGTGCTTGAGCCGAGGTAGTGTTAAAGCCCAGACTTCAGCCTGCGCTGAGCCGAGGCTTTGTTCAAACCGCAGATTCCAACCTGTGCTCGAAACGAGATATTGTAGTAGCCTCGGACTCCAGCCTGCGCTTGAGCCGAGGTCTTGTTGTAGCCGCAGGCGAAGCTATTGAATACCCCCCTTTGTAAAAGGGGGGCCACGGGGGGATTTAGAAATAGCCCTGTCGTGAGGGCGACCTGCGTCCTGGCCTTATGTGTGATAAAATGCGCGTGGCACGACGATGTCCGATCTATCCAAGTACGGCTATCATGGGAGCGTCCTCGAGGTTGACCTGACGGAAGGCCGCATCGAGACGAAGCCCCTCGACCCCGCCCTGGTCCGGGATTACCTGGGCGGCCGCGGGCTCGCCACGCGCATCTTCTGCGACGAGGCCGACCCCGCCTGCGAACCGCTCGGGCCGGATAACGTCGTCGTCATCGCCACCTCGCCGCTCGTCGGGACCAACGCCCCGACGTCCTGCCGCGGCCACATGGTCTTCAAATCGCCGCTCACCGGCTTCATCGGGACCTCGAACTCCGGCGGCACCTGGGCGAACGCCTTCAAGGCCACGGGCCACGACGTCCTCGTCGTCAAGGGGCGGTCGTCCGAGCCCGTGACGCTCGACGTCCGGCCGGGCGGGGCCCGGCTCCTCCCCGCCCGCGAACTCTGGGGCAAGGACATCCACGAGACGACCGAGGCCCTGACCGGCGGCGCGGAGCCGGGGAACCCGTACAAGGTCCTTTGTATCGGCCCGGCCGGCGAGAACCTGGTCCGCATCGCGGCGGTCGCCAACGACCGCAACCGCGTTTACGGCCGCTGCGGCCCCGGCGCGGTGTTCGGGAGCAAGAAGCTCAAGGCCGTCCGCGTCTCGGGCCGCGAAAAGACCGGGATCAGTGACCGCGAGCTCTTCCGGTCCGGGTTGGACCAGGCCGTTTACCTCATGAAGCAGGCCCCGGTCACGAAGCGGCTCCTCCGGGAGCTCGGCACGGCCGGGCTCGTCGAGCTCATCAACCTCATCGGCATGCTCCCGCACCGGAACTTCCGGGACTGCACGCACAGCGACGCGGACGTCGACCGGGTCTCCGGAGAGACCCTGGCCCGGACCTTTCTCGAGCGGGCGGGGGGATGTTATCTCTGTCCCATCGGCTGTCAGCGGCACACGTCGGTCCCCGGCCGGGGCGGCCCGGACGAGAAGGGCGAAGGCCCCGAATACGAGACGACGGTCCTCATGGGGCCGGTCTGCGACATCTACGACCTCGAGGCCGTCACCCGGGCCAATTACCGGTGCAACGAGCTCGGCATCGACACCATCAGCTACGGCGGGACCGTGGCCGCCGCCATGGAGCTCTTCGAGACGGGCCTCATCACGCCGGACGAGACGGGCGGGATGGACCTCCGCTTCGGCCGGGCCGACGCCCTCGAAAGGCTCGTCCGAATGACGGCCGCGCGCGAGGGGATCGGCGACCGGCTGGCCGAAGGTTCCTTCCGCCTGGCCGAGTCCTGCGGGAGGCCCGACCTCTCGATGACCGTCAAGAAGCTCGAGCTCCCGGGCTACGATCCGCGCGCCTCGTTCACCCAGGCCCTCGGCTACATGACGTCCCCGACGGGCGCCTGCCACTTGCGGGGCGGCTACGCCGTCTCGCTCGCGTTCTTCGGCGGGACGAAGGAAATTCCCCGCTACAGCCTGCTCCAATCGCCCATCGCCATCCGGAACATGCAGAATGTCGGCATCCTGCAGGACAGCCTCGGCGTCTGTCGCTTCACCGGATACGCGTTCTCCACCGATCCCTGGGCCCGGATGGCCAGCGGGGCGACCGGCGGGGATTTCTCGGTGGCGAAGCTCGAGGAGATCGCGAACCGCGTCGCCACGCTCGAACGGCTCTTCAACATCGAGGCCGGCGCCACGGCGGAGGACGACGACCTCCCGGCCCGGTTCAGCGACCTTCCCATCGTCGTCGAGGGAAAGGAGCGCCGCGTTTCGCGCGAGGACAAGGACCGGATGCGCCGGGACTACTACGGCATCCGCCGCTGGGACGCGGACGGCCGCCCGACGCGGGAGCTCTGCGACGCCCTGAACATTCGGAGGAGGGGACGATGACCGCGGGCAAATGGACGGCGGACGACGCGCTTCTCGAGATGTTCCGGGCCGTGGGCCGGGCCTCGCTCCTTGTCGACATGCAGGACAGCCACAGCGGCAACATGGCCGTCCGCCGGGCCGACGCGGCGGGGGAGGAGCGCATCGTCATCACGGCGACCGGCTCCCAGAAAGGGGAGCTCGACCGCTCCCAGATCTGCTTCCTTTCGCCATCGGAGACGGATTACGGCTATTACAAGGCCTCCTCCGAGACCGACGTCCACGCCAGGATCCTGGCCCTGCCCGGCGTCAGGGCCTCCATGCATGCCCATCTCAAGGAACTCGTCATCGCCACGCTCGACGACAAGCCGAAGCCGGCCGCCCTCCCGCCGTTCGTCCCCGTGGACCCGCTCGGCTACTATCATCTCGGCGGCTCGGTGCCCGTCGACTGGTTCGCCGTCCCGAGCGGCTCCCCCGAAATGGCCCGGACCATCCCCGAGCGCCTCGCCGCGAACGTCCTGACACTGGTCTGGGGGCACGGCGCCCTGGCCCGCGGCAGGACGCTCCCCGAGGCTTTCTTCCGGCTCTGCGTCGCCAATAATTCCGGCGCGATCGTCCGCCACATGGAAGCGCTCGGCATCGACGTCGCCGCCCTGCGCGCCCGCGTCGCCTCCGATCCCGACGCCGCGTTCCCGTATCCGCCCGCGGAATACGGGACGGGGGACGACGCCCGCAACGACTTCCCGGAGGAAGAGGAGATCCTTGCCGAGTTCGCGAAGGCCGGCCATCGCGTCTTCGAGTCCCGCCTCTCTCCCTTCCACACCGGCTCGATGTCCGTCCGGGGCGTCGAAGCCATGCTCTACGCGCCCAAGGCGTCCATGCCCCGGGATATCGGCGGCCCCCTGCTCAAGCTCCCGCTGGCCCCAGGCCCGGCCGACGATCCCGAGCTCGCCCTGCACAAGGCCGTCTACGCCGCGAGCGATTTCCAGACCATCCTCCATTGCTATGTTCCCGAGGCGGAAGCCCAGGCCCACTTCGTCTATCCCGGAGAGACGGCCCCGACCGACCGCATCGTCCCGGTCGACGCGGAGGGCGGCTTCCAGTATCTCGTCATCCCTGTCGTCCCGCCGAAGGCCGATCCGGCGACGCTCGTCCGTCTCCTCCACGAATACAAGGTCGTCGTCGTCCGGGGCGGCGGCGTCTGGGCCGTCGGCGCCCAGTCCCTTTCCGAGGTCCTCCACCACCCGTCCTCCGTGCGCGAGATCTGCCTTTACAGGGCGGGCGCCTTCATGCGCGGCCTGGACCTACGGAAGATGGAGCCCGAAAAGGCCCGCCGCTGGTGACGCCATCCTTTGGAACTGAGGTCCTGCCAAAATCCCCCCCAAACCCCCCTTTAGGAAAGGGGGAAAGATTCGTGCCTCCAGCCCGAGGCCCAGCCGCAGGCTTTGGCCCGCGTCCTAATGTGACCGAGCGAAGCGCTTGCGTCCTGACGAAGCCGTGCGCTTTAGCACTCGTCCGTGGACGCGGGGCACGCTTGCATCCTGACGCAGTCGCAGGCTTTAGCCTGCGCAATGGCCCGTGGCCGGCGACCAGCGTTATAGCCCAGGCTTCGACCTGCGCATACTCCTCCCGCTTTCTCATCGAAGACGCAACTTAAAGGCTGCGACTGCAAATCCAATCCCGCAGAGAACCGGTTGATAAAGCAATTGCAGGCTTTAGCCTGCGTAATGGCCCGTGGCCGGCGGCCAGCGTTATAGCCCAGGCTTCGACCTGCGCATACTCCTCCCGCTTTCTCATCGAAGACGCAACTTAAAGGCTGCGACTGCAAATCCAATCCCGCAGAGAACCGGTTGGTAAAGCAATTGCAGGCTTTAGCCTGCGTAATGGCCCGTGGCCGGCGGCCAGCGTTATAGCCCGGGCTTCGACCTGCGCAATTCGATCCAGCCATAGGCAAACGCCTTAAACCCCTCTTTGTAAAAGGGGGGTGAGGGGGGATTTAGGCCTCCCCCAGCGCTAAAAGCGGGGATCCAGAGCCATCGTCCAGAGGGACAGGAGACTTCCCCCCTTTGTAAAAGGGGGGTGAGGGGGGATTTATTGTTCCCCTAATGGAAAGGGGAAAAGCGCCCGAAGCTTCAGAGGGGATCCTATTGCAGTCGGTGGGAAGGAATGGCGGCGGAGGGATTTGAACCCCCGACTCTGCGGATATGAGCCGCATGCTCTGACCAACTGAGCTACGCCGCCAAGGGTGCCCCAGATTTTAGCGAAATCGGGGGCAAAGGTCAAACGTAGCCTTCCCTCCGCGGATTGCGCTACAATGAGCCCGTCATGATCTACAAGAGATTCCGGAGAACCGTCCTTGGAGCGAGGCTCGTCGAGCCGGGAGACAAGGTCCTGGTCGCCCTTTCGGGGGGGCAGGATTCGATGGCCCTGCTTGAACTGCTCATGGAACTGCGGCGGGAGATGCCCATCCGCATCGTCGTCGCTCATTTCAACCACAAGCTCAGGCCCGGCGCGGGCGAGGACGAGGCCTTCGCGAAAGCGGCGGCCCGGAAGCGCCGCCTGCCCTGCGTCACGGGCTCCCGCAACGTCCGTCTCTACGCGAAGCGCCGTCGGCTCAACCTCGAAGAGGCCGGGCGCGAGCTCCGCTACGCGTTCCTGCGGAAGGCGGCCCGGCGGGTCGGGGCCACGAAGATCGCCACCGGCCACACCCTGACCGACCAGGCCGAGACCGTCCTCATGCGCATCGTCCGGGGGACGGGACTCCAGGGCCTCGGCGGGATCCCCGCGCGCCCGGACCGGGGGCTCATCCGGCCGCTCCTCGAGATCGAGCGTGCGGAGACGGAAGCCTTCTGCCGCCGGCGCGGCATCCCTTTCCGGACGGACGAGACGAATCTCGACCGCCGCATCCTCCGCAACCGCATCCGTCTCGAGACGCTCCCGGCCTTCGCCCGGTTCGATCCCGCCGTCGTCCGCCACCTCGGGCGCCTGTCCGCGCTCGCCCGGGACGAGGAAGAGCTCCTCGAGACAGTGACGTCGACCGCCTGGGGGGAGCTTGCCCGACGCGAAGGCGACGACTTTTCCCTCGACGCACCCGCCCTCGGGATACTGCCCCGGGCTTTGGCCCGGCGGGTGGTCCGGAGATTCCTGTACGAGCTCGCGGGCGACCTGCGGGGCATCTCGTTCGACGACGTCGAGGACGTCCTGGCGCTCAAGGAAGGGAAGGAGAGGCCCATAGGGAAGTGGCGCGTCATCCGGCGGGAGGCCGGCCGCTTGTTCCTGAAGCGCCCCGGAAAGAGCCCCGGCCCGGAGGCTTTCGAGATCCGGTGGGACGGGAAAGGGAACTTCAAGCTTCCGGGGATTCCCGGCGGGTTCCGGGGCTCCGTCGTCGAACACAGGGAGGGTGAACTTCCGGCGTATGACGATAAGAAACGGGCGCTTTTAAATATGGAGCGCCTCGATTTCCCGCTGACCGTCCGGGGCCGTCGTCCGGGCGATAAGTATCGCCCGCTGGGAGCGCCCGGGACCAAGAAGCTCAAGGAAATCCTCCGCGCAAAAAGGATCCCTCGGACCGAGCGTGATACCTTGCCGGTGTTCCTTTCCGGGAAAGATATCGCCTGGGTTCCCGGGTTGCCTGTCGCTGAGCGCTTCCGGACCAAGCCGCGCACGGCCAGGGTCTTTATCATCGAAAAGGTCTAGGGAAATCCCCCCGCACCCCCCTTTTGCAAAGGGGGGAGGCCAAAATCCCCCCTGCCCCCCCTTTTACAAAGGGGGGAAGATCAGCGGGCCTTTTGCCGATGAGCTTTGGATATTCCCCATTTTACAAGGGGGGGAACTCACACCCGGCCCCCTTCAGGACGGGCGACCCAAGATACCTTCTTGCAAAGGGGGGAGGCCAAAATCCCCCCTAGCCCCCCTTTTACAAAGGGGGGAAGATCAGGGGGCCTTTTGCCGATGAGCTTTTGGATATTCCCCATTTTACAAGGGGGGGAACTCACACCCGGCCCCCTTCAGGACGGGGGACCCAAGATACCTTCTTACAAAGGGGGGAGGCCAAAATCCCCCCGCACCCCCCTTTTACAAAGGGGGGAAATCTAAGGTGGCTCTGGCCGATGGGCTTTGGATCCTCCCCTTTTCTAAAGGGGGGTTAGGGGGGATTTTAAGAAGGGGGGCCCCGGGGGGGGTAGGGGGGATTGTAAGAAGGGGGGTCAGGGGGGGGATTTTAACAAGGGGGCCGGGGGAAGAAATTTAAAGAAGGGGGCCGGGGGGGATTTCAGGAAAGATAATTCTCTTTCCAGATCTCGAAGACCATCAACGCCCAGAGCTGATGGCTGTAGTTCTCGTGGCCCTTGAGATGGGCCGTGATCATGGCCCCGACGACCGCCGGGTCGAAAAGCCCCTCTTCCCGGAGCCGCTTCTCGTCGAGATAGCCGAGCATCATGTCCTTGAGGTCCGTCTTCAGCCAGTGCTTGATGGGGATGGAGAAGCCCTCTTTCTTCCGATAAAGCGTCTCCATGGGCAGGAGCCGCTCCATCGTCTTCTTGAAGATCCACTTGGTCCGGAGCCCGCGGAGCTTGGCGTGCCCGGGGATGGCGAAGGCGAACTCCACGAGCTTGTGGTCGAGCAGGGGCACGCGGGCCTCGAGGGACGGGGCCATGCTCATCCGGTCCACCTTGACCAGGATGTCGTCGGCGAGATAGGTCTTGAGGTCGAGATAGAGCTCGCCGTTGGTCCGGTCGAACCGCTCCATCCGGTCGAACGCCGAGGCGAAAGGCTCCACGTCCGACGGCTCGCAGAGGCCGCCGAGATCGCCGACGAAGCCGCGCGTGAAGAGCTTCCTCTTATCCTCCCGCGACATGAACATCATCCAGCGGAGGTGTCTCAGCGAGGCGGGGTTGTCGAACGCCTGGACGAAGCGCCGGAGCTTGTTCCACGCCCCCTTCTTCTGGTCCGCCGGCGGCAGTCTCCGGACGACCGCCCCCACCGCCCGCCCGAGCGGAGGGACCAGCGGGAACCGCGAGAGCTTCTGGGCCTGGTAGGTCTCATAGCCGCCGAAGACCTCGTCGCCCCCGTCGCCGGAGAGGGCGACGGTGACGTGCGCCCGGGCCATCTTGGAGACGAGGTAGGTCGGGAATATCGAGAAGTCGCCGAACGGCTCGTCGAGGTGGCGGACGAGCGTCTCGGTCAGCTCGAGGGCCTTGGGCTCGATGATGAGCTCCTCGTGTTCCGTCTCGAACAGCCGGGCGATCCGCCGGGCGTGCTCGAGCTCGTCATAGGAGGCGTCCTTGAAGCCGATGGAGAAGGTCTTGAGCGGCGAGGCGCCGAGTTCGCGCATCAGGCCGACGACGGTCGACGAGTCGATCCCCCCGCTCAGGAAGGCGCCGAGGGGCACGTCGCTGATGAGCCGGAGCTTCACGGATTCCTTGAGGAGCTCGTAGAGCTCGTCGCAGACCGCCGGCAGTTCCTTCGCCTCGACCAGGCGCGCCCGCTTCAGGCTCGGCAGGTCCCAGTACTTCTTGATGCTGGTACAGCCGTCCTGATAGAGGAGGATGTGGCCGGCCGGGAGCTTCTTGACGCCCTTGAAGATGGACCAGGGGGCGGGGACGTACTCGAGCGACAGAAAGAGGTCCAGGGCCTGAGGCTCGAGCCTGCGCTTGACGCCGGGGTGGGCGACGACGGCCTTGAGCTCGGAGCCGAAGACGAGCGTCCCGTCCCCGAGGAGCGTGTAATAGAGCGGCTTGATGCCGAGCCTGTCCCGGACGATGACGAGCCGCCGCCGGGGCCGGTCCCAGATGGCCGTGACGAACATCCCGCGGAGCCTGGATACGAACTCGTCCCCCCACTCTTCGTAGGCGTGGAGCACGGCCTCGGTGTCGGTCCGCGTCCGGAACGTGTGGCCGCAGGCCTCGAGCTCCCGGCGGAGCTCGGGGAAGTTATAGACCTCGCCGTTGTGGGCCGCCCAGAGCGTCCCGTCCTCGTTGGCGAGGGGCTGGTGGCCGCCGGCGAGATCGATGATGCTCAGCCGCCGCGTCCCCAGCCCGACGCCCGGCTCGACGTGGATGCCCTCGTCGTCCGGGCCGCGGTGGATGATCGTCCGGCACATGGCGGCCATGAGCTCTTGCGTGACGGGAGGCCCGGAGGCGCGGGTCGCGACGCCGCAGATGCCGCACATTATTTAGCCGCCGCGGCGGGGACGAACTCGAGCTCGAAGAAGACGCCGATATACCGGCGCTCGGCCGAGCCCTCCTGTTCGAAATAGGGCAGGGAGCCCTTGGACGCCCCTATCCTGATGCGATGGAGGTAGTTGTCCTCGATCTTGAAGCCCTGCCCGACGTCGAACTCGAGCACCGCCTTCTCGAGCGGCTGGAGGACGACCTTTCGCGTCTTCCCGTCGACCTTGACCCGGATACGGTTGTCCCGGCGCGGATTGTTCGTCAGGCGGACGATGATGCGGCCGACAGGCTCATAGTTCTTGACGACCATCTCGAGGGAGCGGTCTCCCAGCGTCCAGGTCCCGCCGGGCTCGGAGCGCTTGTGGAAGTTGTCGTTCAGGAAATAGGCCACGCCCGTCGTCGGCTCCTCTCCGAACGGGACACGGAAGCCGTTGGGGTTCGTGTTCGTCGGGAACTCGTTGAAGAGCGTCATCTCGAGGGGCAGGTACTTGATGGGGAAACGCTTGGCGTGGGTGGCCGGGCTTCCCGAGGACTGGAACGGCGTGACCAGGATCTGGGCGATGAAGACCGCCGCGAAGAGCCAGGCCAGGGCGAGAGGGCGCTTCCCGAGCCTGGGGGCCGGCAGGAAGAAGAAGAGGGGGAAGATGTTCATGAAGTAGCGGTTGGCGAGAGAGCCTCCGCCCCCGCCGTAGTTGGTCGGCATCAGGACGACGTAGACGAGGATCTCGGCGGCCAGGGCGGCGAAAAGGAGCCACTGCTCGCGGCGGCGCCGGCCGAGGAAGAACAGGACGAGGAAGAGCACCGCCGGGAAGAAATACCAGGCGACGCCCGTGAACCGGCCGAAGAAGTAATAGAAGACGTTGTAGGCGATGAACTTGACCGGGATGAGCATCCGGTCGAAGTACCCCTCGGAGGTCATCGAGGACCCGGTCGTGTCGAAGGTCATGCCTTCCTTCTGGAAGGGGAAGCCGAAGTAGAACGTCTTCCGCTCGCCCCCCATGAAGTTCCAGTCCGAGGTCAGGAGGTAGTTCATGCCGAAGAGGAAGAGCGCGCTCGCCAGGAAGAACACGACGACGAGAAAGGCCTTCTTGTATCTTTTCCCCAGGACCGCGGCCAGAAAGATGGGCCCCATGAGGACGATGTTCGGGGGCTTGGAGAACGTCGCGATCCCGGCCAGGAAGGCCGCCAGGTAGTCCGAGCCGTCGGAGAGAAGGAAGCTCCTGATACGCCCGGGCGGTTCCCCGCCGGGGACGCTCGCGGCCTCGCGCGCCCGGAGCTTGTAGGCCCAGAGGAACACGACGATGAAGACGAGGCACAAGTTGAAGAAATCCGGCGATATCCAGACGAAATAGACGCCGGCGACCGAGGCGAAGAGGAACGTCAGGATGCCGTAGAGCGACAGGTCCGGTCTTTCGGTCAGGGAGAGATAGGCGAACCCCATCAGCAGGATGAGCAGGAGGAGCACCGAGTGGAAGACGGGGAAACCGTTGATCCCGAAGACCCTGACGAACGGCGCCGCGAACAGGGAATAGGCCCAGGACTTGGCGAAGAAGATCTTCCCGTCCGGCCCCCGCTTGAGGAAGATGCCCTGAGGGCCGGAGTCGATGTCCTGATAGTACCGGATGAGGTCCTTCTTCGTGTACTCCAGGTCCCCGTCGAGGGCGATGCTTTTCGTCATTGCGAAATAGACCGCCTGATCGGCGTAAAGGAAGTTCCGGTACATCGCCGGCAGGTTGACGAACAGGGAGAAGCCCAGGGCGAATATGAAGACGAGCGCGATGACGCGGAGGGCGGGTTTTCGGTCCTGCATGTCCCCTATGCAATAGCATAATTCAGGCGAAAAATAAAGGCGACGGAGGAGCCAAGGGACGGCGGAGGAGTCCATGGTGAGCCCGGGGCGGGGCGGCGTGTCAAGGAGGCGGCTAACCTCCGGGGGCTAGGCGCGTTCCCCTCGAAAATCCCCTCCGGGGGGGATTGACGGGCTCGCCCCATGGGGGAATCCTAAGATGTGAAGAAAATAGGGGTAAACTCTTGAAAAGCGCGGGGAAAGGCATTATTATGATATCTCGGATGAGGGGACATAAGATCAAATTGAGCGGTCGGACCATGCGCGGGCGAAAAGGCGGCGAGGAAGGCTTCTCTCTCATCGAGGTCCTCATCACCATTTTCATCCTCGGCGTGGTCTGCATCACCCTCATCAGCGTCTTCATCTACGGGTTCAACCTTCTCCAGAAGACCAAGAAGGTCGCCATGGCCACCGAGATCGCCCAGGCGGAGGTCGAACGCTACCGGAACACCCCGTACGCCACCATCAAGGACCTGGCCACCGGGACCGCCCTGCCCCTGAGCACGGAGAGCCAGACCCTTCTCGGCACGCCCGAGTTCTTCAACACCGGACAGGGTTCGGCGACCTTCGAGAGCGTCGTGGGCGGGGACGAGAACATCCGGAAGCTGACGGTCCAGATCACCTGGATGTACCGGGGGCAACAGCAGGAGAAGAACGTCGTGACCTACATCGCGAGCACGGGGATAAATCGTGAGAACTAGGCTGCCCGGAAAAGCGCGCCGAAAGCCGAGGGGGATGACCCTCATCGAGCTCCTCATCGTCGTCGCCATCTCGGCCCTCATGATGATCGCCCTTCTCTCGCTTTACATGGCCGGACAGCGGTACTTCTTCAACGAGGACGCCAAGGCCGACGCCATCGAGGACAGCCGGATGCCGATGACGTGGATCAGCCGCGATGTCCGGGAGGCCCTGCAGGTCGTCGCCACCCACGGCGGCTATACGACCGACGCGAACACCATCGTCCTCGAGGTCCCCTCCATCGACCCGGCGACCGGCTCCCTGATGACCGGGAGCCTGGATTACATCATCTACCGGCGCGATCCGGACGCCCCGGCGCGATTGGAGAGGATCGTCGATGCCGCGGCCGGGACCGGCCGGCAGGACGATAACCGGGTCATGGCCGACGCCGTGAACGCGTTCGGCCTGATCTATTACATGCAGGACGGGATCACACAGGCCGCGACGATAACCGACACGTTCATCGTCGATGTGACCCTCTCTTCCACGAAGGCGGGCATCCAGCGGGCGAATCAGCCCTTCGTGGAAGCGCTGACGACGCGGATCCGGCTTCGCAACAAGGCCGTGACTTGATACGCGGGACGCGTATGAATTCGGCTATCTGAGCGCGGGGGGTAACTGTGCTCCAGAGGAGGGTTGATATGAAGCCCTTGTTTCCGGGAACCGTTGTGAGGAACGAGCGGGAGCGCGGCGGCGTCCTGGTCGTCTCCGTCGTCGTCATCATGGCCATGCTCATCATGGCCATCCCGTTCCTGTTCAAGCTGTCCGGGCAGTGGCGGTCGACCGAACGGTCGAGCCACTCGCTGGCGGCCTTCAATCTGGCCGAGGCGGGGGTGGAAAAGGTCGTCTGGGACATCAGACGCCCCATGACCTCTCCGTATGATCCGAACGCGGATCCCGAACGCATCAACTGGTCGCTTGACGGGACTTCGGGGTCCATCAGCGGGATCAATTCGGCGTCGAGCGATACGGTCGGCAGTGTCTCGTTCACCCTGGCCCCCGATCCCGACCCGGGCGGGTCGGCTCCGGTCACCCGCCGGCTCGAGTCCACCGGGGCGGTCCCCTATATCGTCTCCCAGCCGCCCGTCACCAGGAACGTGGCCGTCATGTTGCAGAAGGGCTTCACATCGGTCTGGGACTTCGGGTTCTTCGTGGACGACCATTTCTACATCCACAACAATCTGCTCGTCGACAGCTATGATTCCCGCGACGGCGCCTACGGCGGGGACAACTCCGGGACGATGGGATTTTTCGGGGTCAACAGCTTCGATGACGGGAGCTTCACGGTCCAGACCGGGGGAGGCGGCAACACGACCGTCACCGGGGCCGTCGCCGCCGGCGGGGACCTGATTTCGGACGGCGACCCGGCGACCAACCCGGACCCGGCCCAACTGGACGACGTCATCGACCTTCCGAACACCGCCACGGTCACGACGCTGACGATGAACCAGGCGTTCATCATGGATTCCGTCGACGTTTTCGACCTGCCCTCCCGGCCGAACTGGGGGGAGTCCTTCAACATCCAGAACTGGTTCGACGGATCGTTCACCGACGGGACCGCCCTCCCGGGGAGCGGCGACGTCCTTCCGGCGTACAACAAGGGCGCCTATTACCTGAACGGCTCGGGGACCATCGGCGAGGCCCAGAACGGGGTCTACTCAGGCTTCGAGATCGCCGACGGCGGGACGCTGAATGTCAGCGGCAACGTCATTCTCTACGTGACGGGTTTCTCGGACGCGACATCAAGCCCGGCGCAATTCAACCTCGGGCAGGGGGCCAACATCAATATCGAGGAAGGGGGATCGCTCACGCTCATTCTCGGCAAGGCGTCGTTCTATGCCGAGCACCAGTTCGCCATAAACGCGCCCAACGGGGAGCCCGGGACTCCGGCCGACTGCATCATCCTCGGGACGGACGCTTTCGCGCCCTCGCCCTATATCAACGGGGACCTGAACAAGAACATCAAGACGGGGGCCGAAGTCCCGACGGGGGACATGTATTTCGAGCAGAGCGGGTTTATGAGCGCGGCCATCTATGTGCCGAGGGCCCAGGTCTTTTCCGGACAGGGACAGACGAACATCGAGATGTTCGGCGCCTGGATCTCCTATTCGATGAACCTGAAGGTCAATATGGACTTCCATTATGACGAGGCGCTCGGGGAGATCAAGTACGACGCGGGGGGCTTTCCCTCTTGGAGGATCGTCTCCTGGCAGGAGGTCGTCAAGTAGGACGCATCCCGGCGCTCCCGACGGAAGCCTTGCCGGAAAATGGCGGAGGGAAGGCCGGAGGGCGGTCCCCGAAAAAGGCCCGGGCCCCGGAAGCCGGGGCCTCCGGGGCCCGGGGCGCCGATACGATCGAGCTTACCTACAGGACGACCGCGACCTCGCTCGTGAGGCCGGGCTTGTTCCTGGCCGTCACCCGGATGACGAGCTTATCCCCCTTCTTGAAACCGGGGTTCTTGAAGTAGCACCGGGTCATGAACCCGTGGAACCCGCTCGCGGAGCCCTGTTCCGTCTTGATCCCGGCCCGGCGGGTCAGGGGCGGGTAGAAATCGCCCTCGTCCGGGAACTGATAGAACCTGATCCAGGAAGAGGCGATCCCCTCCTTTCCCAGATGCCGGTACAGGGAGATGTCCCGGAACCCGGCGTCGTAATTCCTGCGGAAGTCCTTGAGCGACGGCATCCCGTACTCCCGCCCGTTGTGGAGCAGGCGCACGCCTTCCCGGCCGACGACGATATTCTCGTTCCGGTCCTTGGCCGCCATGAAGACGACGAACATGACGTAAGGGCTGGCGAGATCCCGGCTGGCGACGCCGGCGTCGACGGCCAGCATGATGGGGTCCTTCTCGTTGGCGAAGGCCCCGAGTCCCAGGTCCTGCGTCTGGCCGAACGCGGCCGCCGAGAGAACGAGGACCGCGAGTGCGATCTTGAGGCTTTTCATGTTATCCTCCTTCTTTCGCGAAGGCCTATTGCATAAGACATGCCAAACCCCGCGCCCGGCGAACTCAGCCTGTTCCTATAGGAAATCTAGGCTTTAGAGCCCTTCTCCCTGTCCGTTTTTCCGGACAGGCGGCGTCTCGTCCTGGGGACGCTTCCCGCGCGCCTAGCTGTTGGGGGGAGGAGGGGCGGTCATTCGTCACCCCAAAATTCATCTCCGGCGGCGATTTACAGGCACGGCGACATAACGGATGATGGGGGGGTCGGAAAGTATGAATCGAACTCGCCGGCGATGTCAGATAGGGGGAAAACGCCATCATGAAAAGACACGAGATCCGCAAACGGGCCCACGAGAAGGGGATGATCCTGGCCGTGGCGACGATCGTCGTCATCGCCATGCTCATCATGGCCACGCCCTTCCTGTTCAAGCTATCCATGCAGGCCCGGACGACAGAGAAATCGAACCGGTCCCTCTCGGCCTTCAACCTGGCCGAGGCCGGGATCGACAGGTCCCTGTGGGAAATGAATCAGCCGTACGGCGTCTCGGGAGGCATCGTTTCGATCGACGAGAGCGGGAACGGGACCATCGTGCCGACCAACGAGGCGGTCGGGGACCAGACGGGAACCATCCAGGGGACCATCACGACCAACCTGGCCGTCGTGCCTAACGTCCGGACCATCACGGCCGTCGGCGGCATCCCCCATATTGCCGGCCAGTCCGTGACCCGGACGGTCAGCGTGAACCTCGAGAAATACTTCAAATCCGTCTGGGATTACGGCATTTTCGCCGACGAAGGCATCTGGACGAAGACCAATTTCAGGACCTACAGCTACAATTCGAATTACGGCGCCTACGGGGCGACCAAGCCCGGCGGCGGGTTGAACAAGGGCATGGACGGCCACGCCGGGACCAACGCCACCGGAGAACAGGCCATAGAGATCCAGCAGGGGAGCAGCAGTTATGTTCACGGGAACCTGGCCGCCGGGGCCGGGACCGACCCCGCCGCCCTCCAGGACGTCGTCTATGCCGACCAGCCGGACTCCAGCCTGTTCCCCGACGACATCGACGGGACGAGCGGACAGCGGATGGTCATGTCCGCCGAGTTTGAAATGCCTTCGGTCGACCTGTGGAACCTGCCGCCGCGCGACATGTTCAATACGACCATCGACTTCCACAGCTGGTTCACGGAACAGCCGGCCGTCGAAGCCCCCCTGGGCGCGAGCATCATCGCCTCCGGGTACAACAAGGGCAATCTTTCCTCTTCCAAAACGGTCCTGACCCCGTCCGACAGCGGCGTCTATACGAACTTCACCATTCCCACCAGCACCACGATCACCGTCCAGGGGAACGTGGCCATCTATGTCACCGGACTGGACGGGGCGACCGCCGATTTCAGCGGCAAGAACGCCAACATCAACATCGGCCCGGATTCCAGCCTGACCCTCATCCTCGGGAAGACCACGGCCAGCATCGTCAACAACGTCTCCATCAACAATACGGGGACGGCGCCCAACTGCCTCATCCTCGGGACGGACCAGTTCACCGGGGACTTCAGCGTCCGGAACAACGCCGACCTCAACGCGGCCCTGTACATGCCCCGGGCGAAATTCATCGTCGACCAGGCGAACTTCACCCTGAGGGGCGCCGTCGTCTGCGATTACATCGACGTCCGGAACAACCTGAATTTCTATTACGACGAGGCCCTGAAGGAGCTCGACTTCATCAAGGGCGGCATCCCGTACTGGCGCGTCACCACCTGGCAGGAACGCGTCGGCGACTGAGCCCCCGGCTCTGTCGGGGAACACCCCTGATACGTTCGACGGCGCCGGACTCCGATCTTCAAGCCGGGGCAAGAAGCGCCGCCCGGTATCGATCCTGATCAGCTTCCCCCCGGTCCCGGACCGGGGAGCCGAACGGCTCGAGTAGCCTTCAGGGGTGAGAAAGAACTGGACAATATCACCCCGTCTTTCATCACCCCGGGCGATGGACACCCCTCCGGCCCCTGATGCAAAATGGGCCCATTATGAGACCGATCGGGCCCGGAAGGCACGCCGGAGAGGAGAAAACAATGAGGCCTATGCGTCCTGGGAAGGCCGGGGTGAGGAACAGGGACCACGAACGAGGCATGATCCTGGCCGTGGCGACGATCGTCGTCATCGCCATGCTCATGATGGCCACTCCCTTCCTCTTGAAGCTGTCCATGCAATCCCGCACGACCGAGAAGTCCAACCGTTCGCTCTCGGCCTTCAACCTGGCCGAGGGCGGGATCGACAGGGCTCTCTGGGAGATGAATCAGCCCTATGCGGTCACCGGAGGCCTCGTCGTCGTCGACGCGGAAGGGAACGGGACCATCGCGCCGCTCGCCGAGGAGGTCGGGGACCGGACGGGGACCGTCCAGGGGACCATCACGACGAACCTGGGCGTCGAGCCCAATGTCCGGACCATCACGGCCGTCGGCGGCGTTCCCCACATCGCCGGCCAGCCGGTCACCCGGACGGTCAGCGTGAACCTGGAGAAATACTATAAGTCCGTCTTCGACTTCGGGATCTTCGCCGACGAAGGCATCTGGGGGAAGACCAACGTCAAGACCGTACAGCTTCAATTCGGACGATGGGGCCTACGGGGCCACCCTCGCGAACGGGGATGTCAACAGGGGGCATCAAGGCCACGCCGGGACCAACGCCAGCGGCGACAGCGGCCATCGAGATCATCCAGGGCTGAGCAGCGAGATCTGCACGGCAACCTGGCGCCGGGGCGGGGACCGACCCGGACGCCCTCGACGACGTCATCTATGCCGCCCATCCGGACTCCAGTCTTTCCCCGACGACGTCAACGGGACGAGCGGAACGGCAAGATCATGTCCGCCCCGTTCGAGATGCCCCCGGTCGACCTCTGGGACCTGCCTCCCCGCGACATGTTCCGGACCGAGCTCGATTTTCACGGCTGGTTCTCGTCCCAGCCGCCCGTCGACGGCCCCCTGGCCTTCGGATATCATCAACCCGGGCTACGACAAAGGCGCCCTCTCCTCGACCGAAGACGGTCCTGACGCCGGCCGACAGCGGCGTCTACACCTCCTTCGACCTGGCCAAGAACAGGAACCTGACGGTCCAGGGGAACGTCGCCATCTACGTCACGGGCCTCGACGGGGCGACCGGCTCCTTCGAGCCGATGAAGAACTCGTCCATCACCATCGGGGAGAACTCGAGCCTGACCCTCATCCTCGGCAATACCACCTCGGCGAGCGTCGTCAACAACTGCGCCATCAACAACTCGGGGACGGCCGCCGACTGCCTCGTCCTCGGGACCTCTCAGTTCACCGGGAATTTCGGGCTCAGGAACAACGATACCATCAAGGCGGCCATGTATATGCCCAACGCCAGCTTCGTTGTCGACCAGGCCAACTTCGACCTCTACGGCGCCGTCGTCTGCGACTTCATCGATATCCGCAACAACGTCGATTTCCATTACGATGAGGCCCTGAAAGACCTTCAGTTCGTCAAGGGCGGCATCCCTTTCTGGCGCGTGACGACCTGGCAGGAGCGCATCGGCGACTGAAGGGCCTTTGGGAGGCCCCTCCGGGCGGGGTGAGGAAATAATCCCCTCCAATTTCACCGCTCGCGAGGAGGGCCCTTCCGGGGAGCCCGTCCCCGGTGGCCCCCGTCCGTTCCGGCGCCCCGTCCTCCGACGGGGCGGCCGGCCCGGCCGCCGTCCCGCGCGGTCCGCCGCCGTGTCCAGAGTCTTCTCACCCCCCCGAGGCCCGAAAGGCCCGTTTTCGGGCCCCCGGGGACGCCTCCGTTCCGCGGACGGATGCGCCCCCGACTAAATTATCAGGGTGAGAACATGAACGACAAGAAGAGACGGGCGAACGGGCGGGAGCGGGGCGCCATCCTGGTCGTGGCGATCCTGCTCATGGTCTGCATGGCGATCATGGCGGCGCCGTTCCTGTCCCGGCTCTCCGGGCAGTACAGGACGACCGACAAGGGCTACAAGTCGATGGCGGCGTTCAATCTGGCCGAAGCCGGGATCGAGATGGCCGTCTATGAGCTCAACAACATGTGGCTCCTCTTCGACTGGCAGGCCTCCGAGGACGGGACCCTGGCCCGGACCATCGACGACCTCGCCGGCGCGGGGGGCGCGGCCGTCGGGGACGTCGACATCCGGGTCCTTCCCCTGGTCGGCGAGGAACGCGTGGTGGACTCGATGGGGAAGGTCCCGTTCATCGCGGGCCGGAACGTGGACCGGTCGGTCGAGGTCGTCCTCGAAGCGACGTACGGGTCGGTCTTCAAGTTCGCGGTCTTCGCGGACGAGGGGATCTATATGGCCTCGAACACCCGCATCGACAGCTACGACACCGGCGCAGCCCTTCTCTACGACGAGTCGGTGGCCTTGGGCAACGGGCACGTCGGGACCAACTCCCGGACGCCGGCGGCGTCGGGCGGAGGGATCTACCTGAGCAGTCAGGACACGATCTACGGGAACGTCGCCTGCGGGACCGGCACCACGCTGGGCACGATCGACAGCGTCATCGATACGAACGCGGCCAATACCCTGATCGAAGGGGGAAAATACGTCCTCGGGACGCCTTTCGACATGACGCTCGACCCTTCCCCCTCGAGTTTCGCTTCGGGCCTCGCGTACGATCCGTCGAACCCGGACCTCGTGACCGGGAGCAAGGGCGGCGTGACCGTCATCAACGAGGCCAAGAGCGGGATCTATGACTCCTTCGTCCTGGACGTGAATTCGACGGTACGGATCGAAGGGGACGTCACGCTCTATATCACGGGCACGGGACAGGACACGGGCGAGTTCCTCATGAAGAACAACTCGACCCTCGAGATCGCGCCGGGCTCCAGCCTGAAGCTCATCCTGGGGGACACGACGTTCACCCAGCTTTCGAACACGGCCGTCAACAACCTGACGAAGACCGCCTCGAACCTGGTCATCCTCGGCACGGAGGAGTTCGACGGGGAGATGCACTGGAATTCCAATACCGAGCTCTACGGGGCCATCGCCGTCCCCGAAGCCTCGCTCCACTACGACAGCAATCACGACCTGTACGGCTCGCTCGTGTGCGATTACCTGGACTTCGACGCGAACGCCGACATCCACTACGACGAGGCCCTGGGAAAGCTGGATTGGGTCAAGGGCGGAATTCCGGGCTATAAGGTCAAGTCCTGGCAGGAAAGATAAGAGCGGGATCAGACCGCTGATCTCGCCCGGTCTCGCTCCCTATTTCCTGAACAGGGACAGATAGGCCTCGAGGATGCGGTCCCCCCCACAGCATTGCGACGACGGCCGCGGGCGCGAGGAACGTGCCGAAGGGCAGGGCGAACTGCATGTCCTTCTTCCGGAACAGGATGAAGAAGGCCCCGGCCAGGGCCCCGGCGAACGACGCCAGGATGAGGGTGAGGACGGTCGGGAGCCATCCCAGATAGGCCCCGATGACCAACAGCATGGTGACGTCTCCCATGCCCAGCCCCTCCTTCCGGCGGACCAGAAAGTAGGCCCCGTAGACGAAGAGCAGGAACCCGGACCCGACGGCGGCCCCGATGAGGGCCTGACGGAAGCCCATGTCCTGGCGCACCAGGCCGTAGCCCAGGGCCAGGACCAGGCCGGGAAGCGTGATCTCGTCCGGGAGGATCTGATGATAATAATCGATGAACCCGAGGGCGATCATCGCGCTGGCGAACAGGCAGGAGGCGATGAACGGGGCCCCCGCCGTGCGCCCGTGATGGACGTAGAGGACGAGAAAGACGGCCGGCGTCAGGACCTCGACGAGGAAGTAGGAGAACGGGATGCCGAAGCCGCAGTGCCGGCACTTTCCGCGAAGGATGAGATAGGAAAGGACGGGGATGTTGTCGTAGGGCTTGATGCCGTTCCCGCAGTTCGGGCACGTCGAGGGCGGCCTGAGCAGGCTCATCTCCCGCGGGACGCGGAAGATGACGACGTTGAGGAAACTGCCCCAGGCCAGCCCGAAGAGGGCGATGAAGAACGCGGTCATCGCTTCCACCAGATCGACGGGGCCCTGACCTCGCCCTTCGCCGGGTCGTAGACGTAGTCCTTCCCGTCCATGTCCTTCGGGAGCGAGGGCAGGATGCCGGCCATGACCAAGCCGGTCCAGGGCGGACGGGAACCGGCCGTACCTTTCCCGGAACTTTCCGACGGCCGCCGTCAGGCTTTCGATGTCCATCGCGGCCTTGACCTGGTAAAGGTGGTTGGACGCGATCTTCTTGATCTGGGGGTCGATCGCGGTCTGGTGAATCTCGAGCCAGGTCTCCCAGGCCGTCCGATAATCCGCGGCCTTGAAGGTCGCGCTCGCGTAGAGCCTCCGGATGAGGTCGGGCGCCCCCGGCACGGCCGCGGCCTTGCCGAAATATTCCCGCGCCAGCTTGTCGTCCTTCAACTGCATCCGGGCGATGTGGCCCGCCTCGAACGGGAAGAGCCACATGTCGGGATTCTTCGCGGCCCCGCGGTCGAGGATCTTCAGCGCCAGCGGGATGTCGTGGGCCTCCTGGCCGGCGATGAGAGATCCGAGCTCGTAAGGGTCGGTGTAGCGCGGATCGAGCTCGGCGATGATGGAGAAGATATGGTCCAGGCGCTCGAACCGGTCGGGGATCTCGTACGTGCTGTAGTACTGGATGGCCCAGAGGTAGATCAGGTCGGCGGCCAGCGCGGGATAACCGAACGTGGCGTATTTCAGGAACTTCCCGGAGGGCACGTAGATGATGGACGACCCCGGGACCTTCTCGCGGAGGACCTTGTCGGTTTCGAGCTTGAGCCCCATGAACCCGGCGCCCGTCGCGAGGAGGAACAGGGCGAGCGCGAAGCCCCCCGAGACCCGCTTGGGGGCTGTCCGTCGAGTCTATCGTCTCATGCATCGTCTAGATAAAATCCCGCTTCCGGAACACCCAGACGGCCAACCCGAGGATGAACGCCGCGTAAAGGAGGCCGTAGGCCGTCGAATAAAGGTAGATGCTCGGCGGGATGGGCAGGTTGTGGACGACCTCGGTCTTGAAGTTGAAATTCTCGAGGTCGGGGAGGAACGCATAGAGGGCCCGGGCGAGGGTCCGGCCGGCCCCGGGCCTCATCTTCCTGATGAGCGTCTCCAGGCCCCAGGAAAGGTGGCCGATGAGATAGAAGGAGAGCGAGAAGATGGAGCTGAGGATGGGCGTCGAGAACGTCGAGAACAGGATGGCCACGGCCGTCATGAGGAGCAGCTCGAGGAAGATGAACAGGATGGCCGTGAGCATGGGCCATTCGATCCGGAACGTGTGGAAATAGAGGACGGCGAGGAAGATGACCGCCATGAGGACGGTCATGATGAAGAGCGTCAGGACCAGGCCCAGGTACTTTCCCAGGATGAACTGGGCCCGGTGGATGGGCTTGGCGAGGAGGGTGAAGATGGTCTTCTTGTCGATCTCCTTGTAGACGAGCCCCGTCCCCATGAGGATGGCCATGAGCACCCCGAACAGGGAAATGGAGGCGAGTCCGACGTCCTTGATGATCTTGACCCGGTCGCCGACCGTCAGGACGGCCAGGACCCGGGAGAAGACGATGCAGACGGCGGCGAAGAAGAACAGGAGGTAGAGGACGCGGTCCCGCTTGGCCTCCTTGAACGTGTTCAGAGCGATGGTCCCGATCTTCACTGGTTCCTCACCATGTCCACGAAGATGTCCTCGAGCGTCTCGGTCCGGGGGACGAGGGAGTCGATGCGGCCCTTCCTGGCGCGGACGAGGTCGAGGACCCGTTCGACCTTGTCCTCCTCGATAGACCTTGAGCAGGACCCTGCCGCCGTGGACCGAGAGGCTCTCGCCGAGCCCGGCCAGCTCGCCCGGCTCGAGGCCGGACACCGTCACCTCGGTGAAGAGGACCCGTTCCGAGATGAGGTCGTGGAGCGAGCCCTGGCTGACGATGCGGCCGCCGACGATGATGGCGACGCGGTCGCAGATCATCTCGATGTCCTGGAGGATGTGCGAGGAGAGGAAGACGGTCTTGCCCTCGCGCTTGAACCGGACGATGATGTCGCGGATCTCCTTCCGGCCGAGCGGGTCGAGGCCTCCGAGCGGCTCGTCGAGGATGACGAGCGACGGGTCGTTGATGAGCGCCTGGGCCAGCCCCACCCGCTGGAGCATGCCCCGCGAGAACTTCCGGAGCTGGAGCCCGGCGGCCTTTTCCAGGCCGACGAGCTCGAGGAGGGAGGCGATCCGCTCCTCCTTCATGGCCTTCCCGAGAAGGAACAGGTCCGCGTAGAAGGCGAGGAACTCGCGGGCCGTCAGGTAATCGTAGAAGTAGGGGTTCTCCGGGAGGAAGCCCACCCGCTCCCGGGACTTCGGCGCGAGGTGCGGTTTCCCGAAGATCTCGACCGTCCCCGAGTCCGGGAAGATGAGGCCGAGGACGCACTTGATGGTCGTCGTCTTCCCGGCCCCGTTCGGCCCGAGGTAGCCGAAGATCTCGCCTTCCGCGACCTCGAGGCCGATGCCCTTGAGGATCTCCTTCTTCTTCGGGATGAACCCCGTCCCGAAGGACTTGCGGAGGCCCTCGATCCTCAGCGCGCTTGCCATGCCGTCCTCATTCGAGCCCGGGGATCCTTCGGGCGTTCTCCAGCAGTTTTTCCTGGGTGAAGAGGTGCTCCCGCTTCGAGGCGAGATGGAGCTTGAGCTGGTCCTGGATCTCGCCGTCGGGGACGACGGCGAGGAGCTTTTCGTACCTGGCGATGAGAAGCTCCTCGGCCGGGACCAGGCCCTCGAGGGCCGCGAGGCGGCTCGTGCCCGGGTAATCCGCCGGGATGGGGGCGCGGCTCCGCTCGACGCCCTTCTCGTCGACGACGGCGTTCTCGATGCGGATGACGTCGCCGAGCTTGACGAGGATGCCCGACAGCTTGTCCCAGTGGCGCATATGGTCGATGGAGTTCTTGAACAGGCGCTGGCCGAGGTCCTGGTGGTCGCTGAAGAGGAAGACGTACTTCAGGTAACGGTGCATGAGCTCGTTCTCGAGGCGGGCGATCTCGAGGATGAGCCGGACGTCCTCCCGGCCGTCGTTCGCGGGATCCGGCCGGAAGATCGTCGTATCGTCCGCGCCCGCGGCGTGCATCGCCGCGATCATCGCCCCGAACTGTTTCGAGTGGCGGACCTCGTCGTAGGAGATGTTGAGGACCATGTTCTGGACCTTGGGGTAGGCCGCGCTCTTGAACTCGGCGGACTGGTAGAGGTCGGTGACCAGGTCCTCGGTCTTCCGGTCCCGCTCGAGGTTGTCCACGACCTTGGGGAAACGGACGACCTCGTCGGACCGGAACGACGGCGTCCCCCCCATCTGGCGGACGAGGAGGCCGATCTGGAGGGCGTGGTACATCTCGTCGATGCCGATCTGGATCCACTGGCCCCGGACGTCGGTCCGGAGCTTCAGGACGGGGTCCTCGTAAAAGAACTTCCCCTTGGGCATGGCGTAGGCGTGAAAAAGATACTCGATGCTGACGGCCCACTCGTGCTCCAGGGCGATGGTCAGGTACTTGATGAGGTCCCCATGCGTCTCGATCTTCAGGAATCGCTCCATACTGTCCTCCTGTTGCGGCCTCATTATATCTTTTTAGCGGGGGGAAAAAAAGGTATACTCTCCGGAGGAGGTGGCGACATGTCCGATTTCGGCGGAGCGCTCAGGTCCCTGAAGGAATTCCCGGATTACAAGATGGCCGTCCTCGGCGTGCCGTTCGACGAGAAGTCCTCGTATCTGCGGGGCGCTGCCGGCGGTCCGGCGGCCATCCGCAGGGCGTCCACCGGGAAGTGTTACAACGAATACTCCGAGCTCGGCGTGAACCTCGCCGAGGAGACCGTGCTCGTCGACCTCGGCGACGTCGATGTCGCCGGGGACACGGACAAGATCTTCGCCGCCATCGAGAAGGACGTGGCCGCGATCCTGGCCAAGGGCGCCGTCCCCGATCGTCCTGGGCGGGGACCATTCCATCTCCTATCCCGTCCTCAAGGCCTTCGGACCCAGGTTCAAGGCCCTCGACATCCTCCACTTCGACGCCCATCCGGACCTCTATGACGACCTCTACGGAGACCGGCTCTCGCACGCCTGTCCCTTCGCGAGGATCATGGAGGACGGGCTGGCCAAGGGACTGGTCCAGGTCGGCATACGCGCCGCGACGCCCGATCACAAGGCCCTGGCGACGAAGCACGGCGTCCGGATGATCGAGATGAAGGACATCGCGGACCCGCTCTTCCTCAAGTTCCGTAACCCCCTTTATATCTCCTTCGACCTCGACGCCCTCGATCCCGCGTTCGCGCCGGGCATATCCCACCACGAGCCGGGAGGCCTGTCCACGCGCCAGGCCATCCAGGTCATCCAGAACCTGAAGGCGCGCATCGTCGGGTTCGACATCGTCGAGCTCAACGCGGCCCGGGACCCCTCCGGGATAACCGCTGCCGCGGCGTTCAAGCTGATGCAGGAGATCATGGGGAAGGTCGTCAAGCCCTGAAGGGGATGATGTGACTTCCGCTCTTTACGAATTGGCGATGGGGCTGAACGTTTTCCCCCTATAAACAACAGAAGAAGGGAAAGGGGATAGAGATTTCTCCCCTTTTACCCTCAAAAGGGGCGATAGGGGATAAAGATTTCCCCCCTTTGCCCTCAATAGGGGGGATAGGAGATAAAGATTTTCTCCCCGTTGCCCTCAAAAGGGGGGATAGGGGACAAAGATTTTCTCCCCGTTACCCTCAAAAGGGGGATAGGGGAAAAAGATTTCCCCCCCTTTTACCCTCAAAAGGGGGGATAGGGGGGATTTAAAAAGGAGGCATCATGCGCCGTGCATTTATCGGAGGAGCGCTCATCCTGTCGCTGGCCGCCGGGCTCTCGGCCCAGGCCGTCCGGTTCGACGACCATTTTGCGGACCGGACCATGCGCATCGACTATTACCACGCCGGGGACGCCTCGGACGAAACGGCGACCCTGGACCGCGTCTACGACCAGGGGATCTGGGCGGGGAGCCGGACGCACCTCATCGATCCATTCAACGTGGGCCGTTACCTGGTCACGATATGCGACGCCGCGTCGGGGGCTCTGCTCTTTTCCAGGGGGTTCGACAGCTATTTCGGTGAGTACAAGACATCCGGCCCCGCTCTCGCGGGCGTCAGGCGGACCTACCATGAATCGGCTCTCGTTCCCTTTCCCAGGAAGAAGGTCCGATTCACGCTCGAGGCGAAGGACCGGATGAATGTCCCGCACGCCGTCTTCTCCTGCGAGATCGACCCCGCAGACCCGGCGATCGTCAGGGAAACGCCCGCTCCCGGCGTCAAGGTTTTCGAGCTCGTGAAGAGCGGGGACCCGCACGCCAGGGTCGACGTCGCCTTCGTCGCCGAGGGCTATACGGCCTCCGAAGAGGCCAAGGTCAAGGCCGACCTGGAGCGGTTCGTCAGGGTCCTTTTCAAGGGCGAGCCCTACGCGAGCCGCCGGGACTCGTTCAACGTCACCGGCGTCTTCAGGCCCTCGGCAGAGAGCGGGACCGACGAGCCGGGCCACGGCCGCTACCGGGCGACCGCCGTCGGGACCTCGTTCGATTCGCTTGGTTCCGACCGCTACCTCCTGACCGAGGACAACCGGAGCCTGCGCGACATCGCGGCCGCCGTCCCGTACGATACGCTCTTCATCATGGTCAACGAGAAGCGCTACGGCGGGGGGGGCATCTACAATTTCTTCTGCACTTTCACCGTGGACAACCAGTGGCACGAATATCTCTTCCTTCACGAGTTCGGCCACTCGTTCTCCGGCCTCGCCGACGAGTACTACACCTCCGACGTGGCCTACAACGAATTCTACCCGCGCGGCGTCGAGCCGGCGGAGGCGAACATCACCGCCCTCCTCGATCCCGGGCGCCTGAAGTGGAAGGCGCTGGTCACTCCGGGAACGGCCGTTCCCACGCCGTGGGAGAAGGCGGCGTTCGACGCCATGGAGGAGGCCTCGCAGAAGGTCCGGCGGGAGGCGAACGCGAAGGTCGCGAAGCTCAAGCGGGAGGGAGCGCCCGCGGCCGATGTCGCCGCGGCCGAAGCCGAGGTCGAGCGCCTTTCGAAGGAGGCCGCCCGGAAAACGGACACCTTCCTCGCCGAGAGCCGGTTCGCCGGAAAGGTGGGCGCCTTCGAGGGCGCGGGCTACGCGTCCGAGGGGCTTTATCGCCCGGAGATCGATTGTCTCATGTTCTCCAAGGGCGACAAACCTTTGTGTCGGGTTTGCGAGGCGGCGGTCATAAAGGTCATCAAGAATTATTGCGAATGAAGGGCGAATCCGGCCCGTAGGGACCACGGCGGGACCGTCCCGAGAGCGCTGGGCAAAGAACCATTAAATCTATTAATTTATTCGTTTTAGAGAAGAGCATGGGGAAGAGCGAACGCCCCTGGCGACAGCCTCTGTAGCGGCTCTCGCCGCTACAGTCTGCATTTTGCATCATGTAAAAGAAAGGCGGGCTGTTGTCAGCAAAAGGGGGGTTGATGATGGGAACCAAAAAGGTGGGGGCTTTCTCCAGCCCGCTCAAGAAAGCCAATATTATTATAGCATCAGAAAGTCGAAAGTAAAGTGGAAAAATGCAAAATCCGGAATTTATTTTATTTTTTCGGGGGCCTTCCCATGTTGAATTTCACAATGGAAGGGTGTCCAATAGAGATGGCGAATTTCTTTGACGAGGAGGACGGATGGACGACAAGAAGATCGACATCAAGGTAGACGAGCAGGTCGCTCTCGGGCAGTACTCCAATCTGGCCGCGATCCGCCACACGAAGGAGGAGTTCCTGTTCGACTTCGCCTTCGTTTTCCCCGACGGCCCCATCGGCAAGCTGGTCTCGCGCGTCATCGTCAGCCCGGCCCACGCCAAGCGGTTCATGGAAGCGCTGGAGTCGAACGTCCGGCGCTACGAGGAGGATTTCGGGCCCATCGTCCCGGCCGACATCCCGCCTTCGGTGGGGTTCATCCAGTGAGCCGCGACGGGGGCGATACCCAGATTTGTCTTGACAAGACCCCCGTTTTTTTATATTAGTTGAACCAGATTGTGTTTTTATTTCTAAGGTTCATACCGTCTCAGGCCTTCATAGCGAGTCAGAAGAGAAACTCAAACTTTAGGAGGTACGTGTGAAAAAACTTCTAGGACTCTTCTTGTGCCTCGCGCTGTCCCTGGGACTCGCGCCCCTCGCTCACGGATCGGGCTTCCTGATCTACGAGCACGGCGCGGCGGCGATGGGGATGGCCGGGGCTTTCGTGTCCATCGGCAATGACGCCACGACGGTTTTCCATAACCCGGCGGGGATGTCCATGCTCAACGGCACGAACATCTCCTTCGGCGGCACGGTCATCATCCCCAAGGGATCCCTGACCCTGCCCAGCTTCCCCGACACCAGGTTCGCGAAGGTGAACCAGGCCGACCAGACGTTCCTGGCCCCCAACTTTTACCTGACCCACAGGTTCGGCAAGTTCGCGGCCGGGATCGGCGTCTTCGCTCCGTACGGCCTGGGGACGAAATGGCCCGAGAATTTCCCCCTCCGCTATCTCGGCACGTCCAACGAGATGCAGACCATCTTCATCAATCCCTCGATCTCCTACCTCGTCAGCGACAACTTCTCCATCGGCGGCGGCGTTTCGTACGTCACGTCGAAGCTGTCCCTCAACCTCGTCCGCATGGTCGAGATCGGCCCCTACTGGACGGGCGACGTTCCCGCCTCCCTCGACGGAGCGAAGGGCAGCGCCGTTTCCTTCAACCTGGGAGCGCTCTACAAGACGGACTCCTATTCTCTGGGCGCCACGTGGCGCAGCGCCTTCGACATCAAGTACGAGGGCGATATCACCCTGAATACGGCCGGCGTCCCGGCCCCGTTCAAGGCCTTCGTCCCGACGACCGGGACCGTCAAGACGACCTTCAAGTTCCCCGATATCTTCACCTTCGGCGGGTCCTTCAAGCCCGTCGAGGACCTGACGGTGGCGGTGGACGCCCAGTACTACACCTGGAGCAGGTACGACAAGTACGTCATCGATATCACTTATCCGTCCGGCCCGGCCGAGCCCGAGACCGTCCTGGAGGACTGGAAGAACACCTGGATCTTCCGCCTGGGCCTCCAGTACCAGCTCAACAAGAGCCTCTTCCTGCGCGGCGGTTTCATTTACGACCAGACGCCCCAGCCGGTCGAGAGCATCGACCCCAATCTCCCCGACGCCAACCGATTCGCCCTGACGGCCGGTATCGGCTACCGGATCGGGCGCATCACGATCGACGCGGGATACCAGTACGAGAAGTTCGCCGATCGGGAAAGCCCGAACCGGAACATCTATCCCTTCGGCTGGGGCGAAGGGACCTACAAGACGACCGGTCATCTCTTCGGCGTCAGCCTGGGCTACGCGTTCTAGAGGAATTTTTTTTGGAGGTATATCCAAATGGCGTATGAGTTCAAGAATTCCAGAGGGACGAGCTACTTTCTGCATTCCAAGGATGTCGAACTCAAGGGCGGCCGGAAGCAGACCATCTACTTCTTCGCCCGCGACATCCGTCCCGGCGCCCTGAACGAGGTCCCGGCGGCCTACAAGGTCATCGAGACCACGAAGACGGGGATGCCGATCCTCAAGAAAAAGTAGCCCGGATCCCTTTTCTATCGAGATCAAAGGGGGGCCGCCCGCGCGCCGGAAAAGCCCGGGCGGTCCCTTGTCTTCCGCCTGTCCCTGATTTCCTTTTGACGGCCCGTTTCCATCCGAGTATACTTTCGGACATGAAGCTGAACGGTCGTCTTGTTCCCCTCCTTTTGTTCGCCGCTGCCCTGGTCGCGTCGCCCGCCTGCGGGAAGCGGGACAGGGCCGGAACCCCCGGTGCCGCGGCGAAAAAGATCAGCGTCGCCGTCATCCCCAAAGGGATGACCCACGAGTTCTGGAAGTCCATCCACGCCGGCGCCGTCCAGGCCGCCCGGGAGCTCGACGTCGAGATCATCTGGAAGGGCTCCCAGAAAGAGGACGACCGGGCCCAGCAGATAACCGTCGTCGAGGACTTCATCAGCCGCGGGGTGGACGGCATCGTCCTCGCCCCCCTCGACGACCGCGCCCTCACCCGCCCCGTCGCGGACGCGGTGCGCGAGGGCATCCCCGTCGTCATCATCGACTCCGCGCTCCAGGGCGGGGATTACACGAGCTTCGTGGCCACGGACAACTATAAAGGCGGGGTCCTCGGCGCCCGGCGCCTGGGCGAGCTCCTCGGGGGAAGGGGAAGATCTTCGCCATCCGCTACCAGGAAGGCTCGGCCAGCACCATGGAGCGCGAGCGGGGGTTCCTGGACACCGTCAGGTCCGAATTCCCCGGCCTGACGATCCTCGTCCAGGACCAGTATACGGGCGCCACGACGGAGACGGCTTACCAGCTGGCCGAGAATCTTCTCGGACGGTTCCCGGACGTCGAAGGCATCTTCACGCCCAACGAATCCAGCACGTTCGGAACCCTGCGGGCGGTCCAGGAAACGGGGATCGCCGGCAAGGTCCGGTTCGTCGGGTTCGACAGCTCCCCCAAGCTCGTCGAGGCCCTCCGTCGCGGGGATATCCAGGGACTCGTGCTCCAGAACCCCGTGAAGATGGGCTATCTCGGGGTCAAGTACATCGTGGCCCATCTCCGGGGCGAGGCCGTGCCGAAGGTCGTGGACACCGGCGTCAGCGTGGCCACGCCCGGGAACATGAATACCCCGGAGATCAAGGCGCTCCTCGAGCCGGATCTTTCCCGGTATCTCGACCGATGACGGCCCCCGGCGATCGCGTCCCCGTCCTCCGGATGAGCGGCATCCGGAAGGACTATGGGGCGACGCGCGCCCTCGACGACGTCTCCCTCGAGCTCGCGGCAGGGGAGGTCCACGCCCTCCTCGGCGAGAACGGGGCGGGCAAGAGCACCCTCGTCAAGATCCTGAGCGGCGCCGTCCGGCACGACTCCGGCCGGATGGAGATCGACGGCGCGCCCTATTGTCCGGCCGACCCGCTCGACGGCCGAAGGCGGGGGATCTCGATGATCTACCAGGAGCTCAACCTGGCGCCCCACCTGACCGTCGAAGAGAACATCTGTCTCGGGCGGGAGGAGCATACGGCCGGCTTCCTCGACCGGAAGGCGATGAAGGCCGCCGTCCGCGAGGCCCTCGCGTTCGTCGACCACCCCGAGATATCACCCGACGTACAGGTCCGCAGGCTGAGCGTCGGGGCCCGCCAGATCGTCGAGATCGCCCGGGCGGTCATGCGGCGGGCGAAGATCCTCGTCATGGACGAGCCGACGAGCTCCCTGTCCCGGGAGGACGGCGAGAGGCTCTTCGACATCGTCCGGCGGCTCAAGACGCAGGGCGTGAGCGTCGTCTATATCAGCCATTTCCTCGAGGAGGTCCGCCGGGTCGCCGACGCGTACACCGTCCTCCGCGACGGCAGGAACGCCGGCTCGGGGGCCATGGAGGGAACTTCGCTCGACGCCCTCATCCAGCTCATGGTCGGGCAGAAGGTCACCGAGATGTTCCCCAGGGTCCCGCACGCGACGGGGGACGTCGTCCTCTCGCTCGCCGGGCTCAAGGGACGGGCGATGGGCGCCCCCGTCAGCCTGGACCTGCACCGCGGGGAGATCCTCGGGATCGCCGGCCTCATCGGTTCCGGAAGGACCGAGATGCTCCGGACCGTGTTCGGCCTCGATCCCGTGGAGTCCGGCCGGGTCGAGATCGGGGGGCGCCGGCGGCCGGGCGAACGCCCCGGTCGCGGATCGTCCAGGGCCTGGGGCTCCTCAGCGAAGACCGCGGCGGGGAGGGCCTGGCCCTGAACATGACCGTCGCCGACAACATCGCCTTGAGCGACTTCGGCCCCTTCGTCCGGCGGGGCCTCATCGATCTCGACGCCCAGAAGAACGCCGCCCGGGGCTGGATCGGCGAGATGAAGATCAGGACCGGAGGGCCCGGACAGAAGGTCGGGAGCCTGTCGGGCGGGAACCAGCAGAAGGTGGCCCTGGCCCGCCTCCTCCACCAGAAGGCGGAGGTCCTCCTCCTCGACGAGCCGACGCGCGGCGTCGACGTCGTCAGCAAGGTCCAGATCTATGAATGGATAGGCGGGCTGGCCGCGCGCGGGAAGGCCGTCCTCTTCGTCAGCTCCTACCTGCCCGAACTCCTGGGGGTCTGCGACCGCATCGCCGTCTTCCACAGGGGAAATTGCGTCGAGGCCCGGCCGGCGGCAGACTGGGACGCGGCCGCCCTGATGGCCGCGGCGACCGTGGGGAGAACGTCATGAACGGAATCGGCAAACGTCGGCTGAAGAACGCGCTCAACGTCCTGGGCCCCTTCCTCGGGCTCCTTCTGGTCATCGCCATCTTTTCCGCGATGCCGGAGGTCCGGGACCGGTTCCTGAGGGCGGCCAACTTCCGGAGCGTGGCCACCCAGTCGGTCATCGTGGCCCTGGGCGCCCTGGGGATGACCCTGGTCATCATCGGCGGCGGCATCGACCTCTCGGCCGCCTCCAACATCGCCCTCGCCAGCGTCATCACGGCCCATGCCATCAACCAGGGGGCGTCCCCGTTCGTCGGTCTCGTCCTCGGGGTCCTGACCGGGGGGCTCGTCGGGTTCGTCAACGGCGGGCTCATCACCCGGCTCAAGCTGGTCCCGTTCATCGTCACCATGGGCATGATGGGCATCGCCCGGGGGGCGGCCAAGTGGATCGCCGGGAATCAGAAGATCGACGCCCCGCTGACCTGGATCAACGACCTCATGGCCAAGAGCCCGCGGCCTTCATGGCTCCTCCTGGCCCCGGGGATCTGGCTCATGATCGTCTTCGCTGTCCTGATGGCGGTCGTCCTTCGGTCCACGGTCTTCGGCCGGCATGTCTTCGCCCTCGGCTCCAACGAATCCACGGCCCGGCTCTGCGGCATCCGGACGGACCGGACGAAGATCCTCGTCTACACCATCGCCGGCCTGTTCTGCGGCCTCTCGGGGGTCATGGAGTTCTCCCGGCTGACCGTGGGCGACCCGACCGTGGCCGTCGGGCTCGAGCTCGACATCATCGCCGCCGTCGTCATCGGCGGGGGAAGCCTGTCGGGCGGAGAAGGCAGCATCCTGGGCACGATGATCGGCGTGTTCATCATGTCCTTCCTCAGGAACGGCTGTACGATGATGGGCTGGCCGAATTACATCCAGGAGATCATCATCGGCGTCATCATCGTCGCGGCGGTGAGCCTGGACCGGGTCCGGCACCGCCGGGACGCCTGACGGCCCCGGAGGGAGACTTGGAACGACCCCGGCGCGTCCTCGAGGCCCGGGCTCCCCTGCGGATCAACGATATCGGGGGGTGGACGGACACCTGGTTCGCCGGCCGGGGGCGCGTCCTGAACCTGGCCGTCGTTCCGCCTGTGGAGGTCCGGATCGAGGTCTACGGGAACCCGGGCGGCGGCCCTGACAGGGTTCGCGTACGCGCCTTGAGCTTCGGCGAGGCGTTCTCGTTCGTTCCCGAGGAGCCCGGGCCCGTCTACGGCCCGCACGCCCTGCTCCGTCACTCCATCGGCGCGTTCGTCATCCCGGAGGATATGAGGCTCGAAATATCCGTGTCCTCTCCGGTCCCGCCGGGTTTCGCGACCGGAACATCGGCCTCCGTCTGCGTGGCCCTGTTGGGGGGCTCGACCGGCTGACGGGTGGAAGCAGGACCGGAGACGACATCGCTGCCCTGGCCCACCGGGTCGAAACCGAAAAGCTCGGCCGTCAAAGCGGCGTCCAGGATCAGATAGCGGCCGCCCGGGGCGGCGTGAGCTTCATCCGTGTGACGCGCTATCCCGACTGCGAGGTTGAAACCCTCGCCCTCGAACCCGGGTCAAGCGGCGAGCTCGGCCGGCGCCTGCGCCTCGTCGGACTCGGCGGCGCCCGCGATTCCTCGGCCCTTCACGAGAGGGTCATCGCCGAACTGGAGAAGGCGGGCCCCGTCCGCGCCCGGCTGGACGAGATGAGCCGGCTGGCCGACGAGGCCCGGGACGCCCTCCTCGGCGGGGACCTCGAGGGTTACGGCCGGATGATGATCCGGAACAACGAATGCCAGCGGGCCCTCGCCGCCGGGATCGTCCCTCCCGAAGCCGACGCCGTGATCGGCGTCGCCCGGAGCCATGGCGCCTCGGGATGGAAGGTCAACGGGGCCGGTGGCCCGGGAGGCTCCATGACCCTCCTGGCCGGTGCCGACGAGACCGCCGCCCGGGCCATGGACCGGGAGATCGAGGCGCTCGGAAAGGGCGTTCGACTCGTGCCGGTATCTCTCTCCACGGCCGGCCTTTCCGTCTCCGGGGAGGAGTCAGGGCTCGACTTTTCGACATTTGCGGGCTCCCTAAAGTCGAAAAGTTGAGGGCTGACCCCTCCAGAGGACAATCGTCCGCATCCACGGCCTCAGGTCAGGGCGGACTCCCCTGAGGCCATCTGGCACGGTTCTTGCTTTTTTATGGGGCGTGAGGAGAAAGAAGATGAGAAAAGCCCGGATGCTCGGAACGATTATCGCGGTCCTCGTCGCTTTGGCCCCGTTGGCGGCCTTCGCCCAGTCGGACGAGGACGACGACCGGAGTTACGCCCGATTGAGCTTCGTCAAGGGCGTGGCTACCGTCGACAGGGGAGAGGAGCTCGGGACCGAATCCGCCGAGGTGAACCTCCCCGTCGCGGTGGGCGACAGGCTCGTGACGACGGACGGGCAGGCCGAGGTCCAGTTCGGTCGGAGCAATTTTCTCCGGCTCGGCGTGTCGAGCGAGGCCGAGTTCGCGGCCCTTCCGGCGAGGAACGGCGATCCCGTCAAGCTCCACCTTCGGGCGGGGCAGGCTTACCTCCGGGTGACGACCCTCGATGCGGAGAAGGGTATCGAGGTCCATACGCCCGACGCTTCTTTCTATATCCTCGAGGCGGGCCTCTACCGTTTTGATGTGGGCGGCGGCGAAGCCACCGAGATCATCGTTCATGAAGGCTCGGCCGAGGCCGCCGGCGAGGCCGGCTCCGTGGTCGTCCGGGCGAACGAGCGGCTGGTCGCCGCGAACGGGGAATTTCGCTCCGATCCTGAGTCCTTCCGAGCGGCGATGGACGGCTTCGACCGGTGGAACGAGACGCGGGACGGGCTCCTCGACCGGCGGTCGGGGTCCTCCTACATGCCTTCCGCCATTTCCGATTACGGGAACGAGCTCGACGATAACGGCCGATGGGTGAACGAAACGTCCTACGGCAACGTTTGGGTGCCGTACGTTCACGACGCGGATTGGAGACCTTACATGTACGGCCGGTGGGTTTGGTATCCCATCATCGGCTGGACCTGGGTCTCGTCCGAGCCCTGGGGCTGGGCCACCTACCATTACGGGCGCTGGCAGTGGAGGTTCGGATTGGGCTGGTACTGGATCCCGACGACCCACTGGGGCCCCGCCTGGGTGCACTGGTATCACGGTCGCGATCACTACGGCTGGTGCCCCCTCAGCTACTACAACCGGCCCGGGGTCATCCTCAACGGCAGGTATCATGACCGCTGGTACGGCAACGATTACCCCTGGAATTCCCGCGCCCTGACCGTCGTCCGCAGGGACCGCCTGCAGTCGCCGGCGATCTCGCGGCACGCGCTCAGGTCCTCCGAGCTCGGCGCGCTCGGCCGCATCAGCCTGAGGGCGGAACAGCCGAACGTCCGTCCGTCCGTGGGCCGCGCGAACCTGGGCTCGCCGTCCTCGGTGAGGTCGATCCCGGCGGCCGGCTCCCGCGCGACCCTTGCGGAACGGGGCGCCCTGTCCAAAGGGACCCTGAGAAGCCCGGCGTCGGGAAGTGTTTCCGGCATCACTTCGAGGAGCCGCACCTGGACATCGACAGGCAGATCGGCTTCGACCGGAAGCCTGTCCGGCTCGATCTCCGGCACCGTTTCCAGGCTCCGGACCTTCCCTTCGCGGAGCGGCGGAGCGGCGGCATCGGGCACGGAACGGTCCTCCTCCTTCGGCAGGATCCGCTCGAATTCCGTGGTCGAGAGACCTTCGGGCCTGAGCGCCCGGGGCTCCTCCCGCGTGACCGGGGCGACCGTCCCGAGATCGACGGTCCGGTCCTATTCGGGGTCCGGCAAGCCCTCGTCCGGCGGCGTGACCAAGGACTATCCTTCGACCATCAGGAATAGGACCGCGAGCACCTCTTCCCTGAGGAGCTACGGCGGCGTCCGGGAATATGCGCCCGCCTCCAAGGTCAAGCCCTCCGGATCGTACGGCCGATCGAGCGATACCCGCGGCTACTCCACTCCCCGGTCTTCAACCCGTTCGTACTCCTATTCCGCCCCCTCATACTCCGGCAGGTCCTATTCCTCATCCGGCTCGAGCTATTCGCGCGGCGCCATAACCCCCCGTTACTCGGCCCCTTCGCGCTCTTATTCCGCGCCTTCCTATTCGGGCCGCTCCTATTCCTCCGGCTCCCTGTCCCGTTCCTCGGGGTCCTCCTCGCGGTCGAGTTCCTCGCGGAGCTACAGCGCCCCCCGGTCCTCGGGATCGTCCAAGGGCTCCGTTTCGTCGTCCTCGCACTCCTCGTCCTCTTCCCGCTCCGTCTCTTCGTCCAGGTCATCTTCTTCCCCGGGGAGGTCCGGGAGCATCCGGAAGAGGTAGGCGGGGCCCGGGCGCATTTTTCTTCTTTACTTTTTCGCGGCCGGGTGGTATAAAATCCTTTAGCTTTCATGTATGTCGAAATCTCAGAAAAGAGACCATATGGAGGTTAGGACTATGACATCCGGAAGAAAGTTCGCAGGGATCCTGGGGCTCGGCCTCTGCGTCGTCCTGGCGCTGGCCGCGGTCTCCTTCTCTCAGGAAAAGGCCGAAGAGAACGCGCCGGCGAAGCCCGCCAACGAGTTCGAGGGCACCGTCAAGATCGGGCTCGGGCAGTACTTCTACCTGCCGACCGCCCAGGGATACGACATCGCCGTTCAGGGCCAGATCGAGGGTGGCGACGCCTCGAAGCTCACCGGAAAGGATGTCAGGATCAAGGGCGAACTCCTCCTGGACAAGCCCTCGGTATTCCGGGCCGACAGCATCGACATCAAGCAGGGCGGGACCTTCCGGAACGTCTTCACCCGGACCGCAGACCTGGTCGTTCCCGACTATATCGATCCCGTGACCCGCGATTCCTTCGCCGTCCTCGAGGTCACCAGCGCCCTCAAGAACGAGGAATGGGAAGGCAAGGGGAAGGTCAAGGTGTACGGCTCCGTTCAGGCCGGCGAAGGCGTCAGCTACATCCTCCTGGTCGACGCCAAGGGCAAGGAGATCGGCAAGATCATCGCCGACAAGTACACGGACTACGCCGCCTATTATCTCAAGAAGCTGCGCCTGTTCGACAAGTTCTGGTTCTACCTTGACGTCAAGGGCACGGTCGACAAGGCCGTCCGGACGAAGAGCCGGGAGCTCTTCCACGCGGACGTGTTCCTCTGCGGCCTGTACT
This sequence comes from Candidatus Aminicenantota bacterium, assembly GCA_963784525.1. Lineage (GTDB taxonomy): Bacteria > Acidobacteriota > Aminicenantia > Aminicenantales > Saccharicenantaceae > JALHVH01. The sequence continues at coordinate 260,708 of CAWART010000023.1, read as the reverse complement.
GACCCGGATATGACCCGGGGTTTCCCGGGTCCAAGAAAGCATTCAAGGGGAGCGGAAGGCGACTTCCGCTCCCCTTTTTATTTGGGAACAAATCCCCCCGCACCCCCCTTTTCCAAAGGGGGGTATTCCAATCGGCCCGCGTTTCGATAGCGCCGCTTGATACCCCCCTTTCATAAAGGGGGGTATTCCAATCGGCCCGCGTATCGATAGCGCCGCTTGATTCCTCCCTTTCCTAAAGGGGGGTATTCCAAGCCGTCTCTGCGAGCGCGCGCGATTTAGAGGTCATCGACTTTTGCCCGCGCTAAAAGAGCCCATGCCGAAGCCGGCAGCTGCAACAATGACCTGTCGAGTTCAGCCGGACGCAACGGCCTGGATATCCTCGCAGGGGGGCCTAATAAAGGCCAGGCTGAAGCGGGTGGCTAAAACAAGAGCCTGTGGAGGCTATAATTCCGGCTGAGACCTAAGGATATCAGAGGGCGCGGGCGAGCTTTCGAAGGCTTGCGCCGGGATTCGCGCCCGGATCGATGCGGATGATCCTTCGCCCGGCCTCTTCGAGAGCTTCGTAGTCTCCCCGCGCCTGGGCCGCAATGAGCGTCCCGAAGGACGGGGCAGGGCGGGCGCCGTCGACATCGGGGATGGGGAGGTCGACCTTCCCCCGGCCGACGAACTGGATGAACAGGCCCCGGCCGGAGTCCCCCTTGTGGAACTGTCCCGTCGAGTGAAGATAGCGCGGCCCGAATCCCAGGGTCACGGGCAGGCGGACGGCGTCGCGGAGGGCGTCCCTGAGCTCGCGGAGAGCCCTGACCGTCGCGGGCGAAGGATCCAGGAACGCCTGGAGGGCGATATAAGCGCCCTTGCGGGGCCTGGATAGGAATTTCTTCAGCCCCGCGGCGTCGGGCTCACCCGGTCCGCTTCCCAAAGGTCCTTCCGGCAAGCGCCCCTCAGCCGCGCGGAGAGCCTCCCTCGTCTTCTTCTTGGTCGCCTCGACATCCGGTTGGTCAAAGGGATTAACAGCGAGAATGTGGCCGGCCACGGCGATCGCCATCTCCCAGAGATAGAACTGACCCGGGAGGGCCAGGGCGTCCGGGAATTCTATCGTGACGACCGGGAAGCCTTTCTTTGCGAGAGCGGCGACGCCTCTGTCCAGGGCGGCGTCGGCTCCGAATCGGACGTGAATAAAGAGCCGGTCCGGCCCATAGGCACGGGGAGGGGCCGGAGCGTCCTCAGGGACCGGCAGGATCCCCGTGCCTTCCTTGCCGGTGCTTTCAGCGAGGAGCTGTTCGAGCCACGCCCCCAGCGAGCGGACGCGGGCGGAAGCGAATATCGTCGCCTTGTCCACGCCACGCCCGCACAGGACCCCCAACACGGCTCCGAGCCAGGCCGCGGGATTGGTCCGAGGATCCGTCGAACGGCAGGCCCGAATGGCCGCCTCGCTCCGGGCGAGGGCCTTCCGGACATCGACTCCGGCGACGGCGGCCGGAACGAGTCCGAAAACGCTCAGCGCCGAGAACCTCCCGCCGATCTCCGTGTCGCCGGGAAGGACCTTCCGGAATCCATGTCGCCGGGCGAGCGTATCCAATGGGGTGCCGGGGTCCGTAATGGCCGCGAAATGCTTTCCGGCCTTCGTTTTTCCGAGCGCAGCGCACGCCAGCCCGTGGAAATAATTGAAGAGGGAGGACGTCTCCGCCGTGGTCCCGGATTTCGATGAGACGATGAACAGCGTCCTGTCGATGTCGATCCCCCGGGCGGTCCTGGCGACGGCGTCCGGGGCCGTCGTATCCAGGATGTCGAGCCGCGGATGCCCGCGCCGGGCCCCGAACACGCGGCCGAAGACTTCCGGGGCGAGGCTCGATCCGCCCATGCCGAGGAGGACGGCGCGCGTCATTCCGGCCTTGCGAACGTCGCGGGCGAACTCTTCCATCATGGGGACCGCCTCGAGCGCCTTCGGCAGGGGCTCGAGCCAGCCCAGGCGATCCGTTATCCCGAGGTCCTCGCCCTTCCAGACCGTGAAATCCCTCGAGAGAATGCGCTCGAGGACCCTTTCCCGGGCCATCGCATCGAGGGCCCGCCGGACAGGCTTCTTGTGAGTGGATAGACCGGCGGCTCGGATCATTGATTTTTATATAACACAGAAGGCGGGACCGGACAATGCCGGGCCGGCCGGGCCCCGGCCCTATTCCTCGAGGACCGGGTGCTTCAAGTGGAACGACGTCGCGTCCTGGAAGGCTTTCGCCACCCGAAGGAGCTTTGCCTCGCCGTAGAGGCTCCCGATGAACGAGATGCTCGTCGGGGCGCCCTTATCGTCGAAGCCGTTCGGGAGGACCACGGCCGGATGGCCGGTCAGGTTCGTCAGGAGAAGGTTCCCTTCCGCGAAAGACGGGGCGACATAGACGTCGATGTCCTTCATCCGGCGGGCCATGTCCTCCATGAGGAGCGTCCGGACCCGGTTGGCCTGGATGTATTCGACGGCCGGGATGAATCGCGCTTCCCGGAAGATGTTCGGCCAGGCCCCGGCATCCTGTTCGACGAGAAGCTCGTCCCGGCCGCTGCGCGTCAGCCCGTCGAAGGCGGCGGCGGACTCGGCGTCGAGGATGACCGCGAGCGGCTCGGCGGGGATGGAGGGGAGCGTGAACGGGACGAGCTCGATGCCCAGCCTGCGGAGGACCTCGAGGGCGGCCATGTCGTTGGCTTTCCGGGCCTTCTCTTCCTCCTTGGCCGCTTTCTCCTCGAAGGCCCCGGCGAGATAACCGACGCGGATGCTCCCGAGGTCCTGAGCGGCGTCGTAATTGAACGGGAGGTCCGCGACCGTCATGTCCCTGCCGTCCGGCCCGCGGAGGGCGTCGAAGACGAGGGCGCAGTCCTCCGCCGCCCGGGCGATGGGCCCGATCTTATCCATGGTCCAGCTCAGAGCCATGGCGCCCGCGCGGCTGACCCGGCCGTAGGTCGGCCGGAGTCCCGTCGTTCCACAGCGGGTGGAAGGGGAGACGATGGAGCCCCAGGTTTCCGTGCCTACGGCGAAGCCGACGAGGCCGGCCGCGACGGCCGACGCCGAGCCGGCCGATGAGCCGCTCGAGCCCTGCTTGTAATTCCAGGGGTTCCTCGTTTTCCCGCCGAACCAGACGTCGCCCATGGCGAGCTCGCCCATGGAAAGCTTGGCCACGAGGACGGCGCCGGCGGCCTCGAGCCTGTCGACGACGGCGGCGTTCGCGTCAGGAACCCGGTCCTTGTAGGCGGCCGAGCCCCAGGTCGTCCGGATGCCCCTGGTCGCGAGGAGGTCTTTGGCGCCCCAGGGGATACCGTGGAGCGGGCCGCGGTACTTCCCGGCGGCGATCTCCTCGTCGGCCTTCCGGGCCTGTTCGAGAGCGGTCGCTTCCGTCAGCGTGACGACGCAGAGAAGTTTCGGGCCGTATCTCTTGAGCCGTCCGAGGTACATCTTCGTGAGATCGGTCGACGTGATCTTCCGCGTCCGGATGAGCTTCGCGAGCTCCGCGACCGGCGCGAACGCCAGCTCCTCGAGGTTCGCGGGAGCCTCGGCGTCGGGAGGCTCGGTGAAGACGCACGGCCTTTGTTCCGTCTCGAAGACAAGTCCCGGAACGACGGGGTCGAAGGCGACCGCCGGCGGGACGGAATCGGGCAGGGGGACCTTCCGGTTCTCGACGTAGCCGGCCGCCTTGTCCCGGAGTCCCCGGGCCATCATCCTCCGTTCCTTGCCGGTGAACCTCAGGCCGGCGATCTTCGCGCCGTCCTCGATGTCCTTTTCGGTGATCGTCCGGCCGCCCTTCAGGTAATATAGAGCCAGGGCCCCGCCAATGACGAGGACGACCAGCCCGGCCAAGCCCAGGATGAGGCCGAGGGCTGCCGCCCCTCTTCGATGTCTTCTTGTCATGTCCGACTCCCTTCGTCCGCGTTCGCTCGCCCTTCGAGGGCGATCCCCGGCATTCCCGTATTAGAGCAAAGGAGCCCCGGCGATGCAAGGCGAAGGTGCGCCCCCCGCGGTTGCCAGTCCCGCCGGATTCTGCTATAACGTCCCCTGATGATACGTGCCGTCATTTCCGACATGGGAAGGGTCGTCCTCTGGTTCGACAACGACGTCTTCATCCGGAAGCTCGCCGCGACCTCGAAGGTCTCCGAGGAGAGGATCAAGGAGGCTGCCCACTGGAACCTGGACCTGCTGACGGATTTCGACCGGGGGTCCATCTCTCCGGGGGACTTCTACAGGCGCGTCGCCGGAGCGGTCGGCTCGACGGTCGACGAAGCCGGGTTCTACGCGATCTACAACGACATATTCAAGCTGAACCCTCCGGCCCTGGACGCCCTCCGCGGGCAGAAGGCGGCCGGAAGACCCTGATCCTGCTCTCGAACACGGACGTCCGTCGGTTCGGGTTCATCCGGGAGACCTATCCGGAGATCCTCATTTTCGACGATTACGTGCTGTCCTACGAGCTGGGGATGGTCAAGCCGGAGCCGGAGATCTATCTCGAGGCCGCCCGGCGCGCCGGGTGCCGGCCCGACGAATGCGTTTTCATCGACGACATGCCGGAGAACGTCGAAGCCGCAGCGAAGCTCGGGATGGCGGGCGTCGTGTATCGGCCCGAGACCGACCTGGCTGCCGAGTTCAGAAAACTGGGCCGGCCTTCCTGACGCGCTGCCGGCCGCCGCGACGCGGTCCTGCGATCCCTTGCCTCAGCTTCCGATGATCTTGACCCAAACCTTGCGCGTCCGCGGGCCGTCGAATTCGCAGAGTTGGATCCCCTGCCAGGTCCCGAGGCGGAGCCGGCCGCCTTCGACGATGACCGTGACCGACGAACCGACGAGGCTCGCCTTGACGTGGGCGGGGGAATTGCCCTCGCCGTGCCGGTAGGGGAGGTTGTCGGGGACGGCCCGGCGCAGGGCCGCGAGGATGTCTTCCCGGACATCCGGGTCGGCGTTCTCGTTGATGGTGACCCCGGCCGTTGTGTGGGGGACGAAGACCGCGCAGAGGCCGTTTTCGACCCCGGAAGCGGCGACCATGGCCCCGATCTCCGGGGTCAGATCGACCATTTCTTCGCTGGCATTTGTCCTGATATCAAGGGCTTTCATGGGCCTCCCGGGGCATTTCAAATAATCCTCACAAAGGGGCTTGACAAGCTCGGCGAACGGGAGTAAATTTTGGTTCGCTTATACAATATTTTGTGTCTTTTAAGAAAGGCACACACAAGATGTGGGAGGGCCCGGCGGGAAGTCTTTTCGTCGGACATGACAATGAACCTCGATCGATGGTAGCATTTTTCATTGGTCTTGGATAGCTTGACTTCGCACAAGCGGGAAACGGGACAAGGAGGCCTTGGATGATGATGGTGAGAGGGATCTCGAGGATCAAGAAGAGGGACGGGACGGTCGTCGATTTCAACCAGGACAAGATCACGAAGGCCATCGCCAAGGCGATGGAGACGCAGGGGATCTCGGACCCGTCGACGTCGAAGACGACGTCCGACATCGCCGCCTTCATGATCGAGGAGAAGTTCGGCGGCTACACGGTCCCGTCGGTCGAACAGATCCAGGACATCGTGGAAATGGTCCTGATGAAGCAGGGCTACCACGAGGTCGCCAAATCCTACATCCTGTATCGTGAAAAGCACAAAGGCATCCGCGAGGCCAAGCGGACCGGGCTCAACCTCGAGCGGCTCATCAAGGACTACATCAACGACGCCGACTGGAAGATCCGCGAGAACAGCAACGAGGGCGTGATGAGCTTCTCCGGCCTCAACGCCCGGGTCTCGGGTGAGGTCCTCTCGACCTTCGCCCTCAACCAGATCTACACCGAGAACATCAAGAAGGCCCATGTCGAGGGCTCGTTCCACATCCACGACCTGTCCTACCCCATTGTCGGGTACTGCGCCGGCTGGTCGCTCGACACGCTTCTGCGGCGCGGCTTCGGGCACGTCCCGAACCAGGTCCACTCGAGCCCGGCCAAGCACCTGGAGACGGCGACCCTCCACATGGTCAACTATATCGGGACCATGCAGGGAGAGTTCGCCGGGGCCCAGGCCTTCTCCTCCGTCGACACCCTGCTCGCCCCCTTCATCCGCAAGGACCGCCTGAGCTACGAGCAGGTCAAGCAGGACGTCCAGAAGCTCATCTTCGGGCTCAACGTCCCGTCCCGGTGGGGCTGGCAGACGCCGTTCTCCAACCTGACCTTCGACTGGACCGTTCCCGAGGACATGAAGAACAAGAAGGTCGTCGTCGGCGGGCAGGAGCTCGAGGCGACCTACGGCGAGCACCAGGCCGAGATGGACATGATCAACAAGGCCTTCCTGGAGCTCATGATCGAAGGCGACCAGAAGGGCCGCGTCTTCACCTTCCCCATCCCGACCTACAACCTGACGAACGATTTCGACTGGGATTCGCCCAACGCCAACCTCCTCTTCGAGGCCACGGCCAAGTACGGCATCCCGTACTTCCAGAATTACATCGGCACCAACATGAATCCCGGCGACATCCGGGCCATGTGCTGCCGGCTCAACCTCGACCAGCGCGAGCTCATGCGCCGGCCGGGAAGCATCTGGGGGCCGGGCGACTCCACGGGCTCGATCGGCGTCGTCACCATCAATCTGAACCGGATCGGCTACGAGGCCGCGGACAAGGCCGAGTTCTTCGAAAAGCTCAAGGAGCTCATGACCCTGGCCAAGGACGCTCTCGAGACCAAGCGCGAGATCGTCAACAACATGCTGGCCCGGGGCATCATGCCCTACACCAAGGTCTACCTGGGCCACTTCGACAACCACTTCTCGACCATCGGTATCTGCGGGATGCATGAGGCCGGCCTGAACTTCCTCAAGAAGGGGATCGGCACGCCCGAGGGCAAGGAGTTTGCCATCGAGACCCTGAACTTCATGAGGAGCGTCCTCCGGGATTTCCAGGAACAGACGGGCCACCTCTACAATCTGGAGGCGACGCCGGCCGAATCCACATCCTACCGCCTGGCCCGGCTCGACAGGGAGAAGTACCCCCGGATCGTCACGTCGGGCACGGACAAGCATCCCTTCCTGACCAACTCCACCCAGCTCAACGTGGACGCGACGCGGGACGTCTTCGACGCGCTCAACCACCAGTCCGATATCCAGCCCCTGTACACCGGCGGGACCATCTTCCACACGTTCCTTCCCGAGGCCATCGACGCGGAGACGTGCCGGAAGCTCGTCCGGAGGATCGCGGCGACCAAGCTCCCGTACTTCTCCATCACGCCGACGTTCAGCGTCTGCCTCGACCACGGCTACCTGCGGGGCGAGCACCACTCCTGCCCGGAGTGCGGGGCCCAGACCGAGGTCTATTCGCGGATCGTGGGCTACCTGAGGCCCATCCGGACCTGGAACGACGGAAAACAGCAGGAATTCAAGGAGAGGACGCCGTACACCAAGCTCGCCTGAGCGGAGCGGGGAGCGGATAAGGACGAAAATATGGATTATCTTTTGTTCACCTACCCGAACTGTGAGAAGTGCGAGAAGCTCAAGAAGCTCCTCGCCGCCCGCGACATCTATTACCAGGAATACAGCCTCACCCAGCCCCAGGGCAAGGCCCGGATCAGGGACTTCGTCAAGATGCTCAAGCGCGACGACAAGGGCGGCATCATCCTCCCGACCCTGATCCTCAACGATCAGGGGATCGTCCGGGCCGTCCTGAACAGCGCGGAGGAGCTCGAGGGATGGTCGAGATCCGGGGCCTAGAGAAGTTCTCGAGCAGGGACTTCCCCGGGCACATCTCCTCGACGGTCTTTCTGGGCGGCTGTACGTTCCGCTGTCCGTTCTGCCACAACGCCGACCTCGTGCTGAGGCCGGAGTCGTTTCCCGTCCTGCCGATGGACCTGTTCCTGTCCTACCTCGATTCGAGGAAGGGCTGGCTCGAAGGGGTGTGCGTGACGGGGGGCGAGCCCCTGCTCAGCGAGGACCTCGAGGACCTGGTGCGTGTCGTCAAGGAGCGCGGGCTCCTGGTCAAGATCGACACGAACGGCTCGCTCCCGGGGCGGCTCGAGAAGCTGGTCGGGGAGGGCCTCATCGATTGGATCGCCATGGACATCAAGGCGCCCATCGAGCGCTACAGCGAGGTCGCGGGGGTGTCGGTCAGGGGCGAGGATATCGCGAGGAGCGCGGAGATCGTGAAGGGATCGGGGCTGAAATACATGTTCCGGACGACGGTCGTGCCGGGACTGCTGGGGCGCGAGGATATGCGGAAGATCGGGGAATGGCTCGAGGGGGCCGAGCTGTACCAGCTTCAGCAGTTCGTGCCCCACGACACCATCGACCCGGCCTGGCTCGACGTCAAGCCGTATCCGAGGGAAGAATTCATCATGCTGCAGGAGATCGCCCGGCCGTTCTTCAAGGAAGTGCGCGTCGAGGGCGCCTGAAAAGGAGACCATCATGGAGATCAAGATAAAGCGCATGAACCCGGAAGCGAAGATCCCGGCCTATGCCCATCCCGGCGACGCGGGGATGGACCTTTTCGCCTGTGCCGGGATGACGCTGGCGCCGGGCGAGACGAAGCCCGTCCCTACCGGCATCCAGATGGCCATCCCGCTTGGCCATGTCGGCCTGGTCTGGGATAAGAGCGGCATCTCCCTCAAGGGCGTCCACAGGCTCGCCGGGGTCGTCGACGCGGGCTACCGGGGCGAGGTCCGCGTCGTCATGGTCAACCTGGGGACGGAGCCCTTCGAGATCAAGTCCGGCATGAAGATCGCCCAGATGCTCATCCAGCCCGTCGAGGCCCCGACGATCGTCGAATCGGACACGCTCGACGATACCTTACGCGGGGAGGGCGGCTTCGGCTCGACCGGACTTTTCTGATAGCCGGCTTTGAAAATCGGAGACACAAAACCCGTTTCCGAATTCGTAAATTCGTATTAAATCCAGGGGCGAATATCACAGATCGGAAACGGGTATTGTGTCCCTGAATTTCCCGCCGAAGAACTCGGGCCCGCGGGGGAGATAGAATAGGAACACGGCCAGGGTCAGGACGCCGGCCAGGACGAAGGGAAACTGGATGCCGACGGCGTCGGACAGGAAGCCGGCCCCGAGCGAAATGACCGCGCCCGAGAGCAGTTGGATGTTCGAGACCCAGCTGAACGCCTGCGTCTGCCCGCTCTCGGGGACGGTGGACCCGACGAACGTGTGCAGGGACGGATAGGTCATCAGCAGGAAGCCGCCGAAGGCCACGAGCCCCGCGACGGCGAGGGCCTGATGCCGGGCGAATCCGACGAGGAACAGGCAGACCACGGCCCCGCCGAGGCTTGTGAGAAAGACCCTCTTCCGGCCGAACCTCCGGCTCCACACGCCGTAGCCGTATCCCGTGATCGTCCCCAGTCCGATCCAGAGGGCCAGGAAAAGGCCCGTGCGGCCCATCGGCACCCCGAACCTGTGATTGAGGAGGGACGGGGCGTAATAGACCGTGACCGACCAGCCCATGCCGCCGAAGAAGAATCCCGGGATGTACCGCTTGATCCCGCGGAGCGACCGGGCCCAGGAGGATGGGCTGAGCGAGGGACGTTCCTGGGCCTTCGAGGAGACGCCCCGCAGGATGATGAGGCCGATGGCGCCGAGGACGAGGCCGAACAGGCTCCAGGCGAAAAGCGGCGTCTTCCAGGTCCATCGTTGGGCCATGAAGCCCACCGTGAGGTAGGCGAGGATGACCCCCAGGTTCCCCGATCCGCTCTGGATGCCCATGGCGTCGTCAAGCTCCTTGCCCGAACCCGCCCGGCTCTTGGAGATCCAGGCGATCATGACGGGATGATAGAAGCTCGAGGCGATCCGGAGGAGAAGGAAGAGCAGGAGCAGGACTCCGAACGTCCTGGCGAAGGGGATGAGGGCCATCGTCGCGCAGAGACCCAGGCCGCTCGCGAGGAGGAGTTTCCTGTATTCGTACCTGTACGAGATGCGGACGACGAGGAACTGGACCAGGAACGTCGCGACGAGCCCGAGGTTGGACAACAGGCCGATCTGGGAGTAGCTCGTGATGAGGAATTCCCGGCTATAGAGGATGGGAAACACCGTGGGGATGACGACCGTGGCCGCGTCCGTCAGGGCATGAAAGAACGAGGCGGAGAACAGGATGCGCTTTTTCATGTTCGAAGCGCGTAATTTAGCACATCCCGGGGTGCAAGTAAATTTGGGGACACAATACCCGTTTCCCGATCCTTAGAAAGGGCGGATATTCCAGGGAGGAATTCCCTGTTTCGGAAATTGGTATTGTGTCCCCGATTTTGCTAGTCTGTGACCTATGGGCGGGAGCGTTTACGACGTCGCGGTCATTGGAGGCGGGGTCGTCGGGTGCGCCGTCCTCCGGGAGCTCGCGCGCTACCGTCTCCGGCTGATCCTGCTCGAGAAGGCGGCCGATGTCGCCGAGGGCGTCAGCAAGGCCAACAGCGGCGTCATCCACGCGGGATTCAACGTCCCTTGCGGTTCGCTCAAGGCCCGGACCAATGCCGCCGGTCTGAGGGCGATCTACCGATTGGCCGGGGAGCTCGGCGTCCCCCATCGGAAGACCGGGAAGCTCGTCGTGGCGCTCGACCGGTCCGACTTCTCCAGGCTCGATGAGCTCAAAGAGCAGGGAGACAGGAACGGGGCACCCGGCCTGGCCGTTTTCGATGCGGGAGCGATCCGGGCCATCGCGCCCGGAGTCCGCGGCCTCCGAGCGCTCTTCTCGCCCGAAACGGGCATCGTTTCGCCCTACGAGCTCACCATCGCCCTGGCCACATCGGCCTGCCTGAACGGGGCCGTCGTCCTGCTCGATGCGGGCGTCAAGGCTGTCGGCTTTCGGGGGGGCGCCTTCATTCTGGCGACGCCGAAAGGAGAGTTCGCCGCGCGCTGGGTCGTCAACGCCGCCGGCCTGTCCGCCGAGGACGTCGCCGCCCTCGCCGGCCTATCCGCCCCCCGCATTCGCCCGTTCCGCGGCGAATATCTCATCTCCGACAAGGAGGCCGGTTCGGTCCTCAAGATGCCCGTCTATCCCGTGCCGCCGCGGGACGATTCCTTCCTCGGCGTCCATCTCACGCCGACCATGGAAGGCAATATCCTCCTCGGCCCGAGCAGCGAGCTCGCCGGCGACAAGGGCGATACGGCCTCGACCGCGGCCGTCGCGGCGAGGCTCAAGGCCGAAGCCTTCGCGCTCGTCCCGGAGCTTGCCCGCTTCCCGTTCATCCATGCTTACGCGGGGATCCGGCCCAAGCTCGCCGATTTCATCATCGAGGAGAGCTCCGCCCGCCCGCGCTGGATAGACCTGTTCGGCATCGAATCGCCCGGACTGACGGCGGCTCCGGCCATCGGAGAGATGGTCGCGGGCATTGTCGGGGCGAGGGAAGATCTCGAACTTCGGAGGGACTTCGAGCCCGGCGTTCCCGAGAATACGCGTTTTGCCCATGCCGACGACGGGGGGCGCGAAGGGCACGTCTCCGGAGATCGCGCCTGGGGCGAGATGGTCTGCCGGTGCGAGCAGGTGACCCGGGCCGAGGTGCTCGCCGCGCTTCGGTCCCCGCTCGGCCCAAGGACCTTCGACGCGATCAAGCGCCGGACCCGGTGCGGTATGGGCCGGTGCCAGGGCGGCTTCTGCACCCCCCGTCTCGTCGAGATCTTCGAAGCGGAAGGCCTGTCGCCGGAACAGATGACGAAGCGAGGGGTGGGGTCGGGGATGTTCTATGGGCACGCCAAGGCCCCCCGGAAATCCCCCCACGCCCCCCTTTTACAAAGTGGGGAACATAAATCCCCCCTGACCCCCCTTTTGCAAAGGGGGGAACATAAATCCCCCCGCACCCCCCTTTTACAAAGGGGGGATTTAATGGAGGTCGAGCATCATGACGTCGTCGTCATCGGCGGCGGGCCGGCCGGACTGGCGGCCGCTATCGGAGCCCGGCGCGCGGGAGCGTCGGACGTCGTCGTCATCGAGCGGGACCGCGCCCTCGGCGGGATCCTCAACCAATGCATTCACGACGGATTCGGGCTCTTTCTCTATGAAGAGACCATCAGCGGTCCCGAATACGCCGAAAGGCTGGCCGGGGACGCCGTCCGCGAGGGCGTAAGCTTCCGGACCGGCGCCATGGTTCTCGATCTTTCCCGGGACCGCCGCCTCCGGGTGAATTCCCCCGACGGTTATCGGGTCATCGATGCCGGAGCCGTCGTCCTGGCCATGGGCTGTCGGGAGCGGACCCGGGAGATGATCGGGATCCCGGGGACGCGCCCGGCCGGGATCTTCACGGCTGGCACGGCCCAGAACCTCGTCAATCTCCACAACGTCCGCGTCGGGAACGACGTCGTCATCCTGGGCTCCGGGGACGTCGGCCTGATCATGGCCCGCCGCCTCGTCTTCGAGGGGATGCGCGTCCGTGGCGTCTTCGAGATCCTCCCGTGGCCGGGCGGTCTCGAACGGAACGTCCGCCAATGCCTCGCGGACTTCGCCATCCCGCTCGAGCTCGGCGCGACCGTCATCGAGGTCCGGGGGCGGGAGCGTGTTTCGTCCGTGGTCATCGCCCGCGTCGACGATCTGCGCCGACCCGTCGCCGGCACCGAGTTCGAGGTCCCCTGCGACACGCTCCTCCTCTCGGTCGGCCTCATCCCCGAGAACGAGCTATCGAAGAAAGCCGGGGTCGCGCTGTCGCCGTTCACGGGCGGCGCCGAGGTCGACGAGACGCTGATGACCTCCGTGCCCGGCATCTTTTCCTGCGGCAACGTCCTCCACATCCACGATGTCGCCGATTGGGCGTCCTTCGAGGGCCTGGCCGCGGGCAAGGCCGCCGCGGCTTTCAGCGCGGGACGCCTGAAGCCGAGCGCGGGGGTTCGACTGACTCCGGGCGAGAACGTCCGGTACGCGGTGCCCCAATCGGTCCGGACCGGCGTGGAGCGCTTCGAGGTCGCGTTCCGCGTCACGGCTCCGTGCCGTGACCGCTGGATCGAGGTCCGGGGCCGGACGTCGGGAAAGAGCCACTTCCGAAAGAAGGCCCCGCGCCTCGTCCCCTCCGAGCTCCAGCGGATCACGATCACCGGCCCGGCCACCGAGGACATGGAGGTTTCCTGCCATGAGTGAGCGGCTGACCTGCGTCCTCTGTCCGATCGGGTGTGCGCTCGAGGTCGAGCGCCCTACCGAAAGGGGGCTCGATGTGCGCGGCAACCAATGCGACAGGGGCTTGGACTTCGCGGCCGAAGAGATCCTCCGTCCCAAGCGCAACATCGCCACCTCCGTGCCGCTCGCGGGCACGGCGTCTCAGATGGTCTCGGTCCGTTTGAGCGCTCCCGTGCCGCGCGACATGATCTTCCCCATCCTTGCCGAGATCGCCAAACTGCGGCCCGAGCCTCCGATCGGACGCGGCCAGGTCCTCATCCCCGACGTCCTCGGCACGGGCGTCGACGTCATTGCGACGAGAGGTCAGGCCCCAACACTTGCCATTCCTTCCGAGGCCCCTCCAGCGAGACCGGAAAAGGAGAATTATTAAATGTTAAGACCCGACCCCTGCGCCATCGGCATCGATCTGGGGGGGACAAAGGTCGAGGCGTGTCTGATGGACGGCTCGCGGACCGTTCTGGCCCGCCAGCGCATCCCGTCGGAGCCGCGTCTCGGCAAGGAGCGCGTGGTCGCGAACATCCTCAAGCTGGTCGCGGAAACCTCCGGCGGCCGCGCCTACGGGGCCGTGGGCATGGGGACGCCAGGAACCTACAGTTCCGCCGACGATATCATGTACGGGGCCCCGCACACCCCGCTCTACGAAAAACCGGGCCTCATCAGCCTCCTCCGGGCCAAGCTCCCCGTGCCTCTCATCGTCGAGAACGACGCGAATTGCCTGGCGCTGGCCGAGTTCTACGCGTCCTGCCGCGGAAAGTACGCGTCCATCATGGCCGTCATCCTGGGGACGGGCATGGGCTCCGGGCTCATCCTCGACGACAAGCTCCATCGGGGGGCCCGGGGGAACGCCGGGGAGATCGGCCACGCGACGATCGATATCGGCGGCCGTCTCTGCGAGTGCGGCCGCCGCGGCTGTGCCGAGGCCTACCTCTCGGGGCCGAGTCTGAGCCGGCGCTTCGCGGAGCTCACCGGGGACAAGCTCACCCCGCACGACATCTACCTCCGATATGAAAAGGGGGATCCGCTCGCCCGGGGTTTCTTCGAGGAGAGCTTCCGCATCATGGGGGAGGTCTTCGCCAACGCGGTCAATATCCTGGACATCGAGGCGATCGTCCTCGGCGGCGGGGTCTCGAACATTCCCCTGTGGTATGAACGCGTCCCGCCCTATCTCCAAAAGGGGCTTTTCGGCGTCTCCGGACGCGACATCCCCATCCTCAAGGCGAAGCTCGGAGATTCCGCCGGCGTCATCGGCGCCGCCTATCTCGCCCTCCGGGAAATGCGGATAATGAGATTCTAAGGGGGCCCGGCGCGCAGGCCATGGATTGGCGGCAAGGTCTGGAGGGGATCGCCGCGAAGGACGGAGGGGATATCCCGGAGGAAGCCGTCGAGGGGCGGAGCGGGCACGGTTCCCCGTCCGCAGGACGGGGAGAGCGCAGCCCCGAAGCGGAGCGGATCTTCCTCGCTGGGGAAAATTCGCGTCTTCAGGAGGGATGTCCACGAGTCCCGAGCGGGCGATCCCCGGGAGCGTGCTTGAATTGGCCCGGGGTTCCCGGTAAAATGCGATCATCCTGAGATCCCGCGGAGAAAAGGAATATGAACATGCCGAAAAAGACCCTCCTCATCGGTTGCCTGGGAGTCCTCATCCTGGGGGCGATCCTCGTCTTCTCGGTCGGCACCGGGACCTATAATGCCCTCGTCAAGCTGGACCAGGCCGTCCGGGCCCAGTGGGCCCAGGTCGAGAACGTCTACCAGCGGCGGGCCGACCTCGTCCCGAACCTCGTCGAGACGGTCAAGGGCGCGGCCGACTTCGAAAAGTCGACCTATACGGCCGTGACCGAGGCCCGGGCCAAGGTGGGCCAGATGACGATCGACGAGAGCGTCGTCAACAATCCCGAGAGCATGGCCAAGTTCCAGCAGGCCCAGGACGAGCTCGGCTCGGCCATCGCCCGCCTTCTCGTCGCCGTCGAGGCCTATCCCGACCTCAAGGCGACGCAGAACTTCCGCGACCTGCAAACCCAGCTCGAAGGGACGGAGAACCGCATCACGGTCGAGCGCCAGCGCTTCAACGAGACGTCGCAGGCATTCAACACCAAGCGGCAGAGCTTCCCCACGGTCCTCATCGCCGGCTTCTTCGGCTCGAAGTTCGCCGAGAAGGCCTACTTCAAGGCCCAGGCCGGCGCCGAGACCGCTCCGAAAGTGCAATTCTAAGCCTTGAGCCGCCGCTCCCTTTGCCGCGCCTCCCTCGGGGCCGTCGCCCTCCTCGTCCTGGGGACGGGCCTGTCCGCCCTGGGGGACATTCCCCCGGCGCCTGACCGATGGGCCACGGACAAGGCCGGATTCCTGTCCGCCGCGACCGTCGACGCCCTCGACGTCGAGTTGGAGAACTTCGAACGGACCACCGGCCGTCAGGTCCTCGTCTATATCGAACGATCGACGGGCGGGGTTCCCCTCGAGGACTGGGCTTCGAAGGCGTTCCAGGCTTGGAGGGTCGGCCGCAAGGGCCTCGACGACGGCCTGGCCGTGTTCATCATGGCCGCGGACCGGAAGATCCGGATCGAGGTCGGCTACGGTCTCGAGGCCCGCGTCCCCGACATCACGGCGGGCCGGATCATCAACGACGTCATCATTCCGTCCGTCCGGAACGGGGACAACGACAAAGCCGTCCGGGAGGGCGTCGCCGCCCTGCTCGCGGCGATCTCCGGAGAGCCGGGCGCGCAGGCCCCGGAGGGGGAGCGGACGCGCGCGGCGAGGCGTCTTTCGTCCGGAGAGAAGATCCTCGCCGGCATCGCCGTCCTCTTCTTCCTCATCCTCTTCATCACCAACCCGTCCCTGGCCTTCTGGCTGTTGATCAACATCCTGTCCGGCGGCCGGGGCGGCGGCGGGGGCTCGAGCCGGGGCTCGTTCGGCGGCGGCGGCGGAAGGTCCGGCGGCGGGGGGGCCTCCGGATCCTGGTGAGAAGCGGGAGGACAAGATGATGAGCTGGGGACGTCGCAAACTGCTGAGGACGATCGACGGCGGGCGTGTGCTCGAATCGCTCAAGGAGGCCGAGCGCCGGACCTCCGGAGAGATCCGCGTCTCGGTGGCCCCGTTCTTCTGGGGCAGTGTCCGCAAGGTCGCCGAAAAGGCCTTCGTCCGGCTGAAGATGACCGGGACCCGGGACCGGAACGGCATCCTCTTCTTCATCGTCCCCGCCCGGCGCCGGTTCACGGTCCTCGGCGACGCCGGGATCCACGCCAGGGTTGGGCAGGAATTCTGGGACACGGTCGCCGGCCTTCTTGCCGAGAGCTTCCGCAAAGGGGAATACACGGAAGGGCTGGTCCGGGCCATTTCGGCCGCGGGCGAAAAGCTGGCCGAACACTTTCCCTACGACGCCGCCGGGGACGTCAACGAGCTTCCCGACGACATCGATTTCGGCCGTCCCTGACGGTCCCGCGCTTTCCTCCCGAAACCGCCCCGAAAAAGATCACTTGACACGCTTTTCGAGTTCTGTATAATTATGCAGAAATTATGAAAAAAAATGCAAGCCTGAAAATGGTCCGCCAGCGTCTCCTGAAGGAGCTCGTCGGCCGGACCGACGCCCGCGACCAGAGCCTCATCCTTCGCGAGATGCGGAAGCGGGGGATCCGGACGACGCAGGCGACGATCTCCCGGGACCTCCGGGAAATGGGCTACGTCAAGGTCCAGATCGGTCCGGGAGCCTCCCGCTATGAGGTCTTCGACCCGTCCGCCCGGGGCGGGCTCCGGGAACGGCTCAAGGTCCTGTTCCGGAGCTTCGTCGTCGAGATCCAGGGCACGGGCCAGCTCCTCCTCGTGAAGACCTCGCCGGGGAACGCCAACGGGGTGGCCAGCCTCATCGATTCCCTGCGCAAGGAGGAGATCCTGGGGACCATCGCCGGCGACGACACGCTCCTCATCGTGGCGGCCAGCGAAGAGAAGAGGAAGGATGTCGAACGTGAATTCTCGTCCATGCTTTAAGAGGCGTAGAACGCCCGGACCGCGCGGCCGCCGTCCGGGCCGGTCCAGGCGCGGCTGAGCCGCCCCTTCATCGTTTCCGGCCCCCGCGCCGCGACGCGGGGACCGGGCCCCTGATCGAACTTGAAAGGAGATCCTTATGGATAAGATCGTGCTCGCTTATTCGGGAGGGCTGGACACCTCGGTCATCCTGAGATGGCTCGAGGAAAAAGGCCACGAGGTCATCGCTTACGTGGCCGACGTCGGCCAGGGCGACGACTTCGAGGCCGTCCGCGCCAAGGCCCTGAAGACCGGGGCCTCGAAGGTCTTTGTCGAAGACCTCAAGGAAGAGCTGGTGACCGACTACGTCTTTCCGGCCATCAAGGCCAACGCCATCTACGAGGGCCGCTACCTGCTCGGGACGTCCCTGGCCAGGCCCCTCATCGCCCGCCGCCAGATCGAGATCGCCCATCGGGAGAAGGCCGGGATCGTCTCCCACGGCGCGACGGGCAAAGGGAACGACCAGGTCCGTTTCGAGCTGAGCTATTACGCCCTGGATCCTTCCATCCGCGTCCTGGCGCCCTGGAAAGACCCGGAATTCCTCGCCCGGTTCCGCGGCCGGACCGACCTCATCGCTTATGCCCGGGCCCACGGCATCGAGATCAAGGCGTCCCAGGACAAGCCTTACAGCGAGGACGCCAACCTCATCCATATCAGCCACGAATCCGGCGTCCTCGAGGACCCCGCGGCGGAGGCCGACGAGTCCATCTACTCGATGACCGCCAGCCCCCTCGAGGCTCCGGACGAGGAAACGCATGTGGAGATCCGGTTCAAGGACGGCGTCCCGGTCAGGGTCGTCGACCTGACCCACGGCGTCGAGGAGTCGACTCCTTACGGGCTCTTCCGCCTCCTGAACGAGCTGGGGGCCGCGAACGGGATCGGCCGCGTCGACATGGTCGAGAACAGGTACGTCGGCATCAAGAGCCGCGGCGTTTACGAGACTCCCGGCATGACCATCCTGAGGGCCGCCCACATGGATATCGAGGGCATCGCCATGGACAGGGAGGTCATGCGGCTGAGGGACATGCTGGCCCCGAAGTTCTCGGAGTTCGTCTACAACGGCTTCTGGTTCTCGCCGGAGATGGATTTCCTGATGGCCGCCGTCGACAAGAGCCAGCAGGTGGTCGACGGGACGGTCCGGCTGTCCCTCTACAAGGGCGGCGTCTACATCCTCGGCCGCGAATCGCCGAGCTCCCTCTACGACAAGGACCTCTCGAGCATGGACATCGACGGCGGCTTCGATCAGCAGGATTCGCTGGGATTCATCAGGATCAACGCCATCCGGCTCAAGGCCCACAACGCCATCATGACCAAGAGGAGGATGAAGGTGACGGATTTCATGGGGAACGGCCCGCGATGAACGCCAACGTCTGGGACAGGCGGTTCGCGTCGCGGGAGGACCATCCCGCGATCCGCGCCTTCAACGCGTCCATCCGCGACGACCGCTTCCTCCTTCGGGCGGAGCTCGAGGCGTCGGCGGCGTACGCCCGCGGGCTGGCGGGGGCCTCGGTCCTCGACGGCCCCGAGCTGGAGAAGGTCCTCGCGGGGCTGACCGCCGCGGGAACGCGGCTCGAGGCGGAAGCGGACCTGGACAGGTTCGAGGACGTCCATTCCGCCGTGGAGCTCTCCCTCATCGAAGAGATCGGCGAGACGGGAAAGAAGCTGCACACCGGCCGGAGCCGGAACGAGCAGGTGGTCACCGACGAGAGGCTCTACCTCAAGGACAGGATCCCCCGCGTCATCGAACGCCTGACGGAGATCCAATCGAGGATCATCGGACTGGCCGAGACGTACGACGATGTCGTGATGCCGGGGTACACGCACCTCCAGAGGGGCCAATGCATCCTGTTCGCGCACTATATCATGTCCTTCTTCTGGCAGGTCGAACGGGGGAAAGGCAGGCTCGCGGACGCCTGGAAAAGGGCCGACGCCCTGCCGCTGGGCTCCGGTGCCCTGGCCGGGTCGACGATCGGCCTGGACAGGGACTACGTGAGGGGCCTCCTGGGATTCGGGGCCCTGACGGAGAACTCGATCGACGCGGTCTCCGACCGGGGCTTCATCCTGGAAACGCTCTTCGCCCTGGCCCTCATCCTCCTGGACATGAGCCGCATGGCCGAAGATTTCGTCATCTTCTCTTCGGCGGAATTCGGCATCCTGAAACTCGACGACAGCATCGCCACCTCGAGCAGTCTGATGCCCCAGAAGAAGAATCCGGATATCTTCGAGCTCATCCGCTCGAGTCCCGGCAGGCTTTTCGGCTGTGTCAGCCAGCTGTTCCTCGTCGTCAAGGGGCTCCCTTCCTCCTACAACAAGGACCTCCAGGAGGACAAAACGGCCCTCTACTCCGGCGTGGAGCAGGCATTGGTCATCCTTGAAGTCGTCGGGCTGGCGCTGGCCAGGATCGGCCTCGACAAGGAGCGGATCCGGGAAAAGCTGAGCCCGGGGCTCTACGCCACGGACCTGTCCGAGTATCTCGTGGACAAAGGGGTCCCCTTCAGGGAGGCGCACGGCCTCGTGGCTGAGATCGTCGGCTACGCCGAGATGCGGGGCCAGAGCCTCTCCCTGCTCACCCTCGAGGAATACCAGTCCTTCCACCCGAATTTCGAAGGGGACGTCTTCGAGGTTTTCGATCCGCTCCGGGCGGTGTCGAAGAAAAGGACCGAAGGCTCCACGAATCCGGAGATGGTCAGGCGCCAGATCGAAACCGCGAAGCGGCGCCTCGGCGGTGAATGAGGGGAATTCCGTTCTGCCCGGCAGGCTCGGTCCCGGGCCGCGGACCGGGGACCCGGCGATCCGGGTCCGGGCCGGTCACTGGTATTTGCCCATGATGTAGTTTTCGAGCTGTTGGATGGTCACCTTCTGGGCCGACATGACCGCCTTGACCACGTCGCCGATGGAGATGACCCCGGCCAGCTTGTCCTTTTCCAGGACGGGGAGGTGCCGGATGCGCCGGTCCGTCATCAGCGCCAGGCATTCCTCGGCCGTCGCGCTGGGGTGGACGCCGTAAACCTGGGTCGTCATGATGTCCTTGACGGGCGTGTCCTGCGAGAACCGGCCCAGCAGCGCGATCTTGCGGGCATAGTCCCGCTCGGAAAGGATGCCGACGACCCGGCCGCCCTCGACGGCGACCAGGGCGCCGATGCCCTTCTCGGCCATGAGCTTCAGCGCGTCGAAGACCTTGGCGTCCGGTGCGATCGTCCAGGCCTGACGCCCCTTCTCGTCGAGGATCTGTTTCACGGTGATCATGGCGGAGCCTCCTCTTCCCTCTGTCGATGCCCCATTAATAGCCGAACCCGGACCGGTTGTCAATTCGCCGGAACGCCCCGGCGCCCTAGTCGAAATAGCCCGTCAGGTCGTCGCGGTTGAGCTTCTGTTCGACGGCCGTCCGGGCGACCGCCCGGGCGACCCGGCGGTGCAGGGCCTTGTCCAGCGGGTTGGGGACGATGTCGCCGGGAGGCGCCGATTCGGCGATGGCGCGGGCCGCGGCGATGAGCATTTCCCGCGTGATCCGGGGAACGTCGGCGTCCACGGCGCCCCGGAAGATGCCCGGGAAGCCGAGGACGTTGTTGACCGATTTGCCGTCGGCGGCGAAGGCCGCGCCGGCCTTTCGGGCCGTCTCCGGATCGATCTCGGGGCTGGGGTTGGAGAGGGCCAGGATGATCTGTCCCTTTCGGACCATCCCGGGCTTGATGAGCCCCGGGACGCCCGTCGTCGCGACGACGACGTCCGCGGAGGACATGATCTCCTCCAGGGTCGAGGGCAAGCCCCCCGCCTTCTTGAGCCTTTCGAGGGCCGCCGGCGCGATATCGGCGCCGAGCACGGGGGTTCCCAGGAAATACATCAGCATCCGGGTCAGGGCGAACCCGGCCGCGCCGAGTCCGATGACGCCGATGCGGCACTTCTTGAGCTCGACGCGGGCGATCCGCGACGCGTTCATCAGGGCGGCCGTCACGACGCAGGCCGTCCCGTGCTGGTCGTCGTGCATCACGGGGATGTTCAGCGCGTCCTGGATGCGGGATTCGATCTCGAAACAGCGCGGGGCGGAGATGTCCTCGAGCTGGATGGCGCTGAACGTCGGGGCGATGTCGACGACCGTCCGGACGATGGCGTCGGGGTCCTTGGTATTGAGGAGGATGGGGATGCCCGAGAGCCCGGTCAGCGTCTCCATCAGGCTGGCCTTGCCTTCCATGACCGGCATCGCGGCCTGAGGCCCGATGTCCCCGAGGCCGAGCACGGCGGTCCCGTCGGTGACGATCGCCACGAAGTGGCGGATGGCCGTGAACCGGCGGGCGAGGGCCGGGTCCGCCTTGATCTTCAGGCAGACCTCGGCCACGCCCGGCGTATAGACGCGCCGGAGCGTGCTGATGCTGTCGATCTCGTAGCGGGAGCGGATGGCGATCTTCCCCCCCTGGTGCATTTCGAGGACCTCGTCGCGGACCTCGAGGAGCTCGGCGTCCGGGTATCCGTTGATGGCCGCGACGAGCGCTTCGAGATGGGCGGCGTCGTCGGCGAACACGGTGACGTCCCGGACCTCGGACTCGCTGCCCATGTGCACGGTCCGGAGCTCGCCGACGTTGCCTCCCGCGGCCCCCACGGCCGAGAGCAGGCCGCCGAGCACGCCCGGTGTCTGGACCAGGCGGACCCGGAAGGTCCGCATGATTTTATCTTCCCACCACATATCGGTTCTCCTTTGGTCGGGGCCCGGCCCCTAATCGATGAGCAGAATGGCGTATCGGTTCATTTCCCGGGTGTGGTCCGAGAGGACCTCGATCGGGTAGCCGGCGGCGCGGACCGTGGAAAAGACGTCCACGGCCAGAGCCTCGGGCGTCGGCCGCGCCCGCCGCGGCTCCTTGCAGGAGGTCCGGCGGCCCGTGCAGGTTTCGCAGAGGCAACAGCTGTCGAGGAGGAGCATGAAGGCCTTGGGGTGCCCGGACAAGAACACGTCCCGCTCGAGATCGAGAAGCGTCCCGGCGACCTCCCGGGTCCATGCGTGGCGATCCTCGGGCTTGGCGACCGTCTTGGCGAAATGGAAGATCACGGCCTCCGAATACTCCCGGAAGAACCGCCCGCATTCGGGGACCGGCGGGACGTTGGGAGGGCAGGAGGCGTTGCGGCCGTATTCGCCGCACCCGAACAGGCATTTCATCCGGACCCATTCGGCGACGACGACCGACGCCGGGTCGATCCAGCGGAAATCGTCGAAACCCCTTCCGTGGAACATCTTTTCCAGGCCGGTCTTAGCGATCATGTCATCCTCTCCACGCGGAACTTTACCATCCGCGCGGGATCGCGTCAACGCGCCGGTCTCCGCGGTGCGTTTGCCCGTTCGCCAACGCAGTCCTCCCCTCGGAGGTCGGGGCGAGAAGCGAGGCTCAGGGCTAACCCCATGCAGCCCGGCATTAATGCCGGGCAAGCGTGGGTTTGCCCATTCGCCAACGCAGTTCTCCCCTCGGAGGTCGGGGCGAGAAGCGAGGCTCAGGGCTAACCCCATGCAACCCCGGCACTAGTGCCGGGGAGGCGTGGGTTTGACATCTTTTCTTCCGATGGGATAGATTGATTCCCGAGGCGAACATGAACAAACGATATCTTTCGTCCGTGCCGCTCGTCCTTCTCCTGTCCGTGACCCTCGCGGCCGGGGCCGCCCCGGCCTACAAGCGGACCGAAGCCATGGTCGCCATGCGCGACGGCGTCCGCCTGCACACGGTCATCTACACGCCCGAAGCCGCGAACGGCCCCCTGCCGTTCGTCATCAACCGGACCCCCTACGGGGCGGGCGGCGACGCGGCGGGGCATCCGAAGCTCGCCACGAGCTACCGGGAGCTCGCCGGCGAAGGGTACATCTTCGTGTTCCAGGACATCCGCGGCCGCTACGGGTCCGAGGGGAAGTTCGTCATGATGCGCCCGCCCCGCGATGCGAACGTCCCCGGGGCGATCGACGAGGGAACCGACGCGTACGACACGATCGACTGGCTCGTCCGCAGCGTTCCCGGCAACAACGGGCGCGCGGGAATGCTCGGCGTCTCCTATGACGGCTGGCTCACGGTCCAGGCCCTCATCGATCCGCACCCGGCCCTCAAGGCCGTCTCTCCCCAGGCCTCGCCGGCGGACATGTACATGGGGGACGATTTCTTCCACGACGGCGCCTTCCGGCTCAGCTACGGATTCGAATACGCGGCCATGATGGAGACCTCGAACATCGACTATCATTTCCGCTTCGACATCTACGACACGTTCGACTGGTACCTGAAGCTGGGCCCGTTGGCGAACGTCGACGCGAAGTACCTGCTCGGGAAGATCCCGACATGGAACGATTTCGTCGCCCACCCGAACTATGACGGGTTCTGGCAGAAACTGGCGGTGACGCCTCATCTGGACCGGGTCGCCGTCCCGACGCTCAACGTGGCCGGCTGGTGGGACCAGGAGGATTTCTCCGGGCCCCTCAAGATCTACGCGGCGCTCGAGGCGCACGACTCCGGCCGGATGAACTATTTCGTCGCCGGGCCCTGGAACCACGGCGGCTGGGGCCGCGACGGGAGCCGGCTGGGGAGGATCGCGTTCGGCGATGACACCGCGAAATACTTCCGCGAGAAGGTACAGGCGCCCTGGTTCGCCCATTTCCTCAAGGACAAGGGCCCGCTCCGGCAGCCGGAGGCCCTGACCTTCCAGACGGGTTCGAACCGGTGGGAAGCCCGCGAGGAATGGCCGCCCCGCCGATCCTCCCGCGAGCTCCGCCTTTACCTTATTCCGGGCGGGGCCCTTTCCTTCGACCCGCCCCCGGCGGACGGCGGGCCGGGATACGACGGCTTCGTTTCCGATCCGTCCCGCCCGGTCCCGTACCGGATGCGTCCCATCGAGGCGACCTACGATCCCCGCGGCTCCGGCTGGCCGTCGTGGCAGGTCCAGGACCAGCGCTTCGCCCATTTTCGCCCCGACGTCCTGAGCTGGGAGACCGGCCCGCTGGCCGAGGACGTCGTCCTCACCGGCGACGTTTCCGCCCGTCTCTTCGCCTCGACCACAGGGACGGACGCCGATTGGGTCGTCAAGCTCATCGACGTCTATCCGGAGGACGTGCCGGAGGATCCCGGGATGGGAGGCTACCAGCTCATGATCGCCGGCGAGGTCGTCCGCGGCCGCTTCCGCAAGGGGTGCGAGAGGCCGGAGCCCGTCCCGGCCGGCAAGGTCGAGGAATATGCCGTCGACCTCCGCCAGCACGACCACCGGTTCCTCAAGGGACACCGGATCATGGTCCAGGTCCAGAGCACCTGGTTCCCGCTCATCGACCGCAATCCCCAGACGTATGTCGGGAACATCTTCCTGGCCGGCGCGGCGGACTATCGTCCCGCGACCCATCGCGTCTTCGGCTCGTCGACGTTCCCGTCGCACATCAGACTGATGGTCCCGGTCCGTTGACCCGCGGAGGCCCATGGACGCCGGCGCGCGTCCTTGAGTATAATGGCCCCATGCGGCTTCCGCACGGGGAAAGGGAACAGGACGGTATCGGCCGCGGCCGGTTCGCCGTCATCCTGTCCCGCCCCGAGAACCATGAGAACGTCGGTCTCGTCGCCCGGGCCATGAAGAACACCGGGTTCGGCGACCTCCGGCTCGTCGGCGTCGACGCGCTCCGGCCGGAGGCGTACCGGACGGCCGTCCATTCCGAAAGCATCCTGAAGAAGGCCCGCTACTACCCGGACCTCGCCGCCGCGACCGGCTCCCTGCACCTCGTCTTCGCCGCGACGGCCCGTGTCCGGAGCACGTTCGCGGTGCAGACGTTCGGCGAAGCCGTCGAAACGCTCCGGAGCACGCCCCGCGGGTCCCGGATAGGCCTCCTTTTCGGCAACGAACGCACCGGCCTGATGTCGGAGGAGCTCGGGGCCGCCAATTACGTCTTCAGCCTGCCTCAGACGTCACGCCAGCCATCCTACAACCTGGCGTCGGCCGTCCTCCTGACCCTCTTCGCCCTCTTCACCCTGCCCGGGCCGGCTCCCGAGAAGCCGGAAGCCCTGCCGGCGACCCGGGCCGCCCAGGAGGACTGCATCCGGGTCGTGTTGATGAAGCTCGAGCGGAGCGGGTTCATCCACGGCGAGAACAGGGCCCACGTCTCCGGGATGGTCGGCGGCCTTTTCGGGCGCCTGGTCCTTTCGGACAAGGAACGGCGGTTCCTCATGGCCGTCTTCAATCAAAGCGTCGAACCTGACAGGAAACAACGGAGGTAACGTCATGGCTGTGAACGAGATCAAGGTCGTCTTCGGGGGCGGGTTGAAAGTCGATGCCGAGTACCACGGCCACGTGATAAGGACGGACCAGCCCGTGCGCGAGGGCGGGGAGGGAACGGCGCCTTCGCCATTCGACCTCTTTCTGGCCTCCCTCGCGACCTGCGCCGGTTATTACGCCCTGGCCTTCTGCATCGGCCGCGACATCCCGACCCGGGGGCTGGCCGTCTCTCTCGTGACCGAAAAGGACCCAGGGGCCAAAACCATCGGCCGGATGACCATCCGGCTCGTCCTGCCGGCGGACTTCCCCGAAAAGTACCGGGAGGCCATCGTCAAGGCGGTGGACGCCTGCGCCGTCAAGGCCCATATCAACAACCCGCCGACCTTCGCGGTGGTCGTCGGCCCGGCGGATTGACCCGGACCGGGAGGGGGATCCATGGACCTCAGCAAGCTGAAGCGCGCGGTCGCCGCGCACTATGAGGGCTTCGTGCTTGCGGTGGCGCTTGCGGGCATCTTCGCCATCGCCTTCCTTGTCCAATACCGGATATCGTTCCTCAACTTCTTCTTCCTTCCGGTCATCCTGGCCGGGTATTTCCTGGGGAAACGCAAGGGAGTCCTTCTGGCCGTCCTCTGCGTCCTCCTCGTCGTTCTCTATTTCGTGTTCCAGGAGAAGGTCTTCGGGGACCGGGGCCGCATGTCGGTCGACGAGATCGTCAATATCGTCACGTGGGGAGGGTTTCTCATCCTGACCGGCGGCCTCCTGGGGTCGGTCGCGGAACAGCGGGAGACCAAGCTCCGGAACATGAGACAGGCCTATATCGGGGTCCTGTCGGTCCTCCTGAGATACCTGGAAGTCGCCGACGAGAAGGAGACCCGGCCGGTCCGCGTCGCCCGGCTCGCCGGGGGAATGGCCGAGCGCGCCGGGCTGTCCAAAGGCGAGGTCGAGAACGTCAAGTCGGCGGCCCTCCTCTGCGAGGCCGGGGAGCTCGGGTCGAGCCTGCCCCTCTTCGCGGACGTCGTCGGCTTCATGGAGTTGGACGGGCAGGCCGGGCAGGGCCTTTCGGACAGGGAACGGGTCTTCCTCAAGACGACGGCCTCTCTGCTCAAGGAGATCGGCCCGCTCCTCGAAGGGTATTTCCGCTATTATGTGAAGGAGGCCGATAACGCCGACAAGGACCTGGCCGCGATCCCCTTCGGCGCCTCGCTCATCGCCCTCGCGGGCATCTGCGACAGGATCGAGGTTCAGGGCGAAGCCCACATCGGCCCGATGAAGATACGGTCGGTCAAGGAGCTTGACGCCCTGAAGGACCGGGCCTTTGCCGAGCGGGCCCTTCGCGCCCTCCCCTGATCACTTCTTGACGACGATCCGGAGCGCCTTGGGCAGGACCCGGAAGGTGACCTCGTCGAGCTCGCCCAACACTTCGCCGTTGTACTGGACGGGAAGCGCCTTGCCCCGGATGACGACCTTTCGCGCCTTGAAGTGGCGCTGGGTCCTCTGATAGAGCCCCAGGTAGAGCAAGGGGAAGGCGAGGAGGAACCCGACGGGTCCCATCTCCCAGAACGTCACGTCGAGGTAGCCGTCCCCGACGTCGGCCAGCGGAGCGACCCTCCAGCTGTAGCCGAAAAAGTTCGTTTTGGCGACGATGCAGTCGAAGAACCGCGTCCGGACCGTCTTGCGGTCGAAGGGCTTCCCTCCGTCGTCCAGGCCGTCGAAGAGCTCGACGACCTTCTCGTCGGCGGGGACGCGGAAGAGCTTCCAGGTGGCCAGCAGGTGGCCGAGGAGGCCCTGGACGGGGCGCCGGAGCTTCTCGAGAGTGACCCCGGCCGTCGCGCCGACGCTGGCAAAACCGGCGTAGCGGCCCTCGACCTCGATGACGTCGGACCGCACGACGGCCCCCTTGGCCAGGGTCCGGGCGGCCCGCCCGGGGCTCTTGGGGATGCCGTAGGTCTTGCGGAACGCGTTGCCGGAACCGAACGGGATGATGCCGAGGACGACATCGTCCGCCCGGCCGGATTCCATGATGCCCTGGAGCACGTCGGCGATGGTCCCGTCCCCGCCGACGGCTACGATCGTCCGGGAATCCCCGCAGGACCGGCGGGCCAGGTCCACGGTGTTCGTCCGGTCGCCGAAGAGGTCGTAACGGCGCCCGGACAGCCTCTTTTCGAGGGCCCGGCGCAGGACCTTGTTGCGCACCCAGCGGCCGTTGGCCGCCCTGGGATTGACAAGGAAAGTGGTGGCGGGGTCGATATCGTCTCGGTTCATGATCGGCTGAAGACGTCCATTATGGCATCCCGGAACAGGCCTGTCAAAGGGACGGGCCTGCTCCCCCGGCGGACCGGTGTCGCTTGAGGAGCTTCCGGAGGATGGGGACGTTGGCGGCGACGATGAGAACCCCCGTGATGATGAGGATCGCGGAGTCCGGCAAGCGGATGGCCCGGGCGGCCAGGGCGATGATGTACATGCGCGGGGCCCGTGAGGCGATGACGGCGGCGATGTACTTCCAGAGAGGATATCGGGCGACGACGACGAGGAAGCGGAACGGGTAAAAGGGGACGGGCGTGAACCCGGCCACCCACAGGGCGATGAAGGGGGCTTTCTTGAACAGGTGGACGGTCTTCTGGACGGCGCGGCTCGCGAGCATTTTTTGGAAGAGCTTGAGGTCGGCCACGTACTTGAAGACCGTATAGTTCAGGACCTCGGTCAGGACCGTCCCGGCCACGGATACGAGGGCCACCGTCAGGGGCGAATAGAACTTGGCGAAGTATAGGAGCACCGGCTCGTGGGGGACCGTGGCGATGATGAACTCGGCGGGGAAGCAGTATAGGAAGAGCACCCAGAGGCTCTTGCTGTCGCGGAGGGAGTCCGAGGCCAGCCACCAGACGAGCAATCCGGCGACGAACGCGATCTCGAAGGCGAAGACCAGCGTCCTGACCCAGGGAGGCATGGGCCGGGCCCTGACCTCGGGGACGGTCTCGAGGCCGGGAACAAGATCCGGAGAGTCGGACATGGCGCGGCGTCAGCCCCGAAAGGCCCTCAGGTTGTCGGCGACCGCGTAGCGGATGGGCTTCTCGGTATTGGCCCGGATACTTGTGTAGCATTCGGCGCACGCGTTCGTCCTCAGGAAGTCCTTCCGGATCTCGGCCGGGCTGGCGTACTTCCGGATGATGAGCCCGCAGGGCGAGAGCGTCCCGTCCGGGTTGACGACGAAGAACCGCTCGCCGGCGCGACAGCCCCCGACCCCGCCGTCGCGGAAGTAATCGGGGATGCGGCCCAGGACGTAATCCGAGGTGAAGACCGTGCCGTGGAGCTTCTTGTATTCCTTGAGCCGCCCGAGGACGTCCTCGAGCTCGGCGATCTCCTGGGGGGGGATCATGTAGTCCATCCGGTGCGTCCGGAGGTGGGTATAGGAGCTGAAATTCATCCGGAGGCCCCAATCGCGGGCGAGGTCGGCGAGCTTCACGAGTTCCCGGAAGTTGTCCCGCTGGATGACGCAGGACAGCGTGATCCCCGAATCTCCGTTCCCCTTGAGGGCCGAGGCCAGGTCCCGGATCTTCCCGAAAAGCCCCGGGATCCCGCGGAACTCGTCGTGCCGCTCGTCGGGATAATCCAGGGACAGCGAGAACTCTTCGACGCCGGCTTCGCGCAGCCGGGCATGCTTGTCCTTGGTGAGAAGGGCCCCGTTGGTGGTCAGGACGATGAACGGCGCCCGTCCGGGACGCCTGATGGCCCTGACAATGTCCTCGACGTCCTTCCGGAGGAGGGGCTCGCCGCCCGAGACCTGGGCCACGACGGGCCTGAGCCTTCGGGCGATCCGGCCGAACTCCTCGGGAGAGGCCCGCTCCTCACGGGCCGGGCCGCCCAGATGGCAGTGCCGGCAGCGGGCGTTGCAGCTGTACGTGATCTCGAACGACACGCAGAGGGGCCCGCGGCCCATGTAGTTGGCGGCCCCCCGGGCCGCGAGAGAGAGCGTGCGCGGGACGAGTTTCATGCGAGGTGCGCCTTTCCCGGCCGGATCCGCGCCAGCCGGCTGATGGAATAGGACTTGACGGCGATGAGGCCCCCGGCCAGGACGGCGGCGGCCGCCTGCCAGGCCGGCAGGAAGATGAGGATCAGGGTCACGACCGTCGAGTTCACGAACTTGCCGCCGGGGCTGAAGTTCAGGAGATAGACGGTCCGATCGACCCGGCCGAAATAATTGGGGGAGATGAGCCCGAACTTCGGGAACTGATAGCTCAGGTAAAGATCGACGAAGGCGAAATCCAGGGCGTAGACCGCCGTGGCGACGGCGATCTCGGGATGGAAGTGGAGAAAGTTCACATAGAAGAAGAGGACCTCGACGCGGTCCGCGATGATGTCGATCTCGGCGCCGAGGACGGTCTCCTGGCGGGTTTTCCGGGCCAGGGCGCCGTCCAGGACGTCCCCCAGCCAGTGGATGCCGAGACCGATGAAGTTCGCCGTCGGGTCGCCGCGGACCGCGGCGAGGACGAAGAAGACGAGCGACCCTCCGAGCCGGAGGAGCGTCACGACGTTGGCCACACTGAAGGTGCTCCCGGGGTCCCGGGGCCCGAACAGCCGCCCCGTCATCGTCTCCGCGCCTCTCGACGCGCCCCGCCCCTTCCTCCACGCTTCGTTCCCTGCAGAAGCTTCATGTGTCGGATGTAACATATACCAAACCGCGTCTTTTCGTCAAAGAGGGGCTTTCGGAGGATTATTGTTTGAAACCGCGGCGGGCTTCGGATAGAATGCACTCTCCGACGGAGGGCCGCCGGGGAGAAAGGTTGCGTGCATGAGAGAGATGGAGAAGGTCGTCACGACCGGAGGGCGCCGGTTCCTCCTCAGGGTCGAGTCTTCGGCCGACGACGGCGATTACCAGAAGTACGAGGACCTGCGGAACGAGATCTGGGGTTTCCCCGAGGATCATCTGGCGGGCACAAGGAACCTGGCCTGCGAAAGCTTCCTCCATGACGGGACCAGCCTGTTCATCGGCGCATTCGTCGAGGATGGCGGCCGCTTTCCGCTCGACCTCGGCCATATGGCCGGGTTCAGCTATGGATTCGTGGGCATCCGGGACAAGGCCGCCGGCTTCGGCGACGTCTCGAACCTGCGCTTCTATTCCCAATACGCCGGCGTCCGGAACGCCTACCGGTCCTACGGTCTCGGCATCCGGATCAAGGAATTCCAGAAGGAGATCCTTCTCGGCATCTACCGCCTCGACCAGGTCGTCTGCACGTTCGACCCGCTGACGGGGGTCAACGCCAACAGGAACATCCACCACTTCGGGATGGAGGTCGTGGAATACCGGGAGGCCGTCTACGGCGAGTTCGGCGGCAGCCTCAACAGGAAGGATGTGCCCTCCGACCGGTTCCTGATGTCCTGGGACCTCAAGCGCGAGTTCCACCGCAAGCCCGGCGGGCCCGAGACCCGGACCGACGCGGAGCGGCGCGTCATACGCGCCGGCACGCGGACGTTCGCCGCGGCGGGCGGGACGATCGCGTTCGAGGCCGTTCAGGACGTAAATCCCGATCTCCCCGGGGAGAGCCTTCTCCTCCAGATCCCCCGGGATTTTTACCGGATGCTCTGCGAGACCGATGTGGACGATCCCGACGTCCGGCGGATCCCGTTCGACTGGCGGATGGCGACGCGGCAGGCTTTCCAGGCCCTGTTCCGGCGCGGCTACCGGGTCGCGGATTTCCTGCGGGCCGGCGAGGATCGGGCGGAGAACTTCTATCTCCTGAGAAAGAAGGCCCCTTAACCCCCACCGGCCGGTTCCTCGCGTTCTCCGATGTGCTATAATCGCGCTTTCATGGTTTGGAAGGAAGGATCCCGATGAACACTAAGAAGTTCCCTCGTACGGTCCTCGCCGCCGCCGCGCTGATGGTCCTGGCGGCCGGCTCCCGGGCGAATCCCGAAGACGCCGGTCTCGCGGCGAAGGCCCGCGCCCTCCACGGCCGCGTCCTGACCGTGGACACGCATTGCGATACGGCCTTCAACCTCCTGCGGAAGGACTGGAAGATCGGGGAGCGGCATGATCCCGCCCTCCGGTCGAGCGGCAAGATCGACCTCCCCCGGATGGTCGAGGGCGGCCTGGACGCGGAGTTCTTTGCGGCCTTCGTAGCCCAGGGCCCCCGGACCCCCGAGGGAAACGCCAAGGCCCGGAAAGAGGTTCTGGCGACGATCGACGCCATCCACGGCATGGCCCGGGAATACCCGGATCTCGTCGGCATCGCCCTGACCCCCGACGACGCTTACCGGTTGAAGAAGGCCGGGAAGCTCGCGGCCTACATCGGCATCGAGAACGGGTACGCCCTCGGCGGCGACCCCGGGCTCGTCCGCGATTACTACGAGCGGGGCGTCCGGTACATCACGCTTTGCCATTCCAAGGACAACGATATCTGCGACAGCTCGACCGATCCCGCCGATCCCGAGGACAGGGGATTGAGCGCGTTCGGGCGCGGGATCGTCCGCGAATGCAACAAGCTCGGTATGCTGATCGACGTATCCCACGCTTCCGACCGGTCGTTCTTCGAGGTGCTCGAGGCCTCCACGGCGCCCGTCATAGCCTCCCACTCCTGCTCCCGCGCCGTCAGCGACAGCCCCCGCAACCTCACCGACGACATGCTGAAGGCCCTGGCGAAGAAGGGCGGCGTCATGCAGATGTGCTTCCTGTCGAACTACGTCCGCAAACCCGCGCCCAACGCGGAGCGGGACAAGGCCCTTCAGGTGTTCCATGAAAAGTACGACCGCCCCGGCATGCGTGACGACGAGGAAGCCCGCCGGCAACTGCATGAGGAATACGATGCCATCCAGGCCAAGTATCCCTCGGAGAAGGCGACGGTCGCCGACCTGGTGGACCACATCGATCACGTGGTCGCGGTCGCCGGCATCGACTACGTGGGGATCGGCACGGACTTCGACGGCGGCGGCGGGGTCACCGGATGCGACGACGTGAGCGGAATGATCCACGTCACCGAGGAGCTCCTCCGGCGGGGCTATTCCGAGCCCGATATCGCCAAGATCTGGAGCGGGAATTTCATGCGCGTCTTCCGGAAGGCGATCGAAATATCCGGGAAACCCGTGCCTGCTTTGTAAATAATATTTACAATTTTCCCCATATTTTCCCCGGGAAAGGCGCCTCTCCCCCAGGGACGTCTTGGCATAAACCTTGCTTTTCGGTTATAGTCAAGGCTAACCTATGGGCAAACGTTCGCGGCTCCTGTTCATCCTGATCTCCGCGATGGTCCTGTCCGGCGGCCCGTCGCCGGGGACCGGACAGGAATCGGTTCCCGGCCAGCCGCGGCTGGGAGGAACGCTCCGGATCAAGCCGTACGGCAGGATCTTCAAGCCGGATCTCGATCCCGCCTCTTCAGCGCCATATTATGTGATCGAACAGATCTATGACGGGCTGGTCCGGCTGGACCGCAATTACAACGTCGTTCCTGCCCTGGCCGAATATTGGGTGATATCCGGCGACGGGCGGAAGTCCACCTTCACCCTCCGGAAGGGAGCGAAGTTCCATCAGGGGCGCGAGGTGACGGCCGACGACGTCAAGTTCTCGCTGGAGCGCCTGTTGCGCAAGGACACCGGCGTGTCATTCGCTCCGTATTTCCTGTCCAAGGTCGTCGGGGCGGAGGCGTTCTGGGCGGGGAAAGCCTCCGAGGTCGCGGGTTTCAGGGCCCTCGACAGATACACCTTCGAGATCGAATGGAAGAACCCCTACGTTTCCGGGCTCTATCTCCTGTGCATGTCCTTCTGCAAGATCCTTCCCAGGGACCTCGTCACGGCCCAGGGCCGGGATTTCTTCAGGAAGCCTTCGGGAACGGGGGCGTTCCGGTTCGGTTACTGGCTGAGGGACTCGAGCCTCGAGATCACCGGCGTTCACCTGGACAGGAACCGGGATTATTTCGGCGAGACCGCCTACCTGGACGCCGTCGAGTACAGCCCGGCCTTCACCGCGGAGCAGTTCCTCCGGGGCGAGGTCCAGATCATCCCCCTGGAATCCGAAGCCCAGGCCGCTGGCCCTTACCAGATCCTCGAGAACAATTCGCTCGACGTCTTCTTTCTGGGCATGACATGCAGATTGCCGCCCTTGGACAGGAAAGAGGTTCGCCAGGCTTTGGCTTTTGCCCTGGACAAGAGAAAACTGGCCCGGGCCCTCGCTTCGGCGGCGTCCGTGCCCCAGGTCGTCCACAATTATATCCCGGCCGATCTCCCCGGCTTCTTCCCCCTGGAAGGCCCGAACCAGCCGTATCTGGAAATGGCGCGCGCCCTGCTTGCGGACGCGGGGTTCCCGGGCGGCCGGGGGTTCCCTGAACTTACTCTCGGCTTCATCCTGCCCCGAACGCGCGGGCACATCCGTCTCCACCAGGAGCTCCGGAGCCAGCTCGCCGCGCTGGGGATCCGCCTCGAGATGAGGCACTTCCGATCGGCCGAAGAGCTCAAGGCTTACGACAAGCCCCGGCTGTCGGTCTTCGAGTGGCGGATGGATTTTCCCGACGCCGAGAACATCATCCTGCCTCTCTTTTCGTCCGGGGCGCCGACGAACGAGACGTACGTGGGCTATTCGAACTCCGGGCTGGACGCCCTCCTCTCGGCCACCGAGGTCGAGGCCGGCTGGGAAAAGCGCACGAGCCTGTTCCGCCGGATCGAGGGGATCCTCATCGAGGACGTCCCGGCCGTGCCCCTGTTTCAGCTCCGCCTGAGGATGGCCCTTCAGCCCAATATCCGCGGCGCCGCGGCGCCGCTCCTGGCTTTCCATTTTCTGGACGTCAAAGAGATCTGGATCGACCGATGAGGCACGGGACATGACGCTCAAGCCGACCCTGTACATGCGCTTCCTCGCCTGGACGATGCTGCTCCTCGTGTTCCTCGTCGGGACCATCCTCTTCGTCATCCAGAGGAAGGAGGTCCGGACGATCTTCGAGGAGGCCCGGAACCGGGGGATCCTGACGGCCCAGTACATCGCGAACATGAATCTGAGGCCCCTGGTCCTGTGGGACGAGGAGACCCTCCGATCGAACGTCGAGGGCCAGGCCGACGACAAGCTCGTCTACATCGTCTTTTACGACCGGAGCGGAAAGCCCCGGGCGTCCAACCGGCTCGTCGCCGCGAACGACGACATCACGTGCTGCAGCGGCCTTGCCGGCGACGCCCGGCCCGAAAGCGCTTCGATCCGGACCCGGGAGGTCCGTATCCGGAACCGGAATCTCAACGTCCTCGAGATCGAGCTGCCCGTCTTCGTCACGGGATCGCCGACCCGGTGGGCCTCCATCAAGATCGGCCACTCCCTGGAGGACATGCGGGCCGACGTCCGCCGGACGCGGCGGGTCCTCATCCTCATCGGCCTCGGCGGGCTGCTCGTCGGACTGGCGGGCTCGTCCGTCCTGGCGAAGCGGATCACCCGGCCCCTGAAGGAGCTCGTCGA
This sequence comes from Candidatus Aminicenantota bacterium, assembly GCA_963784525.1. Classification (GTDB taxonomy): domain Bacteria; phylum Acidobacteriota; class Aminicenantia; order Aminicenantales; family Saccharicenantaceae; genus JALHVH01. The sequence goes on along the minus strand of CAWART010000023.1, from coordinate 225,991 downwards.
GGGCACGGTCCGGATCTCCCGGGGGGATTTCAGCCGCCGCATCGGTCTGGAATCGGCCGACGAGCTCGGCGATCTCGCCCGGAGCTTCAACGAGATGACGGGCCGGCTCCTCGAGGCCAGGGAGCGCATGGAGGCGGCGAACCGGAAGCTCGTCCAGGCGGAGAAGCTGGCCTCGATCGGGCGGCTCGCCGCGACCATCGCCCACGAGATCCGCAATCCGCTGACCTCCGTCAAGCTCAACATCCAGAGGATCGCGGAGAGCGAGCACCTCGACGAGATCGAACAGGAGCATCTCGGCATCTGCCAGGAGGGGGTCGGGCAGATCGAGAAGTTCATCAAGGAGCTCCTCGAATTCACGAGGGTCCCGGCGCTCGCCCGCGAGCGGTTCCCCATCGAGGAGGTCCTCGAGGGCTCCCTCAAGATGCTCAAGGATTCGTTCCGCCAGAAGCGGGTGGCGGTGGAGCGGTCCTTCGCCCAGGGGCTCCCGCCCGCGAACATCGACGGGGACAGGATGAGGCAGGTTTTCCTGAACCTCCTTCGCAACTCCTTCGAGGCCGTAGAGGAGGGGGGACGGATTGCCGTCGCGCTCGGGTCTGCCGGCGGGCCGGGCGGCGCGACGTACGAGGTCCGGATCTCCGACAACGGCTGCGGCATCCCGGAGAAGGACTGGGAGAACATCTTCGAGCCGTTCTTCACGACCAAGTCCTCCGGATTCGGCCTCGGCCTGGCCAACGCCCGGAAGATCGTCGAACAGCACGGCGGCACCATCAAGGTCGCCGGAAAACGGGGGAAAGGGAGCGCCTTCGTCGTCACCCTGCCCCGCGAGGAGGGATAATGAGATCCATTCTGATCATCGAGGACGACGCTCTCGTCAGCCGGACCGTGGCCTCGCATCTTGCCCGGAAGGGCTTCGAGGTTGCCGTCGCCGGCGACGGGGAGAGCGGCGTCGCCCGTTACCGGGAGGTCGGCCCCGACCTTGTCATCCTCGACATCCGGCTCCCCGACGCCAACGGCCTGGACGTCCTCAGGCGGCTCCGGGAGGAGAGGCGGCAATCGGTCTTCCTGGTCATGACGGCCTTCGACGACATGAAGACGACCGTGGAGGCCGTCAAGGCCGGGGCCTTCGAGTACCTGGTGAAGCCGCTCGACTTCCTCGAGCTCGACATGACCATCGACAAGGCCTTCCAGGTCCGGGCCCTGGAGGACAAGGTCAGCTACCTCGTCGAGGAGAAGCAGAAGGAATATACCATCGACAACCTCGTCGGCCGCTCGCCCCAGATGCGGGAGGTCTTCAAGCTCATCGGGTCGGTCGCCGGCACCCGGACCAACATCCTCATCCAGGGCGAGAGCGGCACCGGCAAGGAGCTCGTGGCCAAGGCCATCCATTACAACAGCCCCTTCCGCGACGAGCCGTTCATCGTCATCAACTGTTCGGCCATCCAGGACACGCTCCTCGAAAGCGAGCTCTTCGGTCACGCCCGCGGCGCCTTCACCGACGCCGTCTCCGAGACCCGGGGGAAGTTCGAGATCGCCGGCCGGGGGACCCTTTTCCTGGACGAGATCGGAGACGTCTCCCCCAACCTCCAGTCCAAGCTCCTCCGGGTCATCGAGACCCGGGACTTCATGAAGGTCGGCGGGGAGAGGGTGCTCAAGACCGAGGCCCGGATCGTCGCGGCGACCAACCAGAACCTCTCGGCCCTCATCGAAAAAGGGCGCTTCCGGGAGGACCTGTACTACCGGCTCAAGGTCGTCGAGATCGTCCTGCCGCCCCTCAGGGAGCGGAAGGACGACATCCCCGCGCTCGCGGGCTACCTCCTCGAGAAGATCAACCGGGAACTGCGGAAGAACGTGCGCAAGGTCCCCGACGACGTCATGAAGCTCCTGGCCGAGATGCCTTGGAAGGGCAACGTCCGCGAGCTCGAGAATGCCCTGACCCGGGCGGTCATCCTGGCCAAGGGGGACGTCGTCCTGAAGGAGAACCTGCCGCTCGAGCCCGCCGAGAAGAAGGTCTTCCCGCGGGAGCTCGTTTCGCTCAAAGAGGTCGAGAAAGGGTACATCCAGCACGTCCTCGCCGCGACCCGGGGAAGCAAGACCCGGACGAGCCAGATCCTCCAGATCAGCCGCCCGACCCTCGACAAGAAGATCAGGGAGTACGGCCTGGAACTGCCTCCTCCCGCCTGAGCCTTACGAGGAGACGAACCCCGGGACTCCGTAAACGTTCTTGGCCGGTTTGTAAATTTCCCCCCTGGCCGGGCCCCCTCCGATCGGCGGAGGCAGGCATCCTCCCCTGAGCGGACTCGGCGCCGGCTTGGCATGAAATATGCTCTATTTCGGGGCGTGACAATGAGAGGTAACAAGATGCTTGGCCGAAAGATCGTCATCGTCGACGACGACGAAACCATCCGCAAGACCTTCTTCCTCCTCCTCGGCCGGAAGTACCGCGTTTACCTGGCCGCCGACGGCGAAGAGGCCCTGGCCCGGTTCCGCAACGCCGGCGTCGACCTGATCATCGCCGATTTCCGCCTTCCCCGGGGGAGCGGGCTCGATCTCATCGAGGAGTTCCGCCGGTCCGGCTATCGGGGCGACGTCATCATGGTCTCGGCGTTCCCGGACCTCATCCGGCTCGAGGACCTTCAGCGCCTGTCCATCAGCCAGTTCTTCGTCAAGCCGCTCGACCTCAACGTCTTCAACCGGTCCATAGATGCCCTGCTCGAGATCCGGGACGCGATGGAGAGGCAGGCTTAGGTCGCGCGGCGCGGGGCGCGACGAGGGGGTGATGGAGTGAGGGAAGAAAGTGTTCTGATCACGGCGAAGACGCGGACACACGCGCTTCGGCCCGCCCCCGGCCGGGGGGAAGGGGCGGCGGGAGCGGTGTCCCCGGTCTACCGGGAAGCGTTCAAGGTCGGGAACGGGAGCGTCGGCGAAGGCACGGAAGGCCGCGAGGTCTTCGACCTCTTCGTGGACTTCCTGTGCCGGGAACAGCCCATCCTCCTGAAGGACCTCATGGACCGGATCGAGAAGGATATCATCGTCCGGTCCCTCCGCATGGCCGGCGGGAACCAAAAACAGGCCGCCGGGATCCTGGGGATCAAATACACGACGCTCCATGAAAAACTGAAGAAGTACGGCATCCGGTTCGACAGGGCCGCGGTGCCTTTCGCGTTCTGATCCCGGAGCGAATTCCCGGCTTAACTTCGTCGTCGGGACGGAGTACAATCCCTCCTTCGGATGATGAGAACCGTACCTAAGGTCCTGGCCGCCGGCCTCCTCTTCCTTTCCGCCGCCGGTGGCCTTCGCCTCGAGGCCCGGGTCCTTCGCGTCCCCGCGGAGCACGCGACCGTCGGGTCCGCCGTCGCCGCGGCCCGCGACGGGGACACCATCCTCGTCGGCGACGGCGTCTATATCGAAGAGACCATCGTCGTCGACCGGAAGCTCAGGATCAGGGCGACGAGACCCTACGGGGCCGTGATCTACGGGCCCGAGGAGAGGGGCCGGCCGGTCTTTTCGGTCACGGCCGACGCCGAGATCGACGGATTCGTCCTCAAGAACGGCAGTTGCGGGATCAAGGTCCGGAGCCGGGACGCGGCGCGCCTGACGGCCCACGACCTGGTCATCCTGAACATGTCGGAGGCCGGGATCTCAGTCGACGCCAGAGAGGGGAACTTCGGGGAGGCCGTGATCACGGACGTGATCGTGGATCGTTGCCCGATCGGTCTCCAGACCAACGACGCCCGCGGGATCGACGCGAAGCGATGTCTCATCAGCAACTGCCGCTCCGCCTTCGCCGGCTTCGATCACGTCTATTTCCGCGTCGCCCGGTCCCAGATCTGGCATTGCGTGCTCCTGACGCATCCGGATGCTCCGCCCTCCGTTCCCCCCGCGACGAACCGGATCGAGTTCGGCGAAGGGATGTCCCTTCCGGACCGGGTTCCCGACAAAGGGATGGGGATGATCCCGTTCCCCGGGACCGCGAGCACCGACGCCGGCGACGGACGGAAGTTCAACATCCTCGGCAACATTTCCCTTTCTTTGAAGGAATACGATCGCGCCGGCGCCTGCTTCCGGAACGCCCTCGAGCTTGCCAGGCCCAAAAGGACCGATCGGGCCGAGCTCCTCTGGGAGGCCCAGTACGGCCTGGGCCGCACGCGGGAAGCCCGGGGCGACCTTGCGGGCGCCCTTGCGCGCTACCGGCTGGCGGTCGACGCCATCCAGGTCCTCATCCGGAGCCTTCCCCCGAGGGCGGACAAGGCGGACTTTTTCCTCGACAAGCGCGGCGTCTTCGAGGACCTCATAAGCCTCCTCGTCAGGATGCATGCCGGGGAGCCCGGCCGCGGTTTCGACCGGGAGGCCTTCGCCTGCGCCGAAAAGGCCAGGATCGGGGGATTCCTGGAATTCCTCCGCATGTCGGGGCTCGATCCCGAACGGGGCCTTGATCCCCGGTTGCGAGCCCGGGAGCGGGCGGTTCGCGACGCCATTTCCGAAGCCCAGCTCGACCTGCAGGAGGAGGGGATCGGAGCGAAGGAGACGCAGGAGAAGAGGGAACATCTCGCGGCGGCCGAGACCGAGTACATGGACGTCGTTACCAGGATCCATCGGTCGAACCCCGCCCTGATGGCCTTGACCCGGGTGGATCCCTGCAATATCGACAAGCTCCGGGCCGTCCTGACCGACGGGAAGACCGCCGTCGTCGAATATGTCGTCGGCGAAAGGGCCTCCTACGCCTTCTGCGTGACTCGCGAGGGACTGTCCATTGCCGTCCTTCCGCCGGAGAAGGACCTCGATCCCCTTATCGAAAAGTATCTGAAGCTCGTGCGTTTGGAAGAGGGCGGGCCCTTCCTCGGGTCCCGGGGCGGACGCCGGCTTTACGACCTCCTGTTGGGACCGTTCGCCGCCGCGCTCGGGGATGCGCGGAGGATCATCGTGATCCCGGACGGCAGACTCTTCCTCCTCCCTTTCGAGGCTCTCGTCAGGGGAGGGGACCGGGAGGGGACCGTCCGTTTCCTGGTCGAGGACTTCGAGATCTCCTACGCCCCGTCCGCGGAGTGCCTGCTCGAGCTGTCGGCCCGGCGGCCTGAACGGCCGTATGGCGAGGACCTTTTGGCGGTCGCTTGCGCCGGTACTTCCCTGCGGGCGGACGGCCTTCCGCCTCTTGTCTATGCGATGCGCGAGGTCGCGGATATCGCCGGCCTTTTTGCGGCGGGCCGGCGGAAGGTCTTTTCCGGAGGGGGCGCGACGGAGGAGGCCATCAAGAAGGCCGCGCTCCGCGGCACGAGATTCATCCATTTCGCCGCGCACGGGATCCTCGACCCCGAGATCTGGAGGCGCTCCGCGCTCCTGCTTCGCGCGGACACCGCGGGCCGTGAGGACGGCTTCCTCCAGCCGTCGGACATCTCGACCCTGGACCTCGACGCGGAGATCGTCGTCCTCTCTGCCTGCCGGACCGCCGAGGGAAAACTTGTCCGGGGCGAGGGTGTCCTGGGCCTATCGGCGGCCTTCCTCGCCGCGGGCGCGAGGTCGGTCATCTCCAGCTTGTGGGAGGTTTCCGACGGCTCCACGGCCCGTTTCATGAAGGACCTCTATGCCGGGCTGGCTCGGGGAGAAAGCGGGGCGGCGGCCTTGAGAGACGCCAAGATCGCGGTTCTCCGGTCGCGTTACGGGCATCCGCGGCGCTGGGCCGGGTTCGTCCTGCTGGGGGCGGACGGCGCGTTCGGCGTTCCGCCGGGGGAGATGAGGAAAGACCTTTGGCCGGAGGCTATGCGGCGATCCTCGTCGTCGACGGCTTCCACGTCCCAATAATAGGTCCGTCCCGGCATGAGCTTTCCCATCTCTTCCGGAGCCAGCGTCACGGAGGTGCTCTTGATCCCCCGGGTCAGGATCGATCGGAGCTCGTCGTCGAAGATCTCGAATTGGTAGATATCCGCGTTACGGACGGCATCCCAGTGAAAGATGGCAGGTGCGCGGTCCAGCGTCCCGGCCGGTTCGATGAGGCGGATCCCGGTCGGTGCGCCCCTGTCGACATCCGGCGGGCGGGTCCGCGAGTAAAAGAAGGCGCCCACGGCGGCCGTGATGAGCACGGCGGCGGTGACCGCCACCCGTAAGGGGACCATCCCGGGGACGCGGTTCGAGCGCCTCCGCTTTCGGATATACCGGATCTCGGTCCCGGCCATCTTTCGGAGCGCGGCCGCCTCTTCGGGCGTCAGTTCACCCGGGAGGTTTCCCGTCCGGTCCCGGAGCTCAACGGCGATCTCCGCGAGCACGGCCTGTTTTCTCCGGCATACGGGACAGGCCGCAACATGCCCGGCGACCCGTTCCCTCGAAGCCGGATCGAGCTCGAGAAGGAACGCCCCGAGGAGCTGTTCGTCCCCGGGACATTTCGACCGCCCGGACCCTCTCATTCCCGACCTCCCGTCTTGCTCTCGACCCGGACGTCCTTGAGTTTTTTCCTGACGTCGCCGAGGCCCCGATAAAGGAGATGCCGGACCCTGTGGGAACTCCAACCCAACCGCCCGGCCATCTGGTCGATGCCCGCCCCGGACAGATGGAGCTTGAGGACCGTCCGGCGTCTCTCGGGCAGTCCGTCCACGGCCGCCCGGATCCGGTCCCTCATTTGACCCCGCTCGGCCAGGGCCTCCGGTCCCGGGCCCGCGGAGTCGACGAGCGCCGAAGCCCTGCCTTTGGCGGGCAGATCGTCGAGCGAAACATGGTTCTGTCTCCCGGCGATCACGTCGAGCGAGGTCGTGTAGACCATCCTCCCCAGATAAGACTTGAGATTCCGGATATTCTTCCCGCAGCGGACCATTTTCCAGAGCTTGAGCTTGATCTCCTGCTCAATGTCCTCGCGCTCCTGGCCCGCGATCCCGGGGAAGTTCTTCAGGAGGATCGCCCGAACGGACCTGGAGATATCGTCGAGAAAGCGTTTCGTCTGGAGGAGCTTTTCCATCCCTTTTGCTTTATACGAGGATGAATATAGAACACTGCGGGAGGGAATTCAACCCCGGTGACAGGCAGTGATTGTGAAAAGCGGGAATAAAACCGCTCCCGGACGGTCTATATCAGGGAACCATATTTTGAGGTGGGGCTTTTTCCTCCCTGTCCGACTCACACAGAAGTCGGACTCTATCCGGCGGGCCGGTGTAAGAATACTTTACGCGATGACACTTAAATTTGCGTACTCCATCTCCCCTTCAGGGGAGACCCCTGCTGTCGGCCGCTGGCACGAATATTGCAAAGTCATTAGTATCCCAAATCCCTCCTTCCTTGTTTCTGCGCGGGGCGGGGCCGGAGCGTAACGCTCCCCTCGCCCCGGATTTTTTCGGGCCTTCCTTCCCCCGCGCGATCGGTGATATCATCTGACGGAAAGGAAGGTGCGCGCGATGAGATCCTTGTTCATCGCCGGGGCCGGCGCCGCGGCGTTCCTTCTCTACCTGATCATCGAGCGCGCCGTCCTCGATGCCCGATCGAAGCGGATCCCGATCCGGGTCGGCGTCACGGGGACGCGGGGAAAATCCACCGTCACGAGGCTCGTGGCCGCGGCTTTGCGCGATTCGGGGGCGTGCGTTCTGGCCAAAACGACGGGGTCCAGGGCCATGCTCATCCTTCCCGACGGCTCCGAGCGCGAGATCGCTCGGCGGGGCCTGCCGTCGGTCCTCGAACAGAAGCGGGTCATCGGGCTGGCCTGCCGCCTCGGCGCGGGGGCGCTGGTGACCGAGATGATGAGCGTCCGTGAGGAGTGCCTGTCCGTGGAATCGGAGCACCTCATCCGGCCGAACGTCCTCGTCGTGACCAACGTCCGGCCGGACCACGTCGATATCCAAGGGGAGACGCGGGCCGAGATCGCCTCCTGCCTGGCCTCCGCTTTCCCCCGGAACGGGATCGTCGTCCTCCCCGAAGAGGAGGTCCTCCCCGTCTTTTCGGAACGGGCGTCCGAGCGGAGGGCGAAGCTTGTCCTCGCCCGGTCCGGAGGGGCAGGTCCGGCCGAAGGGATCCTCGAGAAGAACATGCGGTTGGCCGCCGAAGTCGCCCGCGTTCTGGGTGTCGAAGCCGCCGTCGCCCGCCGGGGCATGTCCGGGGCGCGGCCGGATTTCGGGAGCCTCAAGGCGTGGGATGCGGCCGACGGCGGGCCCGTGGCCTTCATAAACGCCTTCGCCGCCAACGATCCCGACTCCACGAAAGAGGCGCTTGCCGGCATCCTCGACGACCCGGGGTTCTCGGGCCGGGCCCTTATCGGGCTCCTGAACCTTCGCCGGGACAGGGGGGACCGGACTCTCCTATGGGCGCGTGCGTTCGAAGACGGGGCGTTCGATATGTTCGGGCGCGTTGCCCTCATCGGCGGCCCGGCCCGGGCCTTCGCCTGCCGTATGAGGCGAACCCCGACCGGAAGGAACGGAAGATTCCTGCTGATCGAGGAAAGGTCTCCGGAGCGGATCTTCCGGAGGCTCGCCGGTCTTTCGGCCGGGCCGGCCCTCGTCGTCGGGATGGGGAACATCGGCGGTCCGGGCGTGGCCATCGTGGAGCACTGGGAGCGGGCCGGGAGGACTCATGGTCTTTGAAACCCTGCTCATCGGCCTCCTGCTCGCCCTCGCCTATACGGAGGCGACCGGGACCTCCCCGGGCGGGCTCGTCGTCCCCGGCTATATGGCCCTCTATCTCGATCAGCCCCTCCGGGTCGCGGCGACGCTCGCCGTCGCGGGCCTCGCCGTCCTCGTCTACCGGCTCCTCTCGCGCCGGCTCATCCTCTTCGGCCGGCGGCGATTCGTGCTCATGATCCTTCTCGGCGCGATCCTCGCCCAGGCCTGGTTCTTTGCCCATCCCCGGCTCTTCGGGGACCCGCTCGAACTTCGCGTCATCGGCTGGGTCATCCCCGGGCTCCTGGCTTCCAGCCTGGAGCGGCAGAAGGCCCTGCCCACGCTGGCCTCGCTGGCCACGGTCGCCGTCCTGACCTATTTCGCCGCGCGCCTGGTCTCGCTGATATGAGGACGAGGGTCGAACCGGGGAGACTCTATTTATTGGGCGCGGTCGGCCTCGTCCTGTTCATCCTCTTCAAGATGGCCCCGACGGGCCGTTCGCCGTTGAAGGATAAGATGCTGAAGGCGGCGGAGATCATGGGCACGGCCGAAAAGGCCGTCCGGGAATGCCGGGAGGCGAGGGGGATGGCGCCGGATCCCGCGAACGATATCAACCTGACCGGCCTCATCGGGATCGAAAACTCTCCGATCACGACGACCCTGGGGAGCCTGGAAGCCAAAAGGACGACGACCAATCCGAACTTCGCCGGGCTCATCGTCCGGCTGTTGACCGACGCCGGCGTCAGGAGAGGAGACGTCGTCGCCGTGGGGGCCTCGAGCTCGTTCCCGGCGCTCGTGGTGGCCGTCCTGGCGGCCGCGCAGCGCCATGGACGTCGAGCCGCTCCTCATTTGTTCGCTGGGGGCGTCCCGGTGGGGGGCCAACGATCCGGATTTCGACGCGCTCGACATGTTGGATTGCCTGGAGCGCGGGCCGGGGCCGGGGGGACGGATCGTCGCCCTCGCGGTCGGCGGCGACGAGGACCGGGGAGGGGAACTGAGCGCCGACGGGCGACAGCGGCTCGAGCACAGGATCCGGCGGAGCGGGCTCCCGGTCGTCGACGAGCCCGACCTCGAGCACAACGTCGCGCGCCGGGTCCGCTTTTATCTCGAAGGCGCCGCCGGCCGGAGGATCGGGGCCTTCGTGAACGTGGGCGGGAGCTGGGCCAATATCGGCACGGACGCGTCGGTCCTCCGCGTGGCCCCCGGCCTGGCCCGCGTCCCGGACATCCCGCCGGCCGGGAGCCGGGGCGTCCTCCAGGAGATGGCGTCGCGCGGCATCCCCGTCATCCATCTGCTCAATATCAAGGGGCTGGTCGCGGCCGGCGGCCTGCCCTGGGACCCGAGCCCCTTGCCGCGGCCGGGAGAAGGGGACGTATACGCGAGGCCCGAGCGGCTGGCTGGATTGCTGGCGGCGCTCTGCGGATGCTATATCTGCCTGGCCGTGCTCATCCTCGTTGCCCCGGGCCGGGGCCGGAAAAGCCGCCGGGCGTCCGTTCAGGGAGGACACCATGAATGAAAATAAGGAATACGCGAAAGCCGGGATCCTCGGATACGGGCCCCTGTTCGTTTTCTGGGGGGGCTGGTTCATCCTGGCCATCGCCGGCATGTACGCCCTCGAAATCCTCGGAAAGAGGGCCTGGATCGGTCTGGACTGGGTCGTCTTCCTCGGCCTGGGTTGGATCTATACGGTGGCCTGGATCGTCAAAAGGACGCGGACGCCCGCGACGGGGGCCTTTCCGCCCGCGGCGAGGTCCCTGGGCACGGGATGCGGGATCGCGGCGGTCCTCCTGGGACTGATCTTCCCCCTCGTCGGGTTGTATCCATTCGGGACCGTTCCGCCGCTCATCGCCGCGGTCGTCGGGATCCTCGTCTACGCGGTCGGCGGGCTCACCGAATGGAACCTGCTCGAGGCCTCCGGCATCCTGTGGTGGTTCGGATCACTGGGCATGATCTTCATCCCGCAGGGCCTCAGGGCTCTCATGCTCGTCCCCCTGATCCTCGCGGGATTCCTCCTGCCCCTCTTCGTTCTGCGTCGGGCGAGCCGTAATGACGGCGCTTCGGGACGGCCCGGGGCGGATTCGTGAGGGACGTTCCGGCGCCCTGAGGACCGCTCGCTCCCGGCTCTTGGCGGGACCCGTTCAATAACGGTTCTGGATCGTCAGGGTGACGAGGCAATGATATCGCTCGAGGCTGTTCTTGTTATTGCAGAGACCGCGCTCGAGGGTGAGGATGCCCATCTCATAATCGTCCCAGCGGTAGTAATTGACATCGGTGAGACGGCCCGAAACGGAGGCGAGCTCGCGGACACCGGACTTGACAAGGGGGAGCCCGAGGTCCGCGAGGACGCGGTTGACGGGCCCGACGTCCGTGATGTGATAGTTGCGCCCGTTGGGATCGAGGGTCAGCTTGAGCTGGGGGCTGGGGCCCGGATCGGACCCCTCGGGCCCGGGGGCGGGGAAGATGTATCGGACGAGAAGGCGGCCTCCCGGACGCGACTCATCCTTGAGGAACGTGTAGGCGTGGGCCGATGACGGGAAGATATCGCCCTTGATGATCCGTAAGGAGATATAGGGGTGCTTCGTCTCCTGAAGATAGAGAAAGGCTCCCCCGACGAGAGCGGTCACGACCAGGGCCCGGACCAGCGTCTCGAACTCCCTCTTGACGACGACCTTGATCACCCAGAGGACGCTCAGGCCGAAAAGGGCCAGGACGATGCTCCTCAATGTCGCGGTAGCGATCATGGTTTTCCTCCCGCGGGCCCGGTTCGCCGGGCGACGCCCTCATTCTATCAAAGGTGCCGCCGCGGGAACAAGGGCCTCGAGATCGATATGTCGCGCCGGCCGGGAACACGTCCTCGCCGAACGGCATGGGGTGATCCGGGCGACAGGCGGATCCCGGTTGCGTTCCTCGGGGAAATTCGTGTATTTTGGCCCACCGGAGGAACCGACATGTCAAAGAGAATGAACCGGCGGGAATTCATCGTCAAGGGCTCCTCGGCCGTCCTCGGAGCGGGCCTCGCCGCGAACGCGGGCCCGGTGTTCGGCCGCCCCGCAGTGGACGGAGGCGCCGGCCGCGTCGTCGAGATCGTTCATCCCGGGGCCGTCCTCGCGAACCGCGTCGTCGATACCGCGATCTCCCGGAAGATGCTTCGGCGGGGGATGGAGGAACTGACCGGTTCCTCGAACCCCTGGGGAAAGTTCCTTTCGCCATCGGATCGGGTCGGCCTCAAGATCAATACCCTCGGCCGTCCCCTCCTCTACACCCACCACGAGCTCATCGCGGCGATGATCGCCGAGCTCACGGATTTCGGGGTCAAAGAGAATGCCATCATCGTCTGGGACCGCTTCGAGACCCAGATGCGCGACTGCAGGTTCGCGTTCAATACCTCGGCGAGCGGCGTCTGCGTCTACGGCACCGACGCCCTCGACGAGCATGTCCGGCGCTACGATCCTGACGTCGCCTACGTCTCCGATTTCGACAACCCGGAGCAGAGACAGAACGGCTCGACGGCCTCCCGGCTCTCATCCGTCTTCACCAGGGACTGCGACAAGGTCATCAACATGGCCATCCTCAAGGACCACGGCATGTCGGGCGTGACCCTGACGCTGAAGAACCTGGCCTACGGGCTTTGCGACAACAACCGACGGTTCCATGGCCCCAGCCATATCGGGCCGTTCATATCCGATTTCTGCGCCCGGCCGGACGTCCGGAAGAAGGTGGTCCTCCACCTCATTGACGGCCTGGAGGCCTGTTACGATCTCGGCCCCGCCCCGAAGAACCCGAAGGTCATCTACACGGCCGACACGCTTTGGCTCGGGACGGACCCCGTGGCCCTCGACGCCGTGGGCCGCGCGGCCATCGACGCCAAGCGGAAGCAGGAGGGCCTGGTCCCCATCAGGGAGACCGGCCGCGCCTGGGACCACATCGAGCTCGCCGCGCAAAAAGACCTGGGCGTCGCCGACCTGGAAAAGATCCGGATCGAGCGCGTCGGGCTGGGGTAGGGCGCTTTTGACCGCCCTCTCCCAATGTGTTATATTATTTCACTTTAGGTAGTCCATATCACCCGATCTTTGGAGTGTGACCCATGACGAACATGCTTTTCTGGCTCGCCCCGTTGGGGTCCGCGAGCGCCCTCATTTTTGCCTGGTTCTTCTACCGTCAGATGAAGAAGGAGAGCGAGGGCACCGAACATATGGCCCGCATCGCCTCCTACGTCCGCAAGGGCGCCATGGCCTACCTCAAACAGCAGTACAAGATCGTCGCCATGATCTTCGCCGCCCTGGTCGTCCTGCTGGCCTTCATGGCCTTCGTCCTCAAGGTCCAGAACCCCTGGGTCCCGGTGGCCTTCCTCACCGGCGGCTTCTTCTCCGGGCTGTCCGGATTCTTCGGGATGAAGACCGCGACATACGCCTCGGCGCGGACGGCCAACGCCGCCAAGAACTCCCTCAACGCCGGCCTCCGGGTCGCGTTCCGGAGCGGCGCGGTCATGGGCCTGGTCGTCGTCGGCCTGGCCCTGCTCGACATTTCGCTCTGGTTCCTCATCCTCCGTCATTTCTACCCGCTGAGCGACGGCGGGCATAATCTCATCATCATCACGACCACGATGATCACGTTCGGCATGGGCGCCTCGACGCAGGCCCTCTTCGCCAGGGTCGGGGGCGGCATCTACACCAAGGCCGCCGACGTCGGCGCCGACCTCGTCGGCAAGGTCGAGGCCAACATTCCCGAGGACGACCCCCGCAACCCGGCCACCATCGCCGACAACGTCGGGGACAACGTCGGCGACGTCGCGGGCATGGGCGCCGACCTCTACGAATCCTACGCCGGCTCCATCCTGGCGACGGCCGCTCTAGGCGCTTCGGCCTTCTTGGGCCGGGGCGACCTCCAGTTCAAGGCCGTCATCGCTCCGATGGTCATCGCGGCCATCGGGACGCTCCTTTCCATCTTCGGCATCTTCCTCGTCCGAACGAAGGAGGGAGCGAGCCAGAAGCAGCTTCTGAGCTCCCTGGGCCGCGGCGTCAATACGAGCTCGGTCCTCATCGTCATACTGTCGTACGGCGTCCTTCGCCTCCTGGGGTTGCCCTGGGGCATCTGGGCCGCCCTCGTCTTCGGGCTGGCCTCGGGCATCGTCATCGGCAAAGCGACCGAGTACTTCACGTCCGCCTCGTTCCGGCCGACGATGCGCATCGCTGAGAACGCCAAGACCGGGCCGGCCACCGTCATCATCGCCGGGCTGGGAACGGGCATGATGTCCACGGCCATCCCGGTGCTCTCGGTCGTCATTGGGACCGTCTTCGCCTATCTCTTCGCCGCGAACTTCGACATGGGGAACGTCTCCCAGGGCCTCTACGGCATCGGCATCGCCGCCGTCGGCATGCTCTCGACCCTGGGCATCACGCTGGCCACGGACGCCTACGGGCCCATCGCCGACAACGCCGGCGGCAACGCCCAGATGACCGGCCAGGACGAGGAGGTCCGCCGGCGGACCGACGCCCTGGACTCGCTGGGCAACACCACGGCCGCGACCGGCAAGGGCTTCGCCATCGGCTCGGCGGCCCTCACGGCCCTGGCCCTGCTGGCCTCCTATGTCGAGGAGATCAAGGTCGGGCTGATCCGCATCGGCCAGGCCACGGTCCAGTTCGCCGATGGCTCCGTCCTCGAAACCGCCAAGGCGGGTTTCATGGACTTCATGCGCTACTATAACGTCAATCTGATGAATCCCCTGGTCCTGGTCGGGGTCTTCCTCGGCTCCATGATGGCGTTCTCCTTCAGCGGGTTGGCCATGACGGCCGTCAGCAAGGCGGCCGGCCGGATGGTCGACGAGGTCCGGAGGCAGTTCCGCGAGATCGCCGGCATCATGGAAGGCAAGGCCGAGCCCGATTACGCCCGTTGCGTCGAGATCTCGACGCGCGGCGCCCAGCGGGCCATGGTCCTGCCCTCCCTCCTGGCCATCGCCGTGCCCGTCGTCACCGGCATCCTCCTGGGCATCCCGGGCGTCATGGGCCTGCTCATCGGCGGGACCTCGACCGGGTTCGTCCTGGCCGTGTTCATGGCCAACGCCGGCGGGGCGTGGGACAACGCCAAGAAATACATCGAAGAAGGGAACTTCGGCGGGAAGGGCTCGCCGGCCCATCACGCCGCCGTCATCGGCGACACCGTCGGCGATCCCTTCAAGGACACGGCCGGGCCCAGCCTGAACATCCTCATCAAGCTCATGAGCATGGTCGCCATCGTCATGGCCGGCCTCACGGTGGCCTTCTCGGTCTTCAAGTAGGGAGGGCCTGCGGCCAGGGGGCGGGAGCTTCGGCCCTCCCGCCCGCCCGGGAGCGACGTTCCGGAGGACCGGCGCGGCGCCGGACCCGGGGCCGAAGACGGAGCAGATATGAACAGCGCCCGCGCCGAAGCCCTCCTCGCCGCCCTCCTCATGGCGGCGTCCTTTTCCGCCTCCTGCGTCGATCGGGGGACGGGCCCCGAGCCGGTGACGGCCCGCGAGATCGAATCGCACATCCGCTTCCTGTCCGACGACCTCCTCGAGGGGCGGGCCGTCGGCAGCCACGGCATCGCCGTCGCCGAGAAGTACCAGGAGGACCTCTTCCGCACCTTCGGGCTGGAGCCGGTCTTCGGCTCGAGCTACCGTCAGGCCTTCAGCCTGCGGGGCACGACGCCGGACCGCAACGCGGCCCTGGAGATCGTTTCCGAAAAGGTGAGGATCATCCCGGCCCTCCTCGATGATTTCGTCGTGGGCTCCGAGCGCCCGGACCTCGCCGGAGAGGCCTCGGGAGAGCTCGTTTACGTTGGCTACCTCATCCAGGCCCCCGAGCGCGGCTGGGACGACGTCAAGGACGTCGATCTCACGGGCAAGGTCATTCTCTGCGAGATCAACGAGCCCGGCAACTCGCCTGGAGGGATCTTCGACGGCGAGGACATGACCTGGTACGGCCGCTGGATCGCCAAGTTCGAGAAGGCCGCCGAGCTCGGCGCGGCCGGCATCTTCATCATCCACAACGACAAAGGGGCCGCCTACGGCTGGGACGTCGTCCGGGCGGGCTGGTCCGGCGAATCGTTCTTCCTGCCTGATAAGAATACCGGCCTGGCGTTCCAGGGATGGATCACCGGGGCCGCGGCCGAGACGATCCTCGGGGCGGCGAAAATGAACCTCGCGGAGCTTCGGGCCCGGGCGGAGGGCCCGGCCTTCGTGCCCGTTCCCCTGGGACTGAGGGCCAAGGTCCGCCAATCCCCGACGTTCCGGACCGTATCCGCCCAGAACGTCGCGGGCATGGTCCGGGGCAAACATCGGGACGCCCGCGACCGTTATGTCGTCATCTCCGCGCATCACGACCACCTGGGCCGGGACACGACCCTCGCCGGAGACCAGATCTACAACGGCGCGGTGGACAACTGTTCGGCCACGGCGGCCATGCTGGGCCTGGCTGCTTATTACGCCCAGCGTCCCCAGACCCTCAAGATCAACCTTGTCTTCGCCGGCTTCACGGCCGAAGAGGAGGGACTTCTGGGGTCCGCCTATTTCACCCGCCACATGCCGTTCCCTGCCGGATCGGTCGTCGCCGACATCAATCTCGAGATGACGAACGTCTGGGGGGAGACGGAGGACGTGTTCGCCATCGGGGCCGCGGAATCGGACCTCGACGGCGTCTGCCGCGAGGCGGCCGAAGCCCTCGGCCTTCGCTACATTCCCGAACGGAACAAGGAATTGGGCTTCTTCCTCCGCTCGGACCAGCTGAGCTTCGCCCGCGCCGGCATCCCCGGCGTCTGGCTCCATCAGGGCATCGTATCGAAGACCGGGGACAAGGATCATGCCCTGAAGAAGTTCGCGGAGTACCGGGCCTTCCGTTACCACAAGGTGACCGACGAGATGGGCGATGACTGGGACCTCGCCGGGACGCTCCAGATCGTCCGCTGGGCCCAGGAGATCGTCGGTAAGCTCGGGGAGCGTCCTGAGGCTCCCAGGTTCCGCCCGGAAAGCCCGTTCGCCAAGTCCATTCCCCTCCTATAATGGCGGGGGCGGAAGAATCCCGCGGACGGGTTTGCAAAACGCCCGATTTATGTTAGAATTAGGCCAAATGGAGACACCGAGTCATATTAAAAGCTCTCATTTCTCGGATTACCTGAAACCCCCCCAGATCGTTTTCGACCTCAAGTCCAAGGACAAGGTCGAGGCCTTCGAGGAGCTCCTCGACATCCTGGTCAAGCAGAAGCTGGTCGCCAACAAGAAGCTCACCCTGACCCGGATCATCGACAGGGAGCGCCTCGAGAGCACGGCCGTCGGCGAAGGGGTCGCCCTGCCTCACGCCCGCGTGGACACGGACGGCGAGATCGCCATCGCCGTGGGATTGTCGGAGAAGGGCATCGCCTTCGACGCCGCCGACAACAAGAAGGTCCACCTCATCATCCTCGTCGTCTGGAATCCGTCCCTGCCCGGCCTCTTCAACCACCTGTTCGCCGGCCTGGCCCGCTTCCTCATCCGGCCCGAGTTCCGCCACCGCCTCTTCCATGCCAAGGACAAGGCCGATCTCTACAAGGTCCTATCCGAGATCGAGCTCGTCCTGCCCCACACCGAGGACAAGATCATCAACCGGGCCGGCCTCCTGAACAAGCTCCAGGAGCTCGAGGTGAAGAAGAGGAAGGCCACGAAGGACCAGCAGAAGGAGATCCAGAAGCATGCCGGGCTCATCCGCGAGGAGCTCGACGGGGCGCTCCTCACGCGCTTCGACCGGCTCATGGAGCGGTACGGGTTCGCGGTCTCCGAGGTCCTCGACGGCGTCTGCCAGAGCTGTAACATCAACCTCTCGACCCAGATGTTCTCCCAGATCGAAGGCAGCAACGACATTTATATCTGCGAGAACTGCGGAAAATATCTGGTTTACGGCAAGAGAAAGAAGAAATAGCCCGCGCCGCCGGGCCCCCCGCCCGGCGCTCAGTTCCCGATCGACGTCGTGACCAGGTTCGCGGGTGCGAGCAGCCTGTGGACCGGGAGCGGCAGGTAGCCGCGCTCCCATTGGCCCGCCAGGCGCCGGTCGAAGAAGTTCCAGGCGACGAGGCCGTCGTCGCTTTCCGGCTCGAGCAATCCGGCCGCCAGGCAGCCCAGCGGCTGGCCGGTCCTGACCACCACCGTCCCCGCGGCGAACTCCCGTTTTTCGGTCAGATATTCCCCCTTGACCGTGTTCAGGCGATGGCCCTGGAAGAACCGCTCGTCGCTCTTGACCTCCTTGGGCAGGAAGGTCTCGACCTCCAGGGTCGCCGCCTCGGCGAGCTCTTCCACGACGAGGCCGTGCCCGACGAGCAGGTCCCTGACCCCGGCATCCGGGGACGGGAGAAGATACGCGAACGGGAAGCGGACGCTCCGCTTGGGGACATACTCGGCGAAATAGGGGACCGTATAGACGTGCTTCCTGTCCGTTTTCTTCAGCTCCGGCCGGGCCCCCGGCGTCCAGGAGATCTCGGTCTCGTAGCCGTGGATGGTGACGGGCCCGGGGAGGGACTTGACGTCGTATTCGACGGCGACGAGGTCCGCAGCCCCGGGGGCGAGGCCCCTCGCGACCGTCCGGCGATCGGCCTCGGCGACCCGGCGGACGAGCTCTTCGGCGTGCGCCGCGGCGTAATCGAGGATGGCCCTCAGAAAGGCATAGTTGCCGCGGACCCGGGTCCGATAGTCGGCGTGGACGTAGTTCTCGTCGAGAATGGACAGCCGGTTCCTGAGCCCGACATAGTTCGTGACGTACCGGGACTGGGCGCCGAACGTCTCCCAGCCCTTTTCGGGGGCCTTCCAGTCCCGGAAGGTCCCGTAAGGGAGCCCGAGGGTCCCATAGACGTCCTTCATGACGGCGTTGATGGCCGGGAGCATCGAGTCCCGTTGGAATTCGAGGAGCGGAAGGTCGCCGTTGGGATTCAACGGCCACGACCAGGTCACCGTTTCGTCGTGAAAGGCGCCGTCGGTGGTGTGGCAGTCGACGACGAGGGCCGGGTCCCATCGTCCGAGGACGTTGCGGACCATCCCGCGGAGCTCGGGGCTCTCGAGCTTCATGGAATCCCTGTTGAGGTCGAGGTTCTGGCCGTTGGGCCGGACGCCCACGCCCTGTTCCGGGCCCGGCTGGTAGCTCCGGTTCTCCGGGCTTATGCGCTCGTTTCCGTCGGCATTGAAGTTGGGGGCGATGAGAAGGACGAGCTTGTCCAGGCAGGCCCCGGCGGGGCCGAGAGCGACGTCCCGGGCCAGCATCAGCGAGGCTTCCTTGCCCTCGACCTCCCCGGCGTGGATGTTCGCCTGGACGTAGATGACCATCCGCTTGTCGCCCTTGAGGTCGTGGGGAGACAAAGGGACCGGCCGGCCGATGACGAGGAGCGGGATGGCGCGCCCTTCCGTGCTCTCGCACAGCGTCTCGACCCGAACGAGCGGGCTGAGACGCTGGAGCTCGCGAATGAAGGCCATGACGTCGGCGTGTCGCGACGTCGCGGCGTAATTCGTGGATTCCGCGATCGTCTTCGGCCCCTGCTGGTCCTCGGCGCCGGCCCTTGTCGCCGCCGCAATGGCCGTCGCGGGCACCAGCGAGAGGCTCGATAGGACGAGTCCAAGCGCGCTTCGTTGGATGACTCTAAGGTTGATTCTTAAGGCGCTCGATCTCATGGGGCCTCCCCGTATGTTGGCTTGTTTATCAAAGAACAGAGTTTATGCCTTGCATTGCCGGGAGTCAATTCCCGGGCTGATCTGGCTTTGCCCGGTGCGGCCGCGGGCTTTAGCCTGCATCCTCGGTTTCTCGAATGGACGCATCGCCATCATCTTCGGTCCGCGGCCTGCGCCAGAGGAGCTCTGCCTGAGGCTTGCCGGCGAACCCGTGCCTTCATTTGACAAAGCCCGGCCATTCCCGGAAAATCGGGGTGGAGATCATAAGGACCGATCATGGCACTGACAGGCGTGACCCCGGACAAGGAAGAGGCCCTGCGCCTCCGCATGGAGAGCCTCGGCATCTTCGAGAAGGACATCGAGGAGTCCTTCGTTCGCTCCGGCGGCCACGGCGGACAGAACGTCAACAAGGTCGCCACCTGCGTCCGGCTCAAGCACCGCCCCACCGGCATCGAGGTCAAGTGCCAGCAGGAGCGCTTCCAGTCCCTCAACAGGTTCTTCGCCCGGCGCATCCTCGCCGACAAGGTCGAGGCCCTCGTCCGGGGGAAGGAGAGCGCGGAGGCGCAGAGGATCGCGAAGATCCGGCGGCAGAAGCGGAAACGCTCGCAGAGGGCCAAGGAGAAGATGCTCGCCGACAAGCACGTCCGCTCGGAAAAGAAGCAGGGGAGATCGTTCCGCCCCGGCCCCGGGGAAGATTAGGCCCGGATAAGCCCCGGCACCAGTGCCGGGGAGGCTAGCTTCCGATAGCCAGTTTAATGAGCGCCCCGAGAAGGACGTTCGCCCCCTTTTCCAGGTCGTCCCACCGGACCGCTTCTTCGGGGGAATGACTGGCGCCGTCCGGGCTGGGAATGAAGATCATCCCCGAGTCGCAGACGGAGGCCAGGATCTGGGCGTCATGCCCGGCGCCGCTCTTGAGCCTGAGGAACGGCGTCCCGAGCCTGCCGCATTCGCCTTCGAGAATTCCCAGCAGACGCTCGGGGACGAGCACCGGCTCCGTGGAGTCCATGAGCTTGGCGGCGAAGGTGAGGCCGCGGGTCGCGGCCACTTCATCGGCGATCCCGGCGAGCTCCCGGTCAAGGTCGCGGAGGACCTCCGGAGAAGAGCTCCGGTAGTCCAGGGAGAATTCCACCCGGCCGGGGACGATGCTGAACGCGCCCGGGTGAACGGCGACCTTCCCGACCGTGACCAGGGCTCCGTAATGATGCGTCGCGACATGCTGTGTGCTCCGGAGCGCCATGTCGGCCAGTCCGAGGAAGGCGTCCCTCCGGAGCTCGAGCGGCGTCGTCCCCGCGTGCGAGGCCGCTCCCGCGAACGAGCCCAGAAGGTATCTCTTGCCGGTGATGGCCTCGACGACGCCGACGGGGACACCCTCGTCGTCGAGGACGGGGCCCTGTTCGATATGAAGCTCCAGGTAGGCGTCGATCTCGGGCCGGCCGGCGTGCGCCGCGAGGATCCCCTCGACGGTGAATCCGGTCCCCTCGAGGACCTCGTCGAGCGGGATCCCGAACTGGGTCCGCTCACGCCGCAGGGTTTCTCCGTCGAGGAGCCCGAGGAAGGCCCGGCTCCCGAGGAAATCACCGACGAGGTTCCCTTCCTCGTCCGTGAACGAGGCCGCTTCGAGAGCCGTCGCCAGGGGGAGCTTCTCCTCCCTGATGCGCCGCAGGCATTCCAGGGCCGACAGGACCCCCACGGAGCCGTCGAACATCCCCCCGTTGAGGACCGTGTCGATGTGCGAGCCCGCCATGACCGTCTTCCCCGGGCCTTCGAGCCGACCGAAGATGTTGCCCGCCCCGTCCTCCCGGCAGGCGAGGCCCGCCTCGGCGATCCTGTCCTTGAGCCATGCCCTGGCCTCGAGGTCCGCCCTGCTGAACGAGGGCCGGCTGATCCCGCCCTTGGGGTCCCGGCCGAACTCCGCAAGCGCCTCGAGGTCCTTCCTGAGGCGGCCGATGTCGATGCGGATGTCCATGACGCCTTACTCGTTCTCCAGGAGCCCCTTCATCTCCCGGACGGCCCATTCGATGCCGACGATGGCGGCCCGGGCGACGACGGCGAATCCGATGCTGAGCTCGGCGATCTCGGGGATGGCCAGGATGGGGAAGAGGTTCCTGTAATCAAGCCCGTGGCCGGCGTGGACCTCCAGCCCGAGCTTCGTCGCGAGCTCCGCGGCGTCCTTGACGGCCGCGAACGCCTCGTCCATGGCCCGGCCGGGCTTGAGGTCGGCGTAGATGCCGGTGTTGATCTCGACGAGGTCGACGCCGAGCTTCGCCGCCGCCCGGATCTGATCGAGGTCGGGGCCGATGAAGATGCTGACCCGGATCCCCGCCCTCCGGAGCTTCTTCACGAACGGACCGAGGCGGGCGCCGTTCGCGACGACGTCGAGACCGCCCTCGGTCGTCAGTTCCTCGGGGCGCTCGGGGACGAGCGAGGCGACGTCGGGCCGGACCTTGAGGGCGACCTTGAGCATGTCCGCCGTGGCGGCCATCTCCATATTGAGCTTCGTCTTGATGGCCTCGCGGAGGAGGAGGAGGTCGCGTTCCTTGATGTGGCGGCGGTCGCTCCGCAGGTGACAGACGATCCCGTCGGCGCCCGCCTGCTCGGCGAGCAGGGCCGCGAGCACCGGCTCGGGCTCTTTCGCCCGGCGGGCTTCCCGCAGGGTCGCGAAGTGATCGATATTGACGGCTAGTCTCATGTGAACCTCCGGCGCCGGCTTTCCCGTCCGATCCTAGGCCAGATATTTTCCGAGGATGGAGGCCAGCCGGTTCGCGTGCTTTTCTATTTCGCCCCTGTCCTTGCCCTCGACCATGATCCGGGCCAGGGGCTCGGTGCCCGAATAACGGAGGTCGAGGCGGCCGTTCGCGCCGAGCGCGCCGCGGATCTCCCCGAGCGCCCGCCCGATCTCGGGGAAGCCGTCGAAGGCGGCCTTCCTCGCGACCCGGACGTTGAGCAGGACCTGGGGGAACTCCTCAAAGCCGGCGACGAGTCCCGACAGGGGCGCCTCCCGGGCGATCATCGCCTCGGCCATCCTGAGGGATGTCAGGATGCCGTCACCGGTCGGGCAGTCGTCGAGGAATATCGTGTGCCCGGATTGCTCGCCGCCGAGGTTGGCGCCCAGCCGGACCATTTCCTCGAGCACGTACTTGTCGCCGACCCGCGTCCGGACGAGTTCGATGCCGCGCCCGCGGAGCGCGATCTCGAGCCCCATGTTGCTCATGGACGTCGCGACGACCCGGCCGGACCGAAGCCGCCCGCTTTCGCCCATGTACGCGGCCTGGACGAAGAGGGTGTGGTCCCCGTTGAGGACCCGGCCCGTCTCGTCGGCCCAGACCGCCCTGTCCGCGTCCCCATCGTAGGCGACCCCGAACGCGGCGCCCGTCTCCCGGACCTTGGCGGCCAGGCCCCGGGGGTGGAGCGATCCGCAGTCCCGGTTGATGTTCCTGCCGTCGGGGGCGTCGTTGAGGGAGACGACCTCGAAGCCGAGGTCGCGGAAAACGCGGGGCGCGACGGCGGAGCTCGCGCCGTTCGAGCAGTCCAGGACGACGCGGAGCCGCGCCGGCCGCAGGGCGGCGGGGAACAGGCCTTCGAGGAAGGCGGCGTATTCCTCGAGGAAGCCCTCCCGGGCGGGGATCTCCGGCCCGTCGGACGCGCCCGCCTCCGTTCCGCGGAGGATGGCCGTTTCGAGCCGCGCCTCCCAGGCTTCCCCGATCTTGGTCCCGGCCGACGAGAATATCTTGATGCCGTTGTCTCCGAAGGGGTTATGGGATGCCGACAGGACGATCCCGGCGGCGAAGGCGTGCTTTCGGGTCAGGTAGGACACGGCCGAGGTCGGAATGACCCCCGCCGGGACGGCCTCTCCGCCGCCCTCCCCGAAACCCCGTACGAGCGCCCGTTCCATCCAGGCCCCGGATTCGCGGGTGTCCCGGCCGACGATGGCCTTCGGCGCGAGCCCTTCTTCGCGGAGAAGGGAAGCCAAGGCCCGGCCCAGCGCGCGGACCGAGGGAGGATCGAGGGGGAAGGTCCCCGCGACGGCCCGGATCCCGTCCGTCCCGAAGAGCTTCGTCATCACGTCCCGGGGTCCTTCCCGTTGGCGGCCCGCTTGTCCTCTTCGAGGATGATCTCGATCCGGACGCGGGTCAGCGGGGTCGCGAGCCTGAGGTCGGCCCGAGGCAGGATGATGTCCGCCTCCAGGGTCGCCGAGCGGGCCAGGCCGGAAACGTCGATGGGGCTCGTCGTGAGGCGGTCGCGCGTCCGGATCTTGCTCTCCGGGCCCTTGACCGGGATATGGGTCGGCGCGACATCGATCCTCGCGATCCGGAACCCCTCGGCGACCTTGCCCACGATCATCGGCGTGACCTCGAGGTCCATCTGCCGGGTCTTTTCGAGCTTCAGGCGGACCATGTTGGGAGAGATGCCGACGACCTCGGCGCCCTGGGGGACGGCGATGGCCGATCGGTTCAACGGGTACATTTCCTGGTAGATCGAGGCCCTTTCGAGGTCGAGGCGGGCCGTCACGGACGCCGGGGAGATCTCGTTGAGGAGCCGGTTCGAGGCGCGGATCGCGATGTCGACGGTCCCCGCCGGCCGCTCCACGAGCTCCATGTCCGGCGGGATGTTCCGCGTCTCGAGGGGCACGGTGAGGGTCTTCTCGGAATAGGTCTTCTCTTCCGGGATGAGGACGAGCCAGAGGACGAAGGCCAACAGGAAGGAGAAGAGCTTGAGCCCCCGGTTGCGCGTGAACAGGTCTCTGAAGAATCTCATCATCCCTTCCTCAAGTAGCTGATAAGCCGCTCCCGGAGTTCGTCCCGGCTCCTGATCTTCTGGAGCGTCCCCTTGGTGGCCAGGGAGATGTCGCCCGATTCCTCGGAGACGACGATGACGGCCGCATCGGTCTCCTGCGACAGCCCCAGGGCCGCGAGATGCCGGGTCCTGGCGACGTAGTCCTCGCTCAGGTTATGGGAGGCGGGGTGGGGAAGGAGACAGCCCGCGGAGACGATCTTGTTCCCCTGGATGATAACGGCCCCGTCGTGGAGCGGGGAGTGGGGGTAGAAGATGCTGACGAGGAGGTCCTTGGACAGCAGGGCGTCGAGCCTCGTCCCCCGGTCGGCGAACGGCGCGAGGGATATCTCCTTCTCGACGGCGATGAGGGCCCCGATCCGTTTCATCGAGAGGTAATCCAGGGCGATCAGGACGTCCTCGAGCTTTTCCTGCAGGGAGCGCAGGGCCAGGGGCTTGCGGAAGGTCCGGGACCCGATCCCGGTCAGGAACCTCCGGATCTCGCCCTGGAAAAGGACGATGACGGCGATGATGATGTAATTGATGAAGGCCCGGATGAGCCTGTTGGAGACGACGAGCTTCCCCCACTGGGTCAGGAGGAAGAGGAAGCCGACCAGGCCGAGGCCGATGGCCATCTGGTAGGCCTTGGTGTCCTTGATGAGCAGGAACATGGAGTAAAGGATGATGGCGATGAGCAGGATGTCCAGGAAATCGCCCATGGTCGCGTGGCGGATCGTGCTGAAGACGTTGGTCAGGGTCGGCATGCGTCCCTCCCGTCCTCCCGGGAAGGGCCGGAGGCGCCCCGGGAGAGGATGGCGTCCGCCATGTCGGCGGCCCGCCGGGTGGACCGGACGTCGTGGGCCCTGAGGATATGGGCGCCCCGGGCGATGCTGAGGACCGCGGCGGCGAGCGAGCCTTCGAGGCGCTCGCCGGGAGGGAGGCCCAGCGTTCCCCCGATGAATCTCTTGCGCGACGCCCCGACCAGGACGGGGCGGTCCAGGGCCTCGAGGAATCCCAGGCCGTCGATCAGGGCGAGGTTGTCCTCGGCCGTCTTGCCGAACCCGATCCCCGGGTCGACGATGATCTTTTCGGCCGCGATGCCGGCCGCCCGGGCCGCTTCGAGCCGCTCGGCCAGGAATGCCGCGATCTCCCCGAACAGGTCACGATAGACCGGGGAGGATTGCATGGTTTCCGGGGTTCCCCTCATGTGCATCAGGACGACCGGGGCCCCGCTCGCCGCGACGACTTCCGCCATGCGCGGATCGAACCGCAGGGCGCTGACGTCGTTGATGATATCGGCGCCGGCCGCCAGGGCTTCGCGGGCGACGGCGGCCTTGGTCGTGTCCACGGAGATGAGGGCGTCGGTCCGCTTCCGAAGGGCGCGGACGGCGGGGACGACGCGGTCGAGCTCCGCGTCCTCGGGGACGGCAGGGGCGCCCGGGCGGGTGCTCTCCCCGCCGACGTCGATGATGTCCGCCCCTTCGACGACCATTTCCTCTCCCCGCGCCGCGGCTGCGTCCGGGCCCGGATAGGCCCCCCCGTCCGAGAAGGAATCGGGGGTCACGTTGAGGATGCCCATGACCCAGGTCCTCCGGCCGAGGAGGTATCCGCGGCCGCGGGCTTCCAAGGTGTAGGTCTTCCTCACTTTCATTCTTACGTCGGGTCGGGGATCTTCGTTTCCGGGTCCGCGCCGGCGGCCGGGACCGCCTCGGCGGCGGGAGCCTCTTCCCCGGGCTCCTTCTTCGTCCCGAGCTTCATCTTCCCGTCGACGATCAGGTTGATCTCGTCCGAGCTCAGGACCTCCTTGACGAGGAGGGCCTCGGCGATCTTGATGAGCTTGTCCTTGTTCTTCTCGACCAGTTCCTGGGTGCGGGCGTAGTTGCGCATGACGATCTTCTTGACCTCGTCGTCGATACGCTCGGACGTCCGTTCGCTGTAGTTCTTGTTCACGGCCAGGTCGCGGCCGAGGAAGATGAGATCGTCGCGCTCGCCGAAGGTCAGCGGGCCGAGGTCGGACATGCCCCACAGGCAGACCATCTTCCGGGAGATCTCGGTGGCCTTCTCGAAGTCGTTGGCCGCGCCGGTGGTCGTCTTCCCGAGGAAGATCATCTCGGCCACGCGGCCGGCCAGGAGGACGGAGAGCTGGGCCTCGAGATAGTCCTTGGTGTAGGTATAGCGGTCGTCGAGGGGAAGCTGCTGGGTCAATCCGAGCGCCATCCCCCGGGGGATGATCGTGACCTTGTGGATGGGGTCGGCCTCGGGGATGATGGCGGCCATCAGGGCGTGCCCGGCCTCGTGATAGGCGGTGTTCTTCTTTTCCTCGTCGCTGATGATCATGCTCTTGCGCTCGACGCCCATCAGGACCTTGTCCTTGGCGAACTCGAGGTTCTTCATCGTCACCTTGTCCTGGCCGTTGCGGGCCCCGACGAGCGCGGCCTCGTTGACCAGGTTGGCCAGGTCGGCTCCCGAGAAACCGGGCGTCGAACGGGCGATGACCTTGAGGTTGACGTCCATGTCCAGCGGGACGCGCTTGACGTGGACCTGGAGGATCGCCTCCCGGCCCCCGACGTCGGGCATGGCGACGACGATCCGCCGGTCGAACCGGCCCGGCCGGAGGAGGGCGCTGTCGAGGATGTCCGGGCGGTTGGTGGCCGCGATGAGGATGATGCCCTCGTTCGAGTCGAAGCCGTCCATCTCGACGAGGAGCTGGTTGAGCGTCTGCTCACGCTCGTCGTGGCCGCCGCCGAGGCCGGCGCCGCGCTGGCGGCCGACCGCGTCGATCTCATCGATGAAGATGAGGCAGGGGGCGTGCTTCTTGCCCTGCTCGAAGAGGTCGCGGACGCGCGAGGCGCCGACGCCGACGAACATCTCGACGAAGTCCGAGCCGCTGATGGAGAAGAAGGGGACGTCGGCCTCGCCGGCCACGGCCCGGGCCAGGAGGGTCTTGCCCGTGCCGGGGGCGCCGACGAGGAGGACGCCCTTGGGGATGCGCCCGCCGAGCTTCTGGAACCGCTGGGGGTCCTTCAGGAACTCGATGATCTCGCTGAGCTCCTCCTGGGCCTCGTCCACCCCGGCGACGTCCTTGAACGTCACCTTCTTGGCCAGCCCGGAGAACAGCTTGGCCCGGCTCTTGCCGAAGGACATGGCCTTGTTCCCCCCGGCCTGCATCTGCCTCATGAAAAAGACCCAGAAGAGGATGAGGAGGATGATGGGGAACCAGCTGAACAGGAGGGAGAGCCAGCCGTTCCGGGAGGTGTTCTTGACGATGATGTTGACCTTGTTCTGGCGGAGGACCTTGATCAGGTCGTCGTACTGGGCGGGCAGGATGGTCCGGAACGCGCCGCCTTCCCTGTATTTCCCGCGGAGATCGCTGTCGGCGATGGTGACCTCTTCGACGTTCCCCTGCTCGACCTGGTCCATGAACTGGGTGAACGTGACGTCCTTCCGGGCGACGTTCGGGTTCTGCAGCAGGCTCCAGAGGAGGATGATGAGGACCCCGGCCGATATCCAGAAGAAAACGTTGCGGAACGATCGGTTCCTTTTTTTGGGCATGACGATATCCTTTTCTCCCGCATTTTATCATGTTTCCCGGCCCAAGTGAAATGGGCCGGTGTCCCGTCCTTGACGGGCCTCGCCGGCCGGGGCCATTGCCTTGCAGGCGCGGGTTTTTGCCTGCGCTTGAGCCGGATCGCCGGAGGGCCGCTCCCCGCCCGCTCTTTACGCGCGGGAGCGTTTTGTGCTTAGATGCGAGTGAAGTGAGTTCAAACCTGACCCCTTGGAGGTTTTCCATGATCCCGAGGTTTAAGGGAGTCTTTCTTGCGGGGCTTCTGCTGGCGGCTGCCGCGGCGGTCGGTTGGGCGAACGGTGGCCCGGCAGACGCCTTCGAGCAGAACCGGCGGCTGGGACGGGGAGTCAACATCCTGGGGTATGATCCCATTTGGGGAGATTCGGCACCGGCCAGGTTCAAGGACCGCTATTTCAAGATGATCCGGGATGCCGGCTTCGACAGCGTCCGGGTCAACCTCCATCCCTTCAAGCATATGAACGATGCCCTGTTCCTGAGCGAAGCTTATCTGGGGACGCTCGACAGGGTCGTCACCGGCGCGACGGATGCCGGACTCATGGTCATCCTGGATCTCCACGAATATAATGTCATGGCCGCCGACCCGGTGGGGAAGAAGCCCATGTTCCTGGCCTTCTGGCGCCAGATCGCCCCGCGCTACAAAGACACGCCCTCGTCGATCCTCTTTGAGATCATGAACGAGCCGGCAGGTAAGTTCACGGCGCCTCTCTGGAACGCCTGCTTCCCCGAAGCGCTGGCCATCATCCGGGAGACGAATCCGGACAGGACGGTCGTCATCGGGCCGGCGAGCTGGAACAGCCTGTTCGCCTTGGGCTCGCTCCGCCTTCCTCCGGACGACCGGAACATCATCGTCACGGTCCATTATTACGATCCCTTTCGGTTCACCCATCAGGGCGCCGATTGGACTCCCGAGTTCAAGGATATCTCAGGCGTTCCCTGGCTGGGCACGGACGCCGACCGGGCCGCCATCCGGAAGGATTTCGAGAGCGCCCAGAAGTGGGCCGAGGCCGAAAAGCGTCCCCTGTTCCTGGGGGAATTCGGCGCCTACGACAAGGCCGAGATGGCCTCGCGGGCCCGGTACACGGCCGCCATCGCCCGGACCGCGGAGAGCCTCGGCTGGAGCTGGGCTTACTGGCAGTTCGACTCCGATTTCATCCTTTACGACATCGACAAGGAGCAATGGGTCGCGCCCATCCTCGATGCCCTGACCAAGGGATCAAGTCCCTACAGGTAATGTTCGCGTCAAGGGATCAGACAAATCCCCCCCAACTAAATTCCCCCTAACTAAATCCCCCCTAACCCCCCTTTTCCAAAGGGGGGTATTCCACAGGGGCCTCTTATCGTGGCCTAAGGCTTCGGCCTGCGTTTCATGCAACCACAGAAATCGGGTTTTGCTTTAAATAGCCGTTGGCTTCAGCCTATGCTTCATGCAGCCGTAGACTTTGACCTTCGCCTTAAATAGCCTCAGACTTCAGCCTACTTTTCATGCAACCGTCAACTTCGGTCTTTGCCTTAAATAGCCGCAGGCGGCAGCTTACTTCATATGCAAGCGTAAACTTAGGTCACCGCTCTTTATAACCATATGCTTCGGCCTTCGCAATAACCAGCCGTTGGCTTCGGCCTACGCTTCATGCAGCTGTAGGCTTCGGCTTTCGCCTAAATAGCTGTTGGCATTATCCCCTGCTTTATGAAACGGTAAACTTTGGTTAACGCTTTTTGTAGCCGCTAGCTTCGACCTACGTTTCATGTAACCATGGACTTCAGCCGACGCTTCATGCCGCCTCAGAAATCGGGTTTCGCTTTAGATAACCGTTGGCTTCAGCCTATGCTTCATGGAACCGTAAACTTTGGCCTTCGCTTTAAAAATCCGTAGGCTTTAGCCAGAGCCTTGTATATCTGCGGGCTTCAGCGGGAGCTGGATTTCCCCCCTTTCATAAAGGGGGGTTTGGGGGGGATTTTCCGACCGAGGCTCTTGCCCGGGCGATCGGTTTATTGGTAGAATCGGCTGGCCGGAGCCGACGGCAGATCGATCGTCCAGGAGGAATCATGGCAGACACCGACACCGAAAAGGTCCTCGCCCTCTTCAAGGAATGCGACGCTCTTCTCCGGGGGCATTTCAAGCTGACCTCCGGCAAGCACTCTGAGTGGTATTTCGAGAAGATCCGTCTCATCCAGAAGCCCGATGTCCTCGACCGCATCGTCGACCTGCTCGTCGCCCGGATCCGGGCGGAGGGCCGGGACTTCGACTACGTGGTCTCGCCGGCCTACGGGGCCATCGCCATCGGCTTCCTGGCGGCCCTCAAGCTCGGCAAGCGATTCGCCTTCAGCCAGCGGGTCGACGAGAAGATGTCGTTCCGCTCCGGGTTCAGCGGCCTCGACGGCTCTCGGGCCGTCGTGGTCGAGGATATCCTGACCACCGGCGGCTCCATTCAGGAGGTCCTCGCCTGCTTGAAAGAGAAGCGGGTCGAGGTCGCCGGGATCTACGTCCTCGTCGACCGGACCGCGGGCGCGGTCCTCATCGAGGGGAAGCCCGTCGGGAGCCTGCTCGCCCTCAAGGTCGAAGCGTTCGAGCCGGACGAATGCCCGCTCTGCGCCGCCGGATCGCCCGTCACCAAGCCCGGCGCTTCGGACAAGAAATAAAGAGATAAATCCCCCCGAGCCCCCCTTTTCCAAAGGGGGGTATTCCGCCGGGGCCTCTTATCGTAGCCGCAGGCTTCGGCCTACGCTTCCTGCAACCGCAGACTTTGGCCAACGTTTCATAGAAAGCGTATGTTTCGGCCTTCGTTCATTTAACCGCTGGCTTCAGCTTACTTCATATGCAACCATAGACTTTGGTCAACGCTATATATAACCGTTAACTTCGGCCTTCGCTTCATGCGATTGCAGACTTTGGCCAACGTTTCATAGAACCGTATGCTTCGGCCTTCGTTATATATATCCGCCGGCTTCAGCCTACTTCATATGCAACCATAGACTTTGGTCAACGCTATATATAATTTAACTTCGGCCTTCGCTTCATGCAACGTTCTAGACTGTATGCCCTTCGTATATATCCGCCGGTAGCCTTAGGCAAGTAGCTGGATTTTGTACCCACTTCGGCGTACGCTTCATGAAACCGTAGACTTCGGCTAGTCTTGTATATCCGCGGGCCTTGGCAGGAACTGGATTTCCCCCCTTTCATAAGGGGGGTTTGGGGGGATTTTAGTGCAAGGGCGGCATTCCGTGCGACCTGCACCCCGAAGCTCAGTTTAAAGCCGGAGGCCGCATTCCTGACGCAGCCCGGCGCTCAGAACGCGTAACTGACGCAGAAGGAGAACCGGTCCTCGAAATCGCGACGGTCGACGTCCTTGATGACCCCGTGGCGGTTGATCCCTTCGTAATTCGCCTGGAGCTCGACCGGGGCCCAGGGAAGCCGGACCGCCGCTTCGAGGCGGCAGGCGAAGCGTTCGTCCTTCAGGTGGAAGTCGTCCGTGATCTCTTCCTGGAAGCGGTCGAGCCCCTCGATCGAGCCGTAGGCCGAATACCGGAGACCGCCGCCGAACTGGAGGACCCCGTACCGGTAGGTCACGTCCGAGGCGAGCGTCGTCCCGATCCCGTAGTAATACCCGTAATAGAGGAGCGTCGTCTTGACGCCCCGGATGTCCTCCTCTTCGGAGTACGGATTCAGGGCGAAGGAGTTGATGAGCCCGAAGTCGAGATAGCCGTCAAGGACGAGACGAAACCGGGACTTCGGGGCGAAAGCCGTGTAATCGAAGACGGGGCCGACGATGTGGACGGCGGCCATCTTGTCGGTGAACCGGCGCGGCTCGTCGAGGCGCAGGTCGTATCCCTGCTTGACGGTGACAGCGCTGGAATCGTAGTACGCTACGGACTTCTTCTTGAACAGGGAGAAGGCCGAGCCCATGCCGACATAATAGGCGTAGCCGTGGGCGTCGGGACCGATCTTCTGCTTGTAATAGCCCAGGCCGGCGACCCGCGTCGCAAAGTTGAATTCTTCGATCCGGCCGTGGCGCAGGGCGAGATCGACGTCCAGATCGCTCGCGATGGTGTCCGAGAACCTCCGGTCGCTGTTCTCGGGCCGACCGTATTCGGGGGCATGTATGATCCGGGTGTGGAACCCGACGAACATGGTGCTCTGGGCCCCCGCCCCCGACGAGGTCGGCATCCTTTTCCGGCCGACAAAGAGACGGAAATCATGCCAGCCGGGCTCGGGGCCGAGCGAACGATTCTGCCCCTTCCTCAGGTCGAGCCAATGGTTGAACTTCAGGACCGGGTTGACGGCGAAGCTCAGGACCTGTTCGAGCAGGCCCCTGCGCCCGATGAAATATTTCCCCAGTTGGAACCAGGCCTCGCCCGCGGCGAACCCCCCGAGCGAGGTCATGACGTTATCGTTCAGGGAGATGATCTCGCGCCACTCCGCCACGTATTCCCACCAGAGGGACCCGCCGAGGGAAAAGAGGAACGAGCGCGGCCAGCTCAGGCCGTTCGTCCGTCCGAACTGGTAATAGAGCACGCCGGCGAAAGAATGGGTCCAGTTCAGGCTGAAGGCGTTGGAATCGAACATCCAGGCCTCGAAGCTGAAGAAGCGCCTCCGCTGGTCCTTCCAGGAAAAGTGGAACTGCCAGTCCTCGATGAATTTCGCGTAGTTCAGCCAATACCGGGTCTGGGAGTAGGCCATCAGGGTGCCGATCTCGAAGAGGCCCCGGACCCCGTTCGTCCGGATCTCCGACCGAGGCGCCGCCGGCGTTTCCTCGCCCTCCGCCAGGGCCGCTCCGGACAGGTTCGCGCCGCCGGTGTAGGAAAAGCTCAGGGCCAGGGGAGGACCCGGCAGCGTCGAGCCGCGGGCGGGCAAAGCCGAGGTCAGGGCGAGCGCGAGGCCGATAAGCGCGGATAAAGATCTTCTCATCGACCTATCAGACTTCCACCTTCGCCGTTCCTCGATTCATTTAGCCTGTGTTTTTGGCTATTATCAATACACCGAAAAGGAGGATAAGTCAATCCGGATCAGTCGGATATGGCGTTCGAGGGCCGTCGCCGCCGCGCGGCGCGGGGAAGAAATCGCCGTGGACGGCCCGGACCGCCTCCATGGCCAGGTCCCGGCGGACGACGAAGTACGCGGCGACCTCGGAAGCGCCCATGGAGATGATCTCGATGTTGATGCCCGCCCGCGAGACGGCCGAGAAGACGCGGGCCACGACGCCGGCGCGGCGAAGGAGCCCCTCTCCCACGACGGCGACCAGGGCGATGGCCTCCTCGCACTCGACCTCGCGGATGAAGCCGTTGGCGAGCTTTCGGACCTCCTCGGCGCCGGCCCGGGCGTCCGCCCGGTCCACCAGGAGGTTGATACAGGTCTGCGAGGTGATGACCGAGTGGATATTGATGCCGGCGTCCGCGAGCCCGCGGCCTATCCGGCCGACGATGCCGGGCTTGATCCCGACGCCGGGCCCCCGGACACGGATCCGGGCGATCCGGTCGTTCGACGTGACGCTCTTTACGACGGCCTCGGTCTCGACCCCCGCGGCCCGGAGCTCGGTCCCCGGCGCGTCGGGCTCGGCGAAGCTCTTGATGACCACCTCGATCTCCCGCCCGGTGAGCGGCTCGAAGGTCCGCGGGTGGACGATCTTCGCCCCGAAATAGGCGAGTTCGGCGGCCTCCCGCCAGGACAATAGGGGGACCGGAACAGCTTCGCTCACTAGCTCGGGATCGGCGCTCATGAACCCGCCGACGTCCTTCCATATTTCGAGCCGGGACGCGTCGAGGGCCGCCGCCATGACCGCGGCGCTGTAATCCGAGCCGTTCCGCCCGAACATCGCCACGCGTCCTCCGGGCGTCCGGCCGAAGAAGCCCGTGACCACCGGGGCACCGCCGGCGTGGAAGATGAGGCGGGCCCGGGGAGTGACGTTCTCCCGGAACGCGTCGATATCGACCGTGGCGTTGTCGCTGGCCTCTTCCGTGACCATGCCGATCTCGTCCGATTCCCAGGCGGCGGAGGGCACCCCCGCTGCCCGGACGGCGCCGGACAGGAGGATGGCGGACAACCGCTCGCCGGTGCTGAGGATGTTGGCCCGGAGCGAAGGGCTGGCCTCCCCGGCGTAGGACACGGCCATGAGCAGTTTCTCCAGCTTCATCAGCCGGTCCTCGAGGGCGGCGCGGACCTCGTCCCGAACGGGCCCCGGCTCCAGGGCCGCTTCGAGCAGGCTCATGTGCCTTTCCCAGAGGGAGACGAGCGTGGCGGCCAGCGCGGCGTCGTCGCTCCCGGCCTCGCGGACGCCCCGCGCGAGAGCGTCCTTAACGCCGGTCGCCGCCGATACCACGACCGCGCGGGGGCCTTCCGCGGCACGGACGATCCCGGCCGCCCGGACGAAACAGCTCCCGTCCTTCAAACAGCCTCCTCCGAATTTCAGGACCCGCATGGCCCGCCTCCTTTCGGCCCTCCGGGCCCGGGGATCAGCCTCTCGGCGAGCGCCGGTTCGGCGTTGAACAGGCATGTCCCGGCCGCGCCGCGGACGGTATTATGGACGAGCGCGAAGAAGTCGAGGATGCCCACCTTGATGCGGGGCTGTCCGGGAGCCGGGAGTCCCGGACGACGGTGATCTCCGGCCGGCGAGCTATGGCGAAATTCAATTTTGGGCATTCTTCTCTCCTTTGATGAGCGGGGGAATGGGACGGGACGAAGATCCCGTCAGGTTTCAGGGTAGCCCGGAAGTCCGCCTTCCCTGAGGGAAACGGCGGGTCCGGGCTTCACTTGATCATGCCTGCGCGATGGCACAGGCGGATGAAAATGGGCAGAGAGGTCCGGCGCTTTTCCAAGGGCCGGTTCTCTCCGAGTCGTTCTTCCATTTCGGTGCGCATTTATACACCCCGGAAGTCGCGGCGTCAAGCGTTTTCGCGAGCGTCTGCGGAGAACAGATGCCGCGGGCTTCGATCCGCGCCTTTCGGGCCGGTTCGCATCGCAGCCGCAGGCTTCAGCCTGGGGCCTTGCCCGCGTTCTTGGCTTCCCGGCTTGACGCGCGCGGGTTCTTTTTGTAATATGGTGTTCACCTCGTGGGGCTGTAGCTCAGTTGGGAGAGCGCTTGAATGGCATTCAAGAGGTCGCCAGTTCGATCCTGGTCAGCTCCACCACTCGAATAATCCCGTTTCCCGTTATCCTTCTCTCTGCCTTATCTTGCGTGCTGTCATCCGATCGACGGCCGCCCCGACGGCCCTCTTGAGCGGTCCGAGCCGGGTCGGATAAAAGTAATCGGACTCGAACCAACCCTGATCGCGATAG
The DNA here is from genome assembly GCA_963784525.1 of Candidatus Aminicenantota bacterium. Lineage (GTDB taxonomy): Bacteria > Acidobacteriota > Aminicenantia > Aminicenantales > Saccharicenantaceae > JALHVH01. The sequence goes on along the minus strand of CAWART010000023.1, from coordinate 191,168 downwards.
TGGGTATGGTCGCGGTTGTCGTCGCCGCCCAGCAGTTTCGCGCTCATGCGAGCGGACCGGAACATCATCAGCTGCATGAGCGACGGCGCGGGATAGGCCGGTTTCGACAGCCGCCCGTGAAACCTCCGGCTGAGCGCGGCCAGGGCCTCATGCGTCCTTCGCCGGTCCGCTTCCGTCAGCGGTTCGAATCCGGGAATGCATGAGCCGCTCACGGCGTTGAAGCCCAGGCCGAGCCCCGCGAACTCGAGGTACTTCAGCAGCTTCCCGCCCCCATAGAATCCCTGGGAGACGATCCCCGTGAAGGCCTTCCCGTGAAAGCGCGGACGGTGGAACAGGAAGCCGAGCCGGTCCAGGAACGCTTTCATGAACGCGGAGACCTGGAACGAGTAGTTCGGCGAGGCGAAGACGACCCCGTCGGAGGCCATGATCTTCCCGATGAGCGCGTCGCGGTCGTCCTTGAGCGGGCAGAACTCCTCCCCCCGCACGAAACAGACCTTGCAGCCGCGACATAAGCCGAGGTCATGATCGCTCAGAACGACGATCTCGCCCTGGACGTCGCCGAGCGAGCGCAGGTTGTCCAGGAACTCGCGTGCGGCGGCGTGCGTGACGCCCGTCCCGCGGGCGCTTCCGACGAATACGGTGACCGTTTTCATGCGGCGACCCCCATGACTTCCCTTCAAATCGGACCCATATGGCCGCAATGATACATGTTTTTCCCGTGATTTGGAAAGCCGCGTGCGCAGGATCGCGTTGACTTCGCCGCTCGGGCGGCCTTATCATCCCCGATGAGGGGATGGGGAAACGTCAATGTCATAGGAGGCATGAAAACGATGTGCCGGAAACTCGCGATCGGAATCCTTTTATCGACAGCCCTGGGAATGGCGTTCTCCGGACCGGCCTTTTCCGGTCCCGCAAGCGCGCCGGAAGCCCCGCCGCCCATTACCCTGACCGTCCTCTATGACAATACCACCGCCGTTCCCGGAACCGAGGCCGATTGGGGCTTTTCGTGCCTCATCCGCGGGACCGAGAAGACCATCCTCCTCGACGTCGGCGGCAGGTACGAGGTGCTCTTCAAGAACCTCGAAGCCCTCAAGGTCGACCCGAAAGAGGTCCAGGTCATCACCCTCTCCCACGCCCACCCGGACCATACGGCCGCCCTTCTTCCTTTCCTGTTGAAGGACGAGGAAGCGAAGATCTACACGCCCTTCGATTGGCCGGAGCAGTACCTCCCGAGCACGACCGTCCGCGCGCCCCTTCAGATCTGCAGGAACGTCTATCTCACGGGGGCCATGGGCAAGTCCCCCGTGGAGCAGGCCCTGGTCCTGAACACGGCGGATGGCCTGGTCGTCGTGACCGGGTGCGCGCATCCGGGCATCGTGGACATGGTCGCACGCGCCAAAGAGATGCTCGACCGGCCCATCGACCTCGTCTGCGGCGGCTTCCATCTGCTGAACAGATCGGACGACGAGGTCAAGGAGATCATCGGGCAGTTCCGTGGCCTCGGGGTCAAGAGGGTCGGCGCGACGCACTGCACCGGGGAAAAGCAGATCGCCCTCATCCGTGACGCCTACGGCGCGGATTTCGTTCCGCTCGGCGTAGGCCGGGTCCTGGAGTTCCGGAGCGCCCCCGTCGGGCTGAGCCTCCTCGTCAAGGATGCGAGCGGACGTCTCCTCGACGGGCGCCACGAATATTTCCTCAAGCACGTCGCCCGATTCGCCGGGGAGAACAAGGCGGCGAAGCGGGGCGGCGTCGTCATGCTCGGCGATTCCATCACGGAGGGCTGGCCGGCGGCTCTGCTTCCGGCCGGCGTCGCGAACCGCGGCATCGGCGGAGACAAGGTCGGAGGCCGGTATTACGGCGTCCGCGACAGGCTCAAGGAATCCGTCATCGACCTCGCCCCGCGCAGGGTCTATCTCCTCATCGGCGTCAATAACGTCATCTTCTGGCCGATCCCCGTCCCCGAACTGCTCGACGATTACGACAAGCTGTTGACGGAGATGAAGGAGGGTTCTCCGGGAACGAAGATCGTGGTCCAGTCCCTTCTTCCCCTGAGCGGGGACTATGCGGGATACAATCCGACGGTCCTGACCGTCAACAAGGGCCTGAAGAAGCTCGCCGCGAAACACGGCTGTGCTTTCCTGGACCTCCACGCGCGATTCGCGGACGCCCGGGGCGAACTCCCGGCCGATCTATCCGATGACGGGCTCCACCTGAACGGGAAGGGGTATGCGAAATGGGCGAAGCTCGTTCCGGAGATCGCGACGGGGCGTCCCCGGGACTGACGCCGGCGCCTCGCGCCCCGGACCGCGGCGCCCCTTCGGATTGACTTGGGGCGGAGGCGAGGCTAGAATGCGTCACGGATAGAGGTCCCATGCCGAACGGTTCCGAACACACGACACAGGCTCCGGCGGAGAAGGCGCTCCGGTACGGGACGCTGATCTTCGACTTCGACGGGACCATCGCCGATACGCTCTCGGCCATCATCCGGCTCGTCAACGAGCACGCCGACGAGTACCACATCCGTCCCCTGGAAGAGGGCGACGTCGACGAGCTTCGGGGCATGTCCAATCTCGACATGATCAAGAAGTACAAGATCCCGCTGGTCAAGGTCCCCTCGCTCGTCATGCGCGCCCAGAAGGAGCTCAACCAGCGGATCGGCGAGATGACCTTGTTCCCGGGCATGAAGGACCTCATCCTCGGGCTCAAGGGCATGGGCGTCCGGCTGGGGATCCTGACGTCGAATTCCCGGGAGAACGTCCAGAAGTTCCTTCGGGCCCAGTCGCTCGACGTCTTCGACTTCATCCACGCCGAGCAGAACTTCTTCGGCAAGAACTGGGCGCTCCTCCACCTTCTCAGGAAGCACGGCCTGAAGAAGGACGAGGTGTTGTACGTCGGAGACGAGGTCCGGGACATCGAGGCCTGCCAGAAGGTGGGCGTTCCCGTGATCGCCGTGAGCTGGGGGTTCCATCGCCGGAAGCTCCTGGCCGACAAGGACCCGACCTACCTCGTGGACGTCGCTTCCGACATCAGGATTATCGTGGCCGGCTGACGGCCGGCCCGCCAAGTCTCCCCCGTGCCCCCCTTGACGGGGTTCTTCGCCCAATCCCAGGAACTGGAAGAATTCCCGGCTCGGGTGCGCGTCCCGGGGTTCGGGGGCCACCCCTTGACCCCAGACCCGGGAACCTGCAGGCAGGTTCCCCCATCACAAGAGCGATGGGTCCCCCTCCCGACTGGGGTTTACGGGGTGGACCCCCTTGCCCCGGACGCTTTTTAGCCAACGCACCCCATTTGCAGGAAGGTACAAAGAGAAACGTGCTTATCCGGGTATCCGCGGGGGTGGGGCCCCGGGATCTAGAGAAGAACCTCTTATTAAGCGGGGTTTCAAGAAGTCCGGCCGGATTGACTTCGGCGGGCGCCTCGGCTATAAAAATCCTGGGCACTCTAAAGAGGGGAGGTTCGCATGTCCGACAAATCGAGACTGGTCACCCTTCTCCTGGGCTGCTATCTCGGCATGTTCGGCGGCCATCGGTTCTACGTGGGGAAGACCGGCACCGGCATCATCTGGCTTCTGACCTTCGGATGCTTCTTCATCGGCTACCTGGTCGATCTCGTCCTCATCATCACGGGCGGTTTCTACGACAAGGACGGGAAGCAGGTTCTGGCCTGGACGCGCACCTGCGACACCGAGGGGAAGGTCCTCCACTACACGGTCTGAACGGTCCGGACGCTCCGGCAGGAGCTATCCGCTGTTCGCCAGATGGCGGAGCATGCGGGGCTCCCGTTCCAGGTGGTAGACGATCAGCGCCTGGAGGACCTTCCGGATGCCGCCCCGGGCCGCCGGCTCGAAGGCCGGTGGGCAGGATTCCGGCGGGGGGTTGCGCCGGGCCCATTCCAGGAAGGGGCCTGTCCCGGGAGGGACGGCGTCCTTTTTCGCCGGGGCGCAATCCCCGCAATAGGCCCCGTCGCCCTTCGGTGAGAGCCAGGCCTCTCCGGAAAGCTCCTTCCGGCACTTCTTGCAGCGCGCAAGGTCCGGCAGGAGTCCGTTGATGCGGAGGAACCACGCTTCAAAATAGCCCGCGAGGGCCCCGGCGTCCCCGCCCGCGGCGAGGCACCTCAGGATCGCGAGGAGGAGCCGGAAGAGGACGTCGTCGCCGCTTCGCCCGGGGGAGGCCTCCTCGATGAGCTCCGCGAAATAACCCAGGGTGAAGGCGACCTTGTGGTCCTTCTGGACGTCGAAGAAGGACTCGAGGAGGTCGCAGTTGCTGACCGTGACGAGGTCCCTGCGCTCCTTCTCGTAAAAGAAGGCCCGGACGACGGACATCGGCTCGAGACTGCTCCCGAACCGGCTGCCGAATTTCCGGGCCCCCTTGGCCACGCCCCGCAGAACGCCCCGGTCGCGGGTCAGGAACACGACGATACGGTCCTGATCGGCGAAGTTGAAGGTCCTCAGGACGATGGCTTCGGTCTGATCTAGCGGCATTCCTTCATTCTATGAACGTGATGCCGTGCGCCTTGATCCGGGCTTCGAGGTCGGTCTCTCCGATCTTGAGCTCGGCGGCGGCCCGGGCGATGTCCCAGGAGTTCCGGCCCAGGGCCTTGTGGATGTACCTTCGCTCGAACTGCTCCAGGGCCGTTTCGAGAGAGCGGCCCGCCGACATCCCGGGCAGAAGCTCGATCTCCCGGGCCTCGACGAGCAGGCCGAGGTGGGCGGCGCTGATCTCGTCGTCCTGGACCATGATCGCGAACCGCTCGAGGACGTTCATGAGCTCGCTGACGTTGCCCGGCCACGAGTAGTTGAGGAAGGCCTTCTCGGCCTCCTTGTCCATCGTCTTCTTTTTCTTGCCGTACTCGTTCGCGAAGTAATCCAGGAAGTATTCGATGAGGAGGGGGATGTCCTCCACCCGCTCGCGGAGCGGGGGGATGCTCAGGGGGATGACGTTCAGCTTGAAGAAGAGGTCCTCGCGGAACAGCCCCTTGGCGATGAGCTCCTTGAGGCTCCGGCTCGAGGCGGCCAGGATCCGGGCGTCGACCAGGACCGGTTCCGAGGAGCCGACCGGCTCGCACTTTCCCTCCTCGATGACGCGGACGAGCTTGGCCTGGGCCTTGAGGCTCATTTCGCCGATCTCGTCGAGGAAGAGCGTCCCGCCGTCGGCGAGGAGGAACTTGCCCTTCTTGTCCTTGACGGCGTTCGGCAGGCTGCCCTTGACGACGCCGAAGAGCTCGCTCTCGATGAGGTCGTCCGGGATGGCGGCGCAGTTGATGCTGACGAAGCGGTTGTCCTTCCGCCGGCTCTGCCGGTGGACGAGGGTCGCGATGTGCTCCCGCCCCGTTCCGTTCTCGCCGTAGATCAGGACCCGGCCTCCGGACGGCGCCGCGAGCTCGATGTCGCGGCGGAGCTTCTGGATGGCCGGGCTCTTTCCGATGAGGGGGTATTTGATCCGGACCTTTTCCCGGAGCTGGACGTTCTCCTCCTCGAGCCGTTTCTGGCGGAGGGCGTTCTGGGCCGTCAGGAGCACCTTCTCGAGCGACAGGGGCTTCTCGAGGAAATCAAAGGCCCCGAGCCGGGTCGCCTTGACGGCGGTCTCGATGGTCCCGTGGCCGGAGATCATCACGACCTGGGGGTTCTCCTCGCCCGCCTTGATCCGCTCCAGGACCTCGAGGCCTCCCATCTGGGGGAGCCAGATGTCGAGGAGGACGAGGTCGAAGTTCTGGTTCTTCAGCGCCTCGAGCCCCCCCTCGCCGGACTCCGCGGTCCTGACCGCGAAGCCCTCGTCCTCGAGGATGCCCTGGAGGGAGGAGCGGATGCTCGCTTCGTCGTCGATGATGAGGATCTTCTCGTTGCTCATGGTTCTTCTTTCATGCGGGGATCTGGATGGTGAACTTGGCCCCGTGGGGCTTGGCGTTCTCGATGTCGACGGAGCCGTCGTGGTCCCGGATGATCTGGTTGACGATGGCCAGCCCGAGTCCCATCCCCTTCTTCTTGGTGGAGTAGTGGGGGAGGAAGAGCTTGAGCTTGTCGTCGGCCCCGATCCCCGGGCCCGAATCGGTGATCTCGATGTTGATGCGCCGGGACGCCGCGTCGAAGGCGGTCCGGACCTGGATCTTTCCCTTCTTGTTCATGGCGTCGATGGCGTTGTCCAGGATGTTGATGATGGCCCGTTTCATCTGGTCCGGATCGGCCCGGACCGGGGCCGGCACGTCGGGGGCGAAGGCGACCTCGAACTCGATGTCGGTGAAGATGCCCTTGAAGAGGGCGAGGGTCTGGTCGAGGATCTCGTGGATGTCCGCCGACCGGAGGTCGACCTTCGGCATCCGGGCGAAGTTCGAGAACTCATCGACCAGCGACTTGATGGTCCCGGCCTCCTGGATGATCGTCCGCGCCCCCTCCTCGATGATCTCCCGGTGGCCGGGCTCGGACCTCTGGAGGTTCTTGATGATCCGTTCCGCGGAGAGCTGGATGGGCGTCAGCGGGTTCTTGATCTCGTGGGCGACCCGCTGGGCGACCTCTTTCCAGGCGGCGATCTTCTGGGCCTTGATGAGCTGGGTCAGGTCGTCCAGGACGACGATGAGCCCCGTGAACTCCCCGTCGGTCTGCTTGAGCGGGGAGAGGGCCAGGGCGAGGTGCGTCACCTGGCCGTCGGCGATCGTGACCTCGCGGTCGGCCAGCTTGTACCTGTTCCGCATCCCCCAGTCGATGTTCCGCAGGAGCTCGGCGTACTTGGCGGCGCCGAGGATGTCCCGGGCGCTCCTGCCGACGACGTCCCGTTCGGCCAGGCCCAGCATCTCCCGGGCCGCGGGGTTCATGGTGGTGATGGCGCCCTTCGCGTCCAGGGCGAGGACGCCGGTATTGATGTTGTCGAGGACCGTCTCGATGTAGCGCTTGCGGCCTTCGAGCTCGAAGGTCTTCTGGGCGATGCTCGCCTGGCCGGCCTTGAGGTCGAAGATCATCTGGTTGAACGAATCGATGAGCGTCCCGATCTCGTCGGAGGCCGGGTCCTCCACCTTGACGTCCAGGTTCCCCCGGGAGACCTCGCGGGTGGCCTGGACCAGCTTCTCGATGGGCACCGTGATGCCCCGGGCCAGGTGGAACCCGATCCAGCTCGCCGCGAAGATGATGAGGATGGTGATGAAGACGAGCGTCATCAGGTAGAAGGACTTCACCGGGTTCTTCTGGGTCTTGAGCTGGCGGTAGCGCTGGACGTAGGAGGCGATGTTCCCCATCTTCGCCGCGTAGTTCTGGGGCAGGAACTTTCCCGTGGTGACGAGGACGCTCCCCACCGAGGGGATGGTGAACGAGACCCCCCGGCGGATCATCTCGCCGCTGCCCATGGGCTCGACGCTGCGGAACTCCTCGCCGAGCTGGGCCCTCTTGACGATGTTGGCCTTGAGGTCCTGATAGTCCTGGAGGGGCATGTTCGGGTTGATGTAGGAGAAGAGCTCCTCGTCGTCGAGGAAGATGCCGATCTCGTCGAGACGGTACTCCGTCAGCTTGTCCCGGATGAAATCGCGGAGGGCGGGCCGGTTCTCGGGATGGATGAGCCGGCCGGCGATGATGGCCCGGCTGAGCTGCTGCGCGTCGTGGTAGGCGAGCTCCTCCGTGCCGAGGGTGAAGCCGTCGGCGACGCTCTTCGTGTCGTCCAACAGCTTGTCGAGGGGCGTCTGGAACCACTGCTCGATGTTCCGGCTGACGAAGTCGCTGGCGAAGACGAAGAGCAGGAGCGTCGGGATGAACGACAGGGCGATGAAGAACGTGACGAGCTTGATCTTGAAGTGGGCGCCGACGACCTTCCGCTTCCGCTCGAGGTAGAGCTTGGCCATGTTCCGGCCGAGGACGAAGAACAGGATGAGGCCGAGGAGGAGGACGATGATCTGGAGGGAGGAGAGGAGGACGTTGGTCAGCCGGGTCGGCGAGAATTCCTGGGACTCCCGGATGAAGAACTCGATGGCGAAGAACAGGACGATGAGGAGGATGATGATCGCCCCGACGACGCGGGGCCCCTTTTTTCTCGGATCGGCCATGGGTCGCCCGTTCCCTTACGTGTCCCCGGTCCCGTCCTCCTGAACGAAGGACTCCAGGTTCCCCGCGGTGATCCGGATGTTCTTGACGACGGCGCCGGGGCGCCCGAAGGGTTTCCCCGGTTTCCCGTTGAGCACGTAGGTGAGCCCGCCGGCGTTGCCGAGATGGACGAGGAGCTCGGTCGCGGCCCGGACCTCCGCCGTGGCCCCGGCCTCCCGGATCCCGTCGATGGCGAGCCGGCCGTCGGCAAAGACCTGGATCCACGTCTCCTGGATGAAGGAGATCTCGATCCGGAGCCCCTTTTCGGCTTCGGGGACCGCGGCCGCCGCGACGGGCGCCGCCTCCGGAAGGGCCGGCTCGGACCGCTCCGTAACGCCGGGGGAGGGTTGGATGTCCGCCGGGGGGACCGCCGTCTTCCCCTGCCGGGTCAAGAAATAGGCGGCGAAGCTGGCGACGACAATGAAGGCGGCCGCGGCTCCGGCCACGGACCGGGTCCGCTTCTTCGATCTCCCGCCGTCGGCCAACGGTCTCCGCGACGATTCCGGGATCGCGGCGGCCAGGACGCCCGCCCGCCTGAATCTTTCGAGGACCTCGTCCTCGTCCAGGCCGACCGCCCCGGCGTAAGCCTTCAGAATGCCCTTGATGAAGAATCCTCCCGGCAGGAGGTCGAGCCTGTCGGATTCGATGGCCTCGAGGTACCTATGGGTGATCCGGGTCGCGTCCGCGACCGCTTTGAGGGAGATCCCCCTCGCTTCTCGGTCCTTCTTGAGCTCCTGTCCCGGGGATGTCATACCGCCCGGAATTTTATGGCAATCACCGGGTTATGTCAAATTGTGAAACGATCCAAAAGGCCCCTTAAATCCCCCCTAAACCCCCCTTTTCCAAAGGGGGGATATGAAAGCGTCATCTTAGGCATCCCCCTTGGAATGGGGACGACTGGGCCCTTAACCACCCCCTTTGGAAGCGATGATGAGTTGGGCTTTAGCCCACCCCCCATTGGAAACAAGAAGGAGATGGGTTCTAGCCATCTCCATTTGATATGAGGACAAAATGGGCTTTAGCTCTCCCCTTAAATCCCCCCTAAGCCCCCCTTTTCCAAAGGGGGGATATGAAAGCGTCATCTTAGCCATCCCCCTTGGAATGGGGACGACTGGGCCCTTAGCCATCCCCTTTGGAAAAGGGGGCACGGGGAAGATTTGGCTACTCCCCCTTGGAAAAGGGCGGTGGAGGTGGTTTTAGCTCCCCCCCCTTGGAAAAGGGCGGTGGAGGGGATTTTGTTGGCTCCCCCCTTTGGAAAAGGGGGGGTGGGGGGGATTTTTGGCTACCCCCCTTTGGAAAAGGGGGGCTTAGGGGGGATTTCGCGACGCCCAGGATGGGAGGCGGGCTCAGATCTTCAGGAAGCGTGATACCGAGGTCGCGCTGCCCAGGAGCCCGATGGCCGCCCCGGCGACGATCAACCCGCACGCCTGGGCGGGGCTGAGGAACCTGAAATTCAGGACCTGCTGGAGGGCTCCGAGGGAGCCGACGTAGACGGGGAACAGCCTGACGGCGCCGAAGAGGAGAACAAGGGAGGCGAAGCTTCCCAGGATGCCCAGGGCCATCCCCTCGAGGAGAAACGGGACGCGGATGAACGTATTGGTGGCGCCGACGAGCCGGAGGATCTCGATCTCGTTCTTCCGGGCGAGGACGTTGAGCTTGATGACGTTCGAGATGATGAAGAAGGAGGCCAGGACGAGGATCCCGCCGAGGAAGAACCCGACGGCGCTGACCAGCCGGCTCAGGGACCGCATCCGGTCCACCCAGTCCCGGTTGTACTGGGCGTCCGCGACGCCGCGGGCCGTCCGGAACTCGCGGACGAACGCCGCGACCTTCGCCGGGTCCCCCGCGTCGCTCTTGAGCCGCGCCTCGAGGGATGCCGGAAAGGGATTGGACGCCAGGTTGTCGAGAATGTCGCCGAGCTCGGGGAAGTCCTTTCGAAACCTCTCCAGGGCCGCCCCGGGCTGGACGATGGCGACCCCGGCGACGAGCGGGGAGGCCCGGATGCGGCGCTCGAGCTCCGCGAGGTCCGCGGGCGCGGCGCTCTTCTCGAGGAAGAAGGCCACCGTCATGTCGGCCGAGACCTGTCGGGCGACGTGCCGGAGGTTGTTGGCGAGCGACAGGAACACGCCGACGATGAGGAACGACAGGCAGATGATCGTCGTCGAGAAGACGTTCCGTCCCCGATATTGCCAGAGACTCCCGGCCGCGGCCCCGGCGAGATACTTCAGCTTGCGGGGGTTCATGAGGCGTCCTTCCGGATGAGCCGGCCCTTCTGGAGGAAGAGGATCCTGTCCCCGAAGTGGCGAATGAGCTCGCGGTCGTGGCTCCCGATGATGACGGTCGTGCCCCGGGCGTTGATCTCCTTGAAGAGGGCGATGATCTCGAAGGCCAGCTCCGGATCGAGGTTGCCGGTGGGCTCGTCGGCCAGGATGATCTTCGGATCGTTGACGATGGCCCGGGCGATGGCCACCCTCTGCTGTTCCCCGTAGGACAGCCGTCCCGGGAGGTTCCACATCTTATTGTGGAGATTGACCAACCGGAGGGTATTGAAGACCTTCCGCCGGATCTCCTTGCGGGGTTCGCCCAGGACCTGCAGGGGAACGGCCACGTTATCGAAGACGGTCCTGTGGAAGAGGAGGCGGAAATCCTGGAAGACGATGCCCATCGTCCGCCGGAGCTCGTGGATCCGGTGATTCGGCATCTTCAGGACGTTGACGCCGTCGATGACGATCTGGCCCTGGGTGGGCAGGATCTCCCGGAAGATGATCTTGAGGAGGGTGGTCTTGCCCGAGCCGCTGGGCCCGGTGATGAAGTGGAAATCCCCGTTCCGGACCTGGAGGCTGATGTCCGACAAGGCCCACTGGGGGGGTTGATACTGCTTCGAAACGTGAAACAGCTCGATCATCAAATGAAGAGATACATGAACCAGCCGAAGGCGAGGGCGCCGGCGACCATGATGAGGAAGAGGGTCGCTCCGTAACGGATGCGCGCCTTGCGGTCCTCCCGCCTGAGAAGGGCCATCACCAGGGACACGAAGAACGCGTACAGGGTCATGGAGAAGAGGTGGCTTTCGAGGATCATGATTTCTTCCCCGCGGCGATGTCGTGCGCGTCCAGGGCGATGAGGTAGTTCAGGAGGCCGGCGCCGGCGATGAAGGCCGTCCCGAACTCGAAGGTCGTCCGCTCGAGGGCGCCCGGGCCGATGGCCAGGAGCCTGGCCAAGGCATAGAAGAGCCCGTTCCCGATGTCGGCGAAGAAGGCCAGGATCGTCAGCGGGTTCTCCGTCTGGAAGGGATAGACCTTGCCTCCCATGGCCAGGCCGAGCCCCGTCATCGCGAAGATGGAGACGAAGAAGACGGCCCCGCGGGCGTACTTCTTCTGGACGACGTGGCCCAGGCCGGGAACGAGCCAGCCGAGAGCCATCGGGATGAGCGCTTTGAATTTCATGAGTCTCGAATCTTAATCGAAAACACCCTGTAAATCAAGTACAATGGCGCCATGCCGGAGCTTCCCGAGGTCGAAACCATCGTCCGCGGTCTCGCTCCCCGGCTCGAGGGCGCCGAGCTCGGGACGGCCCGCCTCCTGTTCCCGCCCCTCCTCCGCCGGCCGTCGCCCGGCGGGCTCGCCGTCCTGAGAGGGAAACGGGTCCTCGGCCTGCGCCGCCGGGGGAAGATGATCCTCATCTCCTGCGAGGGGGGATGGACGCTCGTCATCCACCTGAAGATGACGGGGCAGCTGCTTCTGGCGCGGCCCGGCGACCCGTCGACAAGCATACCCGACTCGATCATCCCGTTAGCGTGTCAGGCCGGGGAGGCCGCAGGGCCCTTTCAACCCAGCTTCGATTCCACGACATCCGGAAGTTCGGCTTCTCTGCTGTCTTGGGACCGGGCCGGCTTGCTCCTGCCCCGGAGCTCGACGCCCTCGGGCCCGAGCCCCTGGAATCGGGCCGGGAAGCGTTCGCCGCGCGCTTTCGGGGCCGGAAGGGCCGCCTCAAGAGCCTTCTCCTCGACCAGACGGTCGTGGCGGGCATCGGGAACATCTACGCCGACGAGATCCTGTTCCGGGCGCGGCTCCATCCGCTGACCCCCGCCGCCGCCCTCAGCGACGAGGAGCTCGAGACCCTGAGGAGATCGGTGCGGGCCGTCCTCCGGCGGGCCATCGCCCGGAAGGGCTCGACCATAAGGGACTTCACCGACCCCGACGGCGAGCCGGGCGATTTCCAGTCGCTTCATAAGGTCTACGGCCGGGAAGGGAAGGCCTGCCGCGCCTGCGGGACGCTCGATCCGCCGCATCCGGGTCGGCGGGCGGAGCACGTTCTTCTGCCCGAATTGCCAGCGCAAGGCCCGGGTCCGCCGGTCTCGGTAACCCTTCTCCCCCCTTTGAAAAAGGGGGGAAGTCTCGCCCGCCCACCCTGTCTCGCTCGTCCCGCTCTTCGATTGACAGGGGAGACCCCTTTTCCCTATGATACGTTCGCGGGCAAAAAACCCGGATTTTCAAGTCGGGGCATAAGGCGCCGCTCAGTATCAAGCCGGAGCGTGCCCCGGGCGCCAGACCGGGAAATCGAACGGGTTGATCGTCCCGGACGTACCAAGGAGGAGAGCATGAAGCGTTCCCACCGGCCGGCCCTGATAGCCGGCGCCCTTCTGGCTTTCGCGGTCCTTCTTCTTGCCGAGACCGTTGTGGTCAAGGTCCAGACGACGAGCCTGCGGAAGGAACCCAAATTCTATTCCGCCGCGGTCGCCGCCCTCAAGGCCGGGGACTCCCTGACGAAGCTCGCCGCCCAGAACGGCTGGGTCCAGGTCAAGACCTCCTCGGGCGTCGTCGGCTGGATCCACTCGAGCGCCGTCGAGACGAAGAAGTTCAACCTGACGTCCGTCGGCGGCACGCAGGAAGACCCAGGCTTCCGCCAGCGAGGTCGCCCTGGCCGGGAAGGGCTTCAACAAGCAGGTCGAGGACAGCTATAAAGCGAAACACGCGGACGCCAACTTCGCCGCCGTCGACAGGATGCTCAAGCTGACCGTCTCTCCGGCGGAGGTCGAAGCCTTCATCAAAAAAGGCAAGCTGGCCGGGTCGGGAGGCGGAAAGTGAAGGCGCTCCGCTCCGGCTCCATGGTCGCGGCCGCCGCGCTCGCGGGACTCCTCCTCGCCCAGTGCTCCGTCGTCCAGGAAGGGGCCAAGGTCCTGGGCGATACGGGGAAGATCTCCGAGAAGGACAAGGATTCCATCGTCAAGACGAGCGAGGCCGTGCGGTCGACCTTCTCCGAGATCACCGAACAGGAGGAATACTATATCGGACGGGCGGTTTCGGCCCTGATCCTCTCCAGATACAAGGTCCTCGGGAACGACGGGCCTCACGGATTATGTGAACACCTGCGGCCGGGCGATCAGCTACTCCTCCGACCGGCCGGAGACCTACGGCGGCTACCATTTCCTCATCCTGGACACCGACGAGGTCAACGCCCTGGCCGCCCCCGGCGGGTTCGTTTTCATCACCAAGGGGCTCCTCAAGCGCTGCAAGGACGAGGAGATGATGGCCTCGATCCTGGCCCACGAGATCGGCCACGTCTCGGCCAAGCACGGGCTGGCGTCCATCAAGAAATCGCGGCTCGTCGACGCCTTCAAGATCCTGGGCAAGGAGGCCGCGACCCGCTACGGTTCCAAGGAGCTGGCCGAGCTCACGGGCATCTTCGAGAACGTCCTGGGCGATATCGTCGAGAGCCTGGTCGAGAAGGGCTATGACCGCAAGTACGAGTACGAAGCCGACAAGCTGGGCGTCAAGTACGCGGTGGCGACCGGCTACGATCCGAACGGGCTGGCCCGGTTCCTGAAGACGATGACCGGCGGTCCGGCCGCGGGCGGGGCCAAGGGCTGGTTCAAGACGCATCCCTCGGCCGAGGACAGGCTCGGCAGGGTCAACTCCCAGATCAAGGGGATGGGGGCCGTTCCCAAGACGCTGGATATCCGGACGGCGCGGTTCCTCCAGGCCGCGAAAGGGCTGAAACCCTGACCGGGCCGGGGCGGATGTCCAGGAAGCTCGTCCGCGGTCTCGCCGTCGGCGGGGCCGTGTTCCTGGTTGCGCTCCTCGTCCATTCCCTCGGCGTCTTCGAGTCCCTGGAGTGGAAGTCCTGGGACCTCAGGCTGAGGCTGTTCGCGTCGGCTTCGCGGGCGGACCCGAATATCGCCCTCGTCCTCATCGACCAGGAGAGCCTCGACGTCTACGAGAGATCACAGAATCTGCCCTGGCCGTGGCCGCGCCAGATCTATGTGGCCATCGTGGATTATCTCAAGGCCGGCGGGGCGAAGGCGGTCTTCTTCGATCTTATCCTGAGCGAGGGCTCGCGCTACGGGGTCGAGGACGACGAGGCCCTGGCCGGAGCGATGAAGGCTTCGGGCAATGTCTTCCTCCCGTTCTTTTTGAGCGAAGAAGCGAAGGCCAAGGATGAGGGCGCGGTCCGCGAGCTGGGGAGATTCGCCCTCCCGCCTTCGCTGATGCCCGCGGGCGCCGTCGAGCCGCTCCGCTCCGCCTCTTTGCCCATCGAGGTCCTCCTCCGGGCGGCGGCCGGCGCGGGGAACGTCCGGTTCGCCCCCGACGGGGACGGCATCTTCCGGCGCATCCCGCTCGCGTTCTCGTACGAGGGCCTTGTCCTCCCGTCGCTCCCGCTCGCGCTGAAGGAGTTCGTCGGAGGGAAGACAGGGATCGGGAACGGCCCTCTCGACGAGCACGGCCGCATGGTCATACGTTTCCACGGGCCGACCGGGACGTACCGGACCTGGTCGGCGGCGGCCATCATCAACTCCTGGGCCCAGATGGACGAAGGCAAGGAGCCCCAGATCGATCCCCGGGAGTTCTCCGGCAAGACGGTCCTCGTCGGGACGAGCGCGCCCGGGCTCCTTGACCTGCGCCCCTCGCCCTTCAGCGCCGTCTGCTCCGGGACCGAGATCCAGGCCGCCGCCCTGGACAATCTCCTGAACGGCGATTTCGTGCGCGTCCCGCGCCGCGGCGTCGCGCTCCTCTATATCCTTACTCTGTCCCTCCTCGCCCCCGTGGTCGTCTCCCTGACGAGCCGAACCTGGAAGGTCGCCGCGCTCTTCGCGCTCTTCGCGGGGCTCCCGGCCGCGGCCTCCTCGCTGGCCTTCGCGGCGGGGACGTGGCTGCCGTTCGTCGTCCCCGTCTTCGCCGCGCTTCTCGGCTCCGTCGGCGCCTCGCTCCTCAATTACGGCGTCGAGGGGCGCCAGCGCCGCTTCATCAAGAACGTCTTCCGGCATTACCTGAGCCCGGACGTCATCGAGAGGATCCTCGAGAACCCCGCCATGCTCGACCTGGGAGGGGAGAGGCGGGAGATCTCGGCCTTCTTCTCCGACGTGGCCGGTTTCACGTCCGTCTCGGAGAAGCTCTCTCCCGAGGAGCTGGTCGAGCTCCTCAACGCCTACCTCTCCGAGATGACCGACATCATCCTGGAGACGGGCGGGACCCTCGACAAGTACGAGGGGGACGCCATCATCGCCTTCTGGAACGCGCCGCTCGACCAGCCGGACCACGCCCTCAGGGCCTGCCGGGCGGCCCTCCGCTGTCAGAAAAGGCTGGCCGAGCTGAGGCCGGAGTTCGCGCGCCGGTTCGGAAGCGAGGTCTTCGCCCGCGTCGGCATCCATTCCGGGCCGGCCGTCGTCGGGAACATGGGCTCCCAGAAGAGGTTCGATTACACGGCCATGGGCGACACCATGAACCTGGCCTCGCGGCTCGAAGGCGCCTGCAAGCAATACAAGGTCTTCCTCCTGGTGGGCGAAGAAACATGGGAGTCCGTCAAGGACGTCGTCCTCGCCCGTGAGATCGATATGATCCGGGTCGTCGGCAAGGCGCGCCCCGTGCGCGTCTTCGAGCCGGTCGCGGAGCGGGCGGCGGCCACGGCGGAAGAGATCGAGAAGGTCGCCCTGTTCGAGCGCGGCCTCGAGGCTTACCGGGCGCGGGATTGGGACGGGGCCGAGACGGCGTTCCGCCGGCTCCCCGCCGACCCCCCGGCCGCGATCTACCTCGCGCGGCTCGCGGCCTTCCGCCAGTCCCCGCCCCCGGCCGGCTGGGACGGGGTCTTCGAGCTCAAGGTGAAATAGGGGAGGGACCGCCATGGAGGTTCAATTCTGGGGCGTGCGCGGGACGTTCCCGTCGCCGGGAAAGGACAAGACGCGGTACGGCGGGCATACGCCGTGCGCCTCGGTCCTCTCCGGAGCGGGCGAGATCATCATCGTCGACGCGGGGACCGGCATCAAGGACCTCGGGGACTGCCTCATCCGGGAGCGCGGAGGGGAGGGCCCTCCGGATCACTCTGCTCCTGACGCATTTCCACCTGGACCACGTCATCGGCTTCCCGTTCTTCGCCCCGCTCTTCCTCGCCGGACGCCGAGATCACCATCTACGCCCCCGCGCTCCCTTCGGAAACCGAGATGTATCTCGGCGGGCTCGTGACCGGCAAGTACTTCCCCGTCGAGCTCTTCGAGACCAAGTCCCGCAAGGTCTACCGGGAGGTCCCGGGGGACGGGCTCTTCCTCGGCGGGGTCAAGGTCTCGAGTCACAGGCTCTGTCATCCGCAGGGGAGCCTCGCCTACCGATTCGACGAGGGAGGGAAGAGCATCGTTTTTGCGACGGATACGGAGCACCCGGAGGACGAGCTCGACCATGAGCTGGCCGAGTTCGCGGCCGACGCGTCCCATTTCGTCTGCGACGCGACGTTCACGCCCGACGAATACGCGAACGGGAAGCGGGGCTGGGGCCATTCGACCTGGCTCGAGGGGACCCGGCTGGCCGCGGCCGCGGGCGCTCGCGACCTTCTGCTTTCGCACTTGAACCCCGATCACGGGGACGACCTCGTCGACGGCCTGGCCGCGTCGGCCAGGGAACATTTCGCAAGGACGTCCGCCGCCCGGCAGGGACTGCGGCTGTTCGTTTAGGAGGGGCTTCATGCCCGATGCAACGTTGTCGAACTGGACCCTGTACATCGAGATCGCGGCCGGATTCGCCGCTCTCGGGCTGGCCGTGCTCCTCACGGCCGTGTTCCGGCGGCCGCTCCGGGGGCGCGGTTCCCTGTCCCGGCCGGCCCTGCCCGCGGCGTTCATCCTCGTCGCTCTCGCCTTCACCTCGGATGCGGCGCGGCGCCTCCTTCCCGTCCGGGAACGGTTCTTCGATTTCGTCCGGGCCGGCCTGGTCTTCTTCGCGGTCGTCTTCATCGTCTGCCTCGTCGATGCGTGCATCCAGGCCTGGTTCAAGAGGCGAAAAGCGCGGTACCCGGTCCCCGGCGTCCTCCACGGCTTCATCCTGGCCGTCTTCTACCTGGTGCTCGTCTTCATGATCCTCAAGGGGATCCTCGGCATCAACATCACGCCTTTCCTCGCCACCTCGGCCATCCTGACCGCCGTCATCGGCCTCGCCCTGCAGGGCGTCCTCGGCAACATCCTGGCCGGATTATCCCTCCACTTCACGCGCTCCTTCAGCCGGGGCGACTGGGTGAAGATCGGCGAGACGGAGGGCATCGTCATGGAGACGAACTGGCGCGAGACCCGCATCCTCGACCGGGCGTCGAACATGGTCGTCCTGCCCAACAACGCCGTGGCTTCGGGGACGATCACGAACTTCTCCCAGCCCGACCCGAAGGCGGCGCTCACGCTTCCGCTCAAGGTCGGCTACGAGGCGGCCCCCGCCCTCGTTCTTGTCGACCCTCACCGCCGCCGCGCGCGAGGTTCCCGGATGTCGCGGCCTCGCCGGCGCCTCTGGCCTACATCCTCGGCTACGATGACCTCGGCATTTCCTATCTGCTCAAGTTCTGGATCCAGGATTACCAGCGGAAGTTCTCCATCACGACCGAGGTCGGGCGCCGGGTCTGGTACAAGTTCAGGAGGCTGGGCATCGCCATCCCGATGCCGGTCACGGGCCAGCTGGCCCGGGTCCTGGAAACGGTCGACAGGAGCGGGACGGAAAAGGCGGCGGAGAAGGCCGTCGAGCGGAATGTCGTCGATCTGCTCAATTCCTCGTTCCTCAGGCATCAGGAGGGGGACCGGGCGGGCCAGAGCATCCTGACCGACGCCGAAGCCGGGGAGCTCGCATCCCTCGCGCGGCGCGTCGTCTTCACGCCGGGAGAGGTCCTCTTCCGGCAGGGGGAGAAGGGCGAAGCCTGCTATGTCGTCGCCCGGGGCAAGGTCAAAGGCAGCGTGATCGGCCGAGGAGGACGGGCGGTCCTATTCGTCGGAGTTCCACACGGGTCCCGGGGGGATCGTCGGCGAGATGTCGCTCTTCACCGGGATGCCCCGGACGGCGACGGTCGTCGTCGAGGAGGAATCCGAGCTTCTCGAGATCGGCGCCGCGGCGTTCGTGGAACTGCTCGCCCGGAATCCCGGCCTGGCCGAGGCCGTGGCCGATATCGTCAGCCTGAGGAACCGGAACAACCTCGAGTCCCTCCGGAAGATCAAGGAGCTCTCGGCCGGGGATCTCGAGGCGGGGAGCAACAAGAAAACCGTGCTGGAATACCTCAGGAAGCTGGTCGGGCTGTTCAAGAAATAGCGCTGTCCTTTTTCCCGGGGGTGGATATAATCGGTTCCTGCGAAATTTCCGGAGGAGGTGTCGGGTGCGCTTGAGAATTCGAATTTCGGGAAGAAGCGTTCTGATCGCGTTGGCGGTCATGGCCCTGGCGACATCGTTCGCCTGCGGCAAGAAGAGCGGGGCGGAAAAGGCCTTGTCCGCGGCCAAGGATGCGGCGGCAACGGTCTCCCCGGCGAGCGCCGGCGCCCAGAACGATTACACGAAACCCTACCTGACCGACGAGAAGATGACCCGGTTCATCGAATCCATGAAGGAGGACGTGAACCCCTTCGAGGTCCTCTTCAAGGGCGGCCAGATGACGAATATGAGGGATCTCGAAAAGAGGGCCCAGGAATACAACGGCTACGCCCGGAAGTACGGCTTCGCCGATTTCGCGGATTACATGTCCGTCTGGGGGCGGATCATGGTCGGCGACATGATCGATCAGCTCCCGGGAATGGACGAAGAAGACCATCCAGGGGATGGAAGAATCCATCAAGATCGCCGAGGAACAGCTGAAGAAGCCCGACCTGAACGCCGGAAATGAAGACCATCTACGAAGATCAGATCAAGAGCGGCAGGGAGTCCATCGAGGACATGAGCAAGCCCGACGAAGTCGCCCGATCTGAACGCGGAGGACCTGGCCCTGGTCGCGAAATACAAGGCCCAGATCGACGAGGCCACCAAGAAATACAAGAGCGATCCGGGAACTGACCTCCGGGCTCCCGGAGTTTTCGCCTTGTGACCTGAGGCTTCAGCCTGCGCTCTGGAATCCGGATCCTTGACGCGGCCGAACCTGGCGGTCCCATTCCGGCCCGGCCCCCATTCTATTGAAAACCCGGAGAGATTCGGCTATATTTGACCCATCTAACCGAGCCAGCCCTGTAGCTCAGTATGGATAGAGCAACGGATTCCTAATCCGTGTGTCGGGGGTTCGAGTCCCCCCAGGGCTACTTTTTCTCATCCTCTTTTTCCGAACGATCAGGAGAGCGATCCGACAATAACGCTAGGCGGGAATTGTCGGACCGGGGGGCCGATCGTCCGGGCACTTGAATTCCTTGTAAAATGAACTTTTCCTGATGTACTGTATATATCGAAGTCATAATGAGGTCAGGGGGTGAGCTCATGGCAACTATCGCAAAAAAGAGTCTGAACCGGCCGGACGAGACGCAGACTCCCGAGAAGCTCAGGATCGAAACCGTCACGATCGAGGGCATTGGTATTCAGCGGGTCACGGCAGAGCCCGGATGGCAATGGTCAAAACACATAAAACCGCTCGTCGGGCTTGAGAGTTGTCCGAAGCACCACGTCATTTATGTGCTTTCGGGCCATTTGCGCGTCAAGATGGACGATGGAAAAGAAGAAGAATACGGCCCGGGAGACGTCGGCGTCATCCCTCCCGGACACGACGGCTGGAATTCGGGAACCGAGCCCGTTGCATGGCTCGAGCTCCCGCACTGAACAAGGGCATTTGTCCGGCGCACGGCTGATCGAAGGAAGGAGGTCTCATGTCAAAACCCCGTGATCGATCGATGCTTCAGGCCGGCAGATTCGCGCTGCCGAGGGGCATTCTGCGGACGGCGCTCGTGGCCGGGATCCTGTCGGTGGTGGGCATCGCCCCGGTCCTCGCGACCGACGCGATCGACTTCCCGACCGAACCCCTGATCTCCGTCTGGGAGCACAGCGACAAGGTGGACATCGCTCCGATGGTCAAGGAGGTCGGGTTCAACACGGTGTGGACCCACGACAAGCCCTACGACGGGACGATGAAGCTCGAGGACACCCTGATGTACAGGCATATGAATACGCCGGGCGTCAAATACATCATCGCCAAGATCGAGAGAGGCATCTGGGGATGGACGTTCGATCAGGCCATGAGGCACGCGGCCTGGATCGCGGAACTGTCGCTCACCCACAAGCAGATCATCGGCCTGTACCTCAACGACTTCTACGAAGAGACGGAGAAGCCCGCCGAGGGAGGCCATTCCGCCGACGAATTCCGCCGCATCATCGCCCAGGCCAAGGCCATCAATCCGCGCCTGGCGATCTGGGCCCCCTGCTACCCGCCGGCCGATCTGGATAAGCCGTACGATTTCGACATCGACGCGATCATCTTCAGCTTCTACGACACGAAAGAGCTCCAAAATCACGAACAACTGCTCGCCCGGGTGTTGGACAAGTTCCCGGGGAAGCCGATCCTGGGATCCCTGTATCTCGACGCGGGCAGTGAACACCGGTGGCTGACCGAACAGGAGTTCAAGGGGCTGATGGACTTCTTCGTCGCCAAGGTCAACGAAGGCCGGCTGGCGGGCATCAGGGTCTTTCGGGTCGAGAGCCTGATCCAGCGGCCCGAATATGTCACCTGGCTCAAGGAGTCGCTGGCCAAGCTCAAGCGCCCCTGAAGGAGCACACGATATCAGGTTCCCGCTTCTTCGCTCTCAGACAGCCGGAGGGTTTCCGGGACGGGGTTTGCGGCCTGGAATGACCGCCGGGCCGTTACCTTGACCCTGGCCGGCGGCGGATGATATCATGATATCAAAGGAACATGAGCCGAAAGAGCGTTGTCGGGGTCGTTTTTTTCGTCTTTTTTGCGTCGCTTCTCGCGTCCGGCCAGAAGTCGGCCAAGGACCTTCCCGAACGCTATAAGAAATGGCTTCGGGAAGAGGTCGTCTATATCATCAGCCCCAAAGAAGCGGACGTTTTCCTGCAGCTCGAGAACGACAGGCAAAGGGACATCTTCATCGAGGCTTTTTGGAAACAGCGCGACCCGACGCACGGCTCCGCGGAAAACGAGTTCAAGAAAGAACACTATCAGAGGATAGAATACGCCAACCACTACTTCGGCCGTGACGCCACCGGGGCGGGCTGGCGGACGGACATGGGGAGAGTCTATATCACCCTCGGCCCTGCCAAGGATATCGAGGACTACGACGGCCAGAAACTGCTCTATCCGACGCAGATATGGACCTACAACGGGGATCCGGCCCTCGGGCTCCCGGCCTCGTTCAATGTCGTCTTTTTCAAGCGGAGCGGCATCGGCAACTACACCCTGTACTACCCGGCCAGGGACGGCCCGGGAAGCCTGATCCCCGGATATACCGGAGACCCGACGAACGTCACGGCCGCATTTTCCCGGCTGATGGAGATCGAGCCCAATGTGGCCCAGGTCGCCCTGTCCCTCATTCCGGGCACGCGGGAGCGGTACGATCCGACCACCAAGTCGTTCGCTTCGGATATTCTCATCTCGGCCAGCATTCCGTCGGTCCCCTACAAGCGGCTCGAAACGACCTATGCCGACAAGTTGTTGAAGTACAAGGATATCATCGAGGTGGAATATTCGGCCAATTATGTGGACAACGAGGCGCTGGTCCGGGTGGTCCGGGACCCCTCGGGGATCTCCTTCGTCCATTATTCCATCGAGCCCCGGAAACTGTCCCTCGAACAGCTCGGGAACAAGTTCGGCACGACCCTGGACCTGAGCGGAATGGTCACGGATCCGGAGGGACGGACGATCTACCAGTTCAGGAAATCCTGGCCGCTCCAGTTCGACGCGGACCAGGTGGACAAGATCAAGACGCGGTTATTCAGCTCTCAGGACATGTTCCCGCTCATCGAGGGGCGCTACAAGTTCAGCCTGCTCATGAAGAATACGGTCTCCAAAGAGTTCACCTCGATGGAGAGCGACATCACCGTTCCGGACGGCCGGTCGCTCCAGATAGGCTCCCTGATATTGGCCTACAAGGCCCTGAAAAGCCCCGCCCTGCCGGGAAAGATCAAGCCTTTCCTGATCGACGGTGTCCAACTCGTGCCTTCCCCCCGGAACGATTTTTCCCGCTCGGACGGCCGGCTCTATCTGTTCTTCCAGGTCTACGGTCTCGATCCCGAGCTTCGATCGAGCGCCAGCCTGGAATTATCGCTCTTCAAGGACCAGGAAGCGGTCCATACGAGGACGGTTCGCCTGGATCCCGGCCGGGATATCCCGGACTTCCTGGAGGAGTTCGACATCAGCCAGCTCGCGCCCGCCAACTACTCCGTCAAGGTCGCGCTTCTCGACAAAGAGAGGCGCCCGCTCGCTGAAAAAGCCGAATTCTTCTATATCTCCCACGCCGTTTCGGTGCCCAGGCCCTGGGTCCTGGCCCAGGTGTCCCCGGCGGTCTCCGACCCGGTCTACGCCAACACCCTGGGCGATCAGTATCTGAACGCGAAACAGGCCGGGGAGGCCCTCGCCTTGCTCGAAAAAGCCCATCGGGGGAAGCCCGAAAGCGTCAAGTTCGCCCTGGCTTATGCCCGGGCCCTCTTTCTCGCGGAGCGATTTGAGCAGGCCAAAACCGTTCTCCGGCCCTATGCCAAGGCGGGTGCGAACCAGGGCGAGCTCTCCGGGTTCCTGGGGAGCCTCTATCAAAGGACGGGGGATTTCCGGGAGGCCGTCGGCCATTACAAGGAAGCCCTCAGGGACCAGGGGGCCAATCTGAACATCCTCAACGCGATCGGGGAATGCCACCTCCGGCTGGGAGAGAACGCGGAGGCCCTCGTCGCCTGGGAAAGATCCCTGGAGATCGATCCGAAACAAGAGGAGATCCGTCAACGTGTCCAGTCCCTCAAGAAAGATTAAGCTGATGACGACGGCGCGCTCGGTCCTTCGAACGGCCGTTCTCCTGAGCTGTGCCCTTTCCCCGGCTTTGTTCCTGTCCTGCAAGAGCGCCGGGCTGATCAACGCGTTGGATAAGGACAGCCGGGCCTTCTACTCCCAGGTCCGGTACATCATCTCCCGGGACGAGGAGAAGGCCTTCCTCAAACTTCCGCCGGGGGAGAGGGGACCCTTCATCGAAGATTTCTGGAAAAGAAGGGATCCCGACCCGGAAACGGAGAAGAACGAATTCAAGGAGGAGTACCTCCGTCGCATCGCGGCGGCCAATAAGATGTTCCGGGGCGGGGGCAAGGAAGGCTTCATCCAGGACCGGGGCCGGATCCTCATCCTCCTGGGCGCGCCTG
Organism: Candidatus Aminicenantota bacterium; assembly: GCA_963784525.1. Taxonomy (GTDB): domain Bacteria; phylum Acidobacteriota; class Aminicenantia; order Aminicenantales; family Saccharicenantaceae; genus JALHVH01. The sequence continues at coordinate 167,561 of CAWART010000023.1, read as the reverse complement.
ACGAGAGGGATACCGAGCCTGTCGGCCGGTATTCGGGGGCGAGGGCCTACGAGAATTGGATCTACATGGTCCCTTATCAGGTCCGGCTGACGTTCGTCGATTTCAGCGGCGATGGAGACTACACCCTGGTCCGGCCGGACACCCGGACCATGCAGATGATCAACGCCGCCCAGACCCGCTTACAGGGCGGCGAATCATCCGTCCCCGAGCGCTACGATTTCAGCGCCGAGGTCAGACAGGAAGACACCGTCTTCCTCCTGATCAAGGTCCCTTCCTGGAATTCCTGGATCGACGACACGGGGAAGACCCCGTCCGAACATCGGCTGGCCGTCGACCTGACGATCCTGGATCCGTCCGGGAAAGAGGTCCGGCACCATCAGCAGGAGTATGTCATCGCCCCCCGTGAAGGAAAAGCGGGGAAACCCCAGGATCGCGGCGGATCGATCACGATCCCCCTCGATCTCGGGAAGGGCGCGTACGAAGCCTATCTGACCCTGGCCGACGCGTCGGGCGAAGATCCCCAGCACAAGATATGGACCTTCACGATCCATTAAAGAACATGCAAGCGACATGATCAGGAGGAACGAATGGACATACGGAAGCTTTCCAGGACAGGAATCATCCTCTGTGCGCTGCTCGTCCTTGCCCCCCACGGATTCTCTCAAACGGGGCGGGGCGAGGGACGGCTGAACGGAAAGGTCCAGGCGGAAGACGGCGCGCCGCTTCCGCAGGCGTCCATCAAGGTCGTGAGCCTCGTGCATCAGGATGTCGCTTTCGAAACACAGTCGAATGAGAAGGGCGAATGGAAGATCCTGGGCCTGGGGACGGGCATGTGGCGCGTCGAGGCCCGGGCGGAAGGTTACGCCGGGGCGGCCCAGGACGTGAACGTCAAACAGCTCGAACGGAACCCCGAGGTCTTTTTGACCCTGAAGAAGCTCGGCCAGACGGACATGCCGACGATCCAGGACTCGTCGAGCCTCGCCCTTTTCGAGCAGGGCAATCAGCTCTTTGCCGAGAAGAAGTATGACGAGGCCATCGCCGCCTACGGCCAGTTCCTCCAGGCCAACCCCAAGGCCTATCAGGTCCATTTCAACGTCGGCAACGCCCTCAAGGAAAAAGGGGACCTGGCCGGGGCCCGCGGGGAATATGAGCAGGTCATGGCCGGGATCAAGGGGGAGCCGGCGGAAATGAGCGGCAACGAGCTCGCCGCCAAGACCCTGGCCGCCCTCGGGGAGACCTACGTCAAAGAGGACAACATGGAGGAGGCTCAGAAATATTTCAAGAATTCCATTGAGATATTTCCCGAAGACGAATCCCTCGCCTATAACGTCGGAGAGATCTATTTTTCCAAAGGCGGGATCGCCGAAGCCATCTCCTATTTCGAGATCGCCTCGCGGATCAAGCCCGATTGGGCCAAACCCTACATCAAGCTGGGGTATGCCTACTTGAACAAGGGCGAGATGGGGAAGGCGAGAGAGAATCTGAAGAAGTTCCTGGACCTGGAACCGGAGTCGCCCGAGGCTCCGACCGTCAAGAACATCATCGACTTCATCGACAAGCAGAAATAGGCGCCGTCAGGGGAGCTTCGAACGGAAATATCGGAGCGCGGTGGCGGCTTTTTCCCTTCGGGCCGTCTCCCCCGGGGGGAGAGACGAGAGATACCCTTCGAGACAGCCGATCGCCTCGGGATATCTTTCCAGCTTCCCATAGGTCATCCCCAGGAGGAATCGGGTCTCGGGATCGTCTCGGAGCGCCAATTCCTCCAGAAAATACCGTATCCCTTCTTCGGGCCTCCCCGTCAAGAGGGAAAGCATGCCCAGATCGTGACGCACCGCGGGATCCTCGGGCGTCCTGGTCCGCAGGAAATCATATTCCGTGAAGGCTCTCCCGTATTGCCTGGCCAGAGAGAGGACCTGGGCGAGCAGGAGCCGGGCCGTCGGATCGTCGGGGTCCTTGCGGACGGCCCTTTCAAGATAGGGGATGGCCGTTTCCAATTCCCCGGCGTCGGCGTGGATCTCGGCCATCAGCATCAGCGAGCCCGTGTGGTCGGCGAAGGTGGATAGGACAAGGCGGGCCTCGCTCTTCGCCTCTCCGGTCAGGCCCTTCCGGAAATAGCTCCTGGCCAGCAGATAGTGGGAATAGACGTCGTCCGGATTGAGACGAACGGCCCGGGACAGGGCCTCGATCGAAGCGTCGAGATCGCCGAGCTTCTGATAGGCTCTCCCGAGAAAATGGAGAAGCCATGGATTCTCCGGGTCTTCGGCCACGACCCTCCTCAGGATCCCGGCGGCCTCTCCGGGCGTGCCTCCGGCCAGGGCCGCCTCGGCCCTGACCATATCGTCGAACACATGGATCTTATCTTTCGGATCCGTGTCGGAATGCCCCGGACGCCGCGGCTCCGGGCCCAGTCCGATATATCCCAGCGAAGACAGCTTTTCCGCGTCTCCCTGCGACAAGGCGAATCTCGGTTCCTCTGCCCCGGGCTGGGCGAGACCCTTCTCCAGTTCTGTGAGCCTTCGGAGCAGGCGGCCCGCGGTCTCCGCTTCCCTGTCGATGAGATTGTCCTTCTCCAGCGGATCGTTGGCCAGGTCATAAAGCTCGGGCTTCGGGGCCAGGATGAACTTCCATCGGCCCGTCCGGATCGACTTCATCTCGGACCAACCGCAGGCGAGGAGCGGAAGATAGGTCTCGGCGTAGGCGTCCCGGTCGACTTCCTCCCCCTGCATGCAGGGGATCAGGCTCGCCCCCTGGCAGGGGGAGGGCACGGGGATGCCGAGGAGGTCGAGGATCGTCGGCACGATATCGACGGTTCGGACCTGGCCTTTGACCTCGGTCCCGCCGGGGATGATCCCGGGGCCGTAGAAGATCAGCGGGATCTTCAAGGTCGTGTCGTAGAGAAAGATGCCGTGCGTATCCTCCCCGTGTTCGCCCAGCCCCTCGCCGTGGTCGCCGGCGACGACGATGAGGGTCCTGTTCCCGAGTCCCTTCTTTTTCAGGAACTCCACGAACTTCCCGACCCAGACGTCCGTATAGGCGACCTCTCCGTCATAAGGGGAAGCGTAAGCCGTGTCGAAGGGCGCCGGCGGGGAATACGGCAGATGAGGATCATAATAATGGAGCCAGATGAAGAATTTCTTCCCCCCGTTCTCCTCGAGCCACGCGGTCGCGGCTCCGGTGACCTGTTCGGCCGTCCGTTGAGGCTCGTACCCGGCGAGCGCCTCCGGGTTCCGGAACCTGTCGTCATAGAGTTCGAACCCCTGGTCCAGCCCGAACTGAGAATCCAGGGGGAAGGCGCCGATGAAGGCCGCGGTTCGATAACTCCTGTCCCTCAGGATCTCGGCCAGGGTCGTATCCTGCTCCCTCAGAGCGTAGGTCCCGTTGTTCCTGACCTGATGAAAGGGCGGCTCCGTCCCGGTCAGGATCGAAGCGTGGGAGGGGAGGGTGAGAGGGACCTGACAGACGGCGTTCATGAACCGCGCCCCGCCGCGGGCCAGGCGATCGAGCTGGGGCGTCTCGATGGGATGACCGGAGTATCCCAGCCGGTCCGCCCGGAGGGTATCGATCGTCACCAGAACGACATTGAAGCCTTCCGCGTCGGGGATCTTCGCGTTCCCGCGCGGGGAGCAGGCCTCGGTCGAAAGCACGGCCCCCAACAGGGCTCCGAGCAGGACGATCGTTCTTCCGCGCATGGACGATCCTTCTGGCATTCTAGGCGTTCTTTCCCGTTTTTACAATCGTCCCCGCTTCCCGGGGGTGCCGGATGAAAAAAAAGCCCCGAACCGAGCGACTCGGTTCGGGGCTTTGAACGTCTGTTTCTGTTTCCGCTCTCTGCTTAGAAGCTCAGCGCGAGTCCGAGCCTGACGCGGATCGGAGCCTGGTAGGTCGTGGCCTTTCCGTAATATTCGTTGTCGGGCGTGGGGTAATCATTGAGGTTGAAGTCCCACGGCATCAGGTCGGACGGAACGCCCCAGTAGGTGTTCAGCAGGTACTCCAACTCGCGATTGGTCTCGATCCGGGTGTTGAGGAGGTTGAAGATGTCCGCCGTGATCCCCAGCTTGTACTTGGTGGCGATCTTGAGATCATAGCCCAGATGGAGGTCCAGCTGGTGGAACATCGGAAGCCGCCCGTCCGAGCCCCTCGGGGTCAGCGTCACGCAATTTCCATAGTACTCGTTTTCCCCGATCTTGCTCAGGGATTTTCCGGAGTTGAGCCGGAAAGAAGCCCCGACCGAGAGGCCTCTCAGGTACCTGGAGAACTGGTAGACGCCGTCGAGCTTGAGCTGATGCGGCCTGTCGCCGGGCAGGATGCCGTCGGCGTTGTAGAGGAATTCGGGGAAGTCGAAGAGGGCCGTGATGTTGGGATCGAGCTGTCCGTACTCCTCCCAGGCCAGGCCGGGATGGTTGCCCCTGAGGTGGGCATAGGTATAGGAGGCGGTGAGCATGTAGTTGTGGGAGAACCTCTTGTTGAGCAGGATCTCCACGGCCTTGTAGTCTCTTTTGGCCTTGGGGAAGGCGTCAATGAAGAGTTCCCTCGGCAGGCCGGTATTGGGATTGATCTCTCCGACCGTGAACTGCTTTCCCGGGTTGAAGAGGAAGTAGGTCGAGCCGCCGTCGAAAGAGCCGTCCTCGATGACCTGTCCCAGTCTCTTCCAGACGCCCCGGACGCTCAGGGAGAGGTCCGTCGCGAACTGGTTCTCGAAGCCGACGATGACTTCCTCGACGTACTGAGGCTTGAGGCCCTTGTTCGCTTTCGTGGGCTCGGGGAACCCGGACGCCGCGCTGCCGTAATGATATTCGCGGTACGCCTGCGCCTTGGTCGGGAAATCCGTGATGGGATCATAGTCACTGAGGTAGTAATTGTAGTAGGCGTCGTCCTCGCCGCCGAACTGGCGCGTATTGAGGTCCAGGGGCATCATTTCGAAGAACCGCCCGTAGGAGCCGAAGAGCTTGGAGGTGCCGTTCCCGAGGATGTCGAAGGTGAAGCCGACTCTCGGAGCCAACTGCTCCCAGAGCTTGAAATGGATGATGGACGCGCCCGGGATCTCGAACCGGGACTTGTCGCTGGCGTGGACGTTCTGGTCCTCCATCCTGACCCCGAAATTGACGGTCAGGCGATCGAAGACCTTCCAGGAATCCTGGATGAAGACGCCCAGGAGGTCCGTATGGGATTCTCCATGGGTCACGCGATATCTGTCCCTGAAATAACCGTAGTCGGGCCGGACGATGCGGTAGAAACCGCCGGTGTAATTGTCCTCCCGCAGGGACGTGGCCCGGGACCACTGGGCGCCGATCTTGAAGGAGTGGCCGCCCAGGAACTTGGTGATGTCCGATTGGGCCTGTATCCTTTTCTTGGTATCGGGATCGCAATACCAGCCGGCGCCGCCCATGGCGTATCCCTCGGGGGCGCCAAGGTAGCCCTGCTCGAACGTTATCCTGGGTTTCGTCAGGTCCAGCGGCTTTTCCACCGTCTTGTCGTAAAAGACGCCGCCCAGGACGTGGACGATCCAGTCGTTGCCGAACACGCCGTCGTACTTGACGGCCACGTTATAGGTGCCGCCCGATCGTTTGGACGGGGCGTACAATTCCCAGGTGTCGAAGTCCCGCAGGGTTCCGGGATTGTTGAGCGTCGCCTTCAACGGATCGCCGAACGCGCTCACGGTGATCTTCTGGCCCGGGGTGGGTTCAAAAGTGAGCTTGCCCGAGAAATAATAGGTGTTGTTGGGCTCGTCGAAGGTCCGGGTCTCATCGGTCCAGGAGTTCGTCTGTTCGTAGTAGGTGTGGCGGAAGCTGGGCGTGCCGCCCACGAAGAACCAGAGCTTGTCCTTGATGATCGGCCCGGAAACGTTCAGTCCGAAATCATAATAGTCGAACTCGTCGATGGCGCCGGCGCCATAGATGCCGACCTTCGGCTTTCCGTAGAAGGCGTCCGTCTGATAGTTGAACAGCAGGCCGCCATGGAGCTGATTCGACCCGCTCTTGGTGATGACATTGACGACACCGCCCAAGGCGCCGGCGAATTCGGGCTCATAGCCTCCGGTCTTGACCTGAACCTCTTCGATGAACTCATAGGTCAGGTTGGTCCCGGCCAGTCCGTCCTCGACGTCCGTCGTGTTGACGCCGTCGATGATGTAAAGGTTTTCCGCGCCCGTGGAACCGCTCATCGCGGCGCCCCAGGGATCGGACTGGACGGACGGAGCCAATTGGACCATGTCCTGATAGGACCGCCCCTTGGGCAGGGAGTCGAAGAATTCCTTGCTGACGTTGGTGCTCAGTCGGGACGAGGTCAGATCGACGATGGGCGAAATGCCGATGACCGTGACCTCTTCTTCGATCCGTCCCACTTCCATGCTGAAATTGACCTTGCGGGTCTGTTCCAGGCCGACGGTGATCCCCGTTTCCGTTCTCGTCTTGAATCCGGTCAATGATGCCGAGACGGCATATGTTCCCGGAGGCAAAGCGGGGAAACGGTAGTTCCCGTTGGCTTCCGTGACGACGCTTCTCTTGAGCGATGGACCCGTCGCGGTCACGGTGACTCCCGGGAGAGGAGCCCCTTCCGAGTCCATGACGGTTCCCTCGATCTGGCCCGTCGATTGCTGGGCCAGCAGGGCGCCCGTTGTCAGCAGCAAGAAAGCGCAAAATAATATCAACGACCTCTTCATTAAAACCTCCTTCCCCTTTAGGGGTAAGACCTTTACCGAAAATAACATCCCTCTCATGCCCCCCCAAGTTATCCTCTTCTCCTTCTTACACCTCCTTGTTTCTCCATACTTGAGCAATATTTGTGCCAATAGCCGGCCAACTCATAATTGATGCAATAATAATAGGATAAGAGAAAAAGGCGATCTTCCCGCTGCCCCTCCCGGTCCAAATAATTGGATTATTCCAAATATTTGAATCCGCGGGCCGGCGTCCCATTTGATTTTCGCGTCGACTAAAACTAGGATAAGGAGGCTGTCAGGGAAGAAGGAAAGCCGGAGCTTTCTCATGCCGAGAAGAACGCTGATCAGGGACGTCGCTTTTGCCGGATTCCTCCTCGCCTCGCAACTTCAGGCACAGTTCACGGCTCGGGAGATCGCGGAAAGGCCCCGATGGGAGGAATTCCTAAGGACGGCGGAGGTCGTGAGGTTCGAGGAGGTCGGGGAAGGCGTCACCCACCCGACGCGGCTCTTCCTGAAAAAAGGCGACGTGGAAGCCTCGGGCGTCTGGAAGAACCCGAGCGGCGTCCGGGGAGGATATCTCGAGGGCTGGCGATATGAGATCGCCGCCTATGAGCTGGACAAGCTCCTCGGCCTGAACATGATCCCTCCCACGGTGGAAAGGGAATTCCGGGGGAAAAGGGGCTCGCTTCAGCTCTGGGTCAAGGTCATGATGAACGAGCTCGAGCGGACGGACGATCACGTCGCCGTTCCCGGCTCTTCCGCCAGACATTGGGAACGGACAAAGTACCTGATACGGGCCTTTGACGGCCTCATCGCCAACGAGGACCGGACCCGGCAGAACATCCTCTACACCGAGGACTGGCGCACGATCCTCATCGATCATTCCCGCAGTTTCCGTTCTTCCGGGAAGTTCGTCGAGAAGCTGGTCGTCGGAAAACAGGCCCTCGGCGCCCGGCCCCTGCTCATCCGGGAGCTTCCCCGGGCCTTTGTCGGGAGGATCGAGGCCCTGAACTTTTCCATTCTGGCGGATCCCGTCGGGCCCTGCCTGGAAAAGAAAGAGATCGAATCCATCCTCATCCGTAAAAAGCTCCTCCTCGATGAGATCGCCGGCTTGATCAAGGAGATAGGGGAAGACAAGGTCCTGTATTGAGGACAGGATGTCAAAGACTTGTCAAGATTTCCCGCATCAATATCCCCCGGGGAATCACCTCTAAAGGTGATTCCCAAGCCGGAGCGGCCATGGGATACGTGTGGACGATGGGCGGACTCTTCCGTTAAACTGGATCAAAGAGGGTAAGGGCCATGTCCAAGATCGTTCTGATCGATTTCGATGAAAAGGACCGCGAGCGCCTGCGCGCGGAGGGCTTCGACGCCGAGCTCCTGGCCGCGGGGCCCGGAGATCCGGCGCGTCCGGGCGTCCCCCCGGACCTCGAGACGCTGTTCTTCCAGATGGGCCTGCCGGGGCAGGAGGGCAGGGCCCGGAACGGGATCGCGGCGGAGCTCGCCCCGCTCGTCGACGCCGGGGCCCGGGTCGTCTGCTTCGTAGGCCTCGGCGACCTCGTCGACCTGACCTCCGTCATCGGCGCGTACCCCGAACTGCACTTCCGAGATGCCGACACTTCGGAGGATCTTATCGTCCGGCCGAAAGCCCCGTTCAGCCTCATTTTCGACAAGTTCCGGCCGTCGATCACCCACGCCTTCAAGCTCTTCCGGGACCCCGTGCCCGATGCGTCTTGGGACGCCGGGGGGAGCGCCGACGGCACCTACGAATTTCTGGCCAAGGGACAGGACGGACGCCCCGTCTCCGCCCTTATACGTAAAGGCCGGGGGTTCTATCTTCTCCTCCCTTCGTTCGGCCCCAAGAACGTCGAGGTCGCCGGCTTTTTCCTCGGGAACCTCGCCCCCCTGCTCGACCTGAAAGCGATGGAGACTCCGGAGTACGGCTGGCTCGACGGAGGAGAGTACACCTTCCCCGTCCTCAAGGACCTGCTCGCCCGCCGGGCGGAGGAGGTCGAGCGCCATGAACGGGCCCTTCGGGAGATCGAAGACAGCCTCAGGGAAGCCCGCGCGTCCGAACAGGAGTCCTTCAACAGGCTCCTCAGGTCCGAAGGCCCCGAGCTCAGGACGGCGGTCATCCAGGCCCTCCAGTATCTCGGCTGGGGGAAGGTCGTGGACGTCGACGCCTACTGGAAGAAGGTCATTCGAAGCAAGGAGGAGGACGCCTGGCTCATCGAGGCCGGCGATCAGCCCGTCGAGGTCAGCCTGCAGAGGGAACCCCTCATCCTTGTCCTCGTCCGGAGCGGAAGGAACTGGGCCACGGATGACGAATGCGCCCTCCTTCAGAAATTCAAGGGGCGCCGGATGCAGGAGTTCGACAATACCAAGATGAAGGCCGTGCTCGTCGGCAATTACTTCCTGGCCCAGGAAGCGGAGGCGCGGACGAGCCCGTTCTCTCCCCTCCAGGTCGAGGAGGCCCAGAAGGACGGCAACGGCCTGCTGACGACCTACGAGCTCTTCAAGGCGGTCAAGGCCGAAAAGGAAGGCCGGGCCCGCAAAGAGGATATCCGGGGACAGCTTGCCGGGAAGACGGGGCTCATCCGGTTCGAATGGTGATCAGAACCGCCAAAGATAGCTGATCTTCAGGAACAGGCCGCGTTTGGTCTCGAGGAAGCGGCGCCCGTCGATGTATCGGCCGTTCCTCCAATCCAACCGTTCGAAGGCCGATCCGTATCCCACATAACAGACCGTCCCCGGGATGTAGGTGAACGACACCAGCCCGTCGGCGGTCAGGCGCTTGCGATAGAAATTGTACTCGATGATGGCCCTCAGGAAGAGGTACTTGTTGACCTGGAACGTGTTCCGGTTCCAGAGGATCGTGTAATCGTAGACCCTCTTCCCGTCGGACCGCCGGGAGAACCTGCTGTTGTCGAGGCTCAGGCTGAAGTCGAACTTCTCGATCGGCTGATAGCGGAGAAAGAGGCCGGACTGGGTCGTGTCCCCCTGGTAGGGGGCGTCCGGGTCATAATAGATGCCGCCCGATCTCCGGAAGGACGTTTCGAAATAGAGCCGCGTGAAGATCTGGCTCTGCGTCCTGAACCCGTAACCGGACCGCTCGAACCGCCGTCCGGCGAAGATCTCGTTGCCCAGCGTGCCCTCGACGCGGAGTTGAGTGCTCCGGGGAAGGTAAGCCCTCAGCACGAATACGTTGAACGTTTCCCACATGCCGTCGATCGTGTCGTAAAGGTGATAACCCCAGTAGAAGGGCTCGATCTTCTGGAAGAACTTCGAGTGCGGGTAGATCATGTATATCGCCGTGAGGCCCAGCCGCCTGACGCCGGTCCTCGTCAGGAAGCCCGAGTCGACCCGGAAATCGGGGGAGACGTCCTGGTAGCCCGCGTCGATCATCCACTTCCGGCTTTGATGATTGAAGCTCAGCGACAGGGCATGGTCCCTGTGGTTCGAGGCTTCTCCTTCCCCGGCGGGTCAGGGACCCGAAGCCGTGGAAGGAGAACACCCAGGTCGAGTTCAGCCGGATCCGGCCGTCCAGTCCGCCGACGCGGTTGTACCCCCGGCCTGCTTCCCGTCCCGAATAGAAGCCGCCGATATAGGAATCCGCGCGCAGGGCATGCTTGTACCGGGCGATGGAGAAAACGGGGTGCTCGTCGGTCCCGTCGCCGGGGAGCTCGTCCCTGGCGTAGATGGCGGCGACCGTATCCCTCCGGCCGATCTTGCCGGTCAGCCGGAAGCCGTAGATGGGGTCGACGATGGTCCGCGTATAGACGACAGATTGCAGGGGGGCGTCTTCCATCGCCCCGCCGAAGTCCCAGATATCCTGGCCTTCCAGGAAGAAGGGCCGTTTCTCCTGGTAATATAGGGCGTAGCGAAGATTGACGTCTATCTGTCCGGCGTCGGCCTCGACCTGGCTGAAATCGGGGTTGTAGGCGCCGTCCAGGGTGAGGTCGGAGGTCAGGCCGTACTTGCCCGTCAGGCTGATGTCCCTGTTCTCCTCGATCTTCCGGAGCGACCCGTCCCGGGCTTCGCGACGCGAACCGTACGTGAACGCCGGAATGACCTCCCGGACCCGCTTATAATGAAGCCCGGAAACCAGGATGGGCTGGGCCTGGGCCATGATGTTGCTGTTCGCCGGATCTATGGGCGGGAAGCAGAATTGTTCCGAGGTCCTCGTCTGGAACCGGACGAAGACGGCCTTCATCGTCAGCGTCTTGCGGTCGGGAAACCGGAGGCTCTGGAGCGGGACGCGGGCTTCGACCGTCCATCCGCCCTCGTCGACCCGTCCGGTGCTGTACCAGACCAGGTCGTGGCTCGCGTCCACGTTGCCCTGGACGTTCATGATGCCGTCGCCCTGGATGCCGAGCGGATTGAGCATCAGGGCATAGCAGTTCTGGTTGTCGTTGAACGTGTCCAGGAGGAGAAAGACCATGTCGTCCTGCATGATGGCGTCGCGCTTGCAGACGGAGGTCTTGATCTTCGCCGGTTCCGTGTCCCAACAGCGGAACGCGAAATAGAAATTGTCCGGATCGTAGGCGACGTAGGCTTCCGTCCGCTGGGACGGCTCTTTCCCGTAGTCCGGCTTGAAGGTCTTGAAGGCGTCGAACCTGGAAGCGGTCGACCAGATGGCGTCGTCGAGCCTGCCGTCGAGGGCCGGAGGGCTCCCGGACGGGGGCAGGTCGATAGGAGCGAGGGCTACGGCGGCCTCTCGACGAGGGGATCCCGCGGGGGTCGCCCCGGTGACAAGGACGGCCAGCAACATGGCCGCGGCCGCGAGCGGAAGGGCCATCTTTCTCAACATGGCCTTCTTTTTCATCACCAATAGCTACGAAACCAGCCTCGCAAAGGTTCCCTTGCGGCGCCTCTGCCGGGCTTTGACCGGGGGGAGACGCTATGTAATGTCCAGGGGCTGAAGGTGTTCCTGGCCCCGTGCCGGGGTGCCGGTCGCCGACGTCGGGGCCAGCCTGGAGAGCCTCCGCGATGCCCTCTGAGCCTGGTCGGGAAAGGGGCCTGATCGGCGGTGAGCGGAGAACTCTTTCGACATGCTCCCGGGACGGACCTGCGCGGTCGCCTTCCTTCCGGCCTCCGCCGCCGGCAGGGACGAACTTGCCGGCCGCCCAAAGGTCCGGACGCTTCGGGATACGTATTGAACCTTGGCTTTTCAGCCCGATTGTGCTAAAAGAGAGGGCTGTGGTCTAGGAAGACGAGGAGACATTCATGAAAAGAGTGGAACGCAGACAGCTGAAGGGCGACGAGTTCGTTTCGGGCATGAACCGGTTCCTCGAGCTCGCCGAGACGTGGAAGCGGGAAGTCCTCATCGGTCTGGGCGTCCTCGTCCTCCTGGTCCTGATCTTCCTGGGCATAAGCTTCCTCAAGAACCAGGGACTTCGGTCCGAGAGCCGGGTCGTGGGCGAGATCGGCTCCCTGCGGGCCGGCCTCGATAAGAACCCCGGGAACCTGTCCCGGCTCGAGAAGCTGGCCGGGCCCGGCCGGTACGCCCGGGTGGCCTATATCGCCCTGGCCACCTATTGGCTGGAGAAAGGCGACCTGGAAAAAGCTGAGAAGAACGCTTCGGCGGTCAAGGCCTCGCGCCGGGATTTCATCGCCTACGAGGCCCAGGACCTCCTCGCCCGGATCCTCGTCCGGAAGAAGGACTTCGGGCGGGCCCTGGAGATCTATGCGCGGATCGAAAAGGAGAAGCCCGCCGCCTATCCTCTCGACGCGGTCCTGTTCCATAAGGCCGAGGCCCTGGAGCTCAAAGGCGACGTCCGGGAGGCCCTGGCCGTCTACAAGAAGCTCCAGGAGGAATTCAATCAGACCTATTACGGTTATGAGGCGTCCCTGAAGGTCGGCCGGCTCGAGGGCGCCAAGTAGGGCGCTCCCTTGAAAAGCCGGGCGATTGGGTTATAATGGACCTGTAATTCTCGAGGAGGAACCCGATGGCTTTCATCATCACCGAAGAATGCATCAACTGCGGCGCCTGCGAGCCCGAGTGTCCCAATCAGGCCATCACGGCGGGCGAAGAGCGCTACATCATCGATCCCGCAAAGTGCACCGAGTGCGTCGGGCATTTCGAGGAATCGCAGTGCGCGGCGGTCTGTCCCGTTGACGCCTGCGTGGCCGATCCCAACCACAAGGAGACCCGGGACGAGCTGATGGCGAAGTTCCACAAGCTCCAGGGTTGACCCCGAGCCCCCCGCGGATGGCCTTTTCCATGGGGACCATGGAAAGGATCCGGTCGAAAGCGGGTCCCTGGCTCAATATCTTCCTGTTCGTCCTGACGATCGCCTCGACGTTTTTCGTCGGCCTGAGCTGGAGCCTGAGCTTCAAGTACGGGAACGCGATCGAACAGGACTTCCCGTTCAATTTCAAGGCCGGGCTCTTCGGCGACCGGGAGATCGTGACCCTGAGCGTCCTTTACTCCGTCGTCCTTCTCGTCATCCTCCTGGGGCACGAGCTCGGCCATTACCTGGCCTGCCGGCGCTACCGGATCGAGGCCACGCTTCCGTATTTCGTCCCGGCCCCGACCCTCATCGGCACTCTGGGGGCGTTCATCAAGATCGAATCCCCCATCACGCGCAAGTGCCAGTTGTTCGACATCGGCGCGGCCGGGCCGCTCACCGGCTTCGTCCTGGCCCTCCCGGCCCTCGTCGTCGGTCTCTCCCTGTCGAAGATCGGGCCTCCCCCCCTGGGGGAGGGCGCCCTGGTCTTCGGAGAGCCCCTCCTCTTCAAGCTCCTCGCCGGCCTCCTGTTCACGGACATCCCGCCGGGGCACGTCATCCTCCCGCACCCCGTGGCCTTCGCGGGCTGGGTCGGCATATTGGTCACGGCATTCAACCTGTTCCCGATGGGCCAACTCGATGGCGGCCATATCTTCTTCGCGATGGTCGGCAGGAAGGCCACGGTCGTGGCCAGGGTCTTCCTGGCGGCGTTCGTCGTCATGGGCGTCTTCTTCTGGGTAGGCTGGTTCGTCTGGGCGCTCCTCATTCTCCTCCTCGGCTTGAAACACCCGCGGCTCGCGGACGAGGAGGTTCCCTTATCTCCGGGAAGGAAGGCCGTCGGCGCCCTCATCGTCCTCATCTTCGTGATATCGTTCATTCCGGCACCCATTCTGGGGTTCGATCTCTTCGATCTATTGAGGCAGTTCGGCCTGTGAATCGAGCCATGAGGAGCGTGAAAAAGGCTTCGAGTTATTCACAGGATGTGTGGATAAATTGTGGATATCTACCGTGTCTCCGGCTAAAAAAGCCAACGAATCCTTGAAGATACGACGGTTTGCACAAGAATTCGTCATGGCACATAAATCGTTGATTACAAAAGAAATAATATGTCATTGAAAACAAACGAAATGCGTTTTAAACGCGGCAGGCCGGTTTCGGGGGGAACGATGGACGATAGGTTCAAGGATGTGAAGGCCGATTTCGAGCTGATGACCGGCCGCTTCCGCAACGGAGAGATCTCCCGGCGCGAATATATCGAGGGTCTCAAGCACATGCGCTTCAAGGACGAAGACGGCCGTTTCTGGATGATCGGGGCGCAGACCGGGGAGTGGTACTACCACGACGGGACGGGCTGGGTTCAGAGCTCCCCGCCCTCCCTGGGCGAAAAGAAGGCCATCTGCATCTATTGCGGATACGAGAACGACCTCGAGTCCGCCTCCTGCGCCGGATGCGGCGGCCGCTTCGGGTCCGAGGACGCGGGCGTCTGTCCCGTCTGCGGCTCGCCCCGGAATCCGGAAACGGGAGACTGCCCGTCGTGTTCCGCCCCGGAGGCGGAGGCGTCCGGGAGGTCGGCGGGAGCCGCGCCGCCCCCGGCCCCGGCGGGGGGCGAATACGTCGTCCGTTCCGTCCATCCGCTATCTTATCTTCTGTTCTGGGGGGGCTTGGGGCTCTTCGCCGGTGTCCTTTCAGGGTTGTTGGCCGGAGCCACGTCGTTCGTGCCCGGGATCTCCGAAATGCTTCCCGCTTTCTTCAAGGAAATGCAGGGCAAACTCGTCGGGGGGATGGTCTTCGCCGGAGTCGGCGGGATAGCGGGCTTCGCGCTGTTCGGCGCGGCCGGCTTCCTCATGGCGCTCCTGGCCAACGCCGTTCTATCCGTCATGGGGGGCGTGAGGATGCGGATGACGGGGCCGTCGGGGAAAGGCCCGGCAGCCCGGAACTAGGGCTTTCGGCGTCGCGTCCGGGCCAGGGCGTAAGCGATCTGCCCGACGGATATGGACTCGTCGTTCGGCGAATAGGCCTCCGAGCGGAGGACCCTGAATCCGGCCCCCTCGAGCAGTCGCTCCGTGACGAGGAGGAGCCTCCGGTTCAGGAAACACCCACCGGCGAGGGACACCGTTCCTATCCCGTATCCGGCCTTGGCCCGACCGGCGATATCGAGGATGACCCGGCCCAGGGTCTCATGGAACTTCGCCGAGACGCGCGACACGGGGGTCCCGCGCCCGAGATCGGCCACGATCTCCCGGACGGCCGGGGCGAAGGAGACGCGGAAAGGGGCCTTGTCATCGGCGACATCATAGGGATAATGCGCGGTCGTCCGCCGTCCGGCCGCGTCCTCGAGGAGCATGGCCGCCTCGGCTTCATACTCGGCCTCAAGGGGCGCGAGCCCGCACAAGAAGGAGACCGCGTCGAACAGGCGGCCGCAGCTCGAAGCAGGAGGGCTCGCCACCCTGTTCGCCATCATGGCGAGAACTGCTTCGACCTTACGGGGATCGGCCGCCTTCAGGGCCTTGACCGGCGGGATGTCCTTCCCGAACGCCCCGCGCAGGTGGGACAGGGCCATCCTCCAGGGCTGGCGTGACGCCAGGTCCCCGCCGGGAAGAGGCGTCTCTTCGAAATGCGCCAGCCTGAGGAACGATCCGTAGTCTGCGATCAGGAACTCGCCGCCCCAGGCCTTACCGTCCTGCCCGTACCCGTACCCGTCCAGGGCCACGCCCAGGACCTTCGTGCCGGGCGGGATCCCGTGCTCCAGAAGCGGGGCGAGGACGTGGGCGTGGTGGTGCTGGACCCGGAGGTGGGGGAGGCCGGACCGCTCCGCGAAGCGCGTCGTCCGAAAATCCGGGTGGAGGTCGGTGACGAGGGCCTTCGGCCGGACCCCGAAGAGCCGCTCGAGGTGGGCGAGGGTCTCCTTGAAATAGCCGAAGTTCCGGTAATCGTCCAGATCTCCCAGGAACTGGCTCGTGATGACGTACCCGTTCTTGTAGACGGAGATGGTATCCTTCAGCTCCCCGCCGAGGGCGGCGATCACGGTCTCCTTTCGGAGCCCTGCCGGGACCGGCTGGGGATAGGGGACATATCCCCTCGCGCGCCGGACGAACAGCGGCCTCCGGCCCGCGGCCTTGACGACGGAGTCGTCCGACCGCATCTCGATGGGGCGGTCGTGGGTCAGGATGACGTCGCAAAGGGCGCCGATGCCCTCCTCTTCCGACTTCATGATGGGCGCGTCCTTGGCGTTGGAGCTCGTGGCCACGATGATCGGGACGCGTTCGAGAAGAAGCTCGTGGAGGGGCGAATAGGGGAGCATGAATCCGATCTCGCCGAGACCGGGAGCGACGCCCGGGATATCCTTCAGCTTTTCGAGGAGGACGATGGGCCTCCGGGCCGAACGCAACAGCCCGGCTTCGACCGGCGACACCCGGGCGTATTTTCGGACCGTCGTGAGGTCCGCGGCCATGAGGGCCAGCGGCTTCGTCCGTCGCTCCTTGATGCGTCTCAGGCGCCTGACGGCCCCCGCGTTCAAGGGGTCGCAGACGAGATGGAACCCGCCGATCCCCTTGATGGCCAGGATCCTTCCCTTCCGGATGAGGGCGGCCGCCTCGGGGATGTCTCCGGCGAGCGTCCGGCCCGTCGCCGGATCGACGAGGCTCAGGCGGGGGCCGCAGACGGGGCAGGCGATGGGTTGGGCGTGGTATCTCCGGTCGAGAGGGTCCGCATACTCCCGGGCGCAGTCGGGGCACATCGGAAAGCCCGCCATGGTCGTCGTTTTCCGGTCGTAGGGGAGGTCCCGGACGATGGTGTAACGGGGGCCGCAGTTCGTGCAGTTGGTGAAGGCGTACCCGTGGCGGCGTTCCCCCGGAGTGCGGATCTCCTCGAGGCAGTCGTCGCAGACGGCGATGTCGGGGGAGATGAAAACGAAGCCGGCCGCCCGGCGGGTCTTCCGGATCTCGAAACTTCCGAGACCCCGGGGGCGGGCGGGCGCGCGGTCGATCCTCTCGATCCGGGCCAGGGGAGGCTTCCGCGCTTCCAGGGCCTCGACGAAATCATCGAAGGCCGCCGGCGCGGACGCCTCGAGGACGATCTCGACGCCCTTCCCCGCGTTCTTGACCCAGCCCGGGAGCCCCATTTCCCGGGCCAGCCTGTAGACGAACGGCCGGAAACCCACGCCTTGAACAACGCCGAAGACCGTGAGCGCAATGGCGTGTCGGGTCCCGGCGCGGGGCGCCTTCCCGTGCCCCTCAGCCTTCAACCTCTGACCTCGAACGGCGGGCTTCTCTGCTATAGACACAACCGCAATAATCCTGTCTGTAAAGACCCGCTTCTTTGCTCAGGACCACGCTCTTGCGGAAGCCGTCCTTCTTCTTGAAGTCGGCCTCCAGGAAGCCGATCGCGTGCCTGCGGGCGAAGAGCCTGCCGATCCGGTTCATCGTCCCGGCCTTCTTCCACGGGCTGAGGCTCATGACCGTCGTGAAGAGGTCGAACCCCCGCGCGCGGGCCTCCTCCGCCGTCCTGCCCAGGCGCATGGCGTAGCAGACGTCGCAGCGCCGGCCCTTTTCCGGCTCGTCCTTGAACTTCCGCGTGAGCGTCATCCAGCGGTCCGCGTCGTAAGGGCCCTCGAGGAGCTCGATCCCCAGCATCCCGGCGACCTTCCGCATCTCTTCGAGCCTCAGGTCGTATTCCTCCCGGGGATGGATGTTGGGATCGTAAAAAAAGCCCGTGACCTCATGGGTTTCGCCGAGGAGTCGGGCGACGTACAGGGCGTCCGGGGCGCAGCAGATGTGGGCCAGGATCCTCGGCTTGGGCATACGCCTATTCTAGACGGATGCGTCCGGGCGGTAAAGTCCCGACTAACTGAGCTTCTCGATCCGCGCCTGGAGGTCGCGGATGGCGCGATCGACGTCGTCGATCTGAAAATAGACGAGGGCCAGCTCCTTGTGCTCGACGCGGGCCTCGTCGAAGGCCCGGCCCAGGCTTTCGGTGAGGGGCTCGGAGCTTTTCTTGAGGTCGATGATCCGGTCCTGGACCTCCTCTTTTTTCCTGATCCACTCCCCGATCTCCCGCTCCTCGGCCCTGTCCGCTTCGTCGTGGGCCCGGCGCAGGCCCTCCGCCTTCTCCCGGAGGCTCCCGATCTCGGCCCTGACGGCCGCGATGTCGGCGGCGACGCGCGCCGCCTCTTCGCCGTTTCGAGCCTCCGACGCGGCGGGCTCCTCGCCCGCGACAGGCCGCCTTTTTCCAAGCTCCTTCTCGCGACCCTGAAGCCCTCTCAGCCGCTCCTCCAGCGGGCGGAGGGCCTCCTCTACGGCGTCGAGGGCCGCCTTTCTGAGCCGCCGGGCCTCTTCGCGCGCGGTTTCGAGAGCTTCGATCCTGCCGTAGACCTCCTGCCATTCCGCCTGCCGCCGGTTCATCTCCTGTTCGAGCGCGGAGAGGCTCAGGAAGGTCTCCTCGGTGCCCTCGATCCGGACGTCCTCGCTCCAGGCTTTCCGGCCGAGCTCTTTCCAGAGGCCCGCCTTCTTCTCCTTCTCGCGCCGGATCCGGGCGGCCAGCCTCATCCGGATCATCCGGCGCTTGGCTCCCGACAGGAACGCGCTCAGGCGCCGCCGGAGGTCCTTGTCCCTCAGGAAAATGAAGAACAGGAGGAGGAGGATGATGCAGAGGAGGAGCCAGAAGGTCCAAAAGGGAAGCCCCTCCCTGACCGGATCGGGAGCCGTTCCGATATTCGTGAGCAACGCGTTCTTGTCGACCATCGTCGTCCGCGGCGCGCGGTCCCTCCTATTTATATTTTTGCCGGGGCTTTGTCAACGGAAAGGCGGGCCGCCCCCTGTCCCGGGGGGCGGTCCCGGCCGGTCCCGGCGAAAGGACCGCCTTGCGGGCCAGGGCTAGCATGGCCGGGAGGTTCTCGCGGAAGATGCCTTCGATCTCCTCCCCGGCGTTGAAGAATCCGCCCCGCTCGATGTCGACGGGCGGAAGTTCGATCGTGTAGGAGGGGACACCGGTCGCGGCGAACGTCCAATCCGTCGTATCTCCGTTCGTCACATAGAGGGACGCCGCCGACCGCCCGCAGAAATAAGCGCGTCCGTTCACGGCCTCGATGAGCCCGGCCATCTCCAGCCCGATCTCCCGGAGCAGGTCATCCTTGTCGGTGGCGACGTCGGCGTAACCCCAGGGGTAGAGGATCGTCTGGGAGAAGCTATGATAGGAGATGACGGCCCTGAAGTCCCGGCTGAGGAATAGGTCCCGCACGGCCCGGGTCTCGGGCTCGGAAAATGCGGACGGCCCCCGGTAGGTCTCCGAAAGGGGGGACGGGCTCGAGCCGGCGTCGTCCAGGCCCCACATGTATCCGTAGTTCCGATTGAGGTCCACGCCGAAGCTCCCGTCGGGGTTGGCCCGGCGGTTCTTCCGCCAATAGCGATAGACGTCGATGGAATATTCGAGGCCGTCCGGATTGACCAGGGGGACGATCCAGATCTCTCCGCGCGCGAGCAGGCCGGCGACGGCCGGGTCCGACACGGCGTTCTCGGCCAGATAGCGGGCGAGAAGGAGCGGCACGTCGACCGAGATCCATTCGCGGGCGTGGTGGCATCCGAGGATGAGGACCCCCGCCTCGCCCCCGTCCCGCTTCGCGGCGTCGCCGATCTTCAGCGCATAAATGTTCCGCCCTTCGAGGCTCGTGCCGATCGAGGATACCTTCACGGTCCCGGGATGGGCGGATTCCAGAGCCTTCAGGTCGGATTCGAGCTCCCGGTAGGAATGGAATTCCCCGTTGATACCGCCCGCCGCGGATGTGGCGACGGGCCGGGCCGGGGCGAACATCGCCGTCTCGACAGCGAAGGCAACACCCTGCGCCGTAAGGCGACCGAGGTCCGCGCCGGTCGCCACGATATGGACCCGCCCGGAGGCGGCCTTCAGTATGTCGGCCTGCATCGCGGCGAGGGCCCGGAGGTTCCTCTCCGTCGCCGCCATGCTCACGATCTCGACGGTTTCTTCCGGCGCGGGGAGAGCCGGGATCGCCGGCCGAGGAACGCAGAGGACCAAAAGGACCGGGAGAAGGCATCTCTTCACGGCCGGTCGCTCCCGATATCGTAGCTCAGCGTCATCACGGCCCGGCGGACGGACAGCCCGTCCCCCGAGCCGCGCTCCCCGCCCAGGGCCCCGGCGATATCGACGCGGATGCGGCCCAGGGCCAGGCCGCTCCCGAACGTGAGGTAGGTGTATGCGGATCCCGGGGCCTTCATAGGCTGGGGATCGAAGGCGACGCCGACCCGGAGCGGGGCGGTGACGTTGCGGCCGAACATGCGATAGGTCCCCGAATATTCGATCCCCGCGGCCGCCGTCCAAACGTCCCGGAAACCGCGAGCCTTCGGCTCGCCGAACGAAGAGGCCTTGTAGGAGGACCATCTGAAGAACCGGACGTCCGAAACGATCCGGAGCCTCTCTGCCGGGTCCCACGAGATCCCCACGCCTGCGGTCCAGGGCCGCTCGAAGCGGTCCTTTTCGTTTGCGGAGATCGCGATATCCGTTCCATACGCCGGGACCCTGTATTTCAGCAGGCTCCGGCTCGACGCCCGCAGGACGAACGGGGCCTGGAAGACGAGACCTCCGGAAAAGCGCTCGGAGATCGCGTAGGTCAGTCCCGCGTTCCACGAGAACCCCGAGAACGTCTGCCGACGGACGTCGTCGATGAGGACCCCGTCCGCGGCGAACACCTCCGCCATCGTCCTTTCGAGCTCGCCTCTCAGGACGCGGAAGCCCAGCCCGACCGAGAGTCGCCGGGAAATGGCCCTGGCCGCCGTCAGGTTGAAGCTCCTGAGCCATCCGGTCTGTTCGGCCCGGATGGAGTAGACCTCGACGCCCCGGTCCCGGGCCCGATACTCGAGCAGAGGCCTGCCATAATTCTCCGAAAGGTCCGCCGAGGCGGCGAAGGCCCATTTCCCGAGCCGGACGGCCGATCCACCGAAATCGAGGCCGTAGGACCGGTCTGACAGCGGGCCGGGGGTGGAAAGAACGCCGGTGTTCAGGATCGAGTACCTCATGAGCGACGCCGAGAGGTAGGAGGCGCTCACGGACGCCGTGAACCGCGGGAGGGAGCAGGCGAGGGCTGGATTGACGAGGACCGACGACGCGTCCCAGCCGGACGCGATCCCGGCCCCCCCGCAGGCGAGCGAAGGAGCCAGGGAGAGCCCCGGGGTGTTCCAGCTTCGGAGGGGCGCTTCGTCCTCATACTGGCCCATGACGAGTTGGGGCCACCCCCTGACGGAGATGAGAAGGAGGGCGAGGACGGCCGCGGCCGGGATGACGCGCTTGCTCATGGTCCGGGGGGATTCTATCACCGCGGCCGCCCTTTTCCAAACGGAAGCCCATATGCTATGATATGCGCCGATCGGAGCGAACATGGAAAGAACAGAACGCCGGAAGATCAAGATCATCGGCCAGGGGGTCGCCATCCCCGAAAAGGTCCTGACCAACGCCGACCTTGAAAAAATGGTCGATACGACCGACGATTGGATCTTCAGCCGGACGGGGATCCGGGAACGGCGGATCGCCCGGGAGGACCAGGCGACCTCGGACCTGGGCGTGGAGGCCGCCGGCAAGGCCCTTCTCAGCGCCGGTCTGGAGATCGGGGACATCGACCTCATCCTGGCCGCCACGAACACCCCCGATACCCTTTTCCCGTCGACGGCCTGCTACATCCAGAGGGGGCTCAAAGCCGGGACCGTCCCCGCCCTGGACATCTCGGCCGGATGCTCGGGGACGCTGTACGGGATGATCGTCGCCGAGAGTCTCATCCTTTCCGGGACCGCGAAGCGCATCCTGCTCGTCGCCCCCGAGATGCTGAGCCGGGTGACCAACTGGGCGGACCGATCGACCTGCGTCCTCTTCGGGGACGCCGCCGGGGCCTTCGTGCTCGAAGAGAGCACGGACGCCTCCGGAATGCTCTCCCACTATTGGGGCGCGGACGGGAACCTCGCCGACCTGCTGTCCTTGCCCGCGGGAGGGTCCCGGATGCCTGCGTCCGAGAAGACGGTCGCCGAAAAGCTTCATTTCCTTCAGATGAAGGGGAACGATGTCTTCAAACATGCCGTCAAAAGGATGGGGGAGGCCGCCGTGGCGGCCCTGAAGCTGGCCGGCGTCGCGAAAGAGGATATCGCCTGGCTCATCCCCCATCAGGCCAATATCCGGATCATCGACGCCACCGGCGAACGGCTGAAGCTCCCGAAGGAAAAGGTCTTCGTCAACATCCACAAGTACGGCAACTGCTCGGTGGCCACCATCCCCCTCGGGTTGGAGGAGCTGGTCCGGGAAGAGAAGGTCCGGAAGGGCGATATCATCGTCCTGGACGCCTTCGGCGCCGGCTTCACCTGGGCGGCCATCGTTTACCGCTGGTGAGCGGCCCCGAATCCCCCCCTATTTTTCCGCGATCAGCTCGTTGAACAGCTTGACGAGGTCGGCCTTTTCAAGCTGACCGACGTGGCGGAAGCGAATGACGCCCTTCCCGTCGATGACGATGGTCGCCGGGATGTAATCCCCGGGCTCGTAGGCTTCGACGGTCGCCCGGTCAGCGAGGGCGACGGGATAATTGATGCCCCCCTTTTCGACGAACGCGAGGAGCTTTTCGGGGGCCATCCGGTCCACGGAGATCCCGATGATCTCCAGGCCGCGGGCCTTGTTCTCTTTATAGGCCTCGATGAAGTCGGGGATCTCGGCCCGGCAGGGCCCGCACCATGTCGCCCAGAAGTTCAGGACCAGGACCTTCCCCTTGTAGTCGGCCAGGGTCAGGGTCTTCCCCTGAAGGTCCTTGACCGTGAAAGCGGGGGCGGGGACGTTCTCGGCCTGGAGGGCCGGGGCGGGTATGCCGAGGGCGAGGATGGCGGCCATCACGAGGGCCGCGCTCAGGATGTTCTTCACGGGAGCTCCTTGTCTTATCGATAAATCTCTATCATTAATATAGGGATTATATGCGAAAACCGGGCTGCTCGCAACTCCGGAGCCGCGCTCCCGGCGCCGGCGGGCATATCGGCCGGGACCGGAACGGTCCGGTCCCGCCCGTTCAACAGCTCTTCAGCAGGCGCTCGTTCTTCCGGTCGACCTCGGCCTGCATGGCCGCGATGTCCTGGTCCTTCAGGTGGCGGAAACGCCCCTGGAGCCTCAGGTACTCGTTGATCGGCTTCCTGTCCTTGACCTTGATGCTGATCGTCGTCCGCTCGCCGTCCTCGATCTCGTAGAGCGGGAAGATCCCCGTCTGGACGGCCAGCCGGGCGAGCTTGACGGTATCCTCGGGCCGGCTCTTCCAGCCGGAGGGGCAGGGGGCATAGATGTGCAGGAATCGCGTCCCCTTGGTCTCCCGGGCCTTCTTGGCCTTCTTGAACATGTCCTCGGGATAGGCCACGCTGGCCGTGGCGAGGTAGGGGATGCGATGGGCGGCCATGATGGCGTCGATGTCCTTTTTCGGCCGGTTCTTGAAATGCTTGACCGGCGTCGTCGTCGTCCACGCCCCGTAAGGGGTGGCCGAGCTCCGCTGGATCCCGGTATTCATGTAGGCTTCGTTGTCATAGCAGACGTAGATGATGTCGTCGTTCCGCTCGGCCGCCCCGGACAGCGCCTGGAGGCCGATGTCGAACGTCCCGCCGTCCCCGGCCCAGGCCATGACGGTCGTCTCGGTGTCGCCCGTGATCTCCAGACCGGCCTTGATGCCGGCCGCCGTGGACGCGGCGGTCTCGAAGGCGCAATGGAAGATGGGGACGCTCAGCGAGGAA
This sequence comes from Candidatus Aminicenantota bacterium, assembly GCA_963784525.1. Classification (GTDB taxonomy): domain Bacteria; phylum Acidobacteriota; class Aminicenantia; order Aminicenantales; family Saccharicenantaceae; genus JALHVH01. Next base: position 143,928 of record CAWART010000023.1, on the reverse strand, counting down.
TGGGGGAATGGCCCGTCGATGACGGCCCAGCAACAGGCCGGGATGCAGACGATGGTCTTCAGCCCCAGGGCCTTGAGGACGTATCTCATGGCCATCGTCGCCCCGCACCCCTGGCAGGCGAGATGCCCCGGGCTCATCAGCTCTTCTTCGGGCAAGGTCAGCTTCATCGTGCGCTCTTTCTTCATCTCTTGACTCCTATCCAGCCGATCTCCTCGGCGGGCCGGTCGGCGGCCGAGGCCGACCGATAGATCTCCTTGAAGTCCCCGGGCGTGATATCCCGGCCGCCGAGGCCGGCGACGTAACCGAAGACCGGCGGCATCCCGTCCTGCCCGTACAGGGCCGATTTCACTTCCTGATAGAAGATGCCGTGATGACCGTAGGAAAGGTTGCGGTCGAGCACGGCCGCCTTCCGGACCTTTTTCAGGGCCGCGCGAACCTCGTCGAAGGGGAAGGGCCGGAACATGATGATCCTGAGGTTCCCCGCCTTGACCCCCTCCGCGCGCAGTTCGTCCACGGCGACCCGGGCCGTGTAGCCGGCCGTCCCGGAGGTGACGAAGAGGAAGTCGGCGTCGTCGCACCGGTAAGCATCGACGAGGCCGAGGCGCCGGCCGAAGACCTTCTCGTATTCCCGGCCGGTCTCCTCGACCAGGCCGGGCACGAGCTCCATGTCCTTCTGGAGCTTGTAGCGCAGTTCCATGTAGTGCTCGGGCGCGGTCAGCCCGAAGAACGCGTGCGGATCGGCCGTCGTCAGCTTGTACTTCGGGCGGAAGGGGGGCAGGTACGCGTCCACCTTCGCCTGGTCCGGGATGTCGACGACCTCGTAAGTGTGGGAGAGGGCGAACGCGTCCAGGATGACCATGCTCGGGATGAGGAGCTTCTCGGAGACCTTGAAGGCCTGGATGACCGTGTCCACGACCTCCTGGTTGGAGGCGCAATAGAACTGGATCCATCCGGTATCCCGCTGGGACAGGCTGTCGTTCTGGTCGGTCCAGATGCTCCAGCCCGGGGCCATGGCCCGGTTGATGTCGCCCATGACGACCGGCAGGCGGCCGCCCGAGGCCCAGTGGAGCATCTCGTGCATCAAGGCGAGGCCCTGGGATGACGTGGCGGTGAAGGTCCGGGCCCCGGCGAGCGAGGCGCCGAGGCTGGCCGCCATGGCCGAGTGCTCGGATTCGACCTTGATGAACTGGGCGTCGAGCGTTCCGTCGGCGCACATCTCGGAGAGAAGCTCCACGACCTGTGTCTGGGGCGTGATGGGGTAGGCCGCGATGACCTGCGAACGGGCGAGCATGGCCCCGTACGACAGGGCGTGGTTGCCCATGATGACCTTTTTCATTTCTCCTCCTCGACCATGACGATGCACTTCGTGGGGCATTCCTCGGCACAGATGCCGCATCCTTTGCAGTACACGTAATCCACCACCGGCCAGTTGTCGACGATGTCGATGGAGGCGTCGGGGCAGAACTTCCAGCAGATGCCGCACTGGATGCACTTGGACCGGTCGACCTCGGGCCGGATGTTCCGCCAGGCTCCCGTCTTGTTGTAGAGCATGGAGCCGAGGGACATGGCCGTGACCGGCATCTCTTTCTCGGACGTGAAAACGATCTTCTTGACGTCTTTCTTTCGGGTCATGCTGATCTCCTCGTCGCGGCGGCCCTCATGCCTTGGCGAAGGCCTCTTCGGCCGCCCGGACGTTCTCTTCGCGCTTGATGGGCACCCCTTCGGCGATGGCCGCGGTCAGGGATTCGAGCTTCGCCAGGCCCAGGATCTTTGTCACGGCCCCGACGATGGCCGTATTGACGATGGGCGCGGCGAGCGTTCCCAGCTTGTTGCGGACGGCGATCTCGGTGGCGTTGATGGTGGCCACCTTGAACCGCGCCGGGAACTTGAAGTGCTCCGGCGGGTTGTCGCTGTTGATGATGATCCAACCGCCGTCCTTGAGCCCCTCCGTGACGTCGATGGCCTCGACGAGGGTCGGGTCCACGACGACGACGTGGTCCGGGGCGTAGATCCGGCTCTTGTCGTAGATGGGCTTTTGATCGATGCGGAGGAAGGCGAAGACGGGCGCGCCGCGCCGCTCCACCCCGAACTCGGGATAGGCCTGGACGTAGCTGCCTTCCTTGGCGACGGCGTCGGCCAGGACCTTCGAGGCCACGACGGTCCCTTGCCCGCCGCGTCCATGGAATCGGATCTCGACCATAGCGTTCTCCTTATTCATAATTCGAATCCGAGCACTCGATGGGAATGGCATTGGATGTTCACGGCGGCGGGGAGGGAGGCGATGTGGCAGGGCGCGGCTTCGACGTGGACGGCCAGGGCCGTCGTCCGCCCGCCCAGGCCCTGGGGCCCGATGCCCAGCCCGTTGATCCTCTCGAGCAGGCGTGCCTCCATCGCCGCGTAGAACGCGTCGGGATGGGGGGTGCCCAGCGGCTTTCGGAGGAGCGCCCTCTTCGCGAGGAGCGGTGCGCCTTCGAAATTCCCGCCGATCCCGACGCCGACCACCAGGGGAGGGCAGGCGGCCGGGCCGGCCAGGTCGACCGTCTCCACGACGAAATCCTCGACGGCGGCCCGTCCCGCCGCCGGGGGGAACATCCGGACCGCGCTCCAGTTCTCGGCCCCTCCGCCCTTGGCCATGAAGGTGATCTTGAGCTTATCCCCGGGGACGACGTCCCAGTGAATGAAGGCGGGGGCGTTCGTCCCGGTGTTGTCCCGGCGCAGGGGGTCTGCGACGACCGATTTTCTCAGGAAGCCCTCTCCGTACCCGGCGATCATGCCCTCCTCAATGGCCCGGCGCAGGCCGTCCGAAGGCCCTTGGCCCTCGAACCGGACGCCTTCGCCGACCTCGACGAAGAAGACGGCCAAGCCGGTGTCCTGGCAGAGCCCGAGGCCTTCGGCGGCGGCGATCGCGGCGTTCTCGCGGAGCTCCCGGAAGACCTCTTTCCCTGTGTCCGATTCCTCGGCGGCGGACATTTCCTCGAGGCGGGCGGAGACGTCGGCCTGCAGGACGAAATTGGCGTCCTGAACCAGGCGCCGGATCCTGTCCCTTATTTCATCAAGACCGATGCTCTTCATGTCGTTTCCGTCTGAACTCCCCGAAAAAGGGAGGTTCCAGTTTATAAGCCCGGCGCGGGAGTGTCAAGGTTCCGCGGGAGCCGCCGGATCGTTCGTTTTCGCCCTCTGCGCCAGATAGAGCTTCTTCAGCATCAGCGCGTCCTCTTCGCGGTTCGGGCTCTCGCAGATGACGAGGCCCCGGACGTCGAAATCGGCGAGGGCCTCGATCCAATCGTCGAAATGGAAATCCGACTGCATCAGATCGAGGTGTTTCAGCTCTCCGGCCTCGTTGTAGTGGCTTCCCGAGATGTGGATGTGGGCGTCCCTGAGCGCGGCCCGGCCGAGCTTCTTCTCGACCTTGGAGAGGACCCGGGTGAACTCGTCGTAGGCGTTGACCCGTCCCTCGCGGGCGTGAAGGTGGGAGAAGTCGAGGCAGGGCTGGAGGCCCTCGATCTCCCGGCAGAGGTTCAGGACCTCCTCGAGCGAGCCGAACTGGGACCTTTTCCCCATCGTCTCGATCCGAAGGGTCACCGGCACCCGCTCCGAACGGAGGATGGAGACGACCTGGGCCAGCTCCCTCTTGATCTCCCCGAAGGTCTGTTCGGGCGAGCTCTTTCCGTAGAACCCCGCATGGAAGACGGCGCTCCCCGCCCCGCAGGCCTGGGCGATCCTGGCCGTGGCCAGGATCCGTTCCTGGCTCTGGAGGCGCTTGCCGCGGTCCTCGGAATTGAGGTTGATGAAGTAGGGGGCATGGGCGCTGAGCCTGATCTTATGGGCGGCGGCCGAGGCCGCCACCTTTTGGGCCGTATCCAGGCCCATCTTTACCCCGTTGACGAACTCGATCTCCTGGCAGTCGAGCCCGAGCGCGAAGGTGTGCTCGATGCCCCGGACGGTCGAGGCGTCCTGGCTGCCGAGGGGAACTCCGGCCGTGCCGAAGAGGAGGACGTCAGGAGCAGGCGACATCGGCCTTCCCCGCGGGGTTCAGGAACTCGGAGACGATGCGCATCGCGCAGAATTCCCCGCACATGGAGCAGGCTTCCGTCCTGGTCTTCCGTTCCCGCCGAACGACGCCGAACTTGCGGGGATCGATGGCGAGCCTCTTCTGGCCCGCCCAGTCGAGTCGCTTCCGGGCCTTGGAGAGCTCGAGGTCCCGCTCCCGCGCCCCGAAGACGTTCTTGACGATGTCGGCGGCGTGGGCGGCGATCTTCGAGGCCACGAGCCCCTCCCGGACGTCGTCAACTGAAGGGAGGCCCAGATGTTCCGAGGGCGTGACGTAGCAGAGGAAATCGGCGCCGGCGGCGGCCGCGACGGCCCCGCCGATGGCGGCGACGATATGGTCGTAGCCGGGAGCGATGTCCGTGACGAGAGGCCCGAGGACGTAGAACGGGGCCTCGTGACAGACGCGCTTCTGGAGCTTGACGTTCATTTCGATCTGGTCCAGGGGAACGTGGCCCGGCCCCTCGACCATGACCTGGACGCCCGCTTCGAGGGCCCGCTTCACGAGCTCGCCCAGGGTCAGGAGCTCTTCGATCTGCGGGCGGTCGGTGGCGTCCATGATGCTTCCGGGCCTGAGCCCGTCCCCGAGGCTGAGGGTCACGTCGTGGCGGCGGGCGATCTCGAGGAGGCGGTCGAACCGGGCATGGAACGGATTCTCAAGCCCATTGTGGAGCATCCAGGCCAAGTGAAAGGCCCCGCCCCGGGAGACGACGTCCGCCACCCGGCCCTGCCGCTTCAGCCGGTCGATGGCCTTCAGGGTCAGGCCGGCGTGGACCGTCATGAAATCCACGCCCTCGCGGGCCTGGGTTTCGATGGCGTCGAACAGGTCCTCCTCCGTCATGTCGATGATGGTCCCGTGCTCCTCGATGGCCTTGATGGCGGCCTGGTAGATGGGGACCGTGCCGAGGGGGAGCGGCGTCGCGGCGAGGATGTGCCGCCTTATCGCCCGGATGTCGCCGCCCGTGCTCAGGTCCATGAGGGCGTCCGCCCCGTACTCGAGGCTGACGGCGACCTTCTTGAGCTCGACGGGGAGGCGAGGGAAATCCTTGGACGTGCCCAGGTTGACGTTGACCTTGGTCCTGAGGCCGCGGCCGATGCCCGCCGGGCGGGCGGGAGCGTGGGCGGGATTCCAGGGAATGACGACCTTGCCCGAGGCCACGAGCCGGGCCAGGTCGTCGGGGGATACGTGCTCCTCTTTGGCAACCTTCCGCAACTGGGGGGAGAGGGTCCCTTTCCTGGCCTTTTCGATCTGTGTCATGATTTCTCTTTCGAGGACGAATTTTCAGTATAGAGGAGGGGTCCGAGACTGTCAAGGAAACGGGAGTTTCCCGTCCCTCGGGTGCCATTGGGCGAGCGCACCGCTCCCTTGATAGGGTTCAAGATGTTGATGCCATTCAGCTGCAACGCGGGGGATTGTCTTAGAACGGATTCCGGAGATAAGATAGAGATCGAAGGGTGGGCTTATGATGTCGAATAAGATCTCCCCCGCGGGAAGTGCGGGGTTTCGAACGATTACCCGTATCAAGACATTTCTTGTTTTATCGGGGATCCTCGTCCTTGCTTATGGGGTCTTTTTGGCCATTTTCTCGAACTCTGGATTTCCGAGGGCGATGAAGAACGGATCTCCATTCCCTTATCTCTGTGATAAACCCGTTGGAGAAGACGCCTATTACATGCTATCGGTCGCTCGGAACATCGCCAGAGGAAAGGGCATCGTCTATAATGACCAGAAGAAAACGACCGGGATCCAGCCTCTGGCGACGTTCATCTATGCGGGTCTAATTTGGATCATCCAGAAATCCGACGGGAATGAGTGGGCTCTCGTCCGTATGGTCTTGATCTTCGGGGTCATCGTCCATATTTTATTGGCCCATATCATAGGGCGGATATCGTGGCATTTGGCTGGGGACAACTTCGCCGATAGAGCTGGAGCTTATGCTATTGGTTTCTGTCTGGCGCTACTAAATTTCACCCTCTTCCGTATGTCCACGTATGGCCTCGAGACTTCTATCTATCTTCTCATCCTTTCCCTTTCAGTTCTATTGACCTTCAGGATCTCAAGCGGGCTTCGACTCCAGCGGCGAAAGGCAGTGCTTTTAGGAGGCTTGTTTGGCTTGGCAGCGCTTGCCCGTATAGATTTTCTTGTCATCGCCGCCGTCTTCATATCCATCGCCTTTATCCGCCGCAAGCTAGGCCTGTGGCAGGCCGCCCTCATTGGATGTATCACCCTCCTCATGGTTAGTCCCTGGTTCTTTTGGGTCAAATCGACCAGCGGTTCATGGATGCCGTCTTCAGGACAAGCTCAGTCGATATTCATGTCGTCGAGGAGCCTCTTGACTCGCCTCGGGGCGATGGGGGTCTCGCTGGCTGATCACATGACGCCGTGGGCCTTTGAAGCGAATCGCGGAGTCCTTATCATTCTCGGCGTCGCGAGTTGGGTCGGCGTCGTGATCTGGCTCCGGCGGAGCAGCCTGGAGACCAAGTATGCCCATCTTAGCAGGTCCCTTAAAAAGTACCCGTTTTTTCTAGAATGGTGCGTTTCGTTGACTCTCCTTGTCCTTATATATATGTTCTTTTTTTGGGCTAAGCATTTTTATGGCAGGTATACGGCTCCTGTGCTGATCCTGTATTTGCCGATCTTGGCAAACGCGGTTCAAAAAAGGCTCCAGGAATCGAGGGGATGGATCGAGCTAGGGGTGATAGCCGGAATGTTCGCCTCCTTCTCGGCCGCGGCTTATGTGAGTTTCCATACCGGGGCTGTCGGAAACAGCCTGACGATCAATGCCGGATTTGTCCAAGAGAAATTTGCCACGTCCTCGAGGATCGGTGCCTTTCAGAGCGGTGTCCTCGGCTTCTTCCATGAGAACGTATCGAACTTGGACGGAAAGATCGACGCGGCGGCCCTTGAACACCTCAAATCGAGAAGCATGGCGCGTTTCCTCGATGAGGAAAAGATCGACGTTCTCATTGACTGGCGAAGCTATATTTATTCGAACATCGATAACAAATATCTCGAGAAACAATGGGTGATCTATCCGGAAAAGGTCCCTGAAGATCTGTCAGTCTGTTTGCTGCGAAAGGGCTCGGGGCAAATCCCGAATCCTTAGGCTATCCTTCGGCAGGCTACAGAGGGACGTCTACTCGGCTTTTAGCCTAGCCCAGTCACGGGTCAGACCTTCCTCGGCGACAAGGCGTCTGAGGTCGGCCAGAGCGACGTTCTGGACCAGGTAATCCAGATAAGAGTCCTGGCTCTGTTCTTGGCCCAGGGCGTCCAAGCAAAGGACGACATAGATCGTCGAGCGAAGGACGGCGTCTTTTGTGACCTTCTCTGCAGAAGAAGGAGCGATGACCTTATGGAACCCCTCCAGGGCCTTTTTATGGTCCCTCTGGAAGTAGAGCCCCCGGGAGAGATGGTAAGTCGCCATGATCTCCTCGGGATCTCTCTTGAGGAGGCCTCGCATGAGCTTGATGGCTTTGCGATAATCTCCCCGGCCGACGTACAGGGACGCCAGATCCAGGCGAAGGACGTCGTTATCCGGCTCCTTACCGAGCCGGCCCTCCAATTCCTTGACCTGGTCCGGGTCGATAACGGTCTTAGCTATCGGTGGCGGGACGACTTCTTTTGATTTCTCCCACTCCGGGGGAGCTATTTCTTTGCCCGCGGCTTCGGGCTCGGGGGGCAACTTTTCGCGAAGCCGTTCATAGGCGTTCATGGCTCCCTCGGCCAATCCCAGGGACCCGGGGTTGTCATCCCCGATGAGCCCGACGGCGCGCCGCAGGAACAGGAGGCTCTTTTCGGAGTTCTTGAGAGAGGAATGGCTCAGGGCGAGATAAATACACGCCTTGGCGGAGCGATTTCGATCGGAGGAGAGCCCGAAAACGGCTACTTCCAAGTCCTGGACGGCCTTGGCGTGGTCTCCGGCGACGAACGCCGCTTCGCCTCCCTCGAAAAGCCTGAGATAGAAGGGGTCGATCGCCTGTGCCGCGGCGAGCGCGGTCCCCAGGACGAGGATGGCCGAGAGGACCGAGGAGACGAGCCGGCCCATCTTGCCGGTCGGAACGGCGCGCAAGGGATGCATGGGAGAAGCCTCCATTCTGGGTCATATATAGCCTTATTTCCGCTGTTTTGTCAAAGTCCCGATCGATACCGAATCATGGGGGGCGGGGAGACCCGTTCCCGCCTCACCCCTAAGGGTGAGGCGCGAGGGAGAATTTTCACCCCGGGATTCATCCCCCCGGACGATTGCGGCCTCAGGGGGGCGGGCCTACAATTCGCCCGGACAACGAAGATGACAAACCTTTCGATTTTCAGACCGGCTTCGGATATAATCAGGACCACTTGGTTCGTCGTCTTCGCAAAAGCTTAGTATTTTTTCACAACTGAGATAGACGGATTTTGCCATCGGCGGTAGCCTGCGCAAAATCACCCTGATCCCCTGAGAAACATGTCCCGGAAATCGACGGAATCCCGCGTCAAGGACGGCCTCGGCAGCGCCATGCTCGCCCGGAACACGATCTTCAATTTCTCGGGGCTGGCGATCCCCTTCGCCGTGGCGTTCGTGACGATCCCCTACGTTATTCGATCCCTGGGCACGACGCGTTTCGGGATCCTGTCCATCGTTTGGATCGTCTTTGGCTATTTCGGGATGTTCGAGCTCGGCTTGGGCCGGACGACGACCAAGTACATTGCCGAAGCCCTCGGCAAGGGAGAGACGGACCGCATCTCCGGATACTTCTGGACGACGGTCTTCCTGCAGATCGCGGTCGGGTCCGCGGCCTTCCTGGGCCTGTTCCTCGCGGCGCCCCTCCTCTCCGAGCGCTTCCTGAAGATCCCCGCCGACTTCGGCGATGAAACGCGGCTGACCCTTCAGCTCGTCGCCCTCTCGTTGCCGCTGAATTTCGTTTCTTCCTCTTTCAGGGGAATCCTCGAGGCGGGACAGCGGTTCGACCTGGTGAACGCGGTAAAGATCCCGCTCAACATCCTGTTCTATTCCCTGCCCCTGGTCGGGGCCCTTTTGGGCTTCCATCTCCCCGGGATCGTCGTCCTGCTCATCCTGTCGCGTCTCCTGGGCCTGATCCTCTGGGCGTTCTGCAGTTTTCGCGTCTTTCCCGTCCTGAGATCGAAACCCGTTTTTGTCCGGACCTATCTCCGCCCCCTGTTATCGTTCAGCGGCTGGCTCGCGGTTTCGGGCATCCTGTATACCATGATCAATTCCCTGGACCGCCTCATGATCGGCAACATGGCCGGCATGGACGCCGTCAGCTATTATGCCGCGCCCTTCGAGGCCATCAGCCGGATCGGGATCGTCCCGGGAAGCCTGTCCCTGGTCCTTTTCCCGGCCTTCAGCTACCTCAACGGAGGGAACCAGAGCGAACGGATGGAGGGGATCATCGCGCGGTCCGTCAAGTACCTCCTCATCCTGACGGGCCCGCTTCTGCTTCTCGTATTTGTTTTCAGCCGCGAGATCCTCAGCCTGTGGTTGGGTCCGGAATTCGCCCTCCGGAGCACGATCGTGCTTCAGCTTCTGGCCATCGGCTTCCTGATCAACTCTCTCGTCACGGTGGCCTATAACTACCTTCAGGGAATCGGGCGTGTGGACATCACGACGAAATTCCAGTTCCTCGAGCTCGTCAGCTATTCCCTCCTGATGTGGGCCTTTGTCAGGTCCTGGGGCATCAACGGCGCCGCCCTCGCGACGGCCCTCCGCCTTGTGGCCTTCACGGTCTTCAATTTCTGGGCGGCCGGGAAGTTCGGCCGGATCCGCGTCCGGCAAATTTGGGAGGGCGGCACGGCCCGGCTGGTGTTCCTCCTGCTGGCTTATATCGCGGGGCTCTCCTTCTGCGATCTCGTCCTTCACCTCAAGTTGATCGGGGCGCTCTTCCTGACGGCGGGGCTGGTCCCGGCGATCCTCCTGCTCGCGCTGGACGGACGGGAACGTTCGTTCATCCGGGACAGGCTGGTTCCCATTTTCCCGCGGAGAAGGCGGATATGATCCTCAAAGAACTCATAAAAGCTGCGCTCTTCAGGCTGAACCGTCCGCCCCGGGGCCAGGCTCCGATGACCGTCGGCGGGGAAGAGGCGCGCTTTTTCGCCGGGAATTACGGCCAACTGCGCTATATCAGACGCTTCTCGGACAAGAACGGGGTCGACGAGGCGCGGATGCTCGGACTGTTGATGGATGTCCTGGGGCCGGGCGACGCCGTTTATGATGTCGGCGCCAATATCGGGATCCATTCGGTCTTCCTGGCCAAACGGGTCGGTCCCGGGGGTCGCGTGATCTCCTTCGAGCCGGATCCCGCCATCGCGGACATCCTGGAGGCTCATGCCCGGCTGAACGGACTGGACAACATCACGGTTGTCCGATTGGCCCTCGGCAGCCGCGAAGGCCTGGGGGACCTGTTCGTCGATATGCGGATCGGACGCGGTACGACGAGTCTGCTCAAAACAGAGGGAAAATCGCTTTCCGGGACGGCCCGCGTCGTCCGGGGGGACAGGATCGTGGCCGAAATGGGCCTTCCCGTGCCCCGTGCCATGAAGATCGATGTCGAGGGTTACGAGATCGAGGTCATCGAAGGATTGAGGGATACCCTCAGAGACCCGGGATGCGCCTTCCTTTGCTGTGAGATCCATCCGGCGCTCCTGCCTGACGGGCGGACCGAGAACGACGTCATGCGGATGATCGAGGAAGCGGGTTTCACCCCGATGGACGTATATCCGCGGGGCCGGGAGATCCATGCGATGTTCCGGAAGGCGAAGGCGTGATGGGAAAGCCCAGGATAGCCCTCTTCCACCCCCAGCTCCGTGAAGGAGGCGGGTCCGAGGCCAGGGCCCTGCGTGCCGCCGAGGCGCTCGAAGGTGACCACGACGTGACCATCGTCACGATGGGGCGTCCGGACCTCGGGAGGCTCAACGGGTACTATGGGACACATCTGGACGCGGGCAGGATCCAGGTCGTTTCTTTTCCCGTCCCGGCTTTCGCGAAACGTCGCTTCGCGGCCCTGAGGGCCACCCGAGCGGCCCGATACTGCCGGGAGAACGCCTCCCGATTCGACCTCATGATCTCGACCTATAATGTCATGGATTTCGGCGTAAAGGGCATCCAATTCATCGCCGATTTTTCCTTCGACGACATCCTCCGGGAGCGGGACAGGGACGACCCCTGGACCCTCGTCCGCGCCCTTCGCCGGAGCCGGCTCGTCCGCCGACCGTACCTCTCCCTGGCCCGGGCGCTTGCCCGGGCGTCCCGTGACGGGTGGAAGAGGAACCTGACCATCGCCAATTCGGATTGGACCGCCCGTCTCCTCCGGGAGGCCTACGGGATCGAGACCCGCCGGATCTATCCTCCGGTCGTCGACATCCCCCCGGGCCTTCCCTGGGAGGAACGGGAACCGGGGTTCGTCTATCTGGGGAGGATCTCCCCGGAGAAAGATATTGAATCCATCATCGCCATCCTGAAGGCGGTCCGGGAGAGCGGGGCCGACGTCCACCTCCACATCGTCGGGGACGGGAACGATCCCGGTTATATGAACAGGATAAGGACGCTGTCCCGGCAGAACGCGGACTGGGTGTTCCTGGAAGGGAAGATGATGGGAGAGCGGAAAGCCGACTTCGTCGGCCGCCATCGCTTCGGGATATCGGCCTGTTGGAACGAAGCGTTCGGGATTGCAGTCGCCGAGATGGTCAAGGCCGGCTGTCTCGTCTGGGTTCCCCGCGAGCGGGCGGCCAGACCGAGATCGTCGAACGTCCGGAGCTCATTTATTCCGCGGCGGACGGATGCCGTCGAGAAGATCGGGCGCGTGCTTCGGGAACAGGAACCTGCAGGCCTCCCTGCGCGAGCATCTCGAGGGACGGAAGGAGATGTTCTCCGTGGATCGCTTCGCCCGGGAGGTCCGGGCCGTTGTGTCCGATTTTCTGGCAAGCAGCATTGACGGGGGAGCCGGGAGATGGCGAACGTGAAAACGGTCATGATCGCCCTTTATGAGGCATACCCTCCCGTTTCAGGGGCGGCCTCCGTGAGCTATCACCTGGCACGACATCTCCCTGGAAACGTCACTCTTCTCCAGATGTCGCACAGGACGACGCGGACGGAGCCGCCCGCGGAGATGGCGCTGATCAGCTTCCCGTATGGCTCCGACCGCCACCTCCGGAAGATCGGATCGATCTGTCGGAGGCTTCCGGGGATCGTAAGATCCGTGAGGTCCGAAAATCCCGATACCGTCGTCATCGAGGGGGCCTCCTGGGCGGTCTACCTTCTGGCTGTCTTCGCCTCCTTGAGGCTCAGGGGCCTCAAGGCCCCCGTCGTTTATCATTCTCACAACGTCGAATACCTCCTGAGAAAGGCCCGGAACGGTGCGTTCATATCCCTGCTGACCCGTTGGGCGGAAAAGGCCCTCTGTCGGAGATCGACCTTGTCACGGCCGTATCCTCCGAGGACGCCCGGGCCATGGAGGCACTGTACGGGGCTTTACCGATCGTCGTTCCCAACGGTGTGGACCCCGAACGGTTCGACGTCCCGCCCGAAGAGACCGGCCGGATCGCCGGGAAATATGGGATAACCGATAGGACCGTTCTCTTCATGGGCCTGCCGGATTACCCTCCCAACACCGAGGCCATCGAAGCCCTGACCTCCAGGATCTTCCCGCCGCGTTGAGGTCCGTTCCCGATCTGAAGCTTGCGATCCTCGGAGGACGCATCCCTGTCCGGCGGGATTGGCTCCTGAATCCCGGATCCATTCCCTTCACCGAGGTTCCGGCATTCGTGAAGGCCTGCAGGCTCTGCGTGGCCCCCATCCGTTCGGGCTCCGGGACACGGGTGAAACTGCTCGAATACATGGCTGCGGGGCGTGCCGTCGTGTCCTCGACCGAAGGGTGCCGAGGGCCTCGGGGCGATCTCCGGACATCATCTGCTGATCGCGGATTCCGACGAGGCGTTCACGAACGCGATCGTCCGTCTTGCGCGCGACCCCGCCCTATCGGAGACCCTGGGGCGGCAGGCCCGGCTCTTCGTGCGTGAACGGTTCGCCTGGCATGCCATCGCCGACCGCTTGGCGCGCAAGATCCGAGACCTGACCGGCGGCGGGGCGGACGATGCCTCCCGAACCGGATCTCCTGAAGCGTCAACTCCCATGACGTAAGCTCAAAGTCCTCGTTTCCGCCTATGCCTGCAATCCCTCCGGGTCCGTCCATCTTCATCCCGGCGAGGACCTGACGGGATGGAGGCTGGTGGAACAGCTGGGCCGGTTTCATGACCTCTGGGTGATCTCGCACAGCTACAACAAGCCGGGCGTGGAAAGCGTCCGGCCGGCGGGGACCGGACGGATCGCCCCGGTTCATCTTCGTCGAACTTCCCGGCATCCTGAGATGGCTGTACAAGATCGAGTTCGGACAGAGGATCTATTATTATCTCTGGCAGATCAAGGCCTGGAGGGTGGCCCGGAGGCTCCATAAGGAGATCGGATTCGACGTCGCCCATCACGTGACGTTCGGAAACGATTGGATCGCCAGCTATATCGGGGCCTTCCTGCCCGTGCCGTTCATCTGGGGGCCTGTGGGCGGCGGGCAGAGGACCCCGAGACCGCTCCGGTCGGAATATTCGCTCTATGGACGATTCGCCGAGGACACGCGGAATATCGCCCAATGGTTCGGAAGGCGGGATCCCGTCCGTCGCCGGGCGATCCGGCGGGCGAAAGCCTTCCTCGTCTGCAATGACGAGACCCGCGAACTGGTCCCGAAGCGCTTCCGGGACAAGGTCATCTTCTTCCCGGTCAACGGCATCTCCCGGGACGATATCCTGCAGGGTCCGCTCGCGGCCCGGAAGAACGGGGCCTTTCAGGTCCTAACGGCGGGCCGGCTCCACAGGCTCAAAGGATTCGCCATCGCCGTCCGGGCTTTCGGCCGGTTCGTCGCCGATCACCCGGACGCGCGGCTGATCATCATCGGCAAGGGCCCCGAAGAGGAACGGCTGAAGCGGCTCATCACAGAGCTCGGGATCGGCGATTCCGTGAGGATCCAGGATTGGCTCCCGCGCGACGAGGTCATGAAAGCGATGCGCGTCGCCCATGTCTTCCTGTTCCCGAGCTTCCGCGACGGCGGGGGAGCGGTCGTCGTCGAGGCCATGGCCTCGGGACTCCCGGTCATCTGTCTGGATTCGGGCGGTCCCGGCTCCCATATCCAGTCGGAGTGGGGAATAAAGGTCAGCCCGGCTGATCCGGAGAGTGTCGCCCGTGAGATGGGGCAGGCCCTGTCGACCCTGCATGACGACGAGGGATTACGAATCGCCCTGGGAGAGGCGGCCCGAAAGCGGGCGGCCGAATTCTATCCTTGGGACGCCCACGGGGACAGGCTCCGTGAGATCTATCGTTCGATCGTGCCGGGGTGCCGGGAGCGGGAGAAGTAGGGGGATGGTTTTTACGGATATCCTCTGGCTCCTCGTCTGGGGAGGGATGTTCACGGGCATCTACAATCTCCGTTTGGCCGGAGGGTTGTCCGATCCCTTGTCTCTTTTCCAGGCCGTTCGGACCCTCTTCCCCCTCGTTGGCCGCTTATCTGAGCCTGATGTGGATGCTGGTCAAGAGGCCCGGATTCTCCTTCTTCCGGATGCCCGTGGGCTTCCTGTTCGGCTATTTCGCGGTCGGCGCCGTTTCTTCCGTCTTCTTGTCTCCGAACCGGCATGACGGCCCTGTACTGGGCCTTCGAATATGCCGCGCCCCTGCTCGTCGTCTGGGTCGCGCTGGAGACGCCCGACCCGCTGGACAAGCTCCGGAGGATTCTGTATCCTGAATAACATCATCGTCATCATGATCTTCTTTGCCCTGATTCCCGACGTGCTCCGTGTCGGCGGTTCGGACGAACTCTTCACCCAGATCTACAAGCTCCCCTTCAACCTGGGCGACATGAGGGCCAACGGGGTCGGGCGTTTCGCCCTGGTGACGATCATCATCGCCTTCACCTATCTGATCTGCCGGAGGAGGAAGAGGGACAAGATCGCCTGGGGGATCCTTCTCCTTCCGGCCATTGTTCATGCTGGCCCAGACCCGGTCCCGGACCTCCCTGCTCGGGCTTGCCATCTCCGGCGTCCTGCTTGTCCTGATCCTGGGGATCGACCTCAGGTTCCTCGTCATTGCCCCCGCCGCGACCTATCTCGTCTATTTATCCGGCATCAAATGGCGTCTCCACGGGCCATGTCGAAAGGCTCATGTTCCTGACCGGGCCGGGACTATACCTGGCGCAAGGGATTGGCCCAGATCGAGCACTCGCCCTTCCTCGGATGGGGATTCCATGCGGACCGACTTATGCTCAATGCCGAGCATATGCACAATTCCTATCTCCATTCGGCCATCCACGGCGGCCTTTCGGGGCGTCGCTTCTTCCGTGGCGGCGATCGTCGCCATCTGGTATCTTCTTGATGACGTTCGGACATCATCATGAGGATCCGCACGGTCAAGCGGACGCGATCTCCCTTTGCTCATGCAGTCCGTTCTGATCATCGGCTTCCTGACCGGACGCAGCTTTTTCGAATCCACGGCGGCCTTTTACGGAGTCGACCTCCTGCTCCTCGTCCCGGCCATAGCTTTCATCTGGACCTGGAGCAGAGAGAATGCCGGGGAACCCGAAGCCCGGCCCGTTGAGAACCTGACATGAAGATCTCCATTCATACGATGTACTTCCTCCCGGACTTCGGAAGTGCGCCCATTCTCATCAACGAGCTGGCGACCGACCTGGCGGCGCGGGGGCACGAGGTCGAGGTGGTGACCACCATCCCGAGACAGCGGCCGCCCGAGCTCAAAGGGCTGCTGTACTCGCGACGGCGGGAGAACGGGTTCCTCGTCAAGCGGTTCTGGACGAACGCCGCGCCGCATCCGATCGCCCGGCTCCTCGCCTGGAATATCTATACGGCGGCAACCCTTGGCAACGCCCTGACCCTCCGGAAGGGAGATGTCCTTTTCCTGCGCACCCCGCCGCTTCAACTCGGCCTCACGGGGTTCCTGGCCGCGAGGCTTCGGGGCGTCCGGGTGCTGCTCAATGTCCAGGACATCCATCCCGATCTCTCCATAGAATCCGGCATCCTCAGGAACCGCTCCGCGATCCGGTTCGCGCAGGCCCTCGAGAAATGGGTCTATCGGATCTCGGACCATATTCTCGTCATCGGCGACGGCTTCCTGAGGAATCTGTTGGACAAAGGCGTTCCCCGCAAGAAGCTGACCGTGATCCCGAATTGGGTGGACACGGATTTCCTGAAGCCTTATCCCAAGGACAACCCCGTTTCCAGGAGATACGAACTTCGGGACAAATTCGTCGTGATGTATTCGGGAACGATCAGCATCAGCAGCAACCGGGCCCTCGAACGCGTCCTCGAGGCGGCCGCGGCCTTGCGAGGGGAGAAGGACGTCGCCTTCGTGATCGTCGGCGAAGGGCTGAAGAAGGCCGAACTGCAGGCAAAGGCCGCCGCGATGGGGGTCGACAATGTCCGGTTCCTCCCGTTCCAGCCTTACGCGGACCTGCCGGAGCTTCTGGCCTCGAGCGACGTCCTCCTGGTCCCCCTGGACAAGGAGAAGTCGCAGATGTCCGTCCCGTCCAAGCTCTATAACTTCCTGGCGGCGGGAAGGCCGATCCTGGGACTGGCGCCGGAGAATTCCGAAGTCGCCGCCCTGATCCAGAGGAATCGCTGCGGGGAGGTCGCCCCTCCCGACGACGTCGCGGCGATCGGGCGGGCGGTCCTCAAGCTCAAGGGGGACCCCGGGGCGTGCCGGGAGATGGCGGCGAATGCCCGGCAATACGTCGTCGAGAATTTCGCCCGAAAAATGATCATGGACCAGTATGAGGACCTTCTGGCGGCCGTCGCCGTGCGCGGGGATGTGTCATGAACCGGACGGGACGACTCCTTAAGTATTGGCTTCCGCCGGTCTTCTGGATGGCGATCTTTTTTCCCGTGGGGAACCGGGCCCTCAGCAGCAGCCTCACTTACGAGATCTCGACGGCCGTGTTCCGATGGCTGTTCCCCCACGCTTCCACCGAGGCCGTGGGCGTGTTCTATATCGTCTTCCGTAAATCCCTGCATTTCTTCGAGTACGGCATCCTGGCCTACCTTCTCTATCGCGCTTTCCGGGGAACCGACCGTCGAAAGTGGGTCCCGGGATGGGCCTTCAGGGCCGGACTCGTCGCCGTGGCCTACGGCTTTCTGGACGAGTATCTCCAGAGCTTCGTCCCGGACAGGAACGGCAGCCCGATCGACTGGGGGATCGACACCGCCGGCATCGCCGCGGTATTGGGAACGAAGTTCATGCGGCGGGATAGCTCTCGGCCCGGGCCGCTCACCGGGGCCCTGTTCCTCAAGCGGCCCTTTGATATCGCGCTGTCGTTCGCGGGTCTCGTCCTCTCCTCCCCGCTGTGGCTCTTCTTCGGGCTCCTGATATGGCTCCAGGACAAGGGGCCCGTCTTCTACGGACAGGAACGGGTCGGCAAGAACGGCCGTATCTTCAAGGCCATGAAGTTCCGCTCGATGATCGTGGATGCCGAAAAGGGGAGCGGGGCCGTCCAGGCGGTCGCGAACGATCCCCGGGTGACGAAGATCGGCCGTGTCCTGAGGGCCACCGCCATGGACGAACTTCCCCAGCTCTGGAACATCTTCATAGGCGACATGAGCTTCGTCGGCCCGAGGGCCCTGCGACCCCACGAGAAAGAGGTCCAGGGCGACCCGGACACGCGAGCCATCGAGGATATCCCCGGGTATCGGGAACGGCATGCCGTCAGGCCCGGTCTGACGGGCCTGACCCAGGTCTATTTGCCCGGCGAAACTCCGCGGCGGAAGAAGTTCCGTTATGACCTCCTTTACATCCGGAAACGGACCTTCTGGCTGGACCTCAAGCTCGTCTTCCTTTCGTTCTGGATCACGTTCCGGGGAAAATGGGAGTCGCGGTCGTCGAAGGTCTAGCCAAAGGCGGGCGGACCGGTTGACTTTCCCCCGCCATATCACTTAAATAGAGACGAAAATGCAGAGTTCGGACGTCCTCATCGTCGGCGGCGGGCCCAGCGGGCTTCGCGTAGCCGCCCGTCTGGCCGGCTCCGGGCTCCACGTGCGCGTCCTCGAGAGGAAGGATGGGATCGGCTCCAAGGTCGTCTGCACCGGGATCATCGGGAAGGAGGTCTTCGATTCCTTCGGGATGAACCGGGACTCCGCCCTGTGCGAACTTCAGACCGTCAGGCTCGTTTCCCCCTTCGGCACGTCCGTCGTCTACCGGCATCCCCAGCCCTTCGCCTATGTCGTGGACAGGGAGCGGTTCGACCGCAACCTGGCGTCCGTGGCGCGAGCCCGGGGCGCCGAGATCGTTCTGGCCACGAAAGCCGAGGATATTCTCGTCTCCGGGGAGGGCGTCAGGGTCCGCGCCAGGGAAGCGGGCGGGGGCCGTCGCCTCTTTTCGGCCCGGATGGCCGTTCTTGCCTCCGGGATCGATTTCGGACTTCATGCGAAACTCGGCCTGGGCCGTCCGAAGGAATACCTGAACGGGGCCCAGGTGGAGATCGGGACCGATGACGCCGCCGCGGCCGCCATCTTCGTCGGACGTGACGTCGCGCCAGGGGCGTTCGCCTGGATGGTCCCGTCCGGTCCGTTGCGCCTCAGGGTCGGCGTCCTGACGAGGCGCGAGCCGAGGGCCTATCTCGCGAAGCTGGCCGGGACGGTGTTCCCGGACAGGTACGCGGACGCGGCTCCCGCCGGTATCAGGATCAAATCGATCGCCCAGGGCCTTCTTTCGAAAACCTACGGGGAACGCGTCATCGCTGTGGGCGAGGCCGCCGGCCACGTCAAAACGACGACGGGCGGGGGGGTCGCCTACGGACTGATGGGCGCGGACATCGCGTCCGACGTCATCGGCGCCTGCTTCGCGAAGGGCGCCTTCGCGGCGAAGGACCTGGCCCCGTACGAGAAGTCCTGGAAGACCGCCATGCAAAGGGAGATCGTGCTGGGACGCATGGCCCGCAGGGTCTGCGCCCGGTTGACGGACGCCCAAATGGAAAGGATCTTCTACCTGGCCCAGACCGACGGGATCATCCCCATCATCCGGGAGAAGGGGGATTTCGACTGGCATGGCGACCTGATCCTGGCCCTGGTCAAGAGGTTGTCCTTCATGAAGGTCTTCCGGGGGGCGCCCCGCGGCCCATGGCCAAAGAGCCTGTCCTGACCGGCCGGACCTTCGGGGCCTTTCGATGAAAAGATTCGCGTCCCTGAATTGGAGAACCGTCTGGCCGTGGCTCGTCGTCGCCGCCGCCGCGTATTTCCTGGCAAAACAGATCGTCCGATGAGAAAACTCTCCGGCTTCATCGTCGTCGCGCTGATCTCCGTTCTCTGGAGACCCGCATTCGGGCAGGACTACAGGAACTTCGATGTCGAACTGAACGAGATCCGGTCGGGGGCCAGACTGCGCTTCGGCCCTCTCCGTTTCATTCCGGAGTTCCGTCTGATGAATATCGGATACGATGACAACGTCTATTTCCGGAGCGCGGACGAAAAGGCCGTAGGGGATTATACCGGTACGGTGTCCCCGGAGGTCAGGTCTTATCTCCTGCTGGGCCGCTCGTTGATCCTGTCGCTCTCCGAGAACCCCGAATACCTGTATTTCACCAAAGAGACCCGGCTTCGGCGGTTCACGAACAGCTTCGCTCCCGGCGCCCGGCTGAGGCTTTTCAACCGCATCGCCCTTTCCGGCAGATACCATTTTGAGAAGCACCAGCGCAGGGCCCTCAGCGAATTTACGAGCCTCGTCACCGATACCGACAAGGGCATCGATCTGGCCGCATTCTATGAGACGCCGCGCGGTTCCGCCATCGGCGTCTCCCGGGCGGTCGATAGATTCCAGTACGAGGATATCGTCCTTCCCGACAGCAAGGTCCTGTTGTCCAGGAGCCTGAACCGCAAGGAAACGACCGGGAACATCGAGTTCTATTATCCGGTCTTCGCCGAGAGCTTCTTCTTCGTGACGGCAGGCGCCACCATCTATGAATTCGACGATCCCTCCTTTCGATGGAGGAATTCCCGGTCTTACCAGACGTCTGCGGGGATCCGCTTTCCCCTGGTCGGCAGGGCAACCGGGCGACTGTCCCTGGGCTATAAGAAATTCACGCCGGATTCCAAGGATCGGCGGGCCTTTTCGGGATTGATCGCCGACACCGATATCGATTTCCGACTCGGACGAATCGGCCTGCGGGCCGGCCTCGGGCGCGACAACCATTTTTCTTATATCGAAGACGCTTTTTTTTACGTCGAGGACCAGGTGAGATCAGGGCTCTCCTTCCGTTTGAACCGGAGATTCCGGCTTGATTATGAACTTCGGAACGGCTGGCTTCGGTACTCGGAGCCCCTGCCGGTCGACGGTTCCGAAGGGGCGGGCCCGGAGATCTTCCGGAAGGATGTCCATCGGAGCCATAAGATCGGACTCACGATCTTCTTCCTCCGGCAGACGGGCATCCAATTGAGCTACAATATCTATGATCAGACCTCGAATACCGCGGGTTTCGATCGGAAGAAGAACTTCATCGGGCTCAGCCTGACCCGGGATTTCTGATCGCCGCATCAAGGAGAATGACATGGGCGCAAAATCGATCAAGATCGTCTTGTTGGGCATGATAGCCCTTTGTTCCGTCCTCCTGACGGCTCAGGAGAAGTTCACCCAGGAGTACCGGGTCGGGCCGAAGGACCTCCTCGAGGTCAGCGTCTTCGGGGCGGACGAGCTGAGCCGGACGGTCCGGGTGTCCGAGGACGGGAGGGTCAGCCTTCCGCTGCTCGGCGAGGTCCTGGTCGACGGCCTGACGAAATCCGAGCTGGAGAAGAAGCTCGCCGATCTCTTCGGGGAGAAGTACGTCCAGAACCCCCAGGTGACCGTCTTCATCCGCGAGTATCAGAGCAAGCGGGTCTCGGTCCTCGGCGCGGTCGAAAAGCCCGGTCCCTACCAGCTCCTCGGCCGGCAGACGCTCATGCAGGTCGTCTCCGAGGCCGGGGGCCTGACCCGGGACGCCGGCAGCCACATCATCATCATCCGCCAGCTCCCCGACGGGACGAGCACGTCGCTCCGCATCTCCATCGATGACCTCTTCCTCAAGGGCGACGCCAAGCTCAACGTTCCCCTGGAAGCGGGCGACATCGTCAACATCCCGGTGGACAAGGTCGTGGCCATATACGTTTTCGGGCAGGTCAAGAACCCGGGTGCCCTCCAGGTCAAGAAGTCCGCCATCCCGACGCTCCTTCAGGCCATCGCCCAGGCCGGCGGCTTCACGGACAGGGCGTCCCGCGGCGGCATCGTCATCAAGCGGAAGGACGAGACCGGCAAGGAGCAGGAGATCAAGGTCAACGCGAGGAGCATCCTCGCCAACAAGCAGAAGGACGTGCCGCTCCTCGAGAACGACACGATCTACGTCCCCGAATCCCTCTTCTAAGGAACGCGGCCATGAACACGACCCTCGAGAGAAAAGAGATCGACCTTCAGGAGTACGTCCGTATCGTCCTGAAAAGGAAGAACATCCTCATTGCCTTCACGGCGGTCCTCCTGGTCTTCGTCGCGATCTTCTCGTTCACCGCGACGCGCCTCTATCGGGCCACGGCGACCATCATGATCGAGGATCCCAGCTCGAGCATGCTCAACATCCAGGACATCCTGAGCTCGGGGGGCTATTACCGGACCGATTTCCTGGGGACCTATTTCAACACCCAGCTCAAGCTCCTCACAAGCCGGTCGCTGGCCGAGCGCGTGGCCAAGAAGATGAACTTCCCGGCCCGGCCCGAATTCCAGGCGGCGGCGAAGCCCCGGACGAACCCGCTCGCGGGGATCAAGGACATCGTCACCCTGCGCTGGCTCTTCGCTTCGAAGAGGCCCGCCGGCCGCGGCGACCAGCCCCAGTACAAGCCGAGCCCCTATTCGGCCTACGCTTTCACGGTCCTCGGCGGCCTGGGCATCGCGCCCGTCGAGGAGACCCGGCTCGTCGACGTCAGCTACACCTCCCGGCATCCGGTCCTGGCAGCGGACGTCGTCAACGCCCTCGTCGAGGAGTTCATCAGCTATTCGATCGAGACGCGCTATGAGGCCACCCAGCAGACCTCGGAGTTCCTGAGCGAGGAGATCGCCAAGCTCCGCGAGGACCTCGGTGCGAAGGAGCGCGACCTCCAGAGGTACGGCGAAGAGAAGAAGCTCCTCTTCCTCAACAAGGACGAGAGCTCGGTCGTCACCAAGTTCGCCGACGTGAGCTCGGCCCTGACCGAAGCGCAGGTCGACCGCATCAAGAAGGAATCCATGTTCCGGGAGCTGAAAGGCCTGAGCCTCGGCACCCTGCCCCAGTATCATCGACAACGCCCTCATCCAGGGGCTCAAGACCTCCTACACCCAGACCAAGAACGAATACGACGAGAAGATCAAGGTCTTCAAACCGGACTACCCCGAGATGGTCAAGCTCAAGGCCCGGCTGGACAGCATGAAGTCCGAGCTCGAGAGCGAGATCCGCAAGGCGGTGGACGCGTCCGAGGCCGACTTCCGGGCGGCCCAGAAGAAGGAAGGCTCGCTCCAGAACATGCTGGAGACGCAGAGGACCGAAGTGTCCCGGACCGACAGCAACGCCATCCTCTACAACAGCCTGAGGATCGAGGTCGAGAACATGCGGGACCTCCTGAACTCGCTGACCGCCAAGCAGAACGAGACCCTCGTCTCCGCCAGGCTCGGGGGCCTCCGGACGAGCAACATCAAGATCATCGACCGGGCGCTCGTCCCCGGCGGCCCGTTCACGCCCAACACCCGGAACAATCTCCTCATGGCCCTCCTCGTCGGCCTCATCGGCGGCCTGGGCCTCGTCTTCTTCGCCGAGTACCTGGACAACACCGTCAAGGGCCCCGAGGACGCCGAAAAGCTCACGGGCCTCCCGTCCCTGGGGATCATCCCGTTCCTCGAAGCCGAGGGCTCGAAGAAGCGGCGGCGAGACGTACGGGACCTATTCCTACGGGGCGGAGAACGCTCCGGCGAGCGAGGTCAGGCCGGAGGTCAGCGAGATCGAGCTCATCAACCACCTTTACCCGAAGTTCTCCATCTCCGAGGACTACCGGACGGTTCGGACATCCATCCTGTTCTCCAACGCCGACAGCCAGCCCAAGACGATCTGCTTCACGAGCACCCTGCCGCAGGAAGGGAAGACGGCGACGGTCGCGAACATGGCCGTTTCGTTCGCCCAGCTCGAAGGGAAGGTCCTGCTCATCGATTGCGACCTGCGCAAGCCCCGGCTCCATAAGGTTTTCAAGGTCCGGAACCTCGTCGGCCTGAGCGGCTGTCTGACAGGCAAGGTGAGTTTCGACGACGCCGTCCAGAAGACGGCCATCGAGAACATCTGGATTCTTCCCAGCGGCCCGCATCCGCCGAATCCGGCCGAGCTCCTCAACTCCCGGCGGATGAAGGACCTCCTCGCCCTGGTCAGGGACAGGTTCGATTTCATCCTCCTGGATACCCCGCCCGTCCTGGCCGTCATCGACCCGGTCATCATCAGCTCGCTGACCGACTGCACCGTGCGTCGTCATCCGGGCCGGCAAGACGACGCGCAAGCCGCTCGTCCGGGCGGTCGACGAGCTCCGCAAGGCCAAGTCCGATATCGTCGGCGTCATCTTCAACGAGGTCAAGATCGGCCGCCAGGGCGCCGCCGTGCCGTACTACCACTATTACCAGTATGAATACTCCGCGACTCACCGAAGGCCAGAAGCGGCCGGGGAAGGCGAAGGCCACAGAGACCGGCGGCAAGGCCGGGAAAGACGCCGCCCCCAGGGATGATCGACCTCCACTGCCATATTCTGCCGGGCCTCGACGACGGAGCCAGGGACCTGGCCCATGCGGTCGCGATGGCCCGGATCGCCCGCGACGACGGCATCACGCACATCGCGGGACGCCGCATCTGTACAAAGGGAATTTCGATTTCCCGGACCTCGGCGTTTTCGACGAGGCCCGGGACCGGCTTGCGGCCGCGCTTCTGCGCGAAGATATCGACGTCGCGATCCTGCCGGGCGCGGAGGTCCACATCACCCACGGCCTCCTCGGCGAGGTCCGGGCCCGGGGCAAGAAGCTGACCCTCGCGGGAAGCGCGTACCTCATCGTGGAATTTCCCCACGATCACGTCTTCTCCGGGGCCAAGGACCTGTTCTTCGAACTCATGAGCGAGGGCCTTGTTCCCGATCATCGCCCACCCAGAGAGGAACACGATGTTCGCGCAATTCCCGCGGCTTCTCTTCGACCTGGTCGCCATGGGCGCCCTGGCCCAGGCGAACGCCGGGAGCCTGACCGGACGGCCCCGGCGTCGAGGCCGGCGACGCGGCCCGGAAGTTTCTCGAACTGGGCCTCGTTCATTTCATCGCGAGCGACGGCCACAACACGCAAACCAAGGCGCCCCGTCTTGCGGCCGCCGCGAAGATCGCCGCCGCCGTCATCGGCGAGGCCGGCGCCGCCGCTCTCGTCACGGACAATCCGAGGGCCGTCATCGAGGACAGGGAGATCCCGTATCGTCCCGACCCGATCGATCCCGAGGGGAAGGACAAGAAGCTCAAGTTGAGGATCCCCGGCTTCCTGAGGCCGGGGAAATGAACGGATCAGGGCACGGAGAACCATGAAGCTCAAGATAACGCGAAGCGCGACAATGCCCAGGCCGCCGGCGGCTCCCGGGACGGGCACGGCGAGGCTCATCCAGTACGGCCTTCTTGCCCTCCTCGTCCTCAGCCCCCTGCCCGCGGCGTCGGTCAACGAATGGTCCATCCTGATCATCGAACTCGTCGTGCTGGCGATGGCCGGGGCCTACGTCCTCGCGAACGACAAGCCCGCGATCAATCCCCGGCTCGAGGAGCGGCTGAAATGGCCGCGGTACGCCTTTACGGCCCTGTTCGCCTTCATCGCCTTTCAGATCGTGCCGCTCCCGGCGTTCCTCGTCCGCATCCTTTCGCCGGGGACCTACGCCTTCCACAAGGCCTTCTCGCCGGAATTCGCGGGCGCGCAGTTCCTGAGCCTCTCGGCCGTCCCGGCCCAGACCTTCCGCCAGGGCCTCGAGCTTGCGGCCTACGTCCTCGCGGGCTTCCTCGTCGTCCGCACGGTCACCCGGGGCCGGGATACCCGCAGGATCATCGCCTGCCTCGTCGCGGTGGGCGCCTTCGAGGCGTTCTACGGGCTCTTCGAGCTGACCACGAAGAATCCGCGCATTCTTTTCTATAAGAAGATCTACAGCCCGAACTCGCTGACGGGGACCTTCGTCAACCGGAGCCATCTGGCCGGCTATCTGGAGATGATCATTCCCCTGGCCATCGGGCTCCTCATCGCCCGGCTGGATTTCTTCTCCCTGGGAGGGGAGGGGCTCAAGGACCGGCTCCTGCACATGACGGGCGAAGGGCCTTCCCGCCAACCTCCTCCTGTTCGCCGCCGTGATCCTCATGTCGCTGGGCATCGTCTTCTCCCAGTCCAGGGCCGGGATCTTCATCCTGGTCTTCACGTTCCTCCTGTTCTTCGAATTCGTCGTCCTGCATTTCAGCCGTTTCAGCCGGCGACGGCGGTGGATCCGGAACTTCATCTGGGTCATGTTCATCCTGGTCACGATATCCGCTCTCTATATCGGCATCGGGTCCACGATCCAGCGGTTCGCCCTCGACGACCTTCTGCGGGAGAACCGGCCCCTGCTCTGGGGCAACGTGGGCCGTATCATCGCCGCATTTCCGATCTTCGGCTCCGGCCTGGGCACGTTCGTTTCGGTCTACCCGGCCTATCGAAAAGGTCGCCGGGCCGGAACTGCTCCTCGTTCATGCCCACAACGATTATCTCGAATATTTCTCGGAGCTCGGCGTCGATCGGATTCACCCTGCTCCTCGGGGCCGTCCTCTTCATCGGCGTTTCGGTCCCTCCGCTCCTGGCGCGAACGGAGGAACCCCGACGTCAAGGGGATCGCCCTCGGCGGGATCATCTCGATCATCGTCATCCTCGTCCACAGCCTGACGGACTTCAACCTCCACATCCCCGCGAACATGCTTCTCTTCGCCGTCGTCCTGGCCCTGACCTTCGTCACGGCGTTCTATCAGAAAGACCTAGAGGTTCGTACCATGAAAAAAGTCGCTCGTTCTGGCGGCGCTCGGGCTCCTGGGGCTCGCGGCCGTCTGCTCGTATCGCGAACATTCACCTCTATTACCGGGCGAAGGCCATGACCGACGATCCCGGGGCGCGGATCCGCCTTCTCGAGAAGGCCGACCGGTTCTTCCCCTGGAACGACCTCGTCCATTTCGAGTTCGGCAAGGCCTATTTCGAACGGGGCGTCGAGGACATCGGGAACGTCGCCCGCCGCGACGCCGATCTCAAGAGGAGCTTCGCGAGCTTCGGACGGTCCCTCCGGCTCGATCCCGGGAACCTGCAGACGCACTTCCAGTTCGCCCAGTCGCTCCTTTACATGACCTTTCTCTCCCTCCCCGCGCCCGTCTCCTATTTCGAGGAATTCAAGAAGGCCGCCCTCCTCACCGGGCATAACAGCCAGATCTTCTTCGAGGTCGGCAAGGTCCTTCTCTCACGCTGGACGGGGTTGTCCCCGGAGGAGCGGGTGTTCACGAGGGACATCCTGAAAAGGATGCTGGCCCAGAAGGATAAGAAGAAGCTGGCCGTCGTTCTCCAGGTCTGGGACATCGACGCCCGGGATTACGCGCTCATGGACGCCATCCTGCCCGAGGACGCGGCGGTCCTTCGCCTCTATGCCGGGTTCCTCGGGGAAAAGGCTCTATCCCTCGAGGCCAGGCATTCAGGCTCTGTCCCGGGCCGAGCGCCTCGAATTCCTGCAGGCCGCCGGGGAGGCGGAGGCGGGTCAAAGGGCCATGGATTCGTTCCAGCTTCCGGAGGCCATCAAGCGTTTTTCAGCCTGTCAGAAGATCCTCGGGAACATCAAGTTCTACCAGGCCCTGGGAGGCGAAACCCTGATCGACCCGAAGGACTACGTCGACC
This sequence comes from Candidatus Aminicenantota bacterium, assembly GCA_963784525.1. GTDB lineage: Bacteria > Acidobacteriota > Aminicenantia > Aminicenantales > Saccharicenantaceae > JALHVH01. Next base: position 116,914 of record CAWART010000023.1, on the reverse strand, counting down.
TGCGCCGGTCGACTTTCCTCAACCTCGCCAAGTGCCGCGTCGAGGAAAGCCGGAGCCTTCAGGCCGCCGGGCCGGACCTCGAAGCCTACCTGGCCCTGGAGGACCGAACGTCGGCCGTCGGGGACCTCGAGACGTTCCTCAAGGAACGGAACGCCCTTCCCGCGGAGCCATCCCTGAACGCCAAGGACCTCAAGCCGCTCGTCCTCCAGCTTCGTCTCAGCTTCCGGCAGAACCGCTACCGGGATATCACGCGTTTCGGCGCCTCCCTCGAACAGGGTCTCGTCTTCGTCCCCGAGGCGCTGAGGGCCGATCTCCTCGAGACGTACGAGATCATCGGCGACGCGTACCAGAAGCTTGATTACATCTATGAATCCGAACGGTTCTACGACAAGGCCCTGGACGGCCGCCCGGGCAGCCTCGCCCTCCTGTTGAAGATGCGGAAGGGTTACGAACGCCTGAACGAAGAGGCCGGGCTCCGAAGGGCCGAAGAGGCCATCCGGGCGGTCCTGACTCCCGCGGAACAGGCCCTGACCGGCGCGCCCGTGCCGAAGGGGACGGAACGGGCCTTCCCGTTGGTCCTCGAAGCCGGGCGGGTGGCCTTGGACCTGTCGGTTCGCCCCGTCCGGGGAGGGGGCCGAACCCCTCGCAAGCCTGGAATTCAACGGGCGGGTCGTCTGGGAGGGCCTGATCGGGCCCTCCGGGCGGACGGTACAGGTGGAGGCCGTCCTGGGTAAGAACGATCTCGTCATCGGAGGGGTCAGTGCCCCTGTTCTACCCCTTCGGCTGGCCTGGCGGCCGGTCCAATAATCCCGCTTGACATTGCTATCTAAATGACCTATGATTTTATAGGGTTTTCTTAAGGAGGATTCTATGGGCAGAGGTGTCAAAAGTAAAGTCGTCTCTATTGGGCTTGTCGCGGCGATGCTCGTCTTTTTTTCGCCACAGGTCCTGAAGGGACAGGTTCCCGCCAAGGGAAATCTTCTCGGATTCGTCTACGGCCAGGACGGGACGACCCCGCTTCCGGGCGCCGTCGTCATGGTCAAGAACATCTCGTCGGGCAAGGTTTACGAGAGTTCGGCGTCGGACGGGCTGGGGATCTTCAAGGTCCAGGGGCTCGAGACCGGGCTGTATGCCCTGGGCGTAACTTCGCCCAAGGGCAGTTTCAACTCGACCGACCTGGTCGGCGTGGCGGCCAATGAAACGGCGAAGATCGCCATCGCGCTGACCCCGTACGAGAACGACGTCCAACAGGCCGTCCAGCAGGTCAACAAGGACCAGCAGGAAGAGGGCGAATCCCGGATCGGGCATGTCGTCGTGTCCGCGGGGGGTGGAAACCAAGCCGAGGTCTTCATCGAGAGAGGCCTCCTGCAGTCGAGCGACCGGATCCACGTCAAGGGCGTCAACACCGATTTCTATCAGGACGCCAAGGGACTGCTGTTCCAGGGCGCGTACGTCAAGAAGCTCCTCTCCGGTCAGAACGGCATGATATCCGTCAACAAGCCCTGCGAGCCGGGCGACATCGTCTACGTCGTCTGCAAAGGGGCATTCCGCCCTTCTTCCTTGCGCCCCTCGGCATCGCCGCCGTGGTCGCGGGCAGCGCCGCCCTGACTCCCGGCGGAGACGAGCAGACCGCCAGTCCCTTCAAGAACTGACGGCTCGAGCCTTTTCTAGCAACGTTCTTCACGGCCCCGCCCGACAGGGCGGGGCCTTCTTTCCCGTGAGCATCCCCTGAGTCGTACTCCCATGCCTTCAGGTCCGGTCCGGACAACGACCGACCGTCTTCTCGTCGGACTCTCCCGTATCGCGCCGGGCCCGGAAGCCCGAGCCGAAGTCCATCGCCTTATCCGGGGGACCGTCGATTGGAATGAATTGGTCGGGAAAGCCATCCGCGAGGGCGTATCTCCGCTCCTATACCGTAACCTCAAGCCGATGGGGGCTCCGGTTCCGGAGAAGGCGTTGGCCTCTCTCCGGAAGACCTATTTTGCCAACGAGGCCCGAAACATCCGGCTTTTTCGCCGGATCGCGCCCTTGTTCGGGGAGATGAGCGCCGCGGGCCTCCGCGCGGTCATCACCAAGGGAGCGCGCCTCGCCCTGACGGTCTATCCGGCTATCGGGCTCAGGCCGTTCACGGACATCGACCTCGTGGTCCATCCGGGCGATTGGACTGCCTTGGAAAAGGCCCTTGCCGGGCTGGGGTATGTTCCCGATGCCAACGGCCGGACCCGGCTCCACCCGAGGAACCGGGCCCTCGACTGGACGTTCTCTCCCTATTTCCGGCTGGGAGAGCTCATGGTCGAGCTCCATTTCGCTTATCTCGGGCTCCACGTGCCGTTCCGGTCCGAGGAGGATTTCTGGGCCTCGGCAAGGAGCGTCGGAGTCGACGGCGTGGACGCCCGCATCACGTCCCCGGAGTATGAACTGTGCTATCTCTGCCTCCACGCTCAACAGCATTCCTACGGCCGGCTGATGTGGTTCACGGACATCGCCGAGCTGGGTTCGCGGGCGGAGGTCGATAGGGACAAGGTCGCGCGCATCGCCCGACGGGAAGGGATCGAGGCCGTCGTCCGCTACGGATTAGAGCTCGTGAACGCGCTGTGGCCCGGAACGATCCCGGCGCGGTTCGTTTCGGATCTCCGGCAGGAGGCCGCTTGAAGCCGTGCTCCTGCCGGCCTTTTGGCCTCCCGGGAGGGTCGTCCGGCGTACGGGCGGGATTCCTTTGCCCTATTACACGCCGACCTTCTTCTGCCTTCTCTCCCGGAGGAAGCCCCTCCTTGCCGCCCGGACCCTGGTTCGGGATCCTATTCCCGCCCATGGACTGGATCGCCGATTCCTATAACGTCGCTCCCGGGTCTCCGAAAGCCTGGCTCCGGTACGCCCGGCGGCTCGTCACGCCTCTCACACGCCTCCTGAAAATAAAGGACCACGAAGCATGACCGGATCCGTCTCCGTCCGGGGACTCGTCAAGAAGTACCCCCTGGTCCGGGGATACCGCGAGCTCGCGGCACACCCTTTCCGCAGGAGGTTCGTCACCGCCCTCGACGGGATCGACCTCGACGTCGGGGCCGGCCGGTGCCACTGCCTCCTGGGCCCGAACGGGGCCGGCAAGACGACCCTGATCAAGGTCCTCGCGACGCTCGTGCTTCCCGACGGGGGCACGGCGCGCGTCGGCGGCTTCGACGTCGAACGCGATCCGCGCGAGGTCAAGGAGGCGATCGGCCTGGCCGTCGCCGACGAGAGAAGCTTCTATTGGCGGCTGACCGGCCGGCAGAACCTCCGGTTCTTCGCCGCGCTGAACGCCATTCCGCCTGTCGAGGCCCGCCGCCGCATCGACGGGATACTCGCCCTCGCCGGCCTCGACGACGTGGCCGACCTGAGGTTCAACACCTACTCCACCGGCAAGCGGCAGATGCTGGCCTTCGCCAGGGCCCTCCTCACCGACGCCAGGATCCTCTTCGTGGACGAGCCGACCCGGAGCCTCGATCCCGGGTTCCGCCCGCAGGATCCGGGCCTTCATCCGCGGCGAGCTCGTGGAGCGCCAGGGGCGAACGGTGCTCTGGGCCACGCACAATCTCGCGGAGGCCGCCGAGGTGGCCGATGACATCGCTATCATCGACAAGGGGCGTATCCGGGCCTCCGGCCGGACGGCCGACCTGACGGGAGGCGGCAGGATCTCCCTTCAGGACGTTTACGACGGCGCGGTGGAGACCGGCGCGTCCGCCGATCCCCAGCCGGAAGAGGGGAGGAGGCCATGAATCGTCCTGCCGGGCTCGGGCGCGCGGCGGACCTGTCCGGCCTGCCCCGCAGGCTCGGGGCGTTCCTCCGCCGCGACCTTATCGAGGCCGCCAGCTACAAATTCTCCTTCGTGTTCTCGACCGTCGGGATCCTGTTCTCCTCGGCGACGTTCTACTTCATCTCCCGGATGATCACCCCCGGGACCGCGTCCCTGGCGGCCTACGGCGGAGATTATTTTTCATTTGCCATGATCGGCATCGCCTTTTCAGGCCTCCTGGGGATATTCCAGGAGGGCCTGCCGCAGGTCGTCCGGAGCGCCCAGGTATCGGGGACGTTCGAAGCCCTGCTCGTGACCCGGACCTCGATGCCGGTCATCCTCTTCGGGTCCTCCCTCTACTCTCTCGTGTTCGCCCTGCTCCGGACCGCCGTCCACCTGGCCCTGGCCGTGGCGGTCTTCGGCATGAAGCTGGGGTCCGTCAATATCCCCGCCTTCCTGCTCGTCCTTCTTCTGACGGCCGTCTGCTTCCTGAGCCTGGGCATGTTGTCGGCCTCCTTCCTCCTCGTCTACAAGCTCGGAAACCCCATCTCGTGGCTCTTCGGAAGCGTCTCCGGGCTCCTGGGAGGGATGCTCTTCCCTGTGGCCGTCCTCCCGTCCTGGCTTCGGGGCCTGTCCCCGTTCCTCCCGGTCACGCATGTGCTCGAAGGCCTTCGCCTGAGCCTGCTTTCCTCCGTATCGTTCGCCCGGGTCCTGCCGAGCATCGCCGCCCTCGCCGTCTTTGCGGCGGCCCTCCTCCCGCTCGGTTTCTGGACCTTCCGGCTCGCCCTCCGCAAAGCCAAGAGGGACGGGACGCTGACGCAGTACTGAGGCGTCCCGCATCGCGCCCTCCGCGGCCTGCCGATCCTCCCGAAAGAGATCCCGAAGGCGGAGTCTCGTCCGAACCCACCGTCGTTTTACAGGAGAGGAGGATTTTGCTAGCATGGGGACAGGAGCCTCCGAAAAGAAAAGCATGCGAATCCTTCGGATCGCGGTATATTTGCGCGGGCGCCTGCGCGGCCCTCCAGGCGGGCGCGTCCGTCTCCGCCCCAAAGCTCACCCCCGAGGCGCGCGCCGACGCCATGAAGGTCCTTGGCGTCATCGAAAAGATCCGGACGGAGAGCGGGGCGGCGCCCGCCGCCCGCCCGCGCTCGGTCGCCGTCATCGGAACGCGAGCTGAACGCCTACATCGCCCACCGCATCGAAACGGAAGGGGAGGACATCCTGACGGACCTCCGGCTCAAGCTCTTTCCCGGGAACAGGATCGAAGGGCTGGCCGTCATCGATCTTCGGGACCGAAAGCTCCCGGCCTTCATCAAGCCGCATGATGAACATCACCTTCGCCGGCGTTCTCGAGACGCCAGCGCCGGGAAGGCCCGGATCCGTTTCGAGAGCCTCTATCTCGAGCAGCAGCGCATCCAGACGGCCCTCCTGGACATGATCGTTCCCACGGTCGCCGGCTCGAAGGGACGGAACCCGTCCGGCTCGACGACTGGTACGAGCTTCCCTTACGGGATCATCGGCCTGGAGACGCGGCAGGGGCGGCTCGTCGCATCCTATTAGGCAGGGCAGCATCCCATGATCCGTGTCATCGGCGGAGACTTCAAGGGACAAGCGGCTGAAGTTCATCCGGAGCCCGCTCGTCCGGCCCATGCAGGACAAGCTCAAGGGCGCCCTGTTCAATATCATCCGGGACGACAGTCCGCGGGAGCTGGTTCCTGGACGGGTTCGCCGGGACGGGCTCGGTGGGGATCGAGGCCCTGAGCCGGGGCGCCGAACGGGTCGTCTTCGTCGACGAGCTACTAGCCCGCCGTCGAAGTCATTGCAGGCGAACGTCGCGACGTGCGGGGCCGACGACGCGGGCCCTCGTCGTCGAGAAGGAGTTCAACCGGGCCGTGATCGACCTTTCCAAGTCCGAGGTGCCTGTTCGACATCATCTTCCTCGATCCGCCCTACCGGCTCCTGGAGACCCGCAATCCCGCTCAAGGTCATTCGGAAAAGGGGCATCCTCAGGAGGAGGGATGGTCATCCTGCGCCACTATTTCAAGATCCGCCCGAGGACGGAGGGCTTCCGCCTCCGGCGCACCGTCTCCATCGGGGACGATATCCTCTCGTTCCTCGTTCGCGGCGCCCGCCTCCCCCGAGCCGGACGGCCCGGCCGTCCCCGTCCCTGACCGGCCGGCATCTTGCCAGGTCCGGGGAAATCGCGATAGAATCCTTCCATGAAGCTCTTCGGGCCCAAAATCAAGCCTTTCGGCAGGACGCCCCGCTGGTCGAGGAAGGGGAGATTTTTGCGACCCTGGCCGAGCGCAAGGGCAGTTTCCTCTTCCTCGGCCGTTATTCCCTGAACGAGGTCCTGGCGGTCATGGGGAAGAGGGGCTTCCTCAAGGACGCCCTGAAGAGGAAGCTCTGGCCCCTGGATTACGATCTGGATTCCCGGGAATACCCCTTCCAGAGACTGCAGATCTTCTACAAGGACAAGAACCCGGACAACCTGATCGTCGACCTCAAGATCCGGGAGGCCGAATACCCCCTCAAGGTCCGGATCGGCGGCCTCCACGCCGTCATTTCGCCCCAGGAGCCTCGATCCTGGAATGGCTGACCCTGCAGAATCCCGCTCGAGGAGTTCACGGAGAAGCGGTCCCCCCTCCCCGGGCAGCACCGGCCCGGGCTGAGCCTGTCCAAGAAGATCATGGATATTTTCGTCTATCTCGCCCGGCTCACCCGCAAAGACTGCCTGCTGGCGTTCCCGGCCTTTTTCACAACGCCCTCCTGTTCTCGAGGTACTTCCAGTTCATGAACCCCGAGAAGGAGGCCGAGGTCGCCGCCATCCGCAAGGCCTTCAGTCACATGCCCGTTCAAACATCTGGCCTGGGTCGTCCACCTCAACTGCCTGAAGCGGAGGGACGGCTCGGTCTATGAGTGGCGGCCGAAGAACAGGTCTATCCCCTGAACAAGGCGCTCAGGGAGTATTTCGAGTCCCGGGACTACCGGGACCGGGTGAAAGCCGCCCAGAAAGGCCTGGAATTCATCGTGGACCGGGAATGCTTTCCGGAAGAAGGCCGGAGAGGATCCCGGCGCTTTGCGGTCCGGGCGGAAATCTGCTATAATGCCCGCTTCGATGAGGAGATGAATCCATGAAGAAAGATGTCCATCCGGAATATCAGGAATGTCTTGTGACCTGCGCCTGCGGGAACAACTTCAAGACACGGTCCACGAAGAAGGAGATCCGCGTGGAGATCTGCTCCCAGTGCCATCCGTTCTTCACGGGCAAGCAGAAGTTCCTGGACAGCGCCGGACGCATCGAGAAGTTCCGGAAGAAATATGGCGATGCCAAAAAATAACGGCCGATGTTCCGAGAGCTGAAGAAGTTAGAGGATAAATACCGCCTTCTCACGCGTCCCTCTCGCGATCCCGCCAACCTCACCAACTCCCAGAAGATCAGGGAAATCTCCAAGGAGCGGGCCGAACTCGAGCCCGTCATCCGCAAGTACGAGGAGCTACAAAAGGTCGGGGCGGGACAAGGAGGACTCCCGGAAGATCCTGACGCGACCCGGCCGCCGACGCCGAATCTGAAGGCCTGGCCGAAGGGGAGATCGAGGCCCTCGAAAAGCGCGAAAAGTCCATCGAGGTCGAGCTCCAGCGTCCTCCTCCTGCCCAAGGACCCCTTCGACGACAAGAACGTCCTCCTCGAGGTCCGGGCCGGGGCCGGGGGGGACGAAGCCTCGCTTTTCGCCCAGGACCTGTTCCGGATGTACTCCCGTTACGCCGAGAACAAGGGCTGGAAGTTCGAGGTCCTGGACGTCAGTCCGTCGCCCATCGGCGGGATCAAGGAAGCCGTCGCCAGCATTCGTGGCCGGCGTGTCTACTCCGCCCTGAAATACGAGAGCGGCGTCCACCGCGTCCAGCGCGTCCCCAAGACCGAGGCCGGCGGCCGGATCCACACGTCGACGGCGACGGTGGCCGTCCTTCCCGAAGCCGACGAGATCGACGTCCGGATCGACCCGAAGGACCTCAAGATCGAGGCCTTCGGCGCCTCCGGGCCCGGAGGCCAGAACGTCAACCGGAACTATACGGCCATCCGGGTCACCCACAAGCCTTCCGGCCTGGTCGTCTCCTGCCAGGACGAGAAATCCCAGCACCGGAACAAGGAAAAGGCCATGAGGATCCTCCGCTCCCGGCTGATGGATGCCGCCCAGAGCGAACAGCAGCAGAGGATCGCCAAGGACCGCAGGTCCAAGGTCGGCACCGGCGAGCGGAGCGAGAAGATCCGGACCTACAATTTCCCCCAGTCCCGCATCACGGACCACCGTCTCAACGAGAGCTTCCACCGGATGGAAGCGATCCTGGACGGGGACCTGGACGCCCTGACCGAGGCCCTGACCCTCCGCTCTCAAACCCCGGCAGGCGGCGGGGGAGGGGCGGACGGTGATCCCGGCGACGACCTTGAGACCTGAGTCCCTTCGCGGCCTCTTCCTCCGCGGCGTCCGCCTGCTGGAGGGCATTCCCCGCCCGGACATCGACGCCCGGGTCCTCCTCCTCCACGCGTCCGGGATCCCCGAAGAGATCTTTCACGCGCATCCGGAATCCATCCCTTCCGCCCGGGCCGCGGACGATTTCATCAGGCTGGTCGGGAGGCGCGCGACGGGCGTCCCCCTGGCTTACCTGACAGGGCGGAGGGAATTCTGGTCGCTTCCGTTCCGGGTCGGCCCCGGCGTCCTCATTCCGCGCCCCGAAACGGAGCTCCTCGTCGAAAAGGCCTCCGGCTTCGCGGCGGGAAAGAAGAGCGCGATCCTGGACCTGGGCACGGGGAGCGGCAACGTCGCCGTCGCCCTGGCCCGCGTGCTTCCCGGGGCCCGCGTCACGGCGTCGGATATCTCCGTCCGCGCCCTCAGGATCGCCGCGGCGAACGCCGCGTCCAACGGTTGCCCCCGCATCCGGTTCATACGGAGCGACCTGTTTTCGGCCTTCGGGCGCCCCGGCCCCCGTTTCGACGTCATCGTCTCCAATCCCCCGTACGTCAGCCGCGCGGAATGGGCCGGGCTGGCGGCCGAGGTCAGGGACCATGAGCCGCGCCGGGCCCTTGTCGGCGGCGTCCGGGGCACGGAGTTCACGGAGAGGCTCGTCCGCGAGGCCCGGCGCTTCCTGAAGCCGGAGGGCCGGCTCGTCCTCGAGTTCGGGGCGGGACAGGACGCGGCGATCCGGGCGATGTTCGGGGCGGGTTGGGAGGATGTGGAGATATTTCCCGACCTTGCCGGGATCCCCAGGGTGGTCGCCGCCCGCAAGCCCGCGGCGGGGAAGGGCGCCCTTATTTCCCGGACGCCAGCGCGTGGTAATCGATGATCGAGGGAAGGAGTCGCGTCGTCTCGTAGCGGATCCTCTCCCATTTTTCGAGGGGAAGCCGGCCGAACGCCTCGACGACCCGGGGGTCGAACTGGGTCCCCTCATGGAGCAGGATCTCGTCCCGGGCGGCGGAGAAATCCCGTTCCTGCCGGTAGGGGCGGTGCGACGTGATGGCGTCCAGGGCGTCGGCCAGGGCGAAGATCCGGGCTTCGAGAGGGATATCCTCCCGGCGCAGGCCTTCAGGGTAACCCGTTCCGTCGAATTTCTCGTGATGGCAGAGGATGATGTTCCCCGCCTCCTTCACGAGCTTGATCTCCTTGACGAGGCCATAGCCGAGCGCCGGGTGCAGCCGGATCTTCATCCATTCCTGGTCCGAGAGCCGGCCCGGCTTCTTCAGGATGGAATCCGGGATGGCGATCTTCCCGACGTCGTGGAGGAGGGCCCCCTTCCGGATGTTGTCGAGGACCTTCTCGTCCCGGATGCCCAGGAGCCCGGCCAGGACCTGACTGTACTTGGCGACCGTCTGGGAATGGCCGTACGTCTCAACGTCCCGGAGGTCGAGGGCGGTCATCAGGTTCTCGAGGGTCGTGTCGTAGATCTCCTCGAGTTCGAGCGCGCGCCGGACGTTGCGGGACCTTTCGATCCTCGACTTCGCCAGGTTCTTGCGGCAGGCTTCGTTCTCGGCGATCAACCGGCCCAGTGTCAGGCCGCACTTGACGGCCGAATAGGCGGCCACGTCGTTCCCGGGGCTCGCGACCTGGTCGATGACGCCCTCCCGGAGAAGGGCGAGCAGGACGTGCGACCTCGAAGCGGCCGAAAGGACGACGACAGCGGGCCGGGGGTCGGCCGCCCCGAGCGTCCGAAGGCTCTCCGCCTGTTCCCCGGTCGGCTCCGCCGCTTCCAGGACGATGAGCGAGATCCGCCCCGAGACGCCGGACAGGGTCGAGGGTTCGGGCAGGACGGCGGCCCTTTCGACGTCCAGGTCCAGCCCGGCAAGGAACGAGGCCAGTTTCCGGGAATTCCCGGCGTTCTCTCCGACGAGGAGGATCCGGGGGCCGTTCACGAGAGCTTCCTCATGTGTTCTCTTATACAATAATTAGGCGCCTGGATTCAAGGAGATTCGCCCGAATTCGGGGGCCTGATATGGGGTTGACAGCCAGGCCGGCCGATAATATGATACCGGCTGGGGCAAGGAGATTCCTAATGTCTGAATCCGGGGAAACCGAGAAAGAGTCGTCTCTCGTCATCCAGGAGATCGAGAGCCAGCTGGAAAGGCTTCTCGCCAAGAAAAAGAACGAGATCGACGGCGAGCTGGCCGCCCGGATCCGGGAGGAGGAGGAGGCCGCCAGGCTCCGGATGGAGGGGGTCGAGAAGGACATCGACCGGGAACGGGAATCCCTCCGGGAGTTCCAGGCCATGGTCGCCGACGTCGAAAGCGAGCGGCAGGCGGCCTTGGACGGGATCCGGGCGGGGTTCTCCAGGGTTCTCGGCCTCCAGTCCCAGATCGACGGTCTCGTCAAGCGGACCGTCGAAGAGATCGGGCAGATCGGGGACCTTCAGCAGAAGGTGGAATCCTTGAGGCAGCGGACGTCGGAGCGCGCCGCCTTCCTCAAGAAGGACCTGAAGGAAAAGTTCGGGATCGTGGCCGAGGCCCGCGGGGAAGAAGAGCGCCGGCCGGAGCCGGCGCCCGACCTTGACGTGGAACTGGAGAAGCTGAAAAGGATCCGGACGCTTCTCGCCGGAGGGACGGAGGACCGTCCCAAGCCGGACGATCCCCCCGGAGGCGGGGGGAAGGAGATCTGGGGGATCCCCATCCCGGAGATACAGGAACTCATCCAGGCGACCCGGCCGCACGAGGACGCGCGGCCCGAAGATCCGGCGCCCGGCAACGGGGCCGAGGATGCCGCGGCCACGCTGGAAAAGCTGCGGCGGATCGAGCCCGTTGCGGGGGGCGGGGAGATCAGCTTTTTCCAACAGGGGGACAAGGCCGTCCTGGACGCCGGAAGGCTCCTCGACGCCCTGGACCGGGCCGTGGACGTGGCCTGGAAGCTTACGGGAAAGCTCGAAGTGACGGAATCGCCCCGGGACCGCTTCTTCATCAAGCAGGAGCTCATCAACGGCCAGGAGGCTCTGCGGATCCTCGTTCTCAGGGCCGCGACCCTGACCGAGAAAGGCTCACTGGAACTTCCGGCCGAGACCCTGGACATCGTCGACGCCCGGCACCTGAAGGACCTTTCCGAGCGGCTGAGCACGGGGAATTGGGCGAACGCGAACGACCTCGCCGCCTTCGCCGGAGAGGCCAAGGCGCTGCGGGGGGCATTCGGGGAACGGACGGTCCCGCGCGACCGGTATGTCCTGTCGATCCTCGACGCCCTTGGCCGCCCGCGCTCAGTTGAGCGACCCGGCCTTCCGTAGCGACAGGAAGTAATCCTCGAGCGCTTTCTCGCCCGCGGGCGCCAGGTCCCTGAACTTCAATCCGGAATAGAAATAGGGAGATTCTCCGCCCGCCTTTTCCGAATAGACGACGTCGCTCGTGACGCGGTTCGCCTTGTTTCCCAGGACCAGGATGAGCTCGATCGGCCGGTCTATGGGAAGCCGGTCGTCGGACAGGATCTTCGCGCCTCCGAGGCTCAGGTTGACCGTTTTCGCCACCTTGAACCCGCCGTTCTCCTGGACCATCATCAGGGTGGCCGCGTGGTATCTCTCGGTCTTCCTCTTTTCCCGGTAGGACGTTTCCTTGTAGGTCCGGATCGCTCCGCCCCGCTGCATTTCCGCCTGTTCCCGGGAGTAACAACAGACCTTGTTCTTCGTGAGGACCCGTTCGTCCGGCGCGCCTGACCCCGGCTCGAGGGACCTCTTCCCTTTGGCCTCGGCCATGGCCATGTCCGCTTCCCCGGCCAGGAGCCGCAGGTCGGGCTTGGCGACGTCCGGGGCCTGACCGGGCGCCGTCGGCGGGAACATCGTCACGCCGAAGGACATGGTCAGGTTGTTCCCGGGCTGGAACTCCTGGAATTCGAAGTAGTGCTCCTCGACGTTCTTCCGGATGCGGTCGGTGAGCATGCAGGCGTCGTCGAGGTTCTTGACGCCCGTCAGGAAGAAAAGGAACTCCTCCCCGCCGTAGCGGCAGAGAAGGTCCTCCTCGCGGATGGAGTCCTTCATGACCCCGGCCAGCTCGCGCAGAAGCTTGTTCCCCGCCTCGTGCCCGTTCCGGTCGTTGTAGTTCTTGAACCAGTCCACGTCCCCCATGACCAGGGCCGAGGAGCCTTCCTCGCGCCGGCGCTTGCCCTGGGAATTGAGCTTCTGGACGACCTTCTCGAAGAAAGGGTCGGGCCGGAGCAGGCCGGTCAGGGCGTCGTACTGGATGAGATTCAATTTCGTCATCGCGATGGCGATGTGCTCGGACAGGCCTCCGAGGATCTCCTGGTCCTCCCGCGAGAACCCGGCGCGGACGGGCGTTCCCCCGGAGGTCTTGTTGTAGACCTCGACGACGCCGATGACCTCCTTGTCGTGGCGGATGGGCACGGCCAGCAGGCTCTTCAGGGGCGTCCGGAGGTGCTCGATGTACCTTCGCGAAAGGCGCCGGTCGAAGGCAAGCTCGGTGATGTTGACCTCCCGGCCCTGGAGGGCGACGGTCGCGGCGAAATCATGGGCGTCCAGGCGGGCGATGTACTTCAGGAACTCGGAATGCGTCAGGAAGGTGTCGTCCCAGACCAGAGGCTTGAGGTACCGGCCGAGCGTATCGTTCTCGTCCAGGATGTAGATCGTGGCCGCGGCGGCCTGGACGATGTCCTTGAGGTCCGAGGTGATATCGAGAAGGCTCGAGACGTCGTTGGCCTCGTAGATCTTGCGGAGGGCCGTCTCGATCCTCTGCCGTTCCTTCTGGAACCAGACGTACTTGGCCTCGATGGCCACTCTTTTCTCGAGCTCCTTGATGAAGCTCTCGTTGATGAGGTTCTTGATCTCCCGGATCTCGGAATAGACGTCCCGGACCTTTGACTCCTTGAGCTCGAGCGCCTTCCTGAGGGAGGCGACCTCCGCCCTCACCGCGACGTGGGCCAGCGCCCGTTCGACGGACCGGGTGAACTGGGCGTCGTCCTGCACCGGAAAGGACAGGGCGAAGGTATCGACATATCTGTCGGACGGCCAATCCCGGGCCAGGGACCGGAGCCGGGCATCGTCCCGGCCGGTGATGATGACGGGCGTCGTCCGACCGAAGAGGTTTCGGGCGGCGGTTTGCGCCGCGGCGGAGGCGTCGAGAACGGCTATCAGGGCGTCCGCCGTCTCCGGCAGGGCCGAGGCCGTTTCGAGGGAGGCCGAGGTGACGACCGTTCCGAAGTGCCGGCAGAGCTTCGACAGGAGATCGGATTCGAGAGGATTCGGATTCAAGACGAGGATCGATCTCTGATTCATGATTCAGCCCCGGCGCAAAACAGCTCCTTGCCCGTCTCGGGCTCCGTAGCCCGGGCCGGACCCAACACATCGGCCGTTCCCTTTTCCTTGAAAACCCGCCTCAACTTTACACCAGTCTTTCCGGCCGCGTCAACTGCTTTTTGAGCCGTTTTGAAGTCCCCCCCGGGGGTGTGGTATAGTCGAAAAAGCCGAGGAGGCGAACATGGCCATCAAGATATCGGAAGCTCCGTCCAGACCCATCCGGGCCTATCGCGGGAACGCGCTCCATACCAAGGGTTGGGCCCAGGAGGGCGCCCTGCGGATGCTGATGAACAACCTGGATCCCGAGGTAGCCGAGAAGCCGCGGGAGCTCATCGTCTACGGGGGGACGGGCCGGGCCGCCCGGAACTGGGATTGCTATCAGGGCGATCGTCGAATCCCTCAAGACCCTCGGGAACGACGAGACGCTCATCGTCCAGTCAGGCAAGCCCGTGGCCGTGTTCCGGACCCACGACCAGGCACCGCGGGTCCTCATCGCCAACTCCCTGATCGTCCCCAAGTGGGCGACCTGGGACGAGTTCAGGAGACTCGAGGCCCTGGGCTTGACCATGTACGGGCAGATGACCGCCGGCAGCTGGATCTACATCGGCACGCAGGGCATACTCCAGGGGACCTACGAAACCCTGGCCGCCGCGGCCCGCCGGCATTTCGGCGGGACGCTCCGGGGAAGGCTCGTCCTCACGGCCGGGCTCGGCGGGATGGGAGGGGCCCAGCCGCTGGCCGTCACCATGAACGAAGGCGTGGCGATCGTCGTCGAAGTGGACGCCGAGCGGATCCGGCGCCGCCTCGATACGTGCTATGTCGACGTCATGACCGACAGCCTCGACGAGGCGCTGAGGCTCGCCCGGGAGGCCATGAAAAAGGGGGCGCCCCTCTCCATCGCCCTCCACGCCAACGCCGCCGACGTCATCCCCGAGTTCGTCCGGAGGGGGATCGTCCCCGACGCACTGACCGACCAGACCTCCGCCCACGACGAGCTCAACGGGTACGTTCCGAACGGCATCCCCTACACGGAAGCGATGAGGCTCCGCCGGGACGATCCGCGGGATTACATCCGGCGGTCCTATGACGCCATGGCCGCCCACGTCCGGGGGATGCTCGAGCTCCGGAGACTCGGCGCGCGGACGTTCGATTACGGGAACAATATCCGCGGGCAGGCCCAGAAGGCCGGCGTCGCCGACGCCTTCGATATCCCGGGCTTCGTCCCCGAATACATCCGGCCGCTCTTCTGCGTGGGCAAGGGGCCGTTCCGTTGGGCCGCCCTTTCCGGGAAGGCGCGGGACATCCACGCCACCGACGAGGCCGTCCTTAAGCTTTTCCCGGAGGACGAGGCCCTCGAGCGATGGATCCGGAAGGCCCGGAAGCAGGTCCGTTTCCAGGGATTGCCCTCGCGCATCTGCTGGCTCGGCTACGGAGAGCGGGCCGAGTTCGGCGCGGTGATCAACCGCATGGTCCGGAAGGGCGAGATCAGCGCGCCCGTCGTCATCGGCCGCGACCACCTGGACACGGGCTCCGTGGCCTCGCCGAACCGCGAGACCGAGGGGATGAAGGACGGTTCGGACGCCATCGCCGACTGGCCGGTCCTCAACGCCCTGCTCAACGCGGTCAACGGAGCGTCCTGGGTCTCCGTCCATCACGGCGGGGGCGTGGGCATCGGCCTGTCCCTCCACGCCGGGATGGTCATCGTCGCCGACGGCACGCCGGCGATGGGCAGGCGCCTGGAGCGGGTCCTCACGGGAGATCCCGGGATGGGCGTCGCCCGCCATGCCGACGCCGGGTACGAAGAGGCCGCTCGGTTCGCCCGGGAGAAAAAGATCAAACTTCCGATGGCGTGAAGGCCCTCGGCCTCCGGGTCAGGGTCCCAACCTGTGTCCTCGTCCGCACGCGGAAACCCCTGTCCCTGAACACGATAAGAGCCGCGTCTCAATTCGGGCGCGCAGGAACGGGAATTTCGCCCGAGCGGCCGTTTCCGCCTTTCGAGTAACCGCATCCTTATCAAAGGGATAGCTTTGGGCCAGCCCGTCCGCCGCCCGGGCACGGAACTTGCATCGGAACCTGTCGAAAGGAGGTTCCGATGAAAAAATTCGTTGCCCTCGCCCTCGCGGGGATGATCATGCTCTCGGTGGTCTTTTTCTTTCCAAGGGCGGCCGAAGCCCGCGATTCCGCCGCGTGCTACGGGAACTATGGCACGTGCCGTAACAACGCCTTCGGCCTGGATGTGGGGTGGGTCAGGATGACGCTCCTGCTGACGGTCTGCGACCTCGGCCTGGGAAGGTGTCTCCTGCTGGCTTAAGCAAGAAAGAAGGGGGCCCCTGAGAAAAAAGGGGCCCCTTTCACGTCCTTTCAATGATCGGCGGAGGCTCCCGATGAACATGACGATCACTCGCCCGGCTAAGGCCGTCTTTGCCGCCGTCCTTGCGGCCGTCTTGATCGCGGCTGTTTCTCCCATCGGAGAGAAGGGGGACCTGAAGCGCCTCGCGGCCAGGGACGTCAAGATGGATTTTCGGACGGACGTCGAGGCCGCCTTCGGCCGGCCCTCGTCCATCGCGCACGACGCCGGGGCGATCTACGTCGTCGACGCGGAAGGCCACGAGATCCGCACGTATTCCAAGGCCGGTGTCTTCCTCGGGGCGCTGGGGAAGAAAGGGCAGGGGCCGGGGGAGTTCGATACTCCCGCCGACCTGGATGCCCGGGACGGCCGGCTCTTCGTCGCCGATAAATTCAACGACCGGGTCCAGGTCCTGGACAGGACGGGGAAATATCTCGGGGGATTCAAGGTCCCGTTCAGTCCCGACCGGATCCGGGCCCTGGACGGGGGAAAGATCGCCGTATCCCATCTCCCCCTTGGCGTCCAGGGATCCGAGCCGATGGTCCACTGCTTCTCCGAGGCGGGGAAGCTCCTCTGGGAAGGCATGCCGTCCATTTCTTCGGGGGAGAGGACCTACGACGCGTTCCGCAATCTCCACGTCATGGTCGGAGGCGGGCGGGACGGCATCTATTTCGTCCGGAAGAGCGACGACAACGCGATCCGCCGATTCGACGGGACGGGACGGGAGCTCGCTCCCATCAGGGTCCCCGCCGAATACGCTTTCAAGACGGTGGCCCTCCCGCTTCCGGGGCCCGACAGGGTTCTCAAGGCCTTTTGCTGGGACGCGGCCTTCGACGGGGGCCGGATAGGCCTTCTCGCCCCCGACTACACTGAGGAGGGGGACATCGGGCCGGGGCGGCGCATCTATCTCATCCGCCCTGACGGAGGATTCGATGGCGTCGTCGAGCTCCCCACGGTCGTGAGGAAGTTCGATCTCGACGGCGATCTGATCCACGCCATCGACGACGACTACAACCTGAGGGTCTTCAGGGTCGAGCCCCGATGAGGCGCGCGCGGGCCTTCGTGTGCTGGACAGCCCTGCTGGCTCTTGGCTGTCTCGGGACAGGACACGGAGGAGATCGTTCCTTCCCGGGCTCTCTGGAGGCCGTTCTTCCTGCCGATGGGCGGCCGGTCCTGCTCGTGTTCTTTTCGACGGGCTGTCCGGTCTGTTTCGACGACCTCCTGGAGATGGCCCGGTTCGTCCGCGGAAAGGGGATGGACCTGCCGATCTTTGGGATCAGCGGAGACCTCGAAGCGGACCTCGAGGCGTTCATCGACAAGTACTCCGTTCGCGCTCCGATCGTCCGGGACGCGAGAGGAAGGATCCGCCGCAGGTTCAAGGTGGACCTCCTCCCGTACAAGGTCGTCATGGCCGGGGGGAAAGTGGTTTACAAGGACGATTATTACCTGCCTTTGGGCGAGCGCTCGAGGAGGGCTCAAAGATGTCTGATCGAGCTTACAGCCGGCTCGCCGCCCGGCTCACCTTCCTGAAGCTCAGGCGCTCTCCGGCGATCCTCGCCGTGTCGCTGGCCCTGCCGGCGCTCACCGCTTTCGTCTGGGTCCGGGGGTCCTATGAAGCCGGCCTGAGGACCTTTCTCTATCTTCTTCCCCACGTTTTCCTGTTCGCGACGCAGAATATGTTCCGGGGGGAGTCCGCCGGCGGGGCGCTCGAGAACGTCCTGTTCATCCGCGGGGGGTTCAGGCGCTATTTCCTCCGGAAGAGCGCGGTCCTCGCCCTCGCGGGCTCCGGATACGGACTCTTCGTCTACGCGCTCATCCGTGTCATCGGCCGCGCCGTTTCCGCCGCCGGTCCCGGGGAGCCTCATGGCCTGGCCGTTTCCCTTCTGGCCGGCGTCTATTTGGTCGCTCTGGGCGGCCTCCTGGGACACTTTCTCGAGGGGGGATCGAACGTCCTGGCTCTGCTCCTTGCCCAGGCGGCGGCGTTCGTCGGTCTGGTCCTGGACGCCGCGGGCGGACAGCACTTCATGGAGTCCCTCGCGTCCGGCTCGCTCTCAGGCGCCGGAGAACGGCTGAGGTTCTTCGCGTTCGCGGCGGTGCTGCCGAATATCCTGGTTTCCGGGTCCCTGCGCCGGTACGCGCCGTGGTTGTTGCCTGCCGCCGGGGTCCTGTGGTTCTTCCAGATGCTGATCGTCCGAGGATCGGAGTCGAAGGGGCGATGAGTCCGTCCGTTCTGACCGTTCGCGGTCTCTCCCGGAAGTTCGGCACCGTCCGGGCCGTCCGCGACGTCGGTTTCTCACTGGATAGGGGACGGATCGCGGCGCTCCTCGGGGAGAACGGCGCCGGCAAGTCGACGACCATCAGGATCGTTCTCGGATTCCTGCGCCGGGACCGGGGAGAGGTCGTTCTGGACGCCGGGACCATCGGCTACGTTCCCGAACAGCCGGCGTTCTTTCCCTGGGCGCGCGGGGAGGAGCTTCTGTCCTGCGCGGCCCTGCTCAACGGGATCCCCCGGCCCGTGGCCGAGCGGCGCGCCCGTCAATGGAGCGAGCGGCTCCCTTTCCCCGCCGAGCTCCTCCGGCGCCGTGTCTCGTCCTACTCCCAGGGGAACAGGAAAAAATTCGCCTATCTGCAGAGCCTCATCCTGGAGCCGGACCTCTTCATAGCGGACGAACCGTTCGCGGCCCTCGATCCGGTCTCCATCCGGAACGCCCGGGACATCTTCCGGGCGCTTGCCGCGGCCGGCTGCGGGGTCCTGTTGAGCTCCCACCTCATCGCGGAGATCGGGAAGGTCTATGACGACGTCATCATCGTTCATCGGGGCGGGGTCGTCCTGCGGGAACGGCGGGAGGACCTCGACCCGGCCGCCGATCTCGAGGCCCTGTTCCTGAAAGCGACGGGACAGGAGCGGCCCGATCCGGCCCCGGCTCCCGGGCTCCGGCCCTGATCCCCTAAATCACAGTCCCGTCGGGGATGACGGCGCTCTTCGGGACGACGAGGATCCCGTCGACGATGACGTGGTTGTCGGCGCTGTCGGCGACCCTTTTCCGGACGTTGACGAGCCTGACCCCGGCCCCGATCCTGGCATTCTTGTCGATGATGGCGTTGCGGATCTCCGAATCCCTCCCGACGCCGATGTCGGGGATCCCCTGGGCCCGGTTCTCCTTCAGGCCCTCCACGGACTCGAAAAAGTCCGCCCCCATCATAATGGTCCGCTCGATGCGGCAGTTCTCTCCGATCCGCGACCGGACGCCGATGATGGACCGCCGGATCACCGAACGGTTGACGATGCTCCCCTCGCAGAGGATCGATCCCTCGACCTCCGAGCTCAGGATCTTCGAGCCCGGCAGGAACCGGGCGTGGGTGAAGATCGGCCGCTCCTCGTCGTAGAAATTGAACCGGGGGAGGGGCCGGGTGAGGTCCATGTGGGCCTCGAAGAAGCTCGGGATCGTCCCGATGTCCGCCCAGTAACCGTCGAAGAAATGGGCGAAGACCTTCCGCTCCCGGATGGCGAAGGGAATGACCTCGCGGCCGAAATCCTCGTAGGTCGTCGTGGCCAGGAGGTCCCCGAGCAGGCCCGAATCGAAAAGATAGATCCCCATCGAGGCCAGGTGCGTGCATCCGTCCGCGGCGCTCCCGAGCCGTCCCATGACATCCTCGGGAACCCTCGTCCGCTCGATCTCTTCGGGCGTTTTGGGCTTTTCGTGGAAATCGATGATCCGGCCCCGCCGGTCGACCCTCATGACGCCGAGGTCGGAGGCCTGGTCGCGTCCGACGGGGGTCACGGAGATGCTGATCTCGGCGCGCTTTCGGATGTGCGACTCCACGAACTTCCGGTAGTCCATCCGGTAGAGGTGATCCCCCGACAGGATGAGGACCAGGTCGCCCATCTTCTCGATGAACGTCAGGTTCTTCCGGACGGCGTCGGCCGTCCCCTGGTACCAGTTGCGGTTCTCGAGGGTCTGCTGGGCCGACAGGATCGTCACGAAGTCCTTGGTGAAGTTGTCGAACCGGTAGGTCAGGAAGATGTGGCGGTGGAGAGACTCGCTGGCGAATTGGGTGAGGATGAAGATCTTCCGGAAACCCGAATGGATGCAGTTGCTGATCGGGATGTCGATGAGACGGAAGCGGCCGGCGATGGGCACGGCCGGCTTGCTCCGGACCCGGGTCAGCGGGTAGAGGCGGCTTCCCTGACCCCCGGCCATGATGATGGTCACGATGTTGGCCACGGGCGACGTCCTTTCGGCGGATTCGGCCTCAGTATACGATAAAACGGGCCGCGCGTCTGCCTCCCGCCCCCCGGCGGAGGGATTGACATCGGGGCCCTTTCACTCTATAAGGAATTGGATGCCCGTATGCGTCTTCCCGAAAGGAGATCTCCGATGAAAAGATCCGTCGTATTCCTGACCGCCCTGGCCGTTCTGGCGGCGCCCGCCTTTTCGGGCGTCGTCAAGAAGAGCCGGTCCGAGGTCACGTTCAAAGGCTTCGGCAAGCTGACCATGACCCAGTCCTCGAGGCTCGTCCCCGAGAGGCAATGGGTCGATTCCCAGAACGATTTCAAGGGCAAGGGCCTGCTCGGAGGCCTGGCCGGCAAGACCGTCCTCCGGTCGGGCAATTTCGGCGAGATCACGGACCTTCCCGCGCTGACCGTCACGCGGCTCGATCCCAAGAAGAAGGAATATACCGTCACGCCCATCAAGAAGTTCGAGGCGGAGAAAGCGGAGGAGGGGGCGGCCGAGGAAAAGGCCGAGAAGCCGGCCGAAAGCGACATCCGCATCATCAAGAGCGAGTTCCGCGTGGACGACACCGGAGAGGCGCTGGACGTCAACGGTTTCCCCACGAAGAAGTACGTCGTCTCCTGGGTCGTCGACTGGGAGAACGTCCGGACCGGAGAGAAGGGGACGAACAGGCTCGAGACCGACGTCCGGACGACCCCCATCACCGACGCCATCGTCAAGACGCAGGAGGAGGAGGCGAAATATTTCCGCGGCTACATGAAGGCCGTGGGGCTCGATCAGGAGAAGCTCCAGCAGGACGTGCTCGGCACGAACTGGATGAGCCTTCTCGACAGCATGAACGCGGCCAAAGGGCGCCCGGCCGCCTCGTTCGACGTGTCGAAGACCATGGCCGAAATGAAGAAGATCAAAGGCTATCCCGTGGTCATCGACGGGAGGTACACCGTGACCTCCGACAAGCCCAAGGGCGAGACGGCGGAGGAGGGCGGGGGGTCCAAGAGCGTTTTCGGCGGCCTGGCCAAGAAGGTCCTGAAGAAGAAGCCCGCCGAAGAAGGCCCCGCCGAGCCCTCCCTGGCCTACCGAACCGAGATCCTGGAGCTTGCCCCGGCGAACCTGGGCGAGGCCGATTTCCAGGTCCCCCCGGACTACAAGAAAAAGGGATGATCCGGACACACGTCCGTTCATAAAGGAGGAGCCATGCGTTCCAAGAGAGCCGTCAATGCCGTCATGGGGGGGATGGGGCTAGCGCTCGCGGCCCTCGCCCTCTTCCAGGCCCGGTGCGCGCCGAAGCCGGCCGTCGTGACCACGCCCCGGCAGCCTCTCATCTTCGCCGCCCACGTCCTGCTCGACCGGACGGCCGGGGCCAGCATGGAGGGGCTCAGGAAGGAGATCCCCGAGATGGCGAAAGCGGGGGTCAACCTTCTCGTTCTGGAGATCGATTACAACTATGAATACGTCTCCCACCCCGAGCTCCGCGGCAACGATCCCCTGAACAGGGCCCAGGTCAAGGAGCTCGTCGCGCTCTGCCGCCGGTACAAGATCCGGCTCATCCCCGAGTTCCAATCCCTCGGCCACCAGTCCTGGGCCGAGAAGACCTATTCCCTCCTCGAGAAGTACCCCCAGCTCGACGAGACGCCGGGCAAGTACCCGGGGAACAAGGACATCTACTGCCGGAGCTGGTGCCCCTTCCATCCGGACCTCTATCCCATCGTCAATGCCCTCTATGACGAGCTCATCGACGTCTTCGAGGCCGATGCCCTCCACGTCGGGATGGACGAGGTCTTCCTGATCGCCGATCCCGACTGCCCGCGCTGCAAGGACAAGACCACGGCGGAATGCTTCGCATACGCCGTCAACCGCGCCCACGATCACCTCGTCAAGGAGAAGGGCGTCGAGATGTTCATGTGGGCCGACCGGTTCATCGACGGGACGAACACCTACGGCGAATGGGAAGCCTCGATGAACGGCACGCACCCGGCCGTCGACATGGTCCCGAAGGACATCGTCATGTGCGACTGGCACTACGAGAGGAAGTACGAACGGATGAAGACGCCGGGCTTCCCTTCGGTCGATCTGTTCATCGGGAAGGGCTTCCGGGTCCTGCCCGTGACCTACCGGGACACCAAAGCCGTCAGGATGTTCATCGAGTATTCCATGAAGTTCCCTTCCGACAAGATGCTCGGGCACATGTGCACGACCTGGGGCGGCGTCAAGGCCGGCTCGATCTACAGATCGAAGCAGTTCAAGACGATCGCCAAGGAGCTCAAGAGATACGGGCTCAAGCCCGCGAAATAGGGCAACGCCGCGAATCGACATCGAAGGGCGCGGGAGTCCCCCGGCGGGGCCCCGCGCCCTTTTTTTTACGGCGTTGACGCTCCGGCCCGGTATCCTTTATGATGGGGGCCGGACACATGATCCGAGCGGGAAAGGGGACCGAATCATGAAAGCGGAAGGGATCGTCATCCTCGGCCTTCTGGCCCTCCTGGCCGCGGCGTGCTTCCTGTACTTCCGAACGAGGGTGAAGCTCGCGACGACCCGCGCCCGCCTCGAGACGCTGGCCGTGACCGACGAACTGACCGGGGCCTACAACCGCCGGCACCTCTTCGAGCGGTTCGAGGAGGAGTTCCAGGAGCATCGGCGGCAGGGGACGGAGATGAGCTGCATCCTCGTCGACCTGGACCGTCTCCGGAACATCAACGACGAGTTCGGCCACAGGACCGGTGACGCCGTCCTCAGGGAATTTGCGCGCGTCACTCGGGGCTGTATCCGCGTCTACGACATCCTCGGGAGGGCCGGCGGGGAGGAGTTCATGATCCTCCTGCCCCTGACGGGCCTCCTTCAGGCGATGGCTTTCGCCGAAAGGGTTCGGAAGACCATCGAAAAGGGCTTCGCCGTAAAAGCGCCGTCAGGCGAAAGCGTCGGGCTGACCATCAGCCTGGGCGTGTCCAATTCCAGGGGAGGGGACGCCTCCATCGACGTCGTCGCGAAGCGGGCGGACGAAGCCCTGCTCAAAGCCAAGGAGAGCGGCCGGAACCGGGCGGAGCTGGCCTGAGCCGCTCCCTGCGAAGCCTTCAACAGGGGGGCCGCCGGATGACGAAGGCTATCGCTGCGGCGACACGCCCAAGACGCTGATCGGGTTTCTTATCTCCCGCTGCCCCTCCGATGAATCGGAGGGGGGCTCGGAGATCGTCCTGTTGCCGGCAGTGGGGGAGCCGGGGGGATTGGGCCTCAGGACAGGACCTTCAGGAGCTCATAGTCCGCGTCGGTCTCCGTCCGCTTGGGCAGGATGGCGGTCGCCAGGGGCACGAGGACCGGGCGGTCGTCCTTCAGGCTGACGCAGACGTCCGTCCCTCCTTCGATGAGCGTCAGGACGGCTCGATGGCCGAGCTTGGCGGCCAGCAGACGGTCGACGGCCGTCGGCCGCCCGCCCCGCTGGATGTGGCCGAGGACGGCGATCCGGGTCTCGAGGCCCGTGTTCAGTGTGATGGCCGTGGCGACGTCTTCCGCCCTGGCCAGGCCCTCGGCGACGATGAGGATCCAGCTGACCTTGCCCTCGGCGTTGCCCGCCCTGATCTCGTTCGAGATGGCCGTCATGTCGAACGGCTTTTCGGGGAGGAGGACCTCTTCACAGCCTCCGGCCAGGGCGACCTGCATGGCGAGGTATCCGCAGCCCCGGCCCATGACCTCGACGACGAAGATGCGCTCGAGGCTGGTCGCCGTGTCCCGGATCTTGTCCACGGCGTCGAGGGCCACGTTGACGGCCGTGTCGGCGCCGATGGCGAGGTCGACGCCGTTGATGTCGTTGTCGATGGTCGCCGGGATCCCGACGGTCGGGATGCCGTAGGTTTCGGCCAGCATATGGGCGCCCGTCAGCGAGCCGTTGCCCCCGATGACGATGAGGCCGTCGATCCCCTTCGCCCGGATGGCCTCCACGGCTTTCCTCCGGCCCGCTTCCTCGAAGAATTCTTCGGCCCTCGCGGACTTGAGGACCGTCCCGCCGAGGTTGATGATCCCGGAAACGGAGCGGCGGCCGAGCGGCACAAAATCGCCGCGGATGAGGCCCGCGTAGCCGCGCATGACCCCCAGGACCTCGACTCCCCGGGCGGAGGCCGTCCGGACGACGGCCCGGATGGCGGCGTTGACGCCGCCGCAGTCCCTGGTGACGATGCCGATCCGGTTCATGGTCATTTCGATTCCTTTCAACGTCGGGCCCGTTCTTTCGCCTTGAACACCTCGAAGCTCCGGGAGGCCCCGGCATCCAGCGCGTAGGACGCCGGGAAGGACGCCTTGCCGTACCCGGCGAGCGTGAACGTCCTCAACGGGAGCCGGCCCTTCAGGACCGTGATCTTCACGATCATCCTTTCTCGAACCGCTTTCACCTCGACCGTGCCGTAGGCCGCGCCGTTCGACCAGAACCGCGTTCCCTCCGCGGCCGAGAATTCGAAGGCCCCGTCCACGGCCGAATAGTGGAATCCCGTCAGGGCGAGGACGGTCGCCCAGGCGGCCATGGCCCGGCCGTAATGGTGGCCGCACTCGGCCTCGTCGTAAGGATTTCGCTTGAGCCCGTCGAACCGCGCCCGGACGTCGGCGACGCATTTCAATCCATTCCCGACCTGCCCTTCGTAGATCATGCCCGCCGCCGCCGTATACTCGAGGCCGGTCCAGACCTCGCTGAAATAGGGGAAGGGATTGGCCGGCCGCCCGTCCGGGTAGCTCGCGATGAGCAGGCCCGATTCGTTCCCGAGGGCGAAGCTCCTCATGGGATTGAAATGGTCCTCGAAGGCGTCGCGATGGTTGTAGGTCATGACGCTTCCGAGGGCGGCGCGGACATTCTCCGGTCGGGCCAGGTACCCGAGCCCGCTGACATGGGCCATGAGCTGGCCGACGAGCTGGTCGACGAGACAGCCGTTCCCGAGCTGGTAATCGGGATCCTTGAGATCGGTCGAGCCCATCCCGACGAGCAGGCCCGGCGCGATGTTCGCCGCGTCCATCGGGGGGACGATCTTGTGGATATAATAACGGCCGTTGAAAAGGTTCGCGTCCGTCCAGAGACTGCCCCGGGCGAACAGCGAAGCGCACGTTCCGGCGAACGCTTTGTCCCCGACGCGGGCCGCCATCTTCGAGGCGGCCTGAAGGGCCCCGAGGTACCAGAATTCCATCTCGGGATTCGGGCCGTAGTATTCGACGTCCATGGTATTGTGCTGACATCCCTCCATGACGCCGTCCTTGTTCGCATCCCACCCTCCGGGGATCCAACAGAATTCCATGGCCTTCCTGGCGTTCGGCCAGAGGGCCTTGAGCATCGCTTCATCGCCCGAGAGCTGCCAGTCCCTGTAAAGCTTCATGAGACAACCCATCTGCCCGTCGGCCGCCGCCTTTCCCCAGCGCTCCGCGCCGAGGGGCAGTTTTGCCCGGAAGCTCATCTGGCCGTCGGGGCCGGTCTCCTGCCCGAATTCGACCTCGCGGAGGGAGCGGGCGAGGTCCCCGAAGAGGAAGGCGACGGATTGATCGTAATTCCAGACGTGCGTACAACTTCCGAAACAGCATCCCGACCGGTCGTTACAGCCTTCCCAGGCGTAGAAACGCCCGTCCTCGGTCCGGAAACAGGTCTGGCTCCTGAGCGTGCTCAGGTTGAAAAGGGCGGCCTCCTTGACGGTTTCCGGAAGGTCGCCGTGGGAGAATGCGGAGATAAAGGCGATCGTGTCATCTTCCAGCTTGACGGCCTCGGCGGCGGTCCTCTCGGCCGCGTCCCAGGCGTCCTTGTAGAGCGTCGTGTAGTAGTTGCCGAGGCGCTTCTCGGACCAGGCGAAGCGGTTGGGGAAGTGCCAGGTCAGGAAGAAACGGAACTCCCTCCTGCCGCCGGCGGGGATCGAGGCCCGGACCGCGAGGGACGCCCGGGGCGTATCTCCCGCCGCGGCCCTCTCGGCGAGGGCTCCGTCGTCGGCAAGGTCGTCCCAGAAATCGAGGAGGGGCGTTCCCCAGACGTCCTTCAGCCAGGACGTCCTATAGGTGCAGGCTTCGGAAACGGGGGTGGTCAAGGCGATCGTCCCCCAGGATTCGGCGGCCGGGTCCACGCCGTCCGAGGACATCAGGAGGCCCCGGACGAACCGGCCCTCGCGATAGACGTTCCGGTTCCCTTTCGCCAGGGTCTTCGTGCCGTCGTTGCCGATGAAATTGGGGAGCGAGCCGCAGACCGTGACGTCAAGCGCGGCGTCCGAGACGTTGGCGACCTCGTAGGTCAGGATCGCGACGGGGATGCCGCTGGACTCCAGGTCGGCCGGGACCAGGGGGTTGAATCCCCGGAGGCGGACCTTCACCGGCAGAGCGGGGTCGGCCAGATTGACCTGGCCCAACGGATAAGAGGCGTCGAACGAGCATTCCCGGAAACAGGGAAGGCCCGGGTTACCGGATTCCGCGACGCCCTCGGGCCCTTCGTACGCGAAGACCTCGACCGGGCCCTGCAGGGCCCGGAGGACGGGCTGGGCGCCTTCGGCCTTGAGGCGGATGGCGAAGAACGCTCCGGCCGGGGTGAAGCCCTTGGCGGGACGGTTCGCGATCTCCCAGTCCCTGAGGTCGCCGCGCCCTCCCAGGGACACGGTGCCCGTCCCGATGCCCCCCAGCGGGAGCGCGATCCGGGCCAGATGGCCCTGATCGTAATGCCTGAGGAAAGGCCATTCCCGGGGCCCTTCGGCCCGGGCGGCGGGGACGAGGATGACGGCGGCCAGCGCCGCCAGGAGGCCGGCCGCCGGAAGTCTTGTGTTTCGCATGATCGCTCCTTCGGGAATGGATGACCGGAATGGACGTCCTTTACTTTAGCGGAGTCGTCCCGGAAGTTCAAGGACGGCGAGGCCCGCGGCGCGCTCCGGTTGACCGTGCCGCCCGGATTGTGATAAAAAAACATTCACGAATGTTCATCGGGAGGTCGGAATGAGAAAAGGATTCGCTGCGCTCGCCGCTCTGGGCCTGATCATGACTCTTGCCTCGTGCGCGAAGGAGACTCCACGCATGAAATACCCGGTCACGAAAACGGTCGATCACATCGACGATTACTTCGGCGTCAAGGTCGCCGACCCGTATCGCTGGCTCGAGGACGACAACGCCGCCGAGGTCAAGGAATGGGTCAAGGCCGAGAACGACGTGACCTTCGGATACCTCGGGAAGATCCCGTTCCGGGAGAAGATCAGGTCCCGGCTGACCGAGATCTATAATTATCCCCGGTTCTCTTCCCCGGTCCGGGCCGGCGAATACTATTTCTTCTCCAAGAACGACGGACTGCAGAATCAGTCGGTCATCTATATCCAGAAGGGGCTCGAAGGGACGCCCGAGGTCTTCATCGATCCCAACGCCCTTTCCGCCGACGGGACGGTCCGGGCGAGCCTCGCGGGCTTCTCGCCGGACTTCAAGTACGTCGCCGTCGCGCGCGGCGAGGCCGGCTCCGACTGGTCCGAGCTTCGGGTGATGGAGATCGCGACGAAGACGGAGCTCCCGGACGTCGTCCGCTGGCTCAAGTTCTCCGGGGCCTCCTGGCTCAAGGACGGGTTCTTCTACAGCGGGTATGACAAGCCCGCCCCGGGCCTCGAGCTGACGGCCAAGAACGAATTCCAGAAGGTCTTCTTCCACCGGCTCGGGGACCCCCAGGAAAAGGACGCCCTGATCTACGAGGACCGGGAGCACGCCCTGCGGTACCTGAACCTGAGCGTCAGCGAGGACCTGGCGTACGCGTTCCTGACGATCTCCGAAGGGACGTCGGGCAACGAGCTCCTCTGGAAGCCGCTCGCCGGCAAGGACGCGGAATTCAAGGTCCTCATCAAGGGATTCGATACCGACAGCGGCGTCCTCGATAACGTCGGGGACAAGTTCCTCGTCCATACGAACTACGGAGCCCCCAACTTCCGCGTCGTCCGGATCGATCCGGCGAACCCGGCCCCCGAGAAATGGGTCGACGTCATTCCCGAGAAGGCGGAGGTCCTGCTCTCGGCGGGCACCGCCGGGGGGCAGATCTTCTGCTCCCACCTCAAGGACGTCCTGACGCGATTCTCGCAATACGGGCTCGACGGCACGCCCGTCCGCGAGATCGAGCTTCCCGGTCTCGGCACGGCCGCCGGCTTCGGCGGCTGGAAGGACGACAAGGTCGTCTTCTACACGTTCACGTCCTATACGCAGCCGCCGACGATCTTCAAGTACGACGTCGCCTCCGGGGCCTCGGAAGTGTTCCGGAAGGCGGAGGTCAAGTTCGATCCCGCCGAGTACGAGACGCATGAGGTCTTCTACGCGAGCGCGGACGGGACGAAGGTCCCGATGTTCATCGTGCACAGAAAGGGGCTCGAGCTCGACGGCAAGAATCCCGCATACCTGACGGCCTACGGAGGCTTCAACAGCAGTATGCGGCCGGCCTTCAACCCCTCCCTCATCGTGCTCCTCGAGAACGGAGGCGTCTATGCCGAGCCCGCCCTCCGGGGCGGCGGGGAATACGGGGAGGCCTGGCACAAGGCGGGGATGCTCCTCAACAAGACCAACGTCTTCGACGACTTCGTCGCGGCGGCCGAATACCTGATCAGCGAGCAATACACCTCGAAGGACCTCCTGGCCATCGAGGGCGGCTCGAACGGCGGCCTGCTCGTGGGCGCTGTGATGACCCGGCGGCCCGAGCTGTTCCGGGTGGCCTTCCCGGCGGTCGGGGTCATGGACATGCTCCGCTACCACAAGTTCACCGTCGGCTGGGGCTGGGTGGTGGAATACGGTTCGAGCGACAATGAGAGGGATTTCCGGAACCTCTACGGATATTCTCCGCTCCACAACATCAAGCCGGGCGTCTGCTATCCCGCGACCCTGGTGACCACCGCCGACCACGACGATCGCGTCGTCCCGGCCCACTCCTTCAAATTCGCGGCGGCCCTCCAGGCGGCCCAGGCCTGCGCCGCTCCGGCCCTCATCCGCATCGAGACGCGGTCCGGCCACGGCTCGAGCAACGTCACCAAGGCCATAGACCTTTTGACGGACCAGTGGAGCTTCATGTTCCACAATATGAAGGTCGTCCCCAAGTATTGACGGGACGGCGCGTCGCGGAGCCGCCCGGCCGGCGCCGGCCGGGAGGGCGGCGGTCCGCCCGGGGAGGTGCGAGATGGAGTCGAGAACGGGCAAGGTCATTCTCTTCGCATTGGGCATTGTCCTGCTCCTGGCCGGGGGCCTGCCCGCGACGGCTCAGGACAGGGGGCTCGGCCTGGGGCTCATCCTCGGCGAGCCGACGGGCGTCAGCCTGAAGAGCTGGACAGGCCGGAAGACGGCCATCGACGCGGCGGCGGCCTGGTCCTTCGACCGGGACGGGTCCCTGCATCTCCACGCGGATTACCTCATCCACGATTTCAACCTCCTCAAGACCCGGACGGGGCGGCTCCCTGTATACTACGGGATCGGCGGGAGGATCCGGCTCGAGGACAAGACCAGGATCGGCATCCGGTTCCCCGTCGGCATGAGCTATATCTTCGACGACGCGCCCTTCGACATCTTCCTGGAGCTCGGCCCGGTGTTCGACGTCGTGCCGGGGACCGAATTGACGGTCTCAGGCTTCATCGGGTTCCGATACTACTTCTAGGCTCCGGAAGCGCTTTTTCGGGAGCGGCAATCATATGAAATCATCGGAAATCGTCCCGCGTCCTATTGACTCAACCCGCGATAACGGATAAGGCTTAAGCGCAAAAGGAAATTTCCCTGCTCGAGGGGAGAAATGAGGGAGCGGGGGCTCTCCAGCCGTAAGGGGGGTGCTTGAGAAGGAAGCCTCTCAAGCGGGCACGATCCTCAATCAAACCCCGTATCCAGAAATTATCCTGGACCCGCGCCACCCGGCGTCCGGGACCTCCCGTTGTCGGAAGCTCCCCGATTGCTGTATGATAGGGGACCGGCCGGCGTGCGCGGCACGCCCGCCCCGATTCGACCACGAAAGAAATATCCATGGTGAAAGTACGTTTCGCTCCGAGCCCGACGGGATTCCTCCACATCGGGAGCGCCCGGACGGCGATCTTCAACTGGCTCTTCGCCCGGCATACGGGCGGAAAGTTCCTGCTCCGCGTCGAGGACACGGACCTCAAGAGGTCCGACGCGCGTTTCCTGGACGAGATCCTCGACGATCTCCGCTGGCTGGGTCTCGACTGGGACGAGGAGCCCATCTTCCAGAGCCGGAGGTTCGACGTCTACAGGGAACGGGCCGAGGCGCTCGTCGCCGCGGGCGGGGCTTACCGGGAAGGGGAGGCCATCCTTTTCCGGGTGGAGCCGGGCCGGACGATCGAGCTCCGGGACCTCGTCCACGGCCTCATCACGTTCCAGACCGAATCCTACAAGGACCAGGTCCTCATCAAGTCCGACGGCTCGCCCGCCTACAATTTCTCCTGCGTCGTCGACGACGCCCACCTCGGGATCACCCATATCCTCCGGGGCGACGACCACGTCTCGAACACGCCCAAGCAGATCCTGTTCTACGAGGCCCTCGGGCTCCCGATCCCCGAATTCGGCCACATGCCGCTCATCCTGGGCAAGGACGGGGCCAAGCTTTCCAAGAGGCACGGCGGCGTCTCCGTCCGCGAGTACCGGGACGAAGGGTTCCTGCCCGAGGCCCTGGCCAATTACCTCATCCTTCTCGGCTGGATGCCGAAGGACGAGAAGGAGGTCATGCCCCTGGACAAGGCCGTCCGCGAGTTCGAGATCACCTCCATGAACGACGTCCAGGCCAAGTTCGACCTCGACAAGCTCCGCTGGATCAACAGTGAATATATCATGGCCGCCGCCGACGAGCGCCTTCTTCCCCTCGTCAAGGAACGGCTGAAAGCGGCGGGCCTCGACCTCTCCGGCCGGGACGACGCTTATGTCGCGAAGGTCCTCGGGCTCTACCGGGTCCGCATCAAGACCCTGGGCGAGCTCCCGGCCATGACGGACCTTTTCTTCCGCGAGGACTTCGCGGTCGAAGAGGAGGCCCGGGCCGTTCTGGACAAGCCGGGGAGCCGGGAGAGCGTCGGGCTCTTCGCCGACCGCATCGAGGCCCTGGCCGACTTCCGGCACGACGCCGTCGAGAGCGCGTGCCGGGAGCTCGCCGCGGAAAAGGGGGTGAAGCCCGCGGCCTTCATCCATCCGACCCGGGCGGCCGTCAGCGGCAGGACCAAGGGCGCCGGCCTGTTCGAGATGATGGAGGTCCTCGGGAAGGACATCGTTATCGCGCGCATGAGGAGAGCTGTCCATGGATGAAACTCCCAGGCCCAGGACGAACTTCGTCAAGGAGATCATCGACGAGCACATGAGGACGGGCCGGTTCGGCGACCGCAAGGTCCACACCCGGTTCCCCCCCGAGCCCAACGGCTATCTCCACATCGGCCACGCGAAGTCCATCTGCCTCAACTTCGGCCTGGCCGCCGAGTACGGCGGGCTCTGCAACCTCCGTTTCGACGACACGAACCCGGAGACCGAAGAGACCGAGTACGTGGAGAGCATCAAGGAGGACGTCCGCTGGCTGGGATTCGACTGGCAGGACCGGGAGTTCTACGCTTCGGGTTACCTGGAGGAGTTGTATGCCCTTGCCGTCGGCCTCATCCGGAAGGGGAAGGCGTACGTCTGCGACCTCGACGTGGAAAAGCTCCGGGAATTCCGCGGGACCATCAACCGGCCCGGGAAGGAGAGCCCCTGGCGGAATCGGACGGTCGAGGAGAACCTGGACCTCTTCGAGCGCATGCGCCGGGGCGAGTTCCCGGACGGCTCCCGGACCCTGCGCGCCAAGATCGATATGGCCGACCCGAACCTGCTTCTCCGCGATCCCCTCATGTACCGCATTCGCAGGGCGACCCATTACCGGACGGGGGACGCCTGGTGCATCTATCCGACCTACGACTGGGCCCACGGCCAGTGCGATTCCCTGGAGGGCGTCACCCATTCCATCTGTACCCTGGAATTCGAGGTCCACAGGCCGCTCTACGACTGGTTCCTGGGCCAATTGGGCATCCATCATCCCCAGCAGATCGAATTCGCCCGGCTCAATATCAGCCATACGGTCCTGAGCAAAAGGAAGCTCCTCGAGCTCGTCGAGCAGGGCCTCGTCTCCGGATGGGACGATCCGCGCATGCCGACGATCTCCGGCTTCCGGAGGCGCGGCTTCACCCCCGCGTCGATCCGGGCGTTCTGCGACCTCATCGGCGTGTCCAAGTCCAACAGCATCGTCGACGCCGGCGTCCTGGAGAATTGCCTGCGCGAGGAGCTGAACCGGACGACGCCGCGGGCCATGGCCGTCATCCGTCCGCTCAAGGTCGTCCTGACGAATTACCCGGAGGGCAGGGTCGAGGAATTCGAAGCCGTGAACAATCCCGAGGACCCGGCCGGCGGGACCCGGAAGGTCCCCTTCTCCCGGGAGCTCTACATCGAGCGGGAGGACTTCATGGAGGACCCGCCCGGGAAGTTCTTCCGGCTGGCGCCCGGACGCGAGGTCCGACTGAGGTATGCCTACTTCATCAAGTGCGAAGAGGTCGTCAAGGACCCCGCGACGGGGGAGGTCGTCGAACTCCGCTGTACGTACGACCCGGCGACACGCGGCGGGGACTCCCCGGACGGTCGCAAGGTCAAGGCGACCCTCCATTGGGTTTCGGCGGCCCAGGCCGTCGACGCCGAGGTCCGGCTGTACGAAACGTTGTTCACGGTCCGCGATCCCGGCGACGTCCCTGAGGGCGTCGACTACAAGACGAACCTGAACCCGAAGTCGCTCGAGGTCCTCAAGGGATGCCGGGTCGAGCCCGCTCTCGGGGCTGCGGAGCCGGGCAGCCGGTGGCAGTTCGAGCGGCTGGGCTACTTCACGGCGGATTTCCGGGACTCGAAGCCGGGAGCGCCGGTCTTCAACCGGACGGTGACCCTCCGTGACGAATGGGCGAAGCTCACCCGGACCGGAAGAACCGGAGAATAGGCCGGCGCTTGCGGCCGAGTTCGGGATGCTTCACAGCTCCGGCCCGCCCCTTCCTGTACCGATTAGGGACGCAATGCTCTGCTCGGGTTTTCCCCTGGGACCGACTGAAATTCAGCGCACGAAGTTCTGTCACTATTTCCGTCCGTTCCCAGGCGGGAATAGGGACAGAGTATTGCGTCCCCTGCTTATCGAAAAATCCCCCCAACCCCCTTTAGGAAAGAGGGGAAGACCAAAGTCTTCCCCGGCACTGGGGCGACGGCGCATGAAGTCCCCCCTTTGGAAAAGGGGGGCCAGGGGGGATTTCGTGATGTCCTGGTTTACTTGTCCGCCAGCATATAAGCCGTTAGATAGATAAGCCGGGAAACCCGTCTCGATCAGGTCGCCGCTGACCTTCTCCACGCTGTCGCTCGTCTGGTGGTAATCCTCGGTCATGGAGGCGATGCAGAAGGACCAGGGGACCTTGACGGCGGAGAACGCGGCATGGTCGGAGCCTCCGCCGGCGCGCTCGCCGGCCGCCGATTCGCGAAGGAACAGGCTGAGGCCGACGTAGCGATCGGCTTCCCGGAAGGCCTCGGCGAGCCCGGAGCCCGCCACGAGGGAGACCGGGAGGAAATTTGCCGGATCGATCTTCTTCATGAGCTCCTGGCCGGCGGGAAAATTGAACATCCGGCCCATGCGGACGATGGATTTTTCGTCGTACGGCCGGCTGATCATGTCCAGGTTGAGGTAGGCTGTCGTCTTGTCGATGGGGAAGGCCGGGTTCCGGACGTAATAACGCGAGCCGAGGAGGCCTTCCTCCTCGCCCGTCCAAAGACAGAATACCACGGTCCGCTTGGGCTTCACGGGGTTGAGGGCGAACGCCCGGGCCACGTTGATGACGCCGACCGAGCCGGAGCCGTTGTCGTCGGCGCCGTTGAACACGTAATCGCCGCGCTTGCCCAGGTGGTCGTAGTGGGCCCCGACGACGACGACCTCGTTCTTCAGGACGGGGTCCGAGCCCTCGACGTATCCGACGACGTTCCGGCAGCGGACGAGGGAGACGTCGGCGGTCGTGGCGAGGGTCACGCTCGTGCCCGGGAGGATCATCGAGGCGGGCTTGTAGGTCGCCTCGATCTTCTTCTGCAGGTCGTCGATCTTCGTCCCCGAATTCTCGAGGATGGCGTCGGCCATCTCCCGGGTGATGGTGATGACCGGGGAGCTCTCCCAGGGCATCCCGGCTCCGGCGCCGGGGATGAGCAGGCGCCGCCTGGGCTCGTTGATGACGGGCCGGGCGTCGTTGACGGGCCGGGGATTCTCCATGGCCTTGTAGAGGTCCGTGTCCCTGCCCGAGGCCTGGACCTGGAGGACGGCGGCCGCGCCGAGCTTCGCGATCTCCCGCGCCTTGTTGAAGCCGCCCATGCGCATGGCCATGATGCCCTCGGGCGGGAAATATTTCTCCTTGAGCTCCTTGGCCTGGAAGGGCGACTTGGGATCGTCCTTCCCCGGGGCTTCCGAGAGGATGAGGACGACCTTCCCCTTGACGTCGAGGGCCTTGAGCTCGTCCCATCCGGCCGCCTTCTCCACGATCCCGTATCCCGCGAAGACCACGGGGGCGGAGATGGATTCCGGGGTGGAGCTCATGCTCTGGTATTCGATCCCCGATTCGAAGACGCGCGTCCTGGCGAGGCCGTCCTTGCGCAGGTCGAGGGTGAGCTTCCCGCGGATGTTCTTGAGCTCCTTCAGGACGATCTCCTGGAGATAGCCCTTGACGGGAGGGGCGGGGGGCGTACCGCCGAACATCGCCGACATCGGTCTGGCGACGACAGGGAGGTCGCCGGCCGCCTGGACCCTCCACATTTTGAACAGGGAAGCGGCATACTCGGCGGCCAGCTGGTAGCCGCGGGTCGCCGTCTCCCGGCCCTCCATCAGGTCCGATGAGATATAGGCGAGCATGGCCAGGGAATCCCTGGCCGTAATGGAATCGAAGCCGGGCTTCATCTTGTCGGGAACGGGTTCCGTCTTATCGACGAGGACCACGTTCTTCATGACGTCCTCGGGCTTCGGCGCGGGGGCCTGCTGGGCCGCGAGGGCGAGGGCTGAGAGGGCGAGAACGAGGAGGGACGAAAGAGCTTTTTTCATGGACGAGGCTCCTTAGGACTAAAGTGCAGCGTTCACCCATTATAGACGAAGGCCTCCGGGATTTCTTCCGAAAAGATGCGACATCGGATCCCTCCTGACCTTCCCGCCCGTCCCGGAGCCAATGGGAAGCCGATGTTGCGCCGGGCCGGAGAGGGGCCTTTTCCGTTTTACTTCGGTCCCGGGATGTTGTAGAATGGCAACCCTGCGTGCCTGTAGCTCAGCTGGATAGAGCGTTGGACTCCGGATCCAAAGGTCGGAGGTTCGAATCCTCTCAGGCACGCCATCCGATTCTCCCCGTAGGTTCCGGAAGGTCGATAACGTGTGCTGAGGCCGGGGCCCGAAGGTCCTTGCCCGCGCGCATGCCGCCAAAGCCGCTTTAGGTCCCATCCTCGTCAAGAATCAGGGCGCTCCCGAGAGGGCCAGGGGACCCGCAGTTGAGGCCTTTTAGAACGTTGACACTTGGTCGCGGCAGAGAATATCATGAATTCATGGAGAAAAGACCTCGTTCGCCGAAAGCCCTTTTTCGTGTCGCGATTTTACTTGCGATGGGCGTCGGATCCGGCCTTGCCGCGACCGCGCAGATCGAAAAAGCCGGCACGTCCGTGCCGGACACGGCGGTGTTCGAGGTCTACGCGGTCCGATACGCGACGTCCCCGGGCTTTGCGGTCTCCTCGCTCGTCGCCGGCGCCGATGCGGAACGTAAGATCGATATCCCGTTCATGATCTGGGTGCTCAAGGGCCGGAACGGACGGAATGTACTCGTCGATGCCGGCTCCTATAAAGGACCGGTCTTCAAGAGCTGGGGTCTCGTCGACTTCGTGAGGCCTTATGTCGCGATCGGCAAGACCGGATTGGCGCCGGGCGGCGTTACCGATATCATCGTCACGCACATCCACTGGGACCATGTGGGCGGAGTGGATCTGTTCCCGGCGGCCCGCGTCTGGATCCAGCGCGATGAGTTCGCCCACTACATCGACGAGGCGGGCAAGCCCAGGGATGAGGCCATCGAGGCCGGCGACGCCGCGATACTGATGCAGGTCAAGAAGGAAGGCCGGCTGAGGCTTGTCGACGGGGACGCGAGGGAGATCATTCCCGGCGTGACAGTCTACACCGGCGGGAAGCATACTTACGCATCGCAGTATGTGGCCGTCCGGACGTCGGCGGGGATCGTCGTGCTCGCCTCGGACAATATCTACCTATATGAGAACCTCGAGAAGCATCTGCCGCTTGGGCTCACCTTGGACCAGGCCGCCGACCTGCGCGTCCAGGAGCGTGTGATCCGCCTCGCTTCGAGCCCCCGGCTTATCATCCCCGGGCACGATCCCGCTGTTTTCGAGCGCTTTCCGGAACCTGGCAACGGCGTCGCCCGGATCAGGTGAGGGTCTCAGGGGGAGCCCCCCAAGGATCGGAGGTTCGAATCCTCCAAGACACGCCGTTCCGTTCTCCCTTATGGCTCCTGGAAATCCAACAAATTGCGCCGAGAGGCGGCATTGACTCTCGTTCCCGACCGAAATATCATGAAATCATCAAGGGGTGACTCGATTTAGGGCCCGCAGGAGTGGTTTCGACACTGCGGATCCAACGGCATTGGAGAAGGCAAGCTTCATGAGGGAGGGGAAAATGAAATTTAGAACGCTGATGACCATCAAGGCCGTCGTATGCCTGGGCTTCGGGCCCGTCCTGCTGTTCTTTCCGGCCTGGATCCTGGGCTTGATGGGCGCTGCTTACGGCTCGGGAGCGGCGCTGACGGCCAGGGAGTACGGCGCGGCGCTGGTGGGCAACCTGCTCCTGACCTGGCTGGCCCGGAACGCGGAGAAGGGGAAGGCGCGCTCGGCGATCATCTGGGACCTGTTCGTCTACGATGCTATCGGCCTTGTCGCCACCTTGGTCCTGGTGTTCGCAAAGGTCCTGAATCCGCTGGGCTTGGGGATCGCGGCGGTCTACCTCTTCTTCACCGTCGGCTTCGGCTATTTCGCTCTGAACAAGGAAAGAGCCGCCTGAATTGACATTGAAGATCAGGCTCCCTTACGATTCCGTCCGTCTGTCCGGCCGTTTTCCGGACACCGGACCGGCCGGTCGGCGGGAGGGCCCGGAGATTATCGTTGTCCCTGCGAATTCCGGTCTTTTGCCCGGCGATACCGATCGCGAATCAGCTTCGTATTCTTGCCGGTGACGACATCGTGGAACCGGAATCCCCCTCCAAAATTCCGCGGGATGTGCAGAAGCTCATGGATGATGACCTCTTCCTT
The DNA here is from genome assembly GCA_963784525.1 of Candidatus Aminicenantota bacterium. Classification (GTDB taxonomy): domain Bacteria; phylum Acidobacteriota; class Aminicenantia; order Aminicenantales; family Saccharicenantaceae; genus JALHVH01. The sequence goes on along the minus strand of CAWART010000023.1, from coordinate 79,500 downwards.
CCCCTCGTCGTCGAGCCCGTCAAAACGCTCGGAGATGAATTCCAGGACATAGAGCGCTTCCACCTTCAGGGCGATCTGCAGGACCTTGCTCATCCCGTGGCATCTGGCCACGACCCTTCGAGCCGATGAACCGTGACTTCTCAGGCACACGACCCGTTCCAGGTCGATATGCCTGAAGTCCAGGGTCCGGACGATGTCGGCGAACCGGGCCTGGATGTCGGGGGCGGCTTCATAACGGATGTTTCCGGATCTTTTCCTGAGCATTCGAGTTCACGTTCCTCGGCCGCCTATCATGACGGGTTTTAGCGTTTATTTCAAACCCGGCTGACTCCGAGTCTGTCCCGCTCGAGGGCAATCCCTGTTTCTAAAAGTTGTCGCGGGGCCGAGGCAAGCCTGACTCCGCGGAGGGTCTCAAGCCGTTGACACGGCTTCGGAGCAGGACATATTATGACAACATTGTGAAGCAAAATGGGCCCGGGTATGCCCGGAAGGAGCTCCCCGTGGCGAAGAAAAGAAGATACCTGAGCCTCGCCGTCGCGCCGCTCGCGGCGTGCTGGATCATGGCGATGATGGCCGGACAGCCTGCGCCGCATGACGTATTCGCCTTCATCCGGACCCTTGACGCGACGGCCGAGCTGCGCATCTGGCCCGGCTTCGATCCCTCCACGTTGCCCGTTGCTCTCTTCGACGGAGAGAAGACGGTCCTGCTGAGACACCCGAGCCCGCCGTCCGAGTTCTCCCCCCTGCCGGGCCGCCCCGGCGTTCTGTTCTTCGAGGGGCGTCATCCCGCGGTCGTTTCGAACCGCGTGGTCGAGATCGGCGGGGCCCTGACGGGCACGGTTCTCGCGACACCGAAGGACAGCGTCCCTGGCACGTTGCTGGCGTGCATCGAGGAAGTGTTCCACGCGTTCTGGCGTCCCCGCCACCCATCGTTCCGGCCCGACGAAATGGTGCGATACGGGTATCCGATCGACGATCCGGAAAACCTCGTCCGGCTGATCGCCGAGGACGAAGCCCTGGCCCGCGCCATAGAAGCGGCCGGCGACCCGGAGGCGGTTGCCTGGGCAGGGACCGCCTTCCGTATTCGCGCCGAACGGACGGCATCCCTCTCCGGCGACGTTCGCGCTTATGAAACGGCCATGGAGACGATGGAAGGGACCGCCAACTATGTCTCCCGGCTCTCTCTCGGGGAAACGCCCGCCCGGACGGCCGAACGGCTCCGGCAAGCGCGGCCGGCGGAGGGTATCCGGTGGCGCTTCTACGACTCCGGGGCGGCCGTCTGCATGCTGCTCGACCGGATGGTGCCCGACTGGAAACCCCGGACCGAGCAGGAACCGACCCTGGCGATCGGTGACCTCCTGAGCGCGGAACTGGCCCGTCGCCGCGTCAGGCCGGCCGAGTTTTCGACGCCCGAGACCGAGGAGTATCGAGTCGAGGCTGCGAAGCGGATCGCCGGCCTGTCCGAAAGCCGCCGACAACTGCGCGCCGACGTGCTCGCCCGGCCCGGGACGCGCGTCATCATCGAGACTGCGGCCGGATCCGCGCCGTTCCGTGTCGAGCGGTTCGATCCGATGAGTCTCTCCATCCTCGATCTGGGCGAGGTCGTTCATGCGAACTATCTTACCCTTAAGGGCGGGGACGGATGGGTGGAAGTGGCCAACCCCGGTTTTGTCCGGCGATCCTTCGCCGGAACCTTGAGCCTGACCGTATCCGGCGGACCCCACCCCATCACGGGAGGAATCCGGCGCATAACGGTCGTCGGGATGCCAACGGCGCCGCGCATCACCCGTGACGGCGGCGTCGTGAAAATTGATTCCCCCGAGCTCCGCGCTTCACTGCCGGGAGCGGAGGTCCTGGTCGACGGCTCGACGATACGCGTCACGTTGCCGAAACACTGAGGCCGAAGAGCCGCTCTTCTCTTGGATTCCCATGAATAGAGACGGATTCCCGGGAAACAGGAAACTTCCGGCGCCCGCCTTGACACCCGTATTATCATTGAGTGGGGGAAGGGTTGTCCCGGGCGCGAATGCCGGGGAATCTTCGTGCGTCGAAATAGGGGGTGTCGTATGGATATGCTGACGGGCCTTTCGCTTTCTTCCCTGATCCTGCTTTTGTCCTCAGCGCCCGGGGCCGCCTCTATAGAAAGGAGCGTCATGGAAATCCCCACGGGTTCGTCGGGGATGATCGCCTACGGCTCGCTGATATCCCTGAAGAGCCTGGAGGGAACGCTGGGGCACAAGTATGAGGGGCCGATACGCCAGGTTCATTTAGCGGGATATGAGAGGGAATGGGCGTGTGTCCGGCCGTTCAACGATCCCGAGGCGATAGCCGCGGGTCGCCCGAAGATCGATGCGTTCCTCATGAGCGGCGCCGAGCGCGTTCCGGTCACAGGAGCCGCGGAGCTGAATCTATATCCCAAGGATCAGGGCCGGATAAACGGCCTTTTATATATGGTCACCGATGAGGAATTGGCCAGGCTCGATAAGAGGGAACGGGGCTACCGCCGGGCGGACGTTACCGACAAGGTCGAGGAATTCGATTTTCGGGGCGGGAAGGTCTTTGTCTATGAAGGCCGTCCGTCGCCCACGAACGCGGCTCGGCCCGAGAAGGGGAGGTATATCCTTATCAAGGAGTTCCTCGACATGGTGACCGGCGCCTGCGACGCGATAGGAAAGGATTTTCGCGAAGAATTCGACAGCTCGACCCGGCCCTGCGCGTATCCGGTCGTGCCCTATAAGAACGTCATCTGGGAGAAGGCCAGGTAGCCAGGCTTGGAAACGGGCCTCCGTTCGGCTATAGTTTCCTCCGGAGAAAGGATCTCATTCATGGCATTCCTCGGTCCGACATTCGAAGAAATGCTCCACCCGGAGACGATCGACCCCTCGGTGCGGCGGCGGGCGATCGCGATGAGGACGAAGGATCCGCTCGACCGGGTCAACCTGTTCAACATCAACTGGCGTGCCGATGACGGGGAGCCCCATCATCTCGTGATACCCCGGGAATTGACCGGTGCGGACGCCAATATCGTCGTCATCACCAGCAAGGACTTTCCGACGGGCTCCCACAAGGTCGGGGCGGCCTACGCGGTCCTTGCGGAGATGATCCTTCTCGGCCGTCTCGATCCGGACCGGCACCGCGTCGTCTGGCCGAGCACCGGGAACTACGGCATCGGCGGCGCCTGGGTCGGGGGACGCGTCGGCGTGCGGTCGACCGTCGTCCTCCCGCAGGGGATGAGCCCGGAGCGCTTCCGGCTCATCGAATCCTACGGCGCGGAGGTCATCAAAACCGCCGGCTCGGAGAGCAACGTCAAGGAGATCTATGACGAGACCCGGCGGCTCGGCCGGGACCCCGAAGTCCGCATCCTCAACCAGTTCGAGGTGATGGGCAACTATCGTTTCCACTACCACGTCACGGGCAATACGATCGTCGAGCTCGCGGGCCTCCTCGAGAAGCGCGGCATCGGTAACGGGAGGGTCGCGGCCTTCTGCTCGGCGATGGGCAGTGCCGGGACGATCGCCGCCGGCGACCGTCTGAAGCAGGTCTGGCCCGATCTCCGGATCGTCGGGCTCGAGCCGGTCCAGTGCCCGACGCTCTTCAACAACGGCTACGGCGCCCACGACATCCAGGGCATCGGCGACAAGCACGTCACCTGGATCCATAACGTCATGAACATGGATGCGCTCATGTGCATCGACGATCTCGAGTGCAAGAAAGGCCTGCAGCTGCTCACGGAAGAGCCCGGTTGGAGCACCCTGATCCGGCGCTTCGGCGTCCCCCGGGAGTCGGTCGAACGCATGGCGGCCGTCTTCGGGATCAGCGGCGTATGCAACCTCCTCGGGGCGATCAAGGCCGCGAAGTTCTATCGTTTCGGGAAGGAGGATACCATCGTGACCGTCTGCACCGACGATATCGGCCGCTATCGTTCCGTCATGGCCGAAATGACCCGCGCCCACGGCCGGATGGACGAGGCCGAGGCGACCGCCCGGGCCCAGATCTTCAGGGATCCGCGCCCGGATTGGATCCTCGAAGGAAGCCGCGAAGCGCGCGAGCGATGGCACAACCTGAAATACTATACGTGGGTCGAACAGCAGGGGAAAACGGTCGAAGAGCTGGACGCTCAGCGCGATCCCGCGTGGTGGATCGCGCACCAGGAGATGGTCCCCGATCTCGACGGGAAGATGAAGGCGCTGAGAGGAGCCTGATGATGAACCGATATTTTATGCTGATTTACAAGACCGTGGACAATTATGTGGAGAGGCGGGCACCGTTCCGGGACGAGCACCTGTCCTATGCCGGGGCCGCCGTCGCCCGCGGCGAGCTTTTCATGGGCGGGGCGCTGTCCGATCCCGCGGACACCGCGATCCTCGTGTTCAGGGCCGAGAGCCGCGCCGTGGTCGAGGACTTCGCGCGCAACGACCCTTACGTCAGGTCCGGCCTGATCGTGGAGTGGTCGGTGCGCCCCTGGACGGTCGTCATCGGAGGATGAGCGGGCGCCCCTGGGCGGAAGGTCACCGCATCCCGTTCAGGACATCCAGGACCTTGAACAGATAATCGTACGCGGGCCGGTCCAGGGTGTTCTGGCCGAGATACTTGAACTGGAGCGTTCCGCCGGCGTCCAGGATGTAAACGCTCGGGATGTTCTGATCGACCTTGCTCCCGTTCCATTCCGTCATGAAGATCCCGAGGCCTTTGGACAGCTTCCTGTCCGCGTCGATGAGAACGGGGAAGGGGGTCGGCACATCGCCCTTCTTGAAGGTCAGGTCGAGAGGGTAGACCTGGCGGGCGCGCTCCATCGATCGCTTGCCCTTCTCGTCGAGCTGGGCGGGGTCGGCGGGATATTTCCGATCCTTGATCGAATCCAGCTGTTCGGGCAGGGCATCGACCCACGCTTTGACCACGTCGGGGCCGTAGGGGAATACGACCAGGACCTCGACGTTGTATTTCTTCCGGAACTCCTGTGTCTTCTCGAGCTCGACGAGCTCCGCGTATTTGTAGTTGCAGATCGTGCACCAATGGTTCTCGGCCGCGTAGCCCCTGGGGAATAGGAGCATGACGTTCTTCCCCCTGAGGGCCGAAAGCGTGACGGTGCCCCCCTGATAAGCGGGCAGGGTGAAGTCGGGCATGGGCTGTCCGACGATCACCGGCCGGGTCTCGACTTCCTGAGCGTCCATGAGCCCGCAGGCCAGGGCCAGGACGATGATGGCGAAGAAAGCGGTTCTTTTCATGATCTTCTCCTTACGCCGGTACTATATTTCCGGTCCCGGACCGGCGTCAACCCCTTGACTTCCCGGCATGGAAAGCGGGGCTTGACCGGAACCCATCCTGAGCTTTGCGCCTCGGCCTTGAAAGGCGGGCCGCCCGCACAACGCGGTGGCTTTTTGGCGGAAACCCTGCTATATATACCTCCGGCGGTCATCTGCCGGCAGGGGAAAAAGCTCCCCGTCATCCATGCACGGCCGGAAAAAGGACCGCCAAATCGAGTAGGAGGAAGAAATGGAACCGAAGCGTAAGCAGATTCTCATGCGGCAAAAGGCATATTTCGAGAAAGAACTGCAGGATCGGCTGGCTTATCTGTCCGGGAAGGGGCTCGAGTCCCGCAAGGCCGAGAGGGATACCGTCGCCAGGAAACTGCAGGCGGACGTCAAGGCCGTGAACAAAAGACTGCAGCGGATCGCCGAATACGAGAAGAGAACCGAGGAAATGGCGAAGATAAAGGCGGAGCGGGCGGCAGCCCCCCGGAAAGAAGAAGAGGGGAAGGCCGAGAAGCCCAAGAAGGCCGCCGAAGAGGGCAAGGGCAAGAAAGTGAAGGCGGAAAAGAAGGCCGCCGCTCCGAAGGCGCCGGAAGGCGGCAAGGGCGCGACGAAAAAAGCGGCTGAAGGAAGCAAGGAATAACCGGCAGGCCGGTTAAGGCCGGAATAGCCATCCCGATAGATCCATGAAGAAAAGCGCGGGCTTCCCGGCGCGATCGAGCCGCCTTTCTCGAGGAGGACAACATGACCCTCAGCCCCTCACCCACGGCTGATCTCGAAAAGCTCATCGTTCCCAGGATCGATCACGTCGACCTCGTCACCGTCAAGCTCCCGTTCGTCGCCCCGTTCGGGACGAGCGTCTATGTCTGGACCGACAAGGAAGCGATGCTGATGCGGCTCGAGTCCGGCGGCGCGATCGTCTGGAGCGAGTGCGTCTCCGACCCCGATCCCTACTATTTCTACGAGACGAACGGCACGGCCCGGCACATCATCAAGGACTTCCTCCTGCCCCTTGTCGAGCCGGGCATTGCGCTCGGCGAGCTCGAGGGGCGCTTCCGGCACGTGCGCGGCCACGGGATGGCCAAGGCCACCATCGAGAACGGCCTCCTCAACCTGATCGCGACACGACAGGGGATCCCTCTCCACGGGCTCCTCGGCCGGCCGGCGAAGAAGATCATGTCGGGCCTGAGCATCGGGCTCAAGGAAACGCGCGCGGCGCTCCTCGACGCCGTCGCCAACGCCGTGGCCCGGAAGTACCAGCGCGTCAAGATGAAGGTCAAGAAGGGGCAGGACGTCGAATGGGTGGAGGCGGTCCGGGACCGTTTTCCGGACCTCCGGCTCATGGTCGACGCCAACGGCGACTATTCGCTTGACGATATCGGCCATCTCAAGAGGCTGGACGCTTTCAACCTGATGATGATCGAACAGCCCCTCGCCTATAACGACATCTACCAGCACGCCGCCGTCCAGAAAGAGCTGAGGACGGCGATCTGCCTCGACGAATCCATCCATAGCCTGGCGGACGCGACCACGGCCATCGCCCTCGGCGCCTGCCGCATCATCAACGTCAAGCAGGGCCGGGTCGGGGGCCTGATGGAGTCGATGCGGATCGCCCGTTATTGCGCCGACAACGGCGTCGATGTCTGGTCGGGCGGGATGGACGAGACGGGCATCGGCCGGGCCGTCAACATCCACCTCCAGACGGCCGAAGGGTTCAGCCTGCCCGGCGACACGTCGGAAACGAGCAATTACTTCGACGAGGACATCGCCGAACCGCCCGTCGTCCTCGACCCGGACGGGTTCATCGACATTCCGGAAGGCCCCGGCATCGGCGTGAACGTCGTGCCGGAGCGCATCCTGAAGCGGGCCCTCCGCGCCGAACGCCTGCGCTGAGGGCCCGACTATAAGAGCTTTTCCCTGCGGTTGATCGGCAGGCCCCCGAGCTACTTGCTCAGGACCTCCCACTTCATGTCCCATTCCCACTTGTCGAAATAGAGGTTACCGCCCTTCCATTCCACCTCGCCCCGCTGGGAGTCCACGGTCTCCGAGCGGAAATGCTCCTTGACCGGGGTGAAGGGCTGGGTGATGGCGTCGTTGAAGATGAGGCGATAGCTGTCCATGCCGCTCAGGTAGAACCACTTCTGCTTCTCGTCGGCGGAATCGCGCCGGCCGTAGGTGACGTCCATGGGGACCCAGCCGTACGGCTCGAAGTAGATCATGCCCCAATCGTGCATGCTGTCGGTCGGAGGCTTGAATTCCCAGCCGGACTGCCAGCGCGTCGGGATGCCGTTCATCCGGCAGAGCGTCATGAAGGTCAGGGTCTGCATCCCGCAATCCCCATGCCGGTTCTCGAAGGCGTACATCGGGATGTTGGGAACGGTCGAATACTCCCGGGCCGAGGCCCAGGGCACGTTGATGTCGACCCATTCGAACAGCTTCTGCGCGATCCGGTACGGATTCGTCTCCGTGCCGACGACCTCCTTCGAGAGCTGCCGCAAGGGGTCCGTGAAGACGATGTGCGGGGATTCCTGCTCGAGATAAGGCTTCAAGGCGCCTTGAGGGTCGACAGGCACGACCTTGTCCGGGTCGATGTCGACGTAGACGCCGGCGCTTGTGTATTCATACTCGATCCCGAACTTCGTCGGCTCGCCCTTCACGGCCGGCTTCTCGAAGTAGATCATGCGCTGAAGGTCTTCGTTCGGCGCGATCCGGCAGCTTGCCGGATCGGTGGTCGTCAGCAGGATATCGGTCTGCCGTTCCGGGATCTCCCGGGGAAAGGGGATCCAACAGCGGACCGTTTCTCCGGCGGGGACCACATCGGGCTTCACGGAAAGCGTGTAGCGGATCCTCACCCGGATGGGCTTGACGAACGCCTTCTTCTCGAGCAGAGCCTGCTCGCGGACCGTCTTGATGTGCGCGTCGAGGTCCAGGTCCCCTTCCGCCGGGGGCTTGGCGAACTCCTCCGCATGCTGTTCGTTCCAGAGGCGCAGGCACTCCTTGTCGATCCGGAACAGGTTGCGGGCGGCGTTGAAGAAATAGCGCTTTTCGCCGTCGATCGTCATGCTTTCGAGCGAGCGCTCCTTCTCCCAGCGATCGAGGTCCTGATCGGTGACGGCCGGGACGACCTTCTTGATGAATTCGACGACCTCGGGCCGCGTCTTCCTGAAGTCCAGGCGGATGCGGTCCATGCGTTCGAGCTCGAACGCCATCTCCCGGCGCGCTTCGTCGCTCAAGGTCCCGTCCTTCGCCAGAAGGTCCCGGATGGCGTCGCCGGCCTTGGTGAACTCGCCGTTCGCGACGAGCGTCCGGAAATCGGCCTGGGGCGCGGCCTGCCGTTCGGACACACAGCCGGAACAGCAGAGGGCGACCGCCAGGATCGTGCTTATGAAGGTTTTCATAAAAAGCCTCCCCGTCGGATAAGGATTATCAGCCGTCTTCAACGGCCGCATGAAGGACCCCGCCGAAACATGTCCGAATACTACAGCCGGCCGTGCGCGCGTGTCAATCATGTCTTTGCGATGTTGACGCCGGCCCGGCGTCGGGCATATCATCGTCCCATGATCAGGATCGAACAGAGGAGGCTCTCCTTGTTCGCCGTCCTCCTGGCGGCAGGGTTCGGCCTCGCGATGCCCGCGTCGGCCGAGCGGGTCGAGGACGTTCCCAACCCTCTTGCGACGACCGGAAAGGCGGTCGCTGACCATGCCGGCGTCCTCGGACCCGGTTATGTGGACCTCATCGACGGCGTCTGCGCCCGCCTCAAGACGGCGACCGGCACCGAGCTTGCCGTCGTCACCGTCCGTGACCTCGGGGGGACGACACCCGAGGATTTCGCCGAGCGGCTTTTCAAGCGCTTCGGGGTCGGGGAGAAGGGCAAGGACGACGGAATTCTCCTGCTCCTGGCCGTCGACGATCGGGACGTCAGGTTCGAGGTCGGGTATGGATTGGAAGCCGTCATTCCGGATGCCCGGGCCGGCCAGCTCCTCGACGAATTCGCCATCCCTTTCCTCGCCCGGGGGGAACACGGCCGCGGCCTCTATGGCGTCTCGAAGGCGGTCGCCGAGGCCATCGCGGCCTCATCGGGCGTGTCGCTCGGCTTGAGCGAGCCCGCCGCTTGGCCGGAACAGCCCCTCCCTGTCCAGGCCGAGGACACCGGGCGGAAGGCCTCCCTGTTCGCGGAAGCGGATAAGCCCGCGCGTCGCGCGTTGCCCGCGTTTCCGTTCATCCTGGGCGGCGCCTTGCTGGCGGTGACCGGGCTATGGGCCTTCTCCGCTCTTCGTCGCTTCGGCCGGTCCCGCTCCAGGGCCGATCGGCGGAAGGCCGCCCGGGCCGGCTTCGGATACTGGTTCCTGATGTGGACGGCGGCGATCGGCGCAGGGCTCGCCATGCTGAAAAGCGTCGGCCCGTCGCTCTCCCTTCTTGGGTTCGCCCTTTTTCCCTTCGCTTCCAATATCCTATGGGCTTCGACCCGCCGGTCGATGAAAAAGAAGGCCGCGGAATATAAGCTCCCATGCCGGGCCTGCGGCTCGCCCATGGACCTCGTCCCTGAGGACGCGGACGATGCTCAACTTTCCGTCGAGGAAGCGGCCGAAGAGACGGCCGGGGGGATGGATTACGAGCTTTGGATCTGTCCGCGATGCGGCGCGAAAGAGCTGTTCTCGGTCAAGCTCGGGAAGGCGAGCGCCTGTCCCCAATGCGCCCGGCGGACGCTCGTCCGGGCGCGAGAGGTCTTGGCCGCCGCGACGACAGCCTGCGGCGGACGCGAGCGCATTACGGACGCCTGTCGGAATCCCAAGTGCGGGTATCAGAAGACCTGGGAACGGAACACGGCCCGTATCGTCCCCGCGGCTTCCGGTTCGGGCGGGGGAAGGTCCGGTTTCTCGGGGTCATCGGGTTCGAGCCGGTCTTCCTTCGGGGGCGGCCGCTCCGGAGGCGGCGGCGCCTCGCGACGGTTCTAGCTCTTCAATATCACATTCATTCATCCTTTTATGTCCCGAGCCCCGCTCAACGAAACGCCCGGGCCTTGCGTCTAACGGGGTGACAAGGCGATATAATCTCATCATGGACCCGATGGAAGAAGCGCGAACGATCGAACGGTGCCGGGCGGGGGACCTGGACGCCTACAGGCAGGTCTACGACCGCTATGGCCAGCCCCTGCTCCGGACGGCCACGAGGATCCTGGGCCGCCCCCAGGAGGCCGAGGACGCCGTCCAGGAAACGTTCCTCAAGCTCTTCCGCGGGATCCACGGATTCCGGAGCGGCGCGCGCTTCAGCACCTATCTCTTCCAGATCCTGCACAATACCTGCATGGATATCCTGCGCCGCCGGAAGCCGGACGTGGATCTGGATGATCTGAGCGTCCTCGGGGCCCGCGACTCCCACGAGCTGGCCCACACCCTGACCCAGGCGATCGAGGCCCTTCCCATCCAGATGCGGGCCAGCTTCGTCCTGTTCGCGGTCGAAGAGTATTCCCAGGAAGAGGTCGCCGACATCCTCGGCGTCAGCGTCGGGACCATCAAGGCCAGCGTCCATAGGGCCCGCAAGAAGCTGCAGCAATGGCTGGGGACCTGTCCGGCCGGAGAGACATCATGAACTGCGACGCATACGACCGATTCGCGAACGGGGACATGACGGAGCAGGATCTCGCCCGTCACGTCCGGGAGTGCCCCGAATGCCGGCAACGGGAGGCCCTCGCCGCCCGGTTGGACCGGGAGATATCCGCCCTCCGGGCACCTGTGGGGGCCAACGGGCTCTGGGAAAGGATCGAAACGAGCCTCAAGCGCGAGAAGGCGATGGCGGCCGCCCGGGCCGCGGAGCGCCATGCCCGGAATCCGAGGCCCGGTTTTAGGCGCTGGCTCATCTTGGCCCCGGCCGGCGCCGCCATAATCGTCCTGGCCGTCCTCGGGATCCAAACGCTCCGGAAGACGCCCGTCGGGTCGGGGATCCTGAACGAAACCGCGCTGGCCCGGGTCGAGGCCTCGGAAAAGGAGTACATGGCGGCCATCGACGATCTGGCCCGGGAGGTCCGGCCGAAGCTGGAGGCCATGGACATCCAGATGATGTCCCTCTACAAAGACAAGTTGGCGATGATCGACGCCCAGATCGCGAGATGCCGGGATGCCCTGGACTCGAATCCCGCGAACGCCCATATCCGCGGCTATCTGCTGGCCGCGCTCCAGGACAAGCGTCAGGTCTTGGCCGAAGTGCTCAGGCCCGCGGATCCGAACATTACTTGAAGGAGTCAACGATGAAAAATAAAAAGAACACGATGATGGTCCTGCTGGGGGGGGCCGTCCTCCTCGTCGGCCTTCTGACGCCGGCAATGCCGGCCGCGTCCGTACCGGGGAAGGCCGCTCTTCCCGGGGCGGGAGGCCGGAACGTCCAGCACAAAGACATGACCGCCCGGGCGGGATCGGCACCGGGGGGAAGGCTCCGGGTCGACCGGACCCAGGCCCAACTGACGATCAGCGCCTGGGACAAGAACGAGATCGCCGTCGAGGCGAACATCGAGGTCGGCGACGCCGATCCGGAATTCGTCACGGAGTTCCTGGACAACACGACGCTGAAGCTCGAGGCCGATGCCGGCGGCCACGTCCTTCGCCTGGCCTCGCCCATGGACATGGACCGCGGACAATGGAACATCTTCAAGAAGATCGGGAACGCCCTTCGGACCGGCAACTGGAACCTTTCCTACGCCGCCCGGATCGATATCCGCGTTCCCGCCTCGCAATCCCTGGACGTCGATAATCACTTCGGGAACGTCTCGGTGAGAGGGATCACGGGCAGGCTGGAGCTTCGCAACGAGAGCGGCGAGGTCAGGGTCGAGAACTGCGGCGGCGCGCTCGAGCTCCGCAACAGCTTCGCCGCGGTCCTTGTCAGGGACTTCAAGGGGCCCGTCGACGTCCGGAACGAGAGCGGGGAGGTCCGCGCCGAGAACATCGCCGGCCGGGCCGATATCCGCAACAGCTTCAAGGACGTCCGGTTCGCGAAGATCGGCGGGCCGCTCACGGTGACCGCGGAAAGCGCCGCGATAACGGGGTCCGACGTCGCCGGCGACTGCCGGATCACCTCGTCGTTCGATCCGATCGACGTCCGCGGCGTCCGGGGCCGGCTCGAGATCAAAGGCGAGAGCTCCGGCGTGACGGTGGACGACGTGGAGCTCGACGCCGCCGTCGAAAACAGCTTCAAGCCGGTCAAGGTCACGAGGATCAAGGGCGGGGTGAAGGTGACGAGCGAGTCCTCGTCGGTCACCGTCGAGGACGTCGGCGGCGACGTCGCGGTCAAGAGTTCGTTCCAGCCGATCGTCGCGACCCGCATCCACGGCCGCCTGGAGGTGGACGGCGAGTCGTCCGCCGTGACCGTCCGCGACGCCGATCGGGACGTCGTCATCACCTCGTCCTTCAAGGATATCGTCGTCGAGAGGGTCGGCGGCTCGCTCAGGGTGCGGGCCGAGTCGGCGAAGGTCACGGCGACGGACGTCAAGGCGGGGGGGACGATCGCCACCTCATTCAACGCCGTCGAGGCCCGGCGCGTCGGAGGCGCGCTTTCGGTCGCGGGCGAGTCCTCGGCCGTTCTGGCCGAGGAGATCGGGGGCGACGTGAGCATCAAGAACTCCTTCAAGAACGTCGTCCTCCGGGGCACGTCGGGATCGATCAGCATCCTGGGCGAGTCGAGCGCGGTCGATATCGAGGACATCAAGGCCCTCCCCCCGGACGGCGTCATCGACATCAAAACCTCGTTCAAGCCCATCCGGGTCGTCCTGCCGGCGGGGACCGAAGTCCAGGGCACGGCCCGGACCGAATCCGGGAAGATCATCACCGAGTTCCCGGTCATCCTGAGGGACCCCGGGGAGGCGGGCGGACGGGTCGTGGCCTTCGGGACCGGAAAGGCGGGTCTCACGCTCAAGTTGGAGACCACCGAGGACATCACGGTCGGCAGCAAATGACGCTCTCCCCCGCGGGTGACGCGGCGGTTTCGCGGCGCCCGCGGGGGATCGTCACCCCTTCGCGGCGAAAGAGAAGTGCTGCTGGGCCATCACCCAGCGGCCGTCTCTTTTCTCCAGGACGCCGGTCCAGCGGGTGTTCTCCCAGTTCGCGGGCCGGCCCTTCCATTCGTTGATATCGTCGAGGAGGCCGTAGAACCAGGCCACGTCCCCAGAGCGCGATACGTGGATCCTGAGGTCGCGGACCTCGTAGCGGACGGCCTTGAAGTCGGGACTGCCCCAAAACGCCTCCGCCTTCCGGAACTCGTCGAATCCCGAGACGACCCTTCCGTCCGGATGGACCTCTAGGAAATCCGGGTCGTTGGCGACGGAGCCGTAGAGGAGGGCGAAGTCCTTCGTCTTGGCCCAGCCGATGCAGGAGTGGATCGTGCGGGTGATCGCTTCGATATCGGCCCGCCGGCTCTGATCCTCCGGCCCGGGCGTCAGGCTCAAGCTCAGGCATGCCGCCAGCAAGGCCGTTCCGAACATTTTCATGATTTTTTCCCCTTACTCTATCCTGAACGCCGCGACCCGGCCGTCGACATAGGTCGGGACGATGACCAGGCCCGCCTCGGGGCAGTAACACAGATCGGCCAGGTTCATCCCGATCGTCGTCGTGTCGAGGATCTTCGAGATCCCGTCGCCGGGCGTCACGAGGAAGAGCCGTCCTTCGTTCTGCGAGACAAGGAGCGCCCCGCTCCCGTCGCCGGCGATGCCGTCCACGATGCCCGGACCGAGACGGGCCAGGACCGTTACCGCCCTTGTCTTCAGGTCCACGGACTTCACGCATCCGTCACCGCTCGTTCCCACATAGAGGCGGCCGTCCCGGAGAAGGAGCCCGTTGGGCTGGACGAGTTCCCCGCCGGACAGCCATTCAACGATGGTCTGGCCGTCGTAAAGAAAGATGGCGTTCTTGCCCGAATCCGAGATGAAGACCCGGGCCGAGTCCGGGTCGGCCGCGACGTCGTTCAGGAAGACGGGCGCCGGGACCGCGGTCCGCTTGACGATCGTTCCCGAGGGGATATCGATCTCGGCCAATTGCGTCCTTTCGACGACGAAGAGCCTGTCGCCGCGGACGGTGAGCCCCGTCGGGTTGTTGAGTCCGGGCACCCAGGCGGTCTCAAGCGACTTCCCGTCGAGGCCGATCCGGGCGATCGCCTGGCGTCCCTGCCCTCGGCTGGGCGTCGTGGGGTCGTAAATGGAGACATAGACGACCTTTCGCGCGGGGTCATAAGCGGCCGACTCGGGGACCCTCAGCGTTCTTGGGGTTTCCCAGACTTTGGCCACGCCCGGGGCGGCGAAGACGGTCGAGCCGTCCCGGCACTGAAAGCCCCAGCCGCCGAACCCCTCGCTGACCACAAGCAGGAGTTCGTTGTCGCCTTTCCGCAAGGGAAGGCTGATCGAGTCCCAATAGCCGACGATCCCCAGGAACGACGGGTCGCGCCGGCGATAACTGCTGTCTCCGGAGTAGAGGAGCGTCCCGTTCAGGAAGATGTCGACGGCGTCGCTGTAGCCGAAATCCAATTTGAGCGACGACCGGCCTCTTTTGGACCGGACGACGGTCCGGGCGAGCACGGTCTCGGGCTCCACCCCGTTGAACCGGACGGTGCGGGCGATATCGACAAGCCCCGAAGGCTCGGCCGAGACCTTCCGCCATCCTGCCTCGGCGAGCATCCCGTCGTCGGGATAGAGACCTGTTTCGAGGAGGAGGGCAGGGAAGCCGCGGGAGAGCTCCCAGTCCATGATCGCCCCGGGGACGGCGTGGGCCGGAGGAGGAGGGGGCAGGCGGAGCGACGCGTCGTTATGGACACGGACGTTGGAAAAGTATGCGGCCCCTTCTCCGAACAGGGCGACGGCGCCCTCGCTGAGGCCGTGTTTGAGGTCGTGGATATCCAGGCAGGGCGTTCCCGTCCCGCCGACGAACATCCTGGCCTGCCGGCCGGAGACTTCGATCCGCACGGGTACCCAATCGTCGAAGGGGAAGGCAACGGAATTCGTGAAGCCGTCCCCGTTATAAAGCTGCCAGCCGGCCAGGCCGTTGAACACGGGCGCGTACTGGACCGCGTCCGCGTAGAGGCCGGCCCGATGAGGGCGGAGGTAAAGCCGCTCGGCCTCGTCCCCGGACCGCATCCGGAAGAGGACCCCGGGATAGGCGCGCCCTCCCGTCAGCCGGGTGTCCGGAGCCCAAACGTCGAACTCGATGGTCCCATCCCGAAAAGTGATGCCCTTGAGCACGGCCATCCCGGTCAGGGCCTTGCGCCCCGCGTGTTCCTTGACCTGCGCGGAGTCCAGGACCCAGTATCGGGAGTCGAGTGGAATGGATTGTTGTCCCGCGAGGGCGGAGAGGGTCCCGAACAGGAGCAGGGCTCCGGCGGCCGCGGTTCTTTTCCTTGTTCTCCCCACGAAGGCCTCCTCATCCGGGATCATAGGCTCGGCGCAGGGAGAGAGTGCAATCTTCAGGCCAATCCGTCGAGGCTGGAAGAGAGGGCCTTTGTGTCCGCCGCGGGCTTCGTACAGGGGGAGGGCCGATCGTGGAGGGCGGCCGGCCGTCGGTTTCCGGGGCCGCACATTTACAGTTCCAGGAAAGGTCCTTTACATCGACGGCTATTTCGCGGTGGATGGACGATACGGGCCGGATCAGCCGGTCAGGACGATGTCGGCGGCCAGAATGCCTGTGTACATGGCGGTCGGGACTCCGCCGAGGAAAAGCTCGGAGGCCGCATAGGCTCCGGCCATGAGGAGCCGGGGTGGGGTTTCTTCTCCAGGACGAGGACCTTTTTTCCGTCCGCGGCCTCCGGCCCCCGAACACCGCGCTTTCCATTACGCCCCGGTTTTATATATAATCGGGGGCGAACAGAGGGTTCCCGATGAACAGCAGGAAAAGACTCCGCCTGGCCGTCATCCTATTCGTCATCGTCATCGCGTTCGGCGTCGCCGGGTTCAAGATCTTCGGCGGGGAGGAATGGTCCTTCTTCGACTGCGTCTATATGACCGTCATCACCGTGGCCACGATCGGTTACGGCGAGGTCCACGATCTCAGCGGCAACCCACCGGCCCGCGTCTTCACGGCCGTCTACATCCTCCTCAGCTTGGGGACGATCGCCTTCGCCGTGACGTCGATCACGGCCTTCGTCGTCGAGGGGGAGCTCAAGAACATCCTGGGGAGAAGGAAGATGGAAAAAGAGATCGCCCGGCTCAGGAATCACTTCATCGTCTGCGGCGGGGACGAGATCGCGGCGACCATCGTCCGGGAGCTTCATGAGACGAAGCGCCCGTTCGTCGTCGTCGAGCCCTCGAAGGAGAAGCTCGACCGGCTCGCGGCCGCTCATCCCTTCCTTTACGTCCAGGGCGACCCGGCCGAGGACGAGGTCCTCGTCAAAGCGGGGCTCGAGAATGCCGGGGGCGTTTTCCTCAGCCTGCCGACCGACGAGGCCAACCTCTTCGTCACGGTGACCGTCCGCAGTCTCAACGCGACCGTCCGTATCGTCGCCAAGGGGACCGATATCAATACGCATCCGAAGCTGATGCGGGCAGGCGCCGATCATGTCATCTCCCCGGCGTTCATCGGCGGGATGCGCATGGCCTCCCAGATGGTTCGGCCTTCCGTCGTCACCTTCCTGGACACGATGCTCCGGGACAAGGAGAAGGGCCTCCGGGTCGAGGAGGTCGCCGTCGGCAAGGATTCGCCGCTGGTAGGGAAGACCATCGGCGGGTCCCGGCTCCGGGAGAGGACGCGGGCCCTTTTGGTCGCCGTCAAAAGGGGAGGGACCGACGCCTACGATTTCAATCCGCCTGACGCGGAAACCCTCCGGGAGGGCGATATTCTCATCTTCATAGCCTCGCCGGAGAGCCTGAGCGAGATCGGATCCTTGTCCTGATCGGCCGGTTTTCGACACCGGGGCGTCGAGGGATTGACAAGGCGGCGGAACTCATCTAAACTAGGTGCGTTTTTCGGCCCGTTAGCTCAATTGGTAGAGCAGCAGACTCTTAATCTGCGGGTTGTAGGTTCGAGTCCTACACGGGTCACTTCCCCTCCTCCCCCCGAACATAACGGACGCGCCCTCCGCCGTCTTGAAATCGTTCCGGCGATATGCTACGGTCCGAACGCATGATCACGTCCTCTGCGGAGACCCGGCGGCTCCTGCGCTCTCTGGCGGGCGCGGCCGGCCTTGCTTTGGCGCTCGCCGGAGCCGTTGCCCTGGTCCTGGGCGTCAAGCGGCCCGAGATCCTGTCGCCGGGTTCGATCGGATTCGCCCTGGGCCTTCTCTCCATTCCCATATTCCTCTTCGTCTTCCTTTCGGGGCTGAGAAAGGGGGCTGATGCGGAGGATCTCCGCCCCGCATGGCTCGATATCTTTTATGCGGCCTCGGTCGTCCTTTCGTTGGCATCCTTCCTCGTCGCCTCGAGGTCCAGGGAAAGTTTCCTTCAGCCCTATATGTTGGTGACGGCGTTCGCGGTCTATATCCTCGTCCGGACGAACCGCCGCCGCCTTCAAGGCACTCCCGCCCTGCTCCTGGCGGGGGCTTTGGTCGTCCTGACCGGAGTCGAGGCCGCGCATGGCCTTGCCCAATGGGCGATCGGGCGGGAAATGCGGGGCTTTTTCTACAACGTGAATCATTTCGCGATGTTCCTGACGATGGTCATCCCCGTCGCGTGGACGGTTTCCCGGACGGGGAAGAGCGCATTCCTTCGGGTCCCGGGATACTTTATTAACGCTCTTTTGCTCGCGGCCGTCGGTCTGTCCAGGTGCCGCACGGCATATACCGCGCTGCTGCTCGTCGGCGGGGTCGCTTTTCTCCTCCGACGTCTGCTCCGCCCGGCTCCGGCCCGTCATGAACTGCCGCGGGCACGGGGGTCCGCCGTCCGCGGCGCGCTGATCCTGGGGGCGGTCGCCCTGGTCGTGATCGCGGCCTTGGCCGTTTCGTTCAAGCCGATGTCCGCGGCCGGCCGCGTTCTTATATGGAAAGTCTCGCTCCGGACCGCCCTCGCCCATCCCGTCGCCGGCGTCGGCTACGGGAATTTCCCGGCCGTTTACAACACCGAGCAGGGGCGCTATTTCGAGGCGGGGAAGGGGAGCGCGATCGAGCGGCTTTCGGCTTCGGCGGACGCCTACGCCTTCAACGACTATCTCGAATCCTTCGTGGAGACGGGCGGGCTCGGGCTTCTTGTCCTCCTGCCGTTCTGGGGACTCGCGCTTGGGGCGGTCGCGGGCGCATTTCGCCGCCGCGCCGCCCTCCCGCGCGGCCAGGTTTTGTCTCCGGTCGGGGCCCTCTCCTACGGGGCGGCCGGGTCCGTGCTGGCTTACCTGGTCATGGCCTTGTTTTACTATCCGAGCCGTATCCTCCCCTTGGCGCTTTTATTCTCCGCATTCCTGGGGTGGCTGGCCGGCGAAGAACGCTCCCTCTCCGGAGTGTCCCGACGTCCCGCCAAAGGGGCCGTGCTAGCGCTCGCCGCCGTCTCATTCGCCGCTGCGCTTCTCCTGATGCCGACCCAATGGAAGAGGTATCTCGCCGACCGGGAATGGTCGGAAGCCCTGGCGTCGTCCCGGGCCGGCAGGACGGCCGAAGCCCTGGCTCACGCCCGCGTTGCCTATCTTCATCTGAGGTTCGATCCGGTCCTTGTCGAGCTTTATGCCGATCTTCTCCTCGACTCCGGGAGATTCCGGGAAGCCGCGGCCATCCTCGACAGATCCCAGGTCTCATCGTTCAGTCCCAGGATCGCAGAAAAGCTGGCGACCGCGCGTCTCGGGCTCGGAGAGCTCGAGCCCGCGCTGAAGGAGGCCCGGGAGGCGGATGCCGTACTTCCCTGGCGATTGACGTCGAAGGCCATTCTGGCTGACATCCATCGGCAAAGGGGAGATCTCGAAACGGCCTCCCGTTATGCCAGGCTGGTCATCGATACGCCGATGAAGGTCCGGACCGCCGAAGGCGAAGCGCTGAAGGCCAAGGCCTTCGACCTCTGGGTGGAGATCCGAAAGCAAACCGGTGACGTCGGCGGCCCGATCCTCGATCTCCTGGACGGGCTTCCGCCCGGATATCGCGGCGGGGTGCTCGGCGCGCTCCAGGCCATGGGGAGCCGGTCGGGGCCGTTCATCGAGTTGATCCAAGCCGCCGGCCCGGACGAGCGGCGCTGTCTCGCGTTTCTACTGGCCAACATGCCGGACGCCGACGTCCGGGGGCTTGACGCCGCCTACATCGCTGAGAACGTCCGGATGGCGCTTCTCTCGCGGCGGACCGTCGCTCTGGCCGCGGGTGTTCCGGATGACATCTTCCTGGACTTCGTCCTGCCCTATGCCGCGGCGGGCGAGGCCAGGGACCGCTGGCGCGCGGACTTCTATGAGCGTTTCCGGGAGATCGCCGCGTCGAGCCCGTCCGTCGAGGAAGCTGTCCTCCGCCTCAGTCGGGAGTCCGTCTTGCAGTTCCGCCTGATCTACGCAGACAAGCATATCCGCAAGCCTCTCATCGGCCCCCTGCGGATCATCGAGCGCGGACTCGTTTCCTGCGGCGAAGCGTCCCTGATCGTAGTCGACGCCTGCCGGGCCGTCGGGATCCCGGCCCGGTTGGCTGTGCTTCCCAGATATCGGGGGAAACCGGGCGGGCATATCTGGGTCGAGATATGGGAGGGGGGACGGTGGCGCCATCTCGTGGCTTACGATCCGAGCCTTGTCGACAAAGGCTGGATCGATACCCTGCTTGCGTCGATGTTTCCCCTGGGCGGCCGGGGGCTGATCTTCGCGCCCAGCTTCCGGCGGACGGGACTCCGGATCCTGAAGAACTGGGACTGCGTCTTCATCGATATCTCGGGGGATTATTTCAAATGAACGAAAGGAACGATCGGTCCATGGCTTGGGCAGGGGGCCTGTCGGCCCTTTGCGCTTATTGGGGATGGGCCCTCCTTTCGTCGCCCGACTCCAGGGTGGTGCTGGAAGGCCGGATCCGTCTGCCGCTCGCAGGAGTCGGCATCGCGGCCGGCGTTCTCTTCATCGCGGCCCCCCTTATCACTTTCGTGGCGTTCATCGCCCTGCGCTCGAAAACCAGGCTGAGGGGATCTGCCTTTATCATTCCGGACGGGGCTCTGCTTTTGAATGCCTTCCGAAGCCTCAAGCTCCACGACGCCTTCATATCCTATTTTTCGGCGGGGATGGCGTTCGCGGGGTTGGCCTGGGCATTCTGGATATGGGCGAAGTCTCGTCCGTTCGGAGGGAGGCCGGCCCGGGCGGGATGCGTTCTCGCCGCGGGGGGGGGCGCCGCGGCCCTGATCGTCGAAGGCGCCCTCGTCCTTTATCTCATCCCGTGGTCGCTTCGGGGAGATCTTCCCGGGACCCTGAACAACTATCCGTTCGGCGCGGCTTTGCGCTCGGTGCTGTTTGCGAACCTGTCCGATTATGAGAGGCCCGCAGGATCCGGCCCGGGAAGATTCCGCGGGATCCATCTGGAAGGCGCTAACCTGCGCAAGGCGAAGCTCCGGGGCGCCGACCTCCGGGACGCCGAGCTCTTCCGCGCCCGCCTGGACCGGGCCGACCTTGAAGGGGCCGACCTGCGGGGAGCCAAGCTGGTCGAGGCGCGGTTCAGTTTCACCGATCTCCGGAACGCCGACCTCTCGGGCGCCGATATGAGCGGGGCGTATTCCATGGGCGCCGACCTCCGGAACGCCGTTTTCCGAGGTTCCAGCCATCACTATCAAAGGTTCAACAACGCCGACGCGCGAGGCGCGGACTTCAGCACCGCCAAGCTTTCGAGGGTCCTATTCTTCGGCTCGGACCTTCGGGGGGCCTCCTTCCGGAACGCGGGCCTTCCCTGGGCGAACCTCGTCCGGGTCAGACTGGACGGCGCCGATCTCACGGGCGCGTCATTGCCGTGGGCCCAATTCCATCAGGCCGTTCTCAAGGGGGCCGATCTCGGGAACGCCAATCTCGGCGGCGCCGTCGACCTGCTCCCGGATGCGCTGGCCGAGGCGGGGAGCCTCCGCGGCGCGAATCTGGGCCCCGTCCCGCGCGACGACCTCGAGCGGCGATTCCCCTCCTTGTTCTGATATAATAGGCGTGCAGGAAAATGAGGGTCATCGATCTCGCCGTTGCCGCCGACTGGGAATACGACCGCGATTTCGTTTCTCTCGTCGAGCGTTCCGCCCAAAGGCTCGGACTTTCGACGCTCCAGGTCTGGCCGTCCGGCCTGTCTAAAACCCTGAGGGCGATCGAGGACGGAGAGATCGATATCCGCTTCCTCGTCGATCGGGCGGTCGGGGCGTCGCCCGAATTTCACGCGCTCCAGAGCGCCGTTCGCTCCCGCGGGGCCGACGTGCTCGACCCCATTGAAAAGGTCCGTTGGGCCTCGGACAAGGCGACCATGCACCTGGAATTTATCGCCAACGGCCTGGCGACGCCGTACACCATCATCCTGCCCTCCTTCGAGACGCGACCGGACCCCGGCATATCCACGGCCGACCTCGTCCCTCTCGGGACTCCCTTCTACATTAAACCGGCCAATACGACAGGGGGCAGCGTCGGTGTCGTTCCCGGGGCCGCGACGATCCTCGATGTCTCGCTGGCGCCGGCGGACCTATCCCACAGACAAGTACCTCCTCCAGGAGCGGATCGTGCCCCGGGATGCGGATGGCCGGAGGTTCTGGTTCCGGGGTTTCTTCGCCCTCGGCCTCGTCCTCTGCGCCTGGTGGGACGACAGGACGCACGCCTACAGGGAGCTTTCGGCCGATGAGATCGCCGGCTACGGGCTCCACGAGCTCTACGGGATCGTCCGGCGGATCGCCGCCGTCTCGGGGATCCGGTTCTTCTCGACGGAGATCGCCCGGGACTCCCGGGGCCGCCTCATCGTGATCGATTACGTCAACGAGACCTGCGACATGAGGCTCGCGTCCGTTCACGCCGACGGGGTCCCGGACGCCATGGCCGGGGCGATCGCGGCGCGGATAGCCGCCTTCGCCGGCCAAGGCCGGGAGCCCGGAACGGCCGGGACCGGCGGCGGGGGGGCCTTATGACAGGCCTGCGTCACGCCGAGTCCGAAGGGGAGGGGAAAAAATGAAGTTCCGAGGCCTGCTCATCGTCGTCATCCTGGCTCTCATCATCGTCTATGCCGTCTATTTCTCCAAGACGGGAGACAAGAGCAATCTCAAGGTCATGGTCGACCAGTACCTGGAAGCCAAGATCGACCTGACCAACGTCAACCTGGCCTCTCTCGAACGGATCGTCGTGGAGCGGATCGCGTCGGAAGGGCAGGCGCCGGCCGACCTCGAGGAGCTCCGGAGGTCCCAGCCCATGGCGGCGTCCCCCGTCGATGCCTGGGGCCGGAAGATCCGCTATGAGAAGCTCTCCGATTCGGGCTTTCGGCTGAGCTCGGCCGGGCCCGACGGGGAATTCGGGACGGGCGACGATATCCTCAAGGAGGACTGACCATGTCCCCTGCGACCGTCCCGGCCCCCGTTTTCCCGGATCCGCTCCTCGCGGCGGGAGTCGTTTTCGGGGCCCTTGTCATCGGGCTCCTGGCCCAGCGCATCGTCTCCGGCCGCCTGCACCGACTCGCCGTCCGCACCGCCTCGCCATGGGACGACATCCTGGTCCGGGCGCTTCGGGGGATGCTCGTCCTGTGGTTCGCCCTCGGCGGCCTGGCCGTCGCGCTGAAGCTTGTCTCGCTCCCCGCCGAGCCGGCACACCTCCTCGCGAAAGCCCTGGCCCTGGCCGCCTTCCTCAGCGCCATCCTGTTCGCCGTGAGGCTTTCCACGGGCCTCTTCCGGTCCTATGCCGACCGGATGTCCGGTGTTCCGACGTCGCTCTTCAGGAACGTGACCGTCGTCGTCATCTACCTGGTCGGGTTCCTCATCGTCCTGGACTATCTCGGCGTCTCCATCACGCCCCTCCTGACCGCCCTGGGCGTGGGCGGCCTCGCCGTGGCCCTGGCCCTTCAGGACACCCTTTCCAATCTGTTCTCGGGCCTTCACATCCTCATGACCAAGAAGATCCGTCCGGGAGACTACCTCAGACTGGATTCGGGGGACGAGGGCTACGTCGAGGACATCACGTGGAGGAACACGATCATCCGGGCGCTCTCCAACAACCTGGTCATCGTCCCGAACAACAAGGTGGCCTCGAGCATCGTGACGAACTACCATCTCCCGGAGAAGGAGATGGGCGTCCTCGTGGACGTCGGCGTCGGATATGATAACGACCTGAGACGAGTGGAAAATATCCTCGTCGAAACGGCGGCCGCGACCATGAGCGAGGTCGAAGGAGGGGTCCCGGGCTTCGTGCCTTATGTCCGGTTCCATACCTTCGGCGAGAGCGGCGTCGTCGGGACCGTCATCCTCCGGGGGAAGGAGTTCTCCGACCAGTACCGGATCAAGCACGAGTTCCTGGCCCGCCTCCACGAGCGGTTCCGGAAGGAAGGGATCTCGTTCCCTGTTCCCGCGCGCACCATTGTCGTCCGGAAGAACGAGGGGGAGAGGCGCCATGACCTGGGACCGTCAGGGACTGAAGGATGCCATCCGGGAAAAGGTCGGCGGGCACAAGTTCATCGTCGTCTCCAACCGGGAGCCCTACATCCACGTCTATTCGTCAGGCGGGATCAGGTGCATCATTCCGGCCAGCGGGATGACGACGGCCCTCGATCCCGTCATGGCGGCGAGCGGAGGGACATGGATCGCGGCCGGGATGGGCGACGCGGACCGGGAGGTCGTCGACGACCACGACCGGATCCGGGTCCCTCCCGAGGCTCCCACGTATACGCTGAGGAGGGTTTGGCTCAACCGTGAGGAGGAGAACGCTTTCTATTACTCCTATTCCAACGAGGGCCTCTGGCCGCTCTGCCACATCGTCCACGTTCGCCCGGTCTTCCGGGAGAGCGACTGGCAGGTTTACGTCGCGGTCAACAGGAGGTTCGCCGACGCGGTCCTCGAGGAGGTCGGGGACGACACGGCCTTCGTCTTCATCCAGGACTATCATTTCGCCCTCCTCTCGGCGCTGATCAAGGAGAGGCGTCCGGACATCGTCGTGGCCCAGTTCTGGCACATCCCCTGGCCCAATTCCGAGGCCTTCCGTGTCTGCCCGAACGCCGCCGAGATCCTCCAGGGCATGCTCGGCAACGACCTTATGGGATTCCACATCCGCCAACACTGCCTGAACTTCCTGGATTCCGTGGACCGGTTCCTTGAGGTCCGCGTCGACCGGGAACGGCTGTCCGTGTTCAAGGGGGGGCTGGAGACCCTGGTCCGGCCCTTCCCCATCAGCATCGATTTCGAGAGTATCGACAGTCTTTCCCGTTCGCCGGCCGTCGAGGACCGGGTCCAGGCCGTCCGCGGGGATTTCCGCTTTCGGGGGCGCCTTCTGGCCGTCGGCATCGACCGCATGGATTACACGAAGGGTATCGTCGAGCGCTTCGCGGCCGTGGATCGATTCCTCGAGAAATACCCGGAGTACGTCGGGAAGTTCGTCTTCCTCCAGCTGGGCCCCCTGTCGCGCATCCACATCCCCCGATACAAGCAATACAACGACGAGATGTACCACGCGATGGTCGATATCAACGAGCGCTGGGGGAGGAGCGGCTGGGAGCCGATCGTCCTCAGGAAAACGCACCTGGGGCTCGAGGAGGTCATCAGCCACTACCGGGCGGCCGACGTTTGCGTCGTCAGCTCCATCCATGACGGGATGAACCTCGTGGCCAAGGAATTCGTAGCCGCCCGGACCGACGAGTCCGGCGTCCTCATCCTCAGCCAGTTCACCGGGGCCGCGCGGGAGCTCGAACAGGCGATCCTCATCAATCCGCTGGCGGCCGACCGTTTCGCCGATGCCCTCAAACAGGCCTTTGAGATGGGCGAGGACGAGCGGCGGGAACGGATGCGGAGAATGCGGCAGACCGTCCGGGAGAACAACGTCTATCGCTGGGCAGGGAAGATCGTCAACGAGATGCGGAAGAGATTGTAGGGAGGCGCGCATGGGCGAACCGTTCCGATTCCACACGAGGCTCAACCTCGTCGAACTCCTCGGGAGGAGGGCGGCTACCGTCCGCGAGCTCCTGGAGGGGATCCGGGAGGTCCCCGGCGCATCGATCTATCATCACACGCACCGCTTCCTCCAGCAGCATCATTTCCTTTCCCCGGAGCCGCCCAACGATTTCGCCTACTGGATCTCCGGGAGCCTGGGCCTGGACGACGTCGGCGAGCGCCTGGCCAGCGTGAATACGGTTCGGTACCGGCGCATCAACGACCTTCGCGCCCGGTACGTCGAGATCCTGGAAGAGGTCCTTGCCGCCCGCCGGAATTCGTGGCCGGTCTGCCAGGACGGCGAGGAATTCCATTTCATGTCCTGCCGCACGTTCATCATGCCTCTGCCCGCCGAAGCCCGGGACGCGCACGAATTCCTGGAGGCCCTCCGGACGATCAGTGTCAATTCCCTCTATTATCACGTCTTCGAGTCCCGGCTGAGGCTGGAAAGGGGGCGAACGATTTCGCCGTCTGGTTCGAGGCGCGCGGGGACCGCGACCTCGCGGCGGCCTTATCCCGGCTGGACCCCTACACGATCACTTTGGACGGCCTGCGACGGGAGATCATCCGTTTGGTGGAGTGTCATGCCAAAGATCGATGACTATGCATCGGTGGCCGGACCGGATTCCGTTGAGGAACTCCGGCTCCTGGCGGAACGGCTTGCCGACAAGACCATCCTGAACATCAACTCCACAGCCGTGGGAGGCGGAGTGGCGGAGATCCTGACACGGATGATCCCCCTCTTCAAGGACCTGGGCGTCTCGGCGCGGTGGAGCGTCATCAAGGGGAACGAGCGCTTCTTCGCCGTCACGAAGAACATGCACAACGCCCTCCACGGCATGGATGTGCCGGTGACCGGCGCCGACCTCGATTTCTTTGTCGACGTGAACAGGGAAAACGCGGCGGAGATGGATCTCGCCGCGGACATCCTGTTCATCCACGATCCCCAGCCCATCGCCCTGGTCGAGAGGAAGGAGTCCCCCGGGCAGAAATGGCTCTGGCGATGCCATATCGACTTCACCGATCCCAGGCCGGAGGTCTGGAATTTTCTGAAAGGATACATCGAGCGATACGACGGCGCCGTTTTCTCGGCGCCGGCCTTCTCCCGGCCTCTGTCCATCCGGCAGGCCCTGATCTCCCCCTCCATCGACCCGCTCAGCGACAAGAACAAGGACCTCCCCGAGGAGGAGATCGACCGCGTTTGCGCGAGCTACGGCATCGACCGCGGCCGGCCGATCGTCACGCAGATCTCCCGGTTCGACTACCTCAAAGACCCGGTGGGGGTCGTCAAGGCCTACCGGATGGTCAAGGAGCACATGGACTGCCAGCTCGTCCTGGCCGGCGGGGGGGCCACGGACGACCCCGAGGGCATGCGTGTCCTCGATGACGTGAGACGGGAAGCCGAGAACGATCCCGATATCTTCGTCCTGTTCCTCCCCCCGGCGAGCGACATCGAGATCAACGCCCTCCAGCGGGCCTCCAGCGTCGTCCTGCAGAAATCCTTGAAGGAAGGATTCGGTCTGACCGTGGCCGAGGCCCTGTGGAAGGAGAAGCCCGTGATCGCCTCCGCCGTCGGCGGCATCCCCCTGCAGATCGCCCACAAGTATTCCGGGATCCTGACCCGCTCCGTCGAGGGGACGGCCTTCTGGATCAAGCAGCTGCTCCAGGAGCCCGGCTACGCCCGGAAACTGGGCGTCAACGGGAAAGAGCACATCCGCGCCAACTATCTCATCACGCGCCATATCCGGGATTATCTTCTGCTCTTCCTGTCCCTCTATTATGAGAAGGATGTCATTTGTCTATGACCATTCCCGAGCGCGACCTGGGAGCCGCTCCGGACCTCGTCATCCTGCTTGACTATGATGGTACGCTCGTCAGCCTGGTGAGCCGCCCTGAGCTCGCCCTCCTATCCTCCCGACGGCGCGCTTTCCTCGAGGCCCTGGGACGGACGGCGGTCGTGGCTGTTGTGACGGGCCGGTCGCTGGCCGAGGCCCGAAGGCTCGTTGGTCTCTCCTCTTTCGCTTACATCGGGAACCACGGCCTGGAGATCTCTTATAAGGGAAGGAGCTGGGTGCATCCGGTCGCGAAACAAAGGCGCGGCGACCTGGCCGCCGTCCTCAGAAGGATCCGGACCAGGACGGCTGATCTGGCCGGTGTGGTCGTGGAGGACAAGCGGTTGACCGCCGGGATCCATTACAGGCTTCTCCAGCGCGCCCATATCGGCCGCCTGGCGCGGATCGTCCATGAGGAGATCGAACGGCGGGGGACGGGGCTAAAGGTGACACGCGGCAAGAAGGTCTTCGAGATCCGTCCGAAGGTGGATTGGGACAAGGGCCGCGGGACCCTCGAGTTCCTGAGCTGGCTCGGGCCGGCCTTGGACCGGAGGCTGATCTATATCGGTGACGACAGGACCGACGAAGACGCGTTCCGCGCCTTGCGCGGGATCGGGACCACGGTCCGCGTCGGCGGCCGTGCAAGGTCTCTGGCCGAATTCCGACTCCCCGGGGTCGGCCGGGTCTGGGCGCTATTGAAGACCATTTCCGCGCTGCGGTCCGAATGAACCACGGCGTCCGGCGGCCCTTTTGACTTGCCCGGGCCATCTATGTTATAAGACCCCCTTCATGAGGACTGAAACCCGGCCGGAAGCCCAGGCATCCGGCAGTGAAACACGATCGCCCATGCGGCTGATCTCCGACGAAACCCGAACTTTTCCCGATTGGAGGAACCCATGACCCAAGGTCTGTCCACGTGGGGCTGGCTCTCGATCATCCTCGGCTGGGGCGCTATCCTCGGCCTGAGCTTTTATTGCATGTCGCGGGTCCTCTTCGGCAAGAAGAAGGCCGTCGACGAGGGGGCGGGGGGGGTAAGCCGTGAGCGCTGGGCGACGAGGATCGGCCTCGTCCTGGCCATGGCCGGAAACGCCATCGGGCTCGGCAACTTCCTCCGGTTTCCCGCCAAGGCCGCATCGAACGGCGGCGGGGCCTTTCTCATCCCGTACTTCTGCGCCCTCATCCTGATGGGCGTGCCGATGATGTGGGTCGAATGGACCATCGGCCGCCACGGCGGCACCCACGGCCACGGCTCGACGCCGGGGATGTTCCATGTCATGTGGAAGCACCCTGTTTCAAAATACATCGGCGCCTTCGGCATCTTCCTGCCGTTCACCATCGCCGTCTTTTACCTCTTCATCATGGCCTGGTGCCTGGGCTATGCCTGGTTCTCGGCGACCGGCCGGTATTTCGGCCGGCGAACCAGGAGGCCATGTCCTCGTTCCTCAAGGGATTCCAGGGGGTCGAGAAGAACGCCGATTTCTCGTCCATCATCCCGGTCCTCATCTTCCTGGCCATCTGCCTGGCCATGAACTACATGTTCCTGAGCCGGGGCATCTCCAAGGGCATCGAACTCCTGGCCCGGTACGGCATGCCGCTCCTCTTCATCTTCGGGATCGCCCTCGTCGTCCGGGTCCTGACCCTCGGAGCGCCCGACCCGGCGCATCCGGATTGGAACATCGCCAACGGCATGGGCTTCATCTGGAATCCAGACCTCAGTCGGTTGAGCCAGGGCTCGGTCTGGCTCGTCGCCGCCGGCCAGATCTTCTTCACCCTGAGCCTCGGCCAGGGGATGATCCAGACGTACGCCTCCTATGTCCGCGAAAAGGAGGATATCACCCTGAACGGGCTGGCCACGTCCTCGGTCAACGAATTCGCCGAGGTCATCCTCGGAGGGACGATCGCCATCCCCGTCGCCGTCGCCTTCTTCGGCATCGCCCAGACGACCCTCATCGCCCAGGGCGGGGCCTTCGACCTCGGCTTCGTCTCCCTGCCCCTCATCTTCCAGAAGATCCCGCTCGGCCAGCTCTTCGGGGCCATGTGGTTCGGGCTCCTGTTCATCGCCGGGATCACGACCTCCGTGGCCTTCCTCCAGCCGCTCATCGCCTTCCTCACGGAGGAGTTCAAGATGACGCGGAAGAAGGCCGTCAACTCGATCTTCGGCTTCCTCATTGCTCTCCATCGCGTACGTCGTCGCCTTCTTCAAGTTCGGCGTGCTCGACGAGCTCGATTTCTGGGCCGCCACCTTCGGGATCGTCCTCTTCGGGGCGCTCGAGGTCATCGTCTTCGCCTGGGTCTTCGGCATCAAGAAGGGCTGGGAGGAGATGCACAAGGGCGCCGATTTCCGGATCCCCGGCGTCTTCAAGTTCGTCATGAAGTACATCACGCCGGTCTACCTGCTGGTCATCCTGGGCGTCTGGACGTACCAGGACGCCGTCGGCAAGTTCCTGATGAAAGGGGACCCGGCGGAGCGCCATCCCTATCTTTGGGGGGCCCGGGCCCTCTTCGCCGCCATCATCATCGCGGTCTGCGTGATGGTTCACAAGGCCTGGAAGAAGAAAGCCGCCGCGGAGCCGCAGGCGTAGGTCAATCCGGGCGCGGGCCGCGCCGGAAGAGGCGACGGAGCCTTTCGGCAAATCCCGTCTTCCGGTCGGCGTCCCCGATCTCGAGCCTCTCCAGCGTCCGGCGATAGGCCGCTCCGGGGCGGAGGCGTTCGCCTCCGCCGAAGGTCGCTCGTCGTACTCCCTCCGACGCTCGCCGTCCCCGAGGGTCCTGAAGGCCAGCTCGATCCTGTCCAGCATGGAACAGCGCTCGTCCTCGGTGAGAAGACCGTAGGAGGTCAGGGCCCCCGGCCGATAGGATTCGACGGCCTTCCTATGGCCTTCGGCGATCTCCTCGGACGAAGCGTCGCGGCCGACGTCGAGGATCTCGTAGAGGTCCATGTCGTCGATCTTCTTGAACGGTGTCGGTTTCATGGCGTATCGGCGGCGATCTCCGACGTCACGGGCTCGGCGTCGAGCCTCCCGGCGATGGACAGGAGGGCGGCGGCCGCGTCGGAGCCGGGATGCGCGGACAGGAACGGGGTCCGGTCGAAGAGGCAGGCGTGGACGCGGATGTCGAGCGGGACGGCACCCAGGAAATCCAGGTCGATGGTCAGGTGCTTGCGGGTCACGTCGGCGATGGCGCGGCCGAGGACCTCGTCCCGTTCGTTCCGGGCCATGTTCATCAGGAGATGGGGCCGGAAGGTCCTCAGGGCGCGGGAAAGGACGTGAGCGAAACCCGGGTCCTCTTCGACGAGCATCCGGAAGAAGGCGTTGATGGACCGGGAGTTCTTCTCGATCTGTTCGAGGAGCCTCCGGTGGAGGTCGTGGAACCGGTAATGCTCCATGTAGAGCTTCAGGATGCGCAGGATGCAGGACTTCAAGAAATAATAGCCGTTCTCGACCGCCGTCGGCTCGGGCGTCAGGACGAGGACCGGCCGCTCGGCCGCGATGAAGAAATCGAGCGCGTTGAAGGACGTGCCGGGGCCGAGATCGAGGATGACGTGGTCCGCGCGCAGGGCCTTGACGTGCCTCATGAGCTTGAGCTTCCTGTAGTGGTTGACGTTGGCGACGAAGAAC
Organism: Candidatus Aminicenantota bacterium; assembly: GCA_963784525.1. Classification (GTDB taxonomy): domain Bacteria; phylum Acidobacteriota; class Aminicenantia; order Aminicenantales; family Saccharicenantaceae; genus JALHVH01. The sequence continues at coordinate 48,836 of CAWART010000023.1, read as the reverse complement.
GTGTTCTCCGGCCCCCGGGCGAGGCCGAGCCGGGGGAACCGCGTGGGGCGGACGGCGTCGGCGAGGGAGGGGAGCTGGCCGGCCAGGAAATCGCCCATGTTCGGATGGGCGTCCCCCATGCCGAGGAAGGTGTGGAGGTTGGGGGCGCCGAGGTCGGCGTCGACCAGGACGACGTCCCGGCCCCGCCCGGCCAGGGCGATCCCCAGGCTTGACGCGACAAAGCTCTTCCCCGTCCCGCCCTTTCCGCCTCCGACGGCCCAGATGGTCATTTTCTCGGTCTCCGCGAAGGGGGTAGAGTATCACATAAGGAGGCCCGGCGGGAAGAGGGGCGTGTCGCCGGGGTCCAGCTTGCCTTTTTTTCGGGTTTCTGTTATATTTACCCAACATTCCCGGAATATCGGCTCAAGGAGATAGGGTCCGTTGAACAGATTCGGAAACGTCGACAGCAAGTTCCGTTTTGTCATCCTCGCCTCGAAGAGGGCCAAACAGCTTCTCAAGGGGTCAAAGCCCAAGATCAAGGCCAAATCCCGCAACCCGATCCGCATCGCCCAGAGCGAGGTCCGGGCGGGTGTCATCGAATTCGAGATCCTTCCCACGCAGAAAGAGGAATACCAGGAGCAGGAGGATCGCGTTTTCGTCGGCGAGGGCATCCACGATGAGGTTCTCGAGCCCGACGACGTCGTCGCGGGGAAGGACGAGCTCGCCGCCGAGGACGTCGAGGGCGAGGTCGAAGAAGAGACCGAGGACGAAGGGCCCGGGGACGACGAAGAAGAGAACAGCTCCGACAAGGACGAGTAAGCCCGTCCTCAGCCTTTCCCGGCGGCGGCCGAGGCCTCCGCGATCATCGTGACATAATCCCTGGTGATGAAGTCCGCCCGCGAATATCCGAGGGCCTTGGCGAACCGGACGATGTCGCTCCTCTTCCCTTCGAGCTCCATGAAAATGCCGACGGCGGTTTCGTCCAGACAGATCGCCAACCGGGCCTTGCGGAGCAGGGTCCGGTGCTTCCGGTAACGGAAGACGGGCCTCAATCCGAGGGCTTTCAGGACCTTCCGGAACGCGGCCGGGTTCCGGACCTCCGATTCGAACTCCGGACGGACCTTGAACGACCGGGCTTTTTGGGGGGCTCCCTTGAAGGTCAGCCAGGCCCTTTTCCCGATCACCCTCAGCCGCAGGGCTTCGTGCTTCGCGAAAAGGGAGCCGTCGCGATGATCGTAAAGGACGTTCGTTTCGAGGTATCGGTCACGGGCGAGGACGCAGCCGAGCCCGAGGAGCCGGTCCTTCAGGCCCTTCACGTCGGATACGCGGATCTTGATCTCGGTCTCGATCACCGGCCCGTCTCCTAGCGCTCCCGTTCCAGGACAAGGTCGGCGAACCGGTACAGGGCCCGCCGCCCATCGGATTCGGGGAACCGGCCGAGGAGGGCGCGGGCGGCGTCGACGTACGCCCTGGCCTTGCCGTACGCGTATTCCAGGGAGCCGCTCCCCCGCAGGATCGCGAGGACCTCGTCCCGGGCCGATGCGTCGAGGTCCCTGCGGCCGACCATCCCGGCCAGTCGCCCGGAGCTTCCGCCGGCCCCGTCGTTGAGGGCGTGGATCAGCGGGAGCGTCATCCGGCCCTCGGCCAGGTCCGAGAGGACGGGCTTGCCGATGGCTCCGGCGTCCCCGTCGAAGTCGAGGAGGTCGTCCACGATCTGAAAGGCCATCCCCATGCTCCGGCCGGCCTCCGCCAGGTCGGCTTCGTCCCCGGGGGAAAGTTTGCCCAGGATGCCGCCGATCCGGGCGGCGGCTGTGAACAGGGAAGCGGTCTTCATATCGATGATCTCGTAATACCGGGATTCCGGGATGCTCAGGTCCCCGCCATGGGCGTACTCGGTGAGCTCGCCCTCGATCATCCGGGCGGACAGGTCCGCCAGGAGGCGGATGATCCGATCGTCCCCCGAGCGCAGGGCGAGGCCGATGGACTTGATGAAGAGATAGTCGCCCAGCAGGACCGTGATATTGGGGCCCCACACGGTATGCACCGAAGGCCTCCCGCGCCGGGTCCCGGAATTGTCGACGATGTCGTCGTGGATGAGGCTCGCCGTGTGGATGATCTCGACGATGGCGGCCAGGAACGGGGCGTCCGGGCCCGTGTATCCGGAGACCCTCGCGCTCAGCAGGAGAAGGGCCGGCCGCAGGCGCTTGCCCGTTTCCTGGAAGAGGTAGCTCCCCAGCTCGGCGATGAGGGGGTTGGGGGAGGCGGACCAGGAGCGGATGTTTCCTTCGACCTCGTCCATCCCGTCCCGGATCCCGCCGAAGATCTCGGCAAGGAGGGCGGCGCTCCGGCCGGCCTCGGGACCGGACCCTGCGGCATCGAACGGCGTCATCGGAAATTCGTGAACTGCATATGGATTCCGAGGTCCCGGGACTTGAGGAAGGCGATGACCTCCTGAAGGACATCGATCTTCGAGCTGGAGATGCGAACCTCTTCCCCCTGGATGGCCACCTGGGCCTTGAACTTCTCCCCCTTGACCAGCTTCACGATCTCCCGGGCCTTCTCGATGGGGATCCCGGCCTGGAAGGTCACGACCTGGCGAACCGTCCGGTTGGCGGCGTCCTCGACCTTCCCGTACTCCAGCGCCTTGAGGGAGACCTTCCTTTTGACCAGCTTCTCCTCGAGAACCTGCCTCAGGCCCCGGACCTTGAAGTCGTCGTCGGCGACGAGGGTCAGCTTGTCCTTTTCGAGGAGGATGTCGGCCTTGCTGTTCTTGAAGTCGAAGCGGTTCCGGATCTCCTTGATGGCGACGTTGACCGCGTTGGCGACCTCCTGGAGGTCGATCCGGGAGACGACGTCGAAGTAGTGGTCTTGACCCATGGCGGGGCTATATTAGCATTGAAGGGGCCATTTTTCAAATGATCCGGGGCCTTCCGAAAAGGGCGAAGAAGTTCCGGGTCGTCGCCGCGGCCAGGTCCTCGAACGACTGGTCTCTCGACGCGGCGAGGACGCGGGCGGTCTCGACGACGAAGGCGGGTTCGTTGCGCTTCCTCGCCCGGAGAGGGACCGGGGCGAGGAACGGAGAGTCGGTCTCGACCAGAAGCCGGTCCGCGGGGACCCTCCGGGCGACCTCCCTGAGGTTCCCGGCCTTGGGAAAGGTCAGGATGCCCGAGAACGAGATGAGGAAGCCCAGGTCGATCATCGCGGACGCCGTGTCCCAGTCCTCCGTGAAGCAGTGAAGGATGCCGCCGCGGGAGAAGCCCGTCTCGCGGACGGCGGCGATGACCTCGGAGCCGGCCAGCCGGCTGTGGACGAGGACCGGGAGGCCGAGCTCCCCGGCCAGGCGGAGCTGGTCCCGGAAGGCCGCTTTCTGCTCGTCGGGCGTCGCGAACTCGTAGTGGAAATCGAGACCGATCTCACCGACGGCGGCGATGCGCCCGGCCGCGCCGAGCTCCCTGAGCGTCCGAACGTGCCTTTCCGCGTACGCCTTCGCCTGATGCGGATGAACGCCCGCCGCGGCCAGGAACGAAGGGTGGGCCGCGACAAGGCTCAGGACCGTCGGGAGGCTCGTTTCCGACGCGAGCTCGGCCGGGCACAGGATCGTCCCGACCCCCGCGTCGCGCGCCCGGCGGACGACGTCCTCGCGGTCGGCGTCGAATTCGGGCATGTCCAGGTGGGCGTGGGAATCGACGAGGGCGGGCCGTTCGGCGTTCATCATCGGTCCAAAAAAAAGCGGGGAAGGCGCGGCGTGACGCCTTCCCCGCGGGTGCTTTCTCCGGCGGTTACTGGGCCAGCTTGACCCTGAGCTCTCTCAGGGGGATGGCGCCGAATCCGAGGAGCCTCTGGGCGAATTCCTTCTGAGTGAAAGCGTCGCCCTTGAGCTTCTTCGCTTCCTTCTCGAGATCCAGGATCTCCTGATAACCGATGTAGGTGAGGGCGGCGTCGCCGGGATTGAGCAGGATCGTGTCCCACTTCCGGGCGGCCTCGGCGTCGGTCTGGAAGCCCATCCGGACCATGTAATTGACGGCCTGCTCCTTGGTCATCCCGCCCTGGTGGATGTTGAGCTCGAGCTGGAAATCGAGGACCGTCTTGAGCATGAGCTTGAGCTGGTTGAGGCGGAGGCGCAGGTCGTAGTTGCCGAACCCGGAGTTGATGAGCATCTCCTCGATATAGGCCGGCCAGCCCTTGAGGAGGGCCTGGTTGGCGAAGAGCTTCTTGACGACGGACGCGTCCTTCCGGGCGAAGAAGGTCGGAACGAAGGTTCCGGGGAAGACCTTCTGCACGGTCAGGAAGTCCAGGGCGAATTCGTTCTGCTCCTCGAGGAAGGAGGTCGCCTGCTCGTTCGTCCAGTCGGCGGGGATGGGCATGACCTGGACCGCATAGCCTCCGTTCGCCTCGTAGGCGCCGGGGGCGGTCAGCCGGATCCAGGACGGACCGGCCAGGGCGGCGGGCATCGGGACGACGGCGAGCTCGGCGTCCGGCAGGTCGATGAGCTTGGCCTGGTCCAGGAACGCCTTGACGTTCGCGGCCGAGGCGGCGATCTTCGCGACGAACTCGTCGCGGCCGGCGTGATCGACCTTGATCTTGTCCAGCACGCCCTTGATGACGATGTTCTTGACCTCTTCCTCGTTCCTCTGGGTCGTCAGCTGTTCGAGGTTGATGCCGGGGTACATGATCTTGTAGAACGGGATGCAGACGAGGAACATCTCGCGGCGGATGTTCTTGACGTCGGCGTTGGCCCGGGCGACGAGCTCGTCGATCGGGACGTTGCCCTGGGAGCTCATCCGGAGGAGCCGGAGGTGCGTGTCGGCCCCCAGCCGGAAGTTTCCGGTGGACTTGGGCAGGAGCTCGTTCTGGAGGAACCGCTGATAATCCTCGAGGGCCGCGACGACCTTGGCCGTCTCCGCCTGGAAGCCGTTCTTGGCGACGGCGGCGGCGGCGAGCGCGGGGGCCTCGGTCCTATAGAACTCGATGATCGCCGGCATCTGCCGGAGGGCCGTTTCGGTATAGATCTGGGCCGGGGTCTTGAGGTTCTCCTTTGCCTTCTTGATCAGGCCGGGCAGGAGCTTGGCGCGTTCCGTCGCGCTCTTGACCCGGGCGTCGAGCGGCGCGCCGTCCTTGATGAGGAGGCCGCGGACGCTCTGGAGGAGGATCTCGTTGTAGAAGAGCGGGTTGTACTCCCAGGGGAGAAGGTTCTCGAACCTGACGAACTCCAGGTCGAGCGCGTCGACCATCATGGAGTGCAGGACCTGGCTCTCCGGCGAGAGCTTGGACTTGTCCACCTTGGCCACGAGCTCCTGATTGAAGGCGTCGAGCGCGTCGGTGCGCTTCTCGATGAGCCCGGAGCCGAAATCCTCGAGCCGGTCGTTGTACTTGGGATTCCCGGCCAGCGTAGCGGAGGTCGGGAAGAACTTCCACATGCCGTCGAGATAGGCGTCGATCATCTTCTGGAGCTTCGCGTCCTCGGGCGTTTGGGCGTAAAGCTGTCCGAGGCCGAGCGCGGCCACGGCCAGGATCAGGACCGATAAGACGAGTTTCTTCATTTGCTCCTCCTCTTCAAGCGGGCCGACGGCCCGTTCTCACCGAATAAAAATGGTAGCATAAAGGTCCCGGGCGAGGCAACCGATTTCACCATCGGATGGCGGCCGAAGCCCAGGTGTATCCCGACCCGAACGCGGTCAGGACGACGAGCTGGCCGGGACGGACCGTTCCGTTCCGGACCGACTCGCTCAGGGCGATGGGAATGGAGGCCGAGGTCGTGTTGCCGTACTTCTCGATGTTGCGGACGACCTTGGCTTCGGGGATCTTCAGGCCCCGGGCGACCATCTGGGAGATGCGGTCGTTGGCCTGATGGGGGATGAGGACGTCGATGTCGCTCACGGCGAGGCCGTTCTGCTCCAGGGCGGCCATGACGGCTTCGGGCATCCGCTGGCAGGCGTTCTTGAAGACGTTCTTCCCCTCCATATGGGGATAGAACTTCTTCCCGACGAAATCGCTCTCCCGGAACGTCGGGTTGTCCCGACAGCTCGGCTTCTCCATCCAGAGGTCGGATAGGAACCGGCCGTCGGAATAGAGATGGGTGGAGAGGATGCCCCGGCCGGTCTCCCCGGCGTCGGGCTCGAGGATGACCGCGCCGGCCCCGTCGCCGAACAGGACGGCCATGTCCCGGCCGTCGTCGGAATAGTCCAGGTTCGAGGATTGGACCTCCGAGGCGACGAGGAGGATCTTCCGATACGTGCCGGCCCGGATGAACTGGTCGGCCACGGACAGGCCGAAGAGGAATCCGCAGCACTGGTCGCGGACGTCCAGGGCGCCGACGGTCCCCAGCCCGAGCTCGGCCTGGATGATGACGCCGTTCCCCGGAAAATAGTGGTCCGGGGAAAGGGTGGCCGCGATGACGAAGTCGATGTCCGCAGGCCCGGCCCCGGCGTCCGCCATGGCCAGCCGCGCCGCTTCGACCCCGAGGTCGGAACTGCCGACGCCCGGTTCGACGTGGCGCCGTTCGGTGATCCCGCTCCTCTGCCGGATCCATTCGTCCGTGGTGTTCATCCGCTTCTCGAGGTCGAAATTGGTGACCACGCGAGGCGGAACGTAATGCCCGATGCCCGTGATGATAGTTCGTCTGTTCATGGAAGGACCGAATTATAGGGAAGGAACGGCCTCGTGTAAAGTGGGATTTTGCATTTTTCGTCCCCCGGGAGTAAGATTTCCCCGATGTCCGCGCGCGCGCCTTCTCCGCCCCCTGGATCCTGGCGGCGTGCCTGTGGGCCTTGCCGCCCCCCCGGTCGTCCGCCCCCAGGAGGAGGACCTTCTGCGCATCGAGTGCGCCGTTGCGCCCAAGAGGCTTTCCCGGGGCGAGGAGGGAAAGGCCGTCATCAAGCTCGCCGTCAGCGAGGGGGTCCTCATCAGCGCCCTGCCCTCGTTCATCATCGATTTCACCCCGGTCCCCGAGATCTCCTTCCCCAAGAACTTCTTCACGGCCTCGGACCTCGACATCGCCGTCGTCGAGACGCCCGAGGGAACGTTCCTCGACCTGGCGAAGCCGATCGCCATCCCGTTCACCGTCGCTCCGGACGCCAAGCCGGGCGGCCACATCCTGGAAGGCCGGATCAAGTATTTCGCCCGTTCGCCCGGCGAGGGATGGTGCTACAAGACGACATCGAAATTCTCGGCGGCGTTCTCGACACGGGCGGCTGCCGTCAAGAAGAAGTAGGGGGGCGGGGGGGGTCAGAGCCTGCCGTTGGCAACGTACCAGTCGATCGTATCCTTGATGCCTCGGGCCAGGGGCGTTCCGGTCTCGAAACCGAGGACCTCCCGCGCTTTCCGGACATCGGCCACCCAGCCGTACTGGCGTGCATCGCGGTACTTGCTCCGGTTGAGGGGGGTCGGCTTTCCGGTGACCCGGGACACCATCTCCGAGATCGCCGCCGCCGACCCGAAGGCCCTCATCGGGACGCGGAGGGGCACGAGCTTCTTGCCGAGGACCGCGGCCGCGGCCCGGCCCAGGTCCTCCCAGGAATACGGCGCGGGGTCCGCGATGTTGAATATCCCGTCGGCGGCCGTCTCCGGTCGCGCGCAGAGGTCCATCGCCCGGACGACGTCGCCGACGTAGCAGAGGCTCAAGTGGCGCGGGCGCCGCCCCAGGAGAGGCAGGAACCCCTTCCGGACGTATCGGAAATAGGCCAGGAAATCCTCGTCGCCGGGCCCGTAGACCGCCGCGACACGGAGGACGGAGACGCTCATCGGGCCGCGGCATTTCATCGCCTCCTCTTCCGCCCGGAGCTTGCTCTCGCCGTAAGGGGAGACGGGGCGCGGCGGATCGTCCTCCCGCACGGCGTGCCCGGGCGCGGACGGCCCTCCGGCGGCCAGGGAGCTGAGATGGACCAGCCGGGGCCGGAGCCCCTGACCGAGAAGCCCCCGGACGAGGCTTGCCGTCCCTTCCGCGTTTACGGTATAATATTCTTTCGCGTCGGCGCACTTGGTCACGCCTGCGAGATGAAAGACGACGTCGAGGCCGGACGGCAGAGGCGGGATGGCGCGGAGATCTCCCCGGAGGACACGGAACCGGGGCCCTTCCGGCCGCCCTTCGAGCCGCCGGGGGTCCCGGACAAGGGCGAACGTCTCGACGTCCTTCCTGGACCGGAGGTGATCGAGGAGGTGGCGGCCGATGAAGCCCGTGCCTCCCGTCACCAGGACTTTCATAGCCCGGATTGTATGGGATTCGCGCCCGTCGGTCAACGGCGCTCCCTCGAAACTGGCGGAAGGAAACTGATCGAATGAGCGGATGCATCGGAAAATGGGCGGCGCGCGGGGCGCTCGCCGTGACGTTCCTGCTGGGGTTGGCGGCGGCCACGGTCAAGGCCGCGACGATCATCATGCCTCTCGTCGAGGTCAAGACGGGCATGAAAGGGAAGGGCAAGAGCGTCTTCGAGGCCGGCCGGATCGAGGAGTTCGACGCGGATATCCTGGGCGTTCTCCAGAATTATCGGCCCAAACGGAACATGATCCTCGCCCGGCTCCGCGGCCGCGGCCTGGAGACGAGCGGAGTCATCGAAGGGATGAGCGGAAGCCCGGTCTATGTCGACGGCAAGCTCATCGGCGCCGTCGCTTTCAGCTTCCCCTTCTCCAAGGAACCCATCGCCGGGATCACCCCCATCGAAGAGATGCTGGCCATCGAGCGCGACGCCGAGGCCCCGAAGCCCGGACCCGCCGTGCCGCTCCCGCTCGAAAAGAACATGACGCTGGACGACCTGCTCGCCGTCTATAAGAGATCCCGCGGGCCGATCGCGGCGTCGGCTGCCTCGCCCGAATCGTTCCTCCCGCTCAACGTTCCCGTCCTCCTCGGAGGCTTTTCGACGCCCGCCTTCGAACGGGCGAGCGCCTTCTTCTCCGGGCTGGGATTCCAGCCCGTCCGGGCGGGCTCGGCCGGGCAATCGGCGGACCGCCCGGTGCTCTCGGGGCTTCGCCTCCAGGCCGGCGAGGCCGTCGGCGTCCAGCTCATGGGCGGCGACCTGGACATGACGGCCGTGGGGACCGTCACCCACGTGGACGGCGACAAGGTCCTGGCCTTCGGACATCCCTTCTATAATCTCGGGGCCGTCGATTTCCCGATGACCCGGGTCGATGTGCTCACCGTCGTTCCGAACGTCCAGAGCTCGTTCAAGCTCGGGACGACCGGCCCGATGGTCGGACGGATCACCCAGGACCGGACGGCCGGCGCTTTCGGCGAGCTGGGGAAGGCCCCGCGCCTCATCCCCGTCCGGGTGAAGCTCGCGACCGGGCCCACGACGCGAAAGGAGTTCGCGTTCCGGGTCGTCAACGACAGGATCCTGAGCCCCGCCCTCATGAACATGGCCCTGTCCTCCATCATCACGAGCGAGGAGCGGTCCTACGGGAACGTGTCCCTCGAATTCGACGGCGACGTCTACCTCGACAACGGGGCGAGCGTCCATCTCGAGGACCTGTTCTCGGGCAACTACGACAACCCGTCGTCGAGCCTCTCCGGCATCGTGGCGGCCGTCGTCTATTACCTGACGAACAACGAGTTCAAGGACGTCGGGATCTTCCGCATCGATCTCGATATCCGGGCGTCCGAAGAGGCCCGGCTCTGCAATCTGGACAGGGTCCTCCTCGACAAGTACGAGGCCTCTCCCGGCGAGCGCATCCAGATCAAGACCTATTACCGGACGTTCAAGGAGGAGGTCCGCGTCGAGGAGGCCGGCATCCAGACCCCGAACCTCCCGGGCGGATCGGAATTCTACCTCGTCGTCGGCGACGCGGCCGCGATGCAGCAGATCGAGCGGAGCCAGTACCGGACACAGGATTTCGCCCCGCGCGACCTGGAACAGCTCATCCGGATCCTGGGCAACCTCCGGAAGAACAACCGCATCTACTTCAAGGTCATGGCCGCCAAGCCCGGCCTCTTCCTGAAGGGCGAGGAGATGCCCAACCTCCCGCCGACGCTGAAATCCATGTTCGCGTCGCCCCGGGCCGCGTCATCCTCCCCGACGGAGCTCACGCGGTCCACGCTGAACGAATACCAGCTGCCCGTCCCGTACGTGTTCCGGGGGGCCGCCGTCATCCCGATCAAGATCCGCAATTAGGAGACATCGGCAATGAAAAAGATCGTCCCGGGCATCCTGTTGAGCGTCGTCCTGTCCCTGTCCCTCGAGGCCGTCGTCCCCCGGCGATGGGAGCTCAGGACCAAGGAGGATTTCCTGCGGGGCAAGTTCGACGGCATATCCCTCTCTTTCGACGGCGTGCTCGCGCTCGCGCCCCAGGAGGACCGGATCGCCGGACCGAGCGAAGAGTTCTACATGTCGCTTCTCGCCGGGCCGGACGGCGCCCTGTTCCTGGGAACCGGGCACGGCGGGAAGATCTACAGGATCGCCACCGACGGGAAGGCCGAGCTCTATTTCCAGACCCAGGAGATCGACGTGACCTGCCTCGCCCGCGACGCCAAGGGGGCCCTCTACGCCGGAACGTCCCCCAACGGAAAGATCTACCGGATCACGGCGAAAGGGAAGGGGGAGGAATTCTTCAATCCCTCCGAGAAGTACGTCTGGGACCTGGCGTTCACGGGAACCGGGAGCCTTCTGGCGGCGGTCGGTGAAAGCGGCGGGATCTATGAGATCAATCCCCAGGGCCAGGGCCGTCTGGTCCTCAAGGCCGAGGAGAATCATATCCTCTGCCTGACGAAGGCCGGCTCGGGAGACATCTATGCCGGGAGCGGCGGGGGCGGATCGATCTACCGGCTCTCACGCGACGGCCGGGCCGCCGTCCTCTTCGAATCCCCTTACGAAGAGGTCCGCAGCCTCGTCCTGGACAAGGAAGGGAACATCTACGCCTCGGCCTCGGGGACGCCCTCCAGGGCGCGCAAGGACGAGGCCCCCGCGCCCTCGGTCAAGGCCGACGCCGACGTGGTCGTCGTCGTCGCCTCTTCGGGCCCGGCGGGCCCGGAGGCGACGCCCGTTCCGCCCGCGGCCGGCAAGGAGCCGAGCGCTCTCTATAAAGTGAGCCAGAACGGAGTGGCCAAGCGGCTCTGGAGATCGGGCGAGGAGATGATCTATTCGGTGGCCCTCAAGGAGGACGGGACCGTCCTGTTCGGGACGGGCGGAAGCGGCCGGGTCTACGCCTTCGACAGGGATGAGAAAACGGCCCTCGTCCTCCAGGAAGCGTCCGAACAGGCCTATCTCCTGCTCCCCGACGGGGACAAGATCTATATCGTGGGCAATAACCCCTGCTCTCTCGGCGTCATCCGGCCCGGACAGCGGTTGGCCGGGGAATACCTGAGCCCGACCCTGGATACCCGGACCGTTTCGAGCTGGGGCAAAATGGACTGGACGGCCGAGCTCGGAGCGGGAACGAGCCTCCAGGTCCTGACGCGGACCGGGAACTCGAGCGAGCCGAATCAAACGTGGAGCGAGTGGTCGCCGCCCTCGCAGAAGCCCGGTGAGCAGGTCCTGAGCCCGAAGGCCCGCTTTCTCCAGTTCAAGGCCCTCTTCAAGACCCCGTCGAGCCGGACCTCACCCACCCTCCAGAAGGCCGGCGTCTTCTATCTGCAGACCAACATCGCGCCGTCCGTCGACAGGCTCGACATGTTCAAGCCGAACGAGGTCTTCCTCAAGCCTCCGGAGGACGAGGACGTCGTCTGGGGCGAGGAGGCGAACGGTCCGGACGAGGCCCCCGTCAAGCCTGCATCCGAGAACCTGATGATCGCCAAACGCATCGAGCGCAAGGGATATCGCATGGTCCTCTGGCAGGCCTCCGACGAGAACGGGGACGAGCTATCCTATGCCCTGTCCATCCGGAAGGACGGGGAACAGGAATGGCGGGACCTCCGGCCCTCCCGGGGAGAGACCCTCTTCGCCTTCGATACCCTGGCCTATCCCGACGGCACCTATTTTGTGAAGGTGACGGCCGGAGACGCCCCCGCCAATCCCCCGGGCACGGAGCTTCGGGCCGAGCGGATCGGGCCGCCCTTCGTCATCGATAATTCCCTGCCGGTCGTCAAGGGCTTTACGGTGGCCCGGGGACGGGCGGCCTGGACGTGAGCTTCCAGGCGGAGGACGCCTTCTCGCCCGTCGAGGAGGTCAAGGTCCTGGTGCGGCCGGGAGAGTGGCGGGTCGTCTTTCCCGTCGACGGCATCGCGGATTCAATGACGGAGAGCTTCAAGTTCTCCCTGAAGCTTCCGGCGAACGCCGAGAACCTGGTCTCGGTCCGGGTCCGGGACGCCTTCGGGAACGTCGGCGTATATCAGCAGAGGTATTGAGGTCCCGCGCCGCGGGTCGGCGGCGCCCTTACTTGGTCTTGACCCGCTCGATGTACTTGTTCTCGCGGGTGTCGACGCGGATGACGTCGCCTTCCTTGATGAACTGGGGGACGGTGATGACGAGGCCCGATTCGAGCGTGGCGGGCTTGTTGACGGCGGAGCGGGTGGCGTCCTTGAGGCTCGGCTCGGTCGTGACGACCTTCAGGTCGACGGAATTGGGGAGGACGACCCCGATCGGCTTGCCCTCGAACAGCTGGATGGTGATCACGACGTTCGGCTTGAGGTAGCCGACGCCCTCTCCGATCGCTTCGGCCTCGATCTTGACCGTCTCATAGCTCTCCAGGTTCATGAAGAAGTACTCGCCCGACTGCTCGTAGAGGAACTCCATCTCCAGCTCTTCGAGGCGGGCCTGCTCGAGCCGCTCCTCGGACCGGAACCGGTGCTCCGTCTGGGAGCCTTCGCGGACGTTCCTGAGCTTGGTCTGGACCATGGCCTTCCATCGGCCCGGCGTGATGAGCTGCATCTCCATGACCTTGTAGAGCTGGCCGTTCATGATGATCAGCATGCCCTTGCGGATCTGTGTCGCGTCGATCATAAGCCTTCCTCCGTCGTGTAGTCCTTCCGCGGGGTTCGTTGCCGGAAAAGGGGCTCAACCCTCGACCTTGGCTCCCTCGTCAACCCGCACAATATACGCTTTGCCGACGGCTTTTTCAATCGCCTCGGCGACCGCGCCGACGTCCAGGCCGGGTGATCCCGGCGCTCGCCGAACAGGCAGATGCGCCCGGGAGCGGATACGGCCGGTCGTTCCTTCATGAGGTCCCCGAAGGACCGCCATTGTAACATAGGGTTGATTTTCCGGCGAAAAGAATCTATAACTGGACCTTCGGAGACCAAATGACCCAGCGCATCGCTCCGGTTGTCGTCCTCGCCGCGGCGCTCTTCGCGGGCGCCTGTACCCAAGGAGGGAATGTCATGGCAGATCTCGTGCTCATCAACGGCGTCATTCACACCATGGATGCCGCGGACACCGTCGCCGAGGCGGTTGCGGTCCGCGACGGGAGGATCGTCCGGGTCGGACGCACGGCGGACCTCAAACCCATGGCCGGCCCGGAGACGCGCCTCGTCGACCTCGGGGGCGCCGTGGTCTTCCCCGGCTTCATCGACAGCCACACGCATTTCCTCAGCGGCGGCTTCGCCCTCGCGAACATCCAGCTCCGCGACGTCCGCAGCCGCGAAGAGTTCGCCGCGCGGATCGCGGCCAAGGCCCGGGAACTGGACAAGGGCGAATGGATCCTGAACGGGGACTGGGACCACGAGCAGTTCACCCCGGTCGAGCTTCCGCGCCGGGACTGGATCGACGCCGTCTCGCCCGACAATCCGGTCTGCGTCAACCGGTACGACGGGCACATGGTCCTGGCCAACGGCGCGGCCCTTGCGCTGGCCGGCGTCACCCGCGACACGCCGGTCCCGGCCGGCGGCGAGATCGTCAAGGACGCGAAGACCGGGGAGCCGACGGGGATCCTCAAGGATGCCGCGGCCGACCTCGTTTATCGCCGCGTCCCGGAAGCCTCGATGAAGGCGAAGCTCCGGGCCGCGGAGACGGCCCTCCGACATGCCGCCGAGCACGGCGTGACGTCCGTCCACGAGATGGCCGACGCCTCGAGCTTCGAGGTCTACGAGGAGCTCTATCGGCAGGGCCGCATGACCGCCCGCCTCTACGTCTACATCCCCATCGACGAAGGGAGCGTCTTCGCCAGGCTGAAGCTGAAGACGCCGTTCGGCAACGAGTTCCTGAAGATCGGCGGCCTCAAGGCCTTCATGGACGGATCCCTCGGCTCGGCCACGGCCTATTTCTTCGAGCCGTATACGGACGATCCCTCGACCTCGGGGCTCCTGGCCACCCAGATGTTCCCCGAAGGCATCATGGAGAAGCGGGTGCTCGAAGCGGACCGGGCCGGCCTCCAGGTGGCCATCCACGCCATCGGCGACCGGGCCATCGGCATGCTTCTCGATATCTACGAAAAGGCCCTCGCCGCCAACGGCCCGCGCGATCGGCGCTGGAGGGTCGAGCACGCCCAGCACATCAGGCCCGAGGACATCGCCCGCTTCGGCAAGCTCGGTCTCATCGCGTCCGTCCAGCCCTATCATGCTTACGACGACGGCCGTTGGGCGGAGAGAAAGATCGGGAAGGAGCGCGCCCGGACCACGTACGCCTTCAAGTCCCTCAAGGACGCCGGAGCCGTTCTCGCCTTCGGCTCCGACTGGACGGTCGCGCCGCTCGATCCCGTCTCCGGCATCTTCGCGGCCGTGACCCGGGCGACGTCCGACGGCAGGAATCCCGGCGGCTGGATCCCCCGGGAGAAGATCTCCGTCGCGGAGGCCGTCAGGGGCTATACGACCGGAGGGGCGTACGCCGAGTTCGCCGAAAAGGACAAGGGGACGATCGAGGCCGGGAAGCTGGCCGATCTGGTCGTTCTCGACAAGGACCTCTTCAAGCTTCCGGCCGATCGTATTCGCGACGCCCGGGTCGTCATGACCTTCGTCGGCGGCAAGGCCGTATACGAAGCCCCAAAATAAGACACGGCGCTTGATGGACGAGATCCTCGGCCGGTTCGCTCCGATCCAGAAGGAACTCATCCCCATCCTCCACGAGGTCCAGGCCAAGTACGGCTATATTCCGGGGGAGGCCGTGACCGCCATCGCCGGGTTCATGGGCCTGTCGGAAGCCGAGATCTACGGGGTGCTGACCTTCTATCGGGGCTTCGGGCTCGAGCCCCGCGGGAAGGTCCTTGTCACGGCCTGCCTGGGGACGGCCTGCCACGTCCGGGGCGGGGCCAACATCGCCGCCGCGCTCGAGCGCAAGCTCGGCGTCAAGGCCGGCGGGACCACGCCGGACCGGAAGTTCACCCTGGAGACCGTCAACTGCCTCGGATGCTGCGCCATCGGCCCGGTCGTCGTGATCGACGGGACGTACCATTCCCACATGACGACCAAGAAGGTCGATTCCATCCTGGAGAAATACCTGGCCGGCGACGGAAACGCCATGAAGAAGCTCTCGCGTCCCGACGATCTCGCCGTCTGGAGGCAGGAGATCCTCGAGTCGCGGCCTCGTTTCGAAAGGACGATCGTGGTGACCTCGGGCACCTGCGGCCAGGCCAGCGGCTCGCTCCAGGTCCTCGACGCCCTGCGCCGGGAGATCGACCGGCGCGGGCTCGCGGACCGCGTCGGCATCACGGTCACGGGATGCCACGGCTTCTGCGAGATGGAGCCGAGCATCGTCATCCATCCGGAAGGGACATTCTACAAGAAGCTCGAGCCCAAGGACGTTCCTGCGATCGTCGAGGAGACGATCATGAACGGCAGGATCATTCCCGCCCTGGTCTATGAGGACCCTTCGAAGGGCCGGATGTTCAGCCGCCAGGAAGAGATTCCTTTTTACCGGAAACAGACGCGCCTCCTCACCGAAGGCAATTTCCATATCGATCCGGAACGCATCGAGGATTATGTCGCGCGGGACGGCTACAGCGCCCTGGCCCGCATCCTTTCGGGAATGAGCCCGGAGGACGTCATCGCCGAGGTCAAGGCGTCCGGCCTCAGGGGCCGGGGCGGGGCGGGGTTCCCGACGGGGATGAAGTGGGAGTTCTGCCGGGCCCCGGTCTCCGAGCACAAGCACATCATCTGCAACGCCGACGAGGGCGACCCCGGCGCCTACATGGACCGGAGCCTCCTCGAAGGGAACCCGCACGCCGTGATCGAAGGGATGATCATCGGCGCTTACGCCATCGGGGGCACGTCCCAGGGATTCATCTATGTCCGGATGGAATACCCCCTGGCCGTGAAGCACGTCGGCCTCGCTCTCGAAGCGGCCCGGGAACACGGATTCCTGGGCCCGGACATCCTCGGCTCGGGATTCGATTTCGACATCCGGATCGTCCAGGGCGCCGGCGCCTTCGTCTCGGGCGAGGAGACGTCCATGATGGCCTCGATCGAGGGCCGCAAGGCCTTTCCGCGGCAGAGACCTCCGTACCCCGCCCAGGAAGGGCTGTGGGGGAGGCCGACGAACATCAACAACGTCGAGACCTGGGCCAACGTCCCCTTGATCATCAACCGGAGCGCCGCCTGGTTCGCCGGGATCGGGACCGAGAAGAGCAAGGGGACGAAGATCTTCTCGCTCGTCGGCAAGATCAACAACACCGGGCTGGTCGAAGTGCCCATGGGCCTCACCCTCCGGGAGATCATCTTCGACATCGGCGGAGGCATCAAGAACGACAAGGCGTTCAAGGCCGTCCAGACCGGCGGTCCGTCCGGGGGCTGCATCCCCGCCGAACAGGTCGATCTCCCCATCGATTACGATACGCTCGCCCAGGCCGGATCGATCATGGGCTCGGGCGGGATGATCGTCATGGACGAGAGCACCTGCATGGTGGAGATCGCCCGCTACTTCCTGAACTTCACCAGGAGGAGTCCTGCGGCAAATGCGTCCCCTGCCGGGTCGGAACGCGCCAGATGCACGATATCCTGTCGCGCATCACCCAGGGCCAGGGCGTCGAAGCCGACCTTCGCGAGCTCGAGGAGCCTGGCGGGGACCATGAAGACCGCCTCTCTCTGCGCCCTGGGCCAGACGGCCTCGAATCCGGCGCCTTCGACCCTGAAATACTTCCGGGACGAATATGAGGCCCATATCCGGAAGAAGAGATGCCCGTCTCTCGTCTGCCGCGAGATCGTCTCGTCCCCGTGCCATTACATCTGTCCCATCGGGCAGGAGGCATCGACCTATATCGCCCTGATCGCCCGGGGGAAATATCGAGAGGCCTATGAGGTCATCGTCAGGGACAACCCCCTGCCGTCGATCTGCGGCCGGGTCTGCCATCATCCCTGCGAGAGGGTCTGCCGGGCCGGAGAGGCCGGAGAGCCCATCTCCATCAGGGCCTTGAAGCGCTTCGTCATGGATTGGGCGGCGAAAGAAGGCCTTTCTCCGGGACGTCAGGCCCGCCGAACGAACGGGGGCCAGAGTCGCCGTCGTCGGGTCCGGCCCCGCCGGGTTGACGGCCGCCTACGATCTTGCCCTCAAGGGATTCCGGCCGACGATCTTCGAATCCCAGCCGGTCGCGGGCGGCATGCTGGGCGCGGCGATCCCGGAGCATCGTCTTCCGAAGAAGATCCTGGCCCGGGAGATCGAGGCCATCGAGCGGGCCGGCGTCGAGATCAGGACCGACGCCAGGCTGGGCAGGGACTTCACGATCGACACGCTGTTCGAGGAAGGATATAAGGCGGTCTTTCATCGCCACCGGCGCGTGGAAATCCATGAAGCTCGGACATCCCGGGGCAGGATGCGCAGGGCGTGATCCAGTCGCTCGAATATCTCAAGTCCGTGAAGCTCGGCCGGGACGCTGTCCGTGGGCCGGAGGGTGGGCGTCGTCGGCGGCGGGAACTCGGCCATCGACGCCGCGCGCGTCGCCATCCGCGACAGAGAGTGCGAGAAAGGTGACCCTCCTCTATCGTCGGACGAAGGCCGAGATGCCGGCCTTCCCGGAAGAAGTGGAGGCGGCCCTCGAAGAAGGCGTGGCGATCGAGTTCCTCGTCGCCCCGGTGAAGGTCCTGACGAAGGACGGCCGCGTGTACGGGCGTGGAATGCCTCCGGATGGAGCTCGGCGACAAGGACGCGAGCGGCCGCCGCCGGCCGGTCCCGATCACGGGGTCCGAGTTCAGCCTGGAGCTGGACACGCTCATCGTGGCCGTCGGCGAGCGGCCGGATACTTCGTACCTCCGCGCCGAGGACGGGATCGACACGCGCAAAGGGGAGAACATCTTCGTCGACGGCGAAACGCTACCGGACGAAGCACGAGGGCGTGTTCGCCGGCGGAGATGCCGTGACGGGCCCGAATACCGTCGTCGAATCCATGGGAGCGGGCAGGACCGCCGCGGTCCTGATCGAAAAATATCTGAACGGCGAACCCGTGGAACGGGAGTATTCCCTGGTCAGGCCCAAGAGATACGTCGAGCCCGTCGAGCTCAGCGAGGAAGAGGTCGAAAAGGCCCGGCGGCCGGAATCTCCGACACGGAGACCTTCCCTGAGGAAGAAGAATTTCAAGGAGGTCGAGCTCGGGCTTTCGGAGGCCGCGGCCCGCGCGGAAGCCCGGCGGTGTCTCCGCTGCGATCTGGAAACCCAGGACGGCCAATGCGCCCTGAAGAAGATGAAACCGGTCGTGCCTGAGCCGGCCTGTCCGGAGGGGGCCGCGAAATGAGGATCTTCCTGGACGGGCGTTCCGTCGAAGTCAAGGACAGGCAGACCATCCTCGAGGTCGCGCGGGAAGCAGGGCGTCGATATCCCGTCGCTGTGCGACCATCCGCGCCTCGAGCCGTTCGCCGGATGCCGCCTCTGCCTCGTCGAGGTCAAGAGGATGAAGGGGCCGGTACCCGCCTGCGCCACGCGCGTCGCGGACGGGATGGACGTGACGACCTCGAGCCCCGCGCTCGCCTCGCTCCGGAGGCACGTCCTGGCCCTCCTTCTCGCCGAACATCCGAGCGCCTGTCTCATCTGCTCGGAGAAATCCTCCTGCGACGACCTGAAATCGACCATCCGCAAGGTCGGCGAGGTCACGGGATGCGCCCTCTGCGGGAACAACGGCCGCTGTCGCCTCCAGGACGTGGCCCGCGCCGTCGGGCTCGACGTCCTGGAATTCCCGGTCGCCCGCCGGCCCCGGGAGGTCCTGAGGAACGATCCGTTCTTCGACCGGGACGACGCGCTCTGCATCCTCTGCGGCCGCTGTGTCCGGGTCTGCCACGAGGTCCGGGGCGCGTCCGTCATCGCCTTCGTTTCGCGGGGGTCGGCCTCCGTCATCGGGACGCCCTTCGACAAGACCCTCCGCGATTCGGGGTGTCAATTCTGCGGGGCGTGCGTCGACGCCTGCCCGACGGGAGCGCTCCAGGAGCGCGCGGTCCGGCCGGAGTCGCTGCCCGACCGGTGCGCTCCGGTCATCTGCCCCCTCTGTCCGGACGGCTGCGGGCTCGAGCTCGAGATCAGGGGAGACCGGGTCCTTTCGTCCGTTCCCGCGGAGTCGGCGCCGGCGAATCGCGGCCAGGCGTGCGTCCTGGGCCGGTTCGCCGTCCGGGCGGCCGTCCGCGGTCCGGGGCGCGTGCTCGAGCCGATGATCCGGGACGGGGACGGCCTCCGGCCCGCATCATGGGAAGAAGCCCTCGAAGCGGCGTCGACGGGATTGAGATCCTATCAGGGCGGCGAGATCGCCGTCCTTGCCTCCCCGCGTTCGGCCGTCGAAGACAGCCACCTCCTTTATAAGTTCGCGCGGGAAGGGCTGGGCGCCGGGATCGTCGCACCGTTCGCCGGACCGTCCCTCGTCGCGGAGCTCCGGGACCTGGCATTCCGGCGGAAGCTCGAGCTCCCGATGGATTTCGAGATGACGGACATGGCCAAGGCCGGGGCCTGCCTTGTCGTGGGAACGGACCTCGTCGCCTCGCATCCGATGATCTGGCTCGAGGTCTTCCAGGCCGTCCGGAAGGGAGCCAGGCTGTATGTTGCCCACGCGGGAAACGTCACTCTGGGCCGCCACGCCTCCATGCGCTTGACGTTAAGCCCCGGCTCCGAGGCGGCTCTCCTTATCCGGGCTCTCGCGGTCCCTGGGCTCCGAACAGGCGGAGATCCCCGGGGCCGGCGCGATCGGCGCGGCGACCGGGATACCGGCTGAAGAGATCCGGACCTTCATCCGGGGCCTCGCCGGGGAGGAGTCCCTGATCATCCTCGCCGGACCGGACCTTGTTCGGACGCCGGACGCCGAAAGGGCCCTCGAAGCTCTCGCGGACCTTTCCCTCCTTCCCGGAGTCCGCGTCCTCCCGCTGGGCGACATCGTCAACGAGCGGGCGTTCGACGCGCTGGACCTTCGATTCCCCGGGCCTCGCTTCACCTGGGAAGAGGTCGTCGAAGGCGTCCGCGAAAAGCGCATCAAGGCGCTCTATCTGGCCGGTCCGGCGCCTTCGTCGCTGACCGTCAAGCCGGAGCTGTTGATCGTTCAGACCCCTTACAGGGATGAGGTCGCCGAGACCGCCGATATCCTGCTTCCGGCCGCGACCTTTGCCGAAAGCGGCGGCTCTTTCGTCAACGTCGAAGGGCGGATCCAGACGTTCGCTCCCGCGCTTGAACCGGCCGGCGGATCGAAGCCCGACGGACGCATCGTTTCGGAGCTGGCGGCGCGGATGGGATTCGACCGGGCTATCTCCGAAGCGCCCGGGTTTTCCGTCCCCGCGCTCATGGCGGAGGAACGACGGGAAAGCCGCGCGGTCGGCGCCGCGGCCCGCCGGCAAAGGCTTCGCTCCGATCGCGACCGAACGGCCTTTCCGGCTCCGTATCGGGCCGGTCTCGGCGGAATACCGAGGGCTTCGCCTCGGCCGCGCGATCAAGGGATTGGGCCTTGTCCGCGACCCCGACCGGGTCCTCATGAATCCCCAGGACGCCGCCGCCGCCGGGCTCGCGGGAGGGGAGAGGGTCGTGCTCGAATCGGCCGTCGGGTCGCTCGCCCGGACGGTCAGGATCTCGGGCGGCGTTCCGTCCGGGGTCCTGGAAACGGAAGGCCCGGCCCCGACAGGACCGGTTCCCGTGAAGATCAGGAGGGAAGACTGATGGCCCGGATCCTCCGCCGCGAGCGCCTCGTCCCCAATATCCACTTCTCGAGGTCCGCGCGCCCGAGGTCGCGGCGAAATGCGCCCCCGGGCAGTTCGTCATCGTCATGCCCGACGCCAGGGGCGAGAGGATACCGCTGACCATCGCCGATTGGGACCCGGTCCGCGGGTCCGTGACCTCCGTCTTCCAGGTCGTCGGGACGTCCACGCAGAAGCTCTCCCGGCTCGACGCGGGAGACGAGCTTCCGGTCTATGCCGGACCGTTGGGCCGCCCGTCCGAGATCGGGACGTTCGGGACGGTCCTCTGCGCGGGCGGATGTTTCGGCATTGCCGCCATCCATCCCCAGGTCCGCGCCCTGAAGGCGGCGGGCAACCGCGTCCTGACGCTGTTGGACGCCAAGGCCGGGTACCTGTTGTATTGGGAAGATCGGATCAAAGCGATGAGCGACCGGCATTGGGTCTCTTCGCGCGACCCGCTGTTCAACACGAAGGACTACATCCCGCGGACCCTCGAAGGCATCCTCAAGGAGGAGAAGGTCGACCGGGTCGTCGCCGTCGGCTGCACCTATCTCATGTCGTCCTGCTCCGAGGCCACCCGGCCCCTCGGCATCAAGACGATGGTCAGCCTCAATCCCATCATGGTGGACGGGACAGGGATGTGCGGTGCCTGCCGGGTCACGGTGGGGGGCGTCACGAAGTTCGCCTGCGTCGACGGGCCGGACTTCGACGGCCACGCCGTCGACTGGCAGGAGCTCTACGCGCGGCGCCGGTCCTATTTCGACGAGGAGATCCGGTCGCTCTGCGACTGGGAGGAGAAGACGTTCCCGTGAGCGCCCCCAAAGAGATCCCGCCCGGGCTCAAAGCCTGCCTGAAGGGCGAATACGAGAAGGACTGGCGAAGGGAGCTCCGGAAGTCCGTCCCGGTCAAGGAGCGGATGAAGATCCCGCGGCAGAAGATGCCCGAACGGGAGGCGGGGAAGAGGAACCGGGACTTCAGCGAGGTCAACCGCGGTCTCGCGGCCGCCGCTGCGATCCTCGAGGCGCGCCGGTGCCTCGACTGCGCCAATCCCCAGTGCGTGACCGGGTGCCCCGTTTCCATCGACATTCCGAGCTTCGTCAAGCTCGTCGAAAAGGGCGATTTCGCCGGCGCCGTCCGCAAGATCAAGGAGACCAACGCCCTGCCGGCCATCTGCGGCCGCGTCTGCCCCCAGGAGACGCAGTGCGAGGAGGTCTGCACTCTCGGCAAGGCCTCCGGATGCCCCGTCGCCATCGGGAACCTCGAGCGGTTCGTGTCGGACATGGAGCGTTCGTCGGGAGAGGTCTTCATTCCCGAGATCCCTCCGCCGACGGGGCACAAGGTCGCGGTCGTCGGGGCCGGGCCCGCGGGCCTGACCGTGGCCGGGGAGCTGGCGAAGAAGGGACATCAGGTGACGGTCTTCGAGGCCCTCCACGCGTCGGGCGGCGTCCTCGTTTACGGCATCCCGGAGTTCCGCCTTCCCAAGGCCATCCTCGATTCCGAGGTGGACTACCTGAAGAAGCTCGGCGTCGAGTTCCGGATGAGCTTCGTCGTCGGCAAGACGGCGAGCCTCGACGACCTGCGGAAGGACGGATACGGTGCGTTCTTCATCGGGACGGGCGCGGGCCTGCCGAACTTCATGAAGGTCCCCGGCGAGAACCTGGTCGGTGTCTATTCCGCGAATGAATACCTGACCCGGGTCAACCTGATGAGGGCCTATGCGTTCCCCGAGTATGACACGCCCGTCTTCCCCGGCCGGCGGGCGGCCGTCATCGGCGGGGGGAACGTGGCCATGGATTCGGTCCGGACCGCCAAGAGGCTGGGTGCCGGGCGGGCTGTCATCATCTACCGGAGGTCGCGGACGGAGATGCCCGCCCGCGTGGAAGAGGTCAAGCACGCCGAAGAGGAGGGCATCGAATTCCATTTCCTGACGACGCCCGTCCGCTACATCGGCGACGGGGCCGGGCACGTGAAGGCGATGGAGTGCCTGCGCATGGAGCTCGGAGAACCGGACGCTTCGGGGCGCCGGCGTCCCGTCCCCGTGGCCGGCTCGGAATTCATCATGGAAGTCGACCTCGTCGTCGTGGCCGTCGGCCAGAGCCCGAACCCGCTCATCCTCCAGACGACAGCGGGCCTCAAGGCCGGCAAGTGGGGGAACGTCGAAGCCGATATGACGACCATGGCGACGAGCCTCCCGGGTGTCTACGCGGGCGGCGACATCGTCCGGGGCGGGGCCACCGTCATCCTGGCCATGGGAGACGGCCGGACCGCGGCCGCCGAGATGGACGCCTATCTGAAGAAGCAATGACGGGCCGTTTCTGATAGAATCTTTTCCCATGGACCAACCGAGACTCTTTGCGGCCGCCAAGGGCCACATCGGAACCGACGAATCGGGAAAAGGGGACTTCTTCGGCCCGCTCGTCATCGCCGCCTTCTTCATGCCCGACGGCCAGGAGGGCGTCCTCCGCGAGCTCGGGGTCAAGGATTCGAAAAGGACGTCCGACAACCGGTGCCGCGAGATATCCGGCATCCTCCGCTCGAACTACACGTGCGCCGTCGTCGCCATCGGGCCGGAAAGATACAACGAGCTCTATGAGAAGTTCCGGAACCTGAACCGGCTCCTGGCCTGGGGCCACGCCCGGGCCATCGAGAACATCCTGGAGCGGGTCGACGCCGATCGGGCGATGACCGACCAGTTCGGGGACAAGTCGCTCGTCCTCGACGCCCTCATGAAGAAGGGGAGGTCCATCGAGCTCGTCCAACAGCCTCGGGCCGAAGAGGACCTGGCCGTCGCGGCCGCCTCCATCCTGGCCCGGGCCGAATTCCTGGATCGGCTCCGGTCCTTGTCGCGCGAGGCGGGCGTCGAGCTTCCCAAAGGCGCCGCCCCCGTCGTCGAGGAGGCCGGCGTTCGCCTCGTGAAAGCTCTTGGCTCTGAGGCCCTCGGCAAGTACGCCAAACTTCATTTCAAGACCACCGCCCGCGTCCTCGACGCGGCGGGCTGAGAGCCATGATCGTTCTCCTCAAGATCGGCCTCGTCGTCGCCCTCCTGCTTTTCCTTCTCCGGAAGAAGGCGGACCTGGGCCTTGTCCTCGTCCTCGACAGCGCCCTGACCGCCGTCCTGTTCGGCATGCCGATCGGGCTGTTCCTCGCGAACGCAGGCAAGGCCGCCGTTGCCCTCGAGACTCTCGACCTCATCGGGATCGTCATCCTCGTCCTCTATATCGGGAACTTCCTTCAGAGAGGCGGGCATTTCAAACGCATGGTGGAAGCCCTCGGGAACCTCGTCGACGACCCCCGGCTGATCCTCGCCATCCCCTCGGCCTTCATCGGGCTCCTGCCCATGACCGCCGGGGCGATGATGGGCGCGCCCATCGTGGACGAAGCGGCGAAGCGCTGGGACCTTCCCCCGGTCTGGAAGACGTTCTTCAACTACTGGTTCCGGCACGTCTGGGAATATTCCTGGCCGATGTACATCAACCTCATCCTCGCCGCCGCCATCTGCCGCGTCCCCATCACGAGGATCTCGATCACCCAGTTCCCGTTCACGCTGCTCGCCATCGCGCTGGGGCTCGTCATCCTCTTCCGGCGCGTCCCCTTCCTGCCGAAGGGGCATGACAACCCCAAAACGCTGAAGGACGTCCTGAAGGTCATCTTCAGCATCTGGCCCATCCTGATGGCGGTCGTCCTCGTCTTTGGATTCAGGCTCGGCCTGCTGGCGGCTCTCGCCGCGGCGAGCGTCCTGACGCAGGTTTTCGTCCGCCTGAGTCTCCGGGAGCGATGGAAGATCGTCGCCGAGAGCCTCTCGCCGAAGATCATCCTCCTGACGGCGGCCTTGATGGTCTTCAAGGCCACCCTCGAGGCATCGGGCGCCCTCGACGCCGTGGTCCGTGTCGTCTCTCCGCACGGGCTTTCGGGGTACGTCCTGCTGTTCGCCGCGCCGTTCATCGTCGGCCTGCTCACCGGCGTCAACCAGGCTTTCGTCGCCATCGCCTTTCCGCTCCTTGTCCCCATCATCGGGCAGGGGGAGCCGGACATGTGGCTCCTGGCTTTCGCCTATGTCAGCGGCTTCGTCGGCATCCTTCTCTCTCCGGCCCATCTCTGCCTCGCGCTCACGGCCGATTACTTCAAGGCCCCGCTCAGGGATGTGTACAAGATCCTCATTTGGCCGACGGCGGTCATTTTCCTGTCCGCGCTGGTCATGCTTGTCCTTTCCCGGATCCTCATGTAGCTTCAGGCTTTGGGCTGGTTATTGGGCCCGGACGGGACGGCCTCGCTCCCGGTCGGGTTTTTAACGCCGCGCCCTCGCCGATTTCTTCGGCGGGCCCGGAACTCGCGACCTTATCAGGGAAGCTGGATTCTGTCCTCGTCCAAAGCGGCCTGGTCCAAGATCTTTGGACGCTCAAACATCCTCGCCCGGATCTCCTTGAAATCGGCTTCGTGCGGGCTAAACCCTCCAACGTCCGCTCGATCCGTCCCGTCCGTGCCCCCGGCCCACAGACCCGTGATGGAAGGGCTTTGTCAAAGGGCGGCAGAGACCTTGTGGAGATCATGGAGAAGCGCCCGAAGAAGGCGCGAGGAGGACCGCCCCGTAAACCCCAGTTGGGAAGGGGACCACGCCAAGAGCGAGAGGAACCCGAAGAGGTTCCCGGGTCCGGGGTCGAGGGGCGGCCCCCAAGCCCTGCGATTTTTGTCATAAATGGAGAGAGAACCAGAGCCCTTTGCAGGACCCTCCTTCCCATCACGGCCCGATACGCAACCTCTCCTTGACTTCCGATCACGGATGGCCGATAAATGGAGCCTGACGGAGGAGACGCCCATGCCGCGCACGAAGAAGCTTTACCATGAAGATGCTTATCTGACCGAGTTCGATGCCACGATCGTCGAAAGGCGCGAGATCGAAGGTCGACCCGCCGTCGTGCTCGATCGAACGGCTTTCTATCCGGAGGCGGGAGGTCAGTCCTCCGACCGGGGCACGCTCAATGACATCGCGGTCCTCGATGTCGTCGACGACGAGGGAACCATCCTTCATGGGCTCGCCGCGCCGATCGGGGCGGGGCGCGTCCACGGTGCGGTCGATCGGACGAGGCGGTTCGACCGGATGCAGCAGCACAGCGGCCAGCACATCCTGTCCGAGGCCTTCATCGAGGTTCTCAAAGGGGCGACCCTTTCGTTCCATATCGGGGACGAGGTCTCGACTCTCGAGATCGGCATTCCGAAGATCTCCGACGCGGACCTGGACCGCGTCGAGGCGCGGGCCAACGCCGTCGTCTTCGAAGACCTGGAGATCAAGACCTATTTCGTGCCTGAAGAAAAGATCGGGACCGTCCCCCTCCGGAAACCTCCGAAAAAAGGGGAGGACGGGATGATCCGCGTCGTCGAGGTGGACCGCTTCGACCATTCCGCGTGCGGCGGCACGCATTGCCGGCGGGCCGGGGAGATCGGGCTCATCAAGGTCGTCAGGTGGGAGAAGATCCGCGGCAACCTGCGCTTCGAGTTCGTCTGCGGCGGCCGCGCCCTCCGCGACTATCAGGAAAAGGACCGGACCGTCCGGCACGCCGCCGCGGCGTTCTCGGTCGCGGAGCGGGACATCCCGGCTGCGATCGACAAGACGCAGGCCGAGGTCAAGGCCTTGAAGAAACGGGCGCGGAGGCTCGAGGAGCGCGTGGCCGCCTTTGAAGCGGCGCAGATGGCCCGGGAGGCGGCCGGCAAGGTCATCCTGGCCGTGTTCGAGGACCGGAGCCCTGAAGAAGCGCGCTTCCTCGCCCTCAACATAATCAAGCAAGGGGAATTCGCCGTCTTCTTTGCCGCTCCCGGCGAAGGGCGGAGCCATATCATCCTCGCCGCATCGGAAGCGCTCGGCTTCGACGCGAGGACGCTCGTTCCCGTCATCGCGGGAGTCCTCGAAGCCAAGGGCGGAGGAAGCCGGTCCCTTGTCGAGCTCGTCACCTCGGAGACCGGAAAGGTCGCCGCCGCGCTCGACGCGGCGCGCCGGTCGCTCATGAATGACCGGAACGTATGAAACAACGTCCATGAAAGACCGCGTGTCTTTGAATCCCGTTCCGAAGGAGGTCCCATGAAGTCTCGTTCGATCGTCGCCGTCGGATTCTGCGTCGTGCTGGCCGCGGGCATGTTCAGCCTCGTATCCTGCGGTTCCTCGGGCACCAAAGGCGCGGCTGCGCCTGAGAAGACCCAGGCATCCACCGAGCCATCGAAGGCCCCGGAGGCGCAGACCGCGCCCGCGGGAAACGGCGGCTGGCTGGAGGGGATCCCGGCGACGGTCCCTCCGTTCACTTACGGGACGTTCGACGCGCAGCAATCCTCGGCTTTCACGGGCGCCAGCGGTAACAGCACGATGTATTCCCTCTATTATGAGGGCGTCACGCTGGAGCAGGCCGTGGAATATGCGGCCAAGCTCAAGGCCGCCGGCTTCCAAGTGCAGGAAGAGAACGCCCGGCCCGGCGATATGAACGTTGCCGGGTTCCTGCCGCAGGGCGAGGGCCGGATCGGGTTCTCACTCGGTTTCCAGAACAGCGGCCACGTGGACCTGACACTCAACGTCGTCAAGAAGTACGAATGACCGCCTGATCTACTCGTATCTGAGCGATACGATAAGCAGGGGGAATTCGTCGTCCTCTTCTCCGCCCCCGGCGAAGGGCGCAGTCACATCATCCTCGCCGCCTCGGAATCGCTCGGGATCGACGCTGGGGCGTTCGTCCCCGTCATCGGGGGAGCCCTCGACGCCGTGCGCGCTTCGCTCAAGAACGGCCGGGGCATCTGAAGAAAACGACCGGGCCGTTCCCGGCTCAATGGTGCAGGGTTATCTGGTATTCGTTGTTCCGCTGGTCGATATCATGGGCGTCGGCGACGACCTTCGCCGAGGTCCTCAGCCAGACGTAGAGGTCGAACACGCAGTCCCGGCACCACCGGAGGCAACCCAGCTTTCGGGTGAGGACGTAGTTTCTCTGGCCGGGGTTCATCTTGACGACGGCGTCGAACTGGCATTGGTAGGGATTGTTGATCAGCAGGATCTCCTTGTCCGTGGGGAGCCGGCCGTCGATCCGCACATGGACGTTGATCGTTTCGTCGGCCCAATTCGCGGAAACGCTCGAGACGTGAAGATCGTAGCTGTGACCCAGCGCCAATTCCCTCAGGTCGACCGACATGGAATCGCTCGCCATCCCGTTGATGCGGTTCTCGTTGATGACGACCGTGAGCGTGTCGCCGACGTAAAAGGCAAGGTCCGGCTTCACCGTCGGATACTTGATCTCGCCCCCGTGGAACGTCTCCACCTCCCACCCGGGCGGCGCGGGAGATTCGGGGATGAACAGGCGGCCCCGGGTGAGCTCCCGCGAATCGACGAGGACCCGGAAATCGGGTTTCTCCGGCATCGCGGAGGCCTTGGGGAGGGCGCCCGTTCCGGAGTTCTTATAGCCGAACGTGATGACGAAGCCGTCGGGATTCGGATTGACCCTGACATTGGAGACGGCAAGGCTCGGGAATCCGATGCGCGGAGGCCGCTCTCTCGGGACCTCGAGGCGGCGTGCGGGGACGACCGGGGACGCCGCCGCGATATCAAAGGCCGGGCTGGTATCGGACACGGCGTTATCGAGCGTCACGACGCGGACGGTATAGGTTCCCGACGCCAGTGTGGCCGGGACCGCCCATGAATAGGAGCCGCTGTTGGGCGTGCTGTCGGCGATATCCAGGACCTTGGTGCCGGCCTGCCAGAGCCTGATCCTGACGTTGGGGCTCATCGTCCCGGACCTCGTCCAGGCGATCGCATGGGTGCTGCCGGCGCTCCAGGCCGCTCCGGCGTGGGGCTCGGTGACCGTGATGGACTGGCCGTCGAGAAGGCTCCCGGCCACGAGCAGGAAGGCCAATAAAGAAAGCGCTCTTTTCATCGGCTTTCTCCTTCGGTCGCAGGGTGAGAGCTGCGACCCCCTTTTCCCTTGAACCGATCATATCCCCGGCGCCGGAACGGTGTCAAGGATCGGGGGACGCAACGGGCTGAGGGCGGGATCCGGGAAGGCGGATGGCCCCGGACTATTCGTATCTGAGCGACACGATGGGGTCCATGCGGGCGGCCTTCTGGGCGGGAAAGATCCCGAAGAAGAGCCCGATGGAGATGGAGACGACGAGCCCCACGATGACCGACCAGGCGGAGACCGCCGCCGGGAGCGGCGTCGCGGTCCGGACGACGAGAGCGATCCCGAAGCCGACGAGGACCCCGATGACCCCGCCGGTCCCCGTCAGGACGACGGCCTCGATCAGGAACTGGCGGAGGATATCCCTGGCCTTGGCCCCGAGGGCCTTACGGATCCCGATCTCGCGCGTCCGCTCCTTGACCGACACGAGCATGATGTTCATGACCCCGATGCCGCCGACCATCAGCCCGATGGAAGAGATGACGATCATGACCAGGAAGGCCGCGCCGGTCAGCTGGTTGTAGAGGTCGAGCATCGTGTCCTGGGTGAAGACGGCGAAGTCGTTCGGCTTCCCGAACGTCACCTTCCTCCTCTGCCGGAGGAAGTTCGTGACCTGTTGAATGGCCGCGTCCATATCCTCGTGGCGCCGCGGCGCCGTGGTGAACGACAGGGAGTCCTTTTCGTAGGGGAAGGACTTCATCAGGGTCGTGATGGGCATGACGACCATGTTGTCCCGGCTTTGGCCGAACATCTGTCCCCGCTTGCTCATGACGCCGATGACCGTGAGCTTCTCGCTCCCGACCCGGATCTCCTTGCCCACGGCCCTCTCGTGAGGGAAGAGGGCTTCCGCGGTCTCGGAGCCGAGGACGCAGACGCGGGCGCTGCGGAGGACCTCGGAGGTGGTCAGGTTCCGCCCCTCGCGCGGGAGGTACAGGGAGAAGACCGTCGGGAACTTCTCGTTGACCCCGGTGATGATGGAGTTGTCGCTCCTGACGTTCCGGTACCGGACGTCGACGGTCTCGAACGGGCTGACGTTGAGCATGGCGACCACGCCCTTGACCAGGGGGCAGGCGTCCTCGATCTCCCGGGCGTTGTCAAGGACGAAATCCTTCCGTTGCCGTTCCTCCTCGGTCCGCTCGCCCATCTGGACGGCCTCATATTTCTGCACGAAAATGAGGTCCGAGCCCGCCGACTCGAGCTCGGCCCGGAAGGACCGGTTGAGGCCCTGGATGACCGAGACCATGCCGATGACGGTCATGACGCCGATGACGATGCCCAGGACCGTCAGGAAGGACCGGAGCTTGTGCGACCGGATGGAGTCCAGGGACATCCGGAAGACCTCGCGGAAGATGCCGAAGCGGATCATTGTTCCGTCCTCAGCGCCTCGACGGGGTCGAGCCGGGCGGCCCGGTTGGCCGGATAGAGGCCGAAGAAGAGGCCGATGGACGTGGACATGATCACGGCCAGGGCCACGGACATCGGATCGACGCGCGACGGCATGGATGTCGTGGCCGTGACGATCCTCGCGATGAGGACGCCCAGGGCGATGCCGATGACCCCTCCCCAGAACGCCATGAACGAGGATTCGATGAGGAACTGGAACAGGATGTCCCGGCGCCGGGCCCCGACGGCCATCCGGATGCCGATCTCCTTGGTCCGCTCGGTCACCGAGACGAGCATGATGTTCATGATGACGATGCCGCCGACGACCAGGGCGATGGAGGCGATGGCGATCATCGCGAAATAGATGCCCGAGGTGGCCGTCTTGTAGAACTGGATGAACGTCTCCGAGGTCCGGAAGGCGAAGTCGTCCGGGTCCTTGTAGGACCGCTTGCGCCAGGAGCGAAGGAGCGTCCGGACCTCTTCCTGGGCGCGGGCCATCTCCTCCTGCGAGGTCGTGTGGATGTTGATCTCGATCGAGCGGCGCAGGCCGTAGGCCTTGCCGAAGGTCGTGATGGGGATGCGGACGTAATTATCCTGGGAGAATCCGAGGATCTTGCCCTTCTTCTTTCCGGCCCCGATGACAAGGAAATCGTCCGTGCCCACCTTGATCCGGCGGCCCACCGGATCGGCCCCCTGGAAGAGCTTTTCGGCGATATCGGCGCCAATGACGCAGACGTACCGGGAATGGTCCTCGTCCTCGCGCTGGAGGTGGCGCCCGGTGTCGAGCTCGATGACCGACCCGATGACGTGATCGAGGTGCGTCACCCCGCGGACCTCGGCCCCCTGGACGGACTTGTTCCGGTATCGGATGTTCCTCGCCGTGCTCGCGTTCGCCCCGACGAGCGCGCACGACGCGCAGGACGTCCGAAGGAGGCGCATCTCGTCCAGGGTGATGTCGCGCCGTTTCATCTGCTCCTTGAAATCCTTGAGCGACGTCCCGAACATCGAGAACTTTGAGACCGAGAAGTCGTTGGCTCCGTAGAACGACATCTTCGTGTAGACGTAGTTGTTGAGCCCCTGGATGACGGAGACGACGGCGATGATGGTCAGCACCCCGATGATGATGCCGAGGAGCGTCAGGAACGTCCTGAGCTTGTTCGAGCGGAGAGCGACCATGGCCATCGTGAACGATTCCCGGACCTGAAGTTTCGCCATGTCTTTTTTCCGTCGTTTCCTTCCCTAGAATATACGGCCGGAACGGGATTCGGTTCAAGGCCTCCGCCGTTCACGTCCGGGAGCCGGGGTGTTGACAAGGCGGGACCGGCCCGCCACAATGGAAGCGATCGCTAAAGTCATCGTGAACCCGGAGCAGCCGGAAGGAGGTCGGTCATGAAGAGAACGATCGCGGGCCTCGCCCTCGTCGCGACGCTGGCCGTCGCCGTCCCCGACGCGCGAGCGGGGGTCGTCTATCTGGGGCTTCAAGGAGGCGTGTCGCGGCAGAAGGCCAGCGTCTCGGGCATCAAGTTCGACGCCGACAGCTCGTTCCTCTACGGCGTCCGGGCCGGGGTGACGATCCTATCCCTCGCCGTCGAGCTCAACTACTTCCAGGCGGCCCATAACCTCTTCACGGGCTCCCTCGCCCTGCCGGGCTGGAACGACCGCGAGATCGATTATAACTACCTGGGCGTCAACGTGCGCTGGAACATCCTGCCCCTGCCCGTCGTCCATCCTTTCCTGACCGTCGGCTACGGCTACTACACCGCGGACGTCCGGAACATCGACAAGGACAGGAGCGGGGGGTTCAACGCCGGCGCGGGCGTGGAGCTGATGCTGGGAAAGAGCTTCTCCCTCCTGGCCGAAGGGAAATACCACCACGTCAAACTGGACGTCGATTCCGAAACGATGAAGCTCGGCAATTTCACGCTGAGCGGCGGGCTGAACTTCTACTTCTAAGGTCCGCCCCGTGCTCGTTCGCCTCAACAAGTTCCTTTCCCAGGCCGGCGCGGCCTCCCGGCGCGAGGCCGACCGGCTCATCGCGGACGGCCGGATCACGGTCAACGGCCGCATGGAAACCGAGCTCGGCTCGAAGATCGACGACGGGAAGGACCGGGTCGAGTTCGACGGCCGGCCGGTCCGGAAGGACGAGCGTCCCGTCCACGTGCTCATGAACAAGCCGATCGGCGCCGTCGTTTCCCTCCGGGACCCCTTCGGGCGGACCACCGTCCGCGACCTCCTCGTCGGACTGAAGGCCCGCGTCTTCCCCGTGGGGCGGCTGGACACGGATTCGAGCGGAGCGCTCCTCCTCACCAACGACGGGGACCTCGCCTTCCGGCTGGCCCACCCCCGGTTCGAGGTCCCGAAGGTCTACCTGGCCAAGGTCGAGGGCGTTCCCTCCGACGAGACCGTCGAAAAGCTCCGGAGGGGGATCTTCCTCGAAGGGAAGAAGACCGCCCCGGCCAAGGCCACCATCATGTCGCGCTCGGGCCCGAACGGGCTGGTCAAGGTCACCATCCACGAAGGGCGGAAGCGCGAGGTCCGGAAGATGTTCGAGGCCCTGGGCCACCCGGTCAAGGACCTCAAGAGGATCGAATTCGCCGGGCTGACGCTGGAAGGGCTGAAACCGGGTGCCTGGCGGGTCCTCGACGCCGGCGAGGTCCGTCGCCTGCGGAAGCGGGCCGGCCTCGAATAGGGGTCAGGCCTCCTTTTCCGGTTTCTCCTGGAACGCCTTCCATCCCTTGGCGAGGCGCCGGAGCTCGGCGTCGACGAGGGCGTTCATGGTCCCCTCCTCGAACGTCCCGTCCTCCCGGGCCGCGCCGGCCTCGACCCCGGTCAGGATCTCGATCCCCTCGTCGATGGTCGCGACCGGAT
This sequence comes from Candidatus Aminicenantota bacterium, assembly GCA_963784525.1. Lineage (GTDB taxonomy): Bacteria > Acidobacteriota > Aminicenantia > Aminicenantales > Saccharicenantaceae > JALHVH01. The sequence continues at coordinate 15,767 of CAWART010000023.1, read as the reverse complement.
AGACATGGAACTTCCCCGCGGTGACGGCCGCAACGACGTCGCCCCGGAGCATGAGGTCCTGGACGTTCCGCCGCGGGATGATCACTCCCTGCCCCCCGTGAGCCCCCGGGACCGGCAGACGTCGTAGAATCCCTCGATCTTCTCATTGACCCCGCCGATGGGCTGGATCTCGCCCTTCTGGTTGAGGGAGCCGGTGACGGCCAGGTCCTGGCGGAGCGGGATCCGGGCGAGCGACGACAGGATGGCGTAGACCTCCGTAGAGGAGGCGCTGTCCCCGTCGACGCCCGAGTAGGACTGCTCGAAGGCCAGAGAGGCGGACAGGGCGAAGGGCTTCTCCTGGGCGTATTTCCCCCGGAGGTAGCCGCCGAGGATGAGAACGCCCTTGTTGTGCGTGTTCCCGCTCATGTCGGCCTCGCGCTCGATGTTGACGACCCCGGCCCGGCCCATGGCCGTCCGGGCGGTGATCCGGGTGGGCTTTCCGAACATGAACTGGCCCATGTCGTAGACCGAAAGGCCGTTGACCTGGCCGACGACCGATCCCTCGGTATCGATCATCAGGATCCCTTCCTCGATCATCTCCTGGATCCGGCGCTCGATGAGACTGACCCGCTCGAAGCGCTCCCGCACGGCCTGCTCGACGGCGTCACGTCCGACGGACGCCCGGCCTTCCTTCCCGGCCCAGTAGCTCGCCTCGCGGACGACGTCGGCGATGACATGGAACCGGGTCGAGACCTTCTTCCGCCGGCCGGCGACCCGGGTCCCGTACTCGATGACCGCCGCGACCCCTTCCCGGTCGAAGGGGAGGAGCCGGTCGTCGTCGCAGATCTTCTTGATGAACCGGGCGTATTCGGCGCCGGTCGCCTCCGTCCGCGGCATCTCCGAGTCGAACTCGGCCTTGATCTTGAAGATCTTCTTGAAGTCCTCGTCGGCGTTATAAAGGAGATTGAAGATAGAGGCGTCGCCGATCATGACGACCTTGACGTCGCAGGGGACGGGCTCGGGCTTGAGGCGCGAGGTCGCGAACAGGAACATCGCGGCGAAGTTCTGGATCTCGAAGATCTGGTTCCGGAGGGTCCTTTTCAGGGTTGCCCAGACGCCCGGCTCGACGAGGGCGTCGAGGGCGTTGAGGACGAGGAAGCCGCCGTTGGCCTTGAGGAACGAACCGGCCTTGATCCGGGTGAAGTCGGTCTGACCGACGCCGTAGGGGCGGGAAAGGACGGATTCGATGGAGCCGAAGAGGTTCATGTAGGTCGGATTCGTCTCGATGACGGCCGGGGCGCCCTTCTGCTCCGCATTGTCGACGAGGAGGTTGACCCGGTATTCGACGAACGGGTCTCCGGGCTCCTTCTCCGCCTCCTCCTTCTTCTGGTTCTTGAAGACCTCGATGGACCGGACGAGGTTCTCCTCGACCTGGCCGAGGTACTCGTCGATGCGGGGGGACGCGAAGGACTTGCGGATCTCGTCGACCCCCCCCTTGATGACGGGCGTGATGGCTTCGATGTCCCAGTTCCGGAGCAGGGTCCGGGTCTCCTCGTCCGTCTCCTTGAGGAACTCGAAGACGGCCTCGAGCCGGCCGGTCAGGTTCGCGTAGTTGGCCCGGAGCCCGTCCACGGTCTTCTTGTCCAGCTTCTTCTCTTTGACCAGGGCGTCAAGCTTGGCGAAGGGCACCGGGACCCCGTCCATCACGGGGATGAGGTCCGGCCGGGTGAACAGGCCCATCTGGACCTGGACGACGGAGAAGCCGAGCCCGGCGGCCTCCTCCTCGAAGGCCTGGAGCCGCTCCTTCTGTTTCTTCTGCTGGCGCTCGACGACCTGGTCCCGCTTCTCCGTATAGTACTTGCTCTTCAGGAGGGCGGGGATGTTCGCCCGGAGCATTTCGATGAGCCGGTCCATGGCCTTCGCGAAGAGCTTCCCGCGCCCGGCGGGAAGCTGCAGGAGGAGCGGCTCATCGGGGAGCTTGAAATTGTTGACATAGAGGAGGTCGTCCGGGGTCCGGTCGCCCTTCTCCAACTTCTCGAGCAGGCGCTTGACGGTCGTCGTCCGTCCGGTCCCGACCATGCCCGTGATGAAGATGTTGTAGCCCAGGCTCTTGATGTCGAGGCCCGTCTGGATGGCCTTGAGGGCGCGTTCCTGGCCGATGATCTCGTCGCAATAAGGGCATTGGGAGGTCGTCGCGAAGGGAACGTCCCCGGGGGGGCACGTCCAGCGCAGGTCTTCAGGGGATAATTCCGGGAATCCTTTCTTGGTCCTCACGGGCATCTCCTCATGAAAAGGATCGTTCGGGTTTCCCCAATTATTAGCATAAAGCCCGGGTCCCGGCAAGCCTCGCCCGCCCCCGGCCCCGACGGAACCTCTGCGTGCAAAGCGGGCCGGGTTTTGTTAGAATTGTCCGAAGTTTCAAGGAGGACGCGTGAGCGACGTTCGTATCGACAAGGTTACATCGCGGAGCGATCTCGGGGAGTTCATCCGTTTCCCTTGGAGGGTCTATCGGGGGGACCCGAACTGGGTTCCGCCCCTCCTCGCCGAGACGAAGGCGAAGCTCGACAAAGCAAAGAACCCGTTCTTCGAGCACGCCGAAATGGAGCTGTTCCTCGCCCGACGCGGAGGCGAGACCACGGGGAGGGTGGCGGCCGTCGTGGACCGCGACCACCTTGCCGCCCACGCGGAGAAGATCGTCTTCTTCGGGCTCTACGAGAGCCTCGATGACCCGGAGACGGCCCGGGCGCTTCTCGGCGCGGCAGAGGCCTGGGGCGCGGCGCGGGGAATGAACGTTCTCCGGGGGCCGATGAACCTGTCCATGAACGACGAGTGCGCGTTCCTGGTCGAGGGATTCGATTCTCCGCCGACGATCATGATGCCCTACAATCCCAGGTACTACCTCGGCCTGATGGAGGCCTGCGGCATGGCCAAGGCCAAGGACCTCTTCGCCTTCCGCATGAGCCGCGACCATGCGGTCGCGGCCAAGATCGCGGCCATCGTCGAGCGCTCCCAGAAGGAGATGCCGTTCACCCTGCGATCGGTCGACATGAAGGACCTGGATCGGGAGGCGGCGATCGTCGCCCGCGTTTACAACAGCGGCTGGGAGAAGAACTGGGGGTTCGTGCCCTGGACCGAAAACGAGATGAAGCACATGGTGAAGGCGTTGAAACAGATCGCCGACCCGGAGCTCGTCATCTTCGCCGAGCGGGAGGGGAAACCCGCCGGCTTCGCCCTGGGGCTTCCCGATTACAACGAGATCCTCCGGAGCCTCGACGGGCGCCTGTTCCCCTTCGGATTCATCAAGCTCCTCCTCGGACGAAGGAAGATCAAGGGGATGCGCGCCGCCGTCTTCGGCCTCATGCCGGAGTACCGTCACACCGGGCTGAGCTACCTCCTCTATTCCGAACTCGAGAAACGGGCGGTCCGGCGGGGCTACACGTGGGGGGAGCTTTCCTGGCAGCTCGAGGACAACGACGCCATCAACCGGTTCGCCGCCTCCATCGGGGCCCGGCTTTATAAAAGGTACAGGATCTACGAGCGCGGGTTCTCCCCGGCCCAACCTTTGTAAAGGGAGGGGACGGGGGCAACGATCGCTCTCTTTGTATCAGGGGGAAGATCGGGATCGATCATACCCCTTCTTAATAAGGGGGTTGGGAGGATTAACCCCCCTTGGCAAAAGGGGCGGTTGAGGCGTCGATATCCCCCCCTTTAGAAAAAGGGGGGTTGAACGGCGATATACCCCCCTTTTTTAAAGGGGGGGGTGGGGGGAGATACCCCCCTTTAAAAAAGGGGGGGAGAGGGGAAAGATACCCCTCTTTGAAAAAGGGGGGGGTGGGGGGAAAGATACCCCCCTTTAAAAAAGGGGGGGAGAGGGGAAAGATACCCCCCTTTGAAAAAGGGGGGGTGGGGGGAAGTAATACCCCCCTTTGGAAAAGGGGGGGTGGGGGGATTTAAGCCCGGTGGACTTCCGTCCGGAAACCGGATAATATATGGGCCGGATACGAGGATCCCCGGAGGAGGAGCCATGAAGAGCTATCAAGGAACCCTTCAGGCCAAGGGCCTGAAGATCGCGATCGTGGTGAGCCGGTTCAACCAGTTCATCTCGGAGCGCCTGCTCGAGGGAGCGCTCGACGCTCTCCGCAAGCTCGGGGCCGCCGAGGCGGACCTTTCCGTCTACAAGGTGCCCGGCTCGTTCGAGGTCCCGCTCATCGTCAAGAAGATCGCCGCGTCCGGGAAGGCGGACGGCATCCTCGCCCTGGGGGCCCTCATCCGCGGGGACACGCCCCATTTCGATTTCCTGGGCGCCGAGGTCACCAAGGGATTGGCCCAGGTCGCCCTGGACGAAGGGGTCCCGGTCTCGTTCGGCATCCTGACCGTGGACACCATCGAGCAGGGCATCGAGCGGGCGGGGACCAAGGCGGGCAACAAGGGCTATGACGCCGCGCTCGCCCTCGTCGAGACCCTGGGCCTCCTTCGCGAATCCGGACTCAAGTGACGGGAGACCGGGGCGCCACCGATGGGAAAACGCCGCAAGGCCCGGGAGTCCGCCCTCCAGCTCCTTTTCCAGCTGGAGTTCAATTCGGCCGACCCGGAGGACCTCATCCGCGGTTACTGGGAGCACCAGAAGGCCGCTGACGACGTCAAGGAATACGCCCTGTGGCTCGTCCGGGGCATCCGGGAGGGCCAGGAGGAGGTCGATGGCGCCATCCAGGCGGCCTCCGAGCACTGGCGCATCGCCCGGATGGCCGTCGTCGACCGGAACATCCTGAGGATCGCCGTCTTCGAGATGCTCCGGGCGAAGACCCTGGTCCCGGCCATCGTCATCAACGAGGCCATCGAGATCGCCAAGAGATACAGCGGCGAGGAAGCTTCCGTGTTCATCAACGGCATCCTCGACGCGGTCCGGAAAACGCTGGGAACCGGACGAACGCCGTCCCGGCACACCGAAGAGGCAACAGAAAAAGAAGAAGGGACACATGGACGAAAAAGAAGGAAGGCCGGAGCTCCCGACACAGGGGCCGGACAGGGAAGCTAGGCTCGGAGACCAGGACCTCGCCCGGCTCGATAAGCTCCGCAGGCTCGCCGAGGCGGGCGTCGAACTCTTCCCCCACAAGGCCGACGGGACGCACTCCGTCACGGGAATCGTCGCCGAATACACGATGCTCCCCAAGGAGGAGCTCGAGGAAAAGAAGCCCGCCGTACGGGTTCCGGGGAGGATCCTGACTGTCCGGAAGATGGGGCGGGCCACGTTCTTCCACATCTCTGACGGCCGGGCCCGCCTCCAGATCTACATCCGGGAGGACGTCGCCGGCCCGGAGGCCTACGAAAGGTTCGGGCTTCTCGACATCGGGGACATCCTCCTCGTCGCCGGGACGCTCTTCAAGACGAGGACGGGCGAGCTCACGGTCCTCTGCGCGTCCTGGACGTTCCTGGCCAAGTCCCTCCACCCCCTGCCCGAGAAATGGCACGGGCTCCAGGACATCGAGCTCCGATACCCGCAAACGCTATCTCGACCTCATCATGAATCCCGAGGTCGGCCAGGTCTTCCGGCTGAGGAGCGCCCTCGTGGCCCAGATGCGGCGGTTCTTCGACGAGCGGGGCTACATCGAGGTCGAGACGCCCATGATGCACGCCATCCCCGGGGGGGCCCTGGCCCGGCCGTTCAAAACCTTCCACAACGCCCTGGGCATGGACCTCTACCTCAGGATCGCCCCCGAGCTCTACCTGAAGCGGCTCGTCGTCGGCGGGTTCGACCGCGTCTACGAGATCAACCGGAACTTCCGGAACGAGGGCGTCGACTCCGAGCACAACCCCGAGTTCACGATGATCGAGTTCTATCAGGCCTACAGCGACTACGAGGACATGATGGACCTCACCGAGGAGCTCCTGAGCCACCTGAGCCTCGTCCTCCTGGGAAAGGACGAGCTCCCGTTCGGCGAGCACCTGATCTCCTTCAAGAGGCCATGGAAACGGCTCAGGTTCAAGGATGCCGTGGTCCAGTACAGCGGCCTGGCCCCGTCGCGCTTCGAGGACGAGAAGGCGCTCATCGAGACGGCGGCGGCCGCGGCGCCGGACAAGAAGCCGGCGACCTACGCCAAGGCCCTGGACATCATCTTCGACAAGTTCGTCAAGCCGAAGATCGTCCAGCCGACCTTCATCATCAACCCGCCGAAGGAGGTCTCGCCGCTGGCCAAATCGGCCGCGGGCGCCCCGGGCGAAGCCGCCCGGTTCGAGCTGATGATCGCCGGGATGGAGATCGCCAACGCCTTTTCCGAGCTCACCGATCCGGCCGAGCAGAGGGCCCGATTCGAACAGCAGGCGGAGGAGAGGAAAAAGGGGGATGAGGAATCCCATTGGATCGACACGGATTACGTCGAGGCCCTCGAATACGGCCTGCCGCCCACCGGCGGCGAGGGCATCGGTATCGACCGGCTGGCCATGATCTTCGCGAACAGGACGTCCATCCGGGACGTCATCCTGTTCCCTCTGCTCAAGCCGAAGGGCTGAGACCGCGCGGGGCCGGGATGCGTTTCGAGCTGTTCGTCGCGAAGAGATACCTGACCGCGAAACGCAAGCAGGCGTTCATCTCCGTCATCACCCTCATCTCCGTCCTCGGCATCGCCATCGGGGTCATGGCCCTCGTCATCGCCATCGCCCTCATCACCGGCTTCCAGGAGGACGTCCAGGACAAGATCCTGGGGGCGACGTCCCATATCATGGTCTCCGACCTCTCGGGCGAAGGCCTCCGGGATTACGGGGACCTCACGGCGAAGATCGCCGGCATCAAGGGCGTCGTCTCGGTCACGCCGGTCGTCTACAGCCAGGTCCTGGTCAACGGCCCCTCGCGGAGCTCCGGCGCCCTGCTCAAGGGCATCGACCTCGGGCGCGAGTCGGCGGGCTCGCCCTGGCTGCGCAAGCTGGAATCCGGACGCCTGCCGGAACCGGGGCCCCAGGAGGGGATCCTTCTCGGCCGGGAGCTCGCCTTCGCCATCGGGGCCGGCCCCGGCGACGCGGTCACCGTCCTGACGACGGCGTCCCGGCTTTCGCCCATGGGCCTTTTCCCCAAGACCCGGAGGTTCCGGGTCTCCGGGATCTTCAACACGGGCCTCTACGAGTTCGATTCGTCGACGGCCCTGGCCCCCCTCGAGACGGCCCAGCGGTTCCTCGGGCTCCGAGGGGAGGATCACCTACCTCCAGGTCAAGCTGGCGGACATCTTCGAGGCGGCGCGCGTCGCCGACCGGATCAAGGAGGTCATCCCGCCCGTCGCCTACGTGACGACCTGGATGGAGCTCAACAAGTCGCTCTTCTCCGCCCTCAAGCTCGAGAAGAACATCATGTTCCTGACCATCACCCTGATCGTCTTCGTGGCGGCCCTCAACATCATCGCCACCCTCATCCTGATGGTCATGGAGAAGACCCGCGACATCGGCATCCTCATGGCCATGGGGGCGACCGCCGCGAACATCCGGCGCATCTTCTTCTTCCAGGGGGCCCTGATCGGCGTCGTGGGGACCTCTCTGGGTGTCGCCCTCGGCCTTGGCTGGTGCTGGCTGGCCAATACCTTCCGCCTGATCCGGATCCCGGTCGACATCTACCAGATCTCCTTCGTCCCGTTCCGGCTGAGGGCGCTGGACCTGGCCATGATCGTCGGGGTCAGCCTGGCCATCAGCTTCGTTTCGACGCTCTTCCCGTCCCGGCGGGCCGTCCAAAACGGACCCGGTCGTTGCCCTGAAATATGAGTGACATCATCCTGCGGACGGAAGGACTGGCCAAGGCCTACGCCCTGCCCAAGGGGGAGCTCCGCGTCTTCGAGAACATCGATCTCGAGCTGGAGAGGGGGGACCTGATCGCCATCATGGGGGTCTCCGGGGTCGGGAAGACCACCCTGCTCAACCTCCTGGGCGCCCTCGACCGGCCGACGGCCGGCCGGATCTGGCTCGACGGCCAGGACCTCCGGACGCTCTCGGAGGCCGGGCTCTCGGCCCTGAGGAACGCGAAGATCGGCTTCGTCTTCCAGTTCTTCCATCTCCTGCCCGAATTCACCGCCGCCGGAGAACGTCGCCTTCCCCCTCCTCATCCGGGGGGCCGGGAAGCGGGAGGCGGCCGCCCGGGCGCTGGAGATGCTCGGGGAGGTCTCCCTCGGCGACAAGGCCGATTTCCGTCCCGGACAGCTGTCCGGCGGGGAACAGCAGAGGGTGGCCGTGGCCCGGGCCCTGGTCAACGAGCCCAAGGTGCTCCTGGCCGACGAGCCGACCGGGAACCTGGACGCGAAGACCGGGGAGATGGTCCTCGAGATCATCCTGGAGCTCCACCGGAAGAGGGGGCTCTCCTCGATCGTCGTCACCCATAACGAGAGGATCGCCGCCCGCTGCCACAAGGCTCTTCGTCATGGAAGCCGGGGCCCTGAAACCAATCCCTCCCCCGGGCGTTAGAACCAGAGGCGAGGCTCGAGGTCAGAAGAACGGGACCTGGACGGGCGGGAGAGGGGCTGTCGCCGGCCTCAGGTTTCGTCTCCGATCGGGCTCGCTCAAGCCTGGACGGTCCCGCCCCCGTGGACAGGGGGGACGGGGATATGGTATAAGGATAGGAACATGAAGAAGCTCTTGCCGGTCCTCCTCCTGGCCCTCCTTCCCCTGGCCGCCTTCGGCCAGGAGACGGTGGAAAAGATCGATATCGTCGGGAACGACCGGGTGACCAAGGAGACCGTCCTTTACTACCTATCGGCCCGGGAAGGCGATTCCTTCAGCGAGGACCTCCTCAAGAGGGACTTCCGCGTCCTCTGGTCGACCGGCTTCTTCGCCGACCTCCGGATCGAGCAGGCGGAGGGCGACGAAGGGCAAGATCGTCCGGATCGTCGTCGAGGAGAACCCGGTCATCAAGTCCGTGGCCTACAAGACGGGCAAGAAGGTCAAGGAAGACGACATCGTCAACAAGCTCAAGGAGAAGGACGAGTACCTCCTTCCGTATTCCTACTACAGCCCGGCCAAGGTCCAGAAGATCAAGAGGACCATCGGCGACCTCCTCGCCGAGAAGGGGCTCCAGGCCGCCAAGATCGACGCCGAGGTCGCCCGGAAGGGCAAGAACGAGGTCGACCTGATGTTCCGGATCGACGAGGGCCCCAAGGTCCGCGTCGGCGAGATCGTCTTCGAGGGCCGGTCCAAGCTCCCCGAGAGCTCCCTCCGCGAGGCCATGAAGGACAACAAGGCCCACAACGTCCTGTCCTGGGTCGGGGGCAAGGACGTCTTCAAGCAGAACAAGATCCCCGAGGACGTGGACCTCATCAAGAAGAGGTTCCAGGAGAACGGCTACATGGAGGCCACCGTCGGCGAGCCCCGGACCGAGATCATCGAGAAGCGGACGATCTTCTTCCGGAAGCAGAAGATGATGCGGCTCGTCATCCCGGTCCACGCCGGCTACCTCTACCGGGTCGGCGAGATCAAGATCGAGGGCAACAAGGCCGTCAACGGCGAAGTATCTGAGGAGCCTGGTCAAGCTCGAGAAGGGCGACGTCTACAGCACCAAGGTCCGCGAAAAGGCCATCGAGAAGATGGGGGAGACCTACCGCGACGGCGGCTATCTCTACGCCCAGGTCGCCCCGGTCGAGAGCCTCGACCCCAAGCACAAGATCGTCAACGTCACCTTCAACGTCTATGAAGGGGAGGTCGCCTTCCTCCACCGGCTCGAGTTCCGGGGCAACAACTACACCAAGGACAAGGTCATCCGCCGGGAGATGCTCATCCGGGAAGGCGACCGCTTCAGCCTGGCCTACTTCAAGGACAGCATCCTCCGGATCAAGCAGCTCGGGCCTGGTCGACCTCGAGAAGGAACCCGACATCAACCCCAATCCCGAGGACCCGACCCAGATCGACGTCCAGGTGAACGTCAAGGAGCTCCAGAGGAACAACATCCAGTTCACGGCGGGCTACAGCGGCTACGAGGGGACGTTCGTCGCCTTGAGCTATTCGACCGTCAACTTCCTGGGGGCGGGGGAGACCCTGGAGTTCATGGTCCAGACCGGGAAGACGGGTCAAGAACTACTCGCTTCGGCTTCACCGAGCCCTACCTTTTCGACCAGCCGATCACCGTCGGCTTCAACGTCTTCGACCGCAAGATCGACTATCCCTATCTCTACAACCAGAAGAGCCGGGGGATCGACCTGACCCTGGGCGCCCGGCTCGTCGGATACTGGCGGGCCAACGTCACCTACAGCTATCAGAACATCAACGTCACCGTGCCCGACGGACAGCGCCGTACTACGACTATTATCGAGTCCATGTACGGCGTCGGGAAATACAACATCAGCTCGATCGAGCCGCTCCTCTACCGTTCCACGGTCGACAGCCCGCTGACCCCCACGCCGGGGGACCATGTATTCCCTGTCGTTCAAGTTCGCCGGCTCGTTCCTCGGGGGCGAGATCAGCCTGCTACCGGCCGAGGATCGAGCTCGCCCATTTCCAGCCGTTCATCGCCAACCATGTCATCGGGCTCCATCTGGAATACCAGTACGTCAAGCCGCTGAAGGGATTCCGCGCTCCCGTTCTGGGAGAAGTTCTACCTCGGCGGCGAGCGCTCCGTCCGCGGCTACGAGATCTACACCATCGGCCCCCGGAGCGCCGACGGGGACGATCCTCGGCGGCGAAAAGTCCCTGGTCCTCAACGCGGAATACATCATCCCCATCGGCGGCCCGCTCTGGGTCGATCCTTTTCTACGACATGGGGAACGCCCTCGCGTCCGATCAGAAGTTCAGCCTGAAGAGCATGTACACGTCGGCGGGCCTCGAGGCGCGGGTCTTCGTCCCGGCCCTGAGGGTTCCGTTCCGGCTGATTTTCGCGTATAATAACCCGAAGATCTACGCGACGAATCGAACTTCGCGTTCCGATTCGCGGTCGGCACCACTTTTTAGGGTGCTTCGCGATAGATCAAAGAATAGAGGAGGCTTTTGCGATGTCAAAACGCACCGTTCATCTTTTGATCCTGGCCGTCTTCGCCCTGTCCTTCGTCTCGGCGGGCTTCGCCCAGCAGACGGGGAAGATCGGCGTCATCAATTCCCAGATGGTCCTCGAGAAGTCCGCGGAAGGCAAGCGGGTCATCACCCAGCTCCAGGACAGGGACAAGAAGAGCCAGAGCGACCTGGCCAGCTGGACAACGAGATCAAGGCCCTCGAGACCAAGCTGAGCACCCAGCGGCTGACCCTGACCGAGGAAGCGGCCCTGCAGATCAACTCGGACCTCGAGAAGAAGAAGACCGACCAGAAGAGGCTCTCCGAGGACGCCGTCCGCGAGATCCAGGAGCTCCAGTACCGGCTGTTCAACAAGGTCCAGGGCGAGCTCATCCCCATCATCGAGGGCCTCGGCAAGGAAAAGGGGATGGACGTCATCTTCGACCTGGCCAAGAGCGGCGCCGTCTACGTCAATCCGGTCATCGACCTGACCGACGAGGTCATCCGGCGCTACGACGCCTCCAAGGCCGCCCCGGCCAAGTGACGGGACCATTGATCCCCATCGAAGGCATCCTGAAGCTCCTCCCGCACCGGTATCCGTTCCTCCTCGTGGACCGGGTGAAGGAGCTCCATCCGGGGAAGTCCATCGTCGCCCTCAAGAACGTGAGCATCGGCGAACCGTTCTTCCAGGGACATTTCCCGGACAAGAAGATCATGCCCGGGGTCCTGCTCATCGAAGCCATCGCCCAGGCGGGCGGGATCCTGCTTTTCCATTCGATCCCGGACCCCGAACGCAAGTTCGTCGTCCTCAGCAAGATCGACAACGCCAAGTTCCGGAGGCCGGTGGTCCCGGGCGACCAGCTGAGGCTCGAAGCCGAGATCCTGAAGCTCAAGACCAAGTTCTGCCATCTGCAGGGGCCGGGCGACCGTCGACGGGGAAGTGGCCGCCGAGGGAGAGATGGTCGCCGGGCTCCTGGACCTCGAGGAGATGAATGAGCTCTCCTGAAGTCGTCGTCCACCCTTCGGCGGTCGTTCGACCCCGAAGGCCGAGCTGGACCCCGGCGTCCGGATCGGCCCCGATTGCGTCATCGGCCCCGATGTCCGCCTCGGCGGAAGAACGCGGTCCTGGAATCCCACGTCTCGCATCATCGGGATGACCGAGGTCGGCGCCGACTGCCGGTTCGCCCCGTTCGTCTCCATCGGCACCGAGCCCCAGGATGTCGGCTACAAGGGCGACGCGACCGAAGTCCAGATCGGCGACGGCAACGTCTTCAAGGAGTTCATCACCGTCAACCGGGGAACGGTCAAAGGCGGCGGGGTCACCCGGATCGGCGACCGCAATTTCCTCATGGCCTATACGCACATCGGCCACGATTGCCAGGTCGGCAACGAGATCATCTTCACCAACAACGCCACGCTGGCCGGCCACGTCATCGTCCGGGATTATCGCCATTCTCTCCGGCTTCACGGGCGTCCATCAGTTCTGCCGGATCGGCCGGTACGCCTTCACCGGCGGATTCACGGTCGTCACCCAGGACGTGCCGCCCTTCTGCAAGGTCGTCGGCATGCGCCCCGCCCAGATCTTCGGGCCTGAACGGCGTCGGGCTGAGGCGCCGGGGTTTCTCCGCCGAGCGGATCCGGGACCTCCGGAACATGATCAAGCTCCTGTTCTTCTCCGATCTCAACACGACCCAGGCGCTCGAACGGATCGAGGCGTCCTTCCCCCCCGGAGAGGACCGGGACGAGCTCGTCGGCTTCGTCCGGTCGTCCCGCCGGGGGATCATCAAGAAGGCGTCCGAGAAATGGGACAGCGAATCGGAATAATCGCCGGCTCCGGCGAATTCCCCCTCCTTGCCGTCGCCGAAGCCCGTCGGCGGGGTTTCGAATGTCATCAGTCGCCGCGATCCGCGGAGAAGCCGATGGGCGCGCTCGCGGAACGCGGTCGCCGACGCGGCCTGGTTCGGACCCGGAGAGCTGGGCGGCCTCATCGGTTTCCTGAAGAGCCGCGGCATCGCGGAGCGTTCTTATCGCGGGCAAGGTCCGCCCGGGCGGCCGTGTTCGAGCCCGGGGCGGCCGACCCCGCCGCGCTCCGCGTCCTCGACGGGCCGGGGAGCGCGAGCCCCGTCCGGCTGATCGGGAGCCTCGATCGCGTTCCTGGAAGCGCAGGGGATCCGGGTCCTGGATCCGACTCCCTTCCTCGCGGACCTGTTCTTCCCGCCCGGGGTCCTGACCCGGACGAAGCCGTCTCCGGCCGCCCTGGACGGATATCGAGCTCGGCTTCACGGTCGCCCGGGCGCTGGCCGACCTGGATGCCGGACAGACCGTCGTCGTCAAGGCACGGCGCCGTCGTCGCCCTCGAGGGAATGGAGGGGACGGACGCGGCCATCCTCAGGGCGGGCGAACTGGCCGGGCCCGGGACCGTCGTGGTCAAGGTCGTCCGCAGGGACCAGGACCCGAGGATCGACCTTCCGGGCATCGGTTCCGCGGACGGTCCGGAGCCTCGTCGAGGCCCGGGCCGCGGCCCTCGCCTTCGAGGCCGGGAGGATCGCCTTCTTCCGGAAGGAGGAGTCCGTCGCGCTGGCGGATGAGCACGGGATCGCTCTCGTCGCGACGGGCCCGCCGGCGGAGCGAACAGATCCAAGGAGCGGAACATGAACAAGCATCAGAGTGGGGATCGTCGGCGTCGGATATCTGGGCACCCAGCACGCCCGCATCCTGTCCTATCTCGAGGAGGCCGACCTCCAGGCGGTGGCCGACATCGACTTCCAGAAGGCCCTCCAGATCGGGAACCGCCACGGCGTCAGGTACTTCGAGAACTACGAGGACATGATCGACGATATCGACGCCGCCGTCGTGGCCACCGACACGTCCGCCCATTTCAAGGTCTCCGAGAACCTCCTCCGGCACGGCAAGCACGTCCTGGTCGAGAAGCCCATCACCGAGACGGTCGAGCAGGGCGAGCGCCTCCTGGAGCTCGCGGCGAAGAACGACCTCATCCTCCAGGTCGGCCATCTCGAGCGGTTCAATCCGGCCGTGGAGGCCATCGAGAACATGATCTCCGATCCCCGGTTCATCGAGGTCCAGAGGCTGGGCTCCTTTTCGGCCCGGTCCCTCGACATCGACGTCGTCCTCGACCTCATGATCCACGATCTGGACATCATCCTGGCCCTGATCAAGGACGAGGTCGTGGCCATCAAGTCCTCGGGCATCCACGTCGTCTCCGAAAAGACCGATATCGCCAACGCCAGGCTGGAGTTCCGGTCCGGCTGTGTCGCGACGCTCACGGCCAGCCGGGTCCACCAGGGGAAGGTCCGCAAGCTCCGCATCTTCGAGCCGACCTCCTATTATTCGATCGATTACATCGACCAGGAGGTCAAGATCTTTCCCCTCGACGGCCGCCAGACCGACATCAAGACCCTGAAGATCCAGAAGGACGAGCCCCTCAAGAGGGAGCTGAAGAACTTCCTGGAATGCGTCGATACGGGCAAGATGACCAAGGTCAGCGGCGCGGAAGGCCTGCGGGCCCTGAAGCTGGCCTACGACGTCATCCGCGAGTCCAGGGCCTGACGCCGGTCACCGGACGACCTTGACCGGACGCCCCCGCGGCGGGACGGCGTCGGCGGCGAGCCCGTTCATCACCGCGAACCGGGGCCAGAGGTCCTTTTCCATCCCGGCTTCTTCGAAGAAGGCCCGGAGGGCCCGCGCCCCGTCGGCCTCGACCACCCGGATGCGGCGGGGCTGCCTGTTCAGCCTGCCGGGGTCCCGGAGCTCCTGGAAGGACTCGACGACCCTGCGGAAATCCCCCTCGCGCCGCCCGAAGCCCGAGGCCGTGCCCGAGGGCCGCGAAAGAAAAGACGGACTCCCCCTTCCGGATGAACGAGTACCGGACGCGCAAGGTTTCCTTTTCAGGCTGGGCGACATCGTAGGTCCTGTGGAGGCAGGACAGGCCGTGGATGAGGGTGCTTCGGCCATTGACGAAGTTGCCCCCTTCGAGGGTGGACGCCGCCTTCTTTTTGGCGTAAGTATCAAGGCTCTTCGGAGCTCCTCTCCGCCTGGAGGACGACGGCCGCCTCTCGTCCGCCGAGAGGCATCGTGAGTTGGGTCGGGGTGTTCTGGACCTTCCAGCCCTCGGGAAAGGCGCAGTTGGAAGCGCAGGCCCGGATGATAGAAGGCGCGGCCTTCGACATATCCCTGGCGCGGATCGTCACCGTAGACAGGCCGTCGATGCGGCGGGCGTACTCGACGTCCCGTCCGATGAGCTTGCGGTCCGAGGCCTGAGAGCATGGCCCTGACGTTGCGGATCCGTTCGCTCGTCAGGGGATGCGTGGACAGGAATCCCGGGAGGGCGTGACCCCTTCCCGGAGAGGTCCCCCATCTTTTCGAGGGAGGCGAAGAAATCGACCATGCGGCGAGGGATCGTAACCGGAGTTCCGGGAATAGTCGACGCCCAGACGGTCGGCCTCCCGCTCGTCGTCCCGGCTGAACTTCAGGAAGAGGAGCGAGACGCCGATCCCGGCGATGCCGGAGATCTTGGCGAACGTGTCGCTGACGGCGCTGCCGATGGCCAGGCCCGCCTGGACGAGAATCATCTGGCTGAGCTTCCGGACGCTGTGGCGGGCGTTGACGTGACCGAGCTCGTGACCCAGGACGACGGCCATTTCGGCCTCGGAGCTCATCAGGGCCAGGATGCCGCGCGTGAGGTAGATGTAGCCGCCGGGGACGGCGAAGGCGTTGATGACGGGGCTGTCCAGGACGATGAAGTGATAGGGGAGAGCGGGGCGGTGTGTTCCCCGGGCGATGGCCGTGCCCGCGGAGGCGACGTATGCGGTGAGGCGCTCGTCGGCGTA
>CAWART010000022.1:0-28727 GCA_963784525.1 Candidatus Aminicenantota bacterium | reverse complement strand
AGCCCGGGCACGGACCTCTACCTGACCATCGACGAGACGATCCAGTACATCGCCGAGACCGAGCTCGAAAAGGCGATCGCCGCCCCGGCGCCAAGTGGGGAACGGTCGTCGTCATCGATCCCATCGACCGGCGAGATCCTGGCCATGGCCAACCGGCCCGACCTACGACCCCAACGACTATCCCCCGCGCTCCCGAGGACGGCCGGAACCGGGCCATCCAGGACACGTTCGAGCCCGGATCCACGTTCAAGATCGTCACCGCCGCGGCCGCCCGGAGCTGGCCACGTCGGGCTCGGCGAGATCTACGATTGCCGGAAGGGCTCCATCTTCGTCGGCGGAAGCCCGGTCCGCGGATCACAAGCGCCTGGGAATCCTGTCTTTCCCGAGTGTTCATCGAGTCCTCGAACGTCGGGACCATCATGATCGCCCAGGAGATCGGCGAGCCAGCCTCTACCAGATGATCAAGACGTTCCGTTTCGGCGAGCAAGACGGGGATCGACCTCCCCGGCGAGGAGTTCGGCATCTGCCGGCCGCTCTCGAGCTGGAGGAGCTCCTCCCTCCGCATCGCCATCGGCTACGAAATCTCGGTCACCGCCCTCCAGATCCTGCGGGCCATGAACGTCTTCGCCACGCGCGGGCTTCTCGTCAAGCCGAACATCACCCGGATCGGCCGGCCGGCCGGCGGCGAAAGCGGCGGCCGCGGCCATCCCGGAGACGATCACTTCGACGACGCTCGGCTCCGATCTTCAAGCGGTCGTCGAGGAAGGGACGGGCCGCCGGCCCGGACTCGAGGGATTCGACATCGCCGGCAAGACGGGAACGGCCCAGAAGTTCGACCCGGCGATCGGGCCTACTCGTCCCGCATGCACCTGGCCTCGTTCGTCGGCTTCGTCCCCGCCGAACGCCCCGGCTCTGTCGATGATCGTCGTCCTCGACGAGCCCCAGGGCCTGCATGCAATACGGCGGCCAGGTGGCCGCTCCCGTCTTCCGGGAGATCGCGGCCCGCGTCCTCCGCTACCTCCGCGCCGTCCCGAAGCCGCGCCGGCCCGCTCTCGTCACGGCGAGGATGGAGAAAGCGAGCCGGCCATGAAACTCCACGACGTTCTCAAGGACTCCGCGTCCTGTCCTCCGACGCGACGGGCGACGGAGATCCTCGGCATCGCCTATTCGTCCAAGGACGTCCGGCCGGGCTCCCTCTTCGCCGCCCTGAAGGGCGCGAAGAGCGACGGCATGGATTTCGTCGCCGAAGCCGAAGCGAAAGGCGCCGCCGCCGTCCTCTCCGAATGGCCCAGGCCCGCAGGCCGCCAAGCCCCCTGGATCCAGGCCGCCGACGCCCGGGAATCGATGGCCCTCGCCGCCGCCAACTTCTACGGCCATCCGTCGATGAAGCTGAAGGTCGTCGGCGTCACCGGGACCAAGGGAAAGACGACGACGACCTACATCCTCGAGGAGATCCTGAAGACCGGCGGGCTTCGTCCCCGCCGTCATCGGGACCATCGACTACCGCGGCCCCGGATTCCGGATCAAGGCCCCCCGGACGACGCCCGAAGCCCCCGACCTCCAGAGGATGCTCGCCGAGATGGTCGAGGCCGGCGCCACCCACTGCCTGATGGAGGTCTCCTCCCACGCCCTCGAGCAGAAGCGGGTCTGGGGCGTGAGCTTCGACGTCGCCGTCTTCACGAACCTGAGCGGCGAGCACATGGATTATCACCAGTCCATGGAGAACTATTTCGAGGCCAAGAAGAAGCTCTTCTTCCTGAACCACAAGCGGGTCGCCTCGGTCGTCAACATGGACGATCCCTGGGGGCAGAAGCTCGTTTCCGAGCTTCCGATGCAGACCGTCACCTACGGCCTCGAGCCCGCGGCCATCGTCCGGGCCGAAAGACACAGGCTCTCCGACCAGGGCATCGAGGCCCGGCTCGTCTATCCCGGCGGCCAGATGTCCGTGACCTCCCCGCTCGTCGGCATGCACAACCTCTACAACGTCCTGGCCGCGGCGGCCTCCGCCCTGGCCCTGGGCATCCCGCCCGCGGACATCGTCCAGGGGATCGCCGCCCTGCAGGCGTCCCCGGACGGTTCGAGAGGGTCGCGAACGGGCTGCGGCATCCACATCGTCGTCGACTACGCCCACACGGACAACGCCCTGATGCACCTCCTCGGGACCGTCCGGGACCTGAAGCCGAGGAAGACCATCCTCGTCTTCGGCGCGGGCGGCAACCGGGACACGGAGAAACGGGAGCGGATGGGCGACGTGGCGGCCCGGCTGGCCGACTGGACCGTCCTGACCTCCGACAATCCCCGCTCGGAGGACCCCTCGCGGATCATCGCCGACATCGAAAAGGGATTCACGAGGAACGGCGCGAAGAACTACGAGGTCATTCCCGACCGGAAAGAAGCCATCCGCAAGGCCCTGTCCCTCGCGGAAGGGCGACTACGTCCTCGTCGCCGGGAAGGGCCACGAGGATTACCAGATCTTCAAGGAAAGGACCATTCATTTCAGCGATATCGAGGTCATCAAGGCCCTGCTCGACGGAGATGAAGGGGGCATGACGTGGCCGAGCTCCGCCTCGAAGACGTGGCCCGGAGGACGGGCGGCAGGCTCCTCTCCGGGTCGCCGTCGCTCCTCGTTCCGCGGCTATGTCATCGACGCCCGCCGCGCCGGCCCCGGCGACCTCTTCTTCGCCGTCGTCGGGAACCGGGACGGCCACGATTTCCTCGCCCAGGCCGCGGCGAACGGGGCCGCCGGGGCCGTCGTCTCGAAGGACGTCCCCTCCCCCGGCGGCGACTTCGGCCTCGTCCTGGTCCCGGACACCGTCCGGGCCCTTCAGGACCTGGCCCGGAGCGTCCTCCGCGATCATCCCGTCACGGTCGTCGGGATCACGGGCAGCGTGGGCAAGACGACGACCAAGGAATTCGCGGCCGAGTTCCTCTCGTCCTCGTTCCCGGTCCTGAAGTCCGAGAAGAACTTCAACAACCATCTCGGGCTCGCCCTGTCCCTTCTCAGGCTCGAGAAGGCCCACCAGGTGGCGGTCCTCGAGATGGGCATGAGCGCGCCCGGCGAGATCGCGGCCCTGACCCGGATCGCGCCGCCCGACATCGCCGTCATCACCAACATCCGTCCCGTCCATCTCCAGTTCTTCGCGGACCTGGACGGCATCGCCCGGGCCAAGAAGGAGATCCTCGACGGGACGAAGGCCGGCGGGACCGCCGTCCTCAACGGCGACGACCCGCTGGTCGCCCGCGATCGCGGCCTCCTGGCGCGGCCGGAAAGTGACCTTCGGCCGGTCCCCCGCCTGCGACGTCCGGGCTTCCGCGCGTCCGCCGCCGGGGCTACGACGGCCTGAGCTTCGACCTGGCCTACGGCCGGGAAACGGCCGTCGTGGACCTCCCCTTCCTCGACGAGAGCTTCATCGAGGATTTCCTGGCGGCCGCCGGCGTGGCCTACGCCATGGCCATGCCCGCTCGGAGCGGTCGTCTGCCCGGGCGTCGTCCCTGAAGCCTCAGGCGATGAGGGGGAACCTCGTCCCCCTCGGGAAGGGCGTCCGGCTCGTCGACGATTCCTACAACTCGAATCCAAGAGCCTTGGAGACGGCCCTGAAAAGCCTGGCCCTCCTCCCCGCCCGGAGGAGGGTCGCCGTGCTCGGCGACATGCTCGAGCTCGGAGCGAAGGAGAGGGAGTTCCACCTCGAGGCGGGACGGACCGCCGCCCTCTCGGGGTGGGACCTCCTCGTCACGGTCGGCCCCCTGGCCGGCCTCATGGCCGAAGGGGCCGCGGCGGCCGGAATGGACCGGGCGCGCATCGTCTCCTTCGCCGATTCCGGCGAAGCCGCCCGGGCCGTCCCGCCGCTCGTCGCGGAGGGAGACCTCGTCCTCGTCAAGGGATCGAGGGGCGTGAAGATGGAAAGGATCGTGGAGAGCCTGCGGGAAAGGCTCAGGGAGTAAGGACGTGCTCTACTGGCTGCTCGTCCCGCTCCGGGAGTACTTCTTCTTCTTCAACGTCTTCCGGTACATCACCGTCCGGACCGCCCTGGCCGGGCTCACGGCCCTCCTCTTCAGCCTCATCCTGGGGCCCTGGCTGATCCGCCTCCTCAAGAAGCGCCAGATCGGCCAGGAGATCCGGACCGAGGGGCCCCAGTCCCATTACGCCAAGAAAGGCACGCCCTCGATGGGCGGGATCCTGATCATCGCCGGCACGATCGTCCCGACCCTCCTCTGGGGGAACTTTTCGAACATCTACATCTGGCTGGCCTGCGGGGCGATGGTCCTCTTCGGCGCCATCGGCTTCGCCGACGACGCCCTGAAGGTCGCCCGGAAGCGGTCCCTGGGGCTTTCGAGCCGCCAGAAGCTCGTCCTCCAGTTCGCTCCTGGCCGCGGTCCTCGGCCTGGTCCTCGTCGGGCTGGGTTTCGACAAGAAGTTCAGCCTCGAGATCTCGCTCCCTTTCGTCAAGGGCTGGACGGCCTACCTGGGCTGGTTCTACCTGCCCTGGATCGTCTTCATCCTCGTCGGCTCGTCCAACGCGGTCAACCTGGCCGACGGGCTGGACGGCCTGGCCATCGGCCTGACTTTCTTCAGCGCCACGGCCCTGACCGCCCTGACCTACATCGTCGGCAACGTCAAGTGGTCGAGCTATCTCGGCATCGCTTACGTCCCTTCGGCCGCCGAACTGACGATCTTCGTCGGGGCCCTGGCCGGAGCCTGCCTGGGCTTCCTGTGGTTCAACTGCCACCCGGCCCAGATCTTCATGGGGGACGTCGGAGCCCTCTCGCTCGGAGGGACCCTGGGCCTCGTCGCCATCCTCATCAAGCAGGAGTTCCTGCTGTTCTTTGTGGCCGGCGTGTTCATCCTCGAGGCGCTTTCCGTGCTCCTCCAGGTCTCCTGGTTCAGGCTCAGCGGGGGAAACGGGTCTTCAAGATGGCCCCGCTCCACCACCACTTCGAGCTGATGGGCTGGCCCGAGGAGAAGGTCGTCATCCGCTTCTGGATCCTGGCCATCGTCTTCGCCCTGTTCAGCCTGACGACCCTGAAATTGAGATGATCATGGAACTCAAGGATAAGAACGTCCTCGTCGTCGGCCTCGCCAGGACGGGCGAAGCCCTGTGCCGGTTCCTCGTCCGGCGGGGCGCCCGGGTCCGGGTCAGCGAAAAGAAGCCCGAGGAAGCTCTCGGCGGCAGGCCCGCCTCTGGCGCGCCCGCGGCGTCGAGTTCGAGACGGGCGGCCACAAGCTCGAATCGTTCCTTGGCGCCGACCTCGTCGTCCTGAGCCCGGGCGTCCCCCCTCTCGCCGAAGCGGACGCCGCGCGCGGAGCGGGGATCCCGGTGATCTCCGAGATCGAACTCGCCTACGCGTTCCTCAAGGGGACGATCGTCGGGATCACGGGCTCGAACGGCAAGTCCACGACGACGACCCTGGCCCACAACATCCTCCGAGGACGCCGGGCTCCGGGCGTTCGCGGCCGGGAACATCGGAAGCCGCTCATCTCGTTCGCGGACAGGAGCCGGGACGACGACATCTATGTCACCGAGATATCGAGCTTCCAGCTCGAGCCACCCGGAACTTCAAGGCCGGGGTCGCGGCGTTCCTCAACGTCTCCCGGAACCATCTGGACTGGCACGGGTCCTTCGAGAATTATCTCGCGGCCAAGAGCAAGCTCGTCCTCTCGCTCGGACAAGGCCGATGCCACGGCCATCCTCAACCGGGACGACGCCCTGGTCTGGGCGCTGCGCCCGGAAGACGCGGCCCGCGGTCTACGCCTTCAGCCGCAAGAGGCGGTCGCCCGGGGCGTGTTGCCTCAGGGACGGGCGGCTCGTCCTCCGGGACGGGGACGAAACGCCGCTCGTCCGGCCTCCGACGTCAGACTGCCCGGCCTCCACAACCTCGAAAACGTCATGCGCGGCCGCCCTCGTCGGCCGCGCTTCGGCGTGCCGCCCGGAGCATGCGGGCGACGATCCGGGCGTTCCGGGGCCTCGAACACCGGCTCGAGCCCGTCGCGACCGTCACACGGGTCCTTTTCGTCAACGATTCCAAGGCGACGACCGTGGACGCCGACGATCAAGGCGCTCGAGAGCTTCGACCGCCCGATCGTCCTCATCCTCGGCGGCAAGGACAAGGGCGCGGACTTCACGCTCCTGCGGGGAGCCCGTCCGGAAGAAGGTCCGCAAGGCCCTCCTCATCGGCTCGGCGGCCGAGAAGATCCGGAGCCGCCCTCGAGGGCGTCGTCCCGCTCGAGAAGGCGGCGACGTTCAGGGAGCTCGTCCGCAAGGGCTACGAGGCGGCCTCGCCGGGCGACGTCGTCCTGCTCGCCCCGGCCGCACGTCCTGGGACATGTTCGACAATTTCGAGCAGAGGGGACGGACCTTCAAGCGCGAGGTCCGGAGCCTCGCCCGCAAGATCGAGGGGAGATAGGGAAAGCGAATGGACGCCTACAGGGATACGGCTTCGATAAGCCCCTGATCTTCGTGACGATCCTCCTTGTCGTCGTCGGGGATCGTCATGGTCTTCAGCTCCTCGGCGGTCCAGGCGGGGATCAAGTACCACCGCCCCTATTACTACCTGCTCCAACAGGCCATCGGGGCCGTGGCCGGGCTCGTCCTGCTCGGGCCTTCCTCGCCTCCGATCCGGAAGCCCTTTCTCCGCGACCCCTACGTCGTCTACGGGCTCCTCGCCCTGTCGGCCTTCCTCCTGATGCTGTGTTTCGTCATGCCGACGGTCGCCCGGACCAACCGCTGGATCCAGCTCTTCGGCGTCCGTTTCCAGCCGTCGGAGCTGGCCAAGATCAGCCTCGTCCTCTTCTTCGCCTGGTACGGCGAGGCGAAGAGGGAGAAGCTCAACGAATGGAAGACCCTGGCCGTTCCCGCGGCCGTCCTCTTCGCCTTCGTCATCCTCATCGTCATGGAACCGAACTACAGCATGGCCGTGTTCATCGCCGGGCTCTCGGCGGTGATGCTCTTCCTGGCGCGGCGTGCAGGTTCCGGTACTTCGCGATCCTCGGCGGGATCGGCGCCGTCCTGTTCACGGCCTACCTCTTCCAGGCCAGCTACCGGATGGAGCGCATCCAGGGCTTCCTCTCGCCCGAGAAGGACCCTCTGGGCACGAGCTTCCAGGTCATCCAGTCGAAGCTCGCGGTCGGCTCGGGCGGCCTCCTCGGGACGAGCCTGGGCCAGGGCACGCAGAAGCTGTTCTTCCTCCCGTTCGCCCACACGGACTTCATCTACGCCATCCTGAGCGAGGAGACCGGGCTCGTCGGCACGGTCGTTCACCCTCGGCCTGTTCTTCTTCTTCCTCTGGCGCGGGCTCCGCATCGCCTTCCGGACGCCCAACCCCGTGGAGAAGCTGGTCGCGGCCGGGCTGACCATCGCGATCACGACCCAGGCCCTCCTCAATATCAGCGTCGTCCTCGGCCTCGGACCGGCGACGGGGATCCCCCTCCCCTTCGTCTCCTACGGCCGGTCCTCGCTGGTCTGCAACCTGGCCGCCGTCGGCATCCTCCTCAACATCTCGCGGCGGAAAGGGGACATCGGGATCAAGCCATGAAGGAACGGCGCGTCGTCATCAGCGGCGGGGGGACGGGCGGACACCTCTACCCCGCCCTGGCCGTCGGCCGCAAGCTCCGCGAAGCGGACCCCGCGCTCCGGCTGACCTTCGTCGGGAGCCGCCGGGCCGTCGAGCGGAGCATCATGGACGAGCAGGGCGTCGATTTCGTCCCGCTGAGGATCGAAGGGCTCAAGGGCCGCGGCCTCCGGAGCCTCCGGGGCCTGGCCCTTCTTCCGTTCGCGTTCCTGAAGTCCTTCGCCCTCCTCGTCCGGCTCCGGCCCCGGCTGGTCATCGGCGTCGGGGGCTACAGCTCCGGCCCGATCGTCCTCCTGGCCTCCTGGCTCCGCGTCCCGACCCTCATCCTCGAACAGAACGTCCGGCCGGGCTACACGAACAGGCTCCTCGTCCGCCGGGCGAAGAAGGCCGTGGCCGCGTTCGAGGCCACCCTCCCCGCTTTCCGGGGCAAAGGCGTCTGGCTGGGCAATCCCGTCCGCGAGGAGTTCTACGGGATGCCGGCCAAGGCCGCGGGAGCCCGCTCTCTCCGTCCTCGTCTCGGGGGGAAGCCAGGGCTCGCGCTTCCTGAACCGGACGATGACGGCCGCCCTGCCCCTCCTCCGGGAGAAACGGGATCTTCTCGAGATCGTCCATCAGACGGGAAAGGATGACATCGAATGGGTCGAAAAAGCCTATCGGGACTCCGGTTTCGCGGGAGCGACGGTCGCGCCCTATTTTCCGGACATGGCCGCCCGCTTCCGAAGAGCCGATCTGGTTGTGAGCCGGGCGGGCGCCACAACCTGTGCCGAGCTCATCGCCTCCGGGAAGCCTTCCCTCCTGGTCCCGTTCGCGGCGGCCTCGGAGAACCACCAGGAGCTTAACGCCCGGGAGCTCGAGAAGGCCGGCGGGGCCGAGGTCCTCCTGGAGAAGGACCTGACCCCCGAGCTCCTGGCCGCGAGGCTTCTCTACTATCTCGGGCACCGGGACGCGCTGGCCCGGATGGCCGCCGGGCTCGCCCCGCTCCGCACCGACGGGGCGGCGGACGCGATCGCGGGGCTCTGTTTCCGGCTCATGGAGGGGAAAGGCCCAGGAGAACGACGATGGTCAAACGCGGATACAGGAAGCTCAAACACATCCACATGATCGGCATCGGCGGGACGGGCATGAACGGGATCGCCGAGGTCCTGCTCAACCTCGGCTACGCCGTCTCCGGCTCGGACATCCAGGAGAACGAAGCCACCCACCGCCTGGCCGGCCTCGGCGCCCGCATCGCCATCGGCCACCGGGAGGAGAACCTGGCGGAGGCGGACGTCGTCGTCATCTCCTCGGCCGTCCACGACGACAACATCGAGGTCCGGAAGGCCCGGGCCGCCAAGATCCCCGTCATCCCGCGGGCGGAGATGCTGGCCGAGCTCATGCGGATGAAGTACGGCATCGCCGTCGCCGGCTCCCACGGCAAGACGTCGACGACCTCGATGACCGCCCTCGTCCTCGTCGCCGGCGGCTACGACCCGACGATCATCGTCGGCGGCCGCCTGAACACGATCGGGGCCAACGCCAAGCTCGGCGAGGGCGATTTCATCGTGGCCGAGGCCGACGAGAGCGACCGGTCCTTCCTCTACCTCTCCCCCTTCATCGCCGTCCTGACCAACATCGACGAGGAGCACCTCGACCAGTACAAGGACGTCGAGGAGATCCGGCGGACGTTCGTCAACTTCGCCAACAAGGTCCCCTTCTACTGCCCGGTCGTCCTCTGCCTGGACGACCCGAACCTCCAGGGCATCATCCCGGAGATCGAGCGGAAGATCATCACCTACGGGTTCTCGGCCCAGTCCGATTACTTCGCCCGCGACTACCGGTTCGACGCGTTCTCGAGCGAATCGACGATCTTCCGCAAGGGCGAGCGCCTGGGCGAGCTCCGGCTCAACGTCCCCGGCAAGCACAACATCCTGAACGCCATGGCCGCCATCGCCGTGGGCATGGACCTGGACATCCCCATCGCGACGATCTTCCAGGCCCTCGAGGGCTATACCGGCACGGGCCGGCGGTTCGAGCTGAAGAAGACGGTCCGCGACATCATGCTCGTCGAGGATTACGCCCACCATCCGACCGAGATCCGGGCGACCCTCGAGGCCGCCAAGCGCGGCTGGATGCGGCGCGTCGTCGCCGTGTTCCAGCCGCACCGGTACACGCGCCTCTCGCACCTGATGAAGGCGTTCGCGACGGCCTTCAACCAGGCCGACGTCCTCGTCGTGACCGAGGTCTATCCGGCGGGCGAGGCCCCCATCCCCGGGGTCTCGGGGAAGGCCCTCTACGACGAGATCCTCCAGTTCGGCCACAAGCAGGCCTATTTCGAGCCGGACCTCGCCAAGGTCCCGGCGCTCGTCGCGGGCCTGGCCCGGCCGAACGATATCATTCTCGTCCTGGGGGCGGGCAACATCAACCGGACGCTGCCGCGGATCGCGGAGGCCCTGGAGGCCGGGAAATAACCATGGCGACCATTCCCTCGAACATCGCCCAGCCCCTGGTCTTCCAGCGGGGCGAGGGGGCCCTTCGCGGCCGGCAGGCCCCGAAGCGGGCGGCCGTGCGCTCCAAGCACGTGCTGGGCATGTTCTGCGTCCTGGCCGCGACGTTCTTCGGCTTCGCCCGGGCCTACCTGTTCCTGATCTCCTGGGACAAGCTGGCCCTCCGGAGCGTCGAGGTCGTCTGCGCCCGGCCCTCGCTGAAGCGGGACCTCGACCGGGCGTTCGCGGGCCAGCGGCTCGGCAACATCCTGCTCTGCGACATCGACGGCCTGCGGGCCCAGGTCCGGTCGTTCCCCTGGGTCCGCGAGGCGCGCATCCGGAAGGTCTTCCCCTCGGCCCTGCGGATCGAGATCGAGGAGCGCGTGCCCGCGGCCCTGCTCGAGCGCTCCGGCCTGACCCTCGTCGACGGGGAAGGCGCCGAGCTCGGGGCCCCGACGACGCCGAATGAAGCCGCGCTCCCCGTCCTCGCCGACCGGGAGGGCTTCCGGAGCGGCCGGGCCGAGAAGCTCCGGCTGGCCTGGGACTGCCTGGACGGGCTTCCGGCCGGGGAAAGGGCGGCGGTCGCGCGGCTCGACCTGTCGGACCTCGGAACGGTCGAGCTCGTGTTCCGGGACGACCCCGTCCGGGTCCGGCTGGGCGGCCGGGAGTTCGCCGGAAAGCTCCGCCTGTTCCGGGAGCGCCGGGCGGAGTGGGAGGGCGCCCTCGGCCCGCTGGACAGCATCGACCTGCGGTTCGACGACCGCGTCTACATCAAGCTTCGGGGGCCGGAGGGGCCCGACGTCCCCGCCGGCCCGGAGAAGGAGGCCGCATAATGGCTAAAAGCACGTACATCGTCGGCATCGACGTCGGGACCAAGAAGGTCGTGGCCCTCATCGGCGAGGTCACCGAGGAGAACAAGGTCGAGATCGTCGGCATCGGCGCGACCGAGTCGCGCGGCCTGCGAAAGGGGGTCGTCGTCAACCTCGAGGAGACGACGGCCGCCGTCAAGAAGGCCCAGGAGGAGGCCGAGCTCATGGCCGGCGTCGAGATCGGCTCGGCCTACATCGGCATCTCCGGCGCCCACATCAAGAGCTTCAACTCGCGGGGCGTCGTCGCCGTCTCCGGCAAGAACCGGGAGATCAGCCGGGAGGACATCAAGCGCGTCATCGACCAGTCGAAGGCCCTGTCCATCCCGCCGGACCGCGAGATCATCCACATCATCCCCCAGGAGTTCGTCGTCGACGAGCAGGACGGGATCAAGGACCCGCTGGGCATGAGCGGCATCAAGCTCGAGGTCAACGTCCACATCGTCACCTCGGCCGTCACCTCCCTCCAGAACCTCAAGAGCTGCATCCAGAGGGCGGGCGTCGCCACCCAGGAGATCGTCCTCAACCAGATCGCCACGAGCGCCTCCGTCCTGACCCCCGACGAGCGGGAGCTCGGCGTCGGGCTCATCGACATCGGGGCCGGGACGACCGAGGTCGCCATCTTCGAGCGCGGCAGTCTCTGGTACTCCTCGACCATCCCCATCGGCGGGGACAACTTCACCAACGACATCGCCGTCGGCCTCCGGACGCCCATCCCCGAGGCCGAAAAGATCAAGAAGCGGAACGGCTGCGTCGCCGGCCCGGTCGGCGACGAGCAGGAGACGATCGAGGTCCCCTCGGTCGGGAAGGGCCGGAAGCCCCGCGTCCTCTCCCGCCAGATCCTGGCCGACATCATCCAGCCGCGGGCGGAGGAGATCTTCCGGCTCGTGGACGCGGACATCAAGCGGATGGGCTACGAGAAATCGCTGAACTCGGGCATCGTGCTGACGGGCGGGACGTCGCTCCTCGAAGGCCTGGAAGAGGTCGCCGAGGAGATCTTCGACCTGCCCGTGCGGCGCGGCGACCCGGGCGGCGTCGGCGGGCTGGTCGACCGGGTCGCCACGCCGGATTTCGCGACGGCCGTCGGGCTCGTCCTGTACGGCTACAACAGAGGCCTGGAGCGCGGCTTCTCCAGGGAGCGCAAGAAAGGCGTCTGGACCAAGTTCACCGACTGGTTCAAGGAAGGATAGGAGGAACACATGAGCGAAGAACTGTCGAGCAAACTGAAATTCCATCTCGTCGAGGAGACCGTCGGGGCCAAGATCAAGGTCATCGGCATCGGCGGCGGCGGCGGGAACGCCGTCAACCGGATGATCGAGACCGGCATCCAGGGCGTCGAATTCATCGCCGTCAACACGGACCTCCAGGCCCTGAACAGCAACCGGGCGTCGATCAAGGTGCCCATCGGGGGCCAGCTGACGCGAGGCCTCGGCTCCGGCGGCCGGCCCGAGACCGGGAAGCTGGCCGCCCAGGAGGACACCGAGCGGGTCCTCGAATGCCTCCAGGGCGCCGACATGGTCTTCCTGACGGCCGGCCTGGGCGGCGGGACGGGCACCGGGGCGACGCCCATCCTGGCCAACCTGGCCGCGGAGATGGACGTCCTCGTCATCGCCATCGTCACCCTGCCCTTCGAGTTCGAGGGCAAGGTCCGGGCCAAGCAGGCCGAGGAAGGGCTCCGGGAGCTCAAGAACGTCGTGGACACGGTCATCGCCATCCCCAACGAGCGCCTGCTCCAGACCGTCCAGCTGAACACGTCCATCCAGGACGCCTTCAAGATGGCCGACGACATCCTCCGGCAGGCGGCCCAGGGCATCTCGGACCTCATCACCAAGCCGGGCCTCATCAACCTGGACTTCGCCGACGTCAAGTCCATCATGAAGGGCATGGGCATGGCCTTCATGGGCACGGGCATCGCCTCGGGCGACGACCGGGCCGTCGAGGCCGCCCAGAAGGCCATCTCGAGCCCGCTCCTCATCGACACGTCCATCGAGGGCGCCCACGGCGTCCTCATCAACATCACGGGCGGCAAGGACATCACCCTCCACGAGGTCTCCAAGGCCTCCCAGCTCATCCACAGCCTGGCCCACCCCGAGGCCAACATCATCTTCGGGACGGTCGTCGATCCGGCCATGAAGGAGATGGTCAAGGTCACGGTCATCGCGACCGGCTTCGATACGACCGAGCCGCGGATCATCGGGGCGACCGACGACTTCACGCCGACGCCCCGGAGCAAGACGCCGGCCGCCGTTCCCCGTCCACTCCGAGACCCCGCCCTACATCTTCGAGCCCAAGGGCAACACCCCTCCCGCCTGGCAGCCGCCCGCCTGGGAGAACCAGTGGGAGAGCTACGAGACGCCTTCCTTCATCCGGCGGACCAAGCAGGCCCCGATGAGGAAATCGTCGCATGATATCAGCTGATTGCGTCGTCTCCGGCTGCCGCCAGCTCGTCACCTGCGCCGGCCCGCTCCCGAAGAGGGGGCCGGCCCTCGGCGACCTCGGGGTCATCGAGGACGGCTGGATCGCCTCGAACAAGGGCGAGATCGTCTTCGTCGGAACGGCCGAGGCCTTCCGCGCGACGGTCGCGGCGGCGCCGGGGGCGAACTGGATCGACGGCCGGGACAGCGTCGCCCTGCCCGGATTCGTCGACGCCCACACCCACCTCCCCTTCGCCGGGAACCGGGAGCACGAGTTCCTGCTCCGGCTGAAGGGCGCGACCTACCAGGAGCTGGCCGCGCAGGGCATGGGCATCCAGACGACGGTCAAGGCGACCCGGGCGGCGTCGAAGGACGAGCTCATCTCGCTCTGCAAGCAGAGGCTCAACCAGATGCTGCTCACGGGGACGACGACCGCCGAGGCCAAGAGCGGATACGGCCTCAACCTCGAGGACGAGGCCAAACAGCTCGAGGCCCTGGCGGCGCTCAAGGGCGCGCACCCGGTGGACGTCGTCCCGACGTACATGGGCGCCCACGAGATCCCGCCCGAGTACAAGGGCCGGAAGTCCGAGTACATCGACCTCATCATCGACAAGGCCCTGCCGGACATCAAGGCCCGCGGCCTGGCCGAATTCTTCGATATCTTCTGCGAGCCGACCGTGTTCGATCTCGAGGACACGAAGCGCCTGGCCGAGGCCGCCCGGGCGGCCGGGCTGGGCGTCAAGATCCATGCCGACGAGTTCGTCCCCATCGGCGGGACGGAATTCGCGGCCGAGTTCGGCGCGGTATCGGCCGAGCACCTCATCAACGCGACGGATGAAGGCATCCGGAAGGTCGCGGCAAGCGGGACGGCGGTCCTCCTCCTGCCGGGCGTCCCGTTCTTCCTGATGCTTGAAAAGAAAGCCCCTGCCCGCAAGCTCATTGAGGCCGGAGCAGCCGTGGCTCTGGCCTCCGACTTCAATCCGGGGAGCTCGATGCTGAGCTCGATGCTCCTCGTCCTCCAGCTCGGGGTCTACACGCTCCGGATGACCATCGAGGAAGCCCTCAACGCCTGCACCGGGAACGCCGCCTACGCCATCCGGCGGCACGAGCGGGTCGGGACGCTCGAGGTCGGCAAGCGCATGGACCTCCTCATCTGCGACGTCCCGAACTACGCCTCCCTCATCTACCAGCTCGGCATCAATCCCGTCCGCCACGTCATCAAGGACGGGAAGATCGTCGTCCGGGCGGGCAAGATCCAGCCCTTCTAGATAATTCCTCTTGATGGTGCCGCAGGCTTCAGCCTGCGCTCTTCTTCGCTCTCAATTACTCTGGACGGCCAATTCACGGTCAACTTCATCTTTGGGATCGAGGCCGGCCGTCTCGCCTCCACTCCGATCACATAAACGTGGCCTTCCCGATCGGAGGCCAGCGGGCATACCCCTGATGTCCAGGTCCTGAGTTGATTGATATTCATAGTCCTTGAAGATATCGACGCAATAAGCTCGCCGTACCACCCGACCGATCATTTTCGACGCGAAAGACCAGGATCACGTCATCCGCTCCGGATCACCGATGCCCCGCCGATAAATCCCGCCGCGTATCCCAGGTTCGATCCCGTAGGGCTTGAATGGCGGGCCCCCCCGGCATAAGTCCCGTAAGAAGCGTCATGGGTCAAGGACGCGGACATTTGCCGGCCGCGGTAAACCCTTATCTCGTAGCGCCACGGATTGACGAGATAGAATTCGCCGGCGGGGCCCGAATAATAGGCTCCCATAGGCCCCGTCAGGATGCCGGGATCGAAGTCCTTCGGCAGCGAGATGAGGACCTCGGATGGGACGTCGAACCGGCCGCCGAACGAGGCGACGACATTTCCGCCATGATCCAGGACGTGAAGGCAGTCTTCGGATCCCTTTTTGACGCCCGCGATGACGATCCCCTCAGGGGAGACGCAGAGGCTCCCGGCGATGACCCCCCCGGCCGCTCCGACCCTGCTGACGATCCCTTTTCAGGATCTCGGACGTAGAGGTCCCCGACCTCGAGAACATACAGCCGGTTCCCGGAAACGCCAATATCCATCGGAAACCGGATTGTAGCGTCCGCGGGCAGCAGATCGAGGGCCGGCGCTGGAGCCCCCATGCTGTCGAATTCGTAGATCTTCCGATTCATCTTATCGAGCACGAAAAGGCCGCCACCGTCATCGACGGCGACCTCGAGGGCGGACCCGAATGACCCTCCGGGCGGCCCATAGATCTCATATATTTTTTCGAGGACGACCTGCCCGGGCTTGATGGGCCCCATGACGATGATGGCCATGAGAAGGGCTGTTCCTACGGTCATCCGGACTCTCCTTCTATATGAGCATTTGTTGGCAGGCCGACGATCTCGATGAGGCTTTTCCACGACCTTCCAGTTCCTGGACGTCCCGGAAACGCCGAGGATCTTCTCGACATCGATCGTTCGCCGATTCCCGTCGAATTTCCGGGAATAAGCGTAATAGAGGACCTTGCCCTTGATATGAAATCGGTATTCTTCGCCTTGGACGGCCATAAGCGCCAGGCGCCGCGCTGCGGCGGGGGCCGCCGAAAGGAACATCAGGTGGCATTTCTGTTCCTTGTCCAAGCGCTCCGGATCGAAGGGATCTTCCTCAGCGGCCTTTTTCAGCTCTTGGGGAGTCAGCAGGAATACCTTCACACCGCGTCCCATCAGGTCCGAGAGATCGGCCTCGATCCTGCGTGCCAATCGGTCCCGGTCCTTCTCTTCCGTGGAAAAGACGACGTTGCCGGATTGGATATAGGTGACGACGCCCTCCAGCCCCAGCGACTCGAATCCGTCTCCCAAGGATCTCAAGCCATCGCTGTCCTCGTCAGGTCCCTCGAACCGGCCGATGAGAATTTCGACGACCTCATGCCCCTCGCGGACAGCATCCGTACGTCCTTCGTCGATCACATAGGCGAAGCCAGCCATTCCGCCGCCTCGAACTTCATGATCAAGCTCCGCCTGATCAAGTCCCTCCGCGAGAAGATGCGGATCGAACATCCTGGTCTTACGATCCATGCTATTCTCCTGCCTCTATATGGATACCGGCCCTGCGGACGGATATGCCTCTCGCCGACGCTGCCCGATAGGGCGTCTTCGGCATCTGGGTAAGCGAGGAAACCATGCCGCTCTTCCAATACGTACGGTCGACCTCGAAGACGTATTGGGAGCTGCGCATGGCTTGATTCGAAGAACAGTTCTCGACGAAGGACGCAACGATGCGTTTCCTGGGGGATCTCAACGCCTTGTTCGACGCCGTCGGCCCTTTCTTCCCTGCGTTCGGGCTCCCCGAGAGTCTCAGAGAGCTTGTGAGCCTTGATGGAGTATCGTACCATGTATCCGGATTCATATCGTAAGGTCTCTCCGTGCGATCGCCGGGGCGATCGAAGTCATCAGACGGCTACGAGCCTTAGCTCGCGCACGTGCGGGATGCCTCGAGATATCGCGTTCTGTTTCCGGACCCTGCAGGAACTTCAGGTCTTTTCTTCGTTCACGGATGACAGCTACATTGCCGAGTTCGCCAAAGCCATGGAGGATGCGGCGGTCCTCGAGAAGTCCCTTTCGCTTTGGAATGCCAGGGACGCCCATAATGCGTATTACATGCTTTCGCTCCTGTTCTAGACTTTCGGGGAAAGAGGCTCATCGTTCTGGGCTCACAACGGCCCTCGCCATCCGTTGCTCCTACGTCGAGCATTCCCAGGAGTCTGACTCTCAAGAGGCCGGAAGGTGCGATCGTTCCCATGGGATTATTCCTCTAGGCGGCTCTCGGGCACGTCCTCTTCAGCATCGGCCTCTACGGCTATTCCGTTCCAGAAGGGTGTTCTCGGCCCTGGCGCCAAGCATTTCATTCCTCCTGCCCCTCCAGGCCGACAACATTGTACATCTCCGCCATCTCACCGGCCTCTCCCAGCTCTTCATCGATCTCCTCAAGTTGGAAGCCGATCCGGAACACCGGCTCAGTAAGCCGGTCTCCTTCGGCCGGCGCGGCTATACATGGGAAACCATCGATGATTGGAGGAAAGAACCCTTCATCGCCGTGTTCTTCCCCGGCGTCATCCAGCCCACCCGGAGGATCGCTGTTCAGCCGATGCCTAAGCGAGCCGGAACACGCTGCGTCGATCCAGTCCGCCGCCGGCGCATCCGGCCGGGTCGGGGGCCTGCGGGGCCCTTTGCTAGCGCTTCTTGTTCTTCCAGTAGAAATACACCGGCACGCCCAGGAGGATGATGACCAGCCCGGCGACGGCGTTCCGGAACTCGTTGATGAGCGAGTTCAGGGAGATGAAGAGCGCCGCGAGGATGAAGAAGATGGGCGTGAACGGATAGCCCCAGGTCCTGTAGGGGCGCGGCATGTCGGGGCGCTTCTTCCGGAGGATCATGACCGCGGCGACCGTCAGCCCGAAGAAGATCCACTGCCCGAAAACGACGTAGGTGAAGAGCTGTTCGAAGGTCCCGAAGAACAGGCTGAGGATGATGCTCCAGACGCTGATGGCCACGATGGAGACGTAGGGCGTCAGGTACTTCGGATGCGCGTCGGCGATCCGCTTGAAGAACAGGCCGTCGCGGGCCATCGCGAAATAGACGCGGGGCGAGCAGAGGATATTCTGGTTGGCCGCTCCCATGATCGAGAAGAGGATGACCAGGGCGATGAGCGAGCCGCCGATGGGGCCGGTGACGAGGGCCAGGGCGTCGCTCGCGATGCGGTCGGACTTGGCGATCTCTCCGACGGGGAGAACATAGAGATAGGCCAGGTTGACGACGCCATAGATGGCGACGATGGACAAGGTCCCGATGAGGATTCCCAACGGGATGTTGCGCTCGGGCTTCTTGATCTCTCCGGCGCTGTAGGTCGACCCCTCCCAGCCCTTGTAGGCCCAAAGGACGGCGACCAGCCCGATGCCGAAAGCTCCCAGCAGGCCCGGCGAATGGAGGTCGGGGGCGGGAGAGACGAAATTCGTAAGGTTCCCTTTGCCGAAGATGAAGATGACGCCGGCGACGATGACCAGGGCCCCGGTCTTGATGATGGTCAGGAGGTTCTGGAGGTTGGCCCCGGCCCGGACGCCGATGATATTGACGGCTGCCAGGAAGACGATGAACACGACCGAAACCGCCTTGATGGCCAGGGGCGACATCTTGAAGAAGACCGGCAGGTAGCGGGAGGTGAAGGCCACGGTCAGCGTGGCGATGGCCCCGGAGTCGATGACGAGAAAGAGCGTCCAGCCGAAGAGGAACGAGAGGAGCGGTCCGTAAGCCTCGCGGAGGAAGACGTACATACCGCCCGCCTCGGGCATGGCCGCGCCGAGCTCGGCGAAGGCGAGGGCGCCGAAATAGCTGAGGAGCCCGCCGACGACCCAGACCGAGAGCATGAGGAGCGGCGACGGGAGGACGGCGGCGATGGACTTGGGAACCAGAAAGATGCCGGAGCCGATGACGCCGCCGATGACGATGGAGATCGATGTCCCAGAGCCCGAGGACCCGGGGCAGGTTCACGCGGTTGACGTAAGTGTCACAGGAGGCTTTGATATCAGTGGACATGCGCGCGCTTCCCCTTCAACAATGATCTCCGGACATGGGCTAGATTGTAACAGGGTCCCGCGCAAACCTCAACAGTCGGGCCCGGCTCGTTTCCCTGATGCCCGGGGGTATAATATCATTGGCTCCGCGCGGGGCAGGGAAAGAACATGCCGAAGATCAAAGAGGTCCAGGCCAAGGGCATCCTCAACAAGTCCAAGATCTACGACTATTGCGTCAATTGCTATACGGGCTGCGAGCACAGGTGCGCTTATTGCTATGCCGGCCTGTTCATGAGGCGCTATTCGGGGCACGAGGAACCGTGGGGCGATTTCGTGGACATCAAGGTCAATGCCCCCGAGGTCCTGGAGAAGCAGGTCCGAAGGGCGAAGAAGGGCGTCGTCTGGCTCTCGTCGGTCTGCGACGCCTACCAGCCGCTCGAAGCCGAGTACAAGCTGACGCGCCGCTGTCTCGAGGTCCTCGCGGCCGCCGATTTCCCGGTCACGGTCCAATCCAAGTCGACCCTGCTCCTGCGGGATATCGATGTCTTCAAGCGCTTCAAGGAGATCGAGGTCGGCTTGACCGTCGCCACCAACGACGACCGCGTCTCCGGGCTCGTCGAGCCGGGCGCCTCCCCTGTTTCCGAGCGCATCGCCGCCCTCGCCGACCTGAAAGCCGCCGGGATCAGAACCTATGCCTTCATCGGCCCCATCCTTCCGGGCGACCCGGAGGCCCTCGTCGCCGCCCTGGACGGAAGAGCGGACCGCATCCTCATCGACCGGATGAATTACATAGGCCAGTACCGGGCGTTCTTCGTGCGGCACGGGATGGAGCACGCCCTGACGGACGCCTTCTTCGCCGACATGACCCGACGCCTGGTCGCGGAGCTGAAGAGACGGCGCATGAATTTTGAGGTCGTGTACGGCGAGTGACCAGGGCCGCAGACAGCCCCGGACGTAAGCGCCGTAATTGACATTCCCCTCCCTCCTTAATAAAGAAGGCCATTTTATGCTAGAGTTGATCCATGGCTAAAGAATTCCTGCCGAACAAGTATGTCCTTGATGAGATCGACAAGAAGCTGGGCGATACCTATTGGTCGCCGATCGACGTCGCCCGCATCAACGATTGGGTCCTGAGGATGTCGGCCGTCAAAGGCGAGTTTCACTGGCACAAGCACGATGACGACGAGTTCTTCCTTATCTATAAGGGCGAGATCGTCATCGACACGGAGAACGGCCCCATCTCCTTGAAGGAAGGCGAAGCCACGGTCATACCCAAGGGTTTGAAACACAAACCGAGGGCCGTCGAGCGCGCGGTGGTCATCCTATTGGAGCCTGCCCGCGTCAATATCCGGGGTGATTGATATCCCCTTCGCCCTTGGCCGTTCCGGGCTTCAATTGCCGACTCCGGCCATGCCCACCCCTCCGCCCGTGACACACCGATTCCCGCCGGATCAGGATATTGACACGTTATCCGGTTTGATGAAAGATATTGCATTGCCCCAGCTCGGGAGGTATCCGATGACAAGAACAGATCGCCGATCCTTATGCGCCCTTGCCGTCATTGCCGTCCTCGCCTTCCATGGACGACCGGCCTTCGCCCAGGGGCCCTCGACCGGGACGACGGTTTACATCCTCGAAGCCGGCGAAGAGATCCTCCGGGCCGAGAGCACCATCGAGCTCTCCGCGGATGCCACCGATGTCATCCTCGTCCTCGCCAAGGGCAAGGGGCAAAACCCGCCTTATTTCGTGTTCCGCGACGGAAAGAAGACCGGGCCCTATGCCAGGCTCGAGGATGCCATGAAAGCCGCTTATGCGGGCCGGGAGGCGGGCGGGGAGAACCGACACGCGTGCGCCGCCTTCGATCCGGCCGAGCCTCCGGAAAGCGCCCGCCCCGTGCCCGACGTGGCCGCGGGAGGAAAGCAGGTCATCAAGTTCAGGGGAAGGACATTCGGCCCCTATTTCATGATCATCGGGGCGAGGGGAACGCCCGACGGCGCGACGGCCTACTTCACGGCCGCCGACAACGACAAGGCCTGGTTCGGCTGTTCGGACGGCCGCGTCGTTTCGTTCGGAGGTCTCCCGGTCGACTTCAAGTTCAGCCCCGACGGGAAGAACGCCGCGGCCCTGGTCCAGGGGAAGCTCAGCCTGGCCGCGATGAACGACCTGGGCAAGCTCCCCCCCGAAAAGATGGCCGCCGCCATGCAGGACCAGGAGAAATACTTCCTCCGCACGATCGACGGCAAGGTCTTCGGGCCGTTCGAGAGCTCCTTCGGCGCCGGCTCGTTCTGGTATCCCGGCTCGAGCAACGATCTTTATTATCGGGTTCGGGACGAGGTCTTCAGGAACGGGGCACGCCTGTTCAAGGCCGGCTCATTCGACAAGTGCAATTTCTATCCGAGCCCCGACGGCAGGGCTTATGCCTTTTCCTCTTATGAGAGCATCACCTTCAACGACGGCCGGACCTTTCCCTCGCCTCTGGACATCGTCGTCTTCGCGCGCGCGGGAAAGACCGTGTTCCGGTGGATCACGCTGGAAAACGAGAAGCGGCTCGTCGTCTACGAACGGACGATGTAGCCTCGGGACCACGATCATTGACGGATAAGACGCGCGGAAGCGTTCGAGCCATCATGGCAGTGGCTGTCTTGTTCCTGGGAGCGCTGGCCTTAGCGACCGCGCGGCCCGGCACGGGCGCGGACGAAGACTATCGCGCCGTGTTCGGCGATAGATACACCGAAGCGGAAAGATACCTCTTGCGCAACCCCTGGATGGCCGAGGCCCTGCGCCTGCCCGCCGAAGAGACGGCGATCGCCCTGGCCGTCGTCTTTCCGGAGACCGTCCGATACAGCGACCTCCAGGACAAGATCCAGATCCACGCCCTCAAGGTCCTCTATGTCCAGTACGGCCGAAAGTACGCCAACTTCTCGGTCGGCCATTTCCAGATGAAGCCCTCGTTCATCGAACAGCTCGAAGCCGACTGGAACAGGCTGACCGCCGCCGAAGAGAGGTCCGCCGCGGGGATCCCGGCTTTCGACAAGGGGGATCAGACCAGCCTGCGAAACGCAAGGATCCTCCGTCTCGATGACGAGCATTGGCAGGTCGCCTATCTGCGCATCTTCATGGCGGTCATGCGGAAGAAATACGGGCATATCGTTTTCAAGGACACCGAGGACCGCCTGCGGTTCTATGCCACGGCCTACAACGCCGGCTATACGTCCGGAGAGAAGAGGCTACGGCTGGCGATGCAGGAGAAGCGATTCCATCTCGAGCTCTACTCTCCGAAGAAAACGTACAATTATGCCGACATCGCCGTCTCTTTCTTCCGGCGAAGGAGTGCCCTGTGACCGAAGCCAGGTTCCTCTATCTGTCGCGCGCGGACGTCGAAGCCGTCGACATGCCCATGACCGAGATCATCGATCTGCTGGAAGAAGCGTTCCGCGAAAAGGGAAAGGGCCGGATCGAAATGCCGCCCAAACCCGGCATCCATACGATGCCCGACGCGTTCATCCATGCCATGCCCGCCTATATCCCCTCCATGCGAGCGGCCGGGATCAAGTGGGTGAGCGGATACCCCGGGAACTTCAAGCACGGCCTGCCCTACATCTCGGGATTGATCGTCCTGAACGATGTCGAGACCGGCATCCCCTACGCGGTGATGGATTGTACCTGGATCACCGCCATGCGGACGGGAGCCGCCTCGGCACTCTCGGCGAAGTACCTGGCCAGGCCCGATTCCGAGACGATAGGCATTCTGGCCTGCGGCGTGCAGGGGCGCGCCAACCTGGAGGCCCTTTCCTGCCTGTTCCCGATCAAGCGGGCGTATGCCTACGATGTCCTTCCCGAGGTCCAGGAGAGGTTCATCGCGGAGATGACGGACCGGTTGGGACTCGAGATCCTCGGCGTCAAGGAACCGAAACAAGCGGTGACGGGCGTGGACCTCGTGGTGACCTCCGGCCCCATCCTTAAGCATCCGACCCCGGCGATCGACAAGGATTGGCTGAGTCCCGGCGCATTCGGCTCAGCCGTCGATTTCGACTCCTATTGGTCCGGCGAAGCGCTCGCGCAGATGGACCGCATCGCCACCGACGATCACGAACAGTTCCGACTATTACAGGTCGGCCGGCTACTTCCAGCAGACGCCCGATCCCTATGCCGACCTGGGCGAGCTGGTCGCGGGGATCAAACCCGGCCGCCAGGACGAGAAGGAGCGCACCTTGGCCATCAATCTCGGCCTGGCATTGGAAGACATGGCCGTCGCCCCGACGATCTATCAGCGCGCAAAAGAGAAGGGACTTGGGATCTGGCTGGATCTTTGATCTCTATCCGGCTCACCCCTCCCGGTCCATCATCCGGTTTTGGTTGGCCTCTCCTATATGGCTTGTGTCGATCTCCGTCTCTCCCGCCAAGTCCGCGATCGTCCGAGCAACCTCGCGGACCCGGCCGTAGGCCCGGGCGATGTTTGTTTCGACCCGCCTTGACTTGCCCGCCGGGCGCTCCTAGAATCGCCCCATGCGAAGAACCGGGGTTCCTGCGAATCTATCCGACGTGCCGCTAAGGGGCTTTCCCGATGCCGTCTGACCGACGCGGGAACATCTTCGTGAAGGCTGCCCGTCCTTTCATCCCGTCTCCCGACGATACCCTGAAGAGCGTCGGCGGCCAGATCGCTTCCGTCGCTTATGGGGGCGCGGTTACGCTCGCTCTGCTGGTCTTCGTCGCCAGAGAGCTGGGCCCCGCTTCGTTGGGGATCTACCTCTACCTCTACGCCGTCGCCGGCCTGTTCGCCATTCTGCAGGACGGAGGTTTCCAAACCATCCTGTTCCGGGAGGAAGTCTCTCCGTCGGGGGAGCCGGGCCTGTCGACCGGTCGCCTGCTTTCCAGCTATTTCGGCCACCTTTCCCTGGTGACGACGCTCGGGGCGGGCATCGTCCTTATCCTCCCGATCCCTCATCGGGCCGGCTATCTTCTCGCCTTGGGCTTTTTCTTTCTGCGTTGCCTCACGAATCAGGTCTCGTCCATCCTCAAGGGCCAGGGCGCCTTTCTCCGGGATGCCCGCTGGCGCATCTGCGTGCATACCGCGAACGCGATCCCCATCCTGGCGATCGTCCTCTGGACGGACGCGACTCCCGAAACGGTCTTCCTGGGCGGCATCATCGGCCAGCTCCTGACCCTGGCGACGAAGACCGGGCGGAGCATGCTGGCCCCGATGAAATGGGGCCTCCCCTCCGCCGCCCTCCGGAGATCCAGCTTCTCCTTCATCGTCATCAGCGCCGCAACCGCCGTTTACTTCAAGAGCGGGATCATCCTTCTCCGTCATTTACAGCCCGACCTCAGCCTGGTGGGTCAGTACGGGGCCGCGTTCAGGTTCCTCGAGGGCATCAGCCTCTTCATCACCCCCATCGCGCACATCTGCTTTCGCTCCCTGCGGCTCGCCGCGCCCGACCGCTCTCTCTTTTGCGGCCGGCAGACAAGGATGCTGGCCGCCGCGACGGGAATTTCGCTGGTCATCATCGTCGCCGGGTCCTTCCTGGCCTCGCCGCTCATTTCCCTGGCCTTCGGCGCGAGGTTCCTCCCCGCGGCCCGGCTCTTCCCGATCCTTCTGCCGACCCTGCTCTTTCTCCTGCCGAATGCCGTCCTTACCCAAAGCCTTATCGCCCTGAACGGAGAGAAATATTATGCGGTCATAGCCCTGCTGTGCGCCGTCTTCAGCGTGGGGGGGAACATCCTCCTGATCCCGCGCTTTGCGGCCGCCGGGGCGGCCTGGACGACGGTGGCGACGGAATTCCTGTTGACCCTGCTACTGGGGATCCGCCTGCTTCGATGGCGCTGGGCGGAAGCGCACGACCCCCTCATCTGAGGAGCCGAAGAGAAATACGAGCGTGATCGTCGTCACCATATAAAGCATACTGTAGAAGAAGGCGTCGACGACGAAGGAGAGAAGAAGCGAAAGGATAAGCGCGTGTTCGGGTTCGGGGGGGAATAGCCCGTATCGCCGAACGATCCCTCGCGCCGGATATAAGAAGATCAGCAGGGCCAGGAGCGCGCCGACGGCGCCGAATTCGGCCAGGATATTGATCGCGCCGTTGTGGGCATGCAAATACCGGCGTTCGATCTTCCCGCCATCCATGGCCAGGAGCTCCGCCGACGCGTAAGCGTTCATGGCTCGAGGGGCTCCACCGGGCCCGACACCGAAGAACGGGTGATCCCGAAACATGGCCAGTGAGCTTTGCCAGAGCATCTTCCGCGCCTTGATGGCGTCGTAGGATCGAGCGTCGTCGGCGACGGGGGCCGTGTTCAATCGGGCCGCATGGGCGGATCTCCAGAGATAGGCGAAGCGCGAGTCGGAAGGAGCCAGCACGATCAATGAAAGGACGGAGAGCCCCAGGGCCCACAGGGCCGTGCCGATCGTCCTCCGGTTGAATAACAGGGCCGCCAGAGGGACGATTAGGACGACAAGGGCGTTGCGCGAACCCGAGAGGATGAGGGCCGCGGAAGCCAGGACCACGGCCGGAACGAAAAGCCCCAACCTCATCCCGGATCGCCGCCGCACGAATACGGCCAGCAGAACGGCCAGCGCCAGGAAACAGCCCAAAGTGTTCGGATGATCCAGCGTTGCCGCCGCCCTGACCCGGCCCGAGAAGAGCTCGCGGTTGCCCTCCCTGAAGGCATCGGCCAGAAACCGGCTGAATCCCTCGAAAGCGACCTCGATCAGGGCGATCAGCGCCAATACCATAGCCAGGCCGAGCAATGCCTTGAGGAAGAAGTCGATCCGCCGCGAATCGAGGGAAAAGAGAAAGAGCAGAAGGAATGACGCGATAAGGAACATCGCGTAGCGCGAGAGCCACTTCAAGCCGAAGAGGGCGGGGAAAGGAGAAAGCAGGGCGGACAGCACCCCCGAAAGGAGGAACAAGGCGGCCAGCGTGAT
This sequence comes from Candidatus Aminicenantota bacterium, assembly GCA_963784525.1. Taxonomy (GTDB): domain Bacteria; phylum Acidobacteriota; class Aminicenantia; order Aminicenantales; family Saccharicenantaceae; genus JALHVH01. The sequence goes on along the minus strand of CAWART010000022.1, from coordinate 2,954 downwards.
CAGGAGCCTCCGGCGGGAAACAAAGCGCCGGAAGTCCCGAAGCCGCGTCATGGGAAAGACGGCTCCCGCGAGGATGACGAAGTAGGATATCGGCACGGATGCGACGTTCAGGACCGGCAAAGGCAGGAGAGCGACGTCGCCGGCCAACGCCAGGAGCAGACAGACGATGTAGGCCCTGGCCGCGGTGTCGGCCTTCAATTCCGGTCTCCTTCTGCGGCGGCGGGAGCGTCCGCCTCGCGCCGGGCCTTTTTCCACTGCGCGGGCTGGCGGCCCAGGATATAGCGACAGGCGCCGGCCATCGCGGCCGCGTTCATGAGCCCCACATAGAGCGGGACGAACAGGAAGCGTGATGACATGGCCTTGTTCTTCGACAACAGGCCCCACGCGACGAAGGCGTAAAAAAGGAGCTGGATCAGGAAAAGGACGAGGTAGATCGGCCGTCCGATGGACAGAAGGGCCAGGTTCAAGGGCAGGCAGGCGAACAGGGCCGGCGGCGCGAGGAACGAACGCAGGACCTTATGGGACAGGTATTGGAAAGAAACGACCCCGTGCCGGAAGGGGTTGAGCAGGCCGGGCATGCGCCGCAGGCTCTGCAGGCCGCCGGCGCTGATGCGGACCTTGCGCTCGAATTCCTCGCCCAGGGCCCCCGAAGCCGCTTCCGTGGCCCGGGCGCCCGGCGCATAAGCGATCCGGTAGCCGCGGCGGACGATATCCATCGAGATCGAAAAATCGTCGACGATCGTGTCATCCGGAAGCTCGCGGAACAAGGCCGCGCGAATGGCGTAGAGCTCTCCGACGGCGCCGATACACGATCCCAATCCGGCTTCGGCCGCCTTGATCCGGGACTCGTAGCGCCAGTAGATCCCCTCTCCCGATCCTCCCGCGTCGTTCCCGTTCCCGGGGAACACGCATTTTTCGCCGCTCACGCACCCTACGCCCGGATCGGCGAAATGCCGGACCAGCTCGCGGACCGCCTCCCTGTTGAGCATGGAATTGGCGTCCGAAAAGACGACCACTTCCGTATCCACGCCGGGCATGGCCCTGTTGATCGCCGCCATCTTGCCCAGCCGCTCGGATCGCCGAAGGACGGCGATCCGTCCGGACCGTCGCGCCGCCTGCCGGGAAGCCTCGTCCATTTCCCCGTCGACGACCAGCAGGATCCTGAGCTTCTCCTCGGGATAGTCGAGCTCCAGGGCGTTCGCGATCTTGCGCTGCAGCCATGGGCCTTCGTCGAACGCCGCCACGACGAGGGTCACCGTGGGCTCCGGATCCGGGCCGGAGACCTCCGCCCGCGGGGAACGCCCCTTGAAGCGGCTGAGGATCATCACGAGCGATCCGTAGCCGAGATAGGTGTACAGGACCAAGGAGACGCACAGCCAAAAGAGGATCTCGAGAACCGTCATCGCAGGGCCTTTTCGATCGACCCCCACAACCGCCGGGCCGTCTCGTCCCAGGTGAATCGCGCCCGCCGCTCCAATCCCCGTTCCACCAGGGCGCGCCGGAGCCCGGGGTCGGAGGAGAGCGTTCCCATCGCCCGGGAAATGGACTCGACCGATCCGGGATCCACCATCAGGGCGGCGTCGCCGCAGACTTCCGGCAGACGAGGTCCCGTCGGAGGCGATGACCGGCACGCCGCAGGCCATGGCCTCGAGGACGGGAAGCCCGAACCCTTCGAACGAAGAGACATAGAGGAATACGCCGGCGGCCCCGTATACCCGGACCAGCCTCTCCCGGGAGACCGCGCCCAGGAAAACCACGTCGTTCCGAAAGGCCATTTGCCTCCAGGCCCGATACATCTCTCCGGTCTTGAACAGGCCGGGGCCGGCCAGCACGAGCTTGACGACATCGGCGCGGTCCCTGCGAAAGCGGTCGTAGGCTTGGAGGAGCCGGACCAGGTTCTTGCGCGGGTGTATCAGTCCGACATACAGAAAATAGGGCGCCCCGCCGGTGATCTCCCGGAGCGTCGCCTCCTTTTCCGGCTCCGCCAGGGGGCGGAACCGTTCATCGGCCGCGCCATGGACGACCGTGATCCGTTCCGGCGGTATCCCATAGGTCTTCACCAGGTCCTGTTTGGAATATTCGGACACCGTCGCCAGCGCCTCGGCCCTGCGGGCGAACCGCGGGAAATAGCGGTTCAAATAAATGCGATGGGGAAACGGCAGGTCCTCCGGGAAGTGGTGAAAGCAGAGATCATGGACGACGAGCGCGGCCGGGACCTTCGAGGACAGGGTCGTGAACCCGTCCGTGGAAAGGAAGAGATCGGGCTTGTATCCGCGGAGGATGGCGGGCACGGCGATCTCGAACCAGGGATACCAGAGCAGGGGATGAAAGGAGGGAATGGTGCGGACCGCGGAGACATTGGCCGGAAAATCCCGCCGCCCGGGGAACGGACGGTCGACGATGAAGAGGAAATCGTGCTCCGCGTGATCCCGCGTCATCCGGCGCAGGGTCTGATAGGAGAACTCCGCGATCCCGCCGGGCTTTCGCTGGCTCAGCATCCGGGCGTTGACGGCGATCTTCATGCTTGGCGGTCTTCCCTTCCGCCGAGGGCTTCCATGTACGCCCGCTCGAGCTCCGGCGTCAGATCGGACCAGCGGTGACCCCGGGCGTTCTTCAGGCCCGCCGCGCGCAAGCGCCCATGGAGGATATCGTCCTCGAGGAGTCCGATCACGGCGTCGCGGAGCGCGGCCGGATCATCGGCGACCGGGCGATCCTCTCCGGATCGATCGTCGTGGCCTTCGATCCCGACGGAAGTGGCGACACGGGCAGGCCCGTGGCCCAGGCTTCGATGCTCTTGATGCGCGTCCCGCCCCCGACGCAAACGGGATCAACGAGCATGCGGGATCGGCGGAATAGGGGCAGCATATCCTGAACGTCCGGACGGACGTCGACGGCCCGGCTCTCGATCTCCCGGCGCCGGTCGAGGCTGAGGCCGCTGCCGGCGACGAGCACTC
>CAWART010000021.1:0-106602 GCA_963784525.1 Candidatus Aminicenantota bacterium | reverse complement strand
ACCATGTGCCTGATGTCGGTCACGTCGACGAATATCGCGGACTTCGCGACCCATTCCTCGCAAAGCCCCGCGACATCCTCGTGGCTCATCCCGGACTCGATGGCCTCGGCGGCCCTCAGCGCGACGAGGCCGATCTGGCGTGGAAAGCCCCCGGGAATTTATCAGATCCCAATCTTGAGGCCGGGCTCCTTTTCCGTGGCGATGCGGCAGGCGCTATACAGGCCGGACATCTTTTCGGACAGGGTCAGGACGATGAGCGATTCATAATGGCTCCCGAGGAAGGCGAAGAGCGCTTCGACGCCCGCGGCGGAGGGCTGGGCGCTCCGCGGGAGGTCGGTCTCCGTTTCGAAGAGGGCATAGAACTGGTCCGGCGTGTTGTAAGCTTGTCGAGGAAGAGGTCGGTCCCGAACGACACCTGGAAGGGGAGGAGGTGAGTCTGATGCCTGTCGAAGACCCCGGCCGGCAGATCGCACGCGGAGTCGACGACCAGGGCGATCCGCCCCCGGGGGGCCTGGACGGCCTCCTGCTGCCGGAGCATGTCGTCGACCTTGATCTGGGCGACCGAGCCGAACTCCCGGACCTTGGAGAACAGGCCCGCGGGTTCGGTGAATGGACATGGATGCGGACCAGCTTGTTGGAGCCGGCGACGATCGCCGAGTCCCCGTATGTCTGGACGAGTCCGCGGATGCGGTCGACGTCGAGCGCGCTCCCCGTGAGCAGGGCCTCCGAACAGTATCGCTGCCGCAAAGGCCCGGAATGACGATGGACGGTGAAGGCCGGAGCGGGAGGCGGGTCTTCGACGACGGGCACGGACTTAAGGTCGCCCTTGCGGATGAAATGGACGCTCCTCGAGGAAATCGACGAATCCTTTGGCCCCCGCGTCGACGACCCCGGCCCTGGCGAGCACAGCGAGCTTTCTGGGCGTTTCCTGGAGTCGATCTCCGGGCCGCTTCCAGGGACCCGGAAAGGAGCTCGGCGTAATCGTGCGTCCTGTGACGCTCCGCGTACACGGCGTCGGCCCAGTCCCGGATGAGGGTGATCATGGTCCCTTCGACCGGCGTCAGGATGGAGCGGGTGGCTTAGGCGACGGCCTTCTTGACGGATTCGGCGAAATGCGCGGCGGCGACCCGGCGCTCGTTGCCAAGCTCGCGGCTGATGCCATAGATTATTGGGCGAAGATGAGGCCCGAATTGCCCCTGGCGCCGTGAAGGGCGGCCTGGGCCAGAGGCCAGGGTCCCTTCATGGACCGGGAAGCGTTGGCCCCGCGGGCGATGGATTTCATGGTCGAGGCCAGGTTGGTGCCCGTATCGGCGTCAGGTACGGGAAAAACGTTGATCTTGTTGAGATAGTTCTGGTCCTGGATGACGGCGTTCCCCCCGCCAGGAAGGCATGGTACAGCCTGGGTCCGTCCAGGTATCTGATCTTCATCGTCTTTCGCCGGGGGAGGGCCCGGAACAGCATCCCGGTCCGCTTGAACCCCCCAGACCATTATACCATGGCGGGTCCGTCGCCCGGGGCCTGTCGTCCGGTCACGGACCTTGTCCCGGCCGCCGTAAGAACCTCTCTATTCCACCTTGGGTGCCACCCCGGGATCACAGCCCCGGGACCGGCTCGGCCTTGACGGCCGGCGGCCTGAAGGCCAAGGCCAGCACGACCGCGGCCCCTAGGGCGGTCAGGCAGGGGAGCAGGAACAGATACCGGAAGTTCGTGACGCCGCCGGCCGTGAAGACCGATTGCAGCAGCCAAGGCCCCAGCGTGTTGGCGGTCAAGACGCCCAGACCGAGGATCATCACGTTGAACAGGCCCTGGGCGCTCGCCCGGACGTCCTTTGGGAAGTACTCGTCGACGAAAATGTAGACCGTGGCGAAGAAGAAGGCATAGCAGATGCCGTGCAGGACCTGCACGGTCACGATCATCCAGGGTTCGGAGGCGAAGAAGGCGTAGACCGCGAACCGGCCGGCGTGGCCCAGGATGCCGATGATCATCGTCAGCCGCCAGCCCAGCCTCTTCAGCACGAGGCCGAGGACGAACATTGTCAGGATCTCGGCGACCTGGCCGAGGCTCATCACCGGCATGATCCAGTTGCCGGGGATGCCCACGCCGCCGGCCTCGCGCGCGGCGCCCAGGAACGTACCGGTCCAGTTGAAATAGCGGTTGTGAACGAAAGCGTCGACGAACGTGACGAGCCACAGCACCAGAACAAAGGGGTGCTTGAGCAGCTTCACCGCCTCCAGCCAGGCGAACCGTTCCGCCGACGCGCCTCGTTGGCTTCTTCTTCGGCGGCGTGTGCGGAAGGAAGAGGCTGTAGGCGGCCAGCACCAGGGAACGGCGCCGGCCACGATGAACGTCCAGCGGGTGGCCTGCTTCAGCGCAGCGCCCGTGAGGCCCGAACCGAGCACCGTGCCGAGCCAATCGACCATGCCCTGGGGCGCGGGCATGGACCTTAGCCCAGTCCACCAGGATGAACGTGAAGGGCCACGCCGCCAGAATCCAGCCCATGGTCCCGCCCATGCGGACGAAGCCGAACTCCTTTTGCGCGTCCTTCATTGGCTGAAAGCGATCGAGTTGACGATCGAGAGGGTCGGCACATAGAAGAGGCAATGCACCAGCATCAGGGCGAAAAAGGGCCAGAAGGCCCGGGTGAAGCCGAGCCCGAGCATGGCCAGCCCGCCGACGAGGTGGCTGAAGGCGAGGAATCTCTCGGCGGCGAAATGTCGGTCGGCGAACTGGTTGCTGAAGAACATGCCGACGATCGCGGCCAGGGGGAAGGCGTTGAGAATCCAAGCCTGCTGGATGGGCGAGAAGCCCAGGCTGGGCAGGTAGCTGAAGATGAGGGGGAGCCAGGCGCCCCAGATGAAGAATTCCATGACCATCATCAGGAACAGCTTATTGCGCGGACCCTTTGTCTCAGTCATGCTCGACCCTCCTTGATGTCTCGGCGCCCTCCCGGCGGCCCCGCCGCCGGTCACAGGGCCTTAATGTAGATGTCCTTGAAGCGGATCGCGGAGTCGCCGTCGTGGTTCTGGAAACCGATATAGCCTTCGGGCGCGAGGTCCCTGACCTTGCCGCCGGGGACGGCGTCCCAGTCCAGGACGACCTTCCCGTTGATCGCGACGGCGAGGCGGGCGCCCCGGAAGGCGATCCGGATATGGTTCCATTGCCCCGGGGGCAGGGCGGCGCCGGGGGCGGATGCCTTGATGTCATAGGCGGCTCCGGTCGCGTGGATGTCCTCTCCGGCGTCGTTGATCTGGATCTCGATGGAATGATAGATGTAATCGTGGCTCGACGGGAGCTCGGGGACACGGACGAAGATACCCGAGTTCGTCTCTTTCGCGGCGCACATGTAATCGCATTCGAGGACGAAGTCCCGGAATTTCTTCGCGGAGTACCAGAGAAGCCCCATGCCGCCGTGTCCTTCGAGGATCCCGGTCCGGGGGTCGACCGTGAATCCGCCCGGGCCGTAGTGGTTCCAGCCGAACTTGTCGAAGGCGCCCTCTTCTTTGTGGAAGAGCCGGGTGTAACCCGCATAATATGTCAGGGCCTTGATGTTCTCCAGGCTCTTCCGGATGTCCGGTTCGGGCGTCGCGACCTTGGCCTCGTTCTCGTACTCGAACGTCAGATAGCCGTCGTAGTCCTGGAGGGTCAGCTCCGCCAGGATCTCGCGGAGCCCGGCCTTGCCTTCCCCGACGGCGGTATCGACGACGCCCTTCGCGTTCCCGAAATCGCTCCGGTCCTTGATGTGGACGTCCAGGACGCGGCCCTCGAGATAGCGAAGGCATTCGACCGGCCTCAGGCCGCAGCGCATCCAGTGGCCCGGATCGGCGCAGGCCCCGATGAGCCCGCTCCGGCCCTTGATGTCGTTCACGAGGAGCGCCGGGTAGGCGTATTTCGCCGGCTCGGGGTGGTTATGGACGGCCAGGCGGATGTCGTACTCGTCGACGAGCTTTTCGAGGAGCGTGTAGTCGTCGTCCTCGGGCTCGCAGACGACCATCGGGATGCCCATCTGCCGGGCGAAATCGAGGACCGCGCGCATGCTCGCCTCGGTCGTGCCGATGTCGCATACCCCGTAGCCGACGATCTCGAGACCGGCGGCGGCGACCCTCGCGCGGACCTCCTTCATTTGCTCCGCGGTCATGCCCGGGCCGAATGCGACCTTGGGCAATTCCCTGCCCAGAGGCTGGCCGGGATACGCCTGGATGTACTTGATCCCCAGGGCCTTGACCTTCTCCAGCGTCTCGAAGAAGGTGTAATTCCTGTAGGTCCAGCACTGGACGGCTACGGGGAATTCCTTGATGCGTACCCCGTCGAGGTCCGCGGCAGCGACGGCTTCCTTTACGGAAGCCGGAATGCTCCGGTCCGGGGCGGGGGCCTTTTGGGGTTCCGGTCCGGCGGCGGACGCGGTCAGGGCGAAGGCGGCGAGCAGAGCGCATAGGGTCCTGTTCATGGAGACTCCTTATCTCTTCCTCGGATTCCAGGCGCCCCGGGCGACGGCGGGGACGAAGGTCTCCAGGCCGGGCACGGGGAAGCGGATGGTCCGCTCCTCCTCGGCACTCATATAGGCGGCCATGAGGAGCTCGGTGACGTTCAGCCCGTCGTCGAAGTTCTCGGCCGGCCGCTTGCCGTCCAGGAAAGATTCGACCATGTGGCGGTTCTCGGCCGTATAGCCGTATTCGACCTCTTCGGAGCTGACGACGGGCATGAGGCCCACCTCGGCGTTCTGTTTTTCGACGAGGTCCTCGCCGCTCGACCCTCGGACGTTCCGGCTGAAGAAGACCTTGAGCCCGGTGTCCAGGGTGTTGATGGCGAGCGAATATTCGGGGCCGAGGAGCTCCATGCTGAGCCTGAGCCCCGCGCCGACATAACACCAGGACGTCGTCGTTTCGACGATCAGGGCCTGGCCCTTCTCATCCCGGTATTCGATGAGCGAGCGGGCGAAATCCTCGGACGGGCGGCGGATGTAATCCGTCTTTCCGCCCGAATTGTCGGCCAGGACCTTGGCATACCCGGGGTCCTGCCACTTCAGGCACGCGGCGTGGGCCGTGATCTTGACGGGCGTGAGGACCGCTCGCTTCGCCCCGGGCGGCGTGAGCATGTACCGGGCCTCCTCCACGGAGTGGCACATCATGTCGTTGAGGACACCTCCGCCCTGGAGCGTTCCCTCCCAGAACCACGGCATATGAGGTCCGCTGTGCTCCTCGGCGGCCCGGGCCAGGTACGGCCGGCCGCAAAGGGCCGCGCCCCGGGACCATATGATCTCCTTGCCGCGGACGACGGCGGGGGAGAAGACCTGGTTTTCGAGATACCCGTCCAACAGCTTCGCTTTTCTGGCGAGAGCCAGCATGGCCTTCGCTTCCCGGACATTGCGGCCGAGGGGCTTTTCGCAGGTGATCCCGACCAGTTCGCCCTTGCCTTTCCCGACGGTCGCGGCGATCTCCTCCATGACCTCGAGGCGGGTGTAGTTCGGGGAGCAGATCCAGACGGCGTCGATCTCCGGGTTCTCGATCATCCGGGCGAGGGCCCCATAGGGGCGCGCGTCTCCGACCCTGAGGCTTCGGGCCAGGGCGCAGGCTTCTTCGGCCCGCTTTTCGTCCGGGTCGAAGACGCCCAGGATGTTGGCATCGCGGACGCCGACCCAGGAGCGGATGTGGAAGCGGGCGATGAAGCCGCCGCCGATGATGCCGACGCCCAGGGGCTGGGATCTCTTTGTCATGTCCAGGACCTCCTGTTCCGCGGATTTGGCTTAGGAAACTTTACATACCCCAAGTCTCTCTGAAAAGTCAATTTCTCAGCTGTCCTCGTTGAAGCGGCTGACGATCGTCCTGTTCTGCGGGTTCCGGATATCCCTGGCTTCGGGCGTGAAGAGGTGATCGATGCGGCTGCGGTAGAAATCCGTGATCCGGCCGCGGACCATCTTCAGCGTCGAATTGAGGAAGCGGTTCTGCTCGGTGAAGCCTTCACCGAGGACGGCCACGGCCGACGGCAGCCAGCGGGCCGGGAAGGTCCCGCCCCGGCTCCCGCCCTCCCGGAACTCGTCGACGGCCGCCTGGAGGAGTTCAAGGGCGGCGTCCTGCCCCTCGCGGGTCTTCGAGGACAGGCCCCGCTCGGCGAGCCGCCGGAGGAGGGCCTCCTTGTTCGGGACGAGGAGGGCGACCGTGAAGGGCGACTGGTCGTTATAGAGCATGAGCTGGTCGATGAGCGGCGAGCTCTCGACCACCGCTTCCTCGATGATCTCCGGGCTATATTTCTCGCCGTCGTTGGCGATGAGGAGGCTCTTCATCCGGCCGAGGACGAAGAGGAACCCGTCGGCGTCGAGGTATCCGAGGTCGCCGGTGTACAGCCATCCGTCGCGAAGCGCCTCGCGTGTCGCCCGCTCATTCTTCCAATAGCCGGCCATGACGTTCTCGCCGCGGATGACGATCTCGCCCGTACGGCCGGGGAGAAGCGCCCGCCCGGAGCTATCGCGGATGGTGATCTCGATCCCGGCGGCCACCCGGCCCGAGGACCCGAGCTTGTGAACGGCCAGGGAATTCGCCGAGATGACCGGCGCCGCTTCCGTCAGTCCGTACCCCTGGAGCATGGGAAGGCCGATGGCGTAGAAGAACCGCTGCAGCTCGATGTCGAGCAGGGCGCCCCCGCCGACGAAGAATTCGAGCCGGCCCCCGAAGGCCTCGCGGACCTTCCTGAAGACGATCCGGTCGGAAAGGAACATCAGGGGTTTCTTGAGCGCCTGGAGCCCCTTGCCCCGGTCCCAGCCGTTCCCATTGTAGTCGTAGGCCAGCTTCAGGGACTTCGTGAAGAGGACCTCGATCTTCGGGCCCTTCTCCCGGATGCCCTTCTCGACGTTCTTCCGGAAGCTCTTGGCCAGCGAGGGGACGCTGAGCAGGAAATGAGGCCGGATCTCCCGGATGTTGACGGGGATGTTCTTGAGGGTCTCCATCGGCGTCTTCCCCGGCTGGATGGAGGCCAGCGAGGCGCCTCCCTTCATGATCGTGTAGATGCCGCAGGTATGGGCGAAGGCGTGGTCCCAGGGCAGGATGATGAGGGAGACATAGGATTCGGGGAAGGGGACGAGGGATTGGGCCTGCTCGACGTTGGCCGTATAGTTGCGGTGGGTGAGGACGATGCCCTTGGGATCGGCGGTCGTTCCCGAGGTATAGCAGATGTTGGCGGGATCGCCTTCCCGGACGGACGTCCAGCGGGCCTCGAACTCCGGTCCGTGGCCTGCAAGCCATTCCTTCCCGCGGTCCATGACGTCCCCCGCGAAGACCTCGTCCGGCTCGGGGCAGGCCGGCCGGTCGAGGACGACGGTCTTCTCGAGGTCGGCCAGGTCGTTCTTGATCCTGCGGACCTTCTCGACCTGGTTCGCCGAAACGACGGCCATCCGGCAGCCCGAATGGGCGAGCCGGAACTTGAGATCGGCGAGCTCCTCGATCTTGACCGAAACGGGAACGTCGACCGCCCCCGCATAGAAGATGCCGAGTTCGCTCATGACCCAGTCGTTCCGGCCCTCGGAGATGAGGGCGACACGATCGCCCTTGGCCAGGCCGAGCGCCATCAGCCCGGCGGCGAACGCCCGGACCCTTTCCCTCATGTCCCGATAGCTCGTGCCCGCGTAGGCGTCGCCCGATCTTCTCCCACATCAGGACGTTATCGGGGTATTTCGCGACGCTTTCCTCGAACAGTCGCGGCAGGGTCCGGTCGGTCATGCTTTCCTCCCGTTCGGTCGTATTTCCCCATCGTAAGGGCCCCCGGCCGAAACGTCAAGGCCCCCTTGCGGCCGCGTTTGACGTTTGCCCCCCGTTTTGTTATTCTCCCCGGAAACGGACAGACATGAGGGAACGACGCAGGGAGGCCCGCATTCCGGAGGAGGACAAGGTCGTTCTGCGCTTCCCGGCGAGCGCCGGCGGCGCGGGCGCCTGGACCTCGTGCGTCGCCCTGACCAGGGACATTTCGCCGGGAGGCGTGTGCCTCGTCGCCGACGTCCAGGTCCCCGTCGGCACGCGCGTCCGGCTCGAGATCGCGCTGACCGGCTCCCGCCGCCTCTTCCGGGGGCTGGGAACGGTGCGCTGGGTGAGCCGGCTTTTCGAGGACGCCGTCTTCGAGTTGGGCGTTGAGTTCGCCGAGATCGATCCGGAGAGCATCGGAGCCATCCTGGAGCATGTCTACGGCCATCCCGCCGTCTGAGCCCCGGCCGGGAGCCGGCGCAGGAAAGGAGAGCGCATGAAAGGATACGGTCGGATGCGGGGCCGGTCGATCACGGGGTTCTTCCCGGCCGTCGTGTTCCTGGCCTTGGCGGCCGCGCCCCGGCTCGACGCCGAGACCAAGAACTTCCATTTCCCCGCGGTCCGAATCGAGATCGCCGTCGCGAAGGACGGGTCGTTCATCGTCGACGAATCGCGGACCTTCGAATTCGAGGGCCGCTTTTCCTGGGCTTCGCTTTGGATCCCCCTGCGCGCCGATCGCAAGGCGGCGGCAACCGACGTTTCCATCGAGGATTTCGGGATATCCGATGAGAGCGGCGCGGCCCTGAGGACGGAGATCGCGACGGAGCGCGGCAGGTTCAGGGCCAAGTGGTATTACTCCGCCCGGGACGAGCGGCGGACGTTCCATATCCATTATCGGGTCAGGGGCGGCATCTTCAGCTACCCGGACGTCTCCGAGCTTTACTGGCAGGCCATCGGGAGCGGCTGGGACAAGCCTACGGCCCAAGCCGAGGTCGTCGTCCGGCTTCCCGAAGCCGCCCCGAACAGGGAGGACGTTCGCGTCTTCGGCCACGGCCCCCTGTCCGGATGGGCCGAGATCGTCGATGAACGGACGGCCCGCTTCACGGCCTCGAACATTCCGTCGGGCCAGTTCCTCGAGGTCAGGGTTCTTTGGCCCGCGGGCATGGTAAGCGGCGTCCCCTCGACCCGGTATTCGCTCGAGTCCATCAAGGGGGAAGAAGCCGGTTTCGTCCGGGAGACGATAGAGCGGGCCCGCAGGGCCCAGGAAAACGCCCGGACCTCGCGGAGGAGGCTCTTGAAGGGGATCGCCATCTGGGCGGCCGGACTGCTCCTTCTGCCCATCGCCTGGCTTTTCCTTTATATCCGGGTCTGGAGACGCGTCGGCCGGGACCACCGGTTCGAGGATATCCCGCCCTATGCGCGCGAGCTTCCGTCGGACCTCGAACCGGCCCTCGTCCAGGTGCTCCTGCGGGAGGGGCGGGATATCACGCCCGCCGCCTTCACGGCCACGCTCTTCGACATGGCCCGACGCGGGTTCCTCGAGATCGAGGACCGGGCCGTCGAAAAGCGGACCCTCTTCGGAGTGAAGAGCGATCTCGAATCCGTCGCCACTCTGCGCCGGAGCTACCGGGACGACCCTTCGTTGAAGATCTACGAGAAGGACCTCCTCGAGCTCCTCTTCGTGACCGTAGGCGGCGCCGGGGGAGAAGCCGGCGACCAACTCAACCTCGACGACTTGAAAGACTATCTCAAGAAAAGCCCGCAGAAGTTCCAGACCTGGCACCAGGCGTGGGTCAAGGCCGTCCGGAAGGAGGCCAAGGAGCTGCGGTTCATCGAGCCGGAAAGCCTCAAGGCCAGGAACATCTTCCTGGCCGCGTCCCTTCCGCCGGCCATTTTGACGTTGAACCCGGTCTGGCTCGTCCTGGTGTCCGTGCTCGTCCCCAAGCTGAAGAGGCGCGGGCGCGAATGGGCCCGTGAGAACGAGATGTGGCGGGCGTTCCGACGGTTCCTGGACGACTTCCCGGATTTCAAGGAGGTCCCGCCCGAAGCCTACAAGCTCTGGGAGCATTATCTGGTCTTCGGGATCCTGTTCGGGAACGCGAAGAAGATCGTCAAGATGTTGCCCATCATTCTCGCGGACGAACGCGCCGCCGCGCCCCTTTGGTATTACGGCTACAGCCGGGGGGCTTTCGCCGGCGCGGGCCGTCTCGAGAGTATGGTCGCCTCCATCGAGCACCTGTCGACCTCTATCGCCCAGGCCAGCACCTCGGCCGCTCATTACTCCTCGGGAGGCGGGGGAGGCTTCAGCGGCGGAGGCGGCGGCGGGGGAGGGGGCGGAGGCGGGTCGGCCGGATGAAAAGGACTTTGCTTCCGTTCGCCGCGGCGTTTCTGACGCTGCTGGCCTGCTGTTCCTCGGGCTCCGAGGAGGCGCGGATAGCGAGGCTCATGGACCGGATCGGGTCGCTCGCCGAAAAGAGGGATCTCCCGGGCCTCCTGTCCCATCTCACCGACGATTACGCGGATTTCGAAGGCCGGGACCGGGCCGCGACGGAAGCCCTGGTCGCGGAACATTATCGCCGAAGATTCGGGATCGTCGTCCACCTCCTTCATACGGAGATCGGCGACATCCGCCCCGGGGGGACGGTCGTGGTCGAAGCCGACGTTGTCCTGTCGTCCGGTGGGGCGGAGCTCCTGAGGAAGATCGTCCCGTTCGCGGGCGAATTCTACAGATTCAGGCTCGATCTCAGGAGGGCCGGCGACGACTGGAGGGTTGCCGGGGCCGAATGGGCCCTTTCGTCGGCCAACGGGCTTTTTCCGGAATCCCGGCCCGTTCTGAGGGACCTGTTCCCCGGGGCGCGGGAATGGGGCCCGGACGATGAAACCCCCTGAACACGCTTTACGTAGGAACTAAAGGATGCATTCGCAAGGAGGGCACCATGACCGAAGAAAAAAAGACCCGCACCGAGGAATTCAAGATCGACGGTGACGAGATCGTCAACAAGCTCAAAGGGATCCTCCACCAGGGCAACATCCGGAGGATCATCCTCAAGGGCGAGGACGGGAAGACGTTCATGGAGATCCCGCTGACCGTAGGCGTCGTCGGGGCTCTCGTTCTGCCGGTCTGGGCGGCCATCGGGGCCGCCGCCGCCCTCGTGTCGAAGATGACCATCGTCGTCGAGAGGACCGAGGACTGAGCCGGGGCCGTCCGCGGCCCGCGCAGGACCCCCTTTTTTCGTTGCCGCCTCCTGTGCTATAAGGGAGGTCTACCTCGAGGCCTGTAAGCATCAAGGAGGAGGCGCCATGAAGAATCCGAAGGGGACGACACGATCGGGGATCGTCTGGGGCGTCGCCGCGGCGCTCGTTCTGGGAGCGGTCTCCGGAGTCCGGGCCGCGGATAGGACCCGCGATCTCATGCCCGTGCCCGCAAAGATCGCCGCGGGCGAAGGGAAGCTCCGCATCACGGAAGCTTTTTCCGTGGGGGGCGAAAGCGCGGCGGGGACCCGGGCCTGGAACGCCGCGGCCCGGTTCATGTCCAGGCTTTCGGGCCGCACGGGGCTCTTCTTCAAACAGGATTTCCTCCGGAGCCAGGCTCCCGGCGGTGCCGTCGGGCTCGGCTACGAATTTGACAGAACGGGAAAGCTCGCGCCCAACGAGGATGAATCCTATCGGCTCACGGTCGCCCCGGGCGGCGTTGCGCTCGCGGCGGCGACCGATCTCGGCGTGCTGAGGGGGCTTGAAACGCTCCTTCAGCTTCTTTCCGCCGACAATGAGGGCTATTATTTTCCGTGCGTCGAGGTCCAGGACGCGCCCCGGTTCACGTGGCGCGGGCTCATGATCGACGCGAGCCGCCACTTCATGCCGGTGGACATGGTGAAGAGGAATTGCGACGGCATGGCGGCCGTCAAGATGAACGTCCTCCACTGGCATCTTTCCGACGACCAGGGCTTCCGCGTCGAGTGCCGGACCTGGCCCCGCCTCCATCAGTTCGGCTCCGACGGCCTGTATTACACCCAGGACCAGATCCGGGACGTCATCGCCTACGCCGCGGACCGCGGCATCCGCGTGATGCCGGAATTCGACATCCCCGGCCATTCGACGAGCTGGCTCGCCGCTTACCCCGAATACGCCGGCTCCGCCGGGCCGTTCGCGATCGAGCGCAAGTTCGGCATCTTCGACCCGACCTTCAATCCCGCCCTGGAGAAGACCTACGCATTCCTGGACGCGTTCATCAAGGAAATGGCCGCGCTGTTTCCCGACCCGTACTTTCATATCGGCGGCGACGAGGTCAGCGGCGTCGAGTGGAACAACAGCCCTGTCATCGCGGCCTACAAGAAGAAGCACGGCTTCGCCGACAACGCGGCCCTGCACGCCTCCTTCAACGCGCGCATCCTGCGGTCGGTGACCCGGTACGGAAAGAAGATGATCGGCTGGGACGAGATCTTCCAGCCCGGCCTTCCCAAGGACGTCGTCATCCATTCTTGGCGCGGCCGGGAGGCCATGATCGAGTCCGCCAAGAAAGGCTACCAGAGCCTGTTGTCGAACGGCTACTATATCGATCTCTGTCAACCCGCCTTCGAGCACTATCTCAACGACCCCGTCGCCGAGGACGCTCCCCTGACAGAGGCTGAGAAGAGGTTCATCCTCGGCGGGGAAGCGACGATGTGGGCGGAGCTCGTCACTCCGGAGACGGTGGACTCGCGCATCTGGCCGAGGACGGCGGCCATCGCGGAGAGGTTCTGGTCGCCGCAATCGGTCAAGGACGTGGAGGACATGTACCGCCGCCTGGGCATCGTCAGCCTCCAGCTCGAGGAGCAGGGACTGAGGCATATAAGCTATCAGGCCATGATGCTCCGCCGCCTGTCCGGGAAGGAATGCACGGCGGCCCTCAAGGCCCTTGCGGACGTGACGGAACCCCTCAAGCGTTATGACCGCCACGAACAGGCGACCTATACGTTCCTTTCGCCGTATACCCGGTTCGTGGACGCGTGTCCTCCCGAGTCGCTGGCGGCCAGGAAATTCAACGCTTCCGTCGACCGGTTCCTTAGGATGAGATCCCCCCATCCACCCGTCTTCCAAAAAGGGGAGGACAAGATCCTGGAGGACGAGATCAGGGCTTCGCTCATCCGCTGGCGCGACAACGCCAAGGCCCTCGCGCCGGTGATCGCCCGGGCTCCGGCTCTGGCGGAGATCGCGCCGCTTTCCGATGCCCTGACCCGGGCCGCCGCGTACGGGCTCCGGGCCCTGGAGCTTGTCGTCGCGGGCGGCACGACCGACCGGCCCTGGGCCGACAAGATCCTCCAGGATATGGCCGAGGTGAAAAAGCCGAAGGCTCACGCCGAGCTGGCCGTCCTGTCCGGCGTCGAGGCGCTGGTCAAAGCCGCCGTACGGATGTGAGGGGCGTTCATGAAACCTGAGTACGAGGTCCTGCGCGTCGCGGCCGATTTCGATCCGTCCGACGACTTAGTCCGATGGGACGCGCTTCCGGTCCTCAAGGTCGGCCATTACCTCTGGCTGGGCAACGGCTACGAGCCGAAGGTCGAAGCGCGCGCCGGCTATTCCGACCATTATCTCTATGTCCGGTTCGAGGCCTTCGAAAAGCGGGTCCGTGTGCGCCATCTCGATTTCCAGGGCCCGGTCTACAAGGACAGTTGCGTCGAGATGTTCCTCGACCCGTTCCCCGACAAGGCGCTGGGCTACCTGAATTTCGAGACCAACGCCGCCGGGACGATGCTGCTCGGGTTCGGGCGGGGGAGGCAGGCTCGCGTCCGGGTCCCGCCGGACGATCTGGCCGGCTTCCGCATCCAGGGCTCCGTCCCGGGCGCGTGGGACGGGCCGATAAGCGCCGGGTCCTGGACCGTTCGTTATCGGGTCCCGCAGATGCTGTTCCGGAAATACTATGGCGATATCCTGCGGCCCGGGATCACCGGGAAGGCCAATTTCTACACGTGCGGGGACGAGACCGAGGTCCCGCATTACGGGGCCTGGTCGCCGCCGGAGACTCCCGCGCCGGACTTCCATCGGCCCGAATCCTTCGGCTCGCTCAGCTTTTCCGGAAGGACCGTCGATCTCACCGCGACCCCTTGAGGGGGATATGACATGGCCTTGACGCTTCGGAGCGCGGCCGCGGGAGCCGCGCTTTCGCTCCTGGCCGCCGCAGGGCCCGCCGCGGCCCTGCAGGCCGGGGGGCGGGAAGCGGTTACCGTCCGGGACAGCCTCGGAAGGGAGGTCATCGTTCCCGGACGCGCGGACAGGCTCCTTTCCCTTCAGCCGGAGATCACCCGCATCGTGGCCGCTCTGGGAGCGGGAGACAGGCTCGTCGGCGTGGATTATTTCATCCTCAGGCACGACCACCTTTTCCCCATCATCTTTCCCGGCGTCAGGGCCCTTCCGGCCGTGTCCAATACTTCCGAGGACATGAACTTCGAGTTGGTCCTGCGCCTGAACCCCGATGTCATCTTCGTTTCGCCCACGGAGCTCCAGATGGTCGACGCGCTCCAGGCCAAGCTGAAGAGGCCCGTCGTGGCCCTCGCCTCCATGGGCCGCTTTGACGGGCTCGTCGAGGAGATGCTCGTCGTCGGCCGGATCCTGGGACGCGAAGCGCGGGCCGCCGAGCTGGCCGCCGATTTCCGGGCCCGGGTGGATTCGATCCGTGCGTCCGTCGCCTCCGTTCCCGAGGGGCGCCGGCCCAAGGTCTATCTTTCGTTCTGGGGGATGTTGACACGCACGCCCGTCACTTATGAGCCGGTGGATGTGGCCGGCGGCATCAACTGCGCCCGGGACATGCTCCCGGCGAACCTCGGCACGATTTCGACCGTAGCCCAAGCCGAGCAGATCCTGGCGTGGCGGCCCGACATCATCCTTGTCCAGGGAAGCTATCCCCCGCGGGACAGGGTCGTCACTCCGGAGGGCATACTCCGGGACAAGCGCTTCGGCTCCCTGCCGGCCGTCAAGCAGGGAAGGGTCCGCTACACGTTCGGCTTCTGGTATTGGTGGGACCCCGCGCTCGTCCTGGTCGAGACTCTCTATCTCGCCCGGCTGTTCCATCCCGCGGCGATGCCGGCCTTCAACCTGGAAAAGGAAGCGAACGATATCTTCGGGAAGTACTATGGCGTCAAGGGGGCGTACTCCTCGCTATGCCGGGCCCTCGAATGCGGGGGGTGGGATGAGAAGTAAGAAGACCCGGCTCGTCATCGTCCTCTTCTTCCTGTCGCCTTTCCTGTTGACCCTTGCTTCGCTGTCCATCGGGCGTTACCATATCCCGCCCGTGGACCTGGGCAAGACCCTCGTTCGAACGATCTCGCCAGGTTCCTTTCCGGAGGTTCCGCCCGAGTACAGGGATATCCTTCTTCGGATCCGCCTGCCCCGTCTTTTGCTGGCCCTTTTCGGCGGCGCGGCCCTTTCGGTATCCGGGGCCTCGCTCCAGGCCCTATTCAAGAACCCCCTGGTCAACGAGTACATCCTGGGCATCTCGTTCGGGGCCGCCTTCGGCGCGGCGCTGTCCCTGGTCTTTCTGGGCAAGGGATTTCCCCCCCAGATCGCGGCGTTCCTGTTCGCCCTGGCCGCTGTGCTCGCGGTGATCGTCGTTTCCGGCCGCTCCGGCACACACACGGTGTCCCTCCTTTTGACGGGGATCATCGTCGCGGCCTTCTTCCAGGCCCTCCTCTCCCTCGTCGAGTTCTTCGCCAACCCGTACGCCCTTCAGTCTCTTTTCTTCTGGCTGATGGGGAGCCTGTCCCTGGCGACCTGGGGCGACCTCGCCGTCTCCCTGCCCGTCATGGCCTTCGGCACGGCCGCTCTCATTCTGATGAGGTGGCGTCTCAACGTCCTTTCGCTGAGCGAAGAGGAGGCTGCGGCGCTCGGGGTCAATGTCCGAAGAGAGAAGCTCCTGGTCATCGTCCTGACGTCCCTGAGCACGGCGGCGGTCACGGCGGTGGCCGGCGTCATCGGCTGGATCGGGCTTATCGTGCCCCATCTCGTCCGGATGATGGTCGGCGCGGACAACCGTAAGGTCGTGCCCCTGTCGGCGGCCCTGGGGGCCACGGTCCTGATCGTCGCCGACGACATCACCCGCGTCGTCGCCGCCTTCGAGATCCCCATCGGCATCCTGACCAGCCTCATCGGCATCCCGTTCTTCATATTCCTCCTGGGACGGTCGCGAAAGGTGTGGCTGTGAGCATCGAGGTCCGCTCCCTCTCCTTCGGGTACGGATCGTTCCGCCTCTCCGTCCCCGCCCTGCGCTTCAAGAGCCGCAGGGTCTCCACGATCGTCGGGAGGAACGGCGCCGGAAAATCGACGCTCCTCAAGCTGTTGGGCGGCGTCCTTCCGGCGCCGAAGAGAACCGTGTTCATCGACGGCCGGGACATCGCCGCGTTGAAGAGCCCCGAACGCGCCCGGCTCATCAGCTATGTCCCCCAGGAGCTCGCCCCCGCCCTGAACTACCGCGTCCTCGATTTCGTCCTCATGGGCAGGGCCTCGTTCGTTCCGACCTTCTCCGTCCCTTCCCGCGAGGACCGGCGGCAGGCCGAGGAGGCCGTGCAGTACGTCGGGCTGGCCGGGTTCGAGGATCGGGAATTCTCCCAGTTGAGCAGCGGCGAGAGGCGGCTGGCCCTCGTCGCCAGGACGCTGGCCCAGAGCCCCGACGCCCTCCTCCTCGACGAGCCGACGACGTTCCTCGACCCCCGCCACGAGGTCGAGGTCATGGAGCTCTGCCGGAAGCTGGCCGTCGACAAGGGGAAAACGGTCGTCGTCACCCTGCACAACCTGGAGATGGCCGTGAAGTATTCCGATGATATGATCTTCCTGAAAAAAGGGGAAGTGGCGGCGGCGGGAGCTCCCGACAGCGTCCTGAGCGAGGCCCTGCTGGCGGAGGTCTACGATATCCCGATGACGATCGTCCCGTTCGACGGCCGGAAGCTGATCCTGCGCTGAAGCGGGGCGGCCGGGGCGGCCGTCACTGGAGCTTCTCCAGCCCCTTGAATTCGCGATAGGGCGAGACGTAAGCGAGGACCTCCTCGTCCTGCTTGGAGACAGCTCCGCGGACCATGCTCGCGAGGAGCTCCCCGACGCCGGGCCCGAGCATGAAGCCCTGCCCGCACATGCCCACTGCCAGGAGATAGCCCTCGACCTCCTTCGTCCATCCGATGATGGGGAGGGCGTCGGGCGTCATGGGATAGAGGCCGCGCCAGGTCCGGCGGACCCGCAGGTTCGCGAGCCGCGGGATGAGGTCCACCATGCGCCGCGCCGTCATCGGCAGGAACCCGCTCGTCTCGCGGGTGTCGAATCCCCAGAGGTTCGGGCTCGGGGTGATGCAGAAGATCACCTGTCCGGTCGCGTGCTGGTAGAAATAGTAGTTCGCCGAGCCGTCGGCCGGACGGATATCGACGACCATGGGCTCCAGGAACCGGGCGACAGGCTCCGTGACCGCGCCTTCGTGCTGGTCCGGACGCACGGGAATGTCGACTCCGGCGAGCCCGGCGACGTCGGCGGCCCAGGCGCCGGCAGCGTTGATGACGACGTCCGCGCCGTATTCCCCTTTATCGGTCCGGACGCCGCGGATCCGGCCGCCTTCGACGAGAAGCCCCAAGACCTTCTCGCCGAACCTGAACGTGGCGCCCAGGCGCCGGGCATGGGAATGAAAGGCCTGGACGGCGAGAAGGGGAGAGGCGTTCCCGTCGTCCGGCGACAGCGTCCCGCCGACGAGGCCGTCCGGCCGGAGGCCGGGGACGGCTTCCAGGATCTCCCGCCGGTCGAGCCAGGAGATGTTCAGGCCGTAGGACTTCTGGACGACGAGGAGGTCCTTGAGGGTCTGCTCCTCTTCGGGACGGTAGGCCACATAGCTGTATCCGCCCTTGTGCCACTCCAGGTCGTCGCCGAAGCGTTCCTTCCAGTTCGCGAAGATGTCCAGGCTCCGCAACCCGAGACGGATCTTGGCGGGATCGGAATGGGTGGCCCGGAGCCCTCCGATGGCGGCTTTGTTGGAGCCCTGGCCCGGGCTGGCGAAACGATCGACGACGAGAGTCCGGATCCCGGCTTCGGCGAGGAAGCACGCCGCCGGCGTCCCGACGCTCCCGGCACCGATGACGATCGCATCGAAGGACCTACCGGCGGCCATGAGCATCCTCCTCTTCGACCTGCAGGCCGGCGAACACCCCGAGCGGGACCTCCATGAACAGCGGCCGTTTCGGCTGGTCGACGATGTCGCTCACGGGCACGCCCTCTTCCCGGAACAGCCGGTGGAGGAGCGGCGTGCAGGTCTTCGCGCCGCACGAGCCCATCGAGGCCCGGGTGAGGGCCTTGATCTGGCTGATGTCGCGGGCCCCGGCGCGGATGAGCTTCCGGATGTCTCCGGCCGTGACCCTCTCGCACCGGCAGACGATCGTATCGTCGCTCGTCCTTTCGACCCATCGATCGAGGGGCGCGCTTTCGGTTTCGGCCTGGACGCGGATGCCGGCGATCTTCGCGGCATACGCCCGAGGCGCCCTCACCTTGACGAGGACGGTCCGGTCGTTGGCCTTGAGGGCCCTGACGCCGACGACCTCGACCTCGCCCAGCCGGCCGCCTTCCGTGTCCTGGACGACGACCCGGTCGCCCTCCTTGATCCCTTCCTTGAGGAACTCGTAGGGGATGACGACGGTCGGGAATTCGGCGTCCTTGCGGCCGTCGACGAGCGTGATCGCCAGGCCGGGACAGATGGCGACGCATTTCTCGCAGCCCGTACAGCCCCGCCCCGGCGAGCCCTCCGTGAAGGCGGGCAACTTCCTGATGTCCGACGCGTCGATCGCGATGAGGTCCCGCGGGCAGACGGCCGTGCACGGGTCGCAGGGGATCTCCTGGACGCAGTGCAGGATCGGGCGAACCCCCGCTCCCGGGTCCGGGATGTCCTCGTTCACCGTGCGGCCGGGTTTCGACTTGAGGATCTCCGCCGTGTCGTACCACTCGGGCGAGATCTCTCCGACGTCGCGGCCGAGGGCCTTCGCCGCCTCGAGGCCGCGGATCTTGCCCGAGAAGATGGCCGCCGACGCTTCCGCGATCTCCTCGGCGTCGCCGGCGGCGAGGAAGGGGAGGCCGAACTCCCGGGCCTTGGCGGTGAACTCGTCGACGGGATCGAGGCCGACGGCGATGAGCACGGTATCGCAGGCGAACGAGCGCTCCGTGCCCGGGACGGGCCGGAAGCGGTCGTCGACCCGGGCCACGGTCACCGAGGACACGGACCCGGCGCCGTTGGCACTGACGATGGTGTGCGACGTCAGGATCGGCACCCCGAAGCGGGCCAGTTTATCCCTGTGGACCTTGTATCCGCCGCACTCGGGCATGGCCTCGACGAGCCCGACGACGGAGATGCGGGCCTGGAGGGCATGATAGCCGGCGATAAGGCCGACGTTCCCGCCGCCGACGATGAACAGCCTTTCGGCGGGGCGGACAAGATCGCGGTTGACGAGGGTCTGGAAGGCCCCGGCCCCGTAAACGCCGGGCAGGGTGTTGCCCGGGAAGGCCAGGTTCTTCTCGCGGGCCCCGGCCGCCGCCAGAACGAGGTCGGGAGTGACGAGGACGTATTCGCGTCCGTTCCTGAGGACGCCGACCTTGCGGTCGCTGAAGACGGCGAGAGCCGTCGACCTGAGCCAGATCTCGACGCCGGGGCGGGCGCGCACCTGTTCCTCGAGGCGGGTCGCGATGTCGATGCCGCGTGTTCCGGCATAAACGGCCTCCGTCGAACCGAAGAACCGATGCGTCTGGAGGACCAGCTTGCCCCCAAGACGGTGCTTGTCGTCGATGAGGAGCGTTCGAACTCCCAGGCGCCCCAATTCGACGGCAGCGGAAAGCCCGGCGGGACCCCCTCCGATGATGAGGACGGGCACCCGGACCTCGCGGATCGGACGGAAGGAGCGGGGAGAGAGGAGGCCCCAACCGAGGGCAATACGGGGAGCCCTTCGACGGGTTCGACCCGGACGCCGGGCCGGGCCGGCTCCATGCAGGATTTCACCGGAAGGCCGTCGACGAGGACCAGGCATTGGGCGCACTGACCGTTGGCGCAGAAGATCCCCAGAGGGGCGCCGTCCTTGGCATGGTGGCCGAAGATCCTGATCCCGGTGGCGAAGAGCGCAGAGGCGATTGTCTCTCCCTGTCGGGCGGAAACCGGACCGCCCTCCCATGTGAACGTGCAACGCCGGACGATCGGGAACGGGGAGAACGGGGTGTCTTTCGATCCTGAGCTCGGTCAACGGTGTCTCCTCTCCGGGCGGTCGGCGCCGTCGGCGGGGAATTATAGCACAAGCAAAATGGCGGGCCAAAATCGC
The DNA here is from genome assembly GCA_963784525.1 of Candidatus Aminicenantota bacterium. GTDB lineage: Bacteria > Acidobacteriota > Aminicenantia > Aminicenantales > Saccharicenantaceae > JALHVH01. The sequence continues at coordinate 86,585 of CAWART010000021.1, read as the reverse complement.
GATTTTCAAATTCCCTCCGGTCTGATAGAATTCCCCGCGGAAGAGAGGATAATGACATGAAACGAATCGGACGCGATATTCTGCTCCTCGGGATCGTCCTGGCCCTTCTCCTGACGGCCGTCTCCGCGACGGCCGCGCCGCTCGAGCGGACCGAGAAGCCGCCCCTCCACGGGAAACACTGGGTGGCCATCACCGGAAAGCCCCTCGGAGCCACAGCCGGCGCGAAGATATTCCTGAAGGGCGGGAACGCGGTGGACGCGGCGTGCGCCATGCTGGCCGCGGTCTGCACGATGTACGACGTCCTGAGCTGGGGAGGCGAAACCCAGGCCCTGATATACAACCCGAAAACGGGCCGGGTCGTCGGGATCAACGCCCTGGGCGTCGCCCCGACGGGCGCGACCCCCGAATTCTATAAAGAGAAAGGTTTCTCCTATCCGCCGCAATACGGCCCCCTGGCCGCCGTCACCCCCGGCAATCCCGGCGGGCTCATGACCATGCTCGCCGAATTCGGGAAGCTCAGCCTCGCCGAGGTCCTCGAGCCCGCGATCGAGATGGCGGAGACCGGCTATCCCATGGAGGCCGAGCTTTCGGACAGCATCGAACGGCACAAGAAACGAATAAGGGAATGGCCTTATTCCAGGGCCGTTCTCCTGCCGCACGCCGGCGAAGCGCGGGAGGCTCCGGCTCCCGGAGAGATCTTCCGCCAGCCGGACCTGGCGGCTACGCTGAAGAAGCTCGTCGAAGCGGAGCGGAAGGCGCTCGCCAAAGGCAAGAACCGGAAGGACGCCATCTACGCGGCCTATGACCGCTTTTACAGGGGCGACATCGCCGAGGAATTCGCAAGGGGGTGCCGGGAGCAGGGCGGGCTGATCACGAAAGAGGACCTTGCCGGGTGGGCGGTCCATCTCGAAGAACCCGTCATGACCAATTACAAGGGCATCGACGTCTACAAGCTGACAACCTGGGTCCAGGGCCCCGTCATGCTCCAGGCGCTCAACATGCTCGAGAGGCTCGACCTCCGGGCCATGGGCTACAACAGCGCCCGCTATATCCATGCCCTGTATCAGGTCATGAATCTGGCCTTCGCCGATCGCGATTTCTACTATGGCGATCCGTACTTTCCCCCCGAGGAACCCATCCGGGGGCTTCTCTCCAAGGATTACGCAAAGAGCCGGCTCGACGGCGATCGATTGGGAGAAGAACGATCCCGCGATCAAGCCGGGCGATCCGTATCCTTATGAGGGCCGGACGAACCCTTATCTCGGCCTCCTCGAGAACTGGTCGAACGTCGAGACCGTTCCGGCGCCCCAACCGAGGAAGCCGCCGCGGCCTCGGTCGTTCTTTACCGGACGACCTCCATCCAGGCCGCCGACGAGGAGGGGTGGGTCGTTTCCGTCACGCCGAGCGGCGGATGGATCCCTGCGTGCCTGGCAGGGAAAACCGGCATCGGGATGAGCCAGAGGGCTCAGAGCTTCGTCCTGGACGCCGCCGAGAACCCGTTCAACGTCATCGCCCCGGGGAAGCGCCCGAGGGCGACCCTGACCCCGGGCCTCGCTCTCAAGGACGGAAAGCCCTATCTTTCGTTCGCCGTACAGGGCGGGGACACCCAGGACCAGAATCTTCTGCAGTTCTTCCTGAACGTCGTCGAGTTCGGGATGACCGTCCAGGAGGCCTGCGAAGCGGCCAATATCACGAGCTACCAGATGAGGAACTCGTTCGAGGACCACAAGCCCCTGCCCGGAAAGCTCGATATCCAAGAGCGGGTCCCGGGCTGGGTCCGGGACGAACTTCGAGCCATGGGCTACAAGGCGACCGCCCTCAAGCGGACCTCCGGGCCCATCAACGCCATCTACTTCGACAGGGCCCACGGAACGTTCTGGGGCGGCAGCAGCAATTACGGGGAAGACTACGGGATCGCCTGGTGACGGAGCTAACGGCATGGACTTGAGACAGGGACTCCGGGGCGTCTCGGCCCCGGGCCTGTTCTTCTATGTCTGCCTGGCGGCGGGATGCGCGCTCTTCGGGGGCGTCCAGGCCGCCGCGGTCCTCGTCCTTCTCCTCCTCGTTTGCAACAGGATCCTCGGGCTTGCGGGAGGAGCCGTCGGCCTGAACGGCTCGCCGGCGCTTTCCCTGACCATCCGCTCCCTCCTGAGCCTGGGCCTTTTTCCTTTCGTATGGCTGGCCTGCCGGCTGCTGCTCCCCGGGGCCTGGCTCCTTCCGGCTGTGGGCGCCCTGCTCGCCGCCGGATTGGCGCTCACCCTGCGCCGAAGAACGATGGAGAGCGGACCGTCGAGAACGGACTATGCAGGAATCCTCTTTGTTCTCCTCATCGTCATCGCCGCGACCCGGCTCCCGTTCTCCAGGATCGGCTTTCCGATCGACGGTCAATATGCCTATCGGGCCTATTTCAGCTCCGATTACCTGAAACACTTCTCGGTCGTCGAAGCCCTGAACAACGGCCCGATGCCCCCCGAGAACCTCTATTTCGCCGGGGAAACGCTTCATTATTACTGGCTTCCCTATGCCGTTCCGGCCGTCGCCGCCCGCCTGACGGGATCGACGTCGAAGGCCCTCTTCGCCTATTCTTTCCTGGTCAATATCCTGTTCCTGCTCCTGCTTCTTCAAGCCGCCCGCCGCATCTCCGGAACGCGGCGTTGGCTGCCCTTTCTCGCCGTCCCGCTCGTCCTCGCTCCCAGCCTCGAAGGCGCCTACTTGTGGGCGGGGCGGGCTCGCTTCTCGTTGGCGGCGTTCTTCGCCGAGGGCCGGGCCTTCAACATCGACGGGCTCACCCGATGGCTTTGGAACCTTCCCCAGATCGATACCCTTCTGCGCGCCCTTCTCTACACCCCCCAGCATCTGCTCAGCCTGGCGTTCGTCCTCTTGTTCCTCGTCTTCGCCGACGAGGACCCAGAGCGGCCGTGGCTTCTATCCTTATTCCTGGCATTGAGCCTGGCCGCGAGCTTCTTTGTCGGCGGCATCCTGCTGATCTCGAGGGCCCTGCATGCCCTGGCCAGGGACGGGGCGCGGGTCTTCCGGCGGGACCTGTCCCTCCCGGCTTTCTTCCGCGGCCTGGGGCGCCACTTCCTCCTGCCGTTCTTCGTCCTCGGACTTTCCGCGGCCCTGGGCATGGTCTCGACGGGGGGAAGCGGGATCGTCATCAAACCCCTCGGCCCGCGGCAGATCCTTCTCCTGTTGGGAATGAATCTCGGCCTTCTCGTCCTGAGCGGGGCCTGGGGTTTGCTCGCGGCGCGCTTCCGGTCACGCGGTTTCCTGGCCTTTCTCCTGGGCGTTTCGTTCTGCCTGCTCCTCGCTGTCCGGATCGAGGGATTCGAATCGGACGTCTCGCTCAAGGCCGGCCTCGTCGTCATCCTGACCCTGGCCCTCCTGACGTGCCGCCTCGGACAGGTCTCCGGCGCCGGAAGGTTCGCCGCGCCGCTCGCGCTCCTGATCCTCATTCCGGGCGCGCTCACGGCGGTCCTGGACGTCCGGAATTCGGCGGATGTCCGGAACGCCCGATTCACGAGCACCGTGAAGGTCGAGGAGATGCGGATGCTCGAGTGGATCCGGGAGAACGTTCCCAAAGAAAGTGTGGTCCAGAACTTCCCGGCGGCCCGGACCTGGAACCTTTCGGCCATACCGGCGTTCGCCGGGCGTCCGATGGCCGTCGGCGACCGTATGCACGGGCAGATCTTCCAGGTCCGCCCCGAGGACTATGAGCGGAGGCTGGAGGCCCTGAGGCTTGCCCTGAGCGGGCTTCCGGCCACGCGGGACGACTTGAGGCGTCTCGGCGTCGATTATCTTTTTTGGGGGGAGGACGAAAGCCGGTCCTTCAAGGCGGATCCGGGAACCCTCCCGGTCGCGCACAGGGAGGGCCGGACGGTCCTTTTTGCCCTCGGACCCGAATGAGGAAGAGCATGACGGCCATGACAGAAAAGCGGGGGGCCTGGAAAGAATGGCTGGGACTTCTGCTCCTGCTTGCCGTCGCCGCGACCCTGAGGCTCCAGCACATCAAAGCCGATCCGCCCGCCCTGATCCCGGCGGTTTCGGGAAGCGCGGGCGTTTACTTCGACGAGGGGATCTATTGTCACAATGCCCGCAACAAGGTCCTCTTCGGGCAATGGATCACGGACGAGTGGAACCCCCTCGTCTACAACGCTCCCTTGACGCTCCTTTACTATCTCGCTTTCAAGACGTTCGGTGTCTCCATCGTGACGGTCAAGGCCCTCAGCGTCCTATTCGGTCTCTGCGGGCTCCTGCTCTTCTTCGTCGGCGTCCGGGCCTATCTGGGCCCGGCCCACGCCCTCGGGCTCACGGCCCTCTTCTCGATGGATTTTTACGGGTTGATGTACAACCGCATCGGGCTCCTCGAGAATTTTTCCTCCCTGTGTTTTCTGGCCAGTTTCGCCCTGTTCGCCCGGTCGGACGGAAAGCCGCGGTTGTCCTTCTTTCTCGGGATGACGGCGGCCGTGGCCGGGCTTTCCAAGTATCTTTTCGCCTTCTTTCCGATCGCGGCCGCCCTGTCCGTCGCCTATCAGGCCTGGAAAAGATCGGACCGCCGGTCCTTTCCGGCGTTCCTGGGCGGGGGCCTGACCGTGGGCCTGCCCTGGTTCTTCGGGATCTACCTGCCGTTCCGGCCGACCTTCGGCAAGATCGGGGCAGGCTGGGGGATGCTGTCCCTGCCCCGCTCGATAGGCCAGGCCTGGTCCAACCTCGTCCATAACCCTCTGCCCCGGTATCTCCAGCTGGCGCCCGCGGCGGCCCTTCTTCTGGCCCTGTTCGGCGGGCTCGTTCTTCTGAAGCTTGTTCGGGCAAGGAAGTTTCCGCCGGAGCCGATCGATCTCTTCGTCCTTTTTTGGATACTGGGCGGCGCCGTTTCTCTCGGGCTCCTGAACTACCGCCCGCTGCGATACTATGTCCCCGTATTCCCGGCCCTTTATTTGGCGGGATCGCTTCTGCTCCGCGACCGGGATCGCATCCGGACGGAGGCCCGGCTTTTCTGGCTGCTGATGCTCGCGTCCGCGGCCCTGTCGTTCCAGGTCTTCCGAATGATGGGGGACAGGCCGTCGGCATTTTTCGCCTTCCCGCCCGTCATGAGGGGGCTCGTTTATCTCCTGTTCGCGGGCGCGATCGCGCTCTTCCTCGTTCGCGAAGCGCGCTGGAAGCCCGTCCTTGAAGCGGCCCTGCTCGTCCTGGCGCTCGCCGGCCCGCTTTTCCTCTATGCCCGCCATTTCTATCTGGCGCCGACCTACGACCTCGAGAGGGCGTCCCGGTTCTTCGAAACCCTTCCGCCGGGTTCGGTCGTCATGGGGCAGGAAGCCCCGCGCCTGACCCTCGGTACGCCGTTCAAGGCCCTTCTGGCCTATGAGAACTGGTTCAACGACCGCGACACGTTCAGGCGGTTCAAGCCGACCCACCTCGTCGTGTTGGACCGGTTCGGGGGGCGGAAGAGGGCTGGATCCGGAAGAGGTTCCCGGAAACGGCGGCCCGCTTCGAATGCGTCAGAAAGTTCAGGATCTGGGATACGACCATGACCCTGTACCGCGTTCCGGAATAGGCGGTTCGGGAAGCCGGCTTTGGAGTTGGCGCCGTGTTCCGATATAATGCACGCATGACCGCGCGGAGCGTGTTCCGAGGGCTGTTCTATCTTGCCCTGGTGATCACCGCCTTTCCCCAGACCGAGCCCTGGGACCCCGTATCGTTCACCGCCGGAGGAAGGACCTATCGGCTTATTGTTCGCTGCGTCCGGTCCGGAAGCTTCATCGTCCTCTCCGACGGGAAGAGGGAGACCGTCCTCGGAGGGGCCGGCGGAGACAATCTGTTCCCCCGGGCCCAGATCTCCGGGGATGGATTCCACGTCCTCTGGGTGAATTACCAGGGCGGGCGCGCCGGGCTCGGCCTTTACGACTCCGGGACGCGGACCGCCCGCGTGATTCCCCTCGACGGCCTGACGTTCGCGGGTTCGCCCGTACTTGTCGAACGGGCCGGGCGCCCCCTGGGAGTGGTCCTCCTGGGCAACGCTTCCCATAACGACGACATCTTCTTCCTGGACCTGAGGGACAACCGCCTCGAGAACATCAGCCGGACCTCCTGGTCCGAAAAAGCGTTCACGGTCGAGACGGGCGCGGCGGGCATCCTGGTCCGGACCGAAACCCTCACGGACCGCGCGCGTTATCTGCTGGGCTTCGAAGGGGCGGCGAGATTCCGCTTTCTCGGGCGCGAGCCCCGTCGGGCTTCGGAGCGGAGCGGGAGAACGGACGCGCCCGACGAACAGGACTGCCGTCCGGCGAATACGTACGCCGCATTCGGCGACAGCATCACCTTCGGCGTCATGCGGATGGAGAACCTGGAAGGCGAGGAACATCCGGAGCTGGCTTATCCGGAGCGGGTCAGGGAGATCCTCGCGACTTTCTATGGCCCCGCCTATCCCGTGAATCTCGGCATCCCCGGCCAGCAGACCTATCAGGGAGCGCTCCGGGTCCGCCAGGACCTCGAGGGCGTGGACGGGCGGTACTTCCTCCTGCTGATGGGCACCAATGACTGCATCCACGGCTATTTCTCGGTCGATTCCAGCATGGAGAACCTGGACTTCATCATCGACGCCGCCGAGGAACGGGGGATGCGGGTCATCATCTCGACCATTCCGCCGCGCAAGGACCGCTTCGGGGACGTCCCCTTCGTCCTGAAGAACATCGCCGCTTACAACCTGGCCACGGCCGCTCTGGCCGCGTCGAAGGGCATCGGCTTCATCGATACGCACGGAGCCTTCATGGCGACCCATCCCCCGGACGGCTGGAAGGCCCTCATGGAGGACATCGGGGGGAATCATCCCAGCCCGGCCGGCCACACCATCATCGCGAGCATGTTCGCCAATGTGCTGGCCGCATTCCCGCCGCTCGAACCAGGCAACGTCCGGAACGTTTCCGTCGCCGGACCGACGGTCCGGCGGTTCGAATGGGACGCCGGATGTGAATCGGACCTCGCCTGCTATCGCGTCGAGTACGGCCCAGCGCCGAGTTCCCTCGTCAACGTCGCCGTCACGAACGTCAATACCGTCGTTTTCCCCGGCTTCCCTTCGCACGACGTCTACTTCCGGGTTCAGGCGGTCGACGCGGCCGGGTATCGCAGCACGTTCACCCGGATCCATACGACGGCGGAAAAACCGCGAACGAGAAGGGGGCGGCACGCCGCCGAGTCGGACCGTCTCCCGACCGGCCCCGTTCCTCCGGACGCGAATCCGCCGATCGGGGGGGCCGGGGGACGGCATCAGGGTCCGTGAGACGCCATGAACGATCCGATAATTATCCGAGACGGTTTGAAAGCGCCTGAAATGTCGCCCGATAAGCAGGATAAAAAGGCCGCCGCAGCCTCGGTTCTGGCTCTGATCCTCGCCCTTCCCGTTCTCATGCCGGGGTGTCGGCAGGCGCCTCCGGCCGCGCAGGTCCTCGACACGCCGTTCGCGGTGACGGACGATGCCGGCGCCGCCCGCAGGTACCGTCTTTACCTGCCGGGGAAAAAGGGGCGCGTCCCCCTGATGCTCTATTTCCACGGGGTCATCTCGCCCGGATTCAAAAAGATCCCTTCCCTGAGGGAATACACCGGGAGCCCGGTGGAAGAGACGGGCCTCATCCCGTTCTGCCGGGAGCGCGGCGTCGCCCTGCTGGTCCCCGAAGCCCTCTACGAGTACACGTTCCTCAAATGCCGCTCCAAGGGCTGGCTGACCGAAAAGGAGATCGACGGCGTCGAGAAGATCATAGACACGGTGGTCGACCATTTCCCGGTGGACCGGGGCCGCGTCTTTCTTGCCGGGATCTCGGCCGGGGCCGTCTTCAGCCACTATCTGGCCAACCGCCGCCCGCGGTTCTACAGCGCCGTTCTGTCCCATTCCCAGGCCTACGTCGATCCCGGCGGCGTCGTCCTCCGGCCCGCCGAAAAGGGCCCGCGTTTCGGGGTGGTGTTCTGCTACAACGAAGGGGACTACAAGAATCTCATCGCGTTCTGCGTCGAATCGGAACGGATATACAGGGAGGATGGGTATCGGACGGCCCTCCTCCGCGACGTTCCTCCCCGAGGCCACGCCTGGTCTTCGCCGAACAACGCCCGCTTCTGGGAGCTCCTGACGACCCTGGGTCAGAAGCCCTGACGGGCCCGGGCCGAGGGCTTCCCGGGCGCGATGGCGGTCGTTTGACAGTCCTCGGGCCCAACTGCTATCCTGAAGACCGTGAGAAGCCCCGCCCCTCGCGCAAAGTTCTCCGTCGCCCTCGTTCTGCTGGCGGCCTTCGCCGCCGCCCTGGCGCTCCTGAGTCCTTGGAGCCGGCGTCCCGCGTACCTGAAAGGGGAAGCCGGACGGACCTCTCCGGTCCTCAAGCCAACCAGCCTGGAGGGCCGGAGCTTCTTCCTTCATGGAAACCGGTACCTTCTGCGACTCGGACCCGAAGCTCCGGTCCTGCGCTGGAAGCTCGAGCGCGCCGCGAAGGGCGATCTCGAGGTGACACTGCACATCGCGCCGAAGGGTAAACCCGTCCCGTCCTTCGGGTTCTCGGTCACCCTCGCCGCGGGAGCCGGGCCGCGGAAGACCCTTTTCTCCGAGACATGGGAAACGGTCCCGGTCGAGGGCGTCGTCCGAAGGATCAAGGCCGCCCTCTCGGCGTCGGCCGGAGACGAGTTCGAATTCTGCCTGTCATCGGACGCGCTTCCGGGGCCCGATGTCCTGGACGCGGGGATCACTGTTCCGCGCGTGCCGGCAGAGAGCGCCGGCCCGCCCCCGAGCCACCTTCTCATCATCAGTATCGACGCCCTCCGCCGCGACGCGCTGGGGATCTATCAGACGCTTGCGGGGCGGCCTCCCGATCTGAGCCTTTCGCCGGAGCTTGACCGGTTCGCGGAGGACGCCATCGTCTTCACCAACGCGCGGACGACCCAGTCCTCCACGTGGCCCGCCCTGTCCTCCCTGTTTCTTTCGGCTTACCCGCGCGCCCACGGGGTCACCGAGAACCGGACGTTCCTCGAGGCTCCCGGGGGTTCGATCGCGACGCTGTTGCGCGGGCTCGGCTACGCGACCTTCGCCCTGGGCGCCAACGCCATCGCGCTGAACCTCCCGGGATTCGAGGAGAAACGGCAGTATTTCAGGGCGGACGACCGCCTGCTCGCGGCGGGCCGCCGGAAGATCGCCGAACAGGCCGCAAACCCGTTCTTCCATTGGTATCATCTCTTCGGGTGTCACGATAATTACGCCCCGCCTGAATGGGTCATGAAGATCGTCGCCCGCGACGTTCCCGGGTACGTCCATCGGCGGATCTCCACCAACGACATGATGCGGGGGAAGGCGCCATCGGGGCCTGATGACGTGGCCCTGGTCCGCCGGCTCTACGGCGGCGCCCTCTATTACGTCGATTCCCTGTTGAAAGAGACCTTCGACGACCTCAAGAAGCGCGGCCTCTGGAACGACACGCTCATCATCGTCACGGCCGACCACGGAGAGGAGCTCTTCGAACACCACGGGTATTTCCATCATAAGCCGTCGCTCTATGACGGGGCTCTGCGCGTCCCCCTGCTCATCAAGTTCCCCGGACAGCGGGGCCGGCGGGTGGTCCGGGAGAACGTCTCCCACATCGACCTCCTCCCCACGATCCATCACTATTTCGCCGGCCGGCCCCGGGCGGGGCTTTACGAGGGGCTCTCGCTCCTCGACCTCCTGGCCGGGAAGAAGCGCGCCTTCGCGGAGCGCATCCTCTTCGCCGAGACGGAGGACTCGAAGGTCGTCGCCGCGATCCTGGGAAACCACAAGCTCATCCATAATCCCTCGGGGATCGTCCCGCGGACGCCCCTCGGGCAGCCGTTCCCGATGGGCCCCGTCGAATTCTACGATCTCGAAGCGGACCCGGGAGAAACGCGCAACCTTGCCGGGATCGACGTTCCGGTCCTGCGCCGCCTTCTGATCGAATCGGGCCGTTATATCCATGCGGCCCTCGAGCCGAAGGCCAAAAGGGGAGACCGGGGGGGATCGAGCTCTCGGAGCCCGAGCGCCGCGATGCCGACGAAGCCCTGCGCACCCTGGGCTACATCAAGTGACCACCGACAGGAAGGAGCCCGACCGATGACAAGCAAGACGTTGAAGACCCTGGCCGCCGCCGTCGCGACGGCGGCTTTCGTATCCGGCTTCGCCGCCAGCACATCCTGCCGTCGGGCGGCCCGAAGCCCGCGTGTCTACGTCATCGGGCTAGACGGCGCGACGTGGGACGTCATCGACCCCCTCATCGAGCAGGGGAAGCTCCCCGTTTTCAAGGAGCTGAAGGAGAGCGGCGCCTGGGCCAGGCTCCGGACGTTCGACCCGACGCTCTCGGCCGTTGTCTGGACGAGCATCGCGACGGGAAAGACGATGATCAAGCACGGGATCGTCGATTGGACCTACGTCAACAAACAGAACATCAAGGTCCCGTACTCCAGTTCGGAGAAGCGGGTCCCGTCCATCTGGGAGATGATGGACGAGCACGGCCTGCGGAGCATCGTTCTCAACTGGTTCGTCACCTATCCGCCCGACGCCGTCCGCGGCGTCGTGGTCTCGGACTCGTTCTCGGCCGCCGCGCTGAAGGCCCTGACGGGGAAGGGCGATCCCGGGGAATTCGCCGATACGGTCTACCCCCCGAAGGAATTCACGCGGCTCTATGATAGGCTGTCCGGGATGTCGGCCGCGGGCGCGTTCCGGTATCCCCGCCTTATCGAAGAGATGAAGCTCCCGGATTATCTCGCGGAGTACAGGGCGCGGTATTCAGGGGACCCCGGGCGCGTCCCCATCCTGAGCGTCTGGCCGTCGTTCCTGGCCTATGACCGCATCCAGGACGCGCTCGTGGACCATTATCTCGAAGAGAACGATCATGACCTCTTCCTGGCCTACTACCGGTTCCCGGACGTCTTCTTCCACTTCGCGACGCTGTTCCTCGAAAAGGCGTACCACGACCGGATCGACGCTTATGTCGGCGCCCCCTTCGAGCCGACCCCGGAGGTCCTTTCCGAGTTCAACCGGATGATGGCCGGCGTCGCGGAGCCCCTCCTGCGGGAAAAGGAGATCATGCTCGCCAAGGTCCTCGATCGCGTCCGGAAGGAGAACGCCTATCTCCTGGTCGTCTCGGACCACGGCTTCCAGATGTCCTCCAAGGGATATACCCATTACGGGCTCCCGTCGGGGACCCTCCCCCCCGACGGGATCCTGGCGCTCCTCGGACCGGGCGTCAAGCCGGGCGTCCGCATCGAGGCCTCCGTTTACGACATCGCTCCGACGATCCTCTATCTCAAGGGCCTTCCGGTGGGCGCCGACATGGACGGCAAGCCCCTGTTCGAGGCCCTGGCCTCGCCCAAGCCCGTCCGGACGGCCCTCTACACCCGGATGAAGCATCAGGCCGGGGAGCGCAATACGGAGCTCGACGAGAAGAAACTCGAGGAATTGAAGTCCCTGGGCTACATCAAGTAGCCGCGCCGGCCGCTTTCTTCGTTCCCGCGACGAGACTGCAGGCCCCCGCCGCGAGGTACGCGACGCCCGCCATGGCCAGGACGGCCGTGAAATTCCAGTTGATGGAGACGATCACGGCCAGGATCGAGCCCAGCACGGTGGCGAACGAATTGGCCCCCCAGGCCCAGCCGACGAGGGTCTTGTCCCCCTCCCCGAGCCGCCGGATGCCGTCCGGGAAGAAGAAACCCATGAAGAATCCCGCCAGTGAGATCAGGAGGAAGGACGCGGCGATGCGCAGGGCGAAGGGGAGGAACATCAGGGCGTTCAGGAGAGGGAAGAGCCCGAATCCGTAGGCCGTGAGCACCACGGCCAGGAGGACCGCGAGGGCCGGGATCCGGCGCGTGCCGAGCCGCAGTCCGATGCGGTCGGAGAACAGGCTCCCGAGGCCGGACGAGACGAGGAGGGAGAAGATGATGAGCGAGATCGAGATGGCCGGGCTCCCGAGGAACAGCTGGAAGATCTTGATGAAGATGATCTCGACCAGGATGAACGCCAGACCTATGAAGAAGAAATAGAGGATGAGGGGCTTGGCCCCGGCCCCGGTCGGCCGCCGCCGGAGCGGGAGGTAGATCAGGACGAGAGAGAGCAGGAGGGCCAGGCCGAGAATGGACAGGTAGATGGAGTTCGAATAGACGAGGGCGGAACGGACGACCTTGTCCGCCATGCCCTTGAGCTTCTGGTTCGCGAATCGGAACTGGCCGATGCGGTTGGGCTGGTTGAAATAGGGGGAGTTGTCGTACACCGGGGCGATATTGACCGAGGACTCCCGGACCGCCCCATCCAGGTCACGGACCAGGTCGGCGTAGAGATTGTCCTTCTTCTGGTCCGGGGAGAAGACGATCTCTCCCCCCGCACGGACGGACCCTTTGAGGATCTCGTAGTCCGCCGGGCTCAGGTCGCCTTTCTTGAGGAAGAAATTGTTGAATCCGCCGGGGTATTGGACGATGAAGAACTTGTCCTCCGGCCGCTCGACGCCGAGCTCACGGAGGGCCTGGAGCGCGGTGGAGAAGAGACGCTCGCCGTTCCAGTGGACGATGTAGACGAAGCCGTCGGGCTGGAGGTGGTCCCAATAGTCCTTGAAGCTCTCGACGGTGTAGATATAGGTCTCGGAGATGCTGAGGGCCCCCGACAGGAGGAGGTCGGCGTTGTGGGAGTTGACCATCTGGATGACGTCGAACTTCCTTCTCATCCGCTTGAGGGCGCTCCGCCCTTCGTCGGCGAGGAGATTCACCTGGGGCAGGCGGAACATGTTCCCGGTATACTCGGCGTACTCGTTCCGGAGAAGCTCGCAGATGACCGGGTCCATCTCGATGGCCACGATGCGCTTGAACCCGTGCGACAGCGCGCAGAGCACCTCGTAGCCGCCGGCCGAGCCGATGATCACGGCGGAGCCGTTCCGGGCGACCTGGAAGGGGAGGGAGGCGGGATCCCACTCGATCTTCTTCAGGCGCGCCAGGTTGCCGTCGAACTTCCGGATGAAGGACTGCATGGTGCCGCCGTTGATCCAGATGACCTTCCTGACCGGGCTCCACGGCGCCACGTCGATCTTGTCGATGGTGCTCCACTTGGTGTACTCGATCCGGTCGTTCTGGAGCTGAGCGTTGTACTGGCGCTTGAGCTCGACGATCTTGGGGACGATGGGGAAGAGGGAGGCCTCGGCGAGGAACATCAGGACGAAGGCGACGGCGAAGGCGGCCAGGGCGGCGGCCCGGACGGCGCGGCGGGCGGGCGAGAGGAAGAACCAGGCCAGGGCGAGGAGCAGGAACAGGAGGATGAGAATGCGGTTCGGGCCGAGCCGGGGGATGAGAGGAATGATGGCCAGGGAGCCCAGGCTGGCTCCGGCCAGATCGATGAAGTACAGCCGGCCGATCCGGTCGGAATAGGTGGCGAAGATGAGGGCCAGGGCGACGCCGCCGCTGAAGAAGGGGACGACGAGGATCAGGCAATTGAGGACGAGGAACAGGAGGTTGGACGCCGGGTTGAAAAGATGGAGGAAGTCGATGTCCAGGAGCAGGGTCGCTTTATAGGCCAGGGGGAGGGAAACGGCGAACAGGAGGAGAAAGCGGGCCAGGAGGCGGGTGGTCGGCGCGCCGGCCTTCGCCATTCCGCCCAGGGCCAGGAAGACGCCGCTCAGGCCGTACCCGAACAGGGCGAGCGAGATGATCAGGAACGCGAACTGGCCGAAATAGAGGACGGAAAAGACCCGGGTCAGCAGGACCTCGACCAGCATCGTCGAGAACGTGACGGCGAAGATCGTGAACAACAGCTTCCAACGGCTCATGCATTCCTCCAGAAGGTTCTGTTATTATACGGTCGCGGGCACCCACCGTCAATCACGCTCATTTGTAATCCCCCAGCCTTTCTCCTAGAATGGACCGAGGGAGGCGCGTCGAACCGACATGATATGGATAAAGCTTCTTTCGGCGGTCCTGGCGGTCTCCGGCCCCGCCGTCCCCTCCTTCGCCGCCGACTTTCCCGCGGCGTCGCGGATCGTCTTCAGCTCCGATATGGGAGGGAACGAGGATATTTACCTCCTCTCCCGGAACGTCCTGAGCCGCCTGACCGACGATCCGGCGACGGACCAGTGGCCGGTCCCGGACGGGCAGGGGAAGACCATCGTATTCACCTCGGATCGGGCCGGGAGCTTCGATATCTTCACCCTGGACCTGGGCACGCGGACGGTCCGCCGCCTGACCAGCGATCCGCGGGACGAGGTCTCTCCCTCCTGGAGCGCCGATGACGCCTTCATCTACTACGACCTGAACGTCAAAGGAAGCTCCTGGCGAACCATGAAGATGGATGTCGGGACCGGGATATCCAAGCCTCTGTTCGAGAACCCGCCCTACGGCTCGACCATCGTCGCCTTCGAAAGCCCGAAGGGAGACGCGGTCTATTTCACGGGCAAGGTGTTCCTCGGCTGGCTGGTCGCGAAATTCGAGAAGGCGACAGGAGCTTTCCGGGAGCTGACCCGGAAGGGGAGTTGTCGGCCGAAGGTCTCGCCGGACGGCGCGCTCGTCGCTTACGTCGGCCACGACGACGACGGCCTGGGGGACGTCTTCGTCATGGCGCCGGACGGCTCGGCGAAAAGGAACATGACGCGGGTCCGCTCGACGACCCACGACTACTATCCGTGCTTTTCGCCGGACGGGAACATGATCGTCTTCTCATCCAGCCCGAAGGAAAAGGGGAAGAAGGCCTACCAGCTCCATACCCTCGACATGAGGAGCGGAGAGGTGAAGAGGATCCTGACGACCGCGGGGAACGACAGCTTCCCCTTCTGGTTCAACTAGGCTCGTCCGTCTTTTCGGGCTTCGCGGCGGGGGCGTTTTCCCGGAACAGAAGCGTGCCGGCGGCGTAAACGACCCCGATGGCGAGTCCGACAGCCGCCATCCAAACCACCGGCCTCTCGGGCCAACGGACGACGTGCTCGACGTTGCCGTGGTAGAACCCGATGATCGTCGCGCCCCACCAGGAGAGTTGGGATAGGACCGAGCCGAGCGCGATCCGGAAGATGAGCCGGGCGGGGGGACGGGCCATAGCGGGGACCTTTTCCCCCTCCTTCTTGATCCGGTCGAGGAACAGGCCGTTCAGGCCGGCGAGGCCGACGAGGAAGATCTTCAGCCAGGTCAGGTGGTCCACCAGCCCCTTCATGACAAGCAGGGGGACGCCCGTGGCGAGGAGCCCGAACCACCCGATCCAGATCAGCGCCTGGGTGACCGCGGCCACCCGGAAGACCTCCGGCAGGGTCTTCTTCTTAATGATCCAGAGAAGCCCGAAGACGTCGATCACGAGGACCGAGCCGAAGGCGAGGATGAGGCTCGCCAGGTGCCCGAAAAGGATGACGAAGAATAATGTTGTGTCCATGGTCCCTCTCCAGAGCCAAAATTAACACAGGCCCCCGGCCGCGTCAATCCGGCGCGCGGCTCGAGGGCTCGATACGAGCGGGCGGGTTGATTAATCCGGCCTTTTGGCTTATATAACTGGAGACGCGTATTGCGTCCGCGAAGGAGCGCCATGACATTCGATGAACTGCTGAGGATCCTCGTTGAAAGAAAGGGGTCCGATCTCCATCTCATCGCCGGCCTGCACCCGGCCGTTCGTATCCACGGAGAGCTCGTCCCCCTCTCGGATAAGGAAAAGCTGACCCCCCAATCGGCCAAGGAGCTCATCTACAGCGTCCTGACGCCCCACCAGAAGGACTGTTTCGAGAACGACCCGCAAACCCGCAATGAGCTCGATTTCGGATACGGCGTGCCCGGTGTCGGCAGGTTCCGTTTCAACGTCCACGTCCAGAGGGGCACGATCGCGGCGACCGTCCGGGCCCTGGCCGACCGGATCCCCGACGTCAAGGACCTGGGCCTGCCGGATTCCGTCGGCGAGTTCATCAAGGCGAAGCGGGGACTGGTCCTGGTCACCGGGCCGACGGGGAGCGGCAAATCGACGACCCTGGCCGCCCTGATCGACGCCGTCAACAGGACCCGCGCGGACCACATCATCACGATCGAGGACCCCGTCGAGTACCTCCATAATTCCAAGAGGTCCTACGTGACCCAGCGGGAGGTGGGGAACTCGGGCGACACGCTGTCCTTCAAGAACGCCCTGAAATACGCCCTGAGGCAGGACCCCGACGTCATCCTTATCGGGGAAATGCGCGACTACGAGACCATCGGCATCGCCATCACCTCGGCCGAGACGGGCCACCTCGTCTTCGGGACGCTCCACACGTCGAGCGCCGCCCAGACGGTGAGCCGCGTCGTCGACGTCTTTCCGGCCGACCAACAGCCCCAGGTCCGCATCCAGCTGGCCGCGAACCTCATCGGGGTCGTGTCCCAGATCCTCCTGCCCCGGGTCGACAAGGCGGGCCGGGTCCTGGCCTGCGAGATCATGGTCGCCAACGGGGCCATCCGGAACAACATCCGCGCCGGCAAGGTCGAGTCCATCTCTCAGACGCTCCAGACGTCCGCGGCGGAAGGCATGCAGACGATGGACCAGTGCCTGATCCGCCTCTGCCGGGAGGGGAAGGTCGACTACGAGACGGCGGCGCCCTATCTGTTCGAAAGGACCTCGCACGAGACCATCAAGGCCATGCGGAGATGAGCATGAAGAATAGGATCGCGCTCTCCATCCTGGCGGCCGCCCTGACGGCGACGGCGCTTTCGGCCGCGGAGCCGCTTCCCCGGATCGTCGGGCCGGACTGGCTGGCGGAGAACCTGTCGAAACCGGGGGTCCGGATCGTCGACCTGCGCGCCGACATCAGGGATTACTGGGAATCCCATCTTCCCGGGGCCGTCTTCCTCGACGCCGACGCGCTCCGCTGGCCGGATAAGGGTGTGCCCGGGAAGCTGATGCCGGCGACCGCCTTCGTCCGCCTGCTCGGCGAGATGGGCATCGGGCCCGAGACCACCGTCATCATCTATTCGGAGGTCAATCACTATCGGGCCATGTACTTCGCCTGGGCCCTGGATCACGTCGGCCACGCGTCCTGGGCGATCCTGGCCGAGGGCTTCCAGGGCTGGAAACGCGACAACCGCCCGCTGACACAGGATTATCCGAAGATCAAGGCGGTCGCCTACGGCTGGAAGGGGAAGGTCGACGCGTCGGTCAGGGCGACCCTGGAGGATGTCCGGACCCGCGACCTCGCCGCCACGGCCCTCATCGACGTCAGGCCTGCCGACCTCTACTCGGGCGAGAAGGGGAGCTGGAAGCGCAAAGGCCACATCAAGGGAGCCATCAACCGCTTCTGGGCCGATGACCTCAACAGCAGCGGCGCCTGGAAGGACGGCGAGGTCCTCCGGAAGGCCTATGCCGACCTCGGCGTCGTTCCCGAAAAGACCGTCATCGTCTCCTGCGGCCAGGGCCAGATGGCGGCGCACACCTATTTCACCCTGAAGTACGTCCTGGGATTCCCGAAGGTCAGGAACTACGACGGGAGCTTCAACGAGTGGAGCAACGTCGATTCCCTGCCCGTCGAATCGAAATAACGGATCCAAGGAGGGGGCAATGTTCAAGGAATTCAAGGAGTTCGCCGTGAAGGGGAACGTCCTCGACATGGCGGTCGGCATCATCATCGGCGCCGCGTTCGGGACGCTGGTCGCGTCGTTCGTCTCCGATGTCCTCATGCCGCCGATCGGCCTGCTCCTCGGCAACATGGATTTTTCCAACCTGTTCATCATCCTCCACGCCGGCCGTGTGCCGGGGCCGTACGCGTCGCTCGCCCAGGCTCACGAGGCCGGGGCCGTGACCCTCAACTACGGGGCCTTCATCGACAAGATCATCGCGTTCCTCATCGTGGCCTTCGTCCTTTTCCTCATCATCCGGAGCATGAATCGGCTGAAAAGGAAGGCCGAGGCGCCGGCGCCGCCGGCCGCGACGAAGGAATGCCCTTATTGCTGCACGGCCGTGGCGATCAAGGCCGTCCGCTGTCCGAACTGCACCTCGGAGATCAAGTAGGGACCGCGGAGCTCATGAAACGCCGATTGCCGTTCGTCCTCCTCGCGGTCTCCCTCCTGTTCATCGTACTCGGGCTCGTTTCCGGCGAGTTCCGGGCCGTGCTGGAGAAGGCGATAACCGTCTGCCTGGAGTGCGTCGGCATCGGCTGAGGATACGGGAGCGCGATGGAGACGCAGAAGAAGAGACGCTGGTTCCAGGCCGTCGCGGCGGCGGTGTTCAACGCGCATCTCCCTCGTTCTTCAAAGGCGGCATCTATCAAGGCCCGTCCAAGGGCCTCTGCGTTCCCGTGCTCAACTGCTATTCGTGCCCGTCGGCCCTCGGCGCCTGCCCGATCGGGGCGCTCCAGAATTCCCTGGGCTCGCTCCGGCTCAACCTCTCGCTCGCCCGGCGCCAGTTCGGCCTCTATGTCATCGGCTTCCTCGGGGCCGTCGGCAGTGCCGTCGGCCGCCTGCCGTGCGGCTGGATATGCCCCTTCGGGCTCTTCCAGGAGCTCGTCCACAAGATCCCTTCGCCCAAGTTCGGCGTCCCCCGGTTCCTGAGGTATTTCAAGTACGTCTTCCTCGTCGTCCTGACCATCCTCCTGCCCCTCCTCGTCCTCGACGCGTTCGGCGGGGGAGAGCCCTGGTTCTGCAAGTGGGTCTGCCCGGCCGGAACGCTCGAGGCGGGGATCCCCCTGGCCCTCCTGAATCCCTCGATCCGCGGCCAGCTCGGCCTTCTGTTCGCCTGGAAGACGGCGGTCCTCGCGGGATTCCTCGTCTGGATGGTCTTCGTCATGAGGCCCTTCTGCCGGACGACCTGCCCGCTCGGGGCCATCCTCGGGCTCTTCAACAAGGTCAGCCTGTTCCGGATGACCGTGGACGAGGAGACCTGCACGCTCTGCGGCAAATGCCAGAGGGAATGCCCGGTCGGCGTCAGCGTTTATGAGACCCCCAACAGCCCTGACTGCATCCGGTGCCTGAAATGCGAGAAGGTCTGTCCCTTCGGGAGCATCGGCCATGAATTCCTTGGCGGCGCGCTCCCCGGAACCGGCCGGGCCGGCCCCCGACGAGGTGCGTCCATGAGAAATTCGAGGCTCCGCGGATCGCTCCTGTCTCGGGCTTCGTCCTGTGCCGACCGCCGGGACGGCCCGTGCGGAGGGGTTATCCATCCAGGCCCGGGGCGCCTATTTCAGCCCGACGGACAAGGCCTTCCGCGAGATCTACGGCTACGGGATAAGCTGGGGGGAGAGCTGAGCTTCGCGATCTCGGAGACGGGTGGCCGTCTGGGCCGGCGGCGATTATTACTCGAAGCTCGGGAAGCTGGGATTCACCGAGGACGAGACCAAGATCCGGATCGCGCCGCTGGCCGCCGGGCTCAAATACATTTTTTCCGGAGGACGCCTGCGGCCGTACGTCGGAGCGGGCGCGGCGTATTTCCAATACAAGGAAACCAACAGCATCGGGACCATCGAGAAGGGGGACGTGGGATTCGTGGCGCGGGCGGGCCTGCTCGTGATGCTGGGCCCGACGTTCTTCATGGACGTTCAGGCCGGCTGGAGCACCTGTTCCGTCGAGCCCGCGGAGGTCAAGGCCAACCTTGGGGGGCTCTCGCTGGGACTGGGGCTGGGATTCGAATTCTGAGCCGGCCGGCGCGCGCGTCAGCGCGGGACCGCTTCAGGCCCGAACTTCATCGCCGCGAAGACGTCCGCATCGACGTCATGTGTTTTCTGCCCGGATCCGACGACGACGATCGTCATCTCGAAGTCCCGGCTTTCCGGCGGCAGGCAGGAGACGTCGTTGCAGGCCTGCCACGTGACCGTCCCCTTGAGTTTGTAAGTTCCGGGCCTCAGGGAATCATCGGCCTTGACGAGCACGCCGATCAGGGCGCTTTCGGAATAGACGGCGACATCGGACTCGGAGAACCCGAGGCGAGCCATCAGCGCCTCGGGATAAACGATATCGAGGACCTGGAAGGGCAGGGCGTCGGACGCGAACTCCAGGCTCGTGGGGATGAGGAATTCATCGCTCGCGGGATTGGCGTTGATATGCCATTCGGGCCCGATCCCAAGGCGCACGGCCGCCTTGAACGTCTCTCCGGCATGGACGGCGTCCCTCGAGACATAAGTTCTCAGCTCCGTGATGACATCGCCCGGGCTCGAAGCCCTCGCTCGATACGCAGGAGCCAGAACGGCCACAAGGAGGATCGGAGACTCGGTCCCGAGAATCTGTCTTCTCAACCGTGCCTCCCGCTCGCCATGGCGATCTTCCGATGTAGCCGCAGGCTTTAGCCTGCGTTCAATTTCCATACTCAGAACGCTTCCCGGGCCGTGAAGTAGATCCCCGACGTGCCTTTCCCGAAGGCGACGTCCATCCTGAGGTTCGTGCTCTCGCGGGAGCTGACGCGGAAGCGGAGCCCGGTGCCAACGGAGTACTTGAGGTCGTCGAACCCCAGGCTTCCGAGCCTCGGCGCCACGTTGCCGATCCCCGCGAAGCCGACGATCCCGATCCTCCAGAACAGAGGCATCCTGTATTCCGCCTGGACCGCCGCCATGACCTTGTCGCGGTAGCGGCCCGTGTAGTATCCCCGCATCATCGTGTCGCTTCCGAGCTTGGCGTAGCCGTTGAACGCGGGGGTACCCGAGATGACCTGGAACTGGCCCTGGAACGCAAGAACATGCGAGGTTCCCACGGGCAGGTACTTCCGTGCGTCCAGCTTCATGTGGGCATAGGAGAACCCCCCTCCGAAGGCCCGGGAGTTGAACAGTGCGGACATGAGCCAGTAATCGCCGCGCCTCGGGAAGAAGATATCGTCGCGGCTGTCCCGGTTCAGGACGAATCCCAATCCGGTCACGGTCGCCCCCCGGCCCCCGGGGACGGCCCCGCTCTCGAGTCTGCCTCCGGGATCGGACTTGAGGACCCGGAAGTGTTCATAGCGAAACTGGAGGCCGGCATAGAGGTTCGCCGCGGGGAGCACCTTCCGGAGGACCGAACCCTCTAAGAGGATGGACCTCGGCGTGTAGTCCTCCTCGGCTGAATCGGGGGCGTCGGGGCCCGTTCCCCAGAACTTATCCGGGATATCTCTCGACGAGGAGCCGCCCCTTGGCGAGCCAGGTCCCCTTCCGGAAATAGAATTCTGGCTCCCAGGACATCGAGAACTGCTTCATCTGGGTGTAAATGACGTAGAAATAGAACGACGAAGGCCTGTCCGTCGATACGGCCCCTGAGCGGCGGAACGTCAAAAGACCGCCGATGCCTCCGGCCAGCTTGGTTTCCGGGGAATAGAAGGCGATGGGCAGGATGATGACACTGCCGCCCTTCGAGACCTGCGCTTCCCGGGGCGCGTCCTGAGACAGCGCGGCAGCATACGGCGCAAGGCCGAACACAACGACCGCAAGCGCGGCGATGACCCGATCATTCATGGCAAAATGTTCCCGGCGAATGTCTATTTTACCATAGAGGACACGCAGACGGGGAGCGGAGCCTGCCCCCACGCGCGATCCCAGGACTTGGCCGAGATCCGCCGGCTACTCCGACGACCGGATTTCGTAGCGCTTGACGATGGGGAGCCCCTCCTCGGTCTCGGCCGAAAAATAGGCCATTCCCGATCTCACGGCGCGAAGGCGTTCCTCTTCTGTATGATAAAAACTCCCGAGGCACTCACACTCGGGGCCGGCAAAGACATCGTACCGGGAGCGTCTCATCGCGTCCTTGGCCGTGGTTTCGATGCAGATCCGCCCGTCGTCGGCGAGCACCAGAGAACGGACGGGATCGAAATATTCGGACCACTCCAGGGTGATATCCGAAGGTATCTTGTCTTTTCCCCCATACATATCGGTGATCATCTTTTCTTTGTCATTTTCGGTGATCCTGACGCGTTCATAGTCCCGCTCCCGCCGAAATGGGGTCCTTCCAGCGGCCGGAAGGACATTGATGCCGTAGACTCCCGTGTAGATCCAGACGACCGTCCCGTCCGGAAGGCTCCTGATGAGATAATCGGCCGGCAGGAGATTGACCTTCGGGGCCGAGGCCATCGGAGCTTGGTCCATCACCTGGATGGATCTCTCGGCGGGATCGACGCGGACGAGCTTTCTCATAATGGTTCCGTCGTCCCGAAATTCTATGATGTCTCCGAACAGCGCGCCCTGCGCCTCGGCCTCGGCGGTGAACAGGCCGCCTATCCACCGGAAATCGATCTCCGTGAGGAGCGTGCCGTTCAGGTCGAATCTGATGATCTTCTTGTTGGTGGAGTCGATGATCGAGAGCTCCTTGCCGGAGACCGACATCAAGCGGGGAAATTGGAATTCGCCCGGGCCCTGACCTTCCCGCCCGAACGATAGGATAAACTTGCCTTTTGCATCGAAGACCTTGACGCGACATTCTCTGTTATCAAGAACATAGATCCGTCCTTGATCGTCGGCCTGGATCGATCGGACGCTGGAGAAGAGATCCTCCCCCGCATCTGCTCCCTGTTCTCCGATACTGAGGCTTTCCTGAAGGGCCCATAACGGCTTCTTTTCTCCCGATGAGCAGCCCGTAGCAAAGAGCGGAACCACACAAACGGCTACGGCTAAGAAGCCCTTGATGCTGGATAACATGTTTCCCCCTTTTTTTGTTCGGTATCCCAGGCCGTCGTGATAAGGCCTCATTCGTTCATTTTCGAAGTTGGACCTTTTCTCGGCCATCATCCACCCCCCCCGATCGCGCCCGCGCAACGGGTGACGTCACATGATGATCAGCTCGAAGACCCCGTCGAATGCCAACGAGGGTAATATATTGCCGAAGTCTTCCTCCTGTCAATGATTCCGCGGCGGCTTGGGTTTCAATATTCGCCGCTTGACATCGGCCTGAGGCCGCTCCTATTATCATTACGGGTTGATGACAAGGTGTGTGAGCACTATTTTCGCCTCTATTCGGCAGCCGCCTGCTCATTCCTATGCTTTGTTCTCATGAATTGTTCTCCCTCCTCGGACGGCGCAAAAAAGAAGATCGTGGATGGCGTCGAGGTGATCGCCAATGCGATGTCGCCGAATACGGTCAGGGGGAAGCGAAGTCGATTGGTTTTGCACAAAGAATACGTGCTCGATACGGAGCGTCCGGATATCCTCGAAGCCGGATTCGGCTCCGCAAGCGAGATCGAAGTCGATCCCGAAGGAAACATCTATATCACGGGATTCCGGAATAGGGATAATTTCATCTATAAGTTTGATAGACAAGGGCGATTCGTCGCGTCCTTCGGAAGGGCCGGACAGGGCCCGGGCGAGCTTCAATGGCCGATGCGCCTACGGATAACGGCGAATCGTGAGCTGGCCGTCTCCGACGCTCAAATCAGAAAGCTCGTCTATTATGCTCTCGACGGGACATTTCAGAGAGAACTTTCATTCGCCAAAACGGATGGCATGATCGCTCAGCCGCTGGATAACGGGAATTTCCTGATAGAGGGCATCGTGTCTTTTGACAGGACCGTTGATTACAGCATAAGCGGTATATCCCTGTACGGGCCCGATCTCAATAAAATACGAGATCTCGAAACATATAAATATTATTGGAATGATATCTCAAAGCTGAGCGCTTTTTTCCAGTGGAGGATATCGGGCGACATGATCTATGTGATCAATGAAGAGCGGGGATATGAGATCAACGGCTATAGCCTTGACGGCCGATTGGTGAGAAGGATACGCAAAGAATACGAGGCGGTTCCTCCATCCGAGGAGATCAGCAGATCCATTTTAGGGCCCGCTTACGCTAAGACCGGGAGCAAGAACAAGGGATACTTCCCGGCGGCCATGCCCCCCTTGAATAGGTTTTATACGGACGATGAAGGGAGAATATTCGCCATGACCTACGAAAAAGGGGAGCACCCGAGCGAATTTCTCTATGACATTTTCGATCCTCGGGGCTCCTTTATTGACCGGATCGCCTTGCCTGAGACTGGGCTGGGACCCATAACCACGGGACCGCAATGGGCCGCGATCAGGAATCCCTATCTTTATTGGCTCAATAGGAAAGAGGACAGCGGATATGTCGAGATCATCGTTTATCGAATGACCTGGACTTGCTTATGAGCTCCCTTCGATGTGAGGTCCGATCAGGAGCCGCGATTGATACAAATCGCCCCTGAAGGGAGTCATTATCTTCTGAGGCGGGTCCTCCCGCCCGAGCCGGTCAGAGTTCCATGAAGATCGCGCGTTTCTCCATCCGTCGCCCCGTGACCACGACCATGGTCTTCCTGGCCGTCGTCCTGCTCGGCTTCATTTCCCTCCGCCGGCTCAGCGTGGACCTCCTGCCGGACATCGGGTATCCGCGGCTTTCGGTCGTCACCCGGTTCCCCGGCGTCGCTCCCGAGGAGATGGAAACGCTGATCACCGCTCCCCTGGAAGCCGCGGTCAGCCGCATCCCGGGGATGCGGAGGGTCGATTCCGTATCCAGGGAAGGCATCTCTTTCCTGACGCTCGAATTCGCCTGGGGCACGGATATGGACTTCGTCCTCCTCCATGCCCGGGAGGAGCTCGACAACGCCAGGGAGGGGCTTCCCCTCGAGGCGGAGAACCCGACCATCATCCCTCTCGATCCCGGCGCCAGACCCATCATCGTTCTGGCCGTGACGGGGGAGAGGAGCCTCCTCGAGCTCACGGAGTTCTGCGCTGAGGTCGTCAAGCCCCGCCTCGAGCAGATCGAGGGCATCGGCTCCGCCGACATCGCCGGAGGGGCCGAGCGGGAGATCCGGGTCGAGCTCGATCCGGAGCTCGTTTCGCTCTACGGACTGAGCCTGAGCGACGTTTCCCGGCGGCTCGATGCCTTCAACCGCAACCTGCAGGGCGGGACCATTCGCAAGGGCCGGTTCCAATACGCCCTGCGGGTCGCAGGCGAATTCGCCGACGTGGCCGAGATAGGGGAGACGGGCCTCAAGACCACTGGAAGGGGGGGTGTGGTCAGGCTCAAGGACGTGGCCAGGATCGTCGATTCGGTCAAGGAGCGGCAGGGACTGGCCCGCCTGGACGGCGGGGAAAGCGTCGGCGTCCTCGTCCGAAAGGCCTCGGGAGCCAACACGGTCAAGGTCACCCGGGCCGCGAAGGCGGTCCTGGACGATATCCGTACGGAGAACCCGGCCATCAGCATCCGGCTGGTCTCGGAGCAGAGCCGGTTCATCGAGGAAGCCGTCGCCGCCACGATGGACGAGATCATCGAAGGCGGCATCCTGGCCTTCCTGGTCCTGCTTCTTTTCCTGCAGGAGCTCCGGACCCCCGTCATCATCGGCGTCGTCTTCCCTGTCGCCATCGTCGCCACGTTCAACCTGATGTATTTCGGCGGCATCACCCTGAACATCATGTCGCTCGGCGGGCTTGCCTTGGGGGTGGGCATGCTCGACGACTGCGCGGTCGTCGTCTCCGAGAACATCTTCCGCCACAGGAGCCTGGGAAGAGGCCCGGCGGAGGCGGCCGAGGCCGGCGCGCGCGAGGTCGGGATGGCCGTCACGGCCACCGCCCTGACCACGATCGTCGTATTCCTGCCCGTCATCTACGTCCACGGCGTGGCCGGGCGGCTTTTCAGGGACACCGCCTTGACCGTGACCTTCTCCCTCATAGGCTCTCTGCTGGTCTCGCTGACCCTCCTGCCGATGCTCGCCGGACGCGGGGCGTCGAACTCAGGAGGAGGCGCAGGGGGAGGCGGAGGCGCGCCGTTCGAAGGGCCGGCCTCCGCCGCGACAGGCGCGACGTTCATGACGCGTCTGCGGCGGTCGCCTGGGACGGTGATCAAAGCCTTGAGCGCGGCCGCAGGTTTCGTCGCGGGCTTCGTTCTCCAACTCGCCGTCTTCGCCCTGAGGATCCTCAGCCTCCCGTTCCGCCCCGTCCTGCGGGCGATAGGCCGATCGTTCAACCGCGGCTATGAGCGATTCATCGCCTTTTATCATCGTTCCCTCGTCCGATGCCTCGATCACAAGGGGCCGGTGCTGGTCCTGTTCCTGGCGTTCTTTGCTTTGATGGCGTTCGCGGGGACGCGGATAAGAAGGGAGCTTATGCCGCGGCTCGAAACAAGCTCTTTCGAGGTCGGACTTCGGACGCCCGTCGCCTATTCCCTCGATGAAACGGCCGAAGTCGTCACTTCTCTTGAAAAATGGCTGGCTTCGCGTCCTGAAACGCGGCTGGTCTATTCCCAAACCGGACTGGTTGGAGGCATGGAGGCCCTCGATCTCGACGTTTCGCTCAACTCCGCTCGTATCATGATCGAGACTTCAAGTCCCTCGGCCTGCGGCCGTCTCATCGGGGAGCTGACACGGACATTCCCTGCCTATGCCGATGTCGCGTTCTCGGTCACCCGGGAGCGATCGGACGTGGCCCGATCGCTTGCCCTTGCGGGCGCCGACGTCAGCCTCGAGGTCCGCGGCGACGATCTCGACAGGCTCGGGGAGATCGCGACGGCTTTGGCCTCGCGCATCAGGGAGATCCCCGGCATCGCCGACGTCAACGTCGATGTCGGTGAAGGCAAGCCCGAGTTCGTGGTCAGGATCAGGGACGACGCCCTGGCGAAATACCCCGGCCTCGACCCGGGCGCTCTCGGCGACCGGATCGTCGATTCCGTCCGAGGACGGGTCGCGACGAGGTTCCGGGAGCTCGACAAGGCCTATGATGTCCGGGTCCGGCTGGACGAGGGAACGGAAGCGAACATCGAAGCCCTGCTCGGCGGGCTCGTTCCCAGCGGGACGGCCCTGGTTCCCCTGCGCGAGCTTGTCACCTGGAAGATAGCCCGGGGGCCGAGGGAGATCCGGCGCGCCGACCAGCAGAGGGCGCTCCTCGTGACGGCGGGACTTCGGGGTGCCAAGCCGAGCCAGGTCGCCCCGCGCATCCAGGAAGCGATAGCGGCGACGCCGCTTCCTCCGGGCTATCGCATCGTCTTCGGCGGCGAGCGGGAGGAGATGTCGCGGTCGTTCCGGAGCCTCATCGCGGCCTTCCTCCTCGCCATCCTCCTCAACTATATGATCATGGCCGCCCAGTTCGAATCCCTGCTCCACCCGCTCATCATCCTCGCCACGGTCCCGATGGGGCTCTGCGGCTCCGTGGCGGCCATGCTCGTCACGGGGACGACCGTGAACGTCATCTCGATCATCGGCATGGTCGTCCTGCTGGGCATCGTCGTGGACAACGCCATCGTCAAGATCGATTACACCAACAGGCTCCGGAAACAGGGGATGGGCCTCCGGGAAGCCGTGGTCGAGGGAAGCCGGGTCCGTTTGCGGCCCATCCTGATGTCCACCGCGACGACGCTCGTCGCGCTTCTGCCGTTGTCGCTGGGCATCGGGAGCGGGGCCGAACTCCTTCAGCCCCTGGGGATCGTCGTGCTCGGAGGGCTGACCTTCGCGACGCTCCTGACCCTCGTTCTCATCCCCGTCATCTACGAGATCGTCGAGGCCCGAAAGGAGACGAGGAGGAAGAGAGCGTGAAATTCCTCATCGAGCGCCCGGTCGCGGTGGCCATGACCTATCTCGCGCTCCTCGCGCTCGGCGTTTTTTCCTTCATGAACACGCCCATCGAGCTCGCCCCGGGCGGAGACTATCCCCGCATCGATATCGCGGCGGCGTGGCCCGGCGTCTCCCCCGAGGTCGTCCAGGCGCGCGTCACGGCGCCCCTCGAGGAGGCCGTCGCTTCGGTCAAGGGAGTGCGCCGTATTTCCTCGGAATCGAGGGCCGGCGTCGCTTCCCTGACTCTCGAGATCGACCCCCGGGCCCGGAGGGATTTCGTCGAACTGGCCCTTCGCGAGGCTGTCGCCCAGGCGCGGGATACATTGCCTTATGGAGTGCATCCGGCCGTCAGCCCTTATGTTCCGGAGGATTTCCGGGTCAGGCCGTTCTTGAGAATGACCATTTCGGGCCCCTATTCGCTCCAGGAGCTGAGGGGGCTCCTCAAAGAACGGCTGGAGCTGGGCCTGGGATCGGCACAGGGAGTGTCTTCGGTGGAAGTGGCCGGGGGAGCGGACGCGGAGGTCCGCATCGTCCTCGACGAGAGGCGGATGGAAGCCCTCGGCCTCCGGCCCTATCGAGGTGAACGCAGCGGTGGCCGGGGCCCTGGCCGCCCGTCCGGCCGGCCGGGTGCGGCGTGCCGGCCGTGAATACATATTCAAGATCGCCCGGGAGGTCGGGTCCCTGGCCGATCTTCGCCGGACCCTGGTCGGGCGCGCGAGCGGCGTGCCCGTCAGGCTGTCGGACGTCGCCGACGTCCTCCAATCCTCCGGCGAGGTCGGTTCCATCGTCAGGATCAACGGCCAGCCCACGGTCATGCTGACGGTCGTCAAGGAGAGCGGAACGAACACGCTCCGGGTCGCCCGCGAGGTCCGTCGGAGGCTCGCGGCCATTCGGGCGAACCTCCCGCGGGACCTTGTCTTCAGGACCGTGGACGACGAAAGCGCCCAGGTCGCAAGGAATCTCCGCCATCTCGGACTGCTGGCCGCCGTCATCATCGCCCTCATTTTCCTGATGATCTTCGCGGCCCTGAGAAGGATCCTCCCGTCGCTCCTGATCCTGTCCTCCGTCGCCTTTTCGGTCGTCATCACGTTCAACCTCCTCTACGCCGTCGGGATCTCCCTGAATATGCTTACCCTGGGAGCCCTGGCCCTCGGTTTCGGGATGTTCGTCGACAATTCCATCGTCGTCTTCGAGAACATCCTGCGGCTCCGGGAGCGCGGCCTTCCGCCCGCCCGGGCGGCCATCCAGGGCGCGCGCGAGGTCTTTCTCCCCGTCCTCGCGTCCACGCTGACCACGGCCGGGGTCTTCCTGTGCTTTCCGTTCTTCCAGGGACGCCTCCGCGCCTATTACCTTCCCCTGGCCGTCGTCATGTCCTCGGCCCTGGCCGCTTCTCTGGCGGTATCGTTCTCCCTGATCCCCGCGCTCAGCCCCCGGCTCATCGAGCCCGCCAAGCGGAAAGGGCAGGCAGGGGGGCGAAAGGAGCCTCTTGCGGCGGCCCTGAGGTTCGTTGTCAGGCATCCGGCCGGGACCGTTCTTGTCGCGGCCGCGCTCCTTTTCGGCAGTTACCGATGGTTCCGCTCCGAGGTCCCCGTGGGCGAGTTCTTCAGCTGGTATTCGAAGCAGCAGCTCGTCGTCAGCCTCGAGCTTCCGGACGGCACCGCGCTGGAAACGACGGACGCCGTCATGCGGAAGTTCGAGGACAAGGTTTTGGAGACCGGATACGAGAAGGAGATGACCGCGCGGATCTCTCCCGCCGGCGCCTATCTCCAGATCGTCTTCCCGCCGGAGGTCGAGAGGTCCTTCCGGCCCCACGCCGTGAAGGAAGAGCTCATCCGCCTCGCCACGCAGTTCGCGGGACTGACGGTCGGCATCTTCGGGTTCGATCCCCAGGGCTATCATTCGAGCATGGCGGCGGGGACCTATTTCGATTCCCAGATCAAGTTCCTCGGCTACGACCTGAAAAAGCTCCGGACGATCACCGACGAAATGGAACGGACCCTGCGCCGGAACCCGCGGATCCGGGAGGTCCGGGCCGTTTCGAACCGCTGGGGATGGATGACCATGGACACGTTCGAGGTCATCCTCAGGCCGGACATGGGGGCGCTCGGGAGATTCGACGTCGATCCGGCCCGGCTCCAGTTCCATATCCGGTCCTTGCTCGCCGGACGATTCGACGTCCCTCTCAAGGCGATGCTTGGCGGGCGGGAAACCGATATCGTCCTGAACGTCCCGGGGGCCGAAAGAATGGACCTTCGGCGCCTCCAGGGATCGCTCTTCCGGACGGCCGGAGGGCGGTCCCTGCGCCTCGGGGACGTCCTGACGGTCGAAGAAAGGCCCGTCGCCGGCTCGATCGAGCGGGAGGACCGGCAATTCCAACGGACGGTCATGTGGGAGTTCCGCGGCCCGTTCAAGGCGGCGGAAAACTACCAAGAAAGCGGTCTTCGCAAGATTGAGCCTTCCGCCGGGATTCTCGGCGACGCTCGAGGAGGACTGGCTGATGACGCGGAAGGAAAAGGGACAGATCGCCCTGGCCGCCGTCGTGGCCGTCGTCGTCATCTTCATGATCCTGGCCGCCCTCTATGAATCCCTCGTCCAGCCCTTCATCGTCCTGGTGTCGGTGCCGCTGGCGCTGGTCGGGGTCTTCGCGGCGTTCGTCGTCGCCGGCGCCCGGTTCGATTCCTCGGCCTACATCGGCGTCATCCTCATGGCCGGCATCGTGGTCAACAACGCCATCCTCATCGTGGACCATATCAACCTCAAGAGGCGGGAGGGGAGGGGCTTGGCGGAGGCCGTCGTGGAGGGAACGAAGGAGCGCGTCCGTCCCATCCTCATGACGACCGGGACCACCGTCCTGGGCATGATGCCCATGCTCCTCATTCCCGCGGAGGCCGGGAAGAGCGACATCTGGTCCTCGCTCGCCCTGTGCACGGTCGGGGGGCTCATCGCGTCGACGCCGCTCATCCTCACCGTCATCCCCGTGCTCTATCATGCCGCCGAGCGGGCCAGGCCCGGACTCGCCCGAGCGGCCCGCGAGATCGGTTCTTTATGGAGGAACAGATGAAGATCATCCCCAGATCGATATTGGCCGTTTCCCTGGTCGTCATCATCGCCGCGGCCGGGATCTACATCTTTTTCCTCCGAAGGCCGGCGGCATCGAAGGCGCCCGTCGAAGACGCCGCGCGTGCCGCTTCGGCCGGAGCGGAAGCGCCGCTTCCGGTAAAGGTCTTCGCGCTCGTCCGCGGCGACCTGGTCGTCCGGCTGACGTCGCCCGGCGAGGTCATCGCGAACAAGAGGGCCGTGTTGAAGGCCGAGGTGTCGGGCGCTCTCAAGGGCGTCGCCGCCGCGGAAGGAAGGGCCGTCCGGGCCGGAGACGTCCTTGCCCGCATCGACGATCGGACATACCAGCTGCGGCTGGAGTCCGCCGAGGCGGAAAGGCTGAAAAGGCTCTCGGAGATGCTCGTGGAAAACCGGTTCGGCGGTCCCGAAAGGCGGGTCGATCCGGGGCTCGAGGAGAGGATCACGGACTTCGTCCGAGGCGCTCGACGCGTCCGTCTGCGCGCTATGCCGCGGGCGGGATGAGCCGCGAGGACTACGACAAGGTCCGCAAGGCGCACGAGACCCTGCTCATCGAGGCGGGCCGGAAAAAGGACGAGGTCCAGGCCGCCTCCAAGGGGCTGACCCAGGCCGAGGTCGAGGTCGCCGTCGCCCGCCTGGACCTGGAGAGGACGAAGATCCGGGCCCCCTTCTCGGGAGTCCTGACGGACATCAAGGTCTCGGTGGGCGAGACGGTCACGAGCGGCCAGGACCTCATGACCATCGTCGATATCAGGGATATCCGGGTCGAGGCCAGGGTCCTGGAGAGCGAGGTCGGGAGGCTGAAGGCGGGCCGTGAGGCCGACGTCCGGTTCAGCGCTTATCCGGGCAGGGTCTTCAAAGGGGTCGGTCCTGGCGGTGAGCCCCGTCGTGGAGCCGGGCGACAGGACCTGCGCCGTCCACGTCGCCCTGGATAACGCCGCCGGAGAGATCAAGCCGGGCATGCACGCCGAGGTCGAGGTAGCCGCCGAGATCTTCAAGGACAGGCTCCTGGCTCCCCAGGAAGCGGTCCTCGTCCGGGGAGGCCGAAAGCTCGTCTTCGTGGTCGAGGACGGGCTCGCTAAATGGAGATACGTGACGACCGGGCTCGAGAACGAGCGCTATGTCGAGATCCTGGACGGGGCCAAGGAAGGGGAACAGGTGATCGTCGATGGCCACTTGACCTTGGCGCACGATGCCCGTGTCCTGATTCAGCAATAAATCCCCCCCCTCACCCCCCTCTTTGTAAAGGGGGGCTTGGGGGGATCATGTCTACCCCCCTTTGTAAAAGGGGGTTGGGGGGGATTTAGGGTGACAACCATCCTCCAATTTGGTAACGTTGGCCTGGTCCAAAAACCCTGTCATGCTAACGACATGAATTTGATCGATGCTCTATAGCATGAGGTGAAGACATGGCGCATTATTCGATCGGCGACATCCGGACCCGGATCGCGAAATTCCCGCGGGTCGAGCTCATCCACCGGCCCACGCCCCTGCGCAAGCTGGAGAGGCTGACCGAGGAACTTGGCGGCCCCGAGATCTACATCAAGCGCGACGACCTCACGGGGTTGGCTTTTGGGGGAAACAAGTCCCGGAAGCTCGAGTTCATCATCAAGGACGCGCTCGACAAAGGGTGCGACACCATCATCACCTGGGGCAGCCTGCAGTCGAACTGGTGCCTGCAGACGGCGGCCGCCGCGACGAAGCACGGGCTCAAGACCATTCTCGTACTTTTCCGGTCTTACGATATCCCTCCCGGCTTCGACGGGAACATGCTCCTCGAGCGGATCCTGGGCGTCGAAATGCGTATCAGGGAGCCCCTGGCCAGGGGCAAGGTCGTCAAGCTCGAGGACACGATGGCGCTCATGAACGAGATCGCCGAGGAGCAGCAGACGCGCCGGGCGGAAGCCCTATGTCGTTTCCGTCGGCGGGTCCATGATCGCGGGCGACATGGACAGGCCGTTGGGCGCGGTCAGCTATGTCGAGGCCTTTGCCGAGATGTACGAACAGACGCGGGCACTCGGGTTCGTCCCGGACGCCGTCGTCCACGCGACGGGCTCGGGCGGGACGCAAGCCGGCCTCTTGTCGGAGCCAGGGCCTTGGCGGACTCCTGCCGGGTCGTCGGTATCAGCGTCTCGGACGACGCCGAGTCATTCGCTGGATATGTCGAGGCCATCGCCGGGCCGCTTGAACGGGAAATGGGGCTCGAATCCGTCGCGGGTCGCGGAGACATCATCGTCTTCGACGATTACATGAAGGACGGCTACGGCATCGTGAACAAGGAGGTCGCCGACATCCTCCGACGCATATTCGTGAGCGAAGGCGTTGTCCTGGACCCGGTCTATACCTCCAAGGCGATGATCGGGCTCGTCGACCTCGTTCAGAAGGGATATTTCAAAGCAGGGGAGAAGGTCGTCTTCTTCCATACGGGCGGGACGGCGGCGCTCTTCCCGAACCGGGACAAGCTCATCGAGCTCCTGGAGCCTTAGCGTCCGGCCCGGGCCCGCGCCCGCTCGCGTAGAACAGGTCCGGGACGCCCTATTTCGACGTGCTCTTCAGGAATTTCAGGAATTCGCTGTCGGTCGAAAGCAGGAGCCATGTCTCCTTCTCGAGCGCTTTCCGGTAGGTTTCCAGCGTCTTCGTGAACTGATAGAACTCCGGGTCCAGATTGTAAGCCCGGGCGTAGATCTTGGTCGCTTCGGCGTCGCCCTTGCCCTTGATGTCCTGGGCCTGGCGGTAGGCTTCGGACTGGATCCTCTTGAGCTCCTTTTCCTTCTGGCCCCGGATCTCCGCGCTCTTTCCGTCCCCCTCGGAGCGGTACTTGGCGGCGATCCTCTGCCGCTCGGCGACCATCCGGTCGAACACCTTCTTCTGGACCTCGTCCACATAGTTCACCCGCATGATCTGGACGTCCTTGAGCTCGACGCCGAACTCGGAGGTGATGCGAGACGAGTTCTCGAGGATCATCCGGGCGAGCTTGTCGCGGCCGTAGGTGATCTCGCCGATGACGCCCGAGAGGTCGAGCAGGGCCGCCTCCTCGCTCAGCTCGAACTTCCGGTTGGAGGCCCGGACGATCTCGATGAGGTCGTGGTTGGCGATGACGTTCCGGGTCTCGCCGTCGACGACGTCGTCCAGGCGCGACTGGCCGCCCCGCTCGTCGCGGACCCGCTGGAAGAAGACCAGCGGATCGCTGATCCGCCAGCGGCAGTAGGTGTCCACCCAGATGTACTTCTTGTCCTTGGTCGGGATCTGGTTGGGGTCCCCGTTCCATTCGAGCCAGCGCTTTTCGAAATAGTTGGTCTTCTGGACGAACGGGAGCTTGGCGTGCATCCCGGCCGTCGTCACGGCCCCTCCGATGGGCTCCCCGAACTGGGTGATGACGACCTGATTCGTCTCGGAAACGATGTAGACCGAATCCAAAAGGACGAGCAGGACGACGATCCCCAGGCCGATGAAGATGATGTTCCGGGTCTTGGCGCTCACTTCTTCACCTCCTCGCCCAGGTTGAGAAGGGGCAGGATCCCCTTCAGGCCCTGATCGACGATGACCTTTTTCTTTATGCCGGGCAGGACGTCGTTCAACGTCTCGAGATAGAGCCTTTTCCGCGTCACGGCCGGGGCCTTGACGTACTCGCGGTAGACGGCGGAGAACCGGTCCGCGTCGCCCATGGCGTTGTTGATGCGCTCCGTGGCGTAGCCCTCGGCGGCGCGGAGCATCTGGTCCGCTTCGCCGGTGGCCTTCGGGATCTCCTGGTTGTACTCGGACCAGGCCTCGTTGATCTTCCGCTCCTTCTCCTGGAGGGCCTCGTTGACGTCGTTGAAGGACGGCTTGACGGGGTCGGGCGGATTGACGTCCTGGAAGATGAGCTGGTTGACGTCGATGCCGATCTCATAGGCGTCACAGAGGCGCTGGAGGGCCTCCTTGGCTTCCGTGGCGATCCGGGCCCGGCCGACCGTGATGACCTCGTCGACGGAGTTGTCGCCGATGATGCGCCGGACGACGGCCTCGGTCATGCCCCGGAAGGTCGTCGTGGCCTCTCTCATCTTGAACAGGAACTTATAGGGGTCCTTGATCTTGTACTGGACGATCCACTCGGTGACGACGACGTTCAGGTCCCCGGTCAGCATGACGGATTCGGCCCTGGTCCCGGCGTTGCTCGTGTATTCCGATTGGATGCCCGGTTTGGCCGTCCGGAAGCCGAACTCGAGCTTGAGCTGGCGCTGGACGGGGACGCGGGTCAGAGCCTCGATGCCGAGCGGCAGTTTGAAGTGGAGGCCGGGCTCGGAGGTTCGGACGAACTTGCCGAATCTCAGGATGACGCCCATCTCCTCGGGGCTGACCTGGTAGACCGAACCGTAGAGAAGGACGGCGGCGACGAGGACCGCCAGGGCCGCCTGGACCGCCTTCTTCGGCACCTTGGGCAATTTGAAGTTGATGTCTATCGGAGAACGATACTCTTCATGCATCGGAGACCTCCTGGGGGACAGCGGGATAGGCTCATCCTAGCACATCGCGGGATCGTAAGATAGCCGGGCACCTCTCCGGGCGGCTCCCGACGGGCGCTCCCTTATCCGCCGAGGCGCTTTTCCAGGTCTTCGAGCGAGGACTCCTCCGATCGGATCGGCTGCGATTCGAGGGCCTTGGGCGCTTTGAGCCCGCTCCCGGTCAGGACGAGGACCGCGGAGGCCTCCCGGGCCAGCTTTCCCTGGCCGGCGAGCCGCAGAAGGCCCGCCCAGGTCACGGCTGATTCGGGCTGGCAGAACAGCCCTTCGCGCCCGGCCAGTGCGCGCTGGGCCTCGAGGATCTCGTCATCGGAGACCGAGATCAGCATCCCGCCGTGGTCGCGCACCATGCGCAGAACGGCGTTGCCGGCCGGAGGAGCGGGGTTGGAGATGGCGTGGGCGATGGTGTGCGCCGCGTCGAGCCTCGCGTATTTGACGAGGCCGGAGGCAAAGGCCCGGGCCAACGGGGCGCATCCTTCGGCCTGGACGCCGATGAACGTCGGATAACGATCGATGAGCCCTTCCGCCAGGAGGTCCTCGAACCCCCTCATCAGGCCGATGAAGTGACCCCCGGAGCTCACGGGAACGAAGATGGTGCCCGGGGCCTTTTTCCCGGCTTGAAGGAAGATCTCGAATGCCGTGACCTTGTAACCCTCGATACGGACGGGGTCCACGGAATTCATGAAATAGATGCCGAGCTTGCGCCCGATCTCGAGGCTCCTGTAGAACAGGCTCCCGTAGTCGCCCCGGACCCTGACGAGGCGCGGGCCGAAGATGCCGGCGGCGAGGAGGCTCTGCGGCGACGTCTCTTCCTTGAGGAGCACGGTCGTTTCGAACCCGGCCCTGGCCCCATAGGCCGCCGTCGAGGCCGCCATGTTGCCCGTCGATACGGTCCCGATGCGCTCGAAACCCAGAGCGGCCGCCTTCTGGATCGCGGCCGCCGTCCCCCGGTCCTTGAAGCTCATCGTCGGGTTCTGGGCTTCGAACTTGGCGTAAAGCTCCGGCACGCCGGCCTCGGACACGAGGGCGTTCAAACGGACAAGCGGCGTGTTCCCTTCGCCCAGCCCGAGCCCGGGATCGACGCGCTCCAGGGGCAGGAAATCGAGCCATTGTTCGAGGGGGAGGGGCCGGTCCGCGTGGAAGCGGCGTTTCCCCGTTTCACGGGCGAAGAACATCGGCTCGCGGCAATCGGGACAGAAGGGCGAGAAGACGTCCAGGGGAGCGCGCTTTCCGCAGAAAAGGCATTCGAGGATGTCCATGTCAGCTCCTTGGCGAAAGATCAGGCCTTAGTCTATGGGAAAGCCGTCGCAGAAGTAAAGAAGTCCGCGGGAATTATCACGGCCCTCGATTTCGCGGGCATTGAACAAGAGAACGAAGAAAGCTAGAATCATAAGGCCGTCATGAACGCCCTCAAGGATGATATCGACTTCATGTCCCAGGCCCTGGCGGAAGCGCGAAAGGCCTCGGACCGGGGAGAGGTGCCCGTCGGGGCCGTCGTCGTCAAGGCCGGGAAGATCGTCGGCCGCGGCCATAACCGGCCCATCTCGAAGAACGATCCGACGGCGCATGCCGAGATATCGGCCCTGCGGTCGGCGGCCCGGAAGCTCGGCAATTACCGTCTCACCGGCTGCGAGCTGTACGTGACGCTGGAGCCCTGCGCGATGTGCCTCGGCGCCGTCGTCCAGGCCCGGGTCGACCGTCTCGTGTTCGGCGCGGCCGATCCCAAGTCAGGCGCCGTCCGCTCCGTCATGCGGTTCCCCTTTGCGAAACTGAATCATCGTCCCGCGATCAAGGCCGGGATCCTGGCCGATGCGTGCGCGGCGGTTCTCAGGTCCTTTTTCCGGGAAAGGCGCCGCCGGCCCGGGTCGGATACGAGGTCGTGAGCGCGGAACGCCATTTGGCTTGGGGCTTGCCAAAAAATCGAAACCGGATAAAATGGTGGACTGTACGGAGAGGTGGCCGAGTGGTTGAAGGCGTCGGTCTCGAAAACCGATATACTGAGCAATCGGTATCGCGGGTTCGAATCCCGCCCTCTCCGTTCCCCTGTCCGAGCGGCTATCCTAATCGTCCTCCCTTGAATTCCAAGGGGGGTTGGGGAGATTAAGAAATACAATGGAGATGGGAGCCGCTCGGAACTTCTCAGACGGAGACGCGACGGTCTTTCATCTTCTCCCAAGAGGGGCAGGGGAGATAAAGAGATATTAATGAATCCGGAAGCGTCTCGAAACTTTCTCAACCCGCGACGCCCCCTTGATCTTCCCCCCTTTTTAAAAGGGGGGTTGGGGGCGATTTCCCGGAGGGGATCTCCTGAAAACCATCAACCTCGTCATCGCCGGCTTCGGCCGGGTCGGCCAAGCCTTCGGCCGCATCGTCTCCGACAAAAGGACCTTCTGTCGCGAACGCTACGGGCTCGATCTCGTCCTCCGCGCGGCTTTGAAGAGCGATGGCGGCGTCCTCTGCAACGACAGCCTTCCCCTCGACTCCCTGCTGGACGGCCCGTCGGGCGGCATCCGCGGCAGCGTCCTCTGGAAGCCGGGCCTCGGGTTCGCCGACGTCGTCGGCGGCATGGAACCCGGAGTCCTCGTGGAGTGCACCCCCTCGGACTTCCGGACCGGAGAGCCGGGCCTCTCCTACATCTCCCTGGCGCTCGAGTACGGCTGGCATGTCGCTGCGGCAAGCAAAGGCGCCCTGGTCCTCAAATACCGTGAGCTCAACGATCTGGCCTCCAGGCGGGGCGTCCGGCTGATGGCGAGCGGAGCCGCCGCGGCGGCCCTGCCGACGCTGGACGTCGGCGTCGGCTCTCTCGCCGGAGCCGAGGTCCTCGGCATCGAAGGCATCCTCAACGGCACGACGAACTACATTCTGACAAAGATGGAAGAGGGTCTAACCTACGCCCAGGCCCTTGCCGAGGCCCAGACCCGGGGGATCGCGGAACCGGACCCTTCGATGGACGTCGACGGTTGGGATACGGCGGCCAAGCTCGTGATCATCAGCAACGCCGTCATGGGGACGGGATTCCGGCTGGAAGAGGTGGGGGTCTCGGGGATCCGGGACATTACGCCCCATCTCGTGCCCAAAGCTGCCGAGGCCGGCAAGGCGCTCAGGCTCATGGGGAAATGCTCCAAGGAGGACAGGACGCACCCCTGGAAGCTCGAGGTGGGCCTGGCCCTTCTCGACGGCGACCATCCGCTGTTCGGGGTTCGGGGGACGACCAAGGGCGTCACCTTCTACACGGACACCATGGGCCCGGTCACGGTCGTCGGGGGCCGGTCGGACCCCGGAGGGACCGGCGCCGCCCTTCTCAAGGATATCATCAATATTTTCGCCTCCGTGCCTCTTCCCCGAAATTGACCCGCCCCCGTTTTTTTTGATAAGTTAAGGACTCCGCGCGCGGCTTCGCGCGGATCGAGCATGATCGGAGAGGTGTCCGAGTGGCTTAAGGAGCACGCTTGGAAAGCGTGTGTGCGCCGCAAGGTGTACCGCGGGTTCGAATCCCGCCCTCTCCGCCAGATATCAGGGCGGGTTTCATAACGCATTCATCAGAGGAGTGTGACGATGGATAGCAAGGACCTCATCCTCATCGAAGACCTTTACGGGGCCCACAACTACCACCCCCTGGACGTTGTCGTCAGCAAAGCCAAGGGGATATGGATGTGGGACGTGGAAGGGAAGAAGTACCTGGATTTCCTGGCCGCTTATTCGGCGGCGAACCAGGGACACTGCCACCCCCGGATCATCAAGGCCCTCCAGGCGCAGGCCAAGAGCCTGACCCTGACCTCCCGGGCCTTCCGCAACGACCAGTGGCCGATGCTGGCCAAGGAGCTCTGCGACTGGACCGGGTACGAGATGGTCCTCCCGATGAACTCCGGAGCCGAGGCCGTCGAGACGGCCGTCAAAGCCGCCCGGAAGTGGGGCTATCAGGTCAAGGGGATCCCCGAGGACCGGGCCGAGATCATCGCCTGCACGAACAATTTCCACGGCCGGACCGTCACCGCCATCAGCTTCTCGACCGAGCCCCTTTACCGCAAGGACTTCGGTCCCTTCACGCCGGGCTTCCCGATCATCCCGTTCGGGGACGCCGGGGCCCTGGAGCAGGCCATCACGCCGAACACCGCGGCCTTCCTCGTCGAGCCCATCCAGGCCGAGGCCGGCATCCTCATCCCTCCCGACGGCTATCTGAAGAAGGCCAAGGAGATCTGCGAGCGGAACAAGGTCCTCTTCATCGCCGACGAGATCCAGACGGGCCTCGGCCGCGTGGGACGGCTCTTCGCCTCCGAGTACGAAGGCGTCCGGCCGGACATGATCACCGTGGGCAAATCCCTCGGCGGCGGCTGTTATCCCATCTCGGCCGTACTGGCGAACCGCGACATCATGGGCCTGTTCAAGCCCGGCGAGCACGGCTCCACGTTCGGAGGCAACCCCCTGGCGTGCGCCGTAGCCCGCGAGGCCATCCGTGTCACCCGAGAGGAAAAGCTTGTCGAGAGGGCGGCGGAACTCGGGGCCTATTTCGTGGCCAAGCTCAAGACCATCCGGAGCAAGCATATCAAGGAGATCCGCGGCCGGGGCCTGCTCATCGGCGTCGAGCTCCGTCCCGAGGCGGGCGGAGCCCGGCGGTTCTGCGAAGAGCTGATGAAGGAAGGCCTGCTCTGCAAGGAGACCCACGAGAACGTCATCCGCTTCGCCCCGCCGCTTGTCATCCGGGAGAAGGACCTCAACTGGGCCTATAAGCGCATCAAATCGGTCTTCAAGCGGCTGGCCTGAACCGGGACGACCAGACCGGGGTTGTCCTGAGCCCTGTCGCCTCTGGAGGACGGGCGGCGACCGGTCCAGCCGGGATCTCCGGGGAGGCCGCCCCGGCACGTATCTTGCATAAACTCCGGCCGGAGAATAGGAGAGCACGATGAAAAGAACCGCATGGATCCCCATCCTCGTCCTTTTGGCCGTGACCGCCGGGTGTATCGTCTATGTTCCCACGGACGAAGGCGGGAGCTACCCCGGACCCGATGACGAGAACGCATATTATCGGGGCGGGGAGCGCGACGTCTCCGTCTTCTATGACGACCTGGCCCCTTACGGGTCATGGGTGGATTATCCTCGCTACGGTTATGTCTGGATCCCCCGGCATATGCCCTATGGCTGGCGGCCGTACACCAACGGCCGTTGGATATGGAGCGATTACGGCTGGACCTGGGTCTCGAGCTTCGAATGGGGCTGGATCCCCTTCCATTACGGCCGCTGGGGCTTCGACCGCTCCATGGGCTGGTTCTGGGTCCCGGACACGATCTGGGGGCCGGCCTGGGTCGCTTGGCGGACGGGAGACCTTTACCTCGGCTGGGCGCCGCTGCCCCCGGACGCGGAGTTCGTCTCCGGGATGGGCATCCGGTCCTCGGGATTCGACATCCCTCCCTATTCCTGGGTCTTCGTCGACGGGCGGCACTTCTGGAACGACCGGCTGGACCGCTACGCCCTTCCCTACGAACGCAACATCACGATCATCAACTTCACCGTCATCAATATCAATATCCGAAGCCGGGGCGACCGGGTCTATAACGAAGGCTTCAACCCGGACGAAGCCTGGCGCCTGACCCGGAAACCGATCACCAAATACCGTCTTCGGGACCCCGGCCGGCCCGGCGCCTCGCGGCTGGAGGGCGACGAGGTCCTCCTCCATAAGCCGGCCCTGTCCCGGAACCGGCTCGCCCGCCCCAAGGCCGTCCTGCGGCCCGACGAAGCGAGCGACGCGGTGGCCGGCGACGTCGCCGACGATCGCGCGGTCGGCGAGATCCACGTCCGGGAGAGAAAGCTCCTCGAGGAGAGCCAGGACGAAGAGGTCAGCGTCATCCGCCGGAAGGTCGACGAGGACCGGACCCGCGCCCGGACGTCGGAGGACAAGGTCAAGATCGAGCGCGAGCTCGAGACCAAGGTCTCCGAACTGAAAAGGAAGCACGAAACGGAAAAGGCCGATCTCGAGAAACGCCAGAAGCAGGACGAGGACAAGATCAAAAAGGGGAAATTGAGGAAAAAGGACTGAGAACGCAGACATGAAAAAACACGCCTATCGCTCCATGGGATCGCGGCTCTCGCTCAACCGGCGGGACTTCTTCAAGGTCGGGGGCGCGGCCGGCGCCGCCGCCGGTATCGGACTGCTGGGGGGGCGCA
The DNA here is from genome assembly GCA_963784525.1 of Candidatus Aminicenantota bacterium. Lineage (GTDB taxonomy): Bacteria > Acidobacteriota > Aminicenantia > Aminicenantales > Saccharicenantaceae > JALHVH01. Next base: position 45,467 of record CAWART010000021.1, on the reverse strand, counting down.
CCCTCGCGGCCGCGCAGAACGCGACTCCCGCGCCGCCGGTCAAGCCCGCCACCAACGTTGCCGACGCCCTGAAGGTTCCGAGGACGAAGACGTCCCTCCCGGGGCCTTTCCCCGGGCGCGTCGTCGAGGTCCGGGACCCGGCCTCCGTTTCCGGGCCCAAGGTCGACGCGGCGGCCGTTCGCGCGATGTTCGAAAAGGGGCTGACGACGCTCACCGGAAGGGACCTGAGGTCGAGCTTCGACCTGTTCTTCACGAAGGACGACATCGTCGGGATCAAGATCAACCCGGTTGGGGCGGGACTGATCAGCACGCGGCCCGAGGTCGTCGAGGCCGTCATCGGCTGGCTCGCGGCGAGCGGTCTGCCTCGCCGGAACATCATCGTCTGGGACCGGTTCGACTACATGGTCCGGGACGCCGGTTTCACGCCCGAGCGGTTCCCCGGCGTTTCCTTCGAAGGCCTCCAGACCATGGACGAGGCGGTGGCCGAGGGGAAGGCCACCGACAACAGCCGCTGGCTCCGGGCCGACGGCAGTCACGTCAGCGCCGATAAGTTCGACAAGGACGTCTACTACTGGGCCGACGTCGAAGGCCCCAAGGACGAGGCGTACCTCAACCAGCACGTCTTCAACGGAAAATACTCCTATTTCGGCAAGCTCCTGACCGGGAAGCTGACGAAGATCATCAACGTCCCGGTCTTCAAGAACACCGGGAACGCGATCTCCATGGCCACCAAGAACATCGGTTACGGGGCCGTCTGCAACACGAACAGGCTCCATAAGCCCCTCGCCCTCGACGTCTGCGTCGAGGTCCCGGCCTTTCCGGTCATCCGGGACAAATGGGTCCTCACGGTGACCGACGGCATCAAAGGCCAGTACGACGGTGGTCCCGGGCCCGAGGCCAAGTTCATCTACGATCAGGGCGCGCTCTTCTTCGGAACCGATCCCATCGCCCTGGACCTCGTCTGTCACAACATTCTCGTGGCCAAACGCAAGGAAATGGGCGTCAACGTCAACGAACATCCGCGGAACACCGAGTATCTCCGCACCGGCGAGAAGATGGGCCTCGGGATCGCCGATCCCGCGAAGATCAAGCACATCAAGGCCTGACCGCAGCAACGCCCGGCGCACGCGAACATGAGAAAGATCTTCCTCGCGGCGGCGCTTTTCGCCGCCCTGGCCGTACCGGCGCGTCCGGCCTCCGGGATCGTCCTTCCCGGAGACGGCTTCGCTCCGGGATGGGCGAGAGTCGAGGCTCCCAGGACATTCCCGGCGAACCATCTTTTCGACCACATCGACGGCGGCGCCGAGCTCTATCTCGAGTTCGGTTTCGAGACGCTGTCCCTCCAGCGATATGCGAAAGGGGAGAACGAGCTCGTTCTCGAGATCTACGAGATGTCGGGGCCCGAGGGCGCCCTGGGCCTGTACCTCATGAAATGCGGCAAGGAGACCCCGCGGGAGGGGATCCCGGCCCGGAATTCGAGCGAGGCGGCCCAGTTCACGATCCTCAAGGGCCGGTACTTCGTCCACGTCAACAACCCGTCGGCGAGGGAGGATATCGTTCCGGACATGACGGCCCTCGCCGCCCGGGCCCTGGAAGCTCTGCCGGACGAGCATCCGGTCGACCTGCTGTCCATGCTCCCGTCCGACGGGCTCGTGCCGGGCTCCGCCATCCTGTTCCGGGGCCCCATCGGGCTCCAGGCGGTCGCTACCCTGGGGGAAGGGGATATCCTCGATCAGAGAGGCCGCGTCTTCGGAGCCGCGGCCGCCTATGACGATCCCCGGACGGGCCGCCACGCCCTCATCGTGGTCGCCTATCCGGACGCCGCACATGCCGCCGCCGCTTTCGCCGGTCTTGCCGCGCGCCTCGATCCTTACCTCAAGGTCCTCGAAAAGGGGAGCGCGCGCTTCGTCTTCGAGGATTTCAAGAAAGAATACGGACTGGCGGAGCTTCGATCGGATCGGATCGAGGTCAGGGTCGGATTGCGTTCCCTCCCGGTCCGGTGAGCCTCAGGCCGTTCTTCGTTTAGCCGCCCGCAGGGTCACGAGCAGGACCGCCCCCAGGAGGACCGCGCCTCCCAAAACCGTTCGTCGCGCCGGAACCTCGCCGAGGAGGGCCAGGGCGAGCAGTATCCCGTAGACAGGCTCCAGGGAGGCGATGAGACTCGCGGTCTGGGCGCTTACCCCGCGCATCCCGCGGATGAACAGGGTGTGGGCGACGGCGGTGCAAAGGACGCCGAGGACCGCGAGAAGCGCCAGGTCCCTGCCCGTAAGGCGGGGGATGCCGCCGAGAAGGACGGGAAGCAGGGCGAGGCCGGCGAACAGGTCCTGATAGAAGGCGACGCGCAGGCTGGAATGCCGCTTCGAGAGCCTCCGGTTCAGGATGGCCAGGACCGCGAAGGTCGCCCCCGACAGAAGCCCCCAGAGGACTCCCAGGAGGACGGGCTCGGCGAGCGTGAACCGGGGAACGACGAGGAAGACGCCCAAAAGCGTGATCCCGGAGAAGAGGACATTCGCCGCGTCCGGGCGCTTCCGCTCCTTGAACGACTCGAGGAAGACGGTGAACGCCGGGAACGTCGCGTAGGCCAGAAGGCCGACGGCAACGCTGGAGACCCGGACGGCCTCGAAGAACGCCGACCAGTGGACGGCCAGGATGATCCCGCACACGGCGCAGAGGGCGAGGTCACGTCCGGGGGCCATCCGAAGGGAGATCTTCCTCACGGCCATGAAGGCGGCCAGGGCCAGGGAGGCGAAGGCGACCCTTCCCAGGACGATCAGGAGAGGGGAGAGCGGGACCCATCGGGCGAAAAGCCCGGGGAACCCGAAGAGGAGGACGGCCAGGTGGACGGCCGAAAGACTTCGGCGATCCGGGGCGGTTTCGATCATGGCGGCGGCGGCGGAGCCCATTATACAATGCCTCTTCGTCTTATTGTAATTTTTCCGATTTGTGTTAAGATAAACCTTACTTTTTAAGGGAGGTCCGGCTTCCCTCTCAGGGTACCGCCTGATCACATGTCATATCTCATATTCGCGCGCAAGTACAGGCCTCAGGCCTTCGAGGACATGGTCGGGCAGAGGTCCGTCGTCCAGACGCTGCAGAACGCCATCCGGACGAAGCGGGTGACCCAGGCCTATCTGTTCTCCGGGATGCGCGGGACCGGCAAGACGACCGCCGCCAGGATCCTGGCCAAGGCCTTGAACTGTGTCCAGGGGCCGACGCCGACGCCCTGCAACGTCTGCGAGGAATGCAAGGCGATCGTCGAGGACCGCTCCCTGGACGTCCTGGAGATAGACGGCGCCTCGAGCGGGGGCATCGACCAGATCCGGACCCTCCGCGAGAGCCTCAAGTACAAGCCCATCCACAGCCGGACGAAGGTCATCATCATCGACGAGGTCCACCAGGTCACCGGGCCGGCTTTCAACGCCCTCCTCAAGACGCTCGAGGAGCCTCCCGCCGGGACCGTCTTCATCTTCGCGACCACGGAGTTCAACAAGGTCCCGGCCACGATCGTCTCGCGCTGTCAGCACTTCGAATTCAAGAAGATCTCCCGCAAGGAGATCATCAACCACCTGATGGACATCGCGAAGAAGGAGAACATCACCATCTCCCCGAACGGGCTGGGCCTCATCGCCGACGCGTCCGAGGGGAGCCTTCGGGACGCGCAGAGCCTCCTCGATCAGGCCGTGGCCTTCAGCGGCGAGGTCGTCAACGACGAGGAGCTTAAGGAGATCCTCGGCTCGATCGCCGCGGACCTGCTCTTCGCGGCCTCGTCGGCCGTGCTGGGCGAAAAGCCCGAGGCCGTTTTCCCGCTCGTCGACAGCCTCGTCGAAGGCGGCCTGGACCTCCGGGTCTTCTTCAAGGAGTTCATCGGGCATTTCCGCAACCTCCTGCTCGTCCGGTCGGTGGACGACGCCAGGGACATCCTGTCCCTGAACGGAGCCGATCTCGAGCGCCTGCGCGCGGAATCCGGGAAGGCGTCGGCCGAAGACCTCCTCCGCCATCTGTTGGCCCTGCAACAGGCGGAGCCGGGGCTCCGGTTCTCCTCGCACCCCCGGATCTTCCTGGAATCGCTCCTCGTCAAGCTGTGCCATTTCCGCAAGCTTGTTCCCCTGACCGACCTGTTGGCCGAAGTGGCGGCCCTCCAAGGGCCGACGGGGGGGCCCGGATGTCCCGGGGGCTCTTCCGCTCCGGAATCGGAACCGCGCGGCCGGACCTCCGCGCCCGCCGGCCCGGAAACGCGCCCCCGGAGGGTCTCAGAGGCTGCGCCCCCCGGCTCCGGGCCCGAGCCCGCGCGTTCCGCTCCGGCGGCCGGGCCCAAAGGCCCGGCGCCCGAGGCCCAGGCGCTCTTTTCCCGAGTCCTGGAAGGCGTTCAGAAGGAGAAGCCTGCCCTGGCCGCCATCCTCGCCCAGTATTCTTCTTTTGGGATCGGGGCGGAATCCATCGAGATCGTGTACGAAGGGGAAAGGCAGTTCTACGGACCGACGGTCCGGCGGGATACGAAGCTCGTGGAGAAGATCGCTTCGGAGGCCGCCGGCCGGCCCATGCGCCTCCGCCTCGTCGAGCGCGGGGGACCGGCGCCGGCCGCTCCCCGGGCGGAGCCGGCCGCGGACGGGGCGGAATCCGCCCTCAAGGACCCGACGGTCCAGTTCTTCATGGACACCTTCAAGGCCAAGGTGGTCTCGGTCGATCCCATCAAGAAACCGGCGGAAGGAAAATAGGGGAGACGCGATGAAGAACGTCATGGAAATGCAGAGGATGCTCAAGGCGGCCAAGGAGATGCAGGACCGCCTGCAGAAGGAGCTCGCCGAACTGCGCGTCGAGGGCTCGAGCGGCGGCGGGATGGTGACGATCGTCATGGACGGGAAGAAGACCCTGTCTCCGTCCGCATCGACCGGGAGGTCGTCAACAAGGACGACGTCGACATGCTCCAGGACCTCGTCCTCGCGGCGTTCACGGACGCGGCCGCCAAGGTCGACGCCCGGATGGAGGAACGCCTCGGGGCGCTCGGAGCCGGCCTCAAGATCCCGGGGATGTTCTGATGTTCGAGTACGCCCAACCCCTCCACGACCTCATCGAGGAGCTGAGGCGCATCCCCGGCGTCGGCGCCAAGACCGCCCAGCGCATGGCTTTCCATTTTCTCAGCCTTCCGATCGAGGACACCAACCGCCTGGCCGACGCCATCCGGGAAGTGCGCAAGAGGATCTTTTCCTGCTCGGTCTGCAACAATATCACCCACGTCGATCCCTGCGAGGTCTGCTCCGATCCCCACCGCCAGGACGACGCCTTGTGTGTCGTCGAGGAGCCTTTCAACATCTCGTCGATCGAGCGGTCGGGGGCCTTCCGGGGCCGCTATCACGTGCTCCTGGGCTCGCTCGCGCCCCTCAAGGGGAGGGGCCCCGACGAGCTGAAGGTCGAAAAGCTCATCAAGAGGATCGAAACGGGGGCTTTCCGGGAGGTCATCATCGCCACGAACCCCACGGTGGACGGCGAGGCGACCGCCCTGTACCTGGCCGGGGCCCTCAGGGGTCTCGGGCTCAGGATCACCCGGCTGGCCATGGGCCTTCCGGTCGGCTCGGACCTCGATTTCGCCGACCAGGTCACCATCCGTAAGGCCCTCGAGGGCCGGACGGAGCTCAAGGACTAGAACAAATTTCGCCGCCAGGCGTAGAGAGGAGAACGAACGATGTCAAAGAATTTCAAAGCCGTAGACGGGAACACTGCAGCGACGCACGTGGCTTATGCGTACTCCGAGGTTGCAGCCATCTATCCCATCACCCCCTCGTCCACCATGGGCGAGCTGGCCGACGATTGGGCCGCCCAGGGCCGCAAGAACATCTTCGGCCATCCGGTCAACGTGGTGGAGCTTCAATCCGAGGGTGGGGCCTCCGGCGCCGTCCACGGCAGTCTTTCCGCGGGCGCCCTGACGACGACCTTCACGGCCTCCCAGGGTCTCATGCTCATGCTTCCGAACATGCACAAGATCGCGGGCGAGATGCTGCCGACGGTCTTCCTGGTCTCGGCCCGTTCGCTGGCCTGCCAATCGCTTTCCATCTTCGGCGACCACAGCGACGTCATGGCCGCCCGGAACACCGGCTTCGCGATGCTCTGCGCCGGGTCCGTCCAGGAATCCCAGGACCTGGCCATCGTCGCCCACCTGGCCACGCTCCGCACCCGGGTCCCGTTCCTCCACTTCTTCGACGGCTTCCGGACCTCGAGCGAGGTCCAGAAGATCGACCTCGTTCCCTACGAGACGCTGGCCGCTCTCTTCGAGCCCCAGCACCTCGAGGCGTTCCGCGCCCTGGCCCTGACCCCCGAGCGGCCGATGCTCAAGGTCGGCCAGCAGAACCCCGACGTCTACTTCCAAGGCCGCGAGACGGTCAACCGCTACTATGACGTGACCCCGGCCATCGTCCAGGAATACATGGACAAGGTCGGCCGGGCCCTCGGCCGGTCCTACCGGCTCTTCGACTACGTCGGGGCCCCGGACGCCGACAAGGTCATCGTCATGATGGGCTCCGGCGCCGAGACCGCCGAGGAGACCATCAACGCCCTGAACAAGGCCGGGGCCAAGCTCGGCCTCGTCAAGGTCCGGTTGTATCGGCCGTTCGACGCGGCGGCCCTGAACGCCGCCCTCCCGCCCACGACCCGGAAGGTCGCCGTCCTCGACAGGACCAAGGAACCGGGCGCCCTCGGCGAGCCTCTTTACCTCGACGCGGCCGTCGCCCTCTCGGGCCGGCCGATCAAGATCATCGGCGGACGCTACGGGCTGTCCTCCAAGGAGTTCACGCCGAGCATGGTCAAGGCCGTCTATGATCACCTGGACGGAAACGCGACGCACGGCTTCACGGTCGGTATCGTCGACGACGTGACCGGGACCTCCCTCCCGATGGGGCCGGCGATCGATACCGAGCTCCCGGGCACGGTCCGCTGCAAGTTCTGGGGCTACGGCTCCGACGGCACGGTCGGCGCCAACAAGAACTCCATCACCATCATCGGCGACAACACCGATATGTACGCCCAGGGCTATTTCCAGTACGACTCCAAGAAGTCGGGCGGCGTCACCATCTCCCACCTCCGCTTCGGGAAGAACCCCATCCAGTCCCAGTATCTGGTCGACAAGCCCGATTTCGTCGCCCTCCACAAGATCTCCTACATCGGCCGCTATGACATCCTCGAGGGCATCCGGGAAGGCGGGACATTCCTCATCAACGGCCCCTGGCCCGCGGCCGAGGTCTTCGAGCACCTGACCGAGGACATGCAGAAGACCATCATCGCGAAGAAGATCAAGGTCTATGCCATCGACGCCCTCAAGATCGCCAAGGAGCTGGGCCTGGGCGGAAGGATCAACACGCTCATGCAGGCCTGCTTCTTCAAGATCTCGGGCGTCCTCCCCGAGGCCGAGGCCATCGCCCTCATCAAGAAGGCCATCAAGAAATCCTTCCTCAAGAAGGGGATGAACGTCGTCGAGATGAACTGGGCGGCCGTCGACCGGGCGGCCGAAGCCCTCGAGTCCGTGCCGGTCCCGGCGAAGGTCGGGGCGTCGGCCCCGATCCCCAAGCTCCTTCCCGACGACGCCGCGGGCTTCGTCAAGGACGTCATCGACCCCATCATGCATTTCCGGGGCGATACCATCCCGGTCTCGAAGATGCCCCTCGACGGGCAGGTTCCCACGTCCACCGCGCGGCTCGAGAAGCGCGGGATCGCCTCGGACGTCCCCGCCTGGATCCCCGAGAACTGCATCCAGTGCAACCAGTGCGCCATGATCTGCCCGCACGCCACCATCCGGCCCAAGCAGATCGATCCCAAGGACCTGGCCGGCGCCCCCGGGACGTTCAAGACCGTCAAGGCAACCGCCAAGAACGACCGAGATCTCGCCTACAGGCTCCAGGTCTACGTCGAGGATTGCGTCGGCTGCGAGAACTGCGTCGAGGTCTGCCCGACCAAGGTCAAGGCTCTGAAGATGGTCCCCATCGAAGAGGCCCGGGCCGCCGGAGAGAACGCGAACGAGGAGTTCTTCGAGAAGCTTCCGTACGAGGTGCTCGACGGGCTCAAGAAGGATACGGTCAAGGGCAGTCAGCTCCTCCAGCCGCTGTTCGAGTTCAGCGGCGCCTGCGCCGGGTGCGGCGAGACGCCCTACGTCAAACTGACCACCCAGCTCTTCGGCGACAGGATGATCGTGGCCAACGCCACGGGCTGTTCGTCCATCTACGGAGGGACGTTCCCGACGGTCCCGTACGCCAAAAGGGCCGACGGCCGGGGCCCGACCTGGGCGAATTCCCTTTTCGAAGATAACGCCGAGTACGGATTCGGCATGAGGCTGGCCGTGGATTCCGGCCGGAAACAGCTGGCCGCGGCCTTCGAAGGGCTCCTGGCCGCAGGGACCACGCCGGCCCTCACGGATGCCCTCGGAAAGATGAAGGGGCTCTGGAAGTCGGTGGACGCCGAGGCCAGGGCCGCGGCCGACGCCGTGATCGCGGCTCTGCCGGAAGCCCTCCGGACCGCCGGTCCCGCCGCCAAGCCCCTCGTCGCGAAGATCACCGAGCTCAAGGACCACCTCATCGAGAAGAGCATCTGGTGCATCGGCGGGGACGGCTGGGCCTACGATATCGGCTACGGCGGCCTCGACCACGTCCTCGCCCAGAACCGGAACATCAACGTCCTCGTTCTGGACACCGAGGTCTACTCCAACACCGGCGGGCAGGCGTCGAAGTCGACGCCGACCGGGTCGGTGGCCAAATTCGCCGCCGCAGGCAAGAGGACTTCGAAGAAGGACCTCGGCCGCATGGCCATGAGCTACGGTTACGTCTACGTGGCGGCGGTGGCGATGGGAGCCAACCAGAACCAGTGCCTCAAGGCCTTCCTCGAGGCCGAGGCCTACGACGGGCCCTCCCTGATCATCGCTTATTCGCCCTGCATCAATCACGGCATCGACATGACAAAGACGCAGGCCGAGGAGAAGCTCGCCGTCGACACCGGCTATTGGATCCTCTACCGCTACAACCCGCTGCTCGCCCGGGAAGGGAAGAACCCGCTCACGCTCGATTCCAAGGAGCCCAAGCTCGATTACCAGACCTTCCTCAAGAACGAGGTCCGTTATCGGGTCCTCGCCCAGCAGCATCCCGAGATCTCCGAGGTCCTCTTCAAGCAGGCCGCCGACGAGGCGGCGAAGAGGTACGTGGACTACAAGAAGATGGCCGAATAGGGGCCGCGGGCCCGAGTCCCGGGACGAAGGCCGTTCCCCGAAAACCCAGGCCCCGGAGCGCAGGCTCCGGGGCCTTTTTTATTGCCCGGTGATCAGGGTTTGGGGGAAGGGCCGGAAGGGGCTCCGGGCGAGGCGATGTTCCGCCTCAGGCTCTCGAAAAAGGCCACGGCCTCGTCCGTATCCCGGGCCATGATGATGTGCTTCAGGTACTCCAGCCGGGCCGTGACCCCCTGGAGCTGGGCCAGGGAATGGGGGCTGAAGATGATCTCGGACAAGAGCTCGTCGTCCTCGGAAAGGAGCCCTTTGGCGATCTCGAGGTGCTTCTTGAAGGTCGTCCCCGGGACCGTCGCGCCGTCCATGCAGGCCGCGAAGACCATGGTCGAAGCGAAGGGCAGGGTCAGGGAGTAGGCGATCAGCCGGTCGTGCTGTTCGAAGGAATATTCGTGGATGCGGATCTTCCTCTCCCGGAAGAACTCCCGGAAGAATCCGGCGCCGCCCGCGTCCGATTCCCGGATGATGATGGCGTTCTCGTCCTCCAACCGGGCGATGTTGGCAAAGGTCGGGCCGAACATCGGGTGGAGGGACGCGAACCGCCGGCCGGGGAGGCTCCGGTAGTACTCGGGAATGGCCCCCTTGACCGAGGCGACGTCGGCGAGGATACAGTCCGGCGGGAGGGCCGGAACGACGGCCTCGAACGCGGCGACGGTGTTCTTCAGGCTGACCGCATTGATGAGGAGGTCCGGTCGGAAGGCGGCCACCCCGCCCATCTCCCGGACGATCGCGACCCCTCCCAGACCTTCCGTACGGGAGGGGAGCGGATCGTAGGCGCAGACCTCATGTCCCGGCCCGAGCTCCCGGACGAGCCATCGTCCCATATTGCCGACACCCAGAACGGCGATCCTCATGAGAAAACCTCCTCCTTGTAGAATCCCAGGAAACGGAACGTCGCGGTCCGCTTCCGGACCTCGTCCAGGACCGGCTCGATGGTGTTCCGGATGTCGTCGTGCCGGAAATCGAGGAAGAACGCGGCCTGGCTCGGGTCGTCCAGATAGGGAAAGGACGCGATCCGGGTCAGGTTGATATCGGCCCGGGCGAAGATCTCGAGGATCCCGAACAGGGCCCCGGCCTTGTGCGGGGTCGAAAAGATGACCGACCCCATGTCCGCGAATCCCGTCCGGGGCTCCCTGGACAGGACGAGGAACCTCGTGAAATTGAACGGGTGGTCCTCGATGCGGTCCTTGACGATCTCCAGGTTGTAGAGCCCCGCGCACAGCTCGCTCGCGATGGCCGCCGTCCGTTTCGGCTTCTCCTTCGCCAGCATCCGGGCGGCCCCCGCCGTGTCATAGTAGGGACGGGCCTCGATCTGGTGCCGGTCGATGAAGTTCCGGCACTGGGATAGGGCCTGCGGGTGGGAATAGAGGACCCGGATGTCCTGATAATGGGTCTCCGGAAGGGTCAGGAGGCAGTGGCTGATCCTGAGCTTGACGGCCCCCGTCACCCCGAGCTCTCCCTGGATCATCAGCCGGTTGACGTCGACGATGGCGCCGCCGATGGAGTTCTCCACGGGGACGATGCCGAAGTCCAGCCAGCCCTTTTCGACGCCGTCGAAGACGTCGGCGAACTCGACGCAGGGAATGGGCACGAGGGCGGGATCGAAGCGCCGGGCGGCCAGCTCACCGAAGGCTCCGTGCTCGCCCTGGAAACCGATGAGCCGGCGTTTCTCCTCCTGGATGCCGCGGCTCGCCTTGATGATCTCGCCGTATATGGAGCGGATGACGTCGGCCGGGATGAGCGGATTGTAGTCCCGGGAGCGCCGGGTCACTTCGTCCAGGACCTGTTTCTCCCGTTCCTCGTCGAGGACCGCGTCCTTCAGCTTCGTCGTCCGCAGGGCGAGCTCCATGCGCTCGTTGAGGAGGCCCAGGAGCTCGCCGTCGATCTCGTCGATGAGATTTCTGATCTTTTGCAGATTCAAGGATTCACCTCACTATTCTGGGAATGCATTGTTGCCGGAGCATGAGGTCGGCCAGGACGACGGCCGCCGCGGCTTCGATGATGACCGGCATCCGGAGGGCGATACAGGCGTCATGGCGTCCGGGGACCGAAAGTCGGACGGGGAACCCCGTAGGGAGATCGACGGATTCCTGCTCCTTTCGGATGCTCGAGGGAGGCTTAACGGCGACCCGAAAAACGATCTCGTTGCCGTTGGCGATCCCGCCGTTGATGCCGCCGCAGTTGTTGGTTCTCGTCGTTCCCTTGGCGTCGACGGGGACGTCGTTGCAGGCGCTCCCGCGCATCCGGCAGACCGCGAAGCCCGCTCCGAATTCGATCCCGGAGACCCCGGGAACGGCAAGGACGGCATGGGCGACCACGGACTCGACGGCGTCGAAGAACGGTTCGCCCAGCCCCGCGGGGAAGCCCGATCCACGGCACTCGATGAGGCCGCCGACGGAATCCCCCTCCTGGGCGGCCGCGCGGACCGTCCCCTCGATATCCACCGAGCCTCCGGCCTCGAGGAGGACCGCCTTCAGGGAGGCGGGTGAAAGGAGCTTCTTCGCCACCGCTCCCGCCGCGACCAGTGGCAGGGTGAGGCGGCCCGAAAAGGCTCCTCCGCCCCGAGGGTCGTTGAAGCCCCCGAACTTGAGGCGCGCGACGAGGTCGGCGTGCCCGGGACGGGGGGTGTCGCGCAGGAACTCATAATCCTCCGACCGCGCGTTCCGGTTGCCGAAGAGGATCGTCAGCGGAGCTCCCGTCGTCCTGCCGGCCAGGAGACCGCTGCGGATCTCCGGCATGTCCGGCTCCCGGCGCGGCGTTCCCCCCGGGCCGCCGGGCTTCCGCCTTTCAATGTCGGAGAGCAGATCGTCAGGGGAAAGGGCGAGCCCCGCCGGGCAGCCGTCGATGACCACGCCCACCGAGTCCCCGTGGGATTCGCCGAAGATGCAGAGCCTGAAAGAGTGCCCGAACGTGTTCATGTGACATCGCCTCCAAGGGATCTGAGATCGTCGAAGAAACCGGGATAGGACTTCGAAACGCAGTCGGAGCCGCGGACCGAGACGCCGCCCGCCGAGCCCAGCCCGGCCAGGGCGCCGGCCATGGCGATCCGGTGGTCGTTATGGGCATCGAAGACCCCTCCCGGGAGCTTTCCCCCCTCTATCTGGAGCCGGTCCGGGCCCGCAGAAATGCGCGCGCCGAGGGCCGCGAATTCCCGAACGAGGACGGCGGCCCGGTCGCTCTCCTTGTGCTTCAGGCGATCCGCCCCGGCGATCCGGGTGCGTCCCGCGCAAAGGCAGGCCAGGGCAACAAGGGGAGGGAAGAGGTCGGGGCAGTCGGTCGCGTCGAAATCGAAGCCGTTCAGGGTGGAGCGGCCGACCGTGATCGAATCGCCGGCGACCTCCACGCGGGCCCCCGCCGATGCCAGGGCTTCGAGGACCTTCCTGTCGCCCTGTTGGGAACGAACGTCCAGGTTCCTCACCGTCACGGTTCCGGCCACCGCGCCGGCGGCCAAAAGGAAGGCCCCGGCCGACCAGTCGCCCTCGACTCTGTAGGTCGCAGCCCGATAGCTCCGGTCACCCGCGACTTGGAAGATGCGGAATCCGGGGTCGGCGCCGACGACGATACCGAAGCGGGCCAGAAGCGATAAGGTCATCGCCGCATAAGGCCTGCTCTTCAGATGGTCGACGCGGACCTCGGAGTCTTCGGCACAGAGCGGGAGGGCCATGAGGAGTCCGGTCAGGAACTGGGAGCTCTGCGAGCCGTCGACAACGATCTTTCCGCCCCTGAGAGGTCCCCTGACCGAAATGGGCGGGAACCCGTTACGGGTCCGGATAAGAACACCGGCTTCCCGAAGAGGGGATTCCATCAGCCCCATGGGCCGGGTCGCCAGGGAGCCGTCGCCCGTGATCTGGAACGTACGGTCCTGCAATGCGGCGATCGGCGTGAACATCCGCATGCACAGGCCTGACTCTCCGCAATCCAGGCTGTCGCGGCGGGCGTTTCCGCCGCCCGAGACGGCGATCTCCCCGTCGAGCTCGCGAACTTCGGCGCCCAGACTGCCGGCTATCCTCAGGCCCGCGCGGGCATCGTCGCATAGGGACGGCCCGAGGATCCGGGTCTCTCCGCGCGCAAGGAGGGCCGCAGCCGTCGCCCGGATCATCAGGCTTTTCGAGGCCGGGGCGTCGACCGTTCCGTCAATCCGCGAAGGTTTGATCGATCTCATTCCTTATCCTCCCGACGATCCGGCCGGTCGGCTTTCTGCCGCCGAAGACGGCGATATCCGCGGCCCGCGCATAAACGGACGATCTGGCGGCAAACAATTCTTCCGCCCGCGCGGCCGGCGCACCATCCAAGAGCGGCCTCGTGCCGGGCCTCACGCGCCCGAGGCAAACTCGGAGTGAGGCCGCGAGCCAAACCACGACGCAGTGCCGCTCGACGATCGAACGGTTGTCGTCGCGACCCAAGCCGCCGCCCCCGATGGAAAAGACCGTCCTCCGGGCCTCCGGGATCGTGTCATGGATGACGGTCCTCTCGAGCTCCCGGAATCCGGACTCTCCCCGGCATCGGAAGATCGCGGCCACCGACATTCCCGTGCGACGCTCGATGAGAGCGTCCGTGTCGGCGAAATCGTAGCCCATGCCCTTCGCCAGCATCCGGCCGACGGTCGTCTTCCCCGCGCCCGGAAAGCCCACGAGGGCGACGTTCGCTTTGGGGCCGGGCGCGCGGTCGAGACATTTCCATGCCGACCTGTCCCGAAGGGACGGGGGCGGCTCCTTTCCGGTCAACAGCAGGAACGAGGGAAGGGCCTGGTGGAGCAGCCAGTCCCGGCCATCGATCATCAGCGGCCCTCCTTTGTGAGACTGGTGCGGGGGGACAGAACGCCGATAAGCGGCTTCGAGGAACGCGGCGCCGCTCCTCATGGCCGTAAGGGCATGCAGAAAGGCGTCCGGGGGGACGCAGGAGACGCAAATATCGCATTCGCCAAGGGGCACGGCGGCGTCCTCCCTTGGACAATATCCGCAACCCAACCGGTGGGCGGCCGCACCGGCCCGCCTGACGGACCTGTTGATCATGGTGACCCGGGCCGATCCCGCCTGAAGCATGGCATATGCGGCCGCGCGAGCGGCCCCTCCGGCCCCGAGCACGACGGCCCTGCGGCCTTCCGGGCTGACTCCTGCGCCCCGAATGGCGCCGATGACCCCGAGGTGGTCCGTGTTGAATCCGGCGTATCCGGAAGACCGGGCGACGATCACGTTGACGGCACCGATGCGCCGGGCGGACTCGTCCGTATCCTTCAAGTAGGGCAGGATAGCTTCCTTGAAAGGGGAGGTGATGTTGAGCCCGGCCAGACGGAGGGCTCGCGCGGCATCCACGACGTCTCGGGCGTCTTCCGCGGCCAGCCGGAAATAAACGGCTTTCATGCGCGACGCCCGGAAAAGGCGCCTGAAGATCTCCGGACTGAGGCTGTGCAGGACCGGGTTGCCGGCCACGGCGAAGAGTTTCGTTTCAGGCATCAGCCACCGTCCTGATGAGCCCGCCGAGGGCGTCGTGCGGGATCTGACCTCCGGCCGTCTCCTTTCCCCGGGCCAGGGAGGCGAACGTAAAGAGGCTCCCGGCCAGCGGCCCGGCGACCCTCGTCATCGCGCCCTTCTTTCCGAGGCCGACGACGACCATGGCCCGATCGTCGTCCAGCAGACCGAGGAGCCGGGCGTTGTCCCGTCGCGAGCGGACACGGCAGGCGATCTTGGCGATGTCCGCACCGGATGCAAAACACCGGTCGACGATGCCTTCGAGCTCCCCGCGCGGCGGCGTTCCGCTGAAGTCATGATACGAGACGATAACGTCGCATCCGGCCGAACGCGCCATCCGGGCGAGCCCCCGCCGATAGGCCGCGCCCGCATCGACCTCGATATCGATATAGGCCGCGCCCGCGGCGACAGCGGCCCCGAGGAGCCGAAGGCGCCGCCCCTCGGAGAGACGCCCGGGCCGGCAGGTGGCGATAAGCCGGGGATGTCCCGAAAAGATCCGGGCGACGCCCTCTTCATCCGTTCGCATCCGGTCGATCCGGATCTCGGCGAAGGGAAGGCCTCTCAGTGCCTCCAGGCATCTTTCGGGATTGGATTCAGCGAGACTCACACAGATCATCGACGTATCCTTCCAACTCGCCCAGCGTCATCCGGACGATCTCCGCCCGGCCGATCGCCGACAGAAGGATGAAGTGGAGTCCGTCCCCCTGCCTCTTCTTGTCCCTGCGCATCGCCTCGAACAGCTTTCCGGGCGCAAGCGGGAGCCTGACGGGAAGGCCCGTCCTTTCGAACAGCGCCGTGATGCGTTCCGCCGTCCCGGCGGACAGCAGGCCGCGGGCAACGGAGATCCGCGCCGCCGCGGCCATGCCGATGCCGATGGCCTCGCCGTGAGGCAATCCCACGACCTTCTCGAGAGCGTGGCCCAGAGTATGCCCGAAATTGAGCTTGCGCCGTTCGCCGGCCTCCAACGTGTCCGCCCGGACAAATCCCGCCTTGATGCGGATCGATTCCTCCAGGGCCCGCGCGACGACCCGCCGGTCGAGCGAAAGGAGGGGCGTCTCTTCGTTCTCGAGGAACGCGAACAGCTCCGGACCGGCGATGAGGGCGTGCTTGATGATCTCCGCGAGACCGCACAGCCGCTCCCTCGCGGGAAGGGTTTCGAGGAGCGAAAGATCGATGAGAACGAATTCGGGCTGGCGGAACAGGCCCGCGATGTTCTTCATCCCTCCCACGTTGACGCCGTTCTTGCCGCCGATGGCCGCGTCCGCCTGGGCCAGAAGCGTCGACGGCACGAACCCGAACCCGATACCCCGCATATAGGTCGAGGCCGCGAACCCGGCGAGGTCGCAGACGACACCCCCGCCGATCCCGGTCACGAACGACGAGCGGTCGAGCTCGAGGCTCAGGAACTCCCGGTGCAGGCGCTCGACGGTCCGGAGGTCCTTCGAGGATTCTCCCGGCTCGATCTCGATGACGGGAAGGTCCGGGAACCTGTGCCCGTGCAGGCGCCGGACGTTCGTGTCCGTGACGACAGCCCCCGGCCGGAGCGGGGGACGGAGGCCCGCCGCGTCCTCCAGGGCGCCGTCGAAGACGACGCGGCAATCGCCGGCTCCGGTCCTGATCTCCAGGCTCTTCATCGAAGCCCGTCCATGAAAGCCCGGAGCGCCATGACCTTGCGGGCCAGATCGGAGAACTGGGGAGGGGTGAGCGACTGGTCCCCGTCGCTGAGGGCGGAGGCCGGGTCGTCATGGACCTCGACGATGATGCCGTCGGCGCCGGCCGCGACGGCCGCCAGGCTCATGGAAGGAATGAGGCCGATCCGGCCCGTACCGTGGGCCGGGTCGACGATGACCGGAAGGTGGGTCAGCTCGCGGAGGGCCGGAACGGCGCTGAGGTCCAGCGTGTTCCGGGTATAGTTCTCGAAGGTCCGGATGCCCCGCTCGCAGAGGATGACGTTCGCGTTCCCCTCCTTCAGGATATATTCCGCGCAGTTGAGCCATTCGGAGAGCGTCGAATACATCCCGCGCTTCAGGAGCACCGGCTTCCGGCTCTTGCCCACCTCCTTGAGAAGGGAGAAGTTCTGCATGTTCCTCGCGCCGACCTGGAGGACGTCCACGTATTCGCTCATCCAGGAGACGTCCCGGGTATCCAGGACCTCGGAAACGACGGGCAGGCCCGTTTCCTCCCGGGCTTTCTTGAGGATCTTCAAGCCTTTCAGCCCGAGGCCCTGGAAGGCGTACGGGGACGTCCGCGGCTTGAACACCCCGCCCCTGAGCATGTGGGCGCCCCCGGCTTTGACGGCGCGGGCGATGCGAAGGGTCTGGTCCTCGCTTTCCACGCTGCACGGGCCGGCGATGACGACGAACCCCTCCCCGAACCGGACATCGCCCGCGGGGACGACGCTCCGGACCGAATCCGTCCGGGATACGAGACCTATGTTGTTCATGACGTGAGCCTTGAGATCGACGCGTTCATGGCCAAAGAACCTCCTGAAGAACGAAATACGACCGAATAAATGGGTGCGGGGGGGTTATGGGTTTGGGCGCTTATCGCCCAAAGTAGAAAAGATAGGAGTACGAACGGGCCGTGTCGCGCCGCGGAGACATCGTCGTCGTACTCATGTCACCGGCTATTATCCATGAAACGCCGCGTTTGTCAAATAATTTATGCGCATCACTTTTCCGGGCCGATTACGACCTCGACGGCCCGGTCCATCGACAGCGTCCCCTTGAGAAAGGCGTTCATCTCCGCGAGGCCGACGGCGGCGAGCTCGGAGGAGAACCTCTCCGCGTATTCGAATCCCAACCCGCGGGCCTCGAAGAGCAGGGCCGTCCGTGCCCGTGTTTCCTTCGCCTCGTTCGCCCTGAGGAACGAGGCCGCGGCGCTGCGGCGGGCGACCTCGAGGTCCTCATCGGTCAAGGCCCCGGCGCCGAGCTCCCCGATCACCGCTTCGAGGGAGGCCCGGGCCCGGACGAGCTTGTCGGGGGACGTCTCCAGGTAAGCTGAAAGGAAGCCCCCGCCCGGGATAAGGGAAAAGGACGCGTCCACGGTGTAGGCGAGGTTGTCGCGGGCCCGGAGCGGCCAAAGCCCCGACGCGACGCCCCCGCCGAGCAGGTCCTCCGCGAGGCAGGTCATCGCATAGGTCCTTGCGGAGAGCGGCGGCAATGGGAAATGAAGGCCCAGGTACGTTTGCTTGGCGTCCTTGGCGACGGCAATACGCGGCTCCGCAGGGGCCCCGGGGGCGGCCGGAGCGTCGGCCGGGCGGGGACCGGCCGGGAAGCCGGAAAAATATTTCCCGACGAGCCCGCTGACGGCGGCCTCCTCGAGGTCCGAAGAGATGGACAGGAGCATGTTCGCCGGGGTGAAACGGCTCGCGTAGAAATCGGCGACATCCTTCTTGCGGATGGCCTTGAGCGTCTCGTCCGTCCCCCAGACCGGGCCGCCGCATCCCGCGGGACCGAAGAAGGCCGCCCTGGCCTCGGCCCGTCCGGCGCGGACCGAATCGTCCAACTCCACCTTCGCCTGATGGCGCATGTTGGCTTTGATCGATTCGATCCGGAGCGTCGAGATGAGCGGATCGCGGAGGATACGGGCCACGGTCCTCAGGGCGTCCTCCAGATTCTCGGACAGGCACTGGACGGAGATCAAGGTCGCGTCCTCGAGCCCGGAGACGGTGAGCCTCGTCGACTGGACCATGATATCCCTGACCTTTCCTTCGTCCGGGATGTCGACGGCGATACGGGTGCCGAGGTAGGCGAGTCCCGCTTTGCCGGCCGGGTCGGCGCCCGTCCCGCCCCGGACGAGGAGGAGCAGACAGGTGAGCGCCGAAGAGCCGTCCTTCCGGAAGATCCACGTCAGCCCGGCATCGGTGGCGTTCCTGACGGCGGCCCCGCCGGCCGGTCCCGGGACCTCGGCGGGACGGAGGCTTCCCGTGAGAACAAGGAACATCAACAACGCGGCGGCCCGGCGCCGGCGGATCCGGACCGTCACCTCAATCGATCTTCTTGGGCACGATGGCGACAACGACGCTGTCCCCCTTGCTGAAATACCTGGCCGCCGCCTCCCTGAGATCGGAGGAGGAGACCCGGCCCATGGCCTCCAGGAAGTCCCGGCTTCGTCCGTCCCCCAGGATGATGTGGCGGGCGATCGAGCCGGCCATCTGAAGGCCGATCTCGCCGCCTTTGCGGACGCTGAAGCGGACCTGGTTCCTGGCGGCTTCGAGGAAATCGTAGGCGAAGGTCCGAGCCTCGCCGTAATGATCGCTCGCGGCGAAGTTCAGCTCCCGCGCCCGCCTAAGGAAGCCCAGCGCTTCGGTCCGCGCCAGCCGCAGGTCCTTCGGGTCCAGGCTGAACAGGGCCATGATGATGCCTCCGGACCCGAGGGGCACATAGCTCATGGACACCGACTGGACGAGGTCCCGCCGCGCCCTCAGGGCCGAATTCAGCATCGGATTGATGCCGCGGCCCAGGATCTCGACGAGCAGGTCGACGGCGTACTGGTCGTCATGGTTGTAGTCCGGCCCGACGAACCCGATGGCCAGATAGGCCTCCTGGACATCCATCTCCTCGCGGATCTCCACGTCCTTTTCGAGGAGCCCGGCTTTCGCGGGCCTCGATGGCCCGAGGGCTGCGGGATCCGGCTCGGAGCCGCGGCCCGGTACGGCACCGAAGACCGCCCGGACCTTGCTTTCCATGGTCTCGATGGGAAGGTCCCCGACGACGGCCAACGCGATATTGCCGGGGACGAAGTAGGCGTGATGGAACTCTTTGACCGTCTCCGGCGTCAGGGCACGGATATCCTCTTCGGTCCCGGTCACGGGGCGGCCATAGGGATGGCCGGGGAACAGGCTTTTCGCGACGAGCGAGGCCGCCCGCTTCCAGGGGTCGTCCGCGATCATGCGGAGCTCCTCCAGGATGACCTCCTTCTCGTTGGCGAGCTCTTCGGCCGAGACGTCGAAATCGAAAAGGATCTCCCGCTGATTGGCGAGGCCGAAATCCACCCGGTCCGCCGGCAGGGAGATGTCGAACGAAGCCGTATCCAGGCCGGTATAGGCGTTGAAATAGGCGCCGTTGCGCCGGACGTCCCGTCCCACCTCGGTCCCGCTACGCCGCTCGGTCCCCCGGAAGAGGATGCAGTGCTCGAGGACATGGACGAGGCCGCTCGCTCCGGGAGGTTCGTCCTTGACCCCGACGTCGACGGCCGCGGAGATGGCGACGAGGGGAAGGCCGCGCTTTTCGACCAGAACGACGCGGAGGCCGTTATCGAGGACGATGGATCTATTCCGGGGAGGGGCGGACCCGGCCGGCCCGGAGAGGACCAGGAGGACCCCGAGCACGGCGGCCGCGCGTCCCGTCATCCCGTTCGTCCGAATTCCCATGCGCCTGTTCTATGCAACAAACGTACCATGGCCCGCCTCCCGGGGAGGGAGCCCTCCGCGACCGGGAGAAGCCGGCGCCGCGTCAAGCCTCTTTACGCCGGTGCCTGGAATCTTACATCATCGGCTCCGGCCCGGCAAGAACCGATACCGGCGCGGGACGGGGTGTGATAAAATCGGGAACGAGGCGGTATCTCATGAAGAACGAGCGCAAGGCCAGGGTCCTGGTCATCGACGACGAAGAGAACATTCGCAAGTCCCTCAGGATGATCCTCGAATACGAGGGCTATACGTTCCTCGAGGCCGCGAACGGCGAGGACGGGCTGGAGACCGTCCGCGAGACGCCGGGCCTCGACCTCGTCCTCCTCGATATCAAGATGCCGGGGAGGAGCGGTCTGGAGGTCCTCGCGGACATCAAGGCGCGGCCGGGCTCCCCCGAGGTCGTGATGATCTCGGGGCAGGGGACGATCCAGGCGGCCGTCGAGGCCACCAAGCTCGGGGCCTTCGATTTCCTCGAAAAACCCCTCCACCGGGAACGGGTCCTGCTCTGCATCCGGAACGCCCTGGACCGGGGCGTGCTCCGAACCGAATGCCAGGACCTCCGGAAAAGATCGGAGAAACGATACGAGATCGTCGGCGAGCACGAATCGATCAAGGCCCTCTGGAAAGAGATCGGCAAGACGGCCCCGACGAACGCGACGATCCTCATCCACGGCGAGAGCGGAACAGGCAAGGAGCTCATCGCCCGGGCGATCCACGGCCGCAGTCTCAGGGCGGGGGAGCGGTTCGTCCAGGTCAATTGCGCCGCGATCCCGGAAGACCTCATCGAGTCGGAATTGTTCGGTCACGAAAAGGGGGCCTTCACCGGGGCGACCGAGCGGAAGATGGGCAAGTTCGAGCAGGCCGACGGAGGGACGATCTTCCTCGACGAGATCGGAGACATGAGCCTCCGGACCCAGTCGAAGGTCCTCCGGGTGCTCGAGGAGGGCGAAGTCCAGCGTGTCGGCTCCGCCAAGGTCGGCAAGGTCGACGTCCGGGTCATCGCGGCCACCAACAAGGACCTCCGGACCGAAATGAAGGAAGGCCGTTTCCGGGAGGACCTGTTCTTCCGGCTGAACGTCGTCCCCCTCCATTCCCCGGCCCTGCGGGAGAGGCGGGAGGACATCCCGCGCCTCGTCGAACATTTTGCCCGGACGTTTTCCGAGGAGAACAATTTCAGGCTGAAAAGGTTCACCGCGGACGCCATGGCCGTTCTTGTCGCGAACCCCTGGAAGGGCAACGTCCGCGAGCTCCGGAACGTGGTGGAGAGGCTGATCATCCTGACCGAAGGGGACGTCGTTTCCGTCGGGGACCTGCCGGATTCCCTCCGGGAAGCGAAGGCGGTTGCGGTCCCGGACGCCGCCGGCGTCCGGACCCTCAGGGATTTCCGCGAGCTGGCCGAGAAGGAATTCCTGCTGGCCAAGCTCCAGGCCAACGGTTGGAACATCTCCCAGACCGCCCGCGAGATCGACACGCCGAGAAGCAACCTCTATAAGAAACTCGAACAGTATGGTATAAAGATAACGGCCGGAGCGGGCGAGGCGGTTGCTCCGTTCCCCCCGGAAGGGGAGGACGGGGAGGAAAGTCCGAACTCCTCAGGGCAGGATGGTCGCTAACGGCGACTCCGGGCGACCGGGGGAAAGTGCCACAGAAAACACACCGCCCTCCGGGACGGGCATAGCCCTCCCGGGGAGCAAGGGTGAAAAGGCGAGGTAAGAGCTCACCGCCCCGGTGGTGACACCGGGGGCACGGCAAACCCCATCCGGAGCAAGACCAAAAGGACCCCGTTTCGGGGCGGCCCGTCCCGTGGGGTGGGTAGGTCGCTCGTCCCCCCGGGCAACCGGGGGGCCAGACAAATAACCGCCCCCGCGCGAGCGGGAACAGAATTCGGCTTATGTCCCGCTCCGGCCGCTATATCCTTTCCCTATGCCTTCGGCTTTCGGGCGGGCTTCAGCAGGAGGTCCTGGAAATCGAAGCTGAAATCCGTTTCCGGAGAGACCGCCCGCATCTTCGCCTGCTCGACGTCCCCGTCCGGATCGAGGGCGAACGTCACGAACGCGTCCGCCCGTGTCTCACGATCGCGCCAGCGGACGACGAACGTGTCCTGCTGCCAGGGCTCCATGTCCCCGACGAGGGACGGCGTGTGGCCGAACCGCATCACGAGCTTCCCGTCCTCGAGAGCGACCCCGATGTCCCCGTACCAGGCATCCGTATAGGTTCCGGCGTATTTCTCGAGGGGCAGGGAGGGTTTCGATGACATGTCGCGGGCCGCGCTTCCCCGGTCAACGATCTTTGCGATCTCCGCCGTTTCCCGGGCCCGGAGCCTCAGGAACGCGTCGACCCAGTCCGTTTTGGGCGCGCCCATGAACCGGTCGATGATGTCGTAAGTTATGGCGCTGAACGCTTCGCCCGATTCCTGGTTCGTCAGGACCGCAATGCCCAGGCCGAGCTCGGGGACCCGGGTGACCTTGGACACGTAGCCCGGCAGGCCGCCCGTATGCGTGACGACCTTCCGGCCCCTGTAATCCAGGATATTGAGGCCGAGCGCGTAGAAATTGAAGTTCGATCTCATGGCCGCGACCTCGGCCGGAGGCTCGCGGTTGGGCATCGGCGTCACCGGGGAGGCGAGCTCCCGGGACGTCCGTTCGGAGAAGAGCCGGGACCCGTCCGCGAGCTTCCCGTCGGCGAGCAGGACCAGAAGCCATCTCGCCATATCCTCGGCGCAGGAGTTGACGCCGCCGGCGGGATTCGTGTTGTCGCTGTCGAAGGGCTTGATGGGCCGGACGACGCCTTCGACGCGCGCGTGCGTGGCCGCGACGTTCCCGCCGTCGAGGGCCGCGGAGTGGCGTACGTTGCTCGACGTCATCCCGATCCGGCCGAGGATGCGCTCCGCGACGAAATCCTCCCAGCTCTTCCCGGTGACGGCTTCGATGACCTCGCCGGCGACGAGATACAGGACGTTGTCGTAGGCATAAGCGCCGCGGAACGAGGCTACGGGTCTGATGTATCTCAGGCGGCGGGCGATCTCCTTGCGGTCATAGGTCGAGGCGGGCCACCACAGGAGGTCCCCGGCGCCCAGCCCCAGCCCGCTGCGATGGACGAGGAGGTCCCGGACGGTCATCTCCCGCGTGACATAGGGGTCCCACATCTGGAATCCCGGGAGATAGTCGATGACCCGGGCGTCCCAGGCCAGCTTCCCCTCTTCGACGAGGAGGCCGAGCGCAACGGCCGTGAAGACCTTCGTGTTCGAGGCGATCCCGAACAGCGTCTTCGCGTCGACGGGAGCGGGCTCGCCGAGCCTGCGGAGCCCGTAGCCCTTGGCGACGAGCACCTGCCCGTCCTTGACGACGGCCAGCGCGGCGCCCGGAACCTCGAAAGCCGCGAGGGCGCGCGCAACCGCCGCGTCGAGACCGGAAAGGGCCGCCGGGGCCTTCGCCGCGTCGCGGGCGGCGCCGGCTCCGGCCAGGGTCCAGGATGCGAGAAGTACGGCCGTAAGCAGGAATATCTTTCGGCGTGCGTTCATGGAAACCTCCTTTTGAGAACGATCATCGGAGAAGTTCGATCGCCTGTTTCGGGACCCAGGCGCGGCCGTCGACGACGGTGACGAGCCCATTGAGCCTGATCAGGCGTCCGTTGAGAACCGCCTGGTTCCCGTTGACGGGAAGCGCGAGAACGTCCTTCCCCCGGGAGACGCGGACGACGGGAGCGGCCGCGTCGGCGACGTCGAGGACGAGCGTTCCGCCCCGGGCTTCGAAGAGGGCCGCCGGCAGATGAAGGGCGTCGCGCGCGGCGGCCATGTCCAGTCCCAGGACCTTTTGGATGTACAGGCTGACATCGACGTTCTGGATGACGCCGCTTCCGGCCATGTCCGTCGGCTTGAAGCCCTTCGGATGATAGGCGAACAGCGCGACATCCTCCCCGGTATGGTTTTCCGTGCTGAAGGAAAGCCCGGCCCGGTCCGCCAGGACCCGGCCTATGGCAAGCGGCAGGTTCTCCCGGAAGCCGGCACGGATGGACTCCCGTTCCGGCCCCGTGAGCGCCGTCAGGCCGTAATCCCGCGCGATGACCTTCTCGAGGTTCGCCCCATCGGCAGCGACCCTGTCCTGGACGGCATGGCTCGTCGCGCGCGCCTTTTTCAGGACCGACAGGAGAGCGTCGAGATTCCCGTAGTTCTCGATGGAAAGACCGCCGGTGGCGTGATCGGCGCAGGCAACGACGGCCGTCCGGCCGTCCGCGGCGGCGAAATCGACCGCGACCCGGAACGCCGCGTCGAACGCAAGGACTTCGCTGATGATGCCGATCGGGTCGTTGTCATGGCCGAACGTATCGATCTCCCCCGACTCGACCATCAGGAAGAAGCCGTCCCTGTCCTTCGAAAGGAGGCGAATGGCGTGGCGTGTCATCTCGGCAAGGTCCGGGGCACGGCTTTCCGCCGACCGGTCGAATTCGGATTCCATCCCCACGGGAGCGAAAAGGCCCCAGACGCCGGGCCGCGAGGCCGCTGCCAATCCGGCCCGGTCGGTGACATAGGCGTAGCCCGATCCGGCCAGGGCGCGCGTCAGGTCCTTGCCGTCCTTGCGGTTGTACTTGGCGGGACCGGGCACGAGGAAATCGCTCCCTCCCGCCAGGAACACGTCGATGCCGGCGTGAACCATCTGCTCCGCGATGGCCTGCCGATCGGCGTACCGGTTCCGGACATGGCTCGCGAACGCCGCCGGCGTGGGATCGATCACAGGGCTCGTCGAGACGAGGCCCGTCGCCAGGCCCTGGAGCCGGGCGGCCTCCAGGATCGTGGGAAGCGGCCTGTGCGCGTCCCCATCCGGGGCCGCGAAAGCCCCGGGCATCGTCGCGACGGCAGGGGCGACGGATATGGTCTCGCTCTCGACCTTTCGTCCCGTGGCGTAGGCCGATGCCGCCGCGGCCGAGTCCGTGATGAGAGAGTCCGCGCTGTACGTCCTGACGAATCCTCCGGCGAAGGAGTCCATGGCCAGAGGCCGTCCTTTCTGATACCAGCGGCTCAGGACCATGTCCGAAAGGCTCATGCCGTCGGAAACGAGAAGGATGACGTTCTTCACTCCCGTCCTTCCGATCCGGGCGGAAGCGCCCGCGGGAGGCCCCGAGACGAAGAGGGCAAAGAGCAGGAGCGCCGCGACGATCCGAAGCCCACGTGTTCTCATCCGCTCATCCTTTCCGCGGAGATCCCGCCGAAGGCGGAATATAACAAAGTCTCGGCGGGGACTCAAGGGACGCGCGGGGACCCGCGGCCCGTCCCATCAGAACGCCCGCCTGATGAGGTCGAGGAGGTTGCCCGGCATTATCCCGAGCTGGAGAACGGCGCAGAAACAAAGGAAGAGGACCAGGTAAAGAGCTGGATGACCGGCTTCCGGACCGAAGCCTTCGGAGCGGCCGGCCGCGGGGGGTCTCATGTACATGACGACAATGACGCGAAAATAATAATAGACCGAGACGAGGCTCGCCAGGACGGCGACGACGACGAGCCCCGTCAGGCCCCGGTCGACGGCGTTCGCGAAAACGAAGAACTTGGCCAGAAAGCCTCCGGTCGGCGGGAATCCCGCGAGGGACAGCAGGAACACGGAGAACAGGGCGGCCAGCCAGGGCGATCCGGTGCCGGCTCCCGCCAGCGAATCCAGGTCGGTCCGGCCGTCCTTTCCCGCCAGGGCCATGACCGCCCCGAAGGCGCCCGCGTTCATGAAGAGGTAGACGGCGAGATAGAACGCGAGCCCCCGGCCGTCGCCGGCGACGACGGCCAGCAGGATCGTGCCCGAGTGGGCGATGCTCGAATAGGCGAGGAGTCTCTTGACGTCCTTCTGGCGGAGGGCGGCGAGGCTGGCCCAGACCATGGTCACGGCGGCGACAGCGCCGAGCGCCGTTCGGACGGCGGCGGGGCCCGATCCGGGCGAACCCAGGAGCTTCAGGAGGACGGCGAATCCGGCCGCCTTGGGCACGATCGTCAGGAAGGCCGTGACGGGGGTTGGGGCGCCCTCGTAGACGTCGGGGGCCCACATATGGAACGGGACAAGGGCGACCTTGAATGCGAATCCGATGACGACCAGCCCCAGTCCGACGAGCCCCGCCCAGGCCGCGGGGGCCGGGGGATCGAGGGAGGAGCGGACCGCGGAGAGATCCAGAGAGCCCGCAGACCCGTAAAGGAAGGCGAGGCCGAAGATGAGGAATGCGGAAGCCAGGCTTCCGGTCAGGAACGACTTGATGGCGGATTCTGTAGACCTCGGATCGGCGCGGTCGATCCCGGCCAGAACGTAGCCCGATATCGACAGGAGCTCGAGGCCCAGAAGGACGACGAGAAGGTCGGGAGACGAGACCATGACCGTTGCGCCGGCGCACGAAAAGAGAAGAAGGGCGTGATAGGCGCCGGCGTCAATGCCTCGCCTCTCGACGTACGCGAGGCCCGAGAGGACGACGAGCATCCCTCCCGCGCAGACGAGGCCGATGAAGGCGAGGGCGGGGCCGTCCAGGACCAGCCGGCCGCCGAATACGACATAACCCTTGCCCCATGCGAGCACGTCGCCTGCCGCCGCCGCGGCGAGCGCAAAGAGGGCTATCGGGCCGCAGGCCCCACGGGCGCGCCGGGGAAAGAGGGCGTCGGCGACGAGGATGAGGAGCGCCCCCGCCGTCAGGAAGAGCAGGGGAGAGGCGGCCAGCAGACGGCTCATAGCCGGCCTCCCCGGGCGGGCGCCCCGACGGCTCCGAGGGGAACAGCGCGCTCCGGCGGAAGAGTCATGGCCGCCGCCGGACGAGGACGGCGGAGAAGCTCGAAATAGGTCCGGACCGAAGCGTGCATCTTTCCGAGCAGAAGGCCGGGGAACAGGCCCAGGCCGATCATCAGGACGATGAGAGGCCCGAGGGAGGCCAGCTCCCTCGCGTTCACGTCCTTCAGCGAACGGACGGTCTCGTTGGCGACAGGGCCGTGCGCCACGCCCTGGTATAGCCGGAGGAGATAGGCCGCCGACAGGATGACCGTCGCCACCGCGACGACAGCAAAGCCCCGGTCCGCCCTGAAGATCCCGAAGAAGCAGAGGATCTCGCCGACGAACCCGCTGAGGCCGGGCAATCCCAGAGAGGAGAGGAGGGCGATCAGGAACAGGGCGGAGAACACCGGCATGGTCCGGCCGACGCCGCCGAAGTCCGTGATCCGCCGGGTATGCGTCCTTTCATAGAGCATGCCCACGCAAAGGAACAGGGCGCCCGTCCCGAGGCCGTGGCCGATCATCTGGAACAGGGCCCCTTCCATCGCTTCGGCGTTCAGAGCGAAGACGGCCAGGACGACGAGCCCCATGTGGCTGACGCTCGAGTAGGCGACCAGCGATTTCATATCCTTCTGGACGAGGGCCATCAGCCCGCCATAGATGATGCCGACGGCCGCCAGGACGGAGAGTCCCGGCAGAAAGCGGGCGGCGGCATCGGGGAAGAGCGGCAGGGAGAGCCGGATGAATCCGTAGGCTCCCGTCTTCAGGAGGATCCCGGCGAGGATGACCGATCCGGGCGTCGGCGCCTCGACGTGGGCGTCAGGAAGCCAGGTGTGGAGCGGGAACATCGGCACCTTGACGGCGAACGCCAGGCCGAACGCGAGGAAGAGCCAGGTCTGAAGGGACGGGTCCAGGGCCAGGCCGCAGAGGTCGGCGATCGCAAAGGAATGGACGCCGGTCACCCGGTGGTATTGGGATTGGAGGACGAGGATCGCCGCGAGCATGAGGAGACTGCCGAGCATGGTGAAAAGCACGAACTTCACCGCGGCATAGATCCTCCGGGCGCCCCCCCAGATCCCGATGATGAACGCCATCGGGACGAGCATGGCCTCCCAGAAGACGTAAAAAAGGAACAGGTCCTGGGAGACGAAGACCCCGAGGACGCCTGTCTCGAGGAGGAGCATGAAGAAGCAGAATTCCTTGACCCGCTCGCCGACCGATCCCCAGGACGCGAACAGCGCCACCGGCATCAGCAGGGAGGTCAGGGCGACGAGGAAGAGACTGATCCCGTCGATGCCGACATGATAGCGGATGCCGTAGCCGATCCAGGCCCTCTGCTCGACGAATTGGGGCCCGCCCACGCCGGCGTCGAACCCGGAAACGAGGACCAGGGTGAGTACGAGGACGGCGGTCGCCGTCCCGAGGGCCGCGAGGCGGATCGCCCGGACCCGGTTGCCGGGGATAAGGACGAGCGCGAGGGCTCCGGCCAGTGGGAGAAAAGTGATCAGGCTGAGCGTCGGCATCTTCGTCTCACAATAAGAGGAACCCCAGGAAGAGAACGGCGCCGAGAAGGAAGGCGAGGGCATAATCCCTGATGAGGCCCGTCTGCAGGACATTCAGCCGCTTCCCGGCCCCCGCGACCGCCGCGGCCGAGCCGTCGACCGTCCGGTCGATGACCCCGAGATCGAATCCCTTGTGGATCGCCTCCGAGGCGCGGACCACGGGTGTTATGAGCGCGGCCCGATAGAATTCATCGACGCGATATTTTCTGTCCAGGATCCCGGCCGCCCGCGGGAAGCGCCCGGCCAGCGCGGCAGGGACGCCCGGCGCCTTGATATACAACGCCCAGGCCGCCGCGATGCCCGCCAAAGCGGCGGCGGTCGACAGGGCGATGAGCGCCCATTCCGCCGGGATCCCGACTTCGTGCCCCGGGAGGAAGGGGAAGACCGGGGCCAGAAAACGCGAAAAAACGTTCGCTCCGTCCCCGAAAACGGCGGGAAGCCCCAGGAATCCGGCGAACGCGGCAAAGAACGCCAGGACCTGGAGCGGGACCGTCATTACGGGCGGGGATTCATGCACCTTGCCTTTCGCCTCTTCGGGGATCCGCTCGGGTCCGTAGAAGACGCGGAAGATCAGGCGGAACATGTAGAGGGCCGTCAGGACGGCCGTCAGGAGCCCCGTCGCCCAGATAAAAATATGGCCGCCGGAAAAGGCCCGGCTCAGGATGGCGTCCTTGGAGAAGAACCCGGAAAGGAACGGCACGCCCGACAGGGCCGCCGCTCCCGTAAGGAACACCGGGAAGGTCCGCGGCAGATACCTGCGGAGCCCGCCCATCTTCCTCATGTCCTGGGCCCCGGAAAGGGCATGGATGACGCTCCCCGCGGCGAGAAAGAGCAGGCTCTTGAAGAACGCGTGGGTGACGAGATGGAACATGCCCGCGGCGTAGGCGCCGACGCCGCATCCGATGAACATGTATCCGATCTGCGAAATGGTCGAATAGGCGAGGACGCGCTTGATGTCGTTCTCGCCGAGAGCCATGGTCGCGGCGAACAGGGCGGTCACGGCGCCCGTCACGGCGACGACCGCGGACGCCGTACCGGACGCCGCGAACAACGGGCTCATCCGGCAGACCATGTATACGCCGGCGGTGACCATCGTAGCGGCATGGATGAGGGCGCTCACGGGAGTCGGGCCCTCCATGGCGTCGGGCAGCCAGACATAGAGCGGGATCTGGGCCGATTTCCCCGTCGCGCCGACGAAGAGCAGCAGCGCCGCGAGCGTGGCGGCGGCGGGCCCGAACCTGCCTTCGGCCACGGCCGCGCCTACGGCGCCGAACGAAGAACCCCCGGCCGCGGTCAGGACGAGGAGCATGCCGATGAGGAAGGCCGCGTCGCCGATCCTGTTAGCCAGGAAGGCCTTTTTCCCCGCCGCGGCCGCCGCCGGCCTCTCGAACCAGAATCCGATCAGGAGATAGGAGCACAGGCCCACGCCTTCCCAGCCGACGAACATCAGGACGAGGTCGGACGCGAGGACGAGGACCAGCATGAAGGCCGTGAATAGATTGAGGAGGCCGAAGTACCGGGCCGGGGAACGGTCGCCCTTCATGTACCCGACCGAAAAGACGTGGATCAGGGCACCGACACCCGTCACGACGAGCGCCATGACGGCCGAGAGGGGATCCCACAGGAAGCCCGCCCTCGGCGCGAAGGCGCCGGCCGGGATCCAGGTGAAGATCTCCCTTACGACGGGCCCGGACGCGAGGAGGCCGGGCAGGGCCGCCGCGAAAAGGAGGAAGGCCGCGATGACGGCCAGGCAGGATTGAAGGGCGATCCATTTCCGGCTCAGCCTGGTCCCGAACAGGAAGAGGACGGCCGCGCTCAGCGCGGGGACGGCCGGGGCGAGTCCGATGATCGCCGTCATCTCATCCCTTCATGATGTCGGCGGCATCGCGCCGAACCGATCTTTTCGTCCGGAAGAACAGGATGATGATCGCCGCGCCGGCGGCCGCTTCGGCCGCCGCGACCGTGACGATGAAGAGCACGATGATCTGGCCGTCGAGCGAATGGGCGGACCGCGCGAACGACAGGAAGGCCAGGTTGGCCGCGTTCAGCATGACCTCGACGGAAAGGACCATGGAGACGAGGTCGCGCTTGAGAAAGAACGCCGCGAGGCCCAGGGCGAACAGGACGGCCGACAGAATGAGGAACCAGGAGGCCGGGATCATCTGCTGTCTTTCCTGCCGGCAAGGGCGACGGCTCCGGTCAGGGCCGCGACGATGAGGAGCGATGCGATCTCGAACGCGTAGAGGTATCTTCCGAGGAGAAGCGTCCCCAGTCCGGCGGTCGGCGTCGGGCCCTGCCCCGACGTCCCTCCGGCGACACCTCTCAGGGCAAGCAGGATCTCGCCGAGGAGCACGAGGCAGAGGAGCAGGGCCGGTCCGAGGACCCAGGACGCCCTTTCGGGACGCCGCCCGTCGACGGGATCGATCGTCATGAGGACGAAAAGGAACAGGACCATGATCGCTCCCGCATAAACGAGGACCTGGACCGCCGCCACGAAGGGCGCGTCGAGGAGTCCGAAGATCCCGCCCAGGGCGGCGAATGCCGGGACGAGGAAGAGGGCCCCGTGCGTCCGGTCCCGGGAAAGGATCATGCCGAGCACCGAGCCGGCGCTCGCTGCGGCAAGGATCAGGAATAGGACGGCTGCCATGGCGATTTCCTCCCTTATTTAATTGAGGTCGCCGGCCCTTGTCAAGCGCTCCGGCCGAGTCGCCGTGAACGGAGGATTATTTTCCTTTGACATCGGAAAAGGTTCTGTTATAATGATGCCGGTATCGCGGGGTAGAGCAGTCTGGTAGCTCGTCGGGCTCATAACCCGGAGGTCGCTGGTTCAAATCCAGCCCCCGCTACCATCCCCTTTTTTCTCTTTCGATCCTTTCTTTCAATCTCTCGGGCCCCCCTGCGACTAAATGGATGAAGCTTCAAAAGAACGAGAGGTCCATGAAAAAAGGCTCCGTACCCGTCAACATCCTGATCGTCGAAGACGAGGCCCTGATCGCCATGGACTTGCGGCTGACCGTGGAGAGCATGGGATTCCGGGCTCTCGGTACGGCTTTTTCGGGGGAAGAATCCCTCCGTAAGGTCGAAGCCCTCCGCCCGGACCTCGTCCTTATGGATATCAAGCTCAGGGGTGATATGGACGGCGTGACGGCGGCCGACGAGATCTACAGCCGGTTCGGCGTCCCCGTCATCTACCTCTCGGCGTACACCGACGACCAGACCATCCTCCGGACCCGGCGGCCCGGATCCTACGGCTGCCTGCGCAAGCCCTTCGAGCCCTTCGATCTGCGCGACGCCATCGACCGCTCGGTCGCCGATCGCGCGATGTGAGCCCGCGCCGCCCATCCTTACGCCTTTCGATTGTTGCTTTGCTCCCGGCAAAGTGCTATACAGAGGCTCTAACCCCATCCCGAGGAGGTTCCGGTGTTCGAAAAAAGCATTTACATCCGCCGGCGGAAGCTTCTGAAGAAACAGGTCGGGGACGGGCTCGTTCTGTTCCTCGGGAACGCCGAGAGCCCGATGAACTATCCGGCCAACGCCTATCCGTTCCGCCAGGACAGCTCGTTCCTGTACTTCTTCGGCCTGGACGGGGCCGGGCTCGCGGGCATCGTCGACGTGGACGCCGACCGGGAGGTCCTTTTCGGCGACGACGGCAGGCTCGAGGACGTCATCTGGACCGGTCCCCAGCCGCCGCTCATCGACCGGGCGGCCCTCGTCGGAGTTCGTGAGACGGCGCCCAGCTCGAAGCTCGGGGAATTCCTCAAGGCCGCCCTGGCGAAGAAGAGGCGGATCCATTACCTGCCCCCGTACAGGGCCGACGCCGCGGCCGCGATCGGGACCTACACGCATGTCCCGGCCGCAAAGGTCCGGGGAGGCGCATCCATCGACCTGATCCGGGCCGTGGTCGCCCAGCGCTCCGTAAAATCGTCCGATGAGGTCGCCGAGATCGAGGCCGCTGTTACCGTCATCCGTCCGGCCTATCTTGCGGCCATGCACATGGCCAGGCCGGGGCGGGGCGAGACTTATGTCCTGGGCGCGATGGAAGGGGTCATGCGGTCGCTCGGCGGCTCCTGGGCGTTCCCGCCCATCGTGACGGTCAACGGCCACATTTTCCACAATCTGGGGGCCGGGAACGTCCTCAGCCGCGGGCGCATGCTCGTCGCCGATACCGGGGTCGAATCGCCGCTCCATTACGCCTGCGATATCACCCGGACCATCCCGGTAGGCGGCCGCTTCAACCGGCGCCAACGCGACATCTACGAGGCCGTCCTCTTCGGACAGCTGACCGCGCTCCGGGCCATCCGCCCGGGCGTCCGGTACAAGGACGTCCATCTGGCCGCGGCCGCGGCCATGGTCTCCCGCCTCAAGGACCTCAAGCTGATGAAGGGCGACGCCGACGCGGCCGTAGCCGCGGGGGCGCACGCCCTGTTCTTCCCGCACGGCCTCGGCCACATGCTGGGCCTCGACGTTCACGACATGGAGGGGCTGGGCGAGACGCATGTCGGTTACAACGGCGCCGTCCGCCGCAGCGAGCAGTTCGGCCTCGCGTACCTCCGGATGGCCCGCGAGCTTCGCCGCGGGCACGTCCTGACCGTGGAGCCGGGGATCTATTTCATTCCCGCCCTGATCGACGATTGGCGGGCCAAGGGCCGGTTCCTCGAGTTCATCGATTACGACCGCGTCGAGCGGTTCCGGGACTTCGGCGGCGTCCGCATCGAAGACGACGTCCTGGTCACCGAAGACGGATGTCGGGTCCTGGGCCCGCCCATCCCCAAATCGGTCGCGGATGTCGAAGAAGCGTCGGCCTAGAGGCGGGATGAGCGTCAAGATCGCCCTCGTCCAACAGCACGCCGGCCTCTCCGTCCGGGAGAACCGCGAGCGGGGAGCCGAGGCCTTCATCCGCGCCGCCCGAAAAGGCGCGAGGCTCGTCGCCTTCGCGGAGCTGGCCTTCTCGCGGTTCCACCCCCAGCGTCCGGCCCGGACGGACCCGGCGTCGAAGGCGGAGCCCGTCCCGGGCCCGACGACCGACCTGT
This sequence comes from Candidatus Aminicenantota bacterium, assembly GCA_963784525.1. Taxonomy (GTDB): domain Bacteria; phylum Acidobacteriota; class Aminicenantia; order Aminicenantales; family Saccharicenantaceae; genus JALHVH01. The sequence goes on along the minus strand of CAWART010000021.1, from coordinate 12,022 downwards.
TCCGCCGGCTCGCGGCCGAGCACGGGGTGGTCACGGTCCTCAACCTCTTCGAGCGGAAGGGGACACGGACCTACGATTCCTCGCCCGTCATAGACGCCGACGGCCGCCTCCTCGGCGTGACCCGCATGATGCACATCATGGAGGGGCCGGGATTCCACGAACGGGATTATTATCATCCCGGCCGGCCGGGCCGGTTCGTCTATCCGACGGCGGTCGGCCGGGTGGGCGTCGCCATCTGCTACGACCGCCACTTTCCGGAGTACATGAGGGGGCTGGCCCTGCTCGGGGCCGAGATCGTCGTCATCCCCCAGGCCGGGACGGCGGGGGAGTGGCCCCCGGGCATCTTCGAGGCCGAGGTCCGTGTCGCGGCCTTCCAGAACGGGTATTTCGCGGCGCTCGCAAACCGGGTCGGCCGCGAGCCCGTCCTGCGGTTCGGCGGAGGCTCGTTCGTCTCGGACCCCGACGGCCGGGTCATCGCCCGCGCCCCCGAGGGGCGTGACGCGGTCCTCCTCGCGGATTGCGACATGGACCTGATCGCCCGCTCGGCCGCCCGGAAGCATTTTCTCGCGGATCGGCGGCCAGCGGCCTATGCGCCGTTCAGGCTCGCCGGCGGGGAATGACATGGAGGGCTGGTTCGTCATCAACATCAAGCCCCGGAGGGAGTTCCAGGTGGAACGCCTGTTCAGCGAGGGCGGGTTCACGATCTACAACCCGAAGTACGTTTCCGAGAAAAAGGCCCGATCGTTCTTCCCGGGCTATGCGTTCCTGAGGTTCGACCATCCCGCCCAGTTCCAGATGGTCAAGTTCACCCGCGGCGTCAAGCGGGTGATCGGGAACCGCGAGGGGCCCATTCCCGTTCCCGACGACGTCGTCCTCGGCATCAGGGCCCGCGAGCGGGACGGCTTCATAGAACTGCAGAAGTACGGACCGGCGCCGGGCGTCGGGGACGAGATCGAGGTCGTCGAGGGGCCGCTCAAGGGATTGAGGGGCATCTTCAAGAAGGACCTCGAGGACAGGGATCGGGTCATGATCCTTCTCAATTACGTGTCCTATCAGGGCGCCCTTCGCATCGAGAAAGGCAAACTGAAGAAGGTCGTTCCCTGAGCGGCCGTTCGTCCCGGCAGGTGCCGCCCGCCCCTCCTTTCAAGGCGGGAACGCGAAGCGCGGAGCCGTATTCGCCGGGGATTGACAAATCCGGGGCATTCCTCTAAATTGCGGGGTCGGAAACATAAGGAGCGCGAACATGAACGTCCCAAGCCTCGACCTCAAGGCCCAGTACCGGAGCATCAAGAGCGAAATCGACGCGAAGATCCTGGAGGTCCTCGGCGCGCAGGGCTTCGTCCTCGGGCCCGAGGTCGAATCGCTGGAGAGGGAACTGGCCGCCCTGCACGGCACGGCTCACGGCATAGGCGTCTCCTCCGGGTCCGACGCCCTGCTCGTCACGCTCATGGCGCTCGGGATCGGAGAAGGGGACATCGTCGTGACGACCCCGTTCACGTTCTTCGCCACCGCGGGAGCCGTCACCCGGCTCGGGGCACGGCCGGCTTTCTGCGATATCGACGAGAAGACATACAATCTTTCCCCGGACGCCCTGGGCGAATACCTCGAGGCCGAGGTCCGCGGAAAAGGGAACTCCCGGGTCAAGGCCGCGATCCCCGTCCATCTTTACGGCCAATGCGCCGACATGGACGCGATCGGCGGCCTGGCCGCGAAGTTCGGGCTGGCCGTCGTCGAGGACGCCTGCCAGGCCGTCGGCAGCGATTACCCGTCGAAACACGGGCTCAGGAAAGCCTGCGCCCTGGGCACCGCCGGAACGCTGTCGTTCTATCCGACCAAGAATCTCGGGGGCATCGGCGACGGCGGGATGGTCCTGACGAACGACGCGGCGCTGGCCGACAGGGTCAGGGCCCTCCGCGTCCACGGGGAGTCGCGCCGCTACTATTACGACGCGATCGGCGGTAACTTCCGGCTCGATGCCCTGCAGGCCGCCGCCCTCCGCGTCAAGCTCGGGCACTTCCAGGAATGGCAGGAGCGAAGGCGGGAAAAGGCGGCCTACTATGACGCCGCGCTCGAACGTTCCGGCCTGACGCGCGGGGGACACGTCGCCCCGCCGGCGGCCGTTTACAGGGATTCGGGCGCCGTGAACCACCACACCTACCATCAATACGTGATCCGGGCCAAGGAACGCGACCGGCTCCAGGCCTTCCTCAAGGATCGCGGCGTCGGCTCCGCCGTCTACTATCCGCTGGGCCTCCATATGCAGAAGTGCTTCGCGGACCTGGGATACCGGGCCGGGGACTTTCCGGTCACGGAAAAAGCTTCCCGGGAGGTCCTGGCCCTTCCCATGTACGCCGAGCTGACCCGTGAACAGCAGGATCTCGTCATAGCCGGGATCACGGAGTTCTACGGGAAGGCTTGAGCGGCCCGGGTCTTCATCGCGCGGGAACGCGACCGGGCCTACTTGCAGGTTCCGCAGGAATGGCTATGGCAGGTCGAGCACCCGCCTGAGGATCCCTTCAGGCGACCGCCCCCCCCGCCGATCCCGAACGACGACAGGAGCTTCCGGACGTCCGCGCCCCGACACCCTTCGCATCGGACCTCGCCTTCCTTTCCCCTGCCGACGAGCGCTTCGAATCGGCATCCGCAGTCGCGGCACTGATATTCATAGATCGGCACGAAGCATTCTCCCGGCCCCGGGACGATCACTTTTCCAGGGCGATGACCTCGATCTCTATCCTGACGTCGCGCGGGAGGCGGGCGACCTGAACCGCCGCCCGGGCCGGGTAGGGCGCCTTGAAGAACTCGCTGTAAACGGCGTTCATCCGGGCGAAATCGTTCATGTCCTGGAGGAATACGGTGGCCTTGACGACCTTGTCCGGCGAGCTTCCTGCCGCGTCAAGGACCGCGGCGACGTTCAGGAGGACCCGCCGGGCCTGGTCTTCAATGGGTCCGCCCACAAGCTCGCCCGTGGCCGGGTCGAAGGGGACCTGTCCCGATACGAAGACGAACCCGTTGGCGACGATCGCCTGGGAATAGGGGCCGATCGCTTTGGGCGCTTTGTCCGATCTGATCTCGCGTTTCATATCCTCGCTCCTTTTGCCCATCGCTCCGACCGCCGGAGCCGAGAGCCCCGAAAGCCCCAGAGCGTAGAGAACGTTGCGTCGTTTCATGCCTTGCACCTCGTGTTGGATTCAATCGATCACGGTGATCCGCACCGGGCGGCTTTCGATCGTCAGGCCGCCGGTTTCCACCCGAGCCACGATTGTATAGGAACCCGGCTCGAGATTCCAGGGAAAACCTTCGCCGGACCGGGAACGGCCGACGCGCCTTCCGTTGATCCACCAATCGACGGCGGCCGCGCGTTCGCCGGCCGGGCCGCCGGCCTTGAGTTTGAGGACCTGATATCGTCTGCGGAGGACGGTATCGATGCGGAAGATCCCCCCGTCGGGAGGGTAGGCCACGCGGAGCGTCGAACCCGCTCCCGCCCGCGCTCCGATCTCCCGGACCGCCCGGAGGCCCGCGGATCCCTCCGCGGACCCATGAAGCGCGCGGCAGGGCTTCCTCGGCTCCGTTCCGACCATGAAGATCTCGATGACGCGCCCCGGGCAGTGAGGGGCCGCCAGATCGCCCGATGCAGGACATATCCAGGCGCGGACGAGGCCGGGAGGTTCGGGAAACGGCCGGGGCGCGCCGCCCTCCAGCAGGAGAAAAATGTCCCGGAAGAGCGGCCCGCACCCCGTGATCCCGGAGACGTCGTGCATTGGTTTCCCGTCGAAGTTCCCCATCCAGACGCCGACCGTGAACGCGGGCGTATACCCGACGGTCCAGTTGTCCCTGCAATCCTTGGACGTGCCGGTCTTCGCGGCGCAGGGAAAAGGCAGGCGGAGAGGGGAATCGTAGCCGAACGCCGGGACGCGCGCGTCGGGGTCCGACAGGATGTGGGTGATGATATAGGCCGCGCCCGGCTCGAGGGCGACGGCCGGTTCCTTGGGGCCGAACACGGTCTCCCGGCCGTCCCGGTCGGTCCTTCCAAGGACCGTCGATTCTCTCCGGAAACGGCCGCCCGAGGCCAGCGCGGCATAAGCCCTGACGAGTTCGAGCAGGCGGACCTCTCCGTTCCCCAGGGTCAGACCGAGCCCGTAATGCCCGGGCGGTTTCTCGAGGCTATCGAACCCCAACGCCTTGAGCCTGTGATACAGGAGGTCCGGGCCGAGCCTTTCGAGCACAGAGACCGCCGGTACGTTATATGAGGACGCGAGCGCGCTCCTCAGACGGACGGGCCCGTGGAACCTGCGGTCGTAGTTCCGAGGCTCGTAATTGCCCTCGAGCGCGGGGAACGCGTCCGGAGCGTCCTCGATGATCGACGCGGCGCTCAGGCCTTTTTCAAGGGCCAGGGCATAGGTGAAAGGCTTGAGGGTCGAACCCGGCTGGCGCAGAGAGAGAGCCCCGTTGACCTGTCCGGAATCCGCCTCGGCAAAATAATCCGCCGACCCGGCCAGGGCGAGGACGTTCCCCGTCGCGTTGTCCATGACGACCGCAGCGCCGTTGGATATGCCCCTGTCCCTCAGGGAATCGACCCGCCTCCTGAGCAGGGCTTCGACCTTCTCCTGCAGGCCGAGATCGAGCGTCGTGCGCAGCTCCCGCGACCCGTATCTTGCGTCGCCTTCCAGGGACTCGAGGATGAGGTCGCAGAAGTGGGGGGCGCGGAACCGGTTCGACCGGGGAACGACGTTCAGGGGTTCGGCGTCCGCTTGTTCGAGCTCCTCGGGCGTGATGAAGCCGGCCCGGGCCATGCGGCGAAGCACGCCGGTCTTCCCGGCCAGGGCCGCCCGCGCATTCCCGTACGGGTTCGAGGCCGAAGGAGAGCGCGGAAGCCCGGCGAGGAAAGCGGCCTCGGCCAGCCCGAGCTGGCGGCAGGGCTTGTCGAAGTACAGCCGGGACGCCGCCTCGGCCCCGAACGTCCCGTTGCCGTAGGGGACGCGGTTCAGATATTGGACGAGGATCCCGGACTTGGACAGCGTGTGCTCGAGCCTGACGGCGAGCCAGGCCTCCGCGAGCTTCACGGGCAGGGTCCGCGGCTTCCGTTCGATGTTCCGCACGACCTGTTGCGTGATCGTGGACGCCCCGGATACGACGCGCCCGCGCCGGACGTTCTGGACGAGGGCCCTGACGACCGAAAGCGGACGCACGCCGCCATGAAAATAGAAGTCCCTGTCCTCGGCGGCGATGGTCGCCCGGACGAGGTGAGGGGACAGCCCTTCGAGATCGAGCCACCGGCACCGGCCGCCCTCGTCGGAAAGGACCTCGCGCAGGAGCGAGCCGTAACGATCGGTGATCCGAAGGGACATGAGCGGGCCCGGGCGGAGATTCGCGGCGGGGAACGGGACGTATAAGGACGCGGCGAACAAGGCCGCGCCCGCCAGGGCCGCGGCCGGGAATATCTTTCTCGGTATTCTCACCTGACGATCGTGACGACGCTTTCCGGCCCCCGTCCGAAAACCTCGGGGGCGTACATTTCCGAGACATGGGTTCCGGGGAGGAGGAACGTCCCGAAGGTCCGGGCCCGGGCCAGGTACCGGCGCGTGTGCAGGCCCGCCGTCAGGGACTCCGCGAAGAGGAGGACCCTGTCGTCGCGCATTTCCACGTGTCCGAATCCCTCCCACCAGCGTTCCTCGTCTCCCTCCTCCCTCCGGTCCAGGGCCCGCTGTCGTTCCTCGCTTTCGGTGAGGAAGCGGGGATTGACCGCCTCGAAACCGGCGGGAAGCGGATCGTCGACGACGACGAACAGTCTTTCCTGCGGGAGGACGACGTCGACGGTGACCATGACCAACGACCCGGCTTTGATCGCGCCGAGGGGTTTGCCGTCGACGGTTTCGATCCGCTTGATGACCGCGATGCCTTCGTCCCGGGCCTCGAGCTTCCGACCGGGGGCGTAGGTCATCCGGGCCTCATAATACACGGTCCCGGCCCCGTTCTTGGCGACCGTCAACGGGACCTCGGTTCCCGCACGCAGGGCCGATAAGCCGACGCGTGCTGCCTTGGCCGGCAGGCGCCGATCACGGAAGGCCCCCTCGAGGACGGTCCTGGAATCGAGGGCGACCCGGAATCCGAGGTCAGGCCTCGCCTTCTCGTAAGCGCGATAATAGTCGTTCAGCGCGGAAAGGACGTACAGGTTCTCCTGGGTGGAGCCCCAATGGACGGTCCCGCGCTTCGCCACGAGCCAGCGGGCGATCTGGGGGATGAGAGGGCTATCGACGCCGCTCTCGATGAGCGTCTGGAGGATGATGGCCGTGGTCCTCAGGTTGGACGAATAGGTCCAATCCAGGGCCCTGTCGTCGCCTTCTTCGAAGTGGGCCTCGGCCGGGGCGACCTTGACGAGGTTCATCATTTCCGTGAGGAGCAGATCCTGCGAACGGGGAGAGCCTCGGCCGATCCGCAACGCCTTGAGGAGGAATGCCCGGCCGAAGAGGGGCATCCCTTGTCGTTCCGCCACCAGCCTTTCGGCATATGCCGGATCGGGGCGGCCGAGCAGGGCGAGGTCGTATAGGGCAAAGGCCCGCGTCGCCGACCAGCTTCCCTTGTTGAACGGGCTCGTCCGGGGGTTGAAATCCTCCCTCAGCCAATTCTTGAGATAATCGGCGGCCTGGTCGATCCGGAACGGGAGGACGTCATAGCCCGCCTCCCGCGCCCTGATGAGGGCGAAGAGCGCGTAGCAGGTGACGTAAGGGGAAACCCACGCCGAGTCGGGCCAGAGGCCAAAGCCCCCCTCGTCCTTCTGATAGGCATAGATTTCGCTCAGCGCCGCTCTGACATATCTTCGGGCGGCAGGCTTATCGAGCGGACCCAGCTCGAGATCGAACACGACCTCGGCCGCGACGAGGTAGGGGAGCACGGCGGAAACCCTCTGTTCAAGGCAGAGATAGGGGTAGTTCCGCAGATGGTCCAGGGCGGTTTCGAGCCCCGACAGGACGGTTGGCGATACCCGAAGGTCCAGCCGGCTCTCTTCGGGGAAGGGGCTTTCCGGGACCTTGAGCCGTTCCTCGGTCCTCTCCTCGACCGATCCCGTCAGGGCGACGGTCTCGAGCGGACGGCTCAGGCGGACCTCGCAATAGGTTTCCAACCCGTCCGCCTCTGCGCCCAACTTCGCCCGAAAGGCCAGACGGGCGCGCCCGGGCTTCATGGCAGTGAACGGAAAGAGCACCTCGCGGGAATCTCCCGGTCCGAGGGTGACGGTTCTCGGCGCCGGGTCCGTACAGGAAATATCCGAGGCCTCGAGCTCCAGGACCGCCCGGCCGCTCTTTTCCGAGAGATTGCGGATGACGACGCCCGCCTCGAACGTGTCTCCGGTCCGGACGAACCGGGGCGTCGACGGCTGGAGTTGGAGGGGCTTGGTCACCCGGAAGACGTCATCGCCCCGCCCGAACGAAGAATCGACGGTCTGGGCGACGGCCATGACCTTGAAGGACGTCAGGTTGGACGGGAGATCGAACGTGACGGCGGCTTCTCCGGCGTCATCGGTCAGGACGGCGGGATTCCAGTAAGCCGTGGATCTGAAATCGCCGCGGAGCTCGACCTCGGTCAACGCCAGGGAGCCGGTGAGCATGCCCTCGCCCGCCCCGCCACCCGGGTCTTCGCCTTTTTCCCCATATTCCCTCTGGCCCACGACGTGGAGCCGGGTCTCGGAGGTCTGGACAGACAGGGGCCTTTCCGCGTAGAACAGGCCGAAGGGATCGGGCGTCTCATAGCCGATGAGATTCAGCACGCCGATGTCGACGACGGCCACGGACAGACAGGACTTGACGGCCGCGTTCCGGGAATCCCGGACCTTGAATTTCAGGGTCACGGGCTCCCCGGGCCGGAACTCGCTTTTGGACCGGGCGATCTCGACCTTGAGCTTCTTCTCGAAGGGATCGACGGACAGCTTGACGCAGCCCATCTTGAACGAGGGCTTCCCGATATCGGCGTTCTCGTCCGCGCGCGGCGGACCGGTCCGCCCCTGGACGAGGAGGACGGAGACGAAGACGTTGGGGACGTGTCCGGACCTGATGGGGACCTCGATACGGCTCGTACTGCCCTCGATCTCGACGACCCGGCTTTCCAGGACGAACTCGCGCTCGACGGTGACGAGGGCCTTGGCCTTCTCATAAGGCGATTTCACGAGGATCTTTGCCGTTTCGCCGGGCTTGTATTCCCGGGCATCGGCAACGAGCTCGACGGTATCGTCGTCCCGCCGCTCCCAGGAGACGTAATCGTTCCCGGTCACATAAATGAACGTCGAACTCGTGACGGGGTTCCCCCGGCCGTCCTTCCCCTCGGCGGAAAATAGATAGAGGCCGGACTTCCCGGGCAGGAACCCGACGACCGCGGGGTGGCGGCCGCTTTCGATCTCCTTCGCGGCGATCTCCTCGTCCTCCCGCTCCGTGTGCCATCGGAAGCGCCCGCCGACTCCGGCCTCGCGCACGGAATGCCATTCGCGCCTCAAGAACCGGACCTTGAGCTTACGGCCGGGTACGAAGGCGCCCGCGGGGTCGACCGCGATGACGTCCAGGGCGACCTCCTTGCCTTTTTCGGCGAAGGACGTGCCCGGCCGGAGCCCGATATAGAACTCGCCGCGATGGACCGTGGTCTGAATGCGGTTGGAGATCTGACTCCGGCTCGGGCTCTGGACGGTCGCCTCGAGGACCGCCAGGACGGAATCCTTCTCTTTCTCGGCCGTAAGGGACGCTCTGACCTCGAGCCGCCCCTGGGCGTCGAGCGGGCCTTCGCCCGAGGCGACGAGACGGCTTTCCTCCGCGCCGGAATAATCGTCTCCATCCATCTCGTTGCCGAAGGAAAAGCCCTCATGCCCCGGGGGAATGAACCCCGCCGGGCCCAATCTCAGCGACCAGCTCGCTTTCTCTCCGGCGAGCGCCCCGCCTGAAAGGTAATCGGCACGGATATCGCCCCGGTACTCCTCGCCAAAGACGAAATCCCGCCGCGGCGTCCGGAGGAGCACTTCGAACTCGGCGGGGCGGAACGCTTCGACGCGGAAGGAGCCCGACAGGATCGCGGGCGTCCCGCCCCCGGCCGCGGCCGGGACCCGAACCGCGACCTCATAGGTCCCGAGGGCGTCTTCGGCCGCCGTTTCCATGTCGAAGGCGAACGAACCGAAGCCGTCAAGAATGGCCTTCGCCTTGTGAACCGGTTTCTGGAACGGATCGAGGACCTCGCAATCGACCTCCCGCGACGACGGGAGGACCCACCGCCCTTGTTCTCTCACCCGGACGATCCCTTTGAGGTGGACCGTTTCCCCCGCTCTGTAGATGCCGCGTTCGGAAAAGATCAGTCCGTCGACCGTCTCCGGCCTGGGATTCCAGTCGTACTCGATCCCGAACCGGTAGGGGTCGACGCCCGTGCCCCATTCCGACGACGTGAACGCGACGTCTCCGCCGCGCCGGGCGAATACCCATTGCCGGGGCCTGGACCATTCGTTCCGGCCCTTCAATCCGAGCGCCCGCCATCCCGGGCTTTCGGCCCGGCCCGTCGCGTCCGTACGCCCCGTCCAACGGACCGCGTTCGTATCGTCGCGAAGCTCAACCGCGGCATCGGCGACCGGGAGCCCCGTCCGGAGCTCGGTGACCCAGACCACGTTGTTCTCCGGCGAGAACTTGGCCGATAAGCCCAGATCGGTAACCTGGATGAACGCTTTTGGATAACGAAGGTATGGGAGGGCGCCGGAAAGTCCCGGCGCCGCATCGAGCTGGAGGAAGATCAGCCCGTATCCCCCCGCCAGCGCGGGCTTGAGGTCGAGGGGCACGGCTTGTCTCTTGTTCCTTGGGGTGCGAAATTCAAGGAGCCTTTCGTCATCGAAAGCGCCCGTTCCCGGTCGGATGTCCTCGCTCGACCAGAATATCTTGTCCTTCGCGAGAAGCGGGACGACCCCTTCCCGGGAAATGTTCGAGGATCGGACGAGAACCTGTTGTGCATTAATCGCATAGACGGGATAGACGGGGTTCCCGTCGGCCTCGACGATGCCGTGGCCCGTCGTCATCGTCACCGAACTCTGATAGGGCAGGGTCCTGAAGGAGCGGGCGACATCCCCGCCGAGCCTGTTGCCGAACATGTCCTTGAGCCCGGCCGGGATGCGGACCGTGTAATCCGTTTCGGGTTCGAGAGTGAGGTTCAGCCAGACATCCGAGCTTGTCTGGTCCCAATCGGCATACTGTTCGGGGATGCTGACCTTGGGCTCGAATTCCACGTTCCGCAGGAGCTCCGCATAAGAGACCGGGTTCGTGAAGTGGAATCTCAGGGTGACGGACTGGTGAGGGCCCAGACCTCCCTCGCTGTTGAGAGATTCGAATCGGAACGTCTTGAACGTCTCGAACTTGAAGGCGAAAGGCTCCTCCGAGCCCAGGGGACCTTCCGCGCCCGGGAGCCCGGGCGCGACCTCGACCGCATAGGTGAAATCCTGCTGGAGAGGGGTCACGGGTTCCAGGAGAAGCGTTTCTTCCGGAGCCGCCCTCAGACCTTCCTTGTCGATCTGCTTCGCGGACGCGTTCTTGACCGTGAAGCGAACGGGGGAGGCCGAGCCGTCCGGCGATATGCCGACGAAGCCGATGGAGCCGGGGGCCTTGGCCCTGTCCACGGCCTGATCGAAAACGAGCATGACGCTCGCGTCGGGCCCAAGGTGCTTTTGCCCGTCAGAGGGAAAAACGTGGCGGACGCGGGGCCGGACCGTCTGGAACTCCCAGACGTGATCGCCGGGGAGATTATAACCGTCGAGGGAGCGGGTGCCTGCCGGCACCGTGACCTCGAAACGCGTGCCGAAGGGCAGACGCTCGTCGGGCGTGAACGCGAGGGCCCGGGTCCCGAGCCAGCGATGCTTGCCGCGAACCGACGGCGAGATCCTCAGGAACGAAGAACCCTTCCCTTCGGGCAGGGCTTCGAGGGCGACCATCGGGTGATCGAAAATGACGACGACGGTCCCGGCCTCGGACGGATTTCGGGTCAGGCCTTTCGGCGTGGCGCTCAGGACCTTGAGCGCGCCCTTGATCTCCCCCGGGGCGGGGACGGGAGCGCCCCGCTCGCCGGACCTGTCACGGCCGCAGCCGGAAAGGACCAGAAGACCTGCGCTTATGAGCGCGACCGAGAGGGCCGACGAGATCCTTTTCCCCATGATGCCCATCCTTTTCGCGAGATGGGCTCATCGTAAAAGAAACCCGGGCGGATTTCAAGGATGGTCCGCGAAGGGTCCGCGGCACGTCCCCGGCGAACACCCCTTATTGGGACAGCCCGGCCAGGGCGGCCCGGATGAACTCCCAGAACCTCCCGACGGAGCCGATGTTGACCCGCTCGTCGGGGGAGTGCGGATGTTCGAGGGTCGGTCCGAAGGAGATCATCTCCATTCCGGGATACTTCTCGCCGATGATGCCGCACTCGAGGCCCGCATGGATGGCCATGACCCCGGGCTCCCTGCCGGCCGTCGTACGATAGATCTCCTTGAGCTTGGCGAGCAGGGCGGACTGGAGGTCGGGCATCCAGCCCGGGTACCCGTCATGGAGCTCGATCCTGGCCCCGGCCAGGTCGCAGACGGCCTTGAGGACGCCCCGGGTCGCTTCGAGGGCCGAGGCGACGGAGCTCCGCGTGCTGCAGATGACCTGGGCCTGTTTCTTGTCGCAATGGATGATGGCCAGGTTGGTCGACGTCTCGGTCAGGCCCGGGATCTCGGGATGCATCGCGATGACGCCGTGCGGCAGGGCGACCAGCAGTCCGACGAGAGCCTTCCGGGAGGCGGCGTCCATCGGGCATTCCTTTTCCCCTTCGAGCTTTTCGAACAGGACCTTGGCGCCCGTCTCAACGGTCTTGAATTCGATGCGGATCTCTTCGAACGCTTTCTTGAAGTAAGAGCCCAGCGACCGGACCCGGGCGGGCTCGACCGCCAGAACGGCCCATGCCTCCCGCGGGATCGCGTTCCTCTTGTTCCCTCCCTCGATCCCGACGAGCTCGAAGCGGTGCTTCTCCGCGGCTCCCGCGAGCAGGCGGG
>CAWART010000020.1:0-227371 GCA_963784525.1 Candidatus Aminicenantota bacterium | reverse complement strand
CGACAAGCTTGATGGCGTTCGCCCGGCCCTGATGGATGTCGATCCCCGAATGGCCGCCCCTGAGCCCGGCGACCTTGAGCCGGTACAGGTTCTTCGCCGCGACCGCTTTTCTTTTCAGGGGAAGGCCGACGACGGAATCCGCCCCGCCGGCGCAGCCGATGGTGAAGGTCCCTTCTTCCTCGGAGTCGAGGTTCAGCAGATACTTGCCCTTGAGCACGCCCTTCTCGAGCTTGTTGGCGCCCGTGAGTCCCGTTTCCTCGTCGACCGTGAAGAGGAACTCGAGAGGCCCGTGGACGAGGCCCTTCTCTTCCATGACGGCGAGGCTCGCGGCGAGTCCGATGCCGTTGTCGGCGCCGAGCGTCGTGCCGTCGGCCTGGACCCACTCGCCCTTGATCGACGGCCGGATGGGGTCCTTGGCGAAATCATGGGCGACATCGGAGTTCTTGTCGCCGACCATGTCCATATGCCCCTGAAGGATGACCCCGGGGGCCTTTTCACGCCCGGCCGTCGCCTTTTTCCTGACGATGACGTTGCCGATCTTGTCCTTTCTGGCTTCGAGCCCCAAGCCCGCGGCCGTGGCCAGGATGTGCTGGGCCAGGGCCTTTTCGTTGCCCGAGCAGTGGGGGATACCGCAGATCTCTTCGAAATATCGCCAGAGGTGGTCGGGTTTCAAGCCGCCGAGGGTGGATGACATGTTCGCGCTCCTTGAAAAGTATTCTCTCGAGAGACGGGAATGATGCCACAAAAATCCGATGGATTCAAGATTATTTATCGCATATAATAGGCGTCACCCGGAAAGCTCCCATGGATCGCAAGCGATTGAATCTCTGGTGTTTGGCGACGCTCCTCGTCCTCCTCTGCCGTCCCCCGGCGGCCGCCGCCCCCGGGGGGCGGCTTCGGGTCCTGACAAGCGTTTTCCCCCTGAAGGAATTCGCCGCCGCGGTCGTCGGGGACCGGGGAGAAGCGAGCCTGCTCCTGCCTCCGGGAGCGGGGGTCCACACGTGGCAGCCGAGGCCCGGCGACCTCGTCCGACTGGCAAAGTGCGATCTCTTCATCCATGTCGGCGCCGGACTGGAGCCCTGGCTTCCCGGGCTCATGAGCGGGCTTGCGGACAAGCGTCCGGCGACCCTCGAGGTTTCGGCGGGCCTGGCCCTCATCCCGGCCGGGGACGAGGACGGGGACTCCGGCGCGCATCACGACCACGGGCCGTCCGATCCTCATGTCTGGCTCGATCCCGACCTGGCCATCCGCATCGTCGCGGCGATCCGGGACAGGCTGACGGCCCTCGATCCCGCGGGGGCGCCGGTCTTTCTCCGGAACGCGGCCGCGATCGAAGGGCGCCTCCGGCGGCTGGACGCGGGGTATCGGGAAGCGCTTCGCAACTGTTCCGGAAAGACCATCATCGTCGCGGGGCACGCGGCGTTCGGCTATCTGGCCCGCCGTTACGGCCTCGAACAGATCGCTCTTTATGGAACGAGCCCGGATGCCCAGCCCACGCCGGCCGAGCTCATCAGGATCGTCAACCAGGCCCGGGCCCGCGGGACAAAGGCCGTCTTCGCGGAGAGCTCCGAGTCGCCGGCCCTGGCCAGGTCCCTGTCCCGGGAACTCGGTGTCCGGACCCTGATCCTCAACCCGGCGCATAACCTGACACGGGCGGAGATCCGCGCCGGGACGACGTTCTTCGACATCATGGAAGCGAACCTGAGGAGCCTCGAAGATGGCCTCGGCTGCCGCTGACGCAGGGGTCCTCGTCGACGTCCGCGACGTGACGTTCGGATTCGGCGGGGCGCCCGTCCTCCTCGACGTGAGCTTCCCCATCCGACGCGGCGATTTTCTGGCCCTCATCGGGCCGAACGGTTCCGGGAAGACCACGCTCGTCAAGATCATCCTGGGCCTTCTCCGGCCCGAGCGGGGAGAGGTGACGATCATGGGCGAGCCGGCCGCCCGGTTCAGGCTCAGGCAGAGGATCGGTTACGTCCCCCAGAAGGCCACGAACATAGACCCGATCTTCCCGGCCTCCGTCCATGAGGTCGTCGCCATGGCCGTCCTCTCCCACAGGAAGATCCTGGGCCTGACGAAGAAACAGGCGGAGGCGTCCATCGTCCGCGCCCTCCGTCAGGTCGGCATGGAGGACCTTGAGCGGGCCCCCGTCGCGAGCCTTTCGGGCGGACAGCAGCAGCGGGTCTTCATCGCCCGGGCCCTCGTGACGCGGCCGGATATCCTTTTCCTGGACGAACCGACCACCGGGGTCGACGCGCCGACCCAGGACCGCTTCTACGGGATGCTGGACGACCTGAACAAGAAGGAGGGCATGACGATCGTCCTCGTGACCCACGACATCGGCATCGTCGACAGGCATATCAGCCAGGTGGCCTGCCTCAACCAGAAACTCGTCTACCACGGGACGCACGGCGAGTTCTGCCGGCGGGGCGTCCTCGAGAACATGCTGTCCGGCGGACACCATCTGATCTCGCACGAGCACTGAGGGGACGGACTTGGACGCTCTTCTGCACTTCGGGTTCCTCCAGCGGGCGCTCCTGGCCGGCGTTTTCATCGCCGTCGCCTGCGCCGTCCTGGGAGTGTTCCTTGTCCTCCGCAAGGACGCCATGATCGGCGACGGGCTGTCCCACGTGGCGTTCGCCGGGGTGGCGCTCGGCCTCGTCCTCAATGTCCTTCCCCTGGCCGCCGCCCTCGTCGTCTCCGTCGCGGGAGCCCTCGGCATCACGAGGCTCAAAGCGCGCGCGGGCGTTCACGGGGATACGGCCATCGGCATCTACAGCAGTCTCGGGATGGCCGTCGGCATCCTCCTGGCGACCCTGGCCGGGGACTTCAACGTCGACCTTTTGACCTATCTCTTCGGCGAGATCCTGGCCATCGAGCCCTTCGAGGTCTGGCTGTCCCTGGCCCTGGCCGGGCTGATCATCGCCGCCGTCGCCGCCCGTTATTCCGAGCTCATGTTCATGACCTTCGACAGGGAATCGGCCCGCGCCTCCGGGATCGCGGTCGGAAGGCTGGACGCCCTGCTCACCGTCCTTACGGCGGTGACCGTCGTCCTGGGCATGAAGGTCGTTGGGATTCTCCTCGTGGCCGCCCTCATCGTCATCCCGGCGGCGGCGGGGCTTCAGGCGGCCGCGAGCTTCCGGAAGGCCGTGATCATCTCCTCGGCCGTCAGCGTTTCCGCGGTCGTCCTCGGGCTCGGCCTGGCCCTCGCGCTCGACATCCCCGCCTCCGCCGCGATCGTCATCATAGCGTTCCTCGGCTTCGGCGGGCTCGCCCTTCTCAATCGGCGCCGGAGGGGCCTTCTCTGAACGGGCGTCATGCTCCCTTGAGGGCCTCGTCCATCAGCGCCTCCACGGCCGCCGAGGACCTCTCCAGGGCCGCCCTCAGGGCTTCGGCGCGCTCCGCGATCCGCGTCTTGAAGGCCTCGTCCCTGATGCCGGGCAGATTGATCCGGACGTTGAAATAGGCCCCTTTCCCGGCCGTGAGGGCCGCGAGCCCGGCCACTCCGGCGTCGCTCACCGAGTTCTTGTTCCCCTCGCGGGCGACGACCTCCGCGAGCCCGATGAGTTCCGCCGAGGCCTCGAGGACGCCGAACGGGACGAGCGTCGCTTCCTTGGACGCCTCTTCGACGGCCTTTTCCCTCTCCCGGACCTGCTCCTCCGTCCCCTTGGGGAGCCGGAAGGATTCCATGACCCGGTTGAAGGCCCGCGTGTCCAGATCGACGGCCCTCAGGAGTTCGTCCTTCAGGGCCTGGGCCCGTACGGCGGCCCGTTTCATTTCGGGCCTCGCCGTCTCGTATCCCTTTTTTCCGAAGGTCAGATTGCCGACCATGGCGGACAGGGCGGCCGAAAGCGCCCCGCAAAGGGCGGCGACGCTTCCCCCTCCGGGCGCCGGGGAATCCATGGAGACCTCGTCGGCGAACGCCCTCAGGTCCAGGCCCGCGAGCGTCCGCCCGGTCTCCTTGAACTGATTCTCGATGATCTTCCGGTCCGGGTCGAACGGCGTCTTGTCGTTCAGCCCGAGGGACAGGACGGCCGTCCGGATGAGCTCCGCCTCGGGCGCGCCCGGGTTCTTTCCCTGCTTTTCCAGATAATGGCTTCCGGCCATGATGAGGGCCTCCTTGGGGATGAGGCCGACCAGCTCGCTTCCCGTCACCCGGAGGCCGAGCTTCTCGGCTTCGCGCATCGTCTCGTCGAAGACGGCGTGGACCGGGGAGACCTTGAAGTTCGTGAAGTTGATGGAGATCTGGGCGACGCCGTAGTCCTCGACGTACCAGCCGACCGATTTGACGTCCTTGAACTTGCCGGGGACCTTGAGGGCGTTGCCCGCCTCGTCGCGGAGGATGGCCCCGTCCTTGTCGCGCCGGGCCCGGCCGCTCTCGCGCAGGTTGAGGGCGATCTCATGGGCGAGCTTGCGGTCGCGGGTGTTCAGGTTGATGTTGTAGGCGATGAGGAACTCCCGCGCCCCGATCACCGTCGCCCCGGACCGCGGGTTGAAGACGGGTGCGCCGCGATCGGGAAGCCAGGCCGGGTCCTTGAGCTTCTCGGGAAGCCCTTCATATTCGCCGGCGCGGACGTCGGCGAGGTTCCGCCGTTCCGGTTTCGAGGCCGCCTCTTCGTAAAAATAGACCGGGATCCCCAACTCGCCCGCAACGCGGTCTCCGAGCTCGCGGGCGAGGCGGACGCAATCCTCCATGGTCACGCCCGAGACCGGGACGAACGGGCAGACGTCGGTCGCCCCGATGCGGCTATGGGCGCCCCGGTGGGCGCGCATATCGATGACCTCGGCCGCCTTGCGGATGGCCCTGAAGGCGGCTTCCTTGACGGCCTCGGGCTCGCCGACGAACGTCACGACGGTCCGGTTGGTGGACGCACCCGGGTCCACGTCGAGAAGCTTGACGCCGGGGGCCGTTTCGATCTCCCCGACGATGGCGGCGATCTTGTCCTTGTCACGCCCTTCGCTGAAATTGGGGACGCATTCCACGATCTTCATCTGTCGACTCCTTTGTTGATCGTCCACTTCAGATTGCCCTGGATATCGTAAACATCGACCTTGTCGAATCCCTTGAGGTGCTCGGCCAGTTCCTGGATGTTCCCGGCGATGACCACGACCGGCGGCGGTTCGAGGACCCGCCGGCCCGTCTCGAGAACCCGCTCCAGGTTCACGAGAATGATGTTCTGGGTGTATCGGTTCCAATGATCGTCTCCCAGCTCGAAGCTCCGGACCTGGGCGGCCCGGAAGGCGAGGTCGGGGAGGGCCTCGTTCCTCAAGGGGAAGTTCCCGATCAGGAACGATTTGGCCTGCTCGATCTCGAACGAGGAGACCTTCTCGACGGCCGCGGGGCCGATCTCCCGGAGGATCTCCCGGACCGAGGGCACGACGGCCTCGGGTGTCACCCGGGCCCGTACCCAGAAGACGCCGCAGCTCTTGTAGAGGTCCACCTCGCTGAAGGCATAATATGCGTATCCCTTGGATTCGCGGAGGTTCATGAAGAGACGGCTGCCCGGCGTCCCCCCGAGGATCTGGTTCAGGACCAGGAACGGAAAGTGGTCGGGCCCCGTGGCGGGGGGGATGACGTTCCCCAGGAAGATCGTCGCCTCCCGGGCCTGGGGGATGTCGACGAACGTGATCTGTTCCTGGAGGTTCGGGGCCGGCGGGGGAAGGAAGAACCGGTCCAGGACCCGCGCGGCCCACGTATTGAAATGGTGGCTGATCCGGCGCGAGGCGGTCTGGAGGTTCATGTTCCCGGCCAGGACGAGGACCGTGTTGTTGGGCCTGTAGAAGCGGTCGTAGAACGCGGCGACGTCCTGGCGGGAGATGTCCTTGACGACGTCGTCGTTATAGGTGGCGGTCCGGAACGGATGGCCCTTGAAGAGGTGCCGCATCAGCTGACGCTTCGCGACGAACTCCGTGTCCTTCTGACGCTCGGCAAGATCGTAGTACAGGGTCCGCTTGACGGCCTCGAACGGCTTCTCCGGAAAGGTCGCCTGGAGAAGAACGGCCGCAAGCAGCTCGAGGGCCGGGTCCAGGTCCTCTTCGAGGACATTGAGCGTGAAGACGGTCTGTTCCAGGGATACCGCAGCGGTAAGATCGCTTCCGAGGGATTCGAGCCTGTCCTCGATCTCGGCGGCGGGCAGGAGACCGTCCCCGCGCCCGATCATGTGGGCTGCGACCGATGCGACCCCGGGGATCTTAGGCGGCGAATCCGCCTCGCCCGCGAGGACCACGACGAGGAGGCTGATCGTCGGGGACGAGGGCTTCCGGACCACGGCGACGGTCAGGCCGTTCGATAGAACCGCGGACTCGATGGGCGGCAACCTGAGCTCGGGGAGCGGGTCGGGCAGGGGCGGGGACTTGCGGAACCTGTCCTGGGCCGCCGCCCCGCCGCACAGGAGGAGAACGCACAGGAATCCGGCGGGCCCGCGCTTCGCGGCCCTCATTTCGTCCTCAATTCCAGGCAGTAGGCGTTCTCGGGCTTGAAGAGCCTGTTGGCCAGGCTGATGAGGGTCGCCGGGGTGACGCGGAGATACCGCTCGAACTCGCCGGGAACGTCCTCGAGACGAGCCCCCGAAAGGAACGACTCGCAAAGGAAGAGCGCCCGGGGCAGCGACGTCGCCAGCCGGCCGAGGTATTCGCTCTTGAAGAGGACCTTGGCCTTGGCCAGCTCGTGCTCGGAGACGAGGGTCGTCCGGAACCTCCCGATCTCGGCCGCGACGGCCTTCCGGCACAGGTCGGCCATGACGGCATTGGGGCTGATGGCGAAGATCCGGAGCGACGGCCGGCCACCCCTGTCCTCGACCCCGCCGTTGAGATAGAGGGCGATCCGGTCCTTCTTGACGAGCCGCTTATGGAGGCGGGAGCTCTTTCCATGGATCAGGAGGATGTCCATGATCTTCAAGCCGTAGGAATCGTCCTCCTGCAGACGGTCGAGGCGATAGCCGACATGCACGGCCGGAGACGGGGCGAGCGGGTCACCCAGGACCCGCTCCCGGACGGGGATCGCCGCCGGGCTCGGCGGCGGCGGGGCGGGCACGTCCCCGCCGCGGGGGATGGTCTCGAAGTACTTCGCGACGAGTTCCCGGGTCTTCGGGACGGAGAAGCTTCCCGCGATGCAAAGAACCGCGTTGCTGGGCACGTAATAGGCGTCGGCGAAGGCCCGGGCGTCCTCTTCGGTGATCCGCTTGAGGTCCTCCTCGGTCCCGATCACGGGATGGCCGTAGGCGAAGTCGGGGAAGAGGAGGCTGTCGAAGAGGAAAAAGCTTTCCATGTACGGCTCGGTCATCCGCCGCTGACGGATCTCGGCGATGAGCGCTTCTTTCGCCCGCTCCACGCCCGGGCCCGTGACGGCCGGGGCGGCCATCCGGTCGGACTCCAGCCAAAGGGCGAGCGCCAGCTGGTTGGACGGGACGGTCTCGTAAAAATAGGTCTTGTCGAACGCCGTGTTGGCGTTGAACTCTCCCCCGATCCTCTGGACGTAATTGATGTGCTGCATGGGGGAGACGTTCTCGGACCCCTGGAACATGAGGTTTTCCATGAGGTAGGCAAGGCCCGACCTCCCGGGCTGTTCCCGGACGGGGCCCGCGCCGTAGGCGACGACGACCGAGACCACCGGGAGGGAATCGTCCTCGGAGAGGATGACCTGAAGGCCGTTCTTCAGGCGGTACTGGGTCAGCGGGAGATCGAGGCCCTTGGGGACGGCCGATTGCCCCGAGACGGAAGCGACGCAGAGCAGGACGGCCCAAGCCCATCTCAGGAAGGCCTGGCTTACGGACATCTTGGCCCCGGATCGCGCGTCATTTGGGCTTTAACGATAGCATAAACAAATTCGGAATTACAAATCCCCACTCCGCTCCCTTGAATCCCGACCCCTTTTGTGATATTTTGTTTGGCTATTCGAGGACTATTTCCTGAGGAGGCTGTCCATGAGCAAGAACGGCAAATATTTTTTCACGTCCGAATCGGTGACCGAAGGCCACCCGGACAAGATCTGCGACCAGATCTCGGACTCCGTCCTGGACGACCTGCTGCGGCAGGACCCCAAGAGCCGCGTCGCCTGCGAGACGCTGACCACGACGGGGCTCGTCCTGATCGCCGGCGAGATAACGACCCTCGGCTACTGTGATTTCCAGAAGCTCGTCCGAAACACGGTCAGGGATATCGGATACACCAAGGCCGAGTACGGATTCGACTATAAGACCTGCTGCGTCATCTCCTCCATCCACGAACAGTCCCCGGACATCTCCCAGGGAGTGACCGAGACCGAAGGCCATGAGCAGGGAGCGGGGGACCAGGGCCTGATGTTCGGATACGCCTGCCGGGAAACCGAGGAGCTCATGCCCCTGCCCATCATGATGGCCCACAAGCTGGTCCGCCGCCTCAGCGACGTTCGGAAGGATAAGTCCCTGCCGTACCTCCGGCCCGACGGCAAGTCCCAGGTCACCATCGAGTACGAAGGCAACAAGCCCAAGCGGGTCGAAGCCATCGTCATCGCCGCCCAGCACAACGATAAGGTCAAGATGGAAGACCTGCGCGAGGACATCAAGCGCGAGGTCATCCGCAAGGTCGTCCCGGCCGAGCTCATCGACGCCGAAACCTGGAAGAAGGTCTTCATCAACGGGACCGGCCGGTTCGAGATCGGCGGCCCGCTCGGCGACACCGGGATCACCGGCCGGAAGATCATCGTCGACACCTACGGCGGCGTCGGGAGCCACGGCGGCGGCGCCTTCTCCGGGAAGGACCCCTCCAAGGTCGACCGGTCCGGTTCCTATATGGCCCGTTACGTCGCCAAGAACCTCGTGGCTGCCGGCCTGGCCGACCGCCTCGAGGTCCAGCTGGCCTACGCCATCGGCGTCCCCGAGCCGGTCTCGGTCATGGTCGACGCCTTCGGCACCGCCAAGGTCTCCGAGGACAAGATCAAGGAGCTCATCCGGTCCCACTTCAAGCTGACCCCCAAGGGCATGATCGCCTATCTGGACCTGCTCCGCCCGATCTATCGCAAGATCCGCCGCCTACGGGCACTTCGGCCGCACCGAGCCCGAGTTCACGTGGGAACGGACCGACATGGCCGCGGCCCTCAAGAAGGACGCCGGCCTGTAAGAGCGCCGGCCCGCCGGGGACGGCACATCCCGGCCCTGAAAGAAGGAGAAGAACGATGGAATACGACGTCAAGGATACCGGCCTGGCCGGGCGCGGAAAGCTGAAGATGGAATGGGCGGCACGCTCGATGCCCGTCCTGACCAAGATCAAAGCACGGTTCGCCAAGGAAAAGCCCCTCAAGGGGCTGAGGATCGCCGCCTGCCTTCATGTGACGAGCGAGACGGGGAACCTCATGCAGGCCCTGAAACTCGGCGGAGCGGACGTCCGCCTCACGGCCTCGAATCCGCTGAGCACCCAGGACGAGGTGGCCGCCGCTCTGGTGGAGTTCGACCGCATCCCGGTCTTCGCCATCAAGGGAGAGGACAACACCACCTATTACCGCCATATCGGCCAATCGCTCGACCACAAGCCTCAGATCACGATGGACGACGGCGCCGACCTCGTCTCCACCCTCCACTCGACGCGGAAAAGCCTCCTCCCCGGGATCGTCGGCGGGACCGAGGAGACGACGACCGGGGTCATCCGCCTCCGCAGCATGGCCCGGGAAAAGGTCCTGAACTACCCCATCATCGCCGTCAACGACGCCGATACCAAGCACCTCTTCGACAACCGGTACGGGACGGGGCAGAGCACGCTGGACGGCATCCTCCGGGCGACCAACGTCCTCCTGGCCGGATCGAACGTCGTCATCGCAGGCTACGGCTGGTGCGGCAAGGGCCTGGCCATGAGGGCCAAGGGCGCCGGCGCCCATGTCTTCGTCTGCGAGATCAACCCCATCCGCGGCCTCGAGGCCGAGATGGACGGCTTCACGGTCGTGCCCATGGCCGAGGCCGCCCGGATCGGCGACATCTTCGTGACCGTGACCGGGAACAAGAGCGTCATCCGGAAGGAGCATTTCCTGGCCATGAAGGACGGCGCCATCGTCGCCAATTCCGGCCACTTCAACGTCGAGATCGACATCCCGGCCCTGGAGAACCTGGCCAGAGGCCAAGCGCGAAGTCCGGCCGTTCGTCGACGAATACACGCTTGCCGGGCGGCGCCAAGATCAACCTGCTCGGCGAAGGCCGGCTCATCAACCTGGCCGCTGCCGAAGGCCATCCGGCCATGGTCATGGACATGAGCTTCGCCAACCAGTCCCTCAGCGTCCTCCACCTGACCCGGGTCGGCAAGACCCTGGAAAAGAAGGTCTATCCGGTCCCGAAGGAGATCGACGAGGAGATCGCCCGCCTCAAGCTCGCCTCGATGGGAGTCGCCATCGACAAGCTACTCCGCGGCCCAGAAGAAGTACCTCGAGGACTGGAAAGAAGGGACCTGAGCCCTTTCAGCGTCGGGATCGCCTTCGAAGGCCTCGGGGGCATCCCTGCCCGCTCCGCCCCTCGACGGCTTCTTCCGGGATATCCCCCTGCGGCCTTCGCGCGTCGATCCACTTCGGACGCTTGACGGGAGGGGCGTGGCGGAGCTAGGAAATCAAGAAAGGCGCTTCGGTCGTGCCGCCGACCATTACCGCAATGAGACTTGTTTTTTCTTGATGGCCTCGAGGTATTCCCGGACTTGGCCTTGGTCTCGGGGTCCGTAATGCGGGGGGAGAAGCGCTCCAGGACCTCTTTCGCCCTCTCGAATTCATCGTTCTTGAACAGGGCGGCGCCGAAGTTGAAACCGAAAGTGGGGTCGTCGGGCACGAGTTTCACGGCCTCCGCGTAGGCGTCGACGGCGCCGGGGAGGTCCCCTTTCCGCTCGAGGATCAGCCCTTTGAGGTTATGGGCCATGGCGAAGCGGGGCTTGAGCTGGATGGACCGCTCGACCTCGTCACGGGCGTCGTCGATGCGCTCCAGCGTGAAATAGAGCCGGGCCAGGTTGTAATGGGGGAGTTCGAGCGAGAGATAGGCCGGGTCCTCGAGGGCCTTCCGGAACTCCGCCTCGGCCTTGTCGGCGAATCCGAGCTCCTGATAGATCGTCCCGAGGTTGTTGTGCGCCTCCGTGAAGCCGGGGTTGATTTCGATGGCTTTCTGGAAAGCCGGCCGCGGAGCCCTGGAGGTCCCCCTTCATGGACCGGGCCAGGCCGAGCGCGTTCCAGGCGAGGTAAGAACTGGGATTCAGGGACAGGCTCTTGTCGAGATACTTCATGGCCTCGTCCACCCGGTTCCCGTTGAGGTAGAAGAGCCCCAGGTTATACTGGTACTGGGGATCCTTCTCCCGGCGATCGCGCCATGCTTCTTCTGGGCGGACGCGCAGAACGCCAGGCCGAGACAGGCGACGAGGACGACCGCCGCTTTCCATTCTTTCCGTTCCATCCGCGACCCTCCTTATCCGGCAGCGGCGTCCCCCGGTCCGGAGGCTCATTCGCTTTTCAAGGCCCTGGACATGAGGTCGTCGATGGCTTTCTTCGGGCGATTTGTTCTTGTACAGGACCTGGTAGACCTGTTCGGAAATGGGCATTTCCACGGACTCGCGCCGGGCCAGGTTATGGGCCGAAAGCGTCGTCCGGACTCCTTCGGCGACCATCTTCATCCGCGAACGAGGATGGCCTTCAGGGACCTTCCCTTGCCGAGCTCGTACCCCACAAAATGATTCCGGCTGAGCTCCCCGGTGCAGGTCAGGATCAGGTCCCCCATCCCGGCCAGTCCGGAAAACGTCTCTCTCCGCGCCCCGAGCGTGCATTCCCGAGGCGCGTCATTTCCACCAGCCCCGGGTGATCAGGGCCGGCCCGGGTGTTCAGGCCGAACCCGAGGGCGTCGGAAATTCCCGCGGCGATGGCGATGACGTTCTTCATGGCGCCGCAAAGCTCGACGCCGATGACGTCGGTCGACGTGTAGGCCCGCAGGGTCAGGCTCGAGACGAGGTGCTGGACCTTCCGGGCGCTCTCGATGTCCTTCGACGCGACGACGACCGCCGTCGGATGGCCCTGAGAGCCAGTTCCTTCGCGAAACTCGGCCCGGAGAGCACGGCGAGGGAGGGCCTCCGGGAGGCGTGGAAGACCTCCTCCATGACCTGGCTCATCCGCTTGAGCGATTTCGGCTCCAATCCCTTGGTCAGGCTGACGACGACCTGCCCGCGGGCGACGTAGCGGGGCCATCTCGGCGAGAGGGCGCGGCAGAACTGCGAAGGGACGGCCATGAACAGAACGTCCGACGAGACGACCGCCTCCGGCAGGTCGCGGTAGAAGGTAACGGGCGCCGGGAAGATATGGCCCGGGAGAAACGCCTTGTTCTCCCGGGTCTTCCTAAGGGTCTCGAAGATGTCCTCCTCCCGGACCCAGAGCTTCGTCCGGACCCCGAGCCTTCCGAGATAGAGCGCGAACGCCGAACCCCAGCTTCCGCCGCCGATGACGCTTGTCTTCATGCCGCCTTCTCCCCGAGCTTCCTCTCCCGGCCGGCGAGGAGCCGGCCGATATTGGCCCGATGCCGGAATAGGATGAGGCCGGCGATCGCGACCCCCCAGATCGCCGTCTCCGACCCGGCACCGAAGGCCAGGGCCAGGAGCGGGAACGCCGTGACCGCGAGAACGGAGCCCAGCGATACGTAGCGGGTCAGGCCGACGACGGCGAGGAACAGGGCCGCGCAGACGAAGAGCGGGACGAGACCGACCGCCATGGCGGCGCCGACGTGTCGTCGCGACGCCCTTGCCCCCGCGGAAACGGATATATACCGGGAAACAATGGCCGACGACCGCCGCGAACGACGCGGCAAGGGCAAGGCGCGGATCTCCGAAGATCCGGAACGCGAGGAAGGCGGGAAGGAACCCCTTGAGGACATCCACGACGACCACCGGGATGGCGAGCTTCCATCCCTTGAGGCGCATGACGTTCGTGGCGCCGGTGTTCCGGCTCCCGTGCTCCCGGATATCCCCCTTGCTCGCTCAGCCTATAGGCGAGGTAGCCCGTCGGGACCGCTCCGAGGAGGTAGGACAGGACCATGAACAGGATCTTCATTTCAACTCCGCACGGGCAAGGACCTTGTACTCGCGCCCCGGAGGGGGAGAGGATGCTCTGGAAGAAGGTGAGCGCGCCGACGGTCATGATGCCCAGATCGATCTCCCGGTTTCGTTCGAGTTCGCGCAGGACCGGCTCCAGGCCTTC
Organism: Candidatus Aminicenantota bacterium; assembly: GCA_963784525.1. GTDB lineage: Bacteria > Acidobacteriota > Aminicenantia > Aminicenantales > Saccharicenantaceae > JALHVH01. Next base: position 214,200 of record CAWART010000020.1, on the reverse strand, counting down.
GGAGGACTTGACCCGCCCCAGGGTCATGTGGGGATGGAACGCCCGTTCCTCCCGGGGGAACCCGGTCTTTTCGCATTCCGTTTCCAGGGCCGCCTGGAGTTCCATGAGCTCCGGGACTTCCTCGATCCCGGCCCAGAGGACCCGCGCATTCGCCTTTCCTCCCGGGGGAAACGTCCCGGTCCCTTTGAGCTTCAAGGGGAACGGGAGGCGTCCCGCAGTGATCCCTTCAAGGAGAGCCCCGACGCTCCCGGCCGCTTCTTCGGGGATATCGCCGAGGAACTTGAGCGTCAGATGCATCGCGTCCGGCTGGACCCAATTGACGCCGCCGCCGCCCCTTTTCCGAAGATCTCGGATCAGCGCCTCGAGAGTCGTCTTGATCCCGGGATCGAGATCGACGGCGACGAACGCTCTCATGTCTCCCTCCCTTTGCTCGAGGAGGAGCCGTCTTCTCAACATATCCAGGGCCTTCTGGGCGGATGACGGCCCTCACGATCTCCCTCGTTCCGCAGAACAGGTTCCGCTGGACGAAAGCGCCGTCCTTCCAGGCGATGGCGGTGTAGACCAGACCGACGGGCTTGTCCTCCGATCCGCCGCCCGGCCCGGCGATGCCCGTGACAGCCAGTCCGTAGTCGGCGCCGGCCCGGGCCCGGACGCCTATGGCCATGGCCTCCGCGACCGGGGCGCTCACCGCGCCGTTCGCGTCGATCGATCCCTGCCGCACGCCGAGCCGGCGGACCTTGGACCGGTTTCCGTAGGTCACGATGCCTTCCAGGAAATATGCGGAGCTTCCGGGAATGCCGGTCAGACGCTGGCTGATCAGCCCTCCGGTGCAGGATTCGGCGCAGGCGACCGTTCGGCCCATCGATGCCAGCAGACCTCCCGTGACCTCCTCCAAAGACTTCCCCTCCCGCGAATAGACGCATTCCCCGAGCTTGCGGAGAACGAGACTCTCGGCACGGTCGATCGAGCGTTCCGCCGGACCTCGCTCCCCCCGGCCCCGGACCGTCAGGCGGACCTGGAGGTCGCCGGGATACGCGAGGATCGTGATGTCCACGCCTGCTGCAAGCTTCGGATAAACGCTTTTCAGCCTGTCCTCCAACAGGGACTCGGAAAGCCCCGTGATCCTGAGGACGCGGCGCATGGTGAACCCGGACCCGTAAGCACGGAGCTTCGGGACGACCACGGCCTCGAACATGGGCTCGAGCTCGGCCGGCGGGCCGGGGAGAAGGACGAGTCTGCGGGACCCCGCCTCGATCCATAGGCCCGGGGCCGTCCCGTTGCGGTTCACGAGGAGCTCCGCCCCCTCGATCACGAAGCACTGTTTTCTGTTGGACGCAGGCATCCGGCCGGGGAGGCGCGCGCGGAAGCGGTCCCGGATGGCTTTTTGGATGGCGGGATCGAAGACGAGGCTCCGGCCCAGGACCTCGGCGGCCGCCTGGCGCGTCCGGTCGTCCTCCGTCGGGCCAAGCCCTCCCGTGACGACGACGAGCCGCGAACGTTTCAGGGCCGTCCTGAGGCAATTCAAAAGGTCGTCCCTGTCGTCGCCGACGATGGTCCGATAGGCGACCCCGATCCCCAGGTCCTCGAGCCTGCCGGTCAGGAACAGGGAATCGGTATCCCGGAAGAACGGGGACAGCAATTCCGTCCCGACGGCGACGATCTCCGCTCTCGAACCGGAAGCTTTCATCTTAGGATAACGAGCAGGAGCCGGAGGACCGCCGCCGACGCCAGCCCGGCCCCGATGTCGTCGGCCATGATGCCCCATCCGCGCGGGAATCCTTCCAGCTTCCGGATGGGGTAGGGCTTGATGATATCAAAGATCCGGAACAGAAAAAAGCCCGCGGCGACGGCGACAAGGTCCGGCGGGATCAGGAAGAGCGTCACGAGCTGGCCGCAGGCCTCGTCGATGACGATGCACCCCGGGTCCTTCCGGCCGAGCTCGGCGGAGTAACGGGACGCGGCCGGGACCCCCGCCAGGAAGAGGACGGCGATGACCAGGACCTGGAAGGGCCAGCTCAGCCCGCCCAGAAGGAACATGTAAATCAGCGCTGTGACGAAGCTGGCCGCCGTACCCGGCGCGATCGGGCAGAGGCCCGAGCCGAAGAACGTCGCGACGATGCGGGTGAGTATCTTCATGGGATGTATCGGCCTTTCAGATCGTAGGTATCGGCTTCCGTGATCTCGACTTCGATGATGGGGCCTCCGGTTTCGAGCGCGGCCGCCTCGGTATCGACATGGACGACGCCGTCGACCTCGGGAGCCTGGGTCCGCGTGCGAGCCGCATACCCCCGTCCTCCCGGGAGAGGAGATTCACACAGCACCTTCACCCGGCGGCCGACGAAGCTCCTGTTGCGGGCCCGGGAGATCCCCGCCTGGAGTTCCATGACCTCGCCCCTGCGCCGCTCCTTCTCCTCGGCGGTCAGCCGGTCTTCCATCGCGGCCGCCGGCGTTCCGGCCTCTGGGGAATACGCGAAGACGCCGAGGTGGTCGAACCGGGCCTCCCGGACGAACTGCATGAGCCCCTGGAATTCCTTCGCCCCCTCGCCGGGAAATCCGACGATGAGCGACGTCCGGACGGCGACGTCGGGGACCTTCTGCCGGATCTTTTCGATGAGCTTGAGCGCGCGCCCGCCGTCCATCCCCCTTTTCATGCGCTTCACGATCCCGGGATCGGAATGCTGGAAGGGGATATCCAGGTAGGGACAGACCCTGTCGTCCCGTGAGCGCCTCGAGGAGCGCGTCGGTGATCTCCTCGGGATATCCGTAGAGCATCCGGATCCACGCGATCCCGTCGACGCGGGAGAGCTTCCCCAGAAGTTTGGCGGCCCCGTCCTTCACTCCACGGTCCTTTCCGAAATAGGTCGTGTCCTGGGAGATGAGGTCGATCTCCCGGATCCCGCGCCCGGCCATCGCTTCGGCTTCGGCGACGATGGACGCGGCGCTCCGCGAGCGATAGGGGCCCTTGATGGAGGGGATGGTGCAGAAGGCGCAGGCGTGGGAACAGCCTTCGGAGACCTTGAGATAAGCCCACGCGGCGGAGTGGACAGGAGCCGGGGAGTGCGGCCGTCATAGAGAAATGTCCGTTCCGGTTCCCGGAACGGCGGACCCTCGAGGGCTTCGACGATACGGTCATAGCTCCCGACCCCGAGCCAGACATCGACGGCCGGGAACGCCCGGCGGAGGGCATCGCGGTCCTTCTTGACGTAACAGCCGGCGACCGCGAGCCTTTTTTGCCGGGCGCCGCTTCTTGAGCCGGGAAAGCTTCCGGAGGACGCCGTCCGCCTCGTCCCGGGCCGGCCGGATGAACCCGCACGTGTTGACGATGACGATGTCGGCTTCTTCCGGCGACCGGACGAACCCGTATCCGGCCGCCCGAGGTGACCCAGCATGACCTCGCTGTCGACGAGGTTCTTGGCGCATCCCAAGTTGATCAGGGCGGCTTTCTTTTTCGGCGGGGCGGGGCTGGAGTCATGGCTCGGAGGCCTCAGGGATAGATGCGGTACAGGAGCCGCGGGAAGGGGATGGTCTCCCGGATATGCTTGATGCCGCAGATCCAGGCCACCGTCCGTTCGACCCCCAGGCCGAACCCCGAATGCGGGAAGGTCCCGTACTTCCTCAGGTCGATGTACCAGGCGATAGGCTTCGCGGAGGCAGTTCGTGCTCCCGGATCCTCTGTTCGAGGAGGGCGGGATCGTGGATGCGCTGGCCGCCCCCGATGATCTCGCCGTATCCCTCCGAGGCCAGGAAATCGACGCCCAGGGCCAGATCGGGCCGGACGGCGTCGGGCTGCATGTAGAACGCCTTGATCTTCGACGGGAAGTGCGTGACGCAGACCGGGCTCGGATAGATCTCGGAGATGATGGTCTCCTCCGGAGCGCCGAAATCGTCGCCCCAGTAGATGGCGGACCTTTTTCCTTGAGCTTCGGGAGCGCCTCGTCGTAGGTCAGGCGGGGGAACGGCTTCCGGAGATGGCCTCGAGCCTCGTCACGTCCCTCTCGAGGACCTCGAGGTCGTGTTTTCTCGCGGAAAGGACGCGCTCGATGATGAAGAGGATGAGGTCCTCGCCGAGCTCGATCGTATCCTGGAGCGTCGCGAAGGCGACCTCGGGCTCGACCATCCAGAATTCGATGAGGTGGCGGCGGGTCTTGGATTTCTCGGCCCGGAAGGCGGGGCCGAAACAGTAGACCTTGCCGAACGCGGCGGCGGTCGCTTCGTTGTAGAGCTGGCCGCTCTGGCTGAGATAGGCCTTCTGGTCGAAGTACTCGGTCTCGAACAGGGTCGTCGTCCCCTCGCAGGCGCTCGGCGTCAGGATGGGCGTGTCCATCAGCCGGAAGCCGCGGTCGTCGAAGAAGTTGCGGATGGCCTTGATGACCTCGGCCCGGATCTGGAGGACGGCGTGCTGTTTCTGGGACCGGAGCCAGAGATGGCGGTGCTCCATCAGGAACGGCGTGCCGTGCTCCTTGGGGGTGATGGGATATTCCTCGGCGATCTGGATGACTTCGATCTCCTGGAGGGTCAGCTCATAGCCGCCGGGGGCCCGCTTGTCCTCGCGGACGCGGCCCCGGACGATGACCGAGGATTCCTGGGTCAGCGCGTCGAAGGTCCGGAACAGGGGAGTTCCGCGCTCGGCGGAGAAAGCCGTCGCCTGGAGGATTCCGGTCCCGTCCCGTGACGAGGATGAACCGGACCTTGCCGCTCGAACGCTTGTTGTAAACCCAGCCGCGGACCTCGACGTCCTGATCGCGGAATTTCGCGATGTCCTCGATATAGATCCACTGCATGATGGGCGAATTATAAGGGTTTGGGCTCCCAAAAGCAACGGACGGTCCCTCCCACCGCCCCTGGGAGGGAAGAGGCCCCCGCGCCTTGTTGTTGGACCTTCTCCCGTTTCCAGGATATGTGCTTTCTTTTTGTGCCTGAAGGAATTCCCGGCTCGGGGTGCGCCTTCCGTCGGCCGCGATTCGTCCCGGCACAAATCCCCCCGCGCCCCCCTTTTCTAAAGGGGGGACGATCAGAAAGGCGCTTTCGCTTCGGGTCCCCGGCCAACCGTGCCCGCTGTTCCTCTGCCGGCGGCGCGGTCCTCTTCCGGGTCCCCTTCTCTATTGAGAGAAGGGGTAGGGGATGAGAAGAAACCGGGTCGAAGTCTTGGGCGCGCCGCCGTCCTCCAGGCATCACCCCTGCGCTCCTCTGCCGGCGACACGGACCTTTTCCGGGGCCCCCTCCGTATCAAGGAGGGGGTAGGGGGAGACAAGAATACGATGGTTATGGGCGTGTCGCCGTCGGCACAAAAAGAAAGAAGATCTCCGACGGGTTGATGGAGGCGTGCCCGGGGCGAGGAGGGCCGCCCCGTAAGCCCCGAGTTTTTGGACCGGAGACACTCCCAACTATGCCCGATCTTTATCCCCCATCCCCCTTGGAATTCAAGGGGTTCGATGTCAGTGTCTCCGGTAGTGGGTGGGAGGGGGGCCAGCCGTCAAGGCCGATCGGCTTTCCGGCAGGGGAACCTATTTATAGATTTCTGGGTCTGGGGCCAAGGGGCGGCCTCCGAACCCCGGAGAACGCCTCCCAATCCCACTTATCTCTAGATTGCTCGGAGAGAACGGCTCCCGGAATCGGGAGAAGAACCTTGTTATTTCCCCGGGATTGGCCTATTTTGAGAGCCATGGCGGACCCGAAGCCCTTCGCGCCGGTCAAGCTCGTCTGCGGGATCATCAGTTCCGGTCCGGATGCGGCCGCCGGGGCCGAGAGGCGGCTCGAGGCCCTTTACGGCCCGGTCGACCTGAGGAGCCCCGCCCTCGCTTTCGACCTGACGGACTATTATGCCGCCGAGATGGGCCGCGGGCTCGAGCGGCGATTCCTGAGCTTCGCGGAGCTCATCCGTCCGGAGGCCCTGCCGGACATCAAGCTCCGGACCAACGCTCTGGAGGACGAGATCCGGCGCGCCATCGGATCCCGTCCGCCGGGTCGTGAATCTCGACCCGGGCTGCGTTACGGCCGCGGCGTTGATCATGGCCACGACCAAGGATTTCGCCCACCGCGTCCCGCTCCGGAACGGGATCTACGCGCACCTCGAATTCCTCTTTTCGAAGACGGGGATAAGGGTCCTTGACTGGACCTATCCCGATCTCCGCGGGGAGGGATATCGGGATTTCTTCCGGAGCGTGAGGGCGCGGTATCTGGAACAGAGGGGGTGAGCCGGATCTTCAGGCCGGGTCGAAGGCCGATATCTTCCTCAGCTTGTCGATGATGTCCGGCAGTTCCGAGAGGACCGTCGCGACGTCCTCTTCCGTATTGAACCGGCCCAGGGACATCCGGATGCAGGACCTCGCGATCTCGGGCCTGAGCCCGATGGCCAGCAGGACATGGGAGGCCTCTTCGGACTCCTCGCTGCAGGCCGATCCCGTCGAAACGTAGATCCCCTTCGTAGCCAGGGCCAGGAGGATGGCCTCGGCCTCGAGTCCCGGGAAGGCGAAGTTCAGGGTGCTCTTGACCCGCCGCTCGGGATGGCCGTTGAACCGGACCTTCGGGACCCGGGTTTCGATCGCCGATCTTGAGCTTTTCGGCGAGCTTCTCGAGCCTGTCCTTGTCCTTCTTCATCCGCTCTCCGAGGACGCGGACGGCTTCGCCGAACCCGACGATGCCCGCCGTGTTCTCCGTCCCCGCCCGGAGGCCCCGCTCCTGATGCCCGCCGTGGATGAACGGCCGGATGTCCGTCCCCCGGCGGATATACAGCGCGCCGACGCCCTTGGGACCGTAGATCTTGTGCGCTGAGACGGTCAGCAGATCGACGCCGAGCCGGTCGACGTCGACGGGCATCTTGCCGAACGACTGGACGGCGTCGGTGTGGACGAGCGCGCCCTTGTCGTGGGCGATGCGGACGATCTCCTCGACGGGCTGGATCGTCCCGAGCTCATTGTTGGCGTGCATGACGGACACGAGGGCGGTCCGCGGGGTCACCGCGCTCCGGATGAAGTCCAGGTCCACGAGGCCGGTGCTGTCCACCGGGGCGTAGCGAACCACGACCCCCCTCGCCTCGAGGGCCCTGGCCGTCTCGAGCACGGCCGGATGTTCGATCACCGAGGTGACGATCTCGGCTTTTTCCGGATGAGCCTCCAAGATCCCCTGAAGGGCGAAATTGTCGGCTTCCGTCCCGGAGCCCGTGAAGGTGATCTCCGAGCGGTGGGCGCCGAGGAACCCGGCCACGGCCTCGCGGCTCTCGGTCAGGGCCTCCTTGGCCGTCCGGCCCACCGGATACAGGGAGGACGGATTCCCGAACCGCTCTCGAAGAAACTCCGCCATCTTCCCGGCGACGGCGGGGTCGACGGGCGTCGTCGCGTTGTTATCCAGATAGATCATGTGTTCGCTCACAGGCCTATTTTAGTCCAATGCCGGTGAAAACGCCACTTGGGGGCCGGCCATCCCGCGGTCCGCGTATGCGCGTTTCACCCATCGCGCCGGGTCCGCATCATGCCCGGCCCCTCCGGAAAACCTTTGGGGCCTTACCCGAGCTTTTCCTTGAGGATCCGGACGACCTCGAGTCCCGCCCTCTGCTGGCCCTCTTTGGCGGCCGCGCCAAGGTGGGGGATGGGGATGACGTTCGGGTGATCGATGAGCGTGAAGTCCTCGGGCGGCTCCTTGGCGAAGACGTCCAGGGCGGCGGCCCGCACCTTGCCCGAGTTCAGGGCGTCGAGGAGGGCCTTCTCGTCGACGACCCCGCCGCGGGCCACGTTGACGATGATGACGCCGTCCTTGACCTTCGCGAACTCGGCCGCGCCGATGACGGGCTGAGGCTGTTTGGGGATGTGGAGCGTGATGAGGTCGGCCCTGGCCAGGATCTCGTCCAGGGGAACCTGCGTCAGGGCCAGGTCGGTCTTGATGGGCACGATGTCGTAGGCGAGGACGGTCATCCCGAAGGCGATGGCCCGCCGGGCCACTTCGAGGCCGATGCGGCCGCAGCCGATGATGCCCAGGGTCTTTCCGTAGAGCTCGGTCCCTTCGAGGAGCTTCTTGTCCCACTTGTGCTGTTTCATAGAGACCACGGCCTTGCCGTGGTTCCGGACGGCGCCGAGCATCAGCCCGAACGTGTGTTCGGCCACCGAGATGGACGTCGCGGCCGGCGTGTTGGCGACCACGATCTTCCTTTCCTTGGCGGCGGCCGAGTCGATGTTGTCGAGGCCGATGCCGGCCCGGACGAGGACCTTGAGGTCCTTGCCCGCCTCGATGACCGGCCGGGTGATCTTCGTCGCGCTGCGGACGACGATCGCGTTGAATCCGGGGACGAACCCGACGAGCTCATCCTCCTTCATGCCGGTCTTGACGACGACCTCGAAGCCGGGGACGGCCTTGAGGGCATCCACGGCCTCCTTGTCCAGGGAATCCGCGATCAGGACCTTGGTCATTGCCAGTTCTCCTTCAGAACGGACTGGGCGGCCTTGACGGCGCCGCCGGGCTCGAACGCATAGCCGAGGTCGAGGAGCGTCATCTCCAGGGCCGAGAGGGCCGTGATGACGTCGAAGCCGCCCATGTAGCCGAGGTGGGCGATGCGGAAGAACTTGCCTTTGTTCGGGTCCTGGGCCCCGGCGATGTACGCCATGTACTTGGACTGCATGGTCTTGACGATCTTGACACCGTCGACGCCGGCGGGGATCTTGACGGCGGTCAGGATGTTGCCGGGCTTCTTCGCGAGGAGCTCGAGGCCGATGGCCCTGACGCCGGCCCGGGTCGCGTCGCCGAGGATGCGGTGGTGCTCGAAGAGCTTATCGAGGCCGAGGCCGTTGATGATGTCCAGGGCCTTCTTCTGCTGGACGATGAGGGAGATCGCGGGCGTCCAGGGTGTCGTCTTGTTGGCCAGGTTCTTCTTGGCCTTCTTCAGGTCGAAGTAGAACTTGGGGAGCTTGGCGGCTTCGACCGCCTTCCAGCCCTTGGGTCCGACCGCGATGTAGGCGAGACCGGGCGGGATCATGAACGACTTCTGGGAGCCTGTCACCAGGACGTCGATCTTCCATGCGTCCATGGGGCAGGGCGTGGCGCCCAGGCCGGAGATCCCGTCGACGACCAGGATGGCGTCGGTCGCGGCCACGACCTCGCCGAAGCCCTTGATGTCGTAGACGGCGCCGGTCGAGGTCTCGGAGAGGGTGGTCAGGACGGCCTTGACGCCGGGATCGGCGGCGAGTTCGGCGGCCAGCTGTTCCTTGGTGAAGTCGGCGCCCCACTCGACGACGATGTCGCGGCAGGCGATGCCGTAGGCCTTGCAGATGTTGCCCCAACGCTCGCCGAACTTTCCGGCGTTGATCGCGAGGACCCGGTCGCCGGGCGACAGGGTGTTGACGATGGCGGTCTCCATGGCCCCCGTTCCCGACGAGGTCAGGACGAACACGTCCTCCTTCGTCTGGAAGACGGACTTGAGGCCTTCCGTCACCTCCATGAAGAGGGCGGAAAACTCGGCCGTGCGATGGTGGATGATCGGCTCGGCGGCAACGGAAAGGACCTTGTCCGGGATCGGCGTCGGTCCGGGAGAGAGCAGATAGTATTTTTTGATCATGGGATTCCTCCTAGAGTATGAATTAGGAACAAGCGTAACAAATTTTGCGGGTGCCGTCAATTCGGGCGGACCGGTTCCGGTCGAAGTCCCGGGAATATTTTCAGAGCTTCGCCAGGAGCTCCGTCAGGAGGGCCGTCCTCTCGACGAACGAGGGGATGAGGACCTGTTCGTGCGCGGCGTGGAGCCCGTCCCCGTCCGGGCCCAATCCGTCCAGAGTGGGGATCCCGAGGCTCGAGGCGATGGACGCGTCCGAGCCGCCTCCGGTCTTGCCTCCCGTGAGGGTCTGCCCCAGCCCCGCGGCGATCCCGCAGGCCCGGGCGAAGAGCTCCATCGAGGCCTTCGTCTTCTCCATGGGAGGGGTCGGATTCTCGATGACGGCCTTGATCTTCGCGCCCTTGATCACCGGCTGGAGCTCGCGGAAGTAGGTGCGAACCCGCTCCCGGTCTGTGCTCCTCCAGAACCGGACGTCGAGAACGGCCGTCGCCGCGTCCGGAACGACGTTGGCTTTTTCCCCGCCGGAGAAGACCCCGACGTTCGCCGTGACCTCGCCGGTCCGGACCTTCTTGAGCCGGACGATCTGGGCCGCCAGTTCCTCGACGGCGTTGACGCCCTTGTCGGGCGAACCCGCGTGGGCGGCCTTCCCCCGGGCCTCGAGCCTGACGACGAGACGCCCTTTCCTCTCCAGCTTGAGGGCGCCGCCCGGAATGGCGGGCTCGAGACACAGGACCAGCGACGATCTCCGGGCGAGATCCTTGATGACCGCATGCGCCGCGTCGTGCCCCGTCTCCTCGGCCGAATTGATGAAGACCGCGATCCGCTTTTTCGGGACGATATTCAGCTGGCGCAGGGTGCAGAGGGCGAACAGCGCCATGACCACGCCCGCCTTCATATCGAGAGCTCCGGGCCCGTAAACCTTGTCGCCCGACACGTAGTACGGCATCGTCCCGATCCGGCCGACGGGCCAGACGGTATCGATGTGCGTGAGGACGAGGATCCGCTCCGCGTCGCCCTTCACGGCTCCGGGCGCGTATTCGATGAGATGGAGGTCGCCGATGTCCTTCTGCGGAACGCGGGTGATCTTGGCCCCGGTCTTCCGGAACTCGCCGATGACGAACGCGGCACAGGCGTCGACGGCTTTCTTGTCGGACGTCGGCGATTCGAGGGACACGACCTTCTTGAGCGTGTTGAGGAGCTCGCCCCGCCGCGAGGCGAAATAGCGGTTGAAATCCATGGGTCCCTCCGTCGATCGCGATCGATATGCGGACTCCCACGTTATCACAAAGGGGGGAATAATTCACCCGTTTTTACAGCCGGAAAAGGGAAGCCAGGGCCCGGGCGGCCCGGCCCACCGGCCGCTGGCGAAGCCGGATGGCGTCGGAGCGACAGACCTCGTGACAGCAGAGGCATCGGATGCAGGGCCCTTCGAGGATGCGCGCGCGGCCGCCTTCCATGACGACGGCCCGCCGGGGGCAGACGTCCCGGCACGTCCCCGCATCCCGTGCACGCGGCCGCGATGACCTCGGGGGAGAGGGCCAGCTCTCCCGATATGTAGGCATACAAGGACGCGGGGAGCTTCCGTTTGAGCAGGCCGACCGGAAGCGCCGCCTTTCGGAATCGTTTCACCCGGACGCCGGCGAGAGCCTCCCCGGAGATCTCGATGGCCCGCAGGTCGGCCTCCCCAAGGCCGCGGCGGGCGGCCGAGGCGGTCGTCTCGACGTCGTCGGGCCCGAAGCCCGCGATGTCCTGCGCGACGGCGTCCACGGCCACGCCGTCGCGGCCCGCCAGGATGAGGCCTACGGTCCTTGCGGTTCCCCCCGCCGGGCCCGGACCCTCCATGGCCACGATCCCGTCCATGAGGGTCAGGCGGGGCGGAACGCAGGCGAAGACGTCGACGAGCATCCGGGAGAAGGCCTCGCTCCCCGGGAACCGGCTGTGAAGTTCGAGCCGGCTTCCGTAGGGGATGACGCCGTACATGTTCTTGACGGCTCCCGTGAAGCCCGTGAAGGAATGGGTCTTGAGCTTCGGGAGGTTGATGACGACGTCGGCGTCCAGGACGGCGGCCGAGACATGGACGCTCTTCAGGGCTTCGCCGGCCGGGCAGGGGACCTCGCGAAAGCCGGCCGACTTCAGATTGATGAGACGGACGCCCATCCCGCGGCACATCGCGGCATAACCGGAGACCTCGAAGCCGTCCACGGCCCCCGACTGGATATCGTCGCCGACGGTGATGTCCGCGCCGAGGTCCTTGAGAAAGGCGAGGACCTGCCTCGTAAAGAGCGGGTGGGTGACGATGGCGCGTTCGGGCGGAGAGCCGGGGGAGAGGTGATTGATCTTGACGAACACTTTGCGCCCGGTCCCGAGGCTCGCCTCGAGGCCGCCGACGAGCTCGAGGCTCCGGGCGACGGCGTCGCCGAGCGGCCGATCTTCATATGACGGGCATCTGACGACGGCCACTCGCGCGCTCATGGGAACGCCATTATATCCCCGGGCCCCGGCCCCGACAAGCCGGCGCACGCCGGTTGCTTTCATTCCGGTTTTCCCCTACATTAGGGGCGGGCGACAACGGCATGCGTCGATCGAAAAGATTCGTCATCGGGCTCCTGGCGGCGGGCCTCCTCATATCCATGACCTCCCGACGCGCCCCCGCCGAGATCTTCTATCCCTGGAAGGACGTTTACATCGGAAGCCTCGACGCGGCCGCCTGGCCCGGGCTCGTCCTCGTCCCCGGCCGGGAGAGCGCCTTCGCCTTCCGTTTCCGCGTCGAAAAGGAAGGCCGCGTCGCCGAATCGTCCGACCTCTATTTCCTGGTCTCCGAGGTCGGCCCGAACTCGCCGGACGGCCAATACGCCCGGCTGAAATTCGACCTCGGCATGCCCTTCCGGATGGGCCGGGACACGCCGGTCAAGATCAAGCCGGCCGGCCGGGCGGACACCTTGACCCTGGAATGGTCGCGGCAGGACGAAAAGACCGTCCTGGGCCGGCTCCGGTTCCCGGAGAACATCAAGATCTCGATCGTCTTCTATTTTCCCTGGGATACCCAGGGCGCCTACGACCTTCAGGCCGACGGGCGCGTCCTGGGCCAGAGCGGGGAAGCGCGCCGCCATCATTTCGCCCTGTGGACGGACCGTCCCGGCCTGGCGCCATCGGCCTCATCGCGCCCGCTCGCCGTCGAGTTCTCGGGGGAGGACGGGCGGAGCCTGTATTTCGCCGCCGGAGTGGGCGACGATCCCAAATACGTCCGCAACCATATATATAGGTACCAGAACGCCAGGACCATCGATTCGATCCTCTCGGAAGAAGAGGAGGGGCTTCGGAAAAAGCGCGTCCGGATCGACGGGCTTTTCGCCGGGGCCCCGGAGGCCGTGTCCGATAATGCCTTTTGGTCGACCCTTTACCAGGCCGGCCCGCACCGGTTCTACGCACCGGCGTCCCGGAACGCGATCATCGCCGGACCGGACGGAGCCTCCGACGACTGGACGATAGACGGCGGGGACGCCCTTTTCAGCGCCCTCGCGCTCTCCGTCGAGAGCCCGAAGCACGCGGCCGACGCCGTCCGGGCGGTCCTCGAGACGCAGTATCCCAACGGCAACATCCCCGGCTGGAGGGGCCGCCGGGGAGGCTCGCCGGACAGGTCCAGTCCCCCCGTCGGATCGTACGTCGTTCTCAAGCTCTTCCAGAGGGTCGGGGACATGGAGATCCTGAATCACGCCTATCCCTATCTCGAAAGATGGCACGCCTTCTGGTCGGCCAGGAGATCCGACGGAAGCACGCGGCGGGACGGGAACGGCGACGGCCTCCTTGAATGGGGCGCCGACGTCGATCTCGCCGCCGCGAGCGGCACGCCCGGGGCGGAAAAGCTTGCCCCAAAACAGCGGGCGATCCGGGAATCCGGGATGGACGACCTTCCGGGCTGGGACGAGGCCGGCTGGGACGATGATGCGGGCACCCTCAAGATGAATTGTCTTGACCTGAACTGCCTGTTCGCCCTCGATGCCTGGTGCCTGTCCCAGATCGCCGGCATCCTGGACAGGGACCAGGCCGCCCAGACGTACCTCGACGAATATGAGAAGGTCCGGGCCCTCGTCAACGCGAAGCTGTGGAACGAAAAGGAAGGGGCCTATTTCGACCGGCACTGGGACGGACGGTTCTCCACGAGGTCGTCCGCCTCGAGCTTCTATCCTCTCATCGCCCGCATCCCCGACGAAAAGCGGGGCCTCCGGCTCCTCAAGCACCTTCTGGACCCCAGAAAGTTCTGGGGCGAATTCGTCGTCCCGACGGTCTCCCGGTCGGACCCGGCCCTCAAGGACCAGAAGTCCCGGCGCGGGGCGATCCGCCCGATGACGAACTATCTCGTCTACCAGGGCCTGAAAGCCTACGGATTCGACGCCGTGGCCGAAGACCTCGCCCGGAAAAGCGCGGACCTCTTCCTCAGGAGCTGGAAGAACTTCCAGTTGTGTCCGGAAAGTTACGACACCCGGACCGGCGAGGCGGCGGGGGAGAGATATCAGAGCCGGGGACCGCTCCTGGCCCTCATCGCGATCGAGGAATACCTGGATTTCACGCCTTGGGAGGGATTCCGCTTCGGGATGCTCAAGCCCGAATCCAAGGGAAGGCTCTCCCGCATCGCCATCCAGGGCCGGCATTACGAGGTCGAGGTCGCCCCCTCGCGGACGGTCCTCCGCGAGGAAGGCCGGACGCTCGTCAGGACCGACGGCGGAGCCGTCGTCCGCCGATTCCTGTACACGGAGAGCGAGGTTTCGTTCGACTTCAAGGCCCTTGATGAACGGGAGGTCGGCATCCGGCTCCTGAAGAATGGCAAGCACCAGCTCCTCATCGACAACCGCGAGGTCAAGGTGTTCACGGGGAGCTCCGTCGATTTCGACATTCCGGCCGGCGACCATTCCGTCCTGGTCATGCTCCTCGAAGAGACCGAGTAACCTCCGTTTTTTCCTTGCCCCCGGCATCGAAAAGCGATATTTTAAGCTCTATTTCCGGAAAGAGGAGGCGACATCCCATGAGCCGATATTCGCGACGCGATTTCATCCGGACGGGCGCGGGCCTCGGAGCCGCGGCCCTGCTTCCCGGAGCGGGCAGGCCGGTCCTTGCCGGAAGCACGCGCCCCGACCCTCCGGCCCCGGCCGGCACCTTCCGTGCCGTCTCGAGCGGCAACGGCATGCGGGCCACGGACAAGGCCATGGAGGTCATGCGGGCCGGCGGCGATCCGCTCGACGCCGTCATTGCCGGGGTCAACATCGTCGAAGACGACCCCGACGACATGTCCGTCGGCTACGGCGGCCTGCCGAACGAGGACGGCGTCGTCGAGCTCGATGCCTCGGTCATGTACGGTCCGACCCACGCCTCCGGCGCCGTCGCGGCCATCCGCGACATCAAGAACCCGTCCAGGGTCGCGAAGCTCGTCATGGAGCGGACCCAGCATTGTCTTCTCGTCGGCGAAGGGGCCCTCAAGTTCGCCCTGGCCCACGGATTCAAGAGGGAAGACCTCCTGACGGACAAGGCGCGGGAAGCCTGGCTGAAGTGGAAGGAGACTCTCTCGGACCGGGATAACTGGCTGGCGCCCCAGTCCGGGGATCTCGCCGCCGACATCCGGTCCGTCGTCATGACCCACGGGACCATCAACTGTCTCGCTCTCGGCGACGGGGGCGTTCTCGCCGGCGTGACGACGACGAGCGGACTGTCCTACAAACTGTCCGGCCGGGTCGGCGATTCGCCGATCGTCGGCGCCGGGCTCTACGTGGACAACGCCGTCGGAGCGGCCGGCTCGACCGGGGTCGGCGAGGCCAATATCCGGACCTGCGCGAGCTTTCAGGTGGTCTCCTTCATGGCGGCCGGGCTCGATCCCGAACAGGCGTGCCTCAAGGCCATGGAGGCGATCGCGGACAAGGCGAAGCTCTGGCCCCGCCGGCTCAAGATGACGGACGCCGACGGCCGCCCCCGTTTCGGGCTCAATTTCTATGCCCTGAACAAGAAGGGGGAATTCGGGGCCGCGTCCATGTTCGAAGGAGCTTCTTTCGCCGTTCACGACGGGACCGGGAACAAGCTCCGCGACAGCGCCTATTTATACAGGCGCAACCGGTGAACGTCTCTATTCTTCGAGGACGAGGACGACGTAGCCGTCCTCGTTGAGCCGGCGGGCGAGGGCGCGGGCGGACGCCTCGTCGGGCGCGCCGACCCTGACCCTGTAATAGACCTGAGCGGGCGTTTCATAACTCGAGAGCTTGACCCCATCGTAACCGCGTTCTTCGAGCTCGCGGACGAGCCGGGACGCGTTGTCCTTCGAAACGAAGGAGCCCGCCTGAACGGACCAGCCCCCGCCGCCCGGGGGCGGGGAGACGCCCCGGATGACATCCAAACGAACCCGGGCCGTTCCCGGGCCGATCATCCCGAGGACCCGGGCCGCCGCGTAGGACAGGTCGATGATCCTGTCGCCGATGAACGGCCCGCGATCGTTGATCCTCACGGTCGCCGCCAGGCCGTTCTCGAGGTTCGTCACGGCAACCCTTGTCCCGAACGGAAGGCTCCGGTGGGCGGCCGTCATATCGTACATGTCGTAGATCTCTTTGTTCGACGTGAGCTTCCCGTGAAAGTCCGGCCCGTACCAGGAGGCCAGCCCCGTCTGCGAGCCTCCCTCGGGAAAGTAGTTCAGGCGGGCGCAGGAGATCGATGCCGCCGCGACCGTCAGGAGAAAGAGGACCTTGCGGGTCATCGTCGCGAAGCTCTAGGCCAGGCAGGATCCGAGCTTCTTCTTCAGAAGGGCGAACGCCTGGCGCGGCGTCGAACAGAACGAGAACAGGTTGCGGTCATCGGGGGTGATGGCCCCGGCCTTGACGAACTGATCGAAATCGATGATCTTGCGCCAGTAATCCTCCCCATAGAGGACGAGGGTCAGCTCCTTGCGCGAGATCTTGCTCGTCTGGAGAAGGGTGATGATCTCGAAGAACTCGTCCATCGTCCCGAACCCCCCGGGGAACGCGATGACGGCCTTGGCTTTGTACACGAGCCAGAACTTCCTCATGAAGAAATAGTGGAAGGCGAAGGAGAGATCGGGCGAGATGTAGGGATTGGGCTCCTGGGCCTGGGGAAGCTGGATGTTCATGCCGATGCTCTTGCCCTTGGCGCGCAGGGCGCCGCGGTTGGCAGCTTCCATGATCCCGGGCCCACCGCCGGTGCAAACCACGAAGTTCTTTCCCCTGGGCTTGAGAGGTATGGCCCACTTGGTCAGAAGGTAGGCCAGTTCCTCGGCCTCCCAGTAGTATCTTGTCAGCTGCGTGTCGCCGTGGCTCGGGTTGGCCCGGGCCGAACCGAGGAACAGGACCGTGCTGTCGACCTTGGCCTTGTCCATGCGCGTCATCGGGCCCAGGTATTCGCTCAGGATCCGGAGGGTGCGCCCCTCCAGGGAATCCAGGAATTCGATGTCCTTGTACGGGGATTCGGGGTATTCCAGTTTCGTCATCGCGACCTCTTTTTCGGCTTCCGTCCCCGATTCTAGCACGAAACGCCGGCGGCGTTAAACGCGCTCGTCCGGAGCTCCCGCGAACCTCTTTGACTTCACGGTTTCCGTATGCTAAGAATAGGGCGCGAAAAGGAGGATCGATGGACCGCGCCCTCGCCAACCTGTCCTCAATGGAATATCCCGGCCGCGTCATCATCATGGGCCGGGCCGCGACCGGCTCCGGGATCGCCGTCATCTATGCCGTCACCGGACGCTCGCCCTCGAGCCAGGCCCGGAAGCTGGAATGGCGGGAGGACGGCGTCTGGGTCCGGCCCACCGACGAAGAGATCCTGAAAAAAGGGAACCCGGACCTCCTGATCTATCCCGCCATCCTGTTCTCGACCCGCGGCGTCGCCGTCTCGAACGGCAAGCAGACCGCGGATGTCCGGCGCCGCCTCGACGAAGCCGCCGGCCCGGGGCCCGTCGAGGTCCTGGCGGGAGGCCTTTCCGGCTGGGATTATGAGCCGGACGCCCCGATCTTCACGCCCCGGATCAGCGGCTGTGTCCTTCCCGGGCCGAAGGCCGCCCTGTCCCTCATCAAGAAGGGAGCGGGAGAGAGCGCCCTCAGGAGCTATTACGAGGTCCCGCTCGAGGCGGGCCGGGGAAAGCTCGTCGCGACCTATGACGGTGTGAACAGGGACCCGCTGAGATCGTTCCCCGGCGATCCCGTCGACGTCGCGTTGGACGCGCCCGACGCGGCGGGTCTGGCCGAATCCGTGTACGCGGCCCTGAAACCCCGGGGCGAAGCCCGGGATCTCCGCGTGGCCGTCGCCTGCCTTCTCGCCGGAGACGTCGCCCGGAACCGATACGAGACCGCGATCATCAACCGGCACGAAAGGACCTGAGACCATGGACGCCAAAGAAAGGACCGCCAGAACCCAATATCAGACCAAGGTCACCGAAGACTTTCCGGGATCCCTGATGTTCGGGGAGACCCGGTTCGTCAAGAAGACCGCCATGCGCTACGGGGAGAATCCCGGATATCCGGCCGCCTTTTACCAGGAGGACGGGGCGACCGGCCCGAACATGGCCAGCCTCGAGGTCCTTCAGGAAGGGACGAAGGGGCTCAGCTACATCAACGTCGGGGATATGGATCTCGGCCAGAGGCTCGCCGGAAAGCTCCACGCGGTCTTCGGAGGCCGGCCCGCCTGCGTCAT
This sequence comes from Candidatus Aminicenantota bacterium, assembly GCA_963784525.1. Classification (GTDB taxonomy): domain Bacteria; phylum Acidobacteriota; class Aminicenantia; order Aminicenantales; family Saccharicenantaceae; genus JALHVH01. Next base: position 195,992 of record CAWART010000020.1, on the reverse strand, counting down.
CATCAAGCACGAGATGCCGAGCGGCGTCGCTCTGGGCAACGATGCCCTCGACGCTTTCGAGAAGGCCTGGAAGTGCGACCCTCTCTCGAACTTCGGAGGGGTCGATGTCCTCAACGTTCCGGTCACGGGACCCCTCGCCCGGCTCCTCGTGGAAAGTCCGCGCAATGTCGAGGTCGTTTACGCCCCGGATTTCACCTCCGAAGCCCTGTCCGTCCTGGCGACCCGCAAGGTCCTGCGCGTCGTTCGGATGGGCGACCCGCTCGACGTTCCATCCCGGGACAACGGCCTCGAGTTCAAGCGCGTGGCCGGAGGACTGCTCGTCCAGCGGAGGTTCGACTCGAAGATCGTCGCCCCCGCGTCGCTCGACGTCGTTTCCGTCCGGAAGCCCACGGAAGAAGAGGTCCGGGCGGCCCTGTTCACATGGACCGTCGCCTGCTACACGCGCTCGAACGCGGTCATCATCGGCACGGCCGACAAGACGCACGGGATCGGCTCCGGCCAAAGGAGCCGCATCGATTCGACCGAGGACGCTATCCGCCTCTCGCGGCGCGGCTACGGGCCCGAAGGCTGCGTCCTCGCCTCCGACGCGTTCATGCCTTTCCCCGACGTCGTCGAACTGGCCGCGAAACACGGCATAACGGCCGTCGTCTTCCCGTTGGGCTCGATCAGGGACGCTGAGGTCGTCGCCAAGGCCGACGAGCTCGGCCTCGCCATGCTCGCGACGCGCGCCCCCGGAGAGGTCGACTGCGAACGTTGCTTCCTGCACCGCTAGGCCCCGGAGCCCGCGACCGGCCCCGGGAGGAGCCCTCATGAGCCTCAAGGAGTACGCCAGGAAACGGGATTTCCGGCAGACGCCGGAGCCCGCCGGCGAACCGGGATCCAAGGGCCGGGCGGAGGGCCTCATCTATGTCATTCAGAAGCACGCGGCTTCGCGCCTGCATTACGACCTCCGGCTCGAGGAGGGCGGCGTCCTGCTGAGCTGGGCCATCCCGAAGACGCCGCCGCTCGCCGAAGGGGAGAAGCGGCTCGCCGTCCGGACGGAGGATCACCCCCTCGATTATGCCGGTTTCGAGGGGGTCATTCCGGAGCCCGAATATGGAGCGGGGGCCGTCGAGATCTGGGACCGGGGAACCTATACGGCGGTCGAATCGACGGATTCCAAAAGGATCGTCGACATCCGGGGGAGGAGGCTCGCCGGCCGCTACGCGCTCGTCCGGATCAAGCCGCGGGCCGGCGAAAAGGACGTCAACTGGCTTTTCTTCAAGATGAAATAGGCCGCGTTTCTGATATCATGCAGGGAGATGATCTCTGCTTCGAAAGGAATGAAAATGCCCCGATGCAAACCGCCCCGCCGCTCCCGTTCCCTGCCCCTGGCCGTTTCGCTCTTGGTCCTCGCGGGCCCCGCCCTCCTGCCGCCGCCCGCGTCCGCGCAGGAACGGACTCCCGAGAGCCCCTATCCGGCCGTTTTCGAGAAGCTCAGGAACATGGGGCTCGAACAGGAATTCGCCTATGAGCTTCTCAGGAGATTGACCGCCGTCGGTCCGCGCCTGACCGGCTCGCCCCAAGCCGCCGCGGGCGTCGAGCTCACGCGCGCGATGATGACGGAGCTCGGCTTCGCCGACGTGCGGCTGGAGCCGGTCACGGTCGAACGTTGGGTTCGCGGCGACGCGGAGCGTGCCGCGATTGTCGATCCGCCGCTCGCCGAGAACGCCGCCCTGGCCATCAGCGCGCTCGGCGGAAGCGTCGCCACGCCCGCGGGAGGGATCACGGCTCCCGTCGTCGAAGTCCGCTCCTTCGACGAGCTCGGACAGCTCGGGGCCGCCGTCCAAGGAAGCATCGTCCTCTTCAACCGCCCGATGGACCGGACGCTCATCGAGCCCAACAAGGCCTACGGCGGGGCGGTCGACCAAAGGGTCCGCGGAGCATCGGAAGCGGCGAAGCACGGGGCCGCCGCCGTCCTGGTCCGCTCCATCACCCTCCGCGAGGACGGAAACCCGCATACGGGCGTCCTCCACTACGATCCCAGCGCGCCGAGGATCCCGGCCGCCGCGATCAGCACCAATGACGCGACGCTCCTCTCCGGCCTCCTGGCCCGGGGAACAAAGGTCCGGGTCCGGCTCGAGCTGTCCTGCGCGAACCTCGGTCCCGTAACTTCCGCCAACGTCATCGGCGAGCTTCCGGGGACGGAGCTTCCGGAGGAGATCGTCCTCCTCGGAGGCCATCTGGACAGCTGGGATCTGGCAACCGGCGCCCACGACGACGGAGCGGGATGCGTCGTCTCGCTGGAGGCGTTGCGGCTCATCAAGGAATGCGGCCTGCGGCCGAAGCGCACGATCCGGGCCGTGATGTTCATGGACGAAGAGTTCGGCGGGACCGGCGGTCACGCCTACGCGGGCGCCGCCGGGCGCAAAGGGGAGAAGCATATCGCCGCCATGGAAGCCGACGACGGAGGCTTTCTCCCGATCGCCATCGCGGGCGGCCCCCCCGACGTGTACGCCAGGCTCGGCAAATGGGCCCGACTGTTCGAACCCCTGGGCATCTATCGGATGCGGCCGGGCGGCGGAGGCGTGGACGTCACACCGCTCGCGGCGGGGGGGACGGCCCTCCTCGGCGTCATCGTCGATACCCAGCGCGGCTTCGATGTCCATCATTCGGCCCTCGACGTCCTGTCGTCGGTCCATCCGAGGGAGCTCGAGCTTCTCTCCGTCGCGCTGGCCGCTTACTCTTACCTCATCGCCCAGGAAGGGATCTGAACCATGTATCTTTCCATTGTCTGGCATTTCCATCAGCCGATCTACAAGGACCCGGCCAATGGGGAGTACATCCTGCCCTGGGTGAACCTGCACGCCACGAAGAACTATCATCCGATGGGGGAACTCGTCCGCGAATCGGGTTTCCCCTGCGTCTTCAATTTCGTCCCCTGCCTTCTCGAACAGCTCCAGGAATATGCCTCGGGAACGGCCAACGATCCTTTTCAGCGGGCCCTCGAGAAGGACCCGGCGGAACTGACGTTCGCCGATGTCCGCCTTTTGGGACGGATCGCGCCCGGGGGAGGAGATGCCGCCGCCGTTCAGATGCGCGCCCTCGAGGCCTTGTTCTCGCCGCTCGACCGGGCCGGAGAGGACCGCGCATCCCTGCTGGCCCTCAGGAAAAGGCTTCAGGAGGACCTGGTGCCGCTGTTCCGGAGCCTGAAGGAGAAGGATCTGGCCGAGATAACGACATCGCCTTATTACCACCCGCTCCTGCCCCTCGTCTTCGACAGCTCATGCTCGCCCGACGAGAAAGCCCCGGCGACCCGCTTCCGGCATCCCGAGGACGGTGAGGCCCAGCTCCGGATGGGATACGATTATTTCCGGAAGGTCTTCGGGTTCGCGCCCGACGGCCTGTGGCCTTCGGAGGGGGCCGTCAGCCGTGAGGTGGCGGCCGCGGCCGCGCGGGCCGGCTTCGCCTATGCCATGACCGACGAGAACGTCCTTTGGAAAAGTCTCGGGAAGCCCACCGACCGCTCGGCCCTTTACAGGCCGTACACCGCGGAGGGCCTGCCGATGTTCTTCCGGGACCGGGAGCTCTCCGACCTCCTGAGCTTCTCTTACCAGAAATGGCCCGAGAAGGAGGCCGTGGCGGATTTCCTATGCAGGCTGGAGGCCCGGCGGCGCATTTCTCCCGACGACGCCGTCTGTGTCGTCGTCCTGGACGGCGAGAACCCGTGGGAGTGTTACCCCGGGAACGGCATCCCGTTCCTCAGGGAGTTCTACGGACGCCTTCTCGAGGCCGAGGGGATCGCGCCCGTTCTGCCCGGCGCATACCTCGGGACCCACGGTCCGGGCCAGGACGTCTCGCTCGTCCCGGGGACCTGGCTGGGCAATTTCTCCAAATGGGTCGGGGACCCGGCCAAGAACCGGGCCTGGGAGGAGCTCGCCGCGGCGAGGGAGCAGACCGGCCCCGTCCCCGAGATCTACGTCGCCGAGGGATCGGACTGGTTCTGGTGGTACGGGGAGCCCGACAAGGAAGAGTTCGACTTCCTCTTCAAGAGTTATGTTCGCGCCGCCTTGCGCAAGGCCGGCCGGGGAGGCCGCCCGTGAAGCCCCTCCGCTTCCTCTTCGCCGTCCACTGCCACCAGCCCGTGGGCAATTTCAGCGAGATCTTCGAGAGGGCGTTCGACACGTGTTACGAGCCCCTTCTCGCCGAGTTCGACAGGCATCCGGGCTTCAAGCTGTCCCTTCACTTTTCCGGTCCCCTCCTGGAATACATGGAGGTCCATCGACGGAGCTGTCGGGACCTCGTCGGACGGCTGGTGGGGCGCGGGCAGATCGAGCTTCTCGGCGGCGGATTCTATGAACCGATCCTGGCCGTCATCCCCGAGGAGGACCGGATCGGACAGCTCCGGATGATGAGCCGCTGGCTCGAGGAGCATTTCGGCCGCAGGCCGCGGGGTGTCTGGCTGACCGAGCGGGTCTGGGAGCCTCAACTCGCCGCGACCCTGGCGCGGGCAGGCATCGAATACACGCTTCTCGACGAGGAGCACTTTCATTACGCCGGCGCGAAGGATATCCATACTTCGTACGTCACCGAGGACGAAGGGCTCCCGTTGAGGGTCTTTCCCATCGACAAACAGCTCCGCTACCTCATCCCGTTCCGCGGATGGGAGGAGATCGACGCGGCCTTCGCGCCCATCCGCGACAGGGAAGGGATCGCCGTCCTCGGGGACGACGGGGAGAAGTTCGGCCTCTGGCCGGGGACCGCCGAATGGGTGTTCGGAAAGGGGTGGCTCGCAGGATTCCTGGACCACCTGGAAGAGACGGGGGTCCGGACGATGACGCTCTCGGAGTATGCCGACGCCGAACCTCCCGGGGGCAGGATCTATCTCCCTCCGGCCTCCTACGAGGAGATGACGGAATGGGTCCTCGAACCGGGCGAGCTCGATGCCTATCGGAAGGCCCGGGAGGCGTGCCCGCCGGAGGCGCGGCGGTTCCTCCGCGGAGGGTTCTTCCGCGATTTCTTTCTGAAGTACCCGGAAGCGAACCTGCTCCACAAGAGGATGCTTTCGGTTTCGAAAAGGGTAGCCGCGTCGGGATCGCTTGAAGCACGCCGCGAGCTCTACATGGCCCAGTGCAACGATCCCTATTGGCACGGCGTCTTCGGCGGGCTCTATCTCCCGCACCTGAGGGAGGCCGCTTGGAGACATCTCCTCGAAGCGGAAAAGGCCGCGCCCGCGGCTCCCGGCTGGACGGGAACGGACCTCGATCTGGACGGCCGGATCGAATTCTCCGGCGGCGCCGGGCCCTTCGGGCTTGTCGTCAAACCCGACTTCGGCGGGGCCATCGTCGAGATCGATCACCGGCCGTCCTCGAGGAACATCACCGATGTCCTGGCGCGAAGGCCCGAGTCCTACCATGCCGTCCGCAAGGACGAGGGATCGCCGGAAGGGAAGAGCATCCATGAGCTCGCCCGGCGGCTTCCGGCCGGGGCCGAAGGATTGCTCGAGTACGACCGCCGTCCGCGCTTTTCCTGTCTGGACCGCTTCCTCCCGGCCGGGACGCGCCTCGAGGTTTCCCGGCCCGCTGACGCCGGCGAGCTCGGTGATTTCGTCGCGGGCGCGTATACCGCAGGGCTCGAAGGCCCCCTCCTCGTCCTGGAGCGAAAGAGCCGCGTCCGGGTCGAGGGAGAGGACGTCCCCATGGTCGTCCGCAAGCGCATAGACACCGAGAAGATGGCGATCCGGGTCCGCGTCGAGATCGCGAACGCGGGAAGCCGATCGGTCGCGCTGACGTACGCGTCCGAATGGAACTTTCATATGCTTCCCGACGAGTTCGCGCTCCGGCCCGACGGCGCCGACCTCATGGCCGGGCGGCTGTCGTTCCGGGCCGCGGAAGCGGACGAGGTTCGGAGCTTCCCCCTGCAGACCCTGTCCCAGTCCGAGAAGGACTATGATATAATCCATCAGGGATTCTGCCTCCTCGCGGTCCGCAGGCTCCATCTTGCCGGCGGCGAGAAAGCGTCCCTCGAGATCGTGCTGGCGGAGAAAGATGCCCGATAAGAACTTCGTTCTCGTCCTGCACAGCCACATTCCCTATGTCCTCTCCCATGGCAGTTGGCCCCACGGCGTGGACTGGCTGTTCGAGGTGGCCGCGGAAAGCTATCTCCCGCTCCTCGACGTCTTCCGCCGGCTCGCGGACGAGGGGATCCCGCCGCGTGTCAGCGTCGGCATCACTCCCGTACTGGCCGCCCAGCTCAAGGACGCGCGGTTCAGGTCCGGGTTCGGCAGGTATCTCGCCATGAAGATCGAGATCGCCGCCAAGGACCGGGCGTATTTCGAACGAACGGGAAACGCGGAGCTTGCCGCCCTGACCGACTTCTGGCAGGCGTGGTACGAAAAGCTCGCCGCAGATTTCCACGGAACGTACCACGAGGATATCGTCGACGGCTTCCGGGCCCTCCAGGATGCAGGACAGATCGAGGTGCTGACCTCGGCCGCGACTCACGGATATTTCCCCCTGCTCGGCCGGGACGAGAGCATCCGACTCCAGGTCCGGCAGGGGAGGCACGCGTACCGGAAGGATTTCGGACGGGACCCGAAAGGTTTCTGGATCCCGGAATGCGCCTACCGCCCCTCCTATGCCTGGAAGCCCCCCTTCGGCGACCGGCCCTCGTACGCCCGGCAGGGAGTGGATGAGATCCTGAGATCGGAAGGCATCGGCTTTTTCTTCGTTGACGGCCACCTCCTCAAGGGCGGCGTCGCGATGGGGGTCTATGCGGACAGGTTCCCCGCGCTGAAGCGCCTCTGGGAAGGCTCCGGGAATGCGTCGGACCGGCCCGAAGACCCGACCCGGGACCCGTATTCGGCGTACATGGCCTACCCTTCCGATACCCCGTTCTTCGTCCGCGACGCTGTGTCCGGTACTCAGGTCTGGAGCCGGCAGGCGGGCTATCCGGGGGACGGCTGGTACCTGGAATTCCACAAGAAGCACTTCCCCGGCGGGATGCGCTATTGGCGCATAACCTCGGGGGCGGCGGGCCTGGGCGACAAGGCCCCATACGACCCCGGGAGGATCCGCGAGCGGCTCGAGGAGCACGCCCGGCACTTCGTCTCCTCCGTCGAAGGCATCCTGAGCGCGCGGGACGGCGGTAGCGTGGTCGCACTCTATGACACAGAGCTCTTCGGGCACTGGTGGTTCGAGGGCCCGGAATGGCTCTATCTCGTGCTCAAAGGGCTCGACCGGAGCTCGGTCCGTCCCGCGACCGGCACGGCCGCCCTCGAGGCCCGGCCGCCCCGATCGGTGGTCTCCCTGCCCGAGGGCTCCTGGGGCGAAGGCGGGTTCCACAGCGTCTGGCTCAACGAGGATACGGCGTGGATCTGGGAAAGGATCTACAGGATCGAGGACGAAGCCGCCCGGATCGGCGACGGGAGGGGCGCCGTCCCCCGCCTCATGAAGCAGTTCCTGAGGGAAAAGCTCCTCCTGGAAAGCTCCGATTGGCCGTTCCTCATCTCGACCTGGTCCGCCCGGGACTATGCGCAGAACCGGGCGGCCGAGCATTACGAGAGGGCGCGAACGCTCGCCGGTTGGATCGGGAAAGGGCGCCCGCCGGCCGGGGGCGATGCCGTCCTTCTCGAGACCTGGGAACGGGAGGACCGGCTTTTCGAGGAGGTCGTGGCGCCGGATGGACAGATCCTCTGACCGGGTCCTGGTCATGGTCCTCTGCGGAGGCAAGGGGGAGCGCCTCTATCCGTTGACGAAGGACCGGGCCAAGCCCTCGGTGCCTTTTCTCGGCGTCTATCGCATCGTCGATTTCAGCCTGTCGAACGCCCTCAATTCCGGGCTCCGCCGGATCGCCCTGCTCACGCAGTACAAGTCCCTGTCCCTCGAACGCCACATCCTCAACGGCTGGAACATCTTCCACTCCGAGAGCGGGGACTTCATCATCTCCCTCCCGGCCCAGGGCCGCGTCTCCGACCATTGGTACGAAGGCACGGCCGACGCCGTGTTCCAGAACATCTATACCATCCAGCAGGAGAACCCGGATACGGTCGTCGTCCTCTCGGGAGATCACGTCTATAAGGCCGATTATCGGAAGATCCTCGCCTTCCGCGCCGCGCGCGACGCCGACGCCGTCGTCCTGGCCAAGGTCGTCCCGGTCGCCGACGCGTCGCGCTTCGGCGTCATGCATGTCGACGCCGCGAACCGGATCGTCGATTTCCTGGAGAAGCCGAAGAGGCCGCCGGTCATTCCGGGCAACCCGGATAAGGCCCTGGCCTCGATGGGCGTCTACGTCTTCAGGACGCCCGTCCTCATCAAGGCTCTCCTCAAGGACGCCCGGACGCCGGGGAGCGCCCACGACTTCGGCAGGGACATCATTCCCAAGCTCGTCCGCGAGCATGCGATCTACGCCTACCACTATGACGACTATTGGGAGGACATCGGGACGATCGACGCCTACTGGCAGGCGAACATGACCTTCCTCGCGCCCGTCCCTCCCGTCCCGCTCATGGATCCCGCCTGGCCGGTTCGCAGTCACAAACCCCAGTTCCCGCCGGCGTTCGTCGACGGCGGCGAGATCCGCGCCTCGATCCTCGGCTCCGGCTGCCACCTCTCGGGCTGCCGGGTCAGCCGCTCCGTCCTTTCTCCGAACGTCCGGGTCCGGGAGGGGGCGGACATCGCCGATTCCATCATCTTCGAGGACGTCGAGATCGGCCCCGGGGCACGGCTTCGGAAGGTCATCATCGACAAGCACTCGGTGATCCCCGCGGGCTTCGAGGTCGGTTTCGACGACGGCCGGGATGCCGGGAGCTTCAAGATCAGCCGGGACGGCGTGCGCGTCGTCCCGAAGAAATGGAACCCCGCGTGATCGAGCGACACTCTTTCTATTTCACCGAGTCTCAGAGGCAGGGGAGCCGGGAGCTCGCCCTGCTTTCGATCATCTCCCAGAGCCTCTTCCAGCCGTTCTCCCTGGAGGACAATCTCATCGTCATCCTGACCGCCCTGACCTCCGGCGCCGGCATGGGATTCAACCGGGCCATGCTGTTCCTCAAGGACGGCGACAGCCTGCGCGGGAAGATCTGGCTCGGCCCGGGCTCCGCCGAAGAGGCCCGCTCCATATGGGAGGTCCTGTCCACGCCGGGCATCGGCTACGTCGAGGTCATCGAATACAACCGGTCGCTCGTTGCGAAGGACCGGGACACGCTTACCAAGAGGATCCGGAGCCTGCGCTTCCCCCTCGATGAAGAGGTCCCGAGGATCCCCGGACTGGCCGAGCGCGACAAGGAGATCCTCTGGGTCCGGGACGCCCGGAACGAGCCGCGGGTCGACCCGGGATTCCTCGAGCTCATCGGCGTCGACGAATTCGTCTGCATCCCGCTCCTGGCGCGCGACGAGGTCCTGGGAGAGATCGTCCTCGACAACGCGATCACCCGGGCGCCCGTCGCCGCCCCGGACATCAAGCTGGCGGGCATGTGCGGGCTGATCGCCGCGAACCACATCTATTCCGCCTCCCTCCACACGAAGCTCGTCGAAATGGAGAAGATGGCCGCCCTCGGCGAGATGGCGGTGTTCGTCACCCACCAGCTCCGGAACCCCATCGCCGCCATCGGCGGTTTCACCGAACAGCTTCTCCAGCCCGGCCTCGACGAGGAGAAGCGACAGAGGGACCTCAGGATCATCCGCGACGAGACCCGCCGGCTGGAGAACGTCGTCTTCCAGATCGCCCATTTCCTCAAGGTCAGCCTCAAGGAGCCCATCGCCTTCGATATCGGACCCACGCTCGGGGCCGTCCTCGAAAGCCCGGAGCTCAAGACCAAGCTGGCGAAGATACGCCTCAGCGTCAAGATCGCGCCGTGCCCGGCCGATGTCATCTGCGATCCGTCCTCCGTCGGCGAGGTTTTCCGTAATCTCCTGGAGAACGCGGTGGAGGCCACGCCGGAGGGAGGAGCCCTCTCGGTCTCGGCCTATCCGAAGAACGCCCGCTGGTACGTCCTCAGCGTCCGGGACACCGGAACGGGCATCTCCCAGGCCGACCGCCCGCGCCTCTTCACGCCGTTCTTCACCACGAAGGAAAAGGGGATGGGCCTCGGCCTCCCGTTCGTCAAGAGGGTGATGGATGCCTGCGGCGGCAAGATCGAGGTCGAGAGCCGGAGAAGGCGCGGGACGACGTTCCGCCTGCTGTTCCCAACGAAGGAAAAGGAGGGGCCAAGATGAAACAGATCCTTCTGGTCGAGGACGAGAAACCGCTCTGCCTCCTGTACGAGGAGGAGCTGGGGGCCGAAGGCTACCGGGTGACGTCCGTCCATGACGCGGATTCCGCCCTCGAAGCCCTCAAGAACGGGGCCTTCGACCTGATCATCACGGACATCCGGATGCCGGGGAAGGACGGCGTCGAACTCATCTCGCGGATCATGGGCATGCGGAAGGACATCCCTCTCATCATCAACACCGCCTACCAGAGCTACAAGGAGGACTTCATGACCTGGGCGGCCGACGCCTACGTCGTCAAGTCCTCGTCCCTCGACGAGCTCAAGGCGAGGATCCGGGAGCTGGTCAAGGAGTGACATGTCGGAGCTGAGAAAGGACCTGGTGACCGGACGATGGGTGATCATCGCCTCGGAACGGAGCAAGCGTCCGGACGATTTCAGGCCGGCCGGGGCCGTACCGAAGGAGGAGGCCCCGACCTTCTGCCCGTTCTGCGAGGGGAACGAATCCAAGACCCCGCCGGAGGTCTTCGCCCTTCGCAGAAAAGGCTCGCTCCCCGACGGGCCCGGCTGGACGGTCCGCGTCGTGACCAACAAGTTCCCGGCCCTCAGCCCGGGAGCCCCGCCGCTCAAGCCCGAGGGAGGGCTGTTCCAGTCGATGCCCGGCGTCGGCGTCCACGAGGTCGTCATCGAGAACCCGGACCACGCCAAGGAGCTCGTCGACCTGGACGCGGACCGCATCCGGGACGTCCTCGAGGTCTTCCGGAGCCGGATCTCGGCCATCGAGGAGAACTTCCACTACCAGTACGTCCAGGTCTTCAAGAACAAGGGCAAGGAGGCCGGGGCGTCGCTCAGCCATCCCCACTCCCAGATCGTAGCGACGCCCATCGTCCCCAAGAGGGTCAAGGAGGAGGTCTACGGCGCCGAGAGGCTCTTCCGTGCGAACCGGGAATGTGTCTTCTGCCGGACGATCGGCGAGGAGACCCGGCTCGCGGAGCGGCTCGTTCTCCGGAACGGGGATTTCGCGGTCCTGGCGCCCTTCGCCTCGAGGTCGCCGTTCGAGATGACGATTTACCCGCTCCGCCATTCCCCGTTCTATACGGGAACGACGCGCGACGAACTCGCCTCCCTGGCGTCCGTGATCAAGACCGTCCTCGGCCGGCTCAAGTCGATGCTCTCCGACCCGCCGTTCAACCTCATCCTGCATCAGGCGCCGAACCCGACGGTCTCGACCAGGGCCTGGCCGGGGATCGCGGGGTACTTCCACTGGCACCTGGAGATCGTTCCCGTCCTGACCAAGGTCGCGGGATTCGAGTGGGGGACGGGCTTCTACATCAACCCCGTGCCCCCGGAGACGGCGGCGGGATATCTAAGACGATCGTCCTGAGCCGTTCGGCGATCGCCGCATAAAGCTTCAGGTATTCGCCGGCAGCCTTGTCCCAGGAGAAATCGCCGGCCATGGCGTTCCGGATTAGGGCGGACCGGGAGGACCGGTCCCGGAACACGCCCATCGCTTCCCGGACGGAGCCGAGCATGGCCTCGGGCGTCGCGTCCGCTGAACTTGAAGCCGTTGCCCGTCCGCGCGACGGATCGAACGCCTCGATGCTGTCGTCCAGCCCGCCCGTGGCCCGGACGACGGGGATGGTCCCGTAGCGCAGGCTGTACATCTGGGTCAGGCCGCACGGCTCGTAGCGGGACGGGATGAGGAAGAGATCGCTTCCCGCATAGATGGTCCTCGCCACCTTTTCGTCGAAGGCGATCCTGAGCCCGAGCTGCGCTGGATAGGCTTTCTGCGCCTTGATCAGCCGGTCCTGGATCACGGCGTCGCCCGTGCCGAGGATGACGAGCCTGAGGTCGAGGGCGAAGAGCTCCGGAAGGGCCTCGCCGACGATGTCCAGGCCTTTTTGCCCGGCGAGCCGGGAGACCATTCCGATGACCGGGACGTCCGGACCGGCCGCGAGGCCGAAGGTCCTCAGGAGCCCTTCGCGGCAAGCCGCTTTCCCGGAGAGATCGGCCGCCGAGAACGGGGCCGGGATGAGCGTGTCCCCGGCCGGGTTCCAGGAGGCGTAGTCGACCCCGTTCATGATGCCGTGGAGCACCCCGGCCCGGCTCCGGAGCAAGCCCGTCCAACCCGCAGCCGAACTCCGGCGTCTGGATCTCCCGGGCGTACCGGGGGCTCACGGTGCTGACGGCGGTGGCATAAAGGATGCCCGCCTTGAGGAAGTTCACCTTGCCGTAGAACTCGAGGTCGTTCATGTTGAAGAGGGAATCCGGAAGGTCCAGGGCCTTGAGGATGGCCTTTATCGAAAAGCCCCTGATAGGCGAGGTTGTGGATCGTGAAGAGAGACCTCGTTCCCGGCGAAGAACGGATCGGCCGCGTAACGATGTTTCAACAAGGCCAGGGCCGCGGCGCTCTGCCAATCATGGCCGTGGAGGATGTCGGGCGCGAACCCGAGCCGCTTCAAGGTCTCCAGCGCGGCCCTGGCGAAGAAGCCGAACCGTTCCCCGTTATCGGGATAATCGCCGCTCGGCGTCCCATAGAGGGCGTCCCTGTCGAAGGCCTCGTCGTTCTCCACGAAGTAGGCCCGGAAGCCGTCGGCTCCGTGCTCCCAGAGCGAGAAGGGCAGGTCGCGGCCGCCGATGGAGATCCGGGCACCGTCCAGGACCTTTATCAGGGGAAGCCCCTTTTTCCGGACCTCCCGATAGAAGGGCATGAAGAGCCGGACGTCGGCGCCGTGACGGGCCAGGTACTTGGGGAGGGCGCCGGCGACGTCGGCCAGCCCGCCCGTCTTGGCGAAGGGAACGGCTTCGGAGACGAACAGAGCGATCTTCATCATGGCCGGATTGTACCATAGCGAAGGTCCCGGTCACCAGACTACCGCCCGGGGCCCGCGCCGGCGCGCTTCCCGAACAGCGTTCTTGTCAAAGGCCGGAGAACCCGCTACCATGAGACCATGATCGCGCACGGGCCCTCTTCGGACGATCGCTCACGCCGGAGCGTGACCGCCGCCGTCATCGAGGAAGACGGCCGGATCCTCATCGCGAAGCGGAAGAAAGGGGACCGGTCGGAGGGCCGGTGGGAATTCCCCGGCGGCAAGGTCGAGCCGGGCGAAAGCCCGGAAGAATCCCTGAAACGCGAATTGCGGGAGGAGCTGGGGATCGACGTCGCCGTCGAAGAGCGGCTGTGCGCGCATCCGTTCCGGATCGGCGAGTCGCCCCATGGAGCTTCTCGTCTATAGGACGCGGATCCTGAGCGGCACGGTCATCTGCCATGACCATGCCGAGGTCCGCTGGGTCGAACCCCGGGAATTGGACGGCTTCGACCTCACGGACCCCGACCGCCGGGCGGTCGCGTCCCTCTATCCGCGCGAAAAGGAGCCGCGATGACGAACGTTCGGGGGATCGTCCTCAAGCCGGGGAAGGACAAGGCCGTCCGGAACCGCCACCATTGGATCTTTTCCGGGGCCGTCGCGGGCCTTCCCGCCGACCTCGCCGACGGCGGCATGGCGCCCGTCCTCAGCGCCGACGGCGAACTGCTGGGGCACGCCTATGTCAACCGGAACTGCTCGATCCTCGGACGGATGTTGAGCTTCGGACCCGGAGACCCGTTCGCGGCCCTCGACATGAGCATCATGAAGGCCATCGCCCTGAGAAGGGACCTCTTCGGGAACGGGGAGCGGACGAACGCCTACCGGATCATCAACGCCGAGGGAGACGGGATCCCCGGCCTCGTCGTGGACCGGTACGATTCGGTCCTCGTCCTCCAGGTCACGACGCTCGGAATGGAGAAGCTCAAGGACCTCGTCCTCGGAACGCTCGTCCGGGAGCTCGCCCCCGAGACGGTCTACGAGAAGTCGAACCTCCCGTCGCGGCGGGAGGAGGGCCTCGGGGACAGCGAGGGGTTCCTCCACGGAGAGGAGCGGGGCCTGGTCCTGGTCCGCGAGGACGGCCTCGAGTTCCTCGTCGACGTCGTCCGGTCGCAGAAGACCGGGCTCTACCTGGACCAGAGGGAGATGCGCAAGCTCGTCGGGACCCTGGCCCGGGGCCGGAGCGTCCTGAACTGTTTCGCCTACACCGGGGGCTTCTCCGTCCACGCCCTCCGCGGCGGGGCCGTACGGGTGGACTCCGTGGATTCCTCGGCGGGCGCCCTGGAGACCGCGAAACGGAACTTCTTCCAGAACGGCCTCCCGGTCGAGGGGAACGGATTCATCGAGGCCGATGTCTTCGAATTCCTGCGCGGCACCCTCGCGCGATACGACCTCATCATCCTCGACCCCCCGGCCTTCGCCAAAAGGAAGAACGACGTCCGACAGGCCTGCCGCGGCTACAAGGACATCAACCGCATCGCCATCCAGAAGGCGCCGCCGGGGACGCTCCTCCTGACGTTCTCGTGCTCCCATTTCGTGGACGAGGGGCTTTTCCGGCAGGTCATCTTCCAGGCCGCGGCCGAGGCCTCGCGCGGTGTCCGCATTCTGGGACGCCATATCCAGGCCCCCGACCACCCGGTCAATGTCTTTCACCCGGAAACCGAGTACCTAAAGGGTTTTCTCCTGTATATCGATTAGCGCAGGAGAGGCGCCACGCTCAGGATCGGCCCCTGATGAATGTGGCGATGTCGTCGAGGACATACGGGGCGACACTGGCGTGGACCCGCGTGTACTCGTCCGGGGTCGGGAATCCCCGGCCTTCCATGAACAGGTGGTTCAGCTTCGGATAAAGCCTGAACTCCACGGCGGATTTTCCCCCCAGGGCCTTCTTCCAGTTGTCGAAGTCGTCCGTCGTCACCTGATAATCGCGGGCCCCCTGAAGGATGAGCATGGGAACGTCGAGCGCCGCGGCGACGGCGGGAGGATCATAGCCCCTCAGGTCGAGCCAGTAGCTCACCGGGGCGTTGAGGACCCTTTCTTCCGATGCCGCATCCTTGTCCGTGAAAGCCCTGATCTTGGCGACCCGGGCCTTGAGCTCCTCCAACTGCGCCCTGTCCTCGGCGGAAAGGGAACCGTCGAGCCCGTAGAGATAGGTCATCTGGCGGACGATGGTCTCGTCGAGCGGACGGGTCAGGCCGGCCATGACGACGTATCCGGCGATCCCCAGGCTCTTCCCGTCCACGGCGATCCTGGGGACGAGCATGCCGCCGAGGCTGTGCCCCAGGACGAATATCCGCTTCGGATCGACCCGGTCCGTTCTCCCGAGGAACCGGACCGCCGCCAGGGCATCGTCGATCGTCTCCTCCTTGACCGTGAACGAGGCGGCCGGCCCGGGATCCGCGACGAGCTTCCGGCCGAAGATCCTGGTTCTCTTTTCGTAGCGAAGGACCGCTATGCCCTTCGCCGCCAGCCCCCACGCGAGGTCCTTGAACGGCTTGTTGGGCCCGACGGTCTCGTCCCTGTCGTTGGGCCCCGAGCCGTGAACGAGGACGAGGGCAGGGAAGGGGCCTTCGCCCCTGGGGAGGGTCAGGGTCGCCGGCAGGGGCCAGCCCGGGCTCCCGACCCAGACCTCGATCTCTTCGAAGCGGGACGGATCGGCGTAAGCCGGGACCATGTATTCCGCCGCGGGACCCGAAGGGACGAACTGGAAGCCGGAGATCCGGCCCTCTTTATCGAAGACGATCCTGGCGTCGAGGGTGACCTTCTCGAATTCGCACGTCACCAGGACGATCTCGTAGGGGTCGAGTGGCTCCCTGCGGGCGGCCGTCTGCCGGCGGAACGACCCCAGCCGCGCCGGGATTTCCTTCCAGAGGACAGCGAGCTTGTCCGGCCCCGAGACCTTCATCATGGTCGCGTCGAGATCCGCCGCCGCGCCGGCGAAATCGCCCCTGTCGAGACGCTCGAGGAAGTTCCGGGCCTTCCCGATGAGCGCATCCGCCTTTTGCGGATTCTCCGAGGCCGATCCTGAAGCGCCCGATAAGCCCAGGACGAACAGGACCGCCAGCATGGCCGGTAACATATTCTTCATCGTCTTCTCCCTTCGTCAAACCCAAGTCTTTACTCTCCCCGCGCCGCATTGTCAATCGCCCCGGCGGCCGGTTGTATCCCCGACGCGATTCTCCTATAATCGGCGTATCCCCGAGGAAAGGAGAGGCGCCATGGAGAATGTCCGCGAGGAACTGAGGCGGTCGCACAGGACCGCGTCGATCATCGGCATCGCGATCATCGCCAGCCTCTTCGTCTATCTCGTCGTCGTCGAGGTCCTGCGGGCCAGGATGGGGCCGTTCCGGGGGATCGCGGCCCTGGCCGGGATCGCGACCCTCCGCTACATCTTCTACGGTCTCGCCGTCGTCGAGGTCCTTGCGACCAGGCTCCTCCAGGGGATCCTCCTCCGGCGCGCCCCCGGGGACGACGCCCGGGCCACGGTCCTGAAGCTCGTCCGCACGGCGGTCGTCACCCTGTGCCTGAGCGAGGTCCCGGCCCTTCTCGGCCTCGTCCTCTTCCTCCTCGGCGGGCTGAACAAGGACTTCTACGCCCTGCTGGCGGTCTCCATGGTTCTGGTCTTCATGTATTTTCCGCGCCTCGCGAGCTGGGAAGACTGGGTCGAGAGGAAGGCCTGAGCGCCATGCGGCTGAGTTTCCTGGGCGCGGCCCGTCAGGTCACCGGCTCCTGCTATGCCGTCGAAGCCGACGGGTCCACCGTCCTCGTCGACTGCGGGCTCTACCAGGAGCGACAGTTCCTTGAAAGGAACTGGGCGCCTTTTCCGATCCCGCCCGGCCGCATCGATGCCGTCCTCCTGACGCACGTCCATCTCGACCATTCGGGGCTCCTCCCGCGCCTCGTCCGCCAGGGATTCTCCGGACCCGTCATGACGACCCCGGCCACGGCCGACCTCCTGCCCATCGTGCTCGGCGACTCGGCCCGGCTCCAGGAAGAGGACGCGGCCTACAAGAAGAAACGTCACGCCCGGGAGGGAAGACGCGGGCCCCACGACGAGGTGCCCCTTTACACGACGGACGACGTCGAAAGGACCCTCCCCCTCGTCGAGACCGTTCCCTACGGACAGGCCCGGGAGCTCCCCGGGGGGCTCTCCGTGACGTTCCACGACGCCGGCCACATCCTGGGGTCGTCCATGATCGAGGTCAGGGCCGGGAAAGGCGGCGACGCCCGGTCCCTGGTCTTTTCCGGCGACATCGGACAGTGGAACAAGCCCCTCGTCCGGGACCCGTCCGTCTTTCCCAGGGCCGATTATGTCGTCATGGAGACGACCTATGGCGACAGGAACCACGAAGACACGAAGGACGTCGAGAGCCTGCTCGCCGACATCATCTCGAAAACCGTTGCCGCCGGCGGGAACGTCGTCATCCCCACGTTCGCCATCGAACGGGCCCAGGAGCTGATGTTCCACTTCAGCCGGCTCCGCCGCGAAAAGCGGATCCCTCCCGTCCTGATGTTCCTCGACAGCCCCATGGCCGTGGACGTGACGGGAGTCTTCGAAAGCCATCTGGAGAGCCTGGACGACGAGACGCAAGCCCTCTTCCGGGCGGGGAAGAGGCCCTTCGATTTCCCGGGGCTGAAGCTCATCCGGAAGAGCGAGGAATCCAAGGCTATCAACGCCATTCGGGGGTCGTGCGTCATCATGGCCGGCTCCGGGATGTGCACGGGAGGCCGCATCAAACAACACCTGGTCCGGAACATCTCCCGGCCCGATTCGACCATCCTGTTCGTCGGGTTCCAGGCGAAGGAGACGCTCGGGCGCCAGATCCTGGAAGGGAACCCCGCCGTTCGGATCCTCGGCGAGACGTGGCCGGTCCGGGCCCGCGTCGAAAAGATCCTGGGCTTCTCGGCCCACGCCGACCGGAGGGGCCTCTTCCGCTGGCTGGACGCCCTCGAGACACCGCCGCGGCGGCTGTTCCTGACGCACGGCGAAAAAGAGGTCCCGCTCGCCCTGGCCGAAGAGCTCCGCCGCGACCGGGGCTGGCAGGTCACCGTCCCGGAGTATCTGCAGGAGTTCGAGCTCTCCTAGCCTCGGGCGTCACCCGCTCCCGCACTCGCCCCGGCTTCCCTTCCGGGTCGACGGCTTCCTGTCCTTGCTGTAATTGACCCGGAACGAGAAGGACTTCCGCGGCGTCATCATGAAGGATCCGGACAAGCTCACGCCGATCGTCGACGCCGGCACGGACGCGAAGATGAACTCCTGGCCGGAAATGTCCCAGCCCTTATCGCCCGGAGCGAACATCCGGCTCGGCCAAAGCCCATCGGCCCGGCCTTCCCCGGCCAGCCAGGCTTCTGCCTGCCGGGAGATGTTCGTGACCGCTTCGGACCCCAGCCAATCCAGAACGAGGCCGCGAAGCAGTTCCCCCTCCCTCATCAATCGCGCCGCGGCGGCTTCGAGATCCGGGCCGATCGTACAAACACACAGGCCGGCCCTTTCGGCGCCGCGGAATATCGGGTGGTCGGGGAGCTCGGCCTTTTCCAGGAGGGCGGCGGCGACGCCCGGACTGACGAGCGACCGGGCCCGTTCGGTCTCCTCTCCGACAAGGGCCCGGACGTCGGCGCTCACGCCGGCGGACGGCTTCCGGTAGCCGAGGCGAAAGAGCACCTTTCTCTCCTCGAAGACCACCGGGAGGAGGTGCGGCGTTTCCAGCGGACGGGGCACGTCACCCTCCCGGGCGCGCCCGGTGGAGCCTCGAAACCCTCACCGTCAGATCCCGGGGAGGGACGAGGCCCCGTTCGCCGAGGCGTAGCCTTCCATGATCTTCTTGAGGTCGCCGGCCTTTTTGGGATCCAGGAGGCCCGAAGGGCCCGCCCCGAGCCTGCGCGCGACATCGTCGGCCGCCCGCTGGTCCATATCCTTCCGGCCGAGGGCGACCCAGGCTTCGTAGGTGTCCCGGTCGATGATCCCCGGGAAGCTGTGCTCCTTCCGGTACCATTGACGCGTGTGGGGCAGGGACAGGAACGGCGCGCCCGCCGCGATGGCCTCGAACTTGTCGAGGGCGAGGATCTCGTCCCTCTGCTCGATGCCGCGGACGAGCCTCTTGGCCATGCCGCAGATCTCGTCGTCGATGACGAGCTTCTCCAGGCTCTGACTGCTCTCGAAGTCGAGCATGCCCGGCCCGGAGATGACGTTGATCCCGGACAGGGCGGCCAGGACCGCCCCGATCCCGGACTCGAGACCGGCCTGGGCGTCGTTGACCTTGGAGTCGGAAAGGCCCATGTAGGCGTGCGAGGGGAGCCGGAGCGACTTGGCGATCTGGGCATAGGCGGAGTCGATCATCATCGTCTCGATCGCCCCCATCGGCGTCGTCCCCTTGCGCATGTCGAAGCTCGCCGGGGAGCCGCCGAAGATGACCGGCGCGCCCTTCTTGGCCAGCTGGCAGATGACGACGCCGCCCAGGCTCTCGGCGACGTGCTGGACGAGGGCGTCCCGGCGAGGGTCACGAGCGAAGTGGCCCCGGTGAGGCTCATGGAGATGGTCTCGCTCGGAATGCCGGCCCGCGCCGCGTCGATGAGGCTCTGGGTGGTCAGATGGCTCCACTTGAGGGGAGGGGAAGGGCAGGCGTCGAATATGGCCAGCGGCTTGGCCGCGAGTTCCGCGGCGCTTCCCCGGACCGCGACGAGCATGTCGCGCATGGGCTTGAAGGATTCGACGCGGAACAGCCCGGTGACGAAGGGCTTGGACGAGCGCAGGAGCCCGAGGTAGAGCCGGTAGGCGTCGGCGACCGGGAGGGGGACGTCCGAGCTGACGAGGGCGGTGCTCTGGAAGTCCAGGTTCCCGAGGGTTTCGACGAGGTCGTAAAGCCGGACGAGGTCCCCGGTCACGGCCTTCCGCTCGGACCCCGTGGCATGATCGAGCATGGACACGGCGGCGGAGCCGGGATCGAAGTGGACCTCGTCGCCGCCGACGACGTATTCCTTCGTCCCCGTGCGATCGTACATCCGGACGACCTCGGGCGTCGTCGCCAGGCAGTCCTCGATGAGCCGCCGGCCGAGATGGGCGCGCGCGGAGGCGGCGTCGACCTTCTGTCCCGCGGCGGCGAGCAGGTCCAGGGCCTCCGGGTTCTCGACGAAGAGGCCCTGCTTCTCGAGGAGCTGGTAGGCCTCGTCGACGATCTTCGCGATGAATTCCGGGCTCAGGAGCTGGAGCTTCGGTCGGGTCGTGGCGATCATGGTCATCTCCCCATCAGCGCCTTGGCCACTTTGACGGCCGCGGCGGCGTTCTCGGCGTATCCCTGGGCCCCGATGTCCTCGGCCCACTTCCGCGTGGCGGGGGCCCCGCCCACGAGGACCTTGTACTTCCCGGAGAGCCCCTGCTTCCCCAGGAGCTCGAGGAACCGCTTCTGGTTGAGCATGGTCGTCGTCAGAAGGGCCGAGAGGCAGATGAGGTCCGCCCCTTCGGCCCGGGCCTTCTCGATGAAGCGCTCGAGCTTGACGTCGGCGCCGAGATCGAAGACCTCGAATCCGTTGGCCTGGAGCATCGAGGCCACCAGGTTCTTCCCGATGTCGTGGATGTCTCCCTCGACGGTCCCGATCACGACCTTGCCCAGCGAACGCGATTTGACCTGAGTCTTGGCCATCTCCGGCTGGAGAACGTCCATGGCCGCCTTCATGCACTCGGCGCTGGTGATGAGCTCGGGCAGGAAATATTCGCCCTTCTCCCACAGCTCGCCGACCTCCTGGATGCCGGGGACGTAACCCTGATCGATGACCTCGTTGAGGTCCAGCCCCAGGCGCACGGACTCGAGGGCCAGCTCCCGGGCCGCAGGCCTGTCGCCGTCGACGATGGCCTTTTGGATGCTCCGATACAATTCTTCCTTTTTCATGCTTCTCTCCTTTAGCCGATCTTGCTTCTATGGACGAGTTCCGACATCTTCCTGATATGGTCGGGGCCGGTCCCGCAACAGCCGCCGATGACGTTCGCCCCGGCCTCGAGGATGGCCGGGATGAACCCGACGTACTCTTCAAGGCTCTGGGAATAGGAGACCCCGCCGTCGGCTTCGAGGGCGGGCTTCCCCGCATTGGCCTGGGCGACGACCGGGAGGCGCGTCGCCTGCCGGAAGGCCCGCACCAGCCCGACCATCTCCCGGCTGTCCAGCGTACAATTGGCGCCGACGGCCGAGACCCCTACCTTTTCCAGGGCTTCGACGGCGGCGGTCACGCTGTTCCCCATGAGCGTGAAGTACCCGCGGGGGTAGGCATTGAAGGTCAGGGTGACGAATACGGGCAGGGAGGGGGCCGCGGACCGGGCCGCCCGCAACGCCGCCAGGGCTTCCCGAAGGTCGTATTGCGTTTCGACGATCAGGAGATCGACCCCGCCGAGGGCGAGCGCCCCGGCCTGTTCGGCGAAGGCCTCTTCGAACTCGGCTTCCGTGAATTCGCCCTGGGGCTTGAGGAACTTGCCCGTCGGCCCGATGCTTCCGGCCACGAAACCGCCCGCCGGGGCGGCCTCCCGGGCGACACGGGCCGCCGCGAGGTTGAGCTCCGCGGCCCGGGCCCCGAGACCATGGGCGGCGAGCTTGATGCGGCTCCCGCCGAAACTGTTGGTCGACACGGCGTCGGCTCCGGCCTCGAAATAGCCCGCGTGGACGGACCGGACGGCCTCCGGCCGCTCCACGTTCCAGGACTCGGGGCACGCCCCCTGCGGCAGGCCGCGGCGGATGAGCTCCGTGCCCAGGCCGCCGTCGAGGAGGACGGGTCGCTCTTTGACGAGATCGAGAATGGTTCGGCTCATATCGGTCCTCACTTATAGGGTTCCAGTTTCAAGGCCCTGATGAATTCCTTTTGGAAGCCCGGGCAGGAGGCCAGGGACACGTGCCTGACCTTCCGGGCGAACGCTTCGATCTTCCTCCGCTCGGGAAGCGACAGGAGGAGCTTCCGCGCGCCCGCCAGCGACGCATTGCCGACGAACGCGATACGGGACGCGGCCATCGAGGGGAGGAGCCCGATGGACATGGCGTTCCGGACGTCGAGGGAGGCGCCGAACGCGCCGGCGACAAAGAGCCGGTCGAGGTCGGCGACCGTGATCCCGGCGTCCGCGAGCATCAGCCGGACGCCCGTCCTGATGGCCGCGACGGCCAGCTGAAGATTCCGGATGTCCCGCTGGGTCAGGGAGATGCCGGAGGCCACCGGGATCGAACGCGAAGCGGCCTGGATCCTTCCGTCCGCGGAGACAAGGCCGTGCCGGAGCCCGACGGCGAGGATGTCGATGAGCCCCGTGCCGCACACGCCGCGGGCCGGGGCCCCGCCGATCGTCCGGACCGCCGGACCGTTCCGCCAACGGACGGCGCACACGGCTCCGGGTACGGCCAGCATCCCGCAGCCGATGGTCATGCCCTCGAAAGCCGGGCCCGCGGCGGTCGATGTCGCCGTCGTCCGCGTCCCTTTCTTCAGGACGATCTCGCCGTTGGTCCCCAGATCGATGAACAGGACGTTGCCGGGCCGGGCCGCCAGGTCCAAGGCCGAGATGCCGGCCGCGATATCCCCCCCGACAAAGCTCTTGAGGTTGGGCGCGAGGTGGACCCGGCAGCGGGGGTGGACCGAAAGCCCGAGGTCCGCCGCTCCGACCGACGGCCCTTTCGCGAACGCGGCGCCATAGGGGGCGGCGGCGAGCGTCGTCACGGGGACGCCGGCGAAGATATGGTTCATGGCCGTGTTTCCGGCGGCAACGATCTCGTAGATATGCCCGGGGCCAACGCCGTGTTCGCGGGCGAGGCCGGCGATCAGTCCGTCGATCTGCCGGCGCAGCACATCGGCAAGCCGCTCGAGGTTCCCCGCGGCCTCACCGGCGTACGTGATCCTTGAGACGACGTCGGCGCCGAAGGCGGTCTGGGCGTTGACGGCGGCCGCCCGCCCCAGCCTCCTTCCGGAAACCAGGTCGATGAGCTCGACCACGATCGTGCTCGTACCGATATCGACCGCGACGCCGAAACAGCGGGTCGCGGCGTTCCCGGGTTCGACATCCAGGAGCTCGTCGCCGTCGAGGACGGTCACGGAGACGCGGCCGCCATCACGGCCGATCCCGGCCGACGCGCCGGCCGCCGCCCCGGCCGAATAGCGCAGGCGTTTCCCGAGCTTCCTTTCGAGGGCCTCCACGGCCGACACCGGATCGGACAGGTACGTCGCGGGAACCTCGAAAGAAAGCTTGCGGACGGCCGGATCGGGACGGAACGGGGCTTCGAGGCCGGTGTCCAGGACCGCCACGTCCTTGAGAAGGGACGATCCGGGAACCGTGACGGCGATATCCCCGAGAACCCGCGTCAGGCAGGCCAGGCGGAACCCGGGTCCGGGTTTTCTTCCACGGAGGAACGCGATCTCCTGCTCCCCGGCAGGGGAGACCTCGCCGCGCGCGACATGGACGAGACACTTGCCGCAGAGCCCGCGTCCCCCGCAATAGAGGCTCATCGGGATCCCCGCCGCCCGAAGGACGTCGGACAGGAGATCGCCGCGCGAAGCGGTGCCTTCCGCGCGCGGGGCAAGGACCTTGACCGTGAATCTCCTGGGCATCGTGTCTCCCGAAAGCCCTATTTTAATTCATTTGGGCCGGGCTCGGGAATCCTTTTTTCGGCGGCCGCGTTCCTTTTGTTCCAGCGCAGGTAGGCCGGGACGCCCGCGGCCAGGATGATGAACCCGACGAGGGTCTTGCCGGGCTGGGAGACGACGGTGTTCAGGAAGATGACCAGGCAGATGCCCACGAACGCCAGGGTCACGAAGGGATATCCCCAAGCCCGATAGGGCCTCGGGACGTCCGGCCGCTTGCGCCGGAGGACGATGAGGGCATATCCCGTTCCCGCGAAGAACAGGAGCACGGCGAAAATGACATATTCGTAGAGCCCCTGGTAGGTGCCCGAAAGGCAGAGGATCACCGACCACAGGGCCTGGCCCCAGAGGGCCACGGTCGGGACCCGCCGGCGCGGATGGACGTAAGCCATGCTCCGGAAGAACGCGCCGTCGGCGGCCATGGCATAGAAGACGCGCGGGCCGTAAATGATCGTGGCGTTGAGACACCCGAAGATGGAGATCATGATCGCCGCCGAGACCCAGAAGGTGACCGAGGGGCCGAAGAGCTGGGTGGCGGCGAGCTCGCCGACGCGGGCGACGCCCGTCATCCGTTCGACCGGCAGGGCGAGGATATAGACGACGTTGACGAGGACATAGATGACCGTGACGCTCACGGTCCCGAGGAGGAGGCTGAGCGGGATGTTCCGCTCCGGCTTCCGGATCTCCTCGGCCGTACAGCTCACGGAGTACCAGCCGTCGAAGGTCCAGAAGACCGCGATGAGGGCCAGTCCGAAATGCTTCAGGACGTCCCCGAGGCCGCCCCCGCCGGCGGGAAACAGGTCCCCGAACCCGGTGATCCCCGCCTTGTTCCCCGAGAGGAGTCCGAAGACGACGAGGAACAGGACGGCCCCGACGCGGAAGAACGTCAGGACGTTCTGGGTCCGTTTTCCCGGCCTGGATGCCGAAGGAGTTCATCCAGGTCAGGAGCACGATGGCCGCGGCCGCGATGAGCTGTCCCGCGGAGAGCGCGAACGCGTGCCCGAACATCCGGAAGCCGAAGAGGGCGTTCTGCGTGGACAGGGCCGGGACGAAGTAGCCGACGAACTCGGCGAAGGCCACGGCCAGGGCCGCGATCCCGCCGCACATGATGAACCAGAAGAAACCCCAGCCGTAGAAGAACCCGGCCCAGGGCCCGTAGGCCTCACGGATATAAACGTACTGGCCCCCGGCGCGCGGGTACATCGCCCCGAGCTCTCCGAACGTCAGGGCACCGCTGACCGCGACGAGCCCTCCGGCGATCCAGACGAGGAGCATCAGACCCGGGGAGGGGAGCTCCTGAAGGATGAAGCCCGTCGTCAGAAAGATCCCGGACCCTATGACGGCACCGATGACGAGCGACGTGGCATCGAGGAGATTCATCCTCCGGAGGAGGCGGGGACCGTTGGCGTCTTCCATGGCGGCGTTCTGCCCATCATACGAAGGCCGTCCCGAAAAGTAAAGCCCCGCGACGAGGACGACGGCATCGTGAACCGCCCGGCCGTTCGGAGCGGGCGCGGGACGGCGCGGGCCTCGAAAAAGGGACGCGGCTCTTTACGTTGGACTTGACAATCAGGTTGCCGCTTCAGTATTATTAATATCGTAATAATATTATGAATATCATAATTCCATATCTCCCTTGCCTGTATCCAACAAGAACGTTATTCGAAGCCCTGTCCTCCGTCACCCCCCGGAAGGGCGGGGCGGGCGCGACGGCCCTGTTTCCGTCGTGCCCCTCTGCGATCCTATGAGCCGGGTCAGGGGGCCCGCACAGGGGCGGGCCCTCCGGCCTTCTCGCGGGAAGCCGTCCCGGACCGGGGGACCGGACGATGCGGATCCCGCTGCGAGGCACGAATTGCGAAAGGCAGACAGGATGATAAACGATAACCGGGCCCTTCGGGGCCGCTTCCGGGCCTTCCTTGCTCCCATCATCGGGAAGCTCTTCATCGGAGCGGCGACCCTTCTCTCCGCGTTCGCCGCCCCTGCCCGTGCGGGCTCTCCGATCCTGATCAGCGGCGAGGTCTTCTCGGAATTCTATTCCGTCGCCCGTCAGCATGACGCGAACCTCGCGGGGCAGAACGGCTTCTGGTTCCGGAGGATCAACCTGACGTTCGACGACGCCCTGTCTTCCAGCCTGTCGTTCCGCTTCAAGCTGGAGATGAGTTCCTCGGGGGATTTCAAAACGAATTCGCTCCTCGTTCCGTTCGTCAAGGACGCCTTCCTGAATTTCCGACTGAAGGGCCAGGACCTCCAGGTCGGCCTCATCGCGACCCCGACCTGGGAGAACGTCGAATCCTTCTGGGGCTATCGGGCGCTCGAAAAGACCCCCTGCGACCTGCAGAAGTTCGGCTCGGCCAGGGACTTTGGCGTCGCCCTGAAAGGCAACCTGAATTCCGCGGGGACCGTTTCCTACAAGGTGATGTTCGGGAACGGCGAAGGGAACAACGCGGAGACCAACAAGGGGAAGAAGGCCTACGCCCAGTTCATCGTCAAGCCGCTGAAGGGCTTTCACCTCGACCTTTATGCCGACACCGAGCGGCAGAAGGATTCCCGGACCTATCGCCTCTTTCAGGTCTTCTCGGGCTATGAAGGCCGATGGGGGAGGGCCGGATTCCTCTATGCCCTGAGGGAGACGCGGGCGGGCGAAGCGAGCGACCGTTGGCGCCTGTGGTCGGCCCTCGCGGTCCTCAAGGTCCGCGCCGGAGCCGAGGTCGTGCTCCGCTTCGACCGGATGCCGGACCCGAACCCGCTCGGTCCCGGGATCTCCTATATCCCGTTCTCGGACCGCGCCCCCTCGAACCTCGTCATCGCCGGATTCGGTTGGAAAGTTTCCGACAACATCACGATCATTCCCAATATCAAGCATGTTTTTTATGATAAACTCGGGGACGTGTCCGGGCCCGGTTCGGACACGTATCTCAACCTGAGCGCGCGCCTCAAGTTCTGACGCCCCCGGGGAACGCAGGAGCGGAGGAGGAACGACGTGGGCAGAACGGCCGGAAGATTCATCATTGCCGCGGGAATAGCCCTTTGCCTTTCGCCGGCCGGCGCCGGGCCGCGGGAACGTCCCATCGTCATCCGGGGCGGGACCCTCATCACCGGAACGCACGGGGCGATCGCCAACGGGACGATCATCATCCAGGACGGAAAGATCCTGTCCGTCGGGAAGGACCTGGCGGTCCCGCCCGACTCGAGGGTCATCGACGCCACCGGAAAATATGTCCTCCCCGGATTCATCGATGCGGGGACGGACCTGGGGACCGTCGAGGCCGGGAGCGTCGCGGGAGACGGCGACGAAGCCTCCCAGCCGCTGACCCCCCAGCTGGA
Source organism: Candidatus Aminicenantota bacterium (assembly GCA_963784525.1). Taxonomy (GTDB): domain Bacteria; phylum Acidobacteriota; class Aminicenantia; order Aminicenantales; family Saccharicenantaceae; genus JALHVH01. The sequence continues at coordinate 169,025 of CAWART010000020.1, read as the reverse complement.
TGTCGTCGACGCGTTCGATCCGGGAAACCGGTTCGTCGCCGCGGCGGCGCGCCGGGGCGTCACCTCGGCCCTCGTGACCCCCGGACGGGGGAACGTTCTGTCCGGACGGAGCGCCCTCCTCCGGCTGGAAGGGGAGGACGTCGCGAAGATGATCGTCCTCTCGCCGGCCGCGGTCCACGGGACCCTCGGAGAGGCGCTCAAGCCCAGGTCCAAACAGAACAGCGCGTACCCGTACACGCGGATGGGCACGGCCGCCCTTCTCAGGCAGGCCTTGTCCGACGCGCAGAACCACCTGCGCCGGCTCGACGATGCCGGGCGCAAACGGGCCGCCGCCAAGGCCGCGGACGAACATCCCCTCCCGCAGGCATCCCCGGCCGTCCGGGCCCTGATCCCGGTGATCAAGGGCGACCTTCCCCTCGTCCTCACGGCCAACCGCTACGACGACGTCCTGACCGCGCTCAGGATCGCCGACGAATTCAAGGTCCGTCTCGTCATCGACGAGGGGGCGGAAGCCTGCCGGGCGGCGGACGTTCTGGCCGCACGGAAGGTCCCCGTGATCCTCAGAACGAGCGCGGCCCTGCGCCGGACGATCGAGACGGCGGGCGCCGTCTTCGAGAACGCGGCCCGGCTCCGGAAAGCCGGCGTCACCATCGCGTTCAAGACCGGCCCGACGATGGACGGAGAGGACCTGCTCGACACGGTCCGGGTCGCCGTCCGCCACGGTCTGACGCCGGAAGACGCCCTGCGCGCCCTGACCTCTGATGCCGCGAAGATCCTCGGAGCGGGGGACGTCCTCGGGTCCCTGGAGCCGGGGATGTCGGCGGATGTCGTCCTTTTTCCGGAGGACCCCTTCGCCTCCGCGACCGGACCGGAATCGGTCATCGTCGGCGGCGTCGTCATCGAGATCGACCAGAAAGGAAAGCCCCATGAAACCGACTGATCCCGGCCGCCCGGCCGCGGGAGGGACGACCGACCCGCATCCCTGGGTGAAGGAATTCCCGGTGACGCTCACCGTCATCGACAAGAACGACGTCATCATCGACATGACGGAACGTACCGCAAAAGGCTTCGCCGAAAGCGGCCATCCCGACCTCATCGGGGCCTCCGTCTTCGACTGCCATCCGGAGGGAGCCAAGCTCAAGCTGAAGGCCCTGATCGACAGCCGCCGGACGAACGTCTATACGTATACCAGAGACGGCCGGAAGAAGCTGGTCTTCCAGGCGCCCTGGACGATCGACGGGGAATTCGCGGGGTATCTCGACATGACGCTCGAGCTCCCCGCGGACATGCCGCATTTCGACCGGGACGCGAAGTGATTAGGAGTCCACAAATGAGATCGAAGATCCTTGCCCTGTTCCTCTGTCTCGCCGGCCTCGCGACGATGACGCCCGCCGCTTCCCCGGCGACTTCCGGGGACCTCCTCCTCGTCGGCGGCCGGATCCGGACCATGGACCCGGCCCGGCCCTGGGCGGAGTCCGTCCTCATCAGTCAGGGGCGCATCGCCCGCGTCGGCTCGGATGCCGAACTCGCCGCGATCGCTCCCGAAGGGGCGACGGTCGTCCGGCTCGACGGCGCGCTCGTCCTGCCGGGATTCATAGACTGCCACACCCATTTCCTTCAGGGCGGATACGCCCTCTCGAGCATCCAGCTCAAGGACGTCCGAAGCCGGCAGGAGTTCGCCGCGCGATTCACGGCCAAGGTCGCCATGATGGACAAGGGGGCATGGATCCTCAACGGGACCTGGGACGAGGAGCGGCTCGACCCGCCGATCCTTCCCGCCAAGGAATGGATCGACCGGGAGACGCCCGAGAATCCCGTGTTCGTCCGGCGCTACGACCTCCACATCGGGCTGGCCAACAGCGTCGCCCTGCGGATGGCGGGCATCACCAAGGACACGCCGTCCCCGGCCGGAGGGGAGATCCTCAAGGACCCGAAGACGGGCGAGCCGACCGGGATCCTCAAGGAATCGGCCATGAACCTGGTGACGGGGCTCATCCCGCCGCCCTCGCTCAAGGACAATATCCGGGCCATCGAGGCCGCTCTCGCCCATGCCGCCGAGCACGGCGTGACGTCGGTCCATGAGATGGCCTTCCCCGACGAATTCACTCCGGCCTTCGAGGCCTATCAGGACCTTTATCGGGCCGGGAACCTGACGAGCCGGATATACCTCTATATCCCCATCCCGCGGATCGACCTGCTGGACGGCCTGAAGATGCGCTCTCCGTTCGGCAACGAATACCTCCGTATCGCCGGGCTGAAAGCCTTCTGTGACGGCGGGCTCGGCGCCCGGACCGCCGTCTTCTTCGAGCCGTACACGGACGACCCCGGGAACACGGGCATCGTCCACCCCCAGATGACCCCGGAAGGCACCATGGAGGAACGCATCCTCCGGGCCGATCGCGACGGCATCCAGGTCGCCGTTCATGCCATCGGGGACAAGGCCAACGACCTCATCCTGGACATCTTCGAGAAGGCCGTGGCCGTGAACGGCCCCCGGGACAGGCGCTGGAGGATCGAGCATGCCCAGCACCTGCGGCCCGAGGACATCGCCCGGTTCGGAAAGCTGGGGGTCGTCGCCTCGGTCCAGCCCTATCACGCCATCGACGACGGCCGATGGGCCGAGAAGCGGATCGGGAAGGATCGCTGTCGCACGACCTACGCCTTCAAATCCCTCCTCGAGGGCGGAGCAAAGCTCGCCCTCGGCTCGGATTGGATGGTCGCTCCGCTCGACCCGCTCTCGGGCATCTACGCGGCGGTCACCCGGGCGACGATCGACGGGAAGAATCCGGGAGGGTGGTATCCGGAGCAGAAGCTGACCCTGGAGGAAGCCCTCCGGGGCTACACGCTCGACGCCGCTTTCGCCGAGTTCTCGGAAAAGGAGAAGGGTTCCATCGAGGCGGGCAAGATGGCCGACCTCGTGATCCTCGATCAGGACCTCTTCAAGATCGCTCCTGAGAGGATCAAGGACGTCAAGGTCACGATGACGGTCGTCGGCGGGAAGATCGTCTACCGCCGGCCGGGGGGAGGGGTCCTTTAAGCGGAGCGGCCCGCGAGACCCATGAAAGGGATCGGACATGAATAGTCTGTTGTTCAGGAACGGGTCCGTCTGGACGGCCGACCCGTCGCGCCCCCGGGCCGAGGCCGTCCTGACGGAAGGGGACCGCATCCTGCGCGTCGGCCGGCAAGCCGAGCTCGAAAGGCTCGCCACGCCGGAGACGATGACCGTCGACCTCGGCGGCGCCCTCCTCCTTCCGGGATTCATCGACTGCCACACGCATTTCCTGAAGGGAGGCTACGCCCTGTCCCGCATCCGGCTCCGGGACGTCACCGACCGCGGGTCGTTCGCCGGACGCGTCGCGGCGAAGGCCGCCGAGCTCGAAGCGGGGGACTGGATCCTCGACGGACACTGGGACCACGAACTGTTCTCCCCCCCGCGTTTCCCGACAGGTCCTGGATCGACGGGGCCTCGCCAGAAAATCCCGTCTGCGTGCATCGCTACGATCTCCACACCGTCCTGGTCAACAGCCTGGCGCTCCGGATCGCCGGGATCACGAAGGACACCGTCTCTCCCGAGGGTGGAGAGATCCAGAAGGACCCGGCGACGGGCGAGCCGACCGGGATCCTGCGGGACGCCGCCGTGGAACTCGTGACGAGCCATATCCCGAAACCCTCGCGCAAGGCCGACCTGGCTGCGGCCGCCGCCGCGCTCCGTCACGCCGCAAGGCTCGGGGTCACGTCCGTCCATGACATGTCGGACGCTGCGAGCGTGGCGGTCTATCGCGAACTGCTCGCCGCCGGCAGGCTCACGGCCCGGCTGTCCGTCTACCTTCCGATCGCGGAAATGGACGTCTTCGACGCCGCGGCCCGGATCCCCGTCGACGGCGCCATGGTCCGGATCGCGGGGATGAAGGGGTTCGCCGACGGCGGTCTGGGCTCGCACAGCGCCTATTTCTTCGAGCCGTACGCCGACGACCCGGATACGCGCGGATACCTTTCGTCCGAGATGTTCCCGGAGGGCATCATGGAGGAGCGGATCCTCAAGGCCGACGCCGCCGGGCTCCAGGTGGCCATCCACGCCATCGGCGATATGGCCAACGCCCTCGTGCTCGACATCTTCGGCCGGGTCCTCTCCCGGAACGGGGAGCGGGACCGCCGGTGGCGCATCGAGCACGCCCAGCATCTGAGGCCCGGGGAGATCGCGCGCATCCATGGGCTCGGGGTCGTTCCGTCGGTCCAGCCCTATCACGCCGTCGCCGAGGCCGGCTGGGTCGAAAAGAGGGTGGGCAAGGACCGCGCCCGGACGACCTACGCCTTCCGTTCCCTTCTCGACGGCGGCGGGAAATTGGCCTTCGGATCCGACTGGCCGGTCGCCCCGCTCGACCCCCTGCTCGGGGTCCACGCCGCGGTCACCCGGCACGCGGGCGACGGCGACAGCCCTCAGGCCTGGCACCCGGACCAGAGGATCCCGCTGGAGGAAGCCCTCCTGGCCTTCACGCGCAACGGCGCCCGCGCGGAGTTCATGGAACACGCCAAGGGATCTCTAGAGCCGGGGAAGGCCGCCGATCTCGTCGTCCTGGACAGGGATATTTTCACCTTGGACCCCGGAGCGATCAAGGAGGCCCGGGTCATGATGACCGTCGTCGGCGGACGGGTCGTTCACGACGCGCGGTCGCGATCATAGGGACTTCGAAGCGCGCTCCCACTCCCCGATGAGCCGCCGCGCTTCGTCCCGCCCGCGCCCTTCGTCCGGAGAGACCGCCTCCAGGTACCGTCTCATCCAGAGGATCGCGTCCTTGAGGTTCCCTTTCCTCCCGAGAGAGACGGCGTTGGCGCGAAGGGCGTCGGCGTATCTGCGCTGAAGCGCGGGGTTCTCGGACTCGATCGCCAGGGCTTTCCGATAATCGGTCGCGGCTTCTTCCCACTCTTCCAGGCGCGCGTGGGCGCTTCCCGACAGGAAAAGGGCGTCGAAATGTGCGGGGTCCTTTCCGAGCAGGGCCCGCCCGACGGACAGCGCGTCCCGCCACCGCGCCGCGTTGAGATAGAGTCCCATCAGGCGCGACAGGACGAGCTCCGAATCGGGAAATTTCGCCTTCGCCGCTTCCAGGAGCCGCGCGGCCTCGTCGGCCCGGCCCCTTTTCATTTCCAGCAGGGCCAGGTTGACGTGGTTCGACGGCACGTCGGGATTCGCGTCGAGGACCTGACGGTAGCATTCGGCCGCCTGGGAGAGCCTCCCTTCGTTCTCCAGCAGGTTCCCCCGGAAAATGAGGAGATAGTCGCCGATCTTTTCCTTCGGGTCGGAAAGGCCTTTTTTCGCTCCGTCGCCGGCGGGCCCGCCTCCGAGATACCCCAGCGACCTGAGCCGTTCCGCCTCGGCGGCGGTCATCGTCCTTCGTGGGACGTCCTTCCGCGCCCCCGACCCGGCGAGGAACGCGCCGAGCTTCCCGGCCTTTTCCCTCAGGACGGCAGGCTGTTCCGAAACGAGATCCTTCTCCTCGCGGGGGTCCCGGGCCAGGTCGTACAGTTCAGGCGTCGGAGCCAGGATATATTTCCAGGGGCCGTCGAGGAGGCCCTTCAATTCCGACCAGCCGTAATTCTCCCGGGGATAGACGGTTTCGATATAGGAGGGCAGATCGGCCTTCTTCCGCCCCCGGATATAGGGCAGGAGCGACGTCCCCCGGACCCCGGAGGGTACGCGCATCCCCAGGATGTCCAGGACGGTCGGCATGATATCGATGAGACGGACCCGCGCGGGCACGACGAGTCCGGCGGGCAGGTCCTTTCCGAGCCGGACGATGAAGGGGACCTTCAGAGTGCCGTCGTAAAGGAAAAGCCCGTGATCGATCTCTTTCTTCTCTCCCAGGGCCTCGCCGTGGTCCCCGGCGACGATGATGAGCGTCCGGTCCAGGATGCCCCCGGCCTTCAACATCTCGATCAGCCCGCCGATGACGTGGTCCACATAGGCGATCTCGCCGTCATATTTCCTCCCTCCATAGGCCGCATCGAACGGCGGGGGAGGGGCATAGGGGAGATGGGGATCGTAGAAATGGGCCCAGGCGAAGAACCGCTCTCCGCGGTTCGTCTCCAGCCAGGGCGCCAGGGCGGCGAGGACGGCCTCGCCCCTGCGCTCCGAGCGGAAGCTCTTCAGGGCCTCCCCGCCCTGGACGTCGTCGTCGTAGACGTCGAAGCCCCGGGCGAGCCCGAAACGGGAATCCAGGGTGAAGGACGCGACGAACGCCCCGGTCCGGAAACCCTGCGCTTTGAGCAGTCCGGCGAGCGTCGGCAGTCCGGGGCCCAGGGCGTAGGTTCCGTTGTTCCGGACGAGGTGATCGAGGGGATAGGTCCCCGTCATGATCGAGCAATGCGAGGGCAGGGTCAACGGCACCTGGGCATAGGTGTTGGCGAACCGGACCCCCTCGGCGGCCAGCCGGTCCAGGTTGGGAGTCCCGGCCCCGGCATACCCGTAGCAGCCGAGACGGTCGGCCCGCACCGTATCGATGGTGATCAGGAGGACGTTGAGGTCCCGGCGGCCCCCCCCCGCGGCAGGACCGGAAAACAAGGATAGGGCGAATCCAAGAGCCAGGGCAGGGCCGATCGGGCGCATCGTCGTCTCCGCCGCTATTCTAGCCGATTCCGGGCTCCGGTGACAGGCCCGCAGGCCGCCGGCCCGCGGAAGGGGAGCTCTGGACTCCGCAAGGCACGGGCGTTATACTGCCCCCTGTTCATGTCTTTGGAATCCTCGAACAGGGGTGAAACATGACCGTGCCGCGTACTTTCATCACCGACATCCCCCGGCGCAAGTTCCTGGAGCTCGGCCTGAAGGGCGGGATCGCCGCCGTGGCCGCGCCGTCGCTCCTCGACGGGCTGCTGTCGGGGGCGCCTTTGCCGGGACCTTCGACGGGGGCTTACGACCCGGCGCTCCTGGACCGGATCATCCGGAAGGCGCTATCCCGGGGCGGGGACTTCGCCGAGATCTACCTGGAGCACAGGACGTCGCGGAACATCGTGATGGAGGAAGCCCGGTTCAAGGACGCCGTCTTCGGCGTCAGCCGCGGCGCGGGAGTCCGCGTCATCTCCGGGGACAAGACGGGGTACGCCTACACGGACGAGATCTCGGAGGCCGCGCTGACGCGGGCCGCGGAGGTCGCTTCCTATATCGCCCGCGGAACGAAGGCGGCGTCGCCCGTCGACGTTCGGGCCGGGAAGGCGCCGTCGTACATCACGGTCAAGGTCCCTCTCCAGACCGTGGCCGACGAGAAGCGCGTCGCGATCATCCGGAGGGCCCACGACGCCGCCCTCGCCTACGACGCGAAGATCAAGATGGCCTCCATCGATTATTCCGACGAGGTCCGCGGCCGGACCATCGCCAACAGCGAGGGGCTCCTCCTCGAAGACGAACTCCCCCTCATCTTCTTCATCGTCCAGGCCCTCGGCGTCGGGAACGGGACCTCCCACATGAGCCGCGAGCGGCTCAGCCGGCACGCCGGGCTGGAGCTCTTCGACGAGGTCCGGCCCGAGGACGTCGCCCGGGCGGCGGCCCGCGAAGCCGTCGCCATGCTCGAGGCGAAGGACGCCCCGGCCGGGAAGATGGACGTCGTCATCGAGAACGGCTGGGGCGGGGTCCTCGTCCACGAGGCCGTCGGCCATCCGCTCGAGGCCGACAATATCTCCCGGAAGACGGGGGTCTTCGTCGGCAGGCTCGGACAGAAGGTCGCGAGCGACGTCTTCACGATGGTCGACGACGGTTCTCTGCCGAACCACCGCGGGACGACGAACTTCGACGACGAAGGCACCCCGATGAAGAGGAACGTCCTCATCCAGGACGGCGTCCTTCTCAAGTTCATGACCGACATCCTGTCCGCCCGGCAGATCGGGATGGAGCGCACGGGGAACGGCCGCCGGGAGAGCTTCCGCTACATCCCCATCCCGCGGATGACCAACACGTTCATCGAGAAGGGGCACGACGCCCCGGCCGACATCCTGGCCTCGACCAAGAGCGGGATCTACGTCCAGAGCCTGAGCGGGGGGAGCGTCAACCCCACGACCGGCGTCTTCAACTTCACCTGCCGCGAGGCCTACCTCATCGAGAACGGGAAGAAGACCGAGCCGGTCAAAGGGGCGACCCTCATCGGGAACTGCCTGGACATCATCCAGGGGATCGACGCGGTCGGCGACAACCTGGCCTTCGGCCCGGGCATCTGCGGGAAGGGCCAGGCGGCCGAGGTCGACGCCGGACAGCCGACCGTCCGCATTCGCGGCATCAACGTCGGCGGGACGCGGGCGCGGGGCTGAGGCGGAAGAGGACCAAGGAGACGATCATGACGGACTACAAGGGGCTGGCGGAACAGCTTGTGAGAACGTGCCTGAAGAAGGGCGCCGACGCGGCCGAGGTCTATCTTGAGACCGGCCGGAACCTGAACATCGACGTCCGCAACGGCGAGATCGAGACCATCCAGGAGGCGTCCGGCGCCGGGGCCGGCATCCGCGTCTTCGTCAAGGGCCGGATGGCCTTTTCGAGCTCGAACGACCTCGGAGAGAAGGCCCTGGACGACGCCGTCGCCCGGGCCGTCGATTTCGCCCGGATCGCGACGGCCGACCCGGCGAACGGGCTTCCGGACGACAAGACCGTGACCGGGGTCGCCGGGCTTTACGATCCCGAGATCGCGGGCATCCCGATGGACGCCAAGATCGAGCTGGCCCGGAAGGTCGAGAGGTCGGCCCTCGCGGACCCGCGGATCACGACGAGCGACGGGGCGAGGTACGGAGAAGGGGAGGGGGAGGTCATCCTGGCCAACTCCAACGGCCTGAGCAAGAGCGCCCGGTCGTCGTCCTGCTATTTCGGCGTCTCCGTCGTCGCCGCGAAGGGCGATCAGAGATCCTCGGGCGGCGACTATTGCGGCCGGCGCTGGTTCGCCGATCTCAAGCCGGCCGAAGCCGTCGCCGCGGTGGCCTCGCGCCGGGCGATCGAGAGGCTCGATCCGAGGCCCGTCAAGACCCAGAAGGCCGCCGTGCTCTTCGACACCGAGGTGGCCTACGCCGTTCTCGGCGGCATTCTCGGCGCCGTCAACGGCGAGGCCGTGCTCCAGGGCGCGAGCTTCCTCGGCAAGCGCCTCGGGCAGAAGATCGCGTCGGACCTCGTGACCCTCATCGACGACGGGACGAGGCCCAAGGGACCCGCCAGCGAGCCGTTCGACGGGGAAGGCGTTCCGACGGCAAAGAGGCTCGTCGTGGACAAGGGCGTCCTCTCGGGATTCATGTACAACACCATCGTCGCGAAACGGGCGGGGGTCGCCGGCACGGGAAACGCGTCCCGCGGCGGCTTCACGAGCCTGCCCGGGATCGGCCCCCACAATTTCTACATGGCCGCCGGGCCGGCGAAGCGCGAGGACCTCGTCAAGGCCACCGCGCGCGGCCTCCTGCTCACCGAGGTCACAGGCTACGGCATCAACCCCGTCAACGGGAACTTCAGCGGCGGCGCCGAGGGATTCTGGATCGAGGACGGGAAGATCGCCTTCCCGGTCAAGGGGCTGACCGTCGCGGCCTCGGCCGACGAGATGCTCAACGGCATCGACATGGTCGCCGACGACCTCGACCTCGACCGCGCCCTGACCGCGCCGACCTTCCGCGTCGCCCTGATGCAGATCGGCGGGGAATGATCGGGGCCGGTCGCTCCGGCCGGACCTCTTCGGAAGCCCGGGCCCCCTTGAAGGGCTCCGGACAGGGGTGACCTCGCTGCCGTCCCGGAACGCCTGCCGCCACGACGAACGAATCCTTCGCCGCCGTGGCGGATTCCGCCATGTCCCGAAAACCTCCTGAACTGGCTTTGATGGAAGGCGTGTCCTATAATGAAAGAACAGGTCCGTGTAAAACAACAGGTCAGGAGGCCTCCATGATGTCTCTCAGGTCTTCCGTCTCCCGTCGCCCGCTCGCATCCATGCTTCTGCTGGCATCCGTCCTGTCCTTTGTCGCGGCCGCTTCGGCGACCGGGCAAAGCGCGGACAGGTTCGCGGGGCTCTTCGACAAATTCCTCTGGCGGCCGCTCGGGCCCGCCGTCATGGGCGGCCGTACGGTGGACATCGACGTCCCCGAGGGCCGCCCGGGGACCATTTACGCGGCCGTCGGGCCGAGCGGGGTCTGGAAGTCCGAAAATCACGGCACGACATGGTTTCCTGTTTTCTTCAAGGAATCGACCGTCTCCGTCGGGGCCGTCACCGTCGCCCCGTCCGATCCGTCCGTCGTCTGGGTCGGGACGGGGGAGGCCACCTGCCGCAACAGCGTCACCATCGGCGACGGCGTCTACAAGTCGACCGACGCGGGCAAGTCGTGGACGAACATGGGCCTCAAAGAGACACGGCACATCGCCCGCATCCTCGTCAACAGGGGAGATCCCAACATCGTCCTCGTCGCCGCCATGGGCCATCTCTGGGGCCCAAACCCGGAACGGGGCGTATTCCGGACCATCGACGGCGGCCGGACCTGGACGAAGACTCTGTATATAAATGATAATACAGGAATTGCGGACATAGCCCAGGATCCGGGGAACTCCCTCGTCGTCTACGCGGCAGCCTACGAACACCGGCGCCTGCCCTATATTTATTCGGGGGGCGGGCCCGGAAGCGGGATCTACCGGTCCCGCGACGGGGGAGTGACCTGGGAACGCCTGGTCAAGGACCTGCCGGAAGGGATCCTGGGACGGATCGGGCTGGCCGTGGCCCGGAGCAGGCCGGGCGTCGTCTACGCCCTCATCGAGCATGCCGGGGGCGGGATCTGGCGGTCGGACGATTCCGGGGATTCCTGGAAGAGGGCCTGCGACACACCGACGTTCCAGCGGGTCAATTCCCGGCCGTTCTACTACAGCCGGATCCACGTCGATCCCTCCGACGACCGGACGGTCTATGTCCTGTCGACCGGCCTTTTCGTGTCGAACGACGGCGGGCAGAAGTTCCGGCCGATCGGGACGGGCATCCACCCGGACCACCACGGATTCTGGATCGATCCGTCGGACCCCGCCCACATCATCGACGGCAACGACGGCGGGATCGACATCTCCCGCGACGGAGGCAAGAACTGGCAGGCGGTCCAGAGCATAGATGCCGCCGAGGTCTATCAGGTGGGGTTCGACATGGAGGCCCCTTACCGCGTCTACTGCGGCCTCCAGGACAACGGGGTCTGGGGCGGACCGAGCTCTTCCCTCGACCCCCGGGGGATCACCAACGAGGACTGGGTCTCCATCGGCGGGGGGGACGGCTTCTTCGTCCGGCCGGACCCCTTGGACCCCGACACGGTCTATTCGAACTCCCAGATGAACGGCCTGCAGAGGTACGACGGGAGGCTCGGCCGCGCGAAGCCCATCCGTCCTTCGGCGCCCCTGGCGGAGCGGCCCTACCGGTTCAACTGGAACTCGCCCGTCCAGGTCTCGGTCCATGATACCAACGTCGTCTACTGCGGGGGCAACTTCCTGTTCCGGACCCGGGACGGCGGGCATTCCTGGGAAAAGGCGGGCCCCGACCTGACGACCGACGATCCTGAAAAACAGAAGGATTCCGGGGGGCCGATATCCCGGGAGAACACCGGCGCCGAGGTCCATTGCACGATCGTCGCGATCTCCGAGTCGCCGGTCGACGCCTCCGTCCTCTGGTGCGGCACCGACGACGGGAACCTGCAGGTGACGCGGGACGGCGGGAGGACATGGAAGAACGTCGCTCCGGCGATCCCGGGACTGCCGCGGCATACCTGGTGCTCGCGGATAGAAGCCTCTCATTTCGACGCCGGAACGGCGTACGCGTCCTTCGACGGCCATCGGACCGACGACTACCGGACCTACATCTACGCGACGTCCGACTTCGGGAAGACGTGGAGGTCCCTCGCGAACGGCCTTCCCTTCGGCTGGGTCCATGTCATCCGGGAGGATCCCGTGGACCGGAACCTCCTTTTCGCGGGAACCGAGTTCGGCGTCCACGCCTCCCTCGACGCAGGGCGCAGCTGGTTCTCCCTCAGGAACAATCTGCCCACGGTCGCCGTCCACGATATCGCCGTCCATCCGCGGGAGGGCGACCTCATCATCGGTACGCACGGCCGGGGGATCTGGATTCTCGACGACATCGCGTTCCTCCGCGAGGTCTCGGAGCCCGTGCTCGCCTCGGAGTTCCACCTGTTCGGCATCAGGCCGGTGCGCTACCCGCTGACGGCCCTCAAGGCGGAATCCTTCGGCCGGCCCGCGTTCCTCGGAAAGAACCCCCCGGTCGGGGCTTACATCACGACCTGGCTCAAGAGCGACCTCAAAGAGAAGGTCCGGATCGTCGTGAAGGACGCGTCCGGAAAGAGCCTCGGCGAGATGGAACTCGGCTCCAAGGCCGGACTGCAAAGGGCCGTGTGGAACCTCCAGATCGTTCCCGAGGCCTCGGACGGGCAGAAGTATCCGCCCTCTCAGGTCGTCTTCGGGGCCCTGCCCGTCGCTTTCCCCGGCAGATACAGCGTCGAGGTCGCGCCCGGGGGAATGGTCGCGCGCCGGGAGTTCGAGCTGGCCTGGGATAAGCGTCTCACGCCTCCCGCGGAAGTATGGAAGGCCCAGTGCGCGGCCGTCGGCGACATCTTGAGGGCCTCCAGGATCCTCGGTCTTGCCGTCACCTCGGCCAAGAACGTCCGGCGCCACCTCGATACCCTCAAGCCCGAGCTCGAGCGAATGGGGGAGAAGGGGGCCTCCGCTCTATCCGCGCTGGCGTCCTTCGGCGACGCCCTGAAGGGCATCGAGGCCGCGATCATTCCGGGAGACTTCACGACGGCCGCCTTGCCTCTGGAAACCGCCCTTCGGGGGGCGCCGCTCTCCATCCGTCTGCTTTCGCTGGGCCCGGCCATTTCCGAATTCCCGGCCATGCCGACGATGGCCGAGGTCTCGGAGATCGCCGACCTCACGCGGGCCATCGAGAATGCCGCTTCGAAGCTGAATGAATTGTTGCAGGGAGAGGTTCCCAAGATCAACGCGCTGGTCTCGGCGGCCGGGGCCAAACCTTTTCCGGCCATCGCGGAGATTCCATTATCCGCGAAATAGATACTCGCATTTATTTTATTATCAGCTATTTACAATACTATTTGTATCTTATTTGTTTTCTATCAGTTACGAGACTCTTCCTTTAAGCGCCCGCCCGGCCCTTTCCCCATTTCAGATCAGAACTGTCGCCTCGTTATCTCCGGACCTTTTCTCGCCTTTTGCATTAAGGTTCTATTTCTAAACTGATTAATAATGTCCTATCTTATTGATATTATTATATATATAAGGATTGTCGGCCCGCCGACAATTCCGGCCGCACCCTAAAATAGTGTTTGCATTTTCACATTTCTTCGTATATAACCGGACTATCGGTCCATGAACACAAAGCGCGCCGGGAGGAGTCCGTTGATCATCGCCATTACCAACCAGAAGGGCGGCGTCGGCAAGACGACGACATCCGTCAACGTGACCTCCGCCTTGGCCTTGATGGGGAAGAAGGTCCTGCTCGTCGACACCGATCCGCAGGCCCACAGCACGATCTCCGTGACCTCCGGAGCGTCCAAGTGCGAGAAATCTCTCTACGACGTCATGATGAACCGCAATGAAAAGATCGAGGACATCATCGTGCCCTCCAACATTCCCGGCCTTGACGTCGCCATCGCCCGGATCTCCATGGCCAAGCTCGAGCCGTCACTCCTCGGAGAATTCGACGGCCACTATCGACTGAAGGACGTCCTGGAGCCCGTCAAACCCAAGTACGACTACATTTTCATCGATACGCCGCCGACGCTCGGGCTGACGACACTCAACGCCCTGGTGGCCGCCTCGTTCGTCCTCATACCGATCCAGTCCTCTTATCTGTGCCTCGAAGGGACCGACGACCTTCTCGAGACGATCGACAAGGTCCGCAAGATCGCCAATCCCGGCCTTCAGATCATAGGCGTCCTCATCACGCTCCACGACAAGCGCACGAATCTGGCCCGGGACGTCGTCGACCGGATCCAGAAGGTCTTCGGGAACAAGCTCTTCGAGACATATATCTCCAAGAGCGTCAAGCTCGAAGAGAGCCCGGCTTACAAGGAATCCATCTTCACCTACGCGCCGGATTCCGTCGGCGCCACCCAGTATAAAAAAGTCGCCGAGGAGATCATCGAACGTGCAAAAAATTAAGCGTTCCGGGCTCCCGGAAACCATCGGCATGCGGCATGACGACCATTTCGTGGACCTGATCTCTTCGCGGACCCACGGGCCGCGCATCCGGATGATCCCCGTCGAGAAGATCGATCCGAATCCGCATCAGGCCCGGAGCGAACTCGGCAACATCCAGGAACTTATGGACTCGATCCGGACCAAGGGCGTGCTCGAGCCCATCCTCGTCCGGTCCCTCGGCAACCGTTTCGAGATCATCGCCGGGGAACGCCGCTTCATCGCCTCTAAGAACGTGGGCTTGAAGGAGCTCCCGTGCATCGAGTTCGACGTTCCCGAGAACGAGGCCATGGAGATCGCCCTGATCGAGAACCTCCAACGGAAGGACCTGGACATCTTCGAGGAGGCCGACGGCCTGAACGCCCTCATCGATCTGTACAGCTACAACCATCAGGAGGTCTCGGAGAAGATCGGGAAGGCCCGCTCGACGATCACCGAGATCCTCTCCCTTTCCAAGATCCCCGAGGCCGTCCGGCAGGTCATCAAATCCTCGGGCGTCTTCAGCCGCAGCACCATCATCGAGATCGCCCGGCAGAAGACCGAGGACGACATGATGGCGTTCGCCCAGGAGATCGTGGATCGCCGGCTGACCCGGGAGGACACCCGGGACCTTTCCAAGCTGCTCAAGGGAAAGGTCAAAAAGCAAAAATATTACGTCTATAATTATGTTCCCGAAGGGACCGATAAGTATCGGATGAGGATCGAGTTCAAGAAGCAGATGGTCAGCCGCCAGGAGATCATCGACGCCCTCGAGGACATCGTCCGAAAGCTCAGGGAACAGGCCTCCGCCAAGAGCTGATCCAGGCACCGCGCCTCTATATTTCTCACTTCTATCTATCTGATAATACTGGTATTGCAGCTTAGCCGGGACTTGCCAGAACCGGCGGGATGCAAGATTCGCGGATATTGCCGGCGAGATTTCTTTGTTTCTGAGCCGTTCATAATGATAGTTGACATAATAATCCTTATGCGACCCATTTATTGCACCAAGGCTATCTCCGGGCGGTGTCACAATTTAGGGATATTCAGCTCCTGTTGATATCTTCATCGCCCATAATTCGTGCAGTTGTGGAAATCTCGTTCTTTCGAGCTCGTTTCCCTTCATCCATAAAGGCTTCTTGCCCGACCTTTCCGATCCTGATCAAGTATGGGGACTCTCCGGTCCGCTTCTATCGGTTGCCGTTCGGCTTCCTGAGAACGCGCGACGATCAAGAGAACGATTCATATATGAGCGCCCGAACGCCCGCCCCCGTTATATACACACGTTATGTCGGCCGGCAGACACGAAAGCGAAAACAATCGAAGGAAGAAGCCGCTTATGCCGTTCACTATGCATGGGGTCTTCCTCGATCGACCGCTTCTTCCTTCGGCCTAGGGATCTCCTGCCGCCTCGTTCGCACGCTCATTCATCGTTCCAGCGTGGCGGAGATTATTCATGGGATTCGCTTTCATGAGCATTGGAAGATCTTTGTGGGAACCGGAATTCCATGAATGCTTATCTTGTTTATTATCTATTATTTACAAGGCCTTATCTGTATGTCGCTGATAAGAAACACCTTGGAAGGCCTCTCGATAAGCGGAGAATTCGCCCTAATTTCGCAAGGCTCTCGACGCTCGACGATCCTGCCTTTTCAACCGGAAAAAAGGTCCCCGGGGAACCCGTTCTGTTGTACAATAGCGACGGGAGGGAAGATCATGAAAAAAATGGTCCTTAGCCTGGTCCTTTTACTATGGGCCTTTCCGCCGGCCGTCTTCGGAGAGATCGGGGCCCCTTCGGCCAAGTATCCGCTTTCGCTGGAACAACCGTTCGGCATGGCCCTGTACCGGAACAACCTGGTCATCGCCGACCGCGCGACCGGCCTGCTCCACACGTTCTCCCTTTCCGAAAAGAGGATCGTGGCCTCGACTCCCCTGCCTTGCGACAAGCCGATGGGGCTCGCAGCCGACGCCGACGGCCTGTGGATAAGCGATCGAGGCAACCGGCGCCTCCTCCACTTTCTCCCGGAAAAGAACAAGGTGGACAGGGTGCTTGCCGCTGACCTGGAGGCCGACGTCACGGGGCTTGCCTGGGACGGCGCGTCCCTCTGGGCCACCTCGGGGAATAAGGTCCTGAAGATCGACCCCGCCGACGGGACGGAGGTCCGGAGTTACGTCCTGGGCACGGGCATGGACGCCACCGGGGCCCACTATGACGGAACCTACGTCTGGATCGCCGAACGGCAGAAGAACCTCATCGGGGTGGCCACCCCGGACGGCCGGCTTTTCGGTTTTCTGCCGTCTCCCGGTCCTTACCCCGCCGGCATCGTCAAGGTGGGTAACGAGCTCTGGGTCGTCGACTTCGAGGATCGGGCCCTCTATACGATGAACGTGGCGTTCAATGACCGGCCCTTCTATTCCGGAGCGCCCCACCGCCGGGGACTCCGGCTCCAGGAAACCCTCCTCAACCGGGGGCCCTCGGACGACGTCACCGCCAGGATCTACGCCTGTGTCCCCACGGAGGACGTCCATCAGAGGTTCCTCACGCAGCCCTCGTTCGAGCCGCCCCGGACGACGTTCGTCAAGGACGACTGGGGCCAGGAATTCGCCCTGCTCGAAGGCAGGGTCCCTGCCGCGAAGGACCTCGGCCTTGCGTTCGCCGTGCGGGCGGAAACGAAGGACGTCAATTATTTCATCCTTCCCGAATGGGTCCAGCCCCTGGAGACGATCCCCGGGGACGTTCGTCGGCGATACCTTCAGGACGGATCCAAGCTGAAGATGACGGACCCGTACGTCCGGGCCCTGGTCAAAGAGATCGTCGGGGACGAGAAGAACCCCTTCTGGATCGCGTTCCGGATCCATAGATACCTGCACCTGAACATGGAATACGTGCGGACGGGCGGCTGGAACGCCGCCCCGACCGTGCTGGCCCGCGGCAACGGCTCGTGCTCCGAGTTCACGTTCGCCTTCCTCGCCCTGGCCAGGGCCGCAGGACTCCCCGCCCGGTACGAGGCCGGCATCGTCGTCCGGGGAGACGAGGGTTCCATCGACGACGTCTATCACCGATGGGTTCAGGTCTATCTCCCGCCCTTCGGATGGGTCCCGGTCGATCCCAGCCGGGGAAAGCCGGCCTCCGAGGCTGACGTCGCCCTCTCCTTCGGCTCCCTCTCCCACCGATTCCTCATTACGACCCACTCCGGAGGGGATTCCCCTTATCTGGGATGGACCTATAACTTCAATTCGTTCTATGAGTTCACCGGCAAGGCCCTCGTCGAGGAACGCAACGAGGCCAAGTGGAGCCCGATCAAGGACTGAGCCGGGAACCGCGGCGGCCCGCCGGCCATTGACAAAACGCAGGGCCCGGACTAACTTCAAGGCGGTAAAGGAGGACGCGCCATGGCCATTCCCGGATTGACGATCATCGGAGAGTCGGTCAACGACTCCGTGCCCTCGACGAAAAAGCTGTTCGACGCGGACGACGTGCCCGGTCTCCTCGCGCTGGCCCGGAGCCAGGACGAGAAGGGCGCCTCGTACATCGACGTGAACGTCGGGGCGCGATCCCCCGAGTTCATGGCCGATCTCGTCCGCCGCATCCAGTCGGTCACGACCAAGCCCCTCTCCATCGACACGCCCGACCCCGTCCTCGCCGAAGCCGGGCTCCAGGCCTACGATCGGGAGCGCGCCGGCGGACGGAAGCCGATCCTGAACTCCATATCGCCGCTCCGCCTCGGGATGTTCGACCTCTGGGCGGTCCGCCCCTTCGTCCCCATCCTCATGGCCTCCGAGGGGTTCGACGCCGCCGCCGGCTGCGTCCGGATGAACAGGACCGCGGAGGACACCCGGCGGACGGCCCGCGCCCTGCTCGAGGAGGCCCGCCGTCGCATCCCCGGCTTCGCGAACGACCAGGCCATCATCGACCCCGGCATCGCCCCCGTCGGCGGCGACTGCGAAGGCCAGTTCCGGCGCGTGCTCGACTCGCTGTCCCTCATCCACGATGACCCGTTCTTCGCCGGGGTCCATCTGTCGGTGGGGCTGAGCAATTTCACGGTCATGCTTCCCTCCAAGAGGAAGGACGGGACCCCCGTGAAAGGCCCCCTCGAGAGCGCGTTCCTGACGCTGGCCATGCCCCACGGTCTCGACACGATCATCGGCTCGACGATCCGAAGGTACGAGATCCTTCCCGGCGGGCACCCGGCCCTGGAGTGCCTCGAGGACATCCTGAAGCTCGAGGGGCTCGAGACGCTCAAGCGGCTCAAGAGATTCTATTCCTGAGGCGCCCATGCCCCATCCCGTGGAGAGCCGGTCCTTTCACGTCGAGCTCCAAACCCCCAAACGAAGCTCCGAGGACGTCGAGAAGGACCTCGGGACCTTTGCGGAAAAGTACCGGAAAGTGATGGAAGCGGGTTGGACCGTCTGCGTCACCGACAATCCCATGGGACTGCTGAGCTACGGGGCCGCCGAGACCATCGACCTGCTGGGCCTGCCCGTCCCTCCGGAACGGCTGATGGTCCACCTCAACACGTTCCACACCCGGCAGGAGCTCGACGAGATCCTCGCGGCGGTCAAAGCCCTCGGCGGGCGGTATCTCCTGCTCGTCTCCGGCGACGGCAGTCAGCGGCTCCATCGGCTCGAGCCGGCCGAGATCGGCATCGAGGCCGTGACCGTGACGTCGGTCGAGCTCCTGAGATATGTCGACCGCGAGTACCCCGGCCAGTTCGCCTGCGGCGTCGCCTTCAATCCCTACGAGCCCCAAGACGCCGAGCTGGAGAAGATGCGCCGGAAGGCGGACGCGGGCGCGGCCTTCATCATCACCCAGCCCATCATCGGCCGCGACGACCGTCTGGCGGGGCTCGCGCCGTTCGGCCTGCCGGTCATCCTCGACGCCTGGATGTCGAAAAAGCTCCACCTGCTCTCGGAATGCGTCGGGCACGAGATCCCCGAAGGGACGCCCTACGACCCGATGGAGAACCTCAGGGAGCTGCGGCGGAACTATCCCGGGTACGGGCTTTATCTGGCCATCCTGGGCTTCAAAACCCAGTACCCGCTGCTTAACGGGATATGGGAATGACGGGCGCCGCTGCCGCCCCGGCCGGACGGAGCTCCGGCGGCCAAGGCGTTACAGGAAGCCGCCCGAAAGGGCGAATTCGACGGCCGCCGCGGCGTGGAGGGCGGTCGTATCGAAGACGGGAACGGGGCTGTCCGAAGCCTTGATCAGAAGCGGGATCTCCGTGCAGCCCAGGATGACGCCCTGGGCGCCGCGACTCACGAGGCCTTCGATGATCTTGACATAGGCTTTGCGGGATCCCTCGCGGACGATTCCCCGGCCGAGCTCGTCGTAGATGACCTGGTGGACGATGTCCCGTTCGGGCGCCTCCGGCACCAGGACATCGAGGCCGTGCGACTTCTCCAGGCGCGTCCGGTAGAAATCCATCTCCATCGTGAAACGGGTCCCGAGAAGACCGACCGAGGTCAGGCCCATCGCCTTGACGGCCGCCGCGGCCGCGTCGGCGATGTGGAGGATCGGCAGCCGCACCGCCGCCTCGATGTCCGGGGCCAGCTGGTGCATGGTGTTGGCGCAGATGACGATGGCCTCGGCCCCGGCCCCTTCGAGCGTCCGGGCGGCCCGGACCATCAGCCGGCCGAGCTCCGTCCAGTCCCCCCGGTCCTGGAGGGCCTGGACGGGCGCGAAGTCCACCGAGGCCAGGACCATCGAGGCCGAGCTGTACCCGCCTTTCCGCGCCTGGACGCCTTCGTTGATGAGCCGGTAGTAATCGATGGTCGAATGCCAGGTCATGCCTCCGATGAGGCCGAGCGTCCTCACGGCAGGCCCCCTTACAGGCCCTTGCTCATGGCGTTGAGGAAGTCCTGGTTGGTCTTCATCTTGCCCATCTTCTCGATGAGCAGTTCCATGGCCTCGACCTCGCCGAGCTGGCTGAGGACCTTCCGCAGGATCCAGATCCGGTTGAGGTCGGCGTCCTCGATGAGGAGCTCCTCCTTGCGGGTCCCGGACCGGGAGATGTCGATGGCCGGGAAGAGGCGCTTGTCGACCAGGCGCCGGTCAAGGTTGATCTCCATGTTGCCCGTTCCCTTGAACTCCTCGAAGATGACCTCGTCCATCCGGCTCCCGGTGTCGACGAGGGCCGTCGCCATGATGGTCAGGCTGCCGCCCTCCTCGACCTTCCGGGCCGCGCCGAAGAACTTTTTCGGCTTATTGAGGGCGTTGGCGTCGATGCCGCCCGACAGGACCTTGCCCGAGGGCGGGATGATGGCGTTGTGGGCCCGGGCCAGCCGGGTGATGGAATCGAGGAGGATGACGACATCGCGCTTGATCTCGACCAGCCTCTTGGCCTTCTCGAGGACGATGTTGGCGACCTGGGCGTTCCGGGACGGCGGCTCGTCGAACGTGGACGCGACGACCTCGCCGGAGCAGCTCCTCCGGAAATCCGTGACCTCCTCGGGCCGCTCGGCGATGAGCAGGACGATGAGGAAGACCTCGGGGTGGTTCTTCTCGATGGATTTGGCGATGGTCTTGAGCAGGGTCGTCTTCCCGGCCCGGGGGGGCGAGACGATGAGCCCGCGCTGGCCCTTGCCGATGGGGGTCAGGAGCTCCATGATCCGGGCGTTCATGTTCTTCGGATTCCCGTCCTGGAGCTTGATCATCTCGAAGGGGTAGAGCGGGGTCAGGCTGTCGAAGTGGATGTTGTGCCGGGCCTCGATGATGACGTCGGGGTGGAGGAAGTTGATGGCTTCGATCTTGATCAGGGCGAAGTACTTCTCGCCGTTCTTCGGGGGCCGGACGACGCCTGAGATCGTGTCGCCCGTCCGGAGCTGGAACTTCCGGATCTGCGAGGGCGAGACGTAGATGTCGTCCTGGCTCGGCAGGTAGCTGAACTCGGGCGCCCGGAGGAATCCGAAGCCGTCCTCGAGGCATTCGAGGACGCCCTCCGAGAAGAGGAGCCCCTGCTTCTTGGCCTGGGCCTCCAGGATCTTGAAGATGAGGTCGTGCTTGGTGGATTCCTCGACCTCCTCCTCGGGAAGCTCCATCGTCACGGCGATCTTCTTGAGGGCCGGGAGATCCTTCTCTTCCAGATCGACGAGATTGTACTCTTTCATGATTTCACCTCTCACTCTTTTTTCGGATCTACTTTAAGTCCGGGGTCCGGATCTCAATTCGTCAGGGGCGGCTGTTCCTTCGGCGGCGTCTCCCCTCCCCCGCTCCCTCCGGGAAGCCCGGCCGGCGCGGCGACGACCGTCTCCGGCCGTTCCTTCTCCGGCGCCTGCTTCTGGGGCAGGGGCTTGGTCAAGGCCGTCTTCAGGACCTCCTCCATGGATTCGACGAGGACGAGCTTCATGTTCTGCCGGATGATCTTGGGCAGGTCCTTGAGGTCGGGCCGGTTGTCCAGCGGAACGATGGCCGTGCGCAGGCCTTCCCGATAGGCGGCCAGGAGCTTCTCCTTGATGCCGCCGACGGCCAGGACCTTGCCCTTCAGGGTGATCTCCCCGGTCATGGACACCTTCTTGCTGACCGGGATGCCGGTGAGCAGGGAGATGATGGCCGTGGCGATCGTGATGCCCGCCGACGGGCCTTCCTTGGGGATGGCCCCTTCGGGGACGTGAACGTGGATATCAAAGTTCCGGTGGAGGTCCGGAAGGATGTTGAGGTCGTAGATCATGCCGCGGACGAAGCTGAAAGCGGCCTGGGCCGACTCCTGCATGATCTCGCCCAGCTGTCCGGTCAGGGTGAAGTTCCCCTTGCCGTGGATCTTGGTCGCTTCGAAGGTCAGCATCTCGCCGCCGAACTCCGTCCAGGCCATGCCGAGGGCGACGCCGACCTCGTCCTTGGTGTCGATCTCCGAACGGCGGAACTTGGGGACGCCGAGATAGGCCTCGAGGTTCTTCGGAGTGACCTTTTCCTTGTGGTCCCGTCCTTCGAGGACGACCTTCTTGACGACCTTCCGGCAGACCGTCGTGATCTCCCGCTCCAGGTTCCGGACGCCCGCCTCCCGGGTGTACTCGCGGATGAGCTTGAGCATGGCCGGATCCGTGATCCTGAGGTTGTCGCCGGCCGCGAGGCCGTGGGACTTCGTCTGCTTGGGCAGAAGGAACCGCTTGGCGATCTCGAGCTTCTCCTCCTCGGTGTAGCCGGGGATGCGGATGATCTCCATGCGGTCGATGAGCGGCTTCGGGATCGGGTCGAGCATATTGGCCGTCACGATGAACATGACCTGGGAGAGGTCGAAATCCGTGTCGATGTAATGGTCGAGGAACGTGCTGTTCTGTTCGGGGTCGAGGACCTCCATGAGGGCCGACGCCGGGTCGCCCCGGAAGTCCATGCTCATCTTGTCGACCTCGTCGAGGAGGAAGACGGGATTCTTCGTCCCGCCCCTCTTGATCATCTGGATGATCCTCCCGGGGTAGGCGCCGATATAGGTCCGCCGGTGGCCGCGGATCTCGGCCTCGTCCCGGACGCCCCCCAGGGACAGGCGGACGAACTTCCGCCCCGTCGCCCGGGCGATGGATTTTCCCAGGGAGCTCTTGCCCACTCCCGGCGGCCCGAGAAAACCGAGGATGACGCCCTTCGGGTTCTTGACCAGCTGGCGGATCGACAGGTATTCGAGGATCCTCTCCTTGACCTTCTCCAGGCCGAAGTGGTCCTCGTTGAGGATGGTCTCGGCCTCCTTGAGGTCCCTCTTTTCCCGGGTCTTCTTGTTCCAGGGCAGGGAGAGGAGCCAGTCGAGGTAGTTCCGGCTGACCGTCGCCTCGGCCGACATGGGCGGCATGGCCTCCAGCCGCTCGATCTCCTTGTACGCCTTTTCCTCGGCGTCCTGCGGCATCTTGGCCGCAGCGACCTTCTGCCTCAGTTCCTCGACCTCGTTGGGCTGGTCCTCCTTGCGGGCGCCGCCCGTCCCGGGCGGGAAGCCCTTCGGGGCCCCGCCGTCCTTGAGGGGCGGCCTCCGGCGGCCCTGCTTCTGGGCGTCGCGCTGGAAGGCGGAATGGATCTTGAGGATCTCGTTCTCGAGGACGTAGTTCAGGCGCCGCAGGCGCTCCAGGCTGTTCGTCGTCTCGAGCAGGTTCTGCTTCTCGTCGAGCGGCAGGTAGAGATGCGAGGCGATGATATCCGCGATGCGGTCGGCGGTGTTCTCCCGCAGGGCGGGGATGATGGAATCGAGATTGGCGTTCTGGTTGAGCTTCAGGTATTCCTCGAAGAGCGACAGGACCCGCTTCAGGAGCTCCTTGGCGTCCGGCGTCCGGTCCTCGGCTTCCTTGAGGACCTTGGCCAGGATCTGATAGTACGGATACGTGCTGAGGTACTCGACGATCCGGGCCCGGCTCTTGCCCTCGACGATGACCTTCATGTTCTTCTCGTCGGTCTTGACCGTCCGGATGATCTTCGCCGTCACCCCCATGGAATAGATGTCCTTGGGGGCGGGGTTGTCGATCGAGGCGTCCATCTGGGCCGCGAGGAAGATCATCTTGTCCTTCTCGGCGGCCTTCTCCAGGGCCTGGATGGACGAGGGCCGGCCCACGATGAAGGGCACCAGGGTCGCCGGGAAGACGACCAGGTCCCGGAGAGGGATCAGCGGGATGTTCCGGATGACTTCGCTGGTTTCAGGGTCTGTCATGGGTCACGCTCCGATCGCCGGGGTGAGTTCTTTCGCCGACGGGTCGTTGGCTTCGACCGTCTCCCGGGTGATCTCGATCGCCCCGGACTTCGCGGCCGCAGGGAGGTCGTACATGAGGTCGAGCATCAGGTCCTCGATCGTCGCCCGCAGGCCCCGGGCGCCCAGCCCCCGGGCCTTGGAGTTCCGGGCGATGGCCTCCAGGGCGTCGGCGGTGAACGTCAGGCGGACGTCCTCGATCTCGAAGAGCTTCTGGTACTGCCTGATGATGGCGTTCTTCGGTTTGGTCAGGATGTCCACGAGTTCCCCGAGGCCGAGCTCCGAAAAGACCGCGGTGACCGGGATGCGGCCGACGAGCTCGGGGATCAGGCCGTACTTGATGAGGTCCTGGGGGATGAGGCGCCTGAGGAGCGCGTCGGGCGAGCCCGACTCGCGGGAGCGCAGTCCGGAGGACTGGAACCCCACCGAGGATTTCCCCATTCTCTGGGCGATGATCCGGTCCAGGCCGATGAAGGCGCCGCCGCAGATGAACAGGATGTTCGTCGTGTCGACGGGGATGAAATCCTGTTGGGGATGCTTGCGGCCCCCGTGGGGCGGCACGTTGGCGACGGTCCCTTCGATGATCTTGAGCAGGGCCTGCTGGACGCCCTCTCCCGAGACGTCCCGGGTGATGGAGGGGTTCTCGCTCTTGCGGCCGATCTTGTCGAGCTCGTCGATATAGATGATGCCCTTCTCGGCCCGGGCGAGGTTCCCCCCGGCGGCCTGGAAGAGCTTGAGGACGACGTTCTCGACGTCCTCCCCGACGTAGCCCGCCTCGGTCAGCGTGGTCGCGTCGGCGATGGCGAACGGCACGGCGAGGAGCCGGGCCAGCGTCTGGGCCATCAGGGTCTTGCCCGTCCCGGTGGGCCCGATGAGCAGGATGTTGCTCTTGGCGATCTCGACGTCTCCGCTCGTCGGCCGGCATCGAGACGCGCTTGTAGTGATTGTGGACGGCGACCGCGATCTTCTTCTTCGCCAGCTCCTGGCCGACGATGTGTTCGTCGAGGGCCTTCTTGATCTCCCGGGGCGAAGGGAACGGGCCGGCGACCGCCGGCGGCTCCGCCTCGCGGGGCCTGTCGGCGTCGATGAGGAGGTGGGCCGCGTCGACGCAGCGGTCGCAGATGTGAATGCCCCCGCGGCCCGGCGACGAGCTTTCTCGCCTGGGCCTGGGAGCGCCCGCAGAAGCCGCAGCGGACGGCCGCGTTCTGGGGGCCCTGTCTGTTCTCTGTCATGTGACTGAACCTGAACTCCTGTTGAAAGATCGGCGCGGCCCGTGTCGTTCCGGGGCCCGCGCTTAAGTCCGCGTCCGGGGACGGGACTCGATGACCTGGTCGACCAGCCCGTATTCGACGGCCTGTCCGGCGGTCATGATGAAGTCCCGTCTCCAGGTCCGCTCGATCCTGTCGGGCGCCTGGCCGGTATGCCGGATCAGGATCCGGTTGATCGCTTCCCGGATCCTCAGGATCTCCCGGGCCTGGATGGCGACGTCGGAGGCCTGCCCCTGAAAGCCGCCGAAGGGCTGGTGCAGAACGACCCTCGAGTTGGGCAGGGCCTGCCTTTTCCCGGCGGTCCCCGCCGCCAGCAGGACGGCGGCCATGCTCGCGGCCTGGCCCACGCACGATCGTCGCGATATCCGAGCTCACGAACTGCATCGTATCGTAGATCGCCAGTCCCGCCGTGACGGAGCCCCCCGGGGAGTTGATGTACAGCGAAATCTCCTTTTCCGGGTTCTCCGCCTCCAGGAAAAGCAGCTGGGCGATGACCGCGTTGGCGACCTCATCGTTGATCTCGGACCCGATGAAGATGATCCGGTCCTTCAAGAGCCGGGAATATATGTCGTAGGCCCGCTCATTGCGGCCATCCTGTTCGACGACGAAGGGGATCAAAGTCATTATGTAAGAGTCTTATTCTATTATAGCTTGGCCCAACAAAAAGTCAATGGTCTTGCCGAAGAGGAGGGTCTCCTCGATATCCCCCCGGCGGCCCTCCTTGTTCACCGTTTCGACCACCTTGGCCAGGGGCACTTGATTGGCCTCGGCCAGTCTTTTCATCTCCTCTTCGATCTCGGCTTCCGTGACCGTGATCCCCTCTTTCTCGGCGATCCGGCCCAGGACGAGGTTGTTCCGGATGTTCCGTTCCGCCTGCTTCCGGCCCTCGGCCGCCAGGCCCCGGGCCTGTTCCTCGCCGAGCCGGGCCTGGGGATAGGCGCTCAGGATGCGCTTGAGGACGGCCCGCGTCTCCTCTTCGACCAGGCTCTCCGGGAGCTCGACGTCGATCCCGGCCGTGATCTTGGTCAGGAGCTCCGAGGCCATCCGGTTCCGTTCCGCAGCTCGTTTGGAGGCGAGGAGCCTTTCCTTGAGCTTATCCTTCAGTTCGTCGAGGCTCTTGAAGTCGCCCACCGTCTTGGCCAGGTCGTCGTCGAGCGGCGGGAGCTTCTTTTCCTTGATGGACTGGACCTTGAGCCGGTATTCCACGTCCTTTCCGGCGAGCTTCTTGTTGGGGTGGTCGGCCGGGTGGGTCACCGTGGAAGACCTTCTCCTCCCCCGGCTTCGTTCCCGGAAGCTGTTCGTTCAGGAAGGGCTCATTCCCTGCGTGGCCCGCCAGAACGACGGCCTTCTCGAGGGGGAACGCCTTCTTCGTTTTCAGGTCGCGGCCCTGGACCTCGACGACGACGTAGTCTCCGTCGGCCACTCCCCTGCCCTCGGCGGGAATGTAATCGGCGGCCCGCTGGCGAAGGTCCTCGAGGCCGGCCTCGATCTCCTCGTCCTCGACAGCCGGTTCCCGCCGCTCCAGGCGGACCCCGGTATAGGACGGAAGGGTGAATTCGGGCATGACCTCGAACTCCACGACGGCATGGAGGGTCCCGTCGTCCTCGTAATGGGCGTCACGGACCATGGGGACGCTCACCGGCTGAACGCCGGCGGCCTTGATCTCCTCTTCGAAGGCCCTGGGGACCAGCGAGTCCGCGGCGTCCTTGCGGATCTCGTCGAAGAACATCCCGCGAACAAGGTCCCTCGGGGCCTTGCCCTTCCGGAACCCGGCCAGCTTGGCCTTCGCCGCGTATTCCGCGAGGACCGTCTCCGTTTCGGCCCCGACGGCCGCCGGGGGGATCGCGAGATCGATCTCCCTGCGGCTCGGGCTGATGGTCCGCATCCTGTCCGCGCCTGATTCGTGATTCATGGACATTTCCCTTCTTTCACCGGTCCCGAGAGCGGAGTCTGGGCAGAGCGGGGTTCGAACCCGCACTCCTTCGTCAGGAACTAGGTCCTAAGCCTAGCGCGTCTGCCAATTCCGCCACCTGCCCGTATCTTCAATCCGTTCAATACGTTGCCTGGAACGGGGATCTTTAAGGCCGTCCCCTTTCCGGCGAGGAGCTTGGAATCGAGGAGGAGGCTGTGAACTGGAAACCAGACCATAGAATTAGCATAAACCGCCGCGGCTGTCAATCAACGGCTCAGCGCAGGAGCTTTTTCAGGCGTTCGGCGTACTCGGGATTGAGCGTGACCAGGGTCTTGTAGACCTCGCGGGCGCTGAAATTGTCCTTGAGGTTAAGGTAGACGATGGCCAGGTTGTAATGGGCCACGGCGTTGTCGGGCTTGAGCTCGATGCATTTCCTCAGGGGCTCCAGGGCCGGCTCGAAGCTCTTGAGCATCATGAGGCCGACCCCGACGTTGAGATACCCCAGGGGGTCGTCGGGAGCGAGCCCGGTGTATTTCCGGAAGCCCTCGACGGACTCCTTCCAGCGCTTGGCGAGGGAGTAGCTGTAGCCGATGTTGTACTGGGCCGAGGCGTAATCCGGCTTGATGGCCAGCGCGTCCTGAAAGGCCTGGACGGCCTCGTCGGTGCGCTGGAGCTTGAGGAACATGATACCGAGGTTGAACACGGCGAGCTCGTTCTTCGGATTCATCTCGATGATCTTCCGGGCGGCCTCGATGGCCTTGTCGTACAGGCCCGCCTCATCGTACATCTGGATGATCCTGCCGTAGTATGTCGTGGCGCCCTCGGGATTGAGGCCGACGAGGGTTTTATAGGTCGCCTCGGCCCGTTCCAGGTTCTTCGCCCTGGAATAGGCGGCGGCCAGGCTGAAATTGGTCTTCACGTCGCCCGGCTGGAGCTTTTGGGCCTCGGACAGCGCCTCCACCGCCGCCTCCGGCTGGTCGAGCTCCAGACGGCACATCCCCAGGCGGAGATATCCTGTCCAGGGATTCGCGGGCTTCAGGGCGACGTATTTTTCATAGGCCACGGCGGCCCGCGCGAAATCCTTGGATTCCTCATAGGCCTGGCCGAGGTCCAGGAAGGCGTCCTGGCGTCCCGGGTCGAGAGACACAGCCTTCTCCAGCGCGGCGGCCGCCTCGGCGAACCGCTGCATGCGGATATATATGGACCCGAGGCTGTGGTATGCGGGAACCCGTCCCGGGTCGAGGGCGATGACCTTCCCGTAAGCCTCCGCCGCGGCGGCGAGGTCGGCCTGCCCCCGGTAAACGGACGCCAGAAGGGCATGGGCTTCGACGAGCGAGGGATCCAGGCTGACGGCCTTTTCCAGGTACATCCGGGCGGCCATCGGCTCGCCCAGCATAGCGGCAAGCCTCCCGGCGAGGTAGGCCCCCTCGAGCCCCGCAAAATAATCCTCGCGCGCCGCGTCCTTAAGAGGCGTGATCTTCGTCGCGCCGCCGAGGCCCGCAAAAGCGCTTGCCGGGATGACGCTCTTCAGCCGTTCGAGGGTCAGGACGAC
The DNA here is from genome assembly GCA_963784525.1 of Candidatus Aminicenantota bacterium. Lineage (GTDB taxonomy): Bacteria > Acidobacteriota > Aminicenantia > Aminicenantales > Saccharicenantaceae > JALHVH01. Next base: position 140,467 of record CAWART010000020.1, on the reverse strand, counting down.
GCCGATCACCCGGCCGTCGAGGTCCGTGACGGGACTTCCGGAGAAGGACAACGGGACGGACAGCGAGACGTCCATGCATTTCCGCCCGGGTTCGAGCTCGAGGAACCCCCGGATCGTTCCCTCGGAAACGACGATCTGCCCCGTTTCGTTGGCGCCGACCGCGAAAATGCGTGTCCCGACGGCCGGGGCCTCCCCCGCGGCCGCGATGAGCGGCTGGAGCTTGCCCTTGAGCTTGAGAAGGGCGATGTCGCAGGGTTTCGAGAAGGCCAATATCCCTTCGACCTTGAGCTTTTTCCCCTTGGCGCTGGTCGCCTCGGCATCGATGGCCCGGCTGACCAGGTGATAGTTCGTAACGACGACGTCCTCCGAAAGAGCGAAGGCCGTCCCCCGGGCTATCTCCTGCTTGTTCTCGCCGAGGAACGAGATCGAAACGGCGCCCGGCGAGCACTGCTCCAGAACTTTCATGGCCTCGGCCGTCTGCGAGCCCGCCGGCGGCGGAAAAACGGCCAGGGCCAGCAACGACAGGATCCCCAAACCCTTACAGGACTTCATCGTCACCTCCTTCTATCTATCAAAGGAAAGCCGAGAAATCTTGCTTGCCCTCAATCTACACGCGGCCGGGGGGCGATGTCAACCGGACCGGAGCCGCCCGCCCGGCCCCGATTGACAAATCCTCCGCCCTCGATTAGGTTGAGAAGGCCCATGGGAAAGAACCGCCTGCCCCTTGCCCTTCTCGTCGCGGCGATCGCCCTTTGCGCCGGCCTCTTCATCCTCCGCGGGCGCCGCGGAATGGTGGACTTCGAAGTGAACTACGAGGCGGGGACGCGGATCCGGGCCGGGGAAACCCTCTACCGCGGCGAGGACGGCCATTACCAGTTCAAGTACCCGCCCTTCTCCGCCCTCCTCTACGTCCCGGTCTCCCTGCTCCCTCTCGACGCCGCCAAGGCGGCTTGGTTCGTCGTCGTGCTCGGCTCGACGATCCTGGTCTTCCAGCTCGCGTTCGTGCTCGCCCGACCGGAAGCCCGGCAGGTCCTTCTGCTCAGGATCGTCCCTCCCCTCATCCTGGCCAAGTGCTTCCTGCGGGAGCTCTCCCTTGGCCAGATCAACGCCTTGATCACGGCTCTCATGCTCGGCATGGTCCTCCTTCTGGCGCGCGGAGGAGGCCGTCCTTCCGCCCGCCGCGAAGCGGCCGCGGGGGCCCTCTGGGGAATCTCAACGGCCCTCAAGCCTTACGCGGCCATCTTTCTCCCCTACTGGCTCCTGAGGAGGAAATGGCTGGCGCTCGTCGCCGGCGTCGCCGCCCTCGTCCTGGCGTTCCTCGGCCCCGCGCTCTATTTCGGGCTATCCGGCAACCTGCTCGTCCACCGGGAATGGATCGGGTCACTGTCGCGATCGACCCCCGGCCTCTTCGCCACCCAGGACAACATCTCTCTCATCGCGATGTTCACGAAGTGGACCGGGCGACCGGGCCTGTCCGGTGCCCTTTATCTCTGCAGCATCGCCGCCCTCGCCCTGGGATTCCTCGGCATCATGGCCCGGGGCCGGAGGGTCGAGAGCCCGATGGTCCTCGAATCGGGCCTGCTTCTGGCGCTCATCCCGCTCATCTCCCCGCTCGGTTGGGACTATACGCTCCTTTCATCCGTTCTCGTCGTCATGCTCGTCCTGAAGCATTATGCCGCCTTCCCGAACCCGGCCCGGATCTTCCTCGCCCTCAATTTCGGCGTGTTCGGGCTTTCCCTGTTCGATCTGATGGGCCGCGAACTCTACGCCGCTTTCATGGGCTTGTCGGTCCCCACCCTGAACGCCCTCGTCTTCGTCGGCGCCGCGGCCTGGATCAGGCTCCATGGATTGGATTGAGGGATGCGCGGGGAAGCCGGACCGCTCACGACCGAAGAAAGGCGTGCCACCCTGGCCGTCTGGATCCTCGCCCTTGCCGGCAGTATCGGCCTGGCCCTCCTGACGCTGGCCGCTCCGGCCCTCCGTCCCTGGTTCCCCCGGCTGTCGGCCCTGCTCTACGCCGTCTTCGCCCCTTTGTGCCACCAGGACCCCGGGCGATGCTTCAACCTGGCCGGATACCCCATGGCCGTCTGCGGGCGTTGTGCGGGGATCTACCTGGGATTCGTCATCGGTGTCCTGTCCTATCCTCTCGTTCGCGGCTTCTCCCGCCCGTTCCCCCCGGCCCTCGGGACGTTCCTGCTGGCCTCCCTTCCCGTCGCCCTCGATGGCGCCTCCAACGTCATCGGCTTCTGGACGAGCCCGATCGGCGTCCGCTTCGTTACGGGCGTCCTCTGGGGCGCCGTCCTGCCGGCCTATTTCATCGCCGGGCTTCACGACCTCGCGATGCGCCTCCCGGCGTTCCGGACCCGTTCCGGACGGCCCCGCTTGAATTTGCGGGACTGACGGCATAGAATAGTGCGGATCGGCCGAGGAGAAGAACGCATGAACGAACAACGTCCGTCGATGCTCGCGCCCGCGCTCCTCGGAGGCGCCGTCGCCGGCATCCTCTCGGGGCTCCCTTTCCTGAACTGCCTGTGCTGTTTCTGGATCATCGGGGGAGGCATGCTGGCCGCCTACCTATTGGCCAAGGAAGCGCCCGTCTCGCTCACGTCCGGAGATGGGGCCGTTGTCGGGGCCTTGTCCGGAATCTCGGCGGCGGTTGTCGATTCCCTCGTCGGCATCCCTCTTCGAGGGCTCAACCTGGCCGTCATGCGCCGGATGTTCGAGCGCCTGGCCGAGTTCGCCGACGAGATGCCCTCGGGATGGGAGAATTGGCTCGACAGGAGCGCCGGGGGCTTCTCCGTCGCCATGTTCTTCCTCGGCCTCTTCCTGTCGGCGGCCGTCTTCGCGGCGGTCGGAACGCTCGGGGGGATCATCGGAGCGTCCCTGTTCGGCCGCAAGCCCCAGCCCCCCCAGGGAGCGGACATTGCGCCTTAAGACCAGGGTCATCGTCAACCCCGAATCCAACCAGGGCCGGACCCGCCGGCGCTGGACCGAGATCAAGGCAGGGCTCCTCCACTTCGTCAAGGAATTCCGCTACGATTTCACCGAAAAGCCCTTCGAGGCCATCGAGCTCACCCGGGCCGCCATCAAGGACGGCTCGGAGCTCATCATCGGCGTCGGCGGCGACGGGACCATGCACGAGATCGCCAACGGCTTCTACGAGAACGCCCGGATCATCAACCCGGAGACCAGCCTGGGCATCGTGCCCGCCGGGACGGGATGCGACCTGACCAAGAGCCTGAATATCCCGGCCGGGCTCAAGAACGCCCTCAAGGTCATCACGGAAGCCCCCTCGGCCCGGATCGACGTCGGCCGGGCGACGTTCCGGTCCGCGTCCGGCGGCCCCATGGAGCGGGTCTTCCTCAACATCGCCGATTTCGGGATCGGCGGCGAGGTCGTCCGGAAGGTCAACGAGCGCCGCCTGGAGCGCCGGGCTTCGTCCTACGTCCGCTGTCTCATCGAGACCATGGCCCAATACCGGAACAAGAGGCTCGGCATCCGGATCGACGGCCGCGAGCTCCCGGACAACGATTACCTCATCGGCGCCATCGCCAACGGCCGGGTCTTCGGAAAGGGCATGAAGGTCGCCCCGCAGGCCAGGCTCGACGACGGGCTCTTCGACATGGTCCTCGTCAAGAGCATGCGGTTCCTCGAGTTCTGCCGCCACGGCTGGAAGCTCATCAACGGCAGCCACCTCTCCGTCCCCAAGATCAGCCTCATCCGGGGCCGTCGCATCGAAGCGGTGCCCCGGCAGGACGAGGACGTCCTCCTCGAGCTCGACGGCGAACAGCTGGGAATGCTCCCGGCGTCGTTCGAGATCGTGCCGGGGGCCATGCTCGTCAAGGGCTATCCGGCAACCTGAGGGACCTTCCGTTCGAGGAGTTCAGTTCGCCTTGTTCAAGGCGTAGAGGCGTGGGTCGTTGGTGAGGACGAGCTTCCCGTCGGCGTCGTAATACTTGTAGATGATGGTGCGGGTCCGGATGTTCACGAACTTGTAGCCCGACTGGATGCGCTTGATGTAGTTCCGCGTCTCCGCGTAGGGCGGGATGCCTTTGTATCTCTTGACGGCTTCCTGTCCGGCGTTGTAAGCGGCGAGGACGAGGGCCGTCTTCCCTTCGTACAGTTTGATCAGGTCCTTGAGGTATTTCGTGCCGCCCTCGATATTATCTTCCGGGTCGATGAAGTTGATGACACCGTACGCTTTTCCCGTGGACGGCATCAGCTGCATGAGTCCGATGGCGCCCTTCGGGGAAACGGCGGTGCACTCGTAGTTCGATTCGGCCCGGATGATGGCATGGATGAGGTCCGGCTCGACGCCGTGCTTCTTCGCCACCTTCCGGACCAGGGGGTCGTAAGCCTTGCGGGAAGAGTCCCCGGGCAGGGCCCGCAGGACGAGGCAGCCCCCCGCGAGCAGAAGGATGACCCCGGCGAAGAGACGTCTTATCATGAGATTCCCTGAGCCCATCATGCCAAAACGGCCCCGTTTATGCAATCCCCTCCAGGGGTGATTTTCAGGGGCTAATCCCGCGCCAGTTTCTCGACGATGGCGGGGCTCCCGTCGAGCGCGCCGTCCAGGGCCGTCGGGTTGGATCCCCCGGCCTGGGCGAAATCCGGACGGCCGCCCCCCCCGCCGCCGACGAGCGGGGCGAGTTCCCTGATGACGGCCCCGGCCTGGATCCGGGGCGTCAGGTCCTTCGAGACGGATACGACGAGGAATACCTTGCCTTCCAGAGCGGAGCCGAGGATGACGACCCCCGTACCGAGCTTTTGCTTCAACGAATCGGAGAGCTCCCTGAGCTCGGTCATGTCGAGGCCCTCGGCCTTCCGGACGAGGACAGGGATGCCTTTGACGGTCCGCACGCCGTCGCCGGCTTCCCCGAACTGCTCGCTGGCCAGCTTGCGGCGCAGGGCGCGATTCTCCTTCTCGGCCTCCTCAAGGGCGGCCCGGAGCTTCTCGATCCGGGACGCGGCCTCCCTCCTCGGGACGCCCAATCCCTGTTCGACGCCGGCCACCAGCTCCTCGAGCTCCCGGACGTGGCGGACGGCCTCCTCGCCGGTCACGGCCTCGATCCGGCGCATGCCGGCCGCGACGCTCGATTCCGAAAGGACCTTGAACATCCCGATCTCTCCGGAGGCGTGGACGTGGATCCCCCCGCAAAGCTCCCGGCTGAAGTCGCCCACCTGGACCAGCCGGACGGTCTCGCCGTACTTTTCCTCGAAGATGGCCATGGCCCCTGACCGGATGCCCTCTTCCAGGGACGTAACGCGGGTCGTGACGTCGAGGTCCTCCCGGATCTTCTCGTTGACCAGGTCCTCGACCTTGCGTATCTCCTCGGGTTTCATCGCCGCGAAGTGGGAAAAATCGAACCTCAGCCGCTTGTCCGAGACGAGCGAGCCGGCCTGCTTGACGTGGTCCCCGAGGACCTGGCGCAGGGCCGCATGCAGGAGATGGGTCGCGGTGTGGTTTCCGGAGATGGCCCGCCGGCGGTCGAGGTCGGCCCGGACGTCGACCCGGTCCCCGGCGGCCAGGGAGCCCGCCAGGACCCTGATCCCGTGGGCGATGATCTCCGGGGTCAGGTAATAGGCGTTCCCGACGAGGCCGGAGAAGAGGCCGTTCTTGAGGACGCCCGTATCTCCGACCTGGCCCCCGGCCTCGGCGTAGATGGGGGTGCGGTCGAGGACGACCTCCCCGTCCTCGCCGGGCCCGAGCCGGGCGGCGCGCTTTCCGTCCTTGAGGACGGCGAGCACTTCGGCGTCAAGGACCTCGGCGGTCTCATGCGCTTCGGACCGGACGTTGAGGTCCTTCAGCTCCTCGTAGGCCATCCGGGCCTTCTGCTTGATCCCGCCCTTCCAGGACAGGCGCGCCCGGTCCTTCTGGACGTCGAGCTCCCGGGAAAAGCCCGTCCCGTCGACGGCCAGTCCCCTTTCGGCCGCCAGCTCCTCGCTGAGATCGAGGGGGAAGCCGAAGGTGTCGTAGAGCTTGAAGGCCCTCTCGCCGGAGATCGTCATCGCGCCTTCCTTCCGGGTTTCGGCGACGAACTGGTCAAAGATGCGCAGGCCGGACGCCAGGGTCGAGGCGAAACGCTCCTCCTCGGCCAGGCAGACCCGGGAGATGTAGTCCATGGAGGCCAGAAGCTCGGGATAGGCGTCCTTCATGATGTCGCCCACCCCGCCGGTGAGCCTGTAGAGGAAAGGCTTGTCGATGCCGATGAGATTCCCGTGCCGGAACGCGCGGCGGATGAGGCGCCGCAGGACGTAGCCGCGGCCGTCGTTGGCCGGGCTCACGCCGTCGCCGACGAGGAACGTCACCGATCGGATGTGGTCGGCGATGACCCGGACGGAAACGTCGCCGGCGTCGCCGGCGGGATAATCCCTCTTGGCCGCCTCGCAGACCGCCTCGATGAGCGGCATGAACAGGTCGGTGTCGTAGTTGCTGTTCTTGCCCTGCAGGACAGCGGCCATCCGCTCGAGGCCCATCCCGGTGTCGATGGAGGGCGACGGGAGCGGCGCAAGCCCGCCCTTCCCGTCCTGGTTCTTTTCCATGAAGACGAGGTTCCAGAGCTCGACGAACCGGTCGCTTCCCTTCTCGATGAGGGCGCGCGGATCGCCCGCCTCGATGGCCTCACCGAGGTCCCAGTGGAGCTCGGAGCACGGGCCGCACGGGCCCGTCTCGCCCATCGACCAGTAGTTGTCCTTCTTCCCGTAACGGAAGATCCGGGCCTTCGGGACGCCGATATCGTCGGCCCAGATCCCGTAGGCTTCGTCGTCCTCTTCGTAGACGGTGGCGTAGAGGCGCTCCGGATCGAGGGCGAAGACGCCGGTCATGAGCTCCCAGGCGTAGGCGACGGCCTCTTTCTTGAAATAGTCGCCGAAGGAGAAATTGCCGAGCATTTCGAAGAACGTGTGGTGCTTGGCGGTCCGGCCGACCGTCTCCAGGTCGTTGTGCTTCCCGCTGACGCGCATGCACTTCTGGACGGAGACGGCCCGCGCGTAGCTCCGCGTCTCCAGCCCGAGGAAGACGTTCTTGAACTGGTTCATCCCCGCGTTGGTGAACAGGATCGTCGGATCGTCCTTGGGAAGGAGGGACGAGCTCTTGACGACCTTGTGTCCCCGGCGGGAGAAATACTCGAGGAAGGTTTCACGGATCTTCTGCGATGTCATCGAACCTCTTCTTCCGTTCCCCCCTCGGTCCGTTCGATCTTGCTCATCTGCTTCTCCATCTCCTCCATGGCGATGTCCAGGGTGGACTGGATGCCCATGACCCGGAGCTTGAAGTTGTCCGGGTTGGACGAGTACTTCATCCCCTGTTCGAAGGAGATGTACCCGTCCCGATAGAGCTGGTAGATGGACTGGTCGAACGTCTGCATGCCGTATTGAGAGACGCCGGACGCGACCGCGTCCCGGATGAGCGACGTCTTGTCCCTGTCCGCGACGCATTCCGCGATGTAGGGCGTCGAGATCATGACCTCGACGGCGGGGACCCGGCCCTGGCCGTCCATCCTCGGAATGAGCCGCATGGAGATGATCGCCTTCAGGATCGAGGCGAGCTGGAGCCGGACCTGGCGCTGATGGTGCGGGGCGAAGACCGAGATGATGCGGTTGATGCTTTCGGGAGCGTCCAGGGTGTGCAGGGTGCTGAAGACGAGGTGGCCCGTCTCTGCGGCGAGGAGCGCCGTCTCGATGGTGTCCAGGTCGCGCATCTCGCCCACCAGGATGACGTCGGGGTCCTCGCGGAGGCAGCCCCTCAGGCCTCGCGAGAAGGACGAGACGTCCATCCCGACCTCCCTCTGGCTGATCGAGCTCTTCTTGTCCTTGTGGAGATACTCGATGGGATCCTCGATGGTGATGATGTTCTCCCGCCGGTAGGTGTTGATGTAGTCGAGCATGGCCGCCAGGGTGGTCGTCTTGCCGCTCCCGGTCGTCCCCGTGACGAGGACGAGGCCGCGCTGATAGAAGGCGATCTTTTCCATGACCTCAGGCAGGAGGAGCTGCCGGATCGTCTTGACCTCGAGCGGGATGATGCGCAGGGCGATGGCCAGGGAGCCGCGCTGGTGGAAGATGCTTCCGCGGAACCTGCCGAACCCCTGCAGGCTGTAGGCCAGGTCGAGGTCCAGGTCCTCCGTAAGGCGCACTTTCTGGAAATCGGTCATCATCTGGCCCGCCAGCTCCGCGGTGTCCTGGGTCGTGAGCCTGGGGTAGCCGGTCAGCGGGGTCAGGGTCCCGTGGATACGGACCATGGGGTGGTTTCCCGCCTTCAGGTGAAGGTCCGACGCGTCCCTCTCGATGGCGATCTTCAGGAATTCGTCGATGACCATGGGCCTCTCCTTGATCCGGGCATTTTCAGAGACACGTCAACCAATGGCATCCGTCCTCGCGGGGCCCGCCGATGAAAGCACGGTTCCCCGCCCCTTTTTGGTTCGATTCATGGTAGCGCAATCCCCGGCCCCAAGTCAACCGGACCGGCTCAGACCGATTCCCCGCAGTGGGGGCAGTTCCTGGATTTCAGGGGCAAAGGGCGGCGGCAGTTCCAGCAAAGGGCGGCCTTGCGGGCTTCCCGCGCCTTGATCCGCGAAAAGATGTCCTCGATCTCCGAGCTCTTCGTGTCCCGGCCCTTGAAGAGGGACAGGCCCCGGATGATCTCCCCGGCGCCCTGGTAGCGATCCTCCACCCTGGCCGCGAGACACTTCATGATGATCTCGTCGACCTCCTTCGGGACCTTGTGGTTCCGGATCCGGGGCGGGGTGATCTTCCCCTGCTGGGCCTTTTCCAGGATCTTGAACGGGTCCGGATCGAAGATGGGCGGCCGGCCGATGATCATCTCGTAGAAGATACAGCCGATGGAATAGACGTCCGCGGCATAAGAGGCCTTCCCCATGAACTGCTCCGGGGCCATGTAGGGCGGCGACCCGATGCGGGTCGACGCGTAGGGAACGGAGTTCAGCCAGGCCGAGGTCCCGAAGTCGGTGATCTTGACCGTCGCGTCCTCGGAGACCATGATGTTCGAGGGCCGGAGGTCCCGATGGATGATCCGGTTCTTATGGGCGTGGTCGATGCCGTAAGAGACCTGCCGGACATAATCCATGGCCTGCTCGCAGTCCAGGACCTTCTCCTTCTCGAGGATGCGTTCGAGGGTCCGGCCCTTGACGTACTCCATGACCATGAAGAAGACGTTCTTCTCCTTCTCCGCCGAGATCATCCGGACGATGTTCGGGTGGTTGAGGGCGGCCTGGAGCCGCGGTTCCTTGAGCAGCTTGTAGAGCTCGACCGATTGTTTGTGGGGGACCTTGAGGGCGACCTTGATATCGAGCCAGGTGTCCTTGGCCAGGAAGACCGATCCGAACCCTCCGCTCCCGAGGGACCTGATGATCTCGTACTTCCCGACCTTCTGTCCTTGCAGGAACATGTCACCCGCCCCAGAAATGCGCGATCATCCCCACGGCGACGATCGTCGCGGTCTCGGCCCGGAGGACCGTCCTCCCCAGGCTTACGGCCTCGAAATCCCCTTCTTTCAGCGTCGTCTCCTCGGCCTCCGTCCAGCCGCCTTCCGGCCCCGTGAGAAGGATCGCGGACGTCCCTCCGGACCCGGACAGGACCTCGCGGAGGGGCTTCCCGCCGCTTTCGGACAGATAGAGCCTGCGGCCGTCCGTTCCCCGGGCCACAAGGTCCCCGAGCGGCGTGAACGGCGCGATCGAAGCCGGGGCCGGGCGACGGCTCTGCTTGGCGGCCTCGAGGGCGATCTTCTTCCAACGCTCGATCTTTTTCCCGCCCGCCTCTCCGTCAAGCCCTTTGAGGGACCGGGCCGTGATGAGGGGCACGAGGACCGAGACGCCCAACTCGGCGGCCTTGCGGACGATGAGGTCCATGTTCGCGGGCTTGATGAGCGCCTGGCCCAGCGTGAGGGGCACCCCCGGGTCCTGCGCCGCGGCCGGGCCCACGATCCGGAGACGGCTCCGGTCCTTGCCGACCGCCTCGACCTCGGCCAGATAACGGTTGCCTTGCCGGTCGAAGATCCAGATCTCCTCGCCCGGCCGGATCCGGGCCACCCGAGCCAAATGATGGTGCTCGGCGCCCTCGAGCCAGGCCCGCGGGACGGCGGGGTCGATCCGCTCCAGGAAGAACTGTTTCGACGTCAAAGGCCCCGTCCAGCTCCCGTCAATGTATCCAGTCCTTGACCTTCGAGGCGACGCTCCGGTCCACCGCGTCCACGACCTCGCCGCGCAGCTCGGCCAGCTTGAGGAGGAGGGCCTTCTGATCCTTGGACAGATCGGACGGCGTCCTCACCGCGATCCTCACGATCAGGTCCCCTTTTCTATGGCTCCCGATCTCGCGGAGGCCCTTGCCCTTGAGGCGGAACGTGTCGCCCGATTGGACGCCCGCCGGAACCTTGAGGACCTCGCTCCCCTCGAACGTCGGGACCTCGACCCGCGCGCCAAGGGCGGCCTGGGCGAAGGACAGCGGGATCTCGCAGTGGAGATCGTTCCCGTCACGCTCGAAGAAATCGTGCTTCCGGACGCGGGTGATGACGTAGAGATCTCCCCTGGGCATTCCCTGGTCCCCCGCCTCCCCCTCGGCAGAGACCCGGAGCCGGGTGCCGTCCTCGACGCCGGCCGGGACCTTGATCTTCAGGGACGTCCGGTCCTTGACCTTTCCGGTTCCCTGGCACGTCACGCAGGGCGAGGCGATGATCTCGCCGGCCCCCCGGCAATGCGAGCAGGTCCGGGAGACCGTGAAGAACCCCTGTTGGTACCGGATCTGGCCCCGGCCCTGGCAGGCCGGGCAGGAGGTTCTTTGCGTCCCCGGCTTGAGCTTGGAGCCTTCGCAGGCGGGACAGCGCTCATGGCGCGTGAGCTTGACCTCCTTTTCGGCGCCCAGGGCGGCTTCTTCGAGCCCGATCTCCATCTCGAGGGCCAGGTCCCGGCCCCGCTGGGGCCGGTTCGCCCGGCGCCTGTCCGCGCCCCCGAAGAAGTCGCCGAAACTGAAGCCGAAAAAGTTCCCGAGGATGTCCTCGAAATCCGTGAACACGGACGGGTCGAACCCGGGCGCCCCCCGGCCCTTCAATCCCTCCACCCCATAGCGGTCGTAGACGGACCTCTTCTCCGGATCGATGAGGACGCTGTAGGCTTCGGCGGCCAGCTTGAAGCGCTCCTCGGATTCCCTGCTCCCGGGATTCCGGTCCGGATGGTGCCTGAGAGCCGCCTGCCGGTAGGCCTTTTTGATCTCCTCCGGGGAGGCTCCGGCGGGCACTCCCAGGACTCCGTAATAATCTTGTTCCGACATGCTCCTACTTTCTCAGGTCCCCCCGGCCTTCCTTCTCCATGATCCTCTCGATGTCCGCCGGCGACAGCCCCGAGGAAGCCCTGACCTGGATCTTCTGCTGTCGGCCCGAGGCCACGTCCTTGGCCGAGACCTTGACGATCCCGTCGGCGTCGATTTCGAACATGACGTCGATCTGGGGCACGCCCGCCGGCGCCGGCTCGATGCCGACGAGCTCGAACGTCGCCAGGGACTTGTTCAGCGAGGCAAGGTCGTTCTCCCCCTGGAGAACATGGACGCGAACCCGCCTCTGGTTGTGTTCGACGGTCGTGAACGGCTGGCTCTTCTTGACCGGGATGGTCGTGTTGCGCTCGATGATCTTCTGGAAGGTGCCGCCTTCCGTCTCGATGCCGAGAGAGAAGGGCGTGACGTCCAGGAGGAGGACCAGGTCGTTGACGCTCCCCTTTCAGGATCCCCGACTGGATGGCCGCGCCCATGGCGACGATCTCGTCGGGATTGATGTGCTCGGCCGGCCTCTTATTGAAGAACTTGGAGACCTTCTCCTTGATCAGGGGCATGCGGGTCTGGCCGCCGACGAGGATGACCTCGCCGATGCCGTCGGGCCCGAGGCGGCCGTCCCCGAGGGCGCGCTCGATGAGCGGGATGGTCCGGTCGACCAGGTCGCCCGTCAGGTCCTCGAGGAGCCGGCGGGAGAGGGTCTTCCGGATGTGCTTGGGCCCCGCGCCTTTGGCCGAAATGAACGGGAGGTTGATCTCGGTCTCCGTCGTGAACGACAGTTCCCGTTTGGCGCGTTCGCAGGCCTCCTTGACCCGCTGGAGGGCGAGCTTGTCCTGGAAGAGGTCCGCTCCGCCTTCCTTCCGGAACTCGTCGACGATCCATTCGACGATGCGGTTGTCGAAATCCTCCCCGCCCAGGTAGGAGTCCCCGTTCGTCGCGAGGACGTGGAAGACGCCGTCGTTGATCTCGAGCAGGGTGACGTCGAACGTCCCCCCTCCCATGTCGAAAACGGCCGCCGTGACGTTCTTTTTCGTGTTCAGGCCGAACGCCAGGCTCGCGGCCGTCGGCTCGTTGATGACGCGGAGGACGTTGAGCCCGCTGATCCGGCCGGCGTCCTTGGTGGCCTGCCGCTGGCTGTCGTTGAAGTGGGCGGGCACCGTGATGACGGCGTCGGTGACCTTGTCGCCCAGGAAGGACTCGGCGCACGTCCTGAGATAGCCCAGGATCATGGCCGAGATCTCCTGGGGTGTCAGGACCTGGGGATCGAGGCCGATCATGACGTCGCCGTTGGCCGCCTCGATGAGGCGGTAGGGCGTCCTCCTCCGGGCCTCGGCGACCTCGGGGGAGGAGAACTTGCGGCCGATCAGCCGCTTGACCGCGAAGATCGTGTTCTCCGGATTCGTCAGGGCCTGGCGCATGGCCAGGTTTCCGATCAGCCTTTCCCCGGAGGTCGTGAAGGAGACGACCGACGGGGTCGTGGGAAAGCCTTCCAGGTTGGGGATGACGACGGGGCTCTCCCCGTCGAGATAGGCGACGCAGGAGTAGGTCGTGCCCAGATCGACCCCGATGACGCGTCCCATGCCTCAGGCCTTCTTCGGGACGACGACCTTGACCAGGGTCGGACGGAGCAGGCGGGAATGGAGCATGTAGCCTTTCTGGAGTTCCTCGGCGACCTCGGGCTCGCTCACCGTCCTCGGATTCCTCCGTGATCATGGCGTGATGGACGTTGGGATCGAATGTCCGGTCCTTGATCTCGATGGGCCGAACGCCCTTCTTGAACAGGGCGCTCTGATACATCCGGTAGATCAGCTCGATGCCCTCGCGAAAACTCTTGCCGTCCGGGGACGCTTCCGCCGCGCCGAGCGCCCGCTCGAAATTGTCGAGGACCCCGAGGAGCTCGAGCAGGAGCTCGCTCAGGGCGAACTGGGTGTACTCGGACCTTTCGCGTTCGACCCGTTTCCGGAGATTGTCCATCTCGGCCATCGCCCGGAGGTACTGGTCCCGGAACTCGTCCCGTTCCTTCCGGAGCTGGCGCGATTCGGCCTCCCGCTTCCTGGCTTTGAGGTGGCGTCCGTCCTCCGTCCCCGCGGCAGGAGGCTCCTCCTTCGGGGCCCGCCCCGCGGGAGCATCGTCCGCAGGGGCTCCGGCCGTCGTCGCCGGCTCCTCTTCCGAAGGCTTCTCCGGGATGTATTCGATCTCTTCGGCCTTCTTTTCGTCTTCGGGATCGTTCATAGCGAGACCTCGTGATCGGTGGACGTGATGGCGCGGCTCAGCCGTTTGGCGACGCTGTCGACCAGCGGGATGATCCTTTCGTAGGGGATCCTCTTCGGCCCGATGATCCCCAATGAGCCGAGGACCTGACCGCCCGTCCCATAGTGGGACAGGATGAGCGAGCAGTCCTGGATGTCCGGGCTGTCGACCTCGGAGCCTATCAGGACCTTGACCCGGTCGAGGCTGATGAGGTCCGACAGGAGCTTGGCCAGGTTGGCCTTCTCTTCGAAGCTCTGGAACAGGGCTTCGAGCCGCCCCCTGCCGAAGAGAGAGGCCTTGTTGAGCAGTCTCGACGTGCCCTGGAGGATGATCCGGCTGTTCGCCTCCTCCTGGCTGACGTAGATCCGGACGAGCCCTGACAGCTTCTGAACGATATCCTCATATTTCAGCCGGTATTTCGGGAGCTCCCGGAACAGGAAATCCCGGATGAACAGGAGGTTCTTGCCCCTGAAGTTCAGGTTGACGTACTGGGCGGCCCGGTCGAGCTCGGCCTGGGTGAACGGCGTCCGGCTTTCCACGATCTGGGTCAGGACCATCTGGAACGGCGTGACCAGGATGACCATGACCTTGTCCTCGGCGATCCTCATGAACCGGAGGTGGCGAAAGGGGATCTGGGAGACGCGGGGAGAGATGACGAACCCCAGATTGTCCGAGTGTACCGCGAGGATCCGGGAGACCTCGACGAGCAGGGAGTCGAGGTCCCCCCGCTTCGAGCCCAGGTCCTCCGGGACGAGGGTCCTGTCGTCCCTCGGGAAAAGGGCCTCCGCGAGGAGGCTGTTCACGTAGAACCTCAGGCCCCTGTCCGTCGGGACGCTCCCCGCCGACGTATGGGGCTGGGACAGGTACCCCTTCGCTTCCAGGCGGACCATTGCGTTCCGGATGGTCGCCGGCGAGCCCGGCAGGCGCTTTTTCCCGAAGAGCTCGCCCGAACTGACGGGCTTCCCGCCCTCGAGATAGGCCTCGACGATGAGCTTCAGGACGCGCTGGTCCTTTTCCTTCAGTATAGACGTATCCATCGTGATCCTTTGAAAATTTATAACATGCAGGGGCTGTTTAGTCAACGCGACGGGTCGGCCGAGGATCCTCAGCCCGGCGTATCCGACGACGCCGCTGTCGTCTCCCGTGACGTCCCCGGAAGTGGCGTAGCGGACGAGTTCCGCCTTCGCGGCGCCGAGCTCCCGGGCCGCGACCAGGGCGGCCGTCACGGGCTGGAATCCGCACATGCTGATCTCCTCCCCGACGACCGTCCGGAAGAGGCCCTCGGGGTCGAGGGCGAGCATGCGGTCGATGGCCAGCCCGTCCTTTTCCTTCGCCTCGGCACGGCTCACGTAATGGCTCATGTCGGTGCTGGCCACGATGAGCACGGGGCTCGCCGTATCCGCGTACGGATCCCGGCCATGGCCTTTCCCAGCCCCTCCAGGTCCGCGTAGGCGGCCGCGGAGGATACGCAGACCGGCACGATGGAAACCCCCGGACGGAAGTGCTGGAGGAACGGGACCTGGACCTCGAGGGAGTGCTCCTGTTCATGGGCCTTCGCGTCACTGCGGCAGAGCGGGCACGCGTCGAGCAGAGCTTTCGCCAGATCCGACTCGATCGGGACCGCGCCCAGCGGCGTCTCCCAGGTGCCCTCGCTCTGGACCGCGAAGACGGGCCGGATGGGCCTGTGCCCCGGCCCGAGGATGATGACCGTGTCCGGGATCGACGACGGAGGAGAACACGGCTCCGGCGACCGCGCCCGGAATAGACGTACCCGGCGTGCGGCGATACGACGGCGATCGGCCTCTCCCTTCGCGGCCGCGGGGTCCGTCATGAGGTCGAGGGCTTCCCGGAGCTCCCGGGGCCGCCCGGGATAGAATTGGCCCGCCACGAAGGGTTTACGCGTCATGCCGCCCTCCCTTCCGAAAGATGGGCCCGGAGATCCCCCGGATCAGGCCTTCACCTCGAACCGCTCTTCCCGGAAAACGACGCCGTGCCGGGAGAGCTCTTCGAGGATCGGCTCATGGATGGATGGATCGAGGGGGGTCTGGACGCCCGTTTTGAGGATCTTCCCCTCCAGGATGAGCCGGGCGCCGATGGCCGCGGGAAGCCCCACGGTCCGCGACATCGAGGAATCCCCGCGGGGGATGCCGTAGTCGATCAGGGTCGAGACGATCCGCTCCTTCCGCCCGTCCGGCCAGGCGGCCAGGAACTCGTGACGGAGGACGATCATGTCCCGCTCGCCCTTCTCGTACCGGAGCTTCTCGATCATCAGCGCGGCCAGGGCGTCGAGGACCGTGCCAACGCCGGCCGGGATGGGCCTTTCGCTCGAGGAGCCCGAGCCAGGCCATCCGATCGATCAAGGCCGAGTCCGGAGCCACGCCCAGGGCCGTTCCCAGGGCCTTCCTCAGGTCCGCGCCCGGGCCCGCGTGGGCGAGTTCCCCGACGAGTCCGGCGATAGGTCGTTCCGGCGAGCTTCCTTTCCGTCTGATCGAGCAGACCGAGGTCCCCGATCTTCTTCATGGTCGAGCACCAGCCGGGATACCTCAAGGTGCCCCGGAACATGGTCTTCGCTCTCGGGGATCCCGTAAGCTTCCGCGTAGGGCACGGAATCCCGGTTGGGATAGCCCTCGAAGTTGCCGCATCCGGGGACGGAAACCGTACGACAGCTCTCGAACAGCTTTTCGGAGGGGATGAAAACGGCTTTCCCGTCCTCGAGATACCGGGCGGAATTCTTGCCCGCCAGCAGCACGCCTTTGGGGCTCCAGGAGAACTTGTAGCCGAAGGGATTGGTATTGGCCTCGGGCGCCGGCAGGCCGCCGCACCAGGAGACGAAGCCCTCCACGACTTCCCCCCCGCCCTTGATCCTCCGGATGATGCGCATCGCCTCCATGTGGTCGATGCCGGGGTCGAGGCCGAGCTCATTGAGGAGGAGGACGCCGCGCCGCCGGGCGTCTTCGTCAAGGGCCTTCATCGCGGGGCTGACGTAGGACGCCGTGACCATGGGCTTGCCCAGGTCGATCGCGATCCGGCCCAGGAGCGGATGGAACGTATAGGGGACCATGCTGACGACCAGGTCGGCCCCGGCGATCCTCTCTCTGAAGGCGGCCGCGTCCTGGATGTCCAGGGTGACGGCGGTTCCGCGCGGGTGGCCGGCGACGATCCGCGCCGCCCGGTCCGGCTCCACGTCCCCGACCACGACATGAAAATCCGGCTGGTCGAGCAGGTACCCGACCAGGGGCCTGACGACGAGGCCCGCGCCGGCGACGAATATCTTTTTCATCGCGTCCTTCCTTTCAGGTCCGGGTTACCCGAGGTATCCGGACAGATACCGATAATCAGGGGTCAACGTGCCGCCATAAAGGATGATGGCCTTGCGGACCTCGGGCGGGAGTTCGCACTTATCGAACGGGACCCGGAAATCCGCCGCGGCGATGGCCGGGACGTACTTCTTGAGCGCGCCGCTGAAGAAAGCCGAGGATTCGAGCGGCAGTTCGGCGGGAAGATTATAGACCGCCATGACGACCGGCCCGTTGCCCTCGATACCGATCAGGGCGGCATCTTTCGCGGGGTCGTAGACGTAGACCGGTTCCTCCGAATCCGTGGCCCGGACCGTGCATTCCACGGAGCCGTCGATGTCGCAGGTGATGTCCCCCACGACCTTCAGCCGCGGCGGGACGCCTCCGCTGTAGAGCCTCGCGAGGAACGCCTTGCTGATATACTTGGGGAACTTCGGCGTCCAGTAGATGCCGTTTATGAGCACGTTGATGTACGGAAGATAGCTCTCCACGATCGGGACGTACTTCCCGGGCTCGCGATAATACTCCTGGAGATCGAAGATGCCGCCGGGAGCCGCGGGCCGGACCATGTCCTCTTCCTTGAAAACGACCTTGTAGAGCCCCCGCGCGGGCGGCCCCGACTTCCGGAACAGGCCCGGAAGCTCTCTGGGCGAGACCGTGACGTTGGGAAGCAGGTCGAAGATCTCCTGGGCCCCCTGGGAGACGTGGCCGTAGCCCAGGAACCCGCAGACGAACGGGACCAGCGCGGGAGGGAGGCCCTTCTTGTGGATGAGGCGGCCCACCTCGGCGACCTCCTCCTTCGCTTCGACGAGGCTCTGATAGCGGACCGTCTGTTTCAAGCGCAGGAAGGGCGTATCGACGCCCTCGAGCTTCAGCCTCCGCCCCAGGGCCCAGAGGGAATCGATCATTCCGGCCTGGCCGGCATAGCTCCCGAAGAACAGGATCCGCTGGCCCTTTTCGTTGACGATCTTCTCGTAGTCGATGATGGAGCAGCCGAGCTCCCTCATCCGCTTGAGCATGGGCATGTTCTGGGCCTGGCCTTTGGCCGTATGGGAGAAGAAGACGTAGACCTTGTCCTTCGCCAGGCTCGGGATGGGGATCTCCTTGATGGCGAAAACGGTCCGGGACGGGCAGATGTCCTCCTGGACCCGGGCCCCCTCCAGGGCGTAGTCGGCGTCGGGGAACACCCGGATGTCCGAAGGCTGGATGTAGACCTCGAGCCCGTGGTCCCGGACGAGCTCTCGGATGTGGGTCGGGATCAGGGGCGCCCGTCTCTCCCACTTGTTGATGTCTTCCCTGCGGATACCGATCTTATGATGTGGCATTAAGACCCCTCATAATGACGGATAATGGCGAAGAAAGATTATCTCACAGTCTTCGCCCGGGGGTCAATGCAACGGGAGAGTTGACGGGACAGGGGGGTTTTTCCATAATAGGGCGTCATGATCAGGTTCCACAACACGCTGAGCGGAGGGGTCGAGCCGTTCGTCCCCCTGGTATCCGGGACGCGTCGGCCTCTATACGTGCGGCCCGACGGTCTACAACTATCCTCACATCGGAAACTACCGCGCCTACGTCTTCGAAGACCTCCTGAAGCGCTTCCTCCTGTACTCGGGCTTCGAGGTCACCCACGTCATGAACATCACGGACGTGGACGACAAGACCATCCTCGGCGCCGCGCGCCGGGAACAGACCCTCCGGGAATACACCGAGGCCTTTACCGAGGCCTTCTTCGAGGACTCCGCGACCCTCAGGATCATGCCCGCGGACGTCTATCCCCGGGCCACGGAGCACATCCCCGAGATGGCGGCCCTCATCCGGGGCCTCCTGGACAAAGGGTATGCCTATTACAGGGAAGGCTCCGTCTACTTCAGCATCGCCAAGTTCCCGGCCTACGGGAAGCTTTCCAAGATCCGCCTGGACGACCTCGAGCCCGGCCGCCGGAGCGACGCGGACGAGTACGAGAAGGAGAACGTCCACGACTTCGCCCTCTGGAAGGCGGCCAAGGAGGGAGAGCCGTTCTGGGAGACGGACCTGGGCCCCGGCCGGCCGGGCTGGCACATCGAATGCTCGGCCATGAGCTCGAAGTACCTGGGCCCGACCTTCGACATCCACTGCGGCGGCGTGGACAACATCTTCCCTCACCACGAGAACGAGATCGCCCAGTCCGAGGCGTTCACAGGCGAGCCGTTCGTCCGGACGTGGATGCATTGCCACCACCTCATCGTGGACGGCGAGAAGATGTCGAAGTCCAAAGGGAACCAGCACACCTTGAGGGACCTCGTCGCCACGGGCGTCGATCCCCTGGACCTGCGCTTTCTCCTGTTGTCGACCCACTACCGCAAGATGCTCAACTATACGTCCGACGCCCTGGCCCAGGCCGCGGCGTCCCGGCGGCGCCTCCTCGATTTCCTCTATGAGCTCGACCACCGGTCCTTCCCCGCCCCGGGAACCGGGGCCGGCGACCGACCGGCTCCTTGAAAAGGCCCGGGACGGGTTCTTCGCCGGGTTATCGGACGACCTGAACATCTCCGAATCCCTCTCGGCCCTGTTCGAACTGGTCCGCGAGGTCAACACGCTCGTTGCCCAGGGGAAGCTCGACGCGGTCGGCGCCGCGGCCGCCGCCGGTTTCGTCCGGGGCCTCGACGCCGTCCTTGCCGTTCTCCCCCCGAAGGCCGAGGACGCCCTCCCCGCGGAGCTGTCCGCGAAGATCGAGGCGCGGCAGAAGGCCCGGCGCGACCGGGATTTCGCCCTGGCCGACCGGTTGAGGGACGAGCTTCTCCGCGAAGGGATCGTGCTCGAGGACACCAAGGACGGCGTCCGCTGGAAAAAGGTCAGACCGGCCGGCCCGGCGTCATGAGCGGGGACCGGCGCGGCGAGGCCCGCGCCCTGGGCCTCAGGGGCGAGGAGATCGCCCTCGAATATTTCCGCCGGAAGGGGTATCGGATCGTCGAACGCGGTTTCCGTCTCTTCCGCGGCGAGATCGACATCATCGCCCGCGACGGCGAGACGCTCGTCTTCATCGAGGTCAAGACGCGGGCGACGACGGAATTCGGGCTCCCCGAGGAGGCCGTGACGCTCGCGAAGCAGGGCCAGATCAGGAAGATCGCCCGGGGCTACCTCGTCGCGCGCGATCTCGGAGAGCCGGATTGCCGGTTCGACGTTCTCGCCATTCTCGTCCCCGAGGACGGCAACCCCGTCATCACCCACTACGAAAGCGCGTTCTGAGGAGGTTCCATCCATGAAAGCTCATATCATCCGGTGCGGCGCTCGTCGCCGTCCTGCTCGTCGGCACGGTATCCGCGGGTCTCGGGTCAGGTCGTTCCGAAGCCCGAAGAGATCCTCGGATTCAAGGTGGGCGACGATTACCGCCTCGCCACCTACGACCAGGCCATGGACTATCTGAAGAAGGTCGCCGCCGTCTCCGACAGGATCAGGCTCTATCGACTTCGGGAAGACGTCCATGGGCCTGACCATGACCTGCGCGGTCATCTCGTCGGCGGCGAACCTCGCCGACCTCGACAGATACAAGGACATCTCCCGCCGCCTGGCCCGGGCGGAGATGTCCCGGGAAGAGGCCGGGAAGCTCGCCGCGGAGGGAAGGGCCGTCGTCGAGATCGACGGCGGGCTCCACGCCTCGGAATGCGCCCCGGCCCAGCACAACATCCAGCTGGCCTACGACCTGGTCTCCGGGAGCGACGCCCGAACCCTCCGGATCCTCGACGAGGTCATCCTGGTCCTCTCCTTCCCCAACCCGGACGGAATGAACCTTCTGGCCGAATGGTACGGCGCCAACATCGGAACGCCGTACGAGGTCGCGCCGATGCCGTTCCTCTACCACAAGTATGCCGGCCACGACAACAACCGGGATTCGCTACATCGCCAACCTCGTCGAGACGCGGAACATCACGCGGCTGGTCCTGAAGGACTGGTGCCCGGTCATCCTCTACAACCACCATCAGACCGCCCCCTTCCCCGCCCGCATCTGGACACCCCCCAACTCGGAGCCGACCAATCCCAACGTCCACCCGCTCATCGTCCGGTGGCAGAACCTCATCGGCTCGGCCATGGGCGCGGCCTTCGACGCCGCGGGCAAGGAAGGGGCCATCTCCCGCATCATGTTCGACACCTGGTACCCCGGCTACGCGACCCAGGTCGTGGACTCCCACAACATCATCTCCATCCTGACCGAGACGGCCCTCTACAGATACGCGACGCCCCACTTCTACACGGTCCGCGATTTCCCGAAGGAATACCAGGACCTGACGATGTCCGCCTTCTACCCCAGCCCCTGGCGCGGCGGCTGGTGGCGCCTTAAGGACGCCGTGGACTACTGCCTTACGGCCTCCATGGCCGTCCTGGACACGGCGTCGAAGCACAGGACCGAGCTCCTGTTCAACAAGTACAGGATGGGCGCGGACGTGAGGGCCCGGTTCCGCGGCGAGCCTCCTTATGCCTGGATCGTTCCCGAAGAACAGCGCGACCCGGGGACCGCGGCCCTCCTGCTCGAACGCATGAGCCTCCTGGGGATCGACGTCTATCGGAGCGACGAGCCGTTCACGAGCGACGGGATCGCTTATCCGAAGGGAACCGTCGTCATCCCGATGAGCCAGGCCAACGGCCTGTTCATCAAGAACGTCTTCGAGGAACAGCGATACCCCGACCTTCGGAAGTATCCCGACCTGTGGCAGGGGCTGGTCTCGTCCCGGAAGTTCGAAGGCTCGCCGTTCGAATCCTACGATATGATGGGCTGGACCCTCCCCTACCAGTTCGGGGTCAAGGTCCAGGCGGCGAACTCCCCGCTCGACGTCCGGATGACCCTCCAGAAGGAGATCGCGGCGCCCGGAGGCGTCGAGGGGAGCGGGCGCGGCGCCTATGTCGTCGACCACGCCGCGAACGCCTCGGCGGCCCTGTCGAACAGGGTCCTCAAGTCCGGCGGAAGGGTCCTCTGGGCGAAGGCGGCGTTCCGCGAGGGAGGAACGGAATTTCCCGCGGGCACGATCGTCGTCCCGGCCGGAGGGATCTCCGCAAGCTTCATGGAAAGGGCGGCCCGCGAGCTCGGGCTCAAGGTCAAGGGCCTTGGCGGCGAACCCAGGGTCGCGGCCTGGAAGGTCGGGAAGCCCCGGCTCGGGCGTCTATCAATCCTGGATGGCGAGCGCCGAGGAGGGATGGACCCGCCTCGTCCTCGAGGAGCAGGAATTCGCTTTCACGAGTCTCCACGACGCGGAGATCCGGGCCGGGAACCTCGAGGCCTCCTATGACGTGATCATCATTCCGGACGGGTCGCGTCCGGGCGCGATCGTCGACGGATACCCCAAAGGAACGATGCCGCCCAAATATACCGGCGGCATCACGGCTAACGGCCTGGCCAACCTCAAGCGTTTCGCCGAGGCCGGTGGGACGCTCATCTTCATGAACGAGGCCTGCAATCTGGCGGCGGAGCGCTTCGGACTCCCGGTAAGGAACGTCCTCCAGAACGCCAAACCCGAGGAGTTCAACTGCTCCGGGTCGATCGTCAAGGCCGAGTTCGACGCCAATCACCCCATCGCGTACGGCATGCCGGTCGAGGGCGCCGTCGTCTTCGCCGACAGCTGTGCCTTCGACACCTTCCCCGCGTTCGGCGGAGGCCGGGAGGTGCGGACGCCGGCCCGATACGGGGCGGAGGACGTCCTCATGAGCGGCTATATCCATGGCGAGAAGCTCATCCAGCGGCGGGCCGGCATCGTGGACGCGCCCGTCGGGAAAGGGAGAATCGTCCTGCTCGGCTTCCCCGTGTCCCTGCGCGGACAGCCGCGGGGGACGTTCAAACTGCTCTTCAATTCCATCTTCTACGGGGCCGCGAGGTAACGCTCATGGACCGCAGGGCCAGCCTCAGGAAATTCGCCGAATTCGGCCTGTGCGCCGGAGCGCTATCGTTCCTGAATTCCGATGACGAAAAGGCCCGGGCCGCCGCCGGCCTCGCCACCGACGGCGACGAGCTGAAAAAATTGAGGGCGCAGAAGGAGTTCATACAGAACTGGCTCTCCGACCTTCTGGATACGATGGACGCCGTCCTCGACGAGGAAACGAAGGTCAAACTCATCGAGGGCTGCGGCAAAAGGTGTTTCGAGAGGCACAAGTTCAAACGGGATATCGCCGCCGATGGAAAGGGCGACCTGGCGAAGCTTATCGAGGCTTATAAGCGGAACTATGAGATCTGGCAGGACGGAAACGTCGTTCACATCCGCTACGGCGAAGTTTCCCCCGGATGTTATTGCCCCGCGGCGAATTACCGAACGTCAAAACCGGACGATGCGCATTGCGAATGCACCCGCATGACGCATCAGACGATCTTCGAGACCGCGCTGGGCAGGCCCTTCAAGGTCGATATCCTGGAATCGCTCAGGCGCGGCGGCAAGACCTGTCATTTCGCGGTTCACCTTTAAAAAGGGGACGCGACTTCCGTTAGAAAGCCAGGGCCGCCCCGACGGTCAGGCTTCTCCCCGGCTCTTCCATGGCTTCGGCATCTGGCCTCGCGACGTATGCCGCATCGAACAGATTACCCAGCCGGGCGTAGAAGCTCAGGGACGGGGAGATCCTGTAAGCCGCCCGGGCATTCACGACGGTCGATGCCGGGATGGCGACCTCGGCGGGACCGGGGCTATCCTTCCGGAGCCGAAAGGTCGGCGTCGGCCTCGGCCGAGAAGCGCCCGACCCACGCCTTTGTTCCCGCGAGGAATTGGACCGGCGGCACGTCGTTCAGCGCGCCCCCCGTCGCGGTGTTCCGGCCGCGAATGGCGAACATGTTCCCGAAGACCTTCCACCCGGGCGTCGGGAAGAATTCGACCTCGAGTTCGAGGCCCCTCAACCGGCCCTTGTCGATGTTCCCGTAGGTGTAGAGCCCCGGGGACACGGTGTATCTTTCGATCATGTCATCGATGGCGTAGGCGAAGCCGTACAGCCCCGCGAAGAACCGCCGGCCGTAGAATCGGAAGCCCGCGTCCGCGTTCAGGCTCGTCTCGGGTCTCAGCCCCGGCCGGGCGATGATGAAGCCTCGTCCGCTGATGCCCGTATAGTATCGCTCGTTCAGGCTCGGAACCCTGTAGGCCCGGGCCACGTTGACAAAGCCCGTCAGGTTTCCCGTTATCTTCAGCGAAGCCGCCAGGAATCCGGTGGTCTTGCCGTCGCGCGTCGCGACGGCGGGGCCGCTTCCGGGCACCGCTTTCATGGCCAGGCTGTCCCACCGAAGGCCCCCGAAGAGATCCAGGCCCCGCAATCCCGTATAGTCCGCCGATAGGAACAGGCCTGCGTCCGCCCGGCGCCCCCGGGCATAGGGGATCTCGCCCGAAACGCCCGTGACCGTCCCGTCGGCGGCAAAAGAGGTGTCGCGGGTCGCGGCCTCGGCACGGGACTGGCCGAACAGGTCCGCCCCTCCCTCCAGGCGCATATCCTTCCCGAACTTCCTCCCGAAGGACAGCCGGGCTCCGTATTCCGTGCTCCGGGTCCGGCTCGTCGACGTCTTTGTCCTGTATCCCTCGATGCGGTCGGTCCGCGTCTCGAGCGCGTTGGGATCGACGAAGGTCTCGAAGGAAAGCTCGCCGTCCGCGAATCGCTTTTCCGTCCAGCGGAGCTGAAAGAGGTTCTGCCGCTCTTCGGGATACCAGGTCGGCTTGGCGCGGCTGTCCCGGTTCGGCTTGCCGATATCCGCGCCGCGGGCCCCCAGGAAGCTCGCCTCGATCTCCCTCTTTTCCGTCCTGTGGAGGACCTTGGCCAGCACGCTCCCCTGGGCGAATCGGGACTGGAGAACCCGGCCCGAGGGCGAAGCGTAATCCCCGGCGTCCACGCCCTGAAAGGACAGGAGGAATCCGGTCGCGCCCTTCGCGCCCTCGAGCGCGAGGCCGACGCCCTTTTCGGCGTTCACCGTCCCGTAGCGGGCATGGAACCGGCCCCGGATCCCCGGCCGGAGGTCGGGATCGCGCGTCAGGATGTGGATGACGCCGCCGATGGCGTCCGACCCGTACAACACGGACGCCGGGCTCCTCAGGACCTCGATGCGCTCGACGTCCTCGGGGCCGATGAAGGACGCGTTCGGGCCCGTCCGCCGCTCGCTCGAAAGGCGGGCGTCGTCGACGAGATAAAGGACACGGCGCCGCGCGAGCCCCCGGACCGAGGGCACGAGCGAGAACCCGCCCGATCCCAACGCGGAAACCCCCGGCGTCGCGGAGAGCCCTTCCGTGATGTTGGCCGGCATCGCCTCGGCCAGCTCCCCCTTCGATACCACGGTCTCCGCCACGGGGATCGTCGCGCGGACCTCCGGGTGGCGGAGGGCGGTGACCACGATCTCCTCCTTCCGGCGGACGACGGGGAGGAGAGTGAGGACGATGCCCCGGGCCAGGTCGTTCTTCGGAACGTCGAACTCCTGTTCGTAATGGTCGGGGTGGATGACCTCGAGCCTGGCGCGCGCGCCTTCCGCGAGCTTCAGCGCGAAGGCCCCGCGGGAATCGGTGACGTCCCGCGCCCCGCTCGGACGATGGAGGACGACGGCTCCCGCCACGGGCGTTCCGTCGGGAGAGACGACGGTCCCCCGGACCTCGAAGGCTCGGGCCCAGAGAGCGACGGAAACGAGGATGAGCACCGCGAGGACGGGCCTCTTCATATCGGCCTCTAATTGACAGCGGCGCGGGCGACGGCGGATAGACGGCCTATCGCGGGCTTCGGCGCCCGTGCCGCGGCCGGCTTCGCGGCGGGCGGCGCTCCGATCTTCCGGACCGCGGAGGTGTCCCCCGACCTTTTCGCCAGGGCCTCGATCCGCTCGTGGAGGATGGGGTGAATGGCGTTGGGGCGATCTCCCGCAGGGGAACGAGGACGAAATTCCGGCGGTCCATCCGGGGATGGGGGATCATCAGCCGGCGCGTCTGGACGACCGTCCTCCCCGCGAGCAGGATGTCGATGTCGATCGATCCGCGGGCCCCTTGTCGACGGCCGGCACGCGCTTCATCTCCTGTTCGATGGACTTGACGACATTGAGGAGGGCCAGCGGATTGTAAGCGGCGTCGATCTCGAGGGCCTGATTGTAGAACCACGGCTGGTCGGGGAGATCGACCGGTTCGGTCCGGTAGATCGAGGAGGCCCGGACGATCGTTATCCCCTTCTCCCGGAGAAGGCTGGTCGCCAGAACCAGATTCGCCCGCCTGTTGCCCAGGTTGCTGCCGAGAGACAAGAAGTATTTCATGCCGGTCCTCTGTCGAAGTCCCTCATGTTAGCACCTTTCCCGGGGTTTTCAAAGGGTCGCGCGCGCGTTTTTCGTTTGATTTTCCGGGGCGGCTATCGGTTAGTATGATGACTTCCGAAATGGAGGCGAAACATGGGCAAGCTCATCTACCTGGATAACGGCGCGACGTCCTTCCCGAAACCCGACGAGGTCTACGCTTTCATGGACCATTTCTACAGGAATTTCGGGGTCAATCCGGGCCGGTCCGGCTACGACCTCTGCCTCGAGACGGCCGACCTGGTCGAGGAAACGCGCAAGATGATGGCGGGATTCTTCAACGGCCGCCACCCCGAGAGGCTCTGTTTCTCCTACAATTCGACCGACGCCCTGAACCTCATCCTTTTCGGGATGCTCGGGCCCGGCGACCACGCCGTGACGACGGCCCTGGAACACAACTCCGTCCTCCGTCCGCTCTACCACCTGTCGCAGGCCGGGGTCGAAGTGGACCACGTCCCGTTCGACGGGGCCGGCTTCGTCGATCCCGACGAGATCGCCAGGCGGTTCAGGCCGAATACGAAGCTCGTCGTCGTCAACCACGCGTCGAACGTCATCGGCACCGTCCAGCCCATCCGGGAGATCGGAAAGCGCTGCCGCGAGCGCGGCATCGCCTTCGTCATCGACGCCTCCCAGTCGGCCGGCAAGGTCCCCATCGACATCGAGGACGCCTGCGTCGACGTCGTGGCCTTCACGGGGCACAAGTCCCTGCTCGGCCCGACGGGGATCGGCGGGCTCTATGTCCGGGAAGGCGTCGACATCCGCCTCACCCGGGCGGGCGGGACGGGGGTCCGCTCCGCCGTCCGGACGCACCTCGAAGAATACCCCTACCGGCTCGAATACGGCACGCTGAACGTCCTCGGGGTCGCGGGGCTTCATGCCGGCATGAAATGGGTCCAGGACAAGGGCCTCGCCGCCCTGCACGGACAGGAGATGGCCCTGACCCGAAAGCTCCGGGACGGCCTGCGGGGAATCGACGGCGTCACGCTCTACTGCCAGGACGACCTGGCCGGGCACATCAGCGTCCTGGCGTTCAACGTGGACGGGATGGAAGCTCTCAACGTCGGAACCCTCCTCGACGTCGACCACGGCATCGCCTGCCGGACCGGGCTCCATTGCGCGCCGCTCATTCATGAACAGCTGGGGACCGACAAGCTCCACGGCGCCGTCCGTTTCGGCATCGGCCCCTTCAACACGGAAGCCCACATCGACGCCGCCATCGCGGCCGTCGCCGACATCGCCGAAATGGTTCACAAGAAAAAGTAAGGCCTCGTTTCGCCCGCAAAGCCCTCGCCGCCGATACGCTCGAGGTGCGTACTTAAGCCGGCGGGGTTACGGTTCAGACGCAGCCGTCGGGCTTCGGCAATCCCGCGATCATGCAGGCGCCCTTGGCCGGGCCCGAAGGGAAGAGCTCGAAGATGCGTTTGAGGGAAAGGCCCGTCGCCTGGCACATCTTTCGAACCATGGGGGCCTGGCCGTTGGCGACGTAGTGGCTCCGGATGAACGTGACGATCGCCCAGTGCTCGGGGGTCAGATCGCCGATCCCTTCCCGGGCCCGGGCCAGGACGGACGCGATCTCCTGCGACCATTCGTCCGGATGGGCCATGAATCCCTCCTCGTTGATCTCGACCCGGAATCCTTCGTCCTCGATGACGGGCATGGCCTTCTCCTTGTCCCGAAAATGAAGGGCCATTATAGCCGGAACGCGCCCGGACGCCAAGATGTTTCTTCCCGCCGGCGGCCTATTCCCCCACCGCGGGCGAGGGATGTTCGCCCAGCGGATTGATCCTCGCGGCGAGGGAGAAGAGGAACGGATAATTCTCCTTGAGGTGCTCGGCGTAGACGAGCCATTCCACGGTGATCTGGGAATAGGCCCTCCGGGCGTCGCTGGCCAGGTGCAGGAGGTCCGCCGGCGGAAGGTCCTCGAGGTCCCCTTCGCGGTACGACAGCTCCTCGGCCAGGTGGAACACGGCCCAAAGGAGGTCGGTGAAGCGGTCGTGTTCGAGCAGGCTGGGGTTCTCCAGGAGACGCACCATGAAATCGCGTTCCCTGCTCAGGAAGGTCCTCAGATCGCGGAGCATGGCCGGGCGGAGCGTCATCTCGTAGGGAAAGGCCGCGGCCGCGCTCTCGGCTTTCACGAAATCCGCGTGCTTCCAGGTCGCCCGCATGCCGCATCGGGCCCGGAGGTCCTCCGCGTGCGCGACGCAGGCGGCGAAGCGCCTGATGAGCTCGAGCCCCACCTCGCTGAAGAACGCGCCGATGACCATGTTGAGCTTTTCGATCATCGCCCGCTTCTCGCGCCGCGCGAGGAGGCGCTCGATGAGGACGATGACCAGGAGGACGTTCAGGAAGAGGAACCCGATGTCCATGATCAGGTAGAAGAAGATGTTCCGGACGTCCCGGAAGATGAAATAGTGGATGACATACGTGACGAGGGAGAGCCCGATGAGGACGAAGGACACCGGCAGGAGCCAGGACCCGGACCTGCGGCGCGTCATGGCTTCCCCTCCGGGAGAGCGACCGTGAACGTCGAGCCTTCGCCGGGCCGGCTGGCGACACCGATCCGGCCCCCGT
The DNA here is from genome assembly GCA_963784525.1 of Candidatus Aminicenantota bacterium. GTDB lineage: Bacteria > Acidobacteriota > Aminicenantia > Aminicenantales > Saccharicenantaceae > JALHVH01. The sequence continues at coordinate 111,832 of CAWART010000020.1, read as the reverse complement.
GCGCCTTGACGACATGCTTGACGATGGACAGGCCGAGCCCGGTGCCCCCCGTTCTCCGCGACCGGGACTTGTCGACCACATAAAACCTTTCGAAGATGTGCGGCAGGTTCTCTTCAGGGATGCCGATCCCGGTGTCGCGGACCTCGACGAGGAACTCTCCTCCCCGTGAGGACAGGGAGACGGTCACGGAGCCCGTTTCGGTCGCTTTGAGGGCGTTGTCGACCAGGTTCACGAACATCTGCTCGATCCTGAAAGCGTCCCCCCGGACCGGAGGGATCTCGGGATCGGACCTCAGTTCGAGACGGACGCCTTTGGCTCCGGCCCGAGCCGCGAACAGCGCGAGGACGCTGCCGGCGAGGGCCTTCATATCGATATCTGAGAGCTCGAGCGTTCCCCCCCGGTCCTCCATCTCGGCCAGGGTCATCAGGTCCTGGACGATGCCGATCATCCGATCGGTGTTCCGGCCGATGATCTCGAGATAGCCCTTATCCTCCCCCTCCGCCCTGTCCTCGAGGGCCTCGACGAATCCCTTGATGGCCGTGAGCGGGGTCCGGAGCTCGTGCGAGGCGTTGAGAACGAGGTCCTTCTTCATCCGCTCGGCGTCCCGGATCTCGCTGAGATCGTGGATGGTGACGACGACACGCTCGCGCGAAGGAAGGAAGGCCGCGGCGCACAGGAAGGACCTGTCCTTCAGCGCGACCTCTTCGGAGGCCTTCGTACGGCCCTCCTTGACCCTCCGGACGAGCTCGGTGAACCGGGTCCCCCGGACGACCTCCCAGTAGTAGCGCCCCTGGGGGGCCGGATCGTCGACGGCCGTTCGGAACTTCTCGTTGATGAGGACGATCCTGTCGTCCCGGTCTATGATGAGAAGTCCGTCCTGGACGGAGGACAGGATGCTGTCGAGCTCCTCGCGCCGCTCCTCGCATGTCGCGAACATCGACTTCAGGTCCGCGGTCATCGTGTTGAAGCTCCTGGCGAAGTCCGCGAAATCGCCTTTGTTCCGGAGAGGGACCTTGGCTTCGAAATCCCCTCCGGCCACCTTTCGCGAGGCCGTGATGAATTCCCGGATGGGCCCGGAGATCGACCGTGAGAAGAAGAGCATCGCCAGGAGAACGAACGCCATGACGCCCAGGGCCGTCCCGACGATCCTCCGCCTGAGGTGGGCGAGCAGGTCGTCGATGTCCTTCATGAACCTGCTCAGCCTGAGGGCGCCGATGATCTTCCCGTCCTCCATAAGGGGGAAGCTCATGTAGAGCATGTCGGCCCGGACGGTGGAGCTGCGCCGGACGGCCCGGGCCGGTTCTCCCTTGAGCGATTGAAAGACCTCGGGCCTGTACTGGTGGCTCTCCATGTGCCCCGGAGCCTCCTCGGAATCCGCGAGGACGGCGCCGGACGCGTCGACGACCGTGATCCTGACCCGAGTCGCGCGGTCGACGTCCCCGGCAAGCGGCTCGAGGGCCTGCGCCCCCCCTGTTTTAAGGTGGAGAGGACCATCGGCTTCAAGATCTCGGCCAGGTTCCCCAGGTGCGCCGCTTGATCGTCAAGATAGGCGGACCGGATCGCCCGGAACGAGAAGATGAGGATGATCGCCGCCGCCGCCGCGATGATGACGCAAAAACCCCCATAGATCCTGAGAAACAGCGTGTTCTTCATGTTTCCAGCTTATACCCCGCTCCGCGAACGTTCCGGATGACGTCCGACCGCCGGCCCAGCTTCCGGCGCAGGTTCCGGATATGGACGTCGATGGTCCTGTCCGTAACGACCTTCCCGTCGCCCCAGAGCCGGTCGAGAAGTCGGTCCCGGGGAAGCATCGACTCGAGGATGTCCTCTTCATCGTCAAGAACGGCGATCGTCCGGTTCACTGCGCGTTTTTCCTGCCGAAAGCGGGGATGCGGGGGTATTATAATGAAAATCCGGGCGGGCCCCAAGAGCGAAGTGAAATTGCCCCCCATCGGCATCCGGGGATATAATGGGGGCATCTCTGGCATGGAGGTGGGGCATGAACAGATCCCTTCTGATCCTTATGGCGATCGCCGCGGGGTTCGGGCTCATCGGGATGGCCGCCCAGAAGCTCGAGGAGGACGTCTTCCCGACGCCCGGAGGCGAACTGAAGATCTTCTTCGTCGGGCACGCCTCCCTCTTCATGACCTACGGCGGCAAGGTCGTCCACATCGATCCCGTCGGGTCCGAGGGGGATTATGCGAGCCTCCCCAAAGCCGACCTCATCCTCATCACGCACGAACACCACGATCATCTTGACGCGGAGGCCGTCGGGAACCTCCGCCGGGAAGGGACCCGGGTCATCGTATCCCAGGCCTGCGCCGGGAAGATCGCGGACGCCGTCGTCATGAAGAACGGCGACCGAAGGACCCTCGGGAATTTCGAGGTCGAGGCCGTGCCGGCCTACAACATCGCCCATAAACGGCCCGACGGGAGCCCCTTCCACCCCAGGGGGCGGGGCAACGGCTATCTGCTGACCATCGGGGGAAAAAGGATCTATGTCGCCGGGGATACGGAACCCGTTCCGGAAATGGCGGCGCTGAAGGACATCGATATCGCGTTCCTGCCCATGAACCTTCCCTACACCATGAGCCCGGAGATGACCGCGGCGGCGGCCCGGACGATCCGGCCCAAGGTCCTTTACCCCTACCATTTCGGGGACACCGACACGGGGCGGCTCGGGAAGCTCCTCGAGGGAGAACCGGAGATCGAGGTCCGCGTCCGCCCGATGTCGTGACGGACGCGATCCGTCAGGGCTTGCCGGGGAGACCGGTCCCGAGGGATCGGTTCGCCTCGATGTGGTGCTTGATGGTCTTTCCCTTGACCATGTATATGACGTCCTCGCCGATGTTCGTGGCGTGGTCGGCGATCCTCTCGAGGTGCCTCCCGACGAGGATGAGGTCCACGGCCCGGGTGATCGTTGCCGCATCCTGCATCATGTACGTCAGGAGTTCCCGGAAGACCTGAACGTTGAGCTGGTCCACCTGATCGTCGCGCTCGCAGACTTCGAGAGCCAGCCGGTCGTCCCCGTTGACGAAGGCGTTGATGGCGTCACGAACCATGTTCTGAGCCAGGTCGGCCATCCGGGGAATGTCGATGAGCGGTTTGAGCTGGGGATGGCGCAGGAGCTCGATGGTCCGCTCGATGATATTGACGGCCTGGTCGCCGATGCGCTCCAGGTCGCTCGTGATCTTCATGGCCGAGGTGATGAACCTGAGGTCCGCCGCCATGGGCTGGCGCAGGGCGAGCAGGCGCATGCAGAACTCGTCGATCTCGATCTCCAGGTGATTGATGGATTCCTCCCGGCGCATGACCTCCGAGACGAGGCTTTCGTCCCGCTCCTTCAGGCACCGGACGGCGAACGCGATGGACTCCTCGGCGTACGCCGCCATCTCCAGGATCTTCGCCTTGAGCCCCTTGAGCTCCTCGTCAAAAGGTCTTTCCATCGGGTCCTCCTGCCGGCCCCAGTATACAACGATTCCGGTTTCCGGATAAGCACCGGTTTTTCATGCGTCCGAAAGCCCCCCTCCCGCTTCAGACAGAATAGAACCGGAAGCGGCGGTTGAGGGCCTTGACGACCTCCATGGCCCAGAGCGGGAAGGAAGAAATGGCGAGGACGAGGCCCCAGTCGGCCAGGCTCAGCTGTTCGACCTTGAAAATGGTCCGCAGGAACGGCACATTGATGACGACGACCTGGAGGGCGAAGGAGGCGGCCGCGGCGTAGACGAGCTTCATGTTCGAGAAGGGGCCGATGCGGAACAACGACCGGACCATGTTCCGGCAGTTGAACGCGTGGAAAAGCTGGGCGCAGGACAGGACGATGAACGCGCCCGTCCTGGCCCGGACGACGCCTTCCTTCTCGACGTACAGGATGGCGACGAAGGCCAGGAGGCTGCAGAGGGCGATGAACGCCCCCTGGGCCAGCATCAGGAAGGCCCGGGGACGCGTGACGACCGGCTCGGCGCGGGTTGCGGGGCGGCTTGTCCATGATGCCCGGGTCGACGGGGTCCACGCCGAGGGCGAGGGCGGGCAGTCCGTCCGTCACCAGGTTGATCCAGAGGATCTGGATGGGGAGCAGGGGCACGGGGAGGCCGACGAGCGAGGCCGTGAACATGGTCAGGATCTCGCCGGCGTTGCACGACAGCAGGTAGTGGATGAACTTCCGGATATTGTCGTAGATCCCCCTCCCCTCCTCGACGGCCGCGACGATGGAGGCGAAGTTGTCGTCCGTGACGACCATGTCCGAGACCTCCTTGGTCACGTCGGTCCCGGTGATGCCCATGGCGACGCCGATGTCGGCTTCCTTGACCGCCGGCGCGTCGTTGACCCCGTCGCCCGTCATGGCGACGACGTCGCCCCGCTTCCGCCAGGCCCGGACGATGCGGAGCTTGTGCTCCGGCGAGACCCGGGCGTACACCGGGATGCGGCCCACTTCGCGCGCCCAGCTTCTCGTCGGTCCATCCGTCAAGGTCCTCTCCGGTCAGGGCCAGGGAGTCCCCTGCCAGGAAGCCGAGCTCCCGGGCGATGGCCACGGCCGTGTTCTTGTGGTCGCCGGTGATCATGACGGTCCGGATGCCGGCCCTCTTGCACTCGGCCACCGCCGCCTTGACCTCCTCCCGCGGCGGATCGATCATCGCCATCAGGCCGGAGAACACCAGATCTCGCTCGATGTTCGCCGGCGACGGATTCTCGGGAAGCCCCTCGAGCGGGCGGTAGGCGAACGCCAGGACGCGCATGGCCCTGTCGGCGAGCTCGTCGTTCGCGCGCAGGAGCCGCGCCCGGTCGGCCTCGGTCAAGGGACGCGTCGCGCCGCCCTCGTCGATGGCCGTGCAGTCGCCGAGCAGGATGTCGGGCGCGCCCTTGACGAAGGCCGCGAAGCCGCTCCCGTCCTGGCGGATGATGGTCATCTTCTTGCGCTCGGAGTCGAAGGGAAGCTCTTCGACGGCGGGGTATCCCTTCTCCTCGACCTCCTTGAGAATGCCGCCCTTCGCGGCGGCCGTGAGGATGGCCGCCTCGGTCGGGTCCCCGACGATGCCCCAGACGCCCCGTCCTTCCGGACGAGAGAGGCGCTGTTGCAGAGGACGCCGCCTTGAAGCATCCGCCGCAATCCGGGGGAGCCGGAAGGATCGACGGGCGCGTCCCCGTCCAGAAAACCGCCTTCGGGCGCGTAGCCGACGCCCGTCACCGCGAAGAGGCGGCCGTCGGCGTAAACGGCCTGGACGGTCATCTCGTTCCGGGTCAGCGTGCCCGTCTTGTCGGAGCAGATGACGGTGGCGCAGCCGAGCGTCTCGACCGAGGGCAGTTTCCGGATGAGGGCGTGCCGGCGGACCATCCGCTGCACGCCCAGGGCGAGGGCGATGGTGACGACGGCGGGCAGTCCTTCGGGGATGGCCGCCACCGCGAGGCTCACCGCCGTCAGGAAGATATCGACGACCTTTCCGCCCCGGAGCCATTCCAGGAGGAAGACGAGGCCGACGAGGACGAAGCACAGGTAGACGATGAGCTTGCCGAACTGCTCGAGCTTCTTCTGGAGAGGCGTCGTCTCGTGGGCGATCCCCTGGATCATCTCGGCGATCTTGCCGAGCTCGGTGGCCATGCCCGTCCCGGTGACGAGGGCCCGGGCCTTGCCCGAGGCGACGGACGTCCCCAGATAGACCATGTTCGCCCTGTCGGCCAGGGGGACGTCCCGTTCGTCGAGCGCGGCGGCGGTCTTGAGGACGGGGGTGGACTCCCCCGTCAGGCTGGCTTCCTGCACCGAGAAGTTCGCCGTGTGCCAGACGACGCGGCCGTCGGCCGGAACGTTGTCGCCGGCCTCGAGCTCGACGAGGTCGCCGGGAACGACGGCGCTCGACGGCACGACCCTGTAATCGCCGTCCCGGATGACCTTGGACGACGGCGAGGAAAGCCTCTTGAGCGCGGCCAGGGACCTCTCGGCCCTGAATTCCTGGACGAACCCCATGACGGCGTTGAGGATGACGATGGCGATGATGGCGATCGCGTCGACCCATTCTCCCAGGAAGCCCGAGACGAGGGCGGCGCCCATCAGGACCCAGATCATGAAATCCTTGAACTGGTCGAGGAACTGGCCGAGGGGCGAACGGCCCTTCTTCTCGCGAAGCTGGTTCGGGCCGAAGCGGACGAGCCGCTCGGCGGCGTCCGTATCGGAAAGCCCGGCGGAGGCGCTCGTATAGAGAAGGGCCTCCACTTCGGCGATGTCGCACTGCCAGGTCCTCTTGTCGGTGGTCGATCGATCGGTCATGGCTCGTCCTTCGATGGGATTCCGGTCCGCCCGGCCCGGGCGGGTGCGGAATTATACCATTCCGGGCGAGCTTTAGAGAAGCCGGACGGCAGTCTGGCAAGAGCTCAGGGGTGGAGGAGCGCGCGGAGGTTCCGGGTCAGGATGGGGAAGGAAAGGGATCTTACCTCTCAGCCGAAGCACCGGGACGAGGCCCGGGCATGACCCCGGGCCTCTTGAGCCCTTATTCCGTGGTCGCCTTGACCCGGTCGGCCTGGGTCATGGCGGCAAGACGCTTGATGTCGTCGACGGATAGGCCGAGCCCTTCGGCCACTCGGGCGCCGTATTCGGGATCGGCCTTGTGGAAGAGGGCCGTCTGCCGGAGCTGGAGGCGCTTGCGCGCCCCGCCCAGATGGCCCACGATGTTGGCGACGAGGTGGGCGCGGTCCGTGTCCGTCATGATCCTGCGGTAGAGCGCCCCCGCCTGGACGAAATCGATGTCGCCGAGGACGTAGGCATGACGCGCGGCCGTTCCCGAAACGTCGATGGGCGGCGGGGCGAAGCCCGGATCTGGGGCCGGGCCTCCGAAGCTGTTCGGCCAGTAGTTCGGTCCCGGCCCTCCGTTCCCGTCCGAGCGCATGGCGCCGTCCCTCTGATAGCTCGCCATCGGGGCCGCTTTCGGGGCGTTGATCGGGAGCAGATGGAAGTTGGGCCCGAGCCGGTGGCGGTGGGTGTCATGGTAGCTGAACAGACGACCCTGGAGCATCTTATCCGGCGAGGGCCCGATGCCCGGGACGAAATTCGCGGGGGAGAACGCCGCCTGTTCGACCTCGGCGAAATAGTTTTCCGGGTTGCGGTCGAGGACCATGCGGCCGATCTCGACGGGCGGGAAGTCCGCGTGCGGCCAGACCTTGGTGATGTCGAAGGGGTCGAATCGGTAGGTCTTGGCCTGCTCCGGGGTCATGATCTGGACCTCGACGCGCCAGGCGGGGAATTCGCCCCGGGCGATGGCCGCATGGAGGTCGCGCGTGGCGACGTCCGGGTCGACACCGCGCATGCGGTCGGCCTCGGGGCCGTCGAAGTTCTCGATCCCCTGGAGCGTTTTGAAATGATACTTGATCCAGCAGTATCCGCCTTTGGCGTCGTACCACATATAGGTGTGACTGCTGAAGCCGTGCATGTGGCGGAAGGAGCGGGGCGTGCCGCGGTCCGAGAACAGGATCGTCACCTGGTGGATGGATTCCGGGGTCAGGGACAGGAAATCCCAGAACATGTCCGGGTCCTTGAGGTTGGTGGCCGGATTGCGCTTCTGGGTGTGGATGAAGTCCGGGAACTTCAGCGGGTCGCGGATGAAAAAGACCGGCGTGTTGTTCCCGACCATGTCGTAGTTGCCCTCTTCGGTGTAGAACTTGACCGCGAAACCGCGCGGGTCGCGCTCGGAATCGGCCGATCCCCTCTCGCCGCCGACCGTCGAGAAGCGGACGAAGACCTCGGTCCTCTTCCCCGCCTTCGACAGGAACTTCGCCCGGGTGTGTTTCGTGACGTCCCGGGTCACCTCGAAATAGCCGTGGGCGCCCGCGCCCTTGGCATGGACCACGCGCTCGGGAATGCGCTCCCGGTCGAAATGGGCCAGCTTCTCGACGAGATGGACGTCCTGGATGAGGACCGGCCCCTTGGCCCCGGCCGTCTGCGAATTCAGGTCATCGTCCACCGGCATCCCGAAGCCGGCCGTCAGGGTCTTCTTGTCGTCCGTCATCCCCCCCTCCTTGTCCGTTCGATATGCCCCGCTTTCGGGGTATCCGTGAGCGGCAGACAACGCCGGCACAGACCGAGAAATTCGACGCGCATCCGGTCGACCCGGCCCAGGGCGCGGACCGCGCCGGGAATCCCTCGCCCGGCCGGGCCGGGAACGTCGACATCGAACGCGGCGCCGCATTTCTTGCAGAGGAAGTGGTGGTGCGAGCCCGTATTGGCGTCGAAGCGGGCCTTCTCTCGATGCCCCCCGAGCGTGGCGATGAGGCCCAGGTCGAGGAGCAGCCAGAGGTTCCGGTAAACGGTGTCCAGGGAAACGCCGGGCATCCGGCGCCGGAGGCGGCCGTGGACGGTCTCGGCGTCGGGATGCTCGGACGAGCGGGCGACCTCGTGGTAGATGGCCAATCTCTGGGGCGTCATCCGGATGCCGGCCCGCTGCAGCCCCTGCCGAAAGCGCGTCAGGCGCTGAGCGACCTCCGCCGGCGTCGGCCTCTTCCCTTCCCCTGAATTAATAGGAATCATTCCTATTTAGGAATATATTCGGATTAAGGCGCTTTGTCAAGCTTGGCGGGCGCTCGGCACGTGACCAGGCAATGGAATGAGCGAAGGGGGCGGTACTTTCCTGCGGATCTTGGGTCTCGCCATTGCGACCTGAGCCTGAAGCCATTGAATCACGCGGTCCGGCATACTGATCCACATCTTGGCTCGGGCAGGCTCTCTTGAACGCGCAGAGCCTTTGGACGGAGATTTCGGCGATGGCGGATGAGTTCTTAGGCTCCCTCACATCTCGGCAATCCGCCACCTGATGCGCGGCACAGCCGTTGAGAATCCGCCGGATGCCACAACTCATCACCGCGGCATCAGCGCGAACACACCCCAACCCAGGTATTCACGTGTGTAAGCAGCGTATCGCTCGGGTTCCGAGGTCAGTTTGGCTCGAACATCCTTCGCAAACTCGTCGTTGGGATTAGCTTCAAGCCATCGGCGCATGGTGAGCCATTGAGCCGCCTCGTATCTGTCCCAGCTGTCCTGGTCTGCCAAAACCATTTCCACGACGTCGTGGTCAAGGCGGCCGAAGGACGCGAGAAGTTCTGGAAGCGTAAGAAAGTCGGAGATCGAGCCGGCGAGACACCCCCTGGCAACATCTTCCGTCGGCGGCAACTGCCGCCAGTAGGGCTCGCCGATGAGGATGATCCCTCCGCTGCGGAGGCTCTGCGCCAGAAGCTCGATAGTGCCGGTGACTCCCCCGGCGATCCACGTAGCCCCGAGACAGGCTGCCACACCGGCCTTGTCGTCCGCAACATAGCCGGCAGCATCGCCATGGATGAACTTGACGCGATCGGCGACGCCGAGTTCTTCCGCGCGGAGCTTCGCTTGCTCGGTGAACAACTGGCTCATGTCGATGCCGGTGCCGACGACTCCGTGATCGCGCGCCCAGGTGCACAGCATCTCCCCCGAACCGCTGCCGAGGTCGAGCACTCGGGTCCCCGTTTCCAGACGCAGCGCCGCGCCGAGAGTGGCGAGCTTTTCGGGTGTGAACGGGTCATGGATGCGATGCGCACTTTCGGCGATGTTGAAGATCCGTGGAATGTCCATTCCGGGAAATCTCCTTGTGGATGTGAGCTGAAACTCTGCGGATTTAATTTGGCTCCTCGGGCAGGACTCGAACCTGCAACCTAGTGGTTACAAGAGCCCCGAGATTTCTCTCGGGCTTGGACTATCTCATCGCCCTTCCCGCTTGCGCGGGGATGGGGCGCCGGGCGCTTCCCCCGGACCGTTCCGAGGTACGAGCGTTCGCTCTAGTCTCTGCACCTTCCCCGCCCGTCAGGGACGGTCGGGGCTTGGCTCAGGATCACCCGCTTCGCACCCGGCGAAGGGAGGGCTTCCCTGAATTCACCCGGTTTTCCATCCGCGATCCCTCGCGGACGCTGCGTTTAGCCACAGCCACCCGCTCTGCCGATTGAGCTACCGAGGAGCAAGGCGGAGACACGATAGCATTTTTCGCCGGGGAAGGCAACGGTTTTCTCGGGTCGAAGGGTCAGAACCGGTAGGACGCCTGCTTGGCGAGCTTCCGGTAGTCGTCGCCCCACATCTCGACGATCTTGCACATCTCGTAGACGCGCGACCGCAGGCGGATGCCGATCCGGTCGACGAGGCTGTCGCCGCCCTTCTTGTAGAAGGAATCGCGATTGTCCTCTTTCTCCTCGGTGTCCGGATAGTTCGAGGTGAAGATGGTCGTCTTCTTGTGGTTGTAGCGGTGGTTGATGATGTAAAAGACGGTCTCCTCGACCCAGGCGGTCGTCCGCTTGGCCCCGAGCTCGTCCAGCACGAGGACGTCGCTGTGGAAGACGGGGGCGAGGACGTCGGATTCGGTGAGGGCGGATTCGGGGGCGAACGTGTTCTGGATCTCCCGGATGAGGTCCCGGAAGTCGTAAAAGACGCAGGGGACGTTCTTCTTCGCGATGAGCTCCTGGATGATGCCGATGGCCAGGTGGGTCTTCCCCACGCCGCAGGGGCCGATCAACAGGAGGCCGACGTCCTGGGCCGGGTAGTTCTTGACGAACTTCTTCGAGATGGCCAGCGCGTCCTTGTGCGAGTCGTTGTTCTGGTGGATCTCGAAGTTCCCCAGCGAGCAGTCCTTGTACCGCTTGGGGATGTTGGCCTTCTCGATCAGGACGGCCGCCTGCCGCTCGTGGTAACAGCCGCACCTCTTGGCCACGGGGCCCTTGTCGCCCGTCGCGATGATCCAACCGGTGCCCTGGCACCGGGCGCACGTCGTCTTTTCGCTCAATTCAGGTATCCTCTTAACTGCTGGAGGCTCCGCGAGCGCGAGAGCTTCCGCATCGCCTTCTGTTCGATCTGCCGGATGCGCTCCCGCGTCAGGCCCAGCTCGTTGCCGATCTCCTGAAGGGTCCTGGGGCGGTCGTCGTCCAGCCCGAAGCGCAATTTTAGCACAAGGGCTTCCTTCTCATCCAGTTCCCCGATCATCGCCCGGATCTGATGCTGGACGGAGGACTTGATGATCTGGTATTCGACCGGCGGGCTGATCTCGTCGCTGAGCCGGTCCTCGACCTCGAGCCCGTCCTCCGAGAGCCGGTCGCTCAGGGAGACGTTCTTCTCCTCGAGGACGGCCAGGTCGTCGACGTCCTCCTCCGCGATCCCCATCCTCCGGGCGACTTCCGCGCGGGTCGGCTCCCGGCCCAGTTCCCCCTTGAGCTCGGCCGTCTTCTTCTTCATCGCCGAGATCTGGTCGGACATCTTCTGCGGAATGTTGTAGATGCGGGAATACTGGGACAGGGCATGGATGATGGCCTGGCGGATCCACCAGACCGCGTAGGAGATGAACCGGACGTTGCGGGTCGGGTCGAACCGCTTGGCCGCCTCGATGAGCCCGACGTTCCCCTCGTTGATGAGGTCGAGCAGGCCGAGCCCCATTCCCCGGTACTTCTTCACGTAGGAGACGACGAACTTGAGGTTGGATTCGATGAGCCGGCGCATGGCCTCGAGGTCGCCCTCCCGGGCCCGCTCGCCGACTCGCTTCTCCTCCTCTTCGGAGAGCGGCGGGAACTTCGCGATCTGGTCGAGGTAAAGTTTCAGGCTGTGGGAATCCGGATAATCCCTGCGGTCCGCCATCAGGTGTCCGGTTTACCGACCTTGACGATCCGCGACGGATGGATGCGGACGAGGGCTCTCCGCCGCGCCTCGAACTCCTCGTCCTTTCCCTGGAAGAACTCCCGGCGGACGAACTCGAGGAACTGGTTGACCTCGGACTCGATCTCCTCCATCCGGTTCCTCATGTTGAGGACGACCTCGACGCCCGCCAGGTTCACGCCCAGGTCCCGGATGAGGTTGAGGATGGTTTCGAGCCGCTTCAGGTCCTCGGCCGAATACATCCGCGTGTTCCCCTCGCTTCGCGACGGCTTGAGAAGCCCCTCCCGCTCGTAGAGGCGGAGGGTCTGGGGGTGGATGCTGTACATCTTCGAGACACTGCTGATGTGGTAGTACCGCGTCGGGCCCGGAGCGTCCTTCTTCGTCCTCTTCGCCATGTCAGTTCCCTCCGAGGTCCGCCCTCGGGTCGGGGCCGGAAACCTTCTCCAGCTCCTTCATGAGCTCGCGAACCCGCTGGTCGGCGAAGGGCGGCGGGACGATCGTCACCTCGACGATCTCGTCGCCGCGGGCCTTCTTCCCCGGAACAGGGGCCCCCTTGTCCTTGAGGCGGAACTTTTGGCCCGATCTGGTGCCCGGGGGGATCCGGATGACCGTGGGCCCGCAGACCGTCGGGACGTTGATCTTGGCCCCCAGGGTGGCCTCGGGGACGGTTATCGGCAGCTTGAGGGCGATGTTCGGCCCCTCGCGGCGGTAGAACCGGTGCGGCGAAACCTCGATCTGGATATAGAGGTCGCCCGTCGGCCCGCCGTTCCTTCCGGCGTTGCCCTTGCCGGGGATGCGGACGCGGGACCCGGAGTCCACGCCGGCCGGGATCCGGACCGAAACCTGTTCGGTCCTCTGGGCGGTCCCTTTGCCGCCGCAGGCATGGCAGGCCTCGCCGGGAACCGTGCCCGTGCCCCCGCAGGAGGCGCAGGCCGTCGAGAATTTCATGAAACCGCGCTGGGCGACTCCGCGGCCCGTGCCGCCGCAGGCGGGACAGGCCTTCGCCCCGCCGGACGAGGCGGTCCCCCGGCCCCCGCAGGCCGGGCATGGGACCAGCCGCGTCAGGCGGATGCGGGTCTGGACGCCGTTGATGGCGTCCTCGAAGCCCATGTTCATCGAATAATTGAGATCCTCGCCGCGCTCCGCTGCGACGGCCCCGGGGTGGGCGGCGCCGCCCCCGAACAGGTTCTCGAAGAAGTCCTTGAACGAGGACGTGCCGTAATCGGAAAAATCGAACCCTTCGAAGCCCGTCGGACGGCCGCGGGGCCCGGCCCCCTCCGGAGGGACGTCCCCGGCGAAGCCGAACTGGTCGTATTGGGCCTTCTTCTTGGCGTCCGTCAGGACGGAATAGGCCTCCTGGATCTCCTTGAACTTCGCCTCGGCGCTCTTGTCCCCGGGATTGAGATCGGGGTGGTATTTCCGGGCAAGGCGGCGATACGCCTTCTTGATCTCCGTGACCGGCGCGCTCCGGGAGACGCCGAGGACCTCGTAGTAGTCTTTGGCCATGATGGAACTCCCGGGAGGCCGGCGCAGGCCGGCCCCCGGTCAGTCACGGACCAGTTTAATTCTTTTTCTCGTCGTCGACAACCTCGGCGTCGATGACCTCTTCCTCGGGCCCCCCGGCAGCGGCCCGGCCGCCGTCGTGCGGCGAAGGGCCTTCGGCGCCGCCATGCGGGGGCTCCTGTCCGGGCTGAGGCCCGGCCTGCTGATAAAGGGTCTCGGTGAGCTTGTGCGAGGCGCGGGAGAGAGATTCCATCGCGGACTTGATGGTCTCGAGGTCCTCCCCGGCGATCGCTTTCCGCGTGTTCTCGATCTCGGTCTGGACCACTTTCGCCTCGGCTTCGGGAACGCGGTCCTTGTTCTCCTTGAGGAGCTTCTCCAGGCTGTAGATGAGCTGGTCGGCCTGGTTGCGGGCGTCGATGACCTCCCGCCGCTTCTTGTCCTCGTCGGAATGGGATTCGGCGTCCTTGACCATCCGGTCGATCTCCTTCTCGTCGAGCCCGCTGTGGCCGGTGATGGTGATGGCCTGCTGTTTTCCCGTCCCCGTGTCCCGCGCGGAGACGTGGAGGATGCCGTTGGCGTCGATGTCGAACGTCACCTCGATCTTGGGGACTCCGCGCGGGGCCGGAGGGATGCCGTCGAGGTGGAACCGGCCGAGCGTCCGGTTGGCGGACGCCATCTCCCGCTCGCCCTGGAGGACATGGATCTCGACGCTCGGCTGATCGTCCGAGGCCGTCGAGAAGGTCTCCGCCTTCTTGGTCGGGATGGTCGTGTTGCGCGGGATCATCTTCGTGAACACGCCGCCCAGGGTCTCGATGCCCAGCGTCAGGGGGGTGACGTCGAGCAGGAGGACGTCCTTGACCTCGCCCGACAGCACGGCGCCCTGGATGCCGGCGCCGACGGCCACGACCTCGTCGGGGTTGACGCCCTTGTGCGGCTCCTTGCCGAAGAGGTCCTTGACCAGCTGTTGGATGCGGGGGGCGCGCGTCTGGCCGCCGACGAGGATGACCTCGTCGATGGCCTCGGCCTTGAGGTTGGCGTCGGCCAGGGCCTGGCGGCAGGGGCCGACGGACCTCTGGACGAGGTCCTCCATCAGGCTCTCGAGCTTGGCCCGGGTCATCTTCATCAGCAGATGCTTCGGGCCGGACGCGTCGGCCGTGATGAACGGCAGGTTGATCTCGGTCTCCATCGTCGTCGAGAGCTCGATCTTGGCCTTCTCAGCGGCTTCCTTGAGGCGCTGGAGCGCCATCTTGTCGCGGGCGAGGTCGATGCCCGATTCCTTCCGGAACTCGCCGACGAGCCAGTCCTGGATCGTCTGGTCGATGTCGTCACCGCCCAGGTGGGTGTCGCCGTTGGTGGATTTGACCTCGACGACGCCCTCCCCGACCTCGAGGATGGAGATGTCGAACGTGCCGCCGCCGAAATCGTAGACGGCGATGACCTGGTCCTTCTTCTTGTCCATACCGTAGGCCAGGGCGGCCGCGGTGGGCTCATTGATGATGCGGACGACCTCGAGTCCGGCGATCTTGCCGGCGTCCTTGGTCGCTTTCCGCTGGCCGTCGTTGAAATAGGCCGGGACGGTGATGACGGCCTTCTCGACCTTCTCCCCGAGATAATCCTCGGCGGCCTTTTTCAGCTTCTGCAGGATGAAAGCGGAGATCTCCGGCGGGGCGTAGCGCTTGCCGAGCGCTTCGACCTGGACGCCGCCGTTCGGAGCCTCGGCCACCTTGAAGGGGACCTGCCTGATCTCCTTCCCGACCTCGGAGAAGCGCCTTCCCATGAACCGCTTGATGGAATATATCGTGTTCTCCGGGTTGGTGACCCTCTGCCGCTTGGCGACCTGGCCGGTCAGGATCTCGCCTTTGGCCGTGAACGCGACCACGGAAGGGGTCGTCCTTCCGCCTTCTTCGTTCGGGATGACCGTGGTCTTATCGCCTTCCATGATGGCGACGCATGAGTTCGTCGTCCCAAGATCGATGCCTATGATCTTTGCCATTAATTCCTCCTTTTCCGTTAGTAGAACAATAATATATTATATGAGCGTATGCTTGTCAACTATTAAAATAAAGTTTTTATCAGGGACTGCTTGGG
This sequence comes from Candidatus Aminicenantota bacterium, assembly GCA_963784525.1. Taxonomy (GTDB): domain Bacteria; phylum Acidobacteriota; class Aminicenantia; order Aminicenantales; family Saccharicenantaceae; genus JALHVH01. The sequence continues at coordinate 96,603 of CAWART010000020.1, read as the reverse complement.
AAAATGAGATGCCGCCGGAAGTTTCGGCCCTATTCGGGCCTGGGCAGCCAGACAAGGCCCTTCAGCCCTTCGGTAAGGGCCCAATACATCGCCTGGCCTTCCTTGGGGTCGTCAAAGCTCATTTCTATGAGGGTCATCGTCTTCTTTTGCCGTCCCAGCTTGAGCGTCTTCAGGGGAAGCCCGGCGTACCACTTCACGTCCCGCCAAACGGCCGCAAGCCCCTTGGCTTTCGTGACGACCAACAGCTTCGTCCCGTCCTCGAGCTCCAGGGTATAGTCCGGCGGCATGTCCTTGACCTCGAGGGCTTCCAGCTCGAATTGGCCCGGTTTGGTCGAAACGGTCTCGGGCTCCCCCGGCTTGATGACGCGCCTCTGCGGAAGCGTCAGGGCCGTCTTCCGCGCCAGTGAAAGCGTCTTGAACGCGACCGGCGTCCCCCAGAACCGAACCCGGGACGGGGTCCAACGCCTCAAGATGAAACCGCGGGCCCGGAGCTCGATCGTCCTCGCCCCCAGGTTCATCATGAAATAGAAGTCCGGGAGCTTGGCCAGCGCGAATTCCTCTTCCGCGATACGGCCGTCCCCAGCCGCTTTAGGGGTTTCCGCTCCGCGAACGACGGCCGGCGATGCGATTCCCGCCAGGGCCAGGACCATGAGGATCAATATATGGCGCATGCTCGTCTCAATAGATATAGATCTTCGTCCCTATGGGAGAGGACCGGAAAAGGAATTTCAGGTCCTCGTCGCCGATCCGGACACAGCCGTGGGTGACGTTCCTCCCCAGGAGGCGTGTATACAGCGTGCCATGGAGAAAGAAGCCGCTGCCGAATCCCAGGGCGTAGTCGCCGAGCTCCCCGCCGACGACCCGGTCCTCGGCGTTCCGCGGTATGGGCTCTCCCTCCTCGATGAACGCCCAGTCGGGCTTCGTCCAATACGGATTCTCGATCTTGGACTTGACGGCGAATTCCCCCCGCGGCGTATCGAAGACCCACTGGCGCTTGCCTTTGGGGTCCGGCAGGATATCCCCGCTCCCGGTCGACACGAGCCCTTCGCGGATGGTCTCGGCGCCTTTCTTCAGAAAGAACCTGTTGGCGCCCGTATCGATGACGATATAGACCCCCTTCGGGGCCAGGGCGTCGAACTTCTTCTTGAGCGCCGTCGCGGCCGCGGCGGATGTGCGCGCGTCCGTTCCCATCCCCGCGGCCTCGTCCGGTCCGGCCTGCCGCCACAAGGCGAATTGCCGAAGTCCGACGATGGTGCCGTATCCGAGCACCGCGAGTCCCGCGAGATATCCGGCCGCCACGAGGAACAAGAACGCTTTTTTTATCGACATATCGCGACCTTCATTCGTCCCGGATGGCCTTGACGATGGGGCTCTCCCGGTCCAGGGTGCCGACGATCGTCACGGGTGTCCCGACCGAGACCATGCCGAACAGTTTATCCATGACCCTGTCGTCCACGGAGACGCATCCCCGGGTCAGGCTGTCCTGGCCTCCCCCGTGGATCTCGACCAGACTGCCGATACCGACCCAATAAGGGATCTCTCTCCTCTGCTTGGCCGAGGCGAACCTTTGCCGGTCCTCGTCGTTGGGATAATCGATGAGAAACGCCTTGTAGAAACGGCTGGCGGGGATCTTCTTCGTGATATGGTAGCGTCCCTCGGGAGTGGCGTCATCGCCCGAGTGGAGCTTGTCGGACAGCCCGTTGAAGCCGAGACCGACGTCGAATTCGGCGACGGCGTCGCCCTTCTTGTAGACGATCATCCGTTTCTCGAGCTTGATGACGAGGATGGCCGTCGTCCCCTTCGTCCGGGATTCCCGGACGGTCTCCTCGGCAAGCCTCCTCCATTTCTCTATCTGACCGGCGTCCTGGTAGCGGACGAGGAACTTCAGGCAGGTGCCTTCGGCTTCCTTGATGACGCCGCGGACGGCCTGGACCTTTTCGAGGGCCTGGTCATACTTGGCCCCGTCGGCCATCAGCGAGACCTCCTCGAGCATGATCTCCGCCTTGGTCAGCGATGCGCGGGCGCGGCCCCGCTCATTGAGGGTCAGGGTGATGTCTTCCAGGGTGCCGAGCCTCTTCCGGAGGATCCGGACCTCTTCCCTGATCCTGTCGCGCTTTTCTTCCCTGTCCTTCAGGGTCCGGGCGAGCAGGGCGTCCCCCGCGACGAGGGCCCGCCGGAGATCCTCCCTGAGAGGAGAGTACTCCCTGAACCAGCCCAGCTTCAGGTTCTCGTTCGCCAGGGCCTGACGGGCCCGCTTGACGCCCTCGAGGTACGATCCGTACTCCCCGGGGGCGTAAACAAAAGCACCGGCCCTCCAGAGATCTTGCTCCTGCCGGGCAGCGAGCGCGGCCTCTGGAGGAACCGGTGGCGTCTTACAACCTGTGAGATATGCCGCTAGGAGATAAAGAACGATTCTACGGAATCTCACAAAAAAACACAGACCTGGTGTTCGGGAAAGCCCTTATCTGCCCTTGACCTTCTCGATGGCAGCCTTGACCTGGTCGGCGATGACGACGGCCTTGTCCTTGACGACGACGGCCTTGTCCTTGGCGCCGAAATAATCCTGGGCGTCGATGGCGGCCTGAACATCGAGGAACGAGGTCCCGATGCCGGCGAGGTCGGCCTTCATGGCTTCGATGTCAGCCTTGGTGCCCTTGCCCTTGGGGGCCTTCTCGAGGAGGGCGGTGGCTTCGTCAAGAGCGGCCTTGGCTTCGGCCTGGGCCTGGACGGCGGCGTTCTTGGCTTCCTCGATCCTGGCGGGAATGAGGGCCTTGACGGCGTCGGCGTCGGTGACGAGCTTGGCCAGCATTTCCTTGGCCTTGCCGTACTTCTTGAAGAACTTCTTGGACTGGGCGGTGACCTCGTCGTTGGCGAGGGTCAGATCGTCATTGAGCTTCTTGAGCTCGTCCGCGGCGTAAATGTCGCCCTTGGCCTGGGCGACCGCCTCGATGGCGGCCTTGGCGGCGTCCATCTGCTGGGTGGGCTGCTTGGCGCAGCTCGTGAACACGAACGCAACCATGAGACCGAAAGCTAAGACCTTGATGAAATTTTTCATCTCCAGAACCTCCTTTGTGGTTTGTTTAATGATTTGAGAGATATGATAAGTCCGTTTTCGTGACCGCTTTCTGATGATTCCCACCTCCTCTCCCTCAATTCCGGGCATTCGCACCGGAACCGCATATCGTCATATCCATTTGCGACAGTTGGTTTTCGATCGGACGCGTTCGATCAGGACGGGCCGTCGTCTTCTCCGACGGGACTCTTCGCGTGCTCGCTCATGTTGTGCTTCGCCACGTCTTCATTCTCTTGATTTTGAACGATTCTCCGCAGTGAGTAGATTAATAGCACACTCCCGACCCGTTGTCAATCTCCCGCGTCCCCGCTCCGGCGCCGTTCCCACCCGGCATTATTTATCCGGGTCGAGGATGAATCCCTCCTTCATCATCCACTGGACCTCGTTCCGGGACTGACGGATGGCGTCCTCGGCCATCTTGAAGCGCTCTTCGGGGCTGTAATGGAACCGGGCCACGCCCTGTTCGATGGCCTTGGTGCCGACGGCCACGGCCTCGCGCGGGAAGACCTCCCACTCGTCCATATTGGGGATGATGTATTCCTCGTGAATGCCCTTGTCCTCGGCGACCTTGGCAAGCTCCTCGGCCGCGGCGATGCACATCTCGTCCGTGATCGTCTTCGCCCGGACGTCGAGGGCGCCGCGGAAGATGCCGGGGAACCCGAGCGAGTTGTTGACCTGGTTGGGGAAATCGGACCGCCCGGTGGCGAACACCTTCGCCCCGGCCTCCTTGGCCTCCCAGGGCCAGATCTCGGGGATGGGATTGGCGCAGGCGAACACGATGGAATTCGGGGCCATCGACCTGATCCACTCGGGCTTGATGGTCCCGGGGCCCGGCTTGGACACGCCGACCAGGACATCGGCGCCGGCGATGGCGTCCGCGGCCTGGCCGATGCGGCCCTTGGGGTTCGTCCGCATGCAGATGTCCCATTTTTCCTTGTACTTGGCCTGGAGCTCTTCCCTGTCGGCGCGGTCGCGGGAGAGGATGCCCTTCGTATCGACGGAGAGCATGTTCTCGGGGCTGAATCCCGCCTTCATCATCAGCCGGGCGATGTTGATGCCCGAGGCTCCGGACCCGAGGACGACGCCCTTGGCCGCGCGGATGTCCTTCTTGACGATCTTGAGGGCGTTGATGAGACCGGCCACCGTGACGCAGGCCGTGCCCTGCTGGTCGTCGTGCCAGACCGGGATCTCGCACTGCTCGCGCAGGGTGTCCAGGATCTTGAAGCACTTGGGCTGGGCGATGTCCTCGAGATTGTATCCGCCGAAGGACGGCTGGAGCGCCTTGGCGATCTCGATGATCTTGTCCGGGTCCTTCTCGGCCAGGCAGATCGGGAACGCGTCCACGCCGCCCAGATACTTGTACAGGATCCCCTTCCCTTCCATGACGGGGAGCCCCGCCTCGGGACCGATGTCCCCGAGGCCGAGAACCCGGGTCCCGTCGCTGATCACCGCGACGCTGTTCCACTTGTTCGTGTACAGATAGGCCTTTTCCTTGTCGGCGGCGATCTCCTTGCAGACCGCGGCCACGCCGGGCGTGTACCAGATGGCGAAATCGTTGAAATCGCGCACCCGGCACTTCAACGAGGTTCCCATCTTGCCCTTGTAGAACTTGTGGAGACGGGGAGCGTCCTTGGACGGCTGTTCGGCCTTGGCCAACAGCTCTTCGACGGTGACTTTCTTCATGCACTGACCTCCTGAGGAAATGACGAAATCACATCATAAATAAGGTCGCCGGCGAAAGTCAACCCGTCCGTGCGGCGCCTCACGGCTCGCTCCCGGGCTCCCGGAACGCGAAGCCCCGCCCGGCGCGTTCGACCCTGCCGAAGAACCGGAACGGATCGTGGCCGAACCCGAGAACCCAGCCCCCGGCCAACGCCCGTGCGAGGACCTTCTTCTTGTTGTCCAGGGTCTCCGCCGGGTACAGGTCATAGCTCATGATGGCGTCCAGCCCGACGTGCGCGGCGCTCGGGACGATGTCGCCGGTGAAAAAGAAGGTTTTGTCGCCGTCGGTGGCCTTCAGGCATTGGTGGAATGCGGTGTGCCCGGGCACGATAACGGCTTCGACGCCGTCGGCGATCTCCCCGTCCTTTTCGATGAGATCCAGCCGCCCTGCGGTTTCGAGGGGCTTCAAGCGCTCGGGAAAATAGCTGGCCTTGTCCCTGGCCACGGGATGGAACGCGCTCTCCCATTCCCCTTTCCGGACAACGTATCTGGCCCCGGGGAACGCGGGCATGACCGCACCCGAAGGATTCTTCGCGACGTTCCCTCCACAGTGGTCGAAATGCAGATGAGTATTGAAAACCACGTCGATATCCCCGGGCCGGAAGCCGAGCGCGGCCAGCGGGGCCTTGAGGCCCGGATCTCCGCTGAACCGGTAGTACTTAAGGTACCTGCCGTCAAGGAGCGTCCCGATGCCCGTATCGGCGAGGATAACGGCCGTCGGGGTCCGGATCAGGAAACAATTCAGCGCCAGGCGGACCCGGTTCTCTGCGTCGGGAGGGCTCTTCGCGGCCCAGACGGACCGGGGAACGGCGCCGAACATCGCCCCCCCATCGACCCGGATCTCCCCCGCGGCGAAGCCCGTGACCTCGATCCTTCCGAAGGACCGGGTCTCGGACCTCATCGGAGGAGGTCTTCCTTTTGGTAAAGGAGCTCCCCCCGGGCCCGTTCGGCGGACTCGAGGATCCCGGTATCCATCCGGATGGCGTCCTCGGGGCAGGCCTCGACGCAGAAGCCGCAGAAGCAGCAGCGGGCGAGGTCGATCGTGTATCGGGCGGGCGACCGCTGGACCTCGGGGTCCGGGTCCTCCCCCGCCTCGATGGAGATGCACTCCGACGGGCAGACCGTCGCGCAGAGCATGCAGGCGACGCATCGCGGACGCCCGTCCTCCCTCCGAACCAGGCGATGGAGGCTCCGGTGGCGCGGGGCGATCGCCTTCCGCTGTTCCGGGTACTGGATGGTCACGGCCCCCGGGCGGCGCGTCTTCAGCCCGAAGAGGGCCAGCGTGTGGCGCGTCATGTTGACGAAGAAATGCCGCGACGTGATCAGGGCGCCCCGGACGATCTCGATGAGGTATCCGACGGCTTTCCTCATCTCAGCCCCACCCACAGGGCCGTGCCCAGGATGTTGAGGAACCCCAGCGGAACGAGGACCTTCCAGCCCAGGTCCATGAGCTGGTCGTATCGGAAGCGCGGGTAGGTCCAGCGGAGGAGGACCTGGAACCCGCAGAAAAGAAGGACCTTGAGGTTGAAGGCGAGGACCTGGAGGAGGATGACGGCGAGCCCCGGCAGGGCCCATCCCCCTCCCCACGGGAACCGGAACCCGTCCGGGCCCAGCCAGGGGACCTGCCACCCGCCGAAGTAGAGGGTCACGGCGAGGCAGGAGACGATGATGACCTCGAGAAAGTCGGTCATCATGAAGAGCCCCCATTTGAGGCCGCTGTATTCCGTATAGAAGCCGATGATCTCCGATTCCCCTTCCGGGAGATCGAAGGGGACGCGCTTCGTCTCGGCCAGGGCGGCGACGAAAAAGAGGAGGAAGCCCAACGGCTGGAGCAGGAATCCCCAGCGCGGCAGGAATCCGAAGAGCAGTCCGCCCTGGAATTCAACCATGGCCGACATCCTCAGGGAGGGATACACGAGGACGAGGCCGACGAGCGAGAGGCCGAGGGCGACCTCGTACGAAATGAGCTGGGCCGCGCCGCGCATCCCGCCGAGCAGGGCGAACTTGTTGTTCGAAGCCCAGCCGCCGACGAGGATCCCGTAAACCCCGAGCGACAGCATGGCCAGGATGAAGGGAAGTCCGGCTTCGAGATCGGCGACCTGGAGGGCGACGACCCGGTCCCAAAGCCGGACGGAGGGACCGAAAGGGATGGCGGCGATCGTCACGGCGACGCAGAAGAACGAGAGGAACGGGGCGAGGGCGTGGAGGAACCGCCGGACGAACGAGGGATCGAAGTCCTCCTTGAACATCATCTTGATGGCGTCGGCGAAGGGTTGGAAGAGCCCGAAGAGGCGAAGGCCGAAGACGGACGCCCTGTTAGCTCCGATCCGGTCCTGGATGACGGCACTTTCCTTGCGCTCGACCCAGGTCAGGAAGAGGGTCAGCAGGAGGAGCCAGACAAGGGAGAGCACGACCTTGGCCAGGACAATGAGGATATCGCTCATACCCCGGTCTCCCTGTCGCGATCGCGTGCCAGGTCGGCCAGGATCCGCTCCACGGAACGGGCGTCTCCCGGAGGCTCCCAGACCGGCCGGAAGGCCTGGACGCGCCCCGCGACGTTCGTCACCGACCCCGAACTCTCCGCCATGAGCGCCGTCGGCAGGGTGACGTCGACCGCGCGATCCAGGGCTCCGGCGCGCGACGCGAAAAGGAACTTGGCCTGGACGAGGGAGAGCACGTCCCGGACGCGGCCTTCGGGGAAATGATCGAGGAGGGCCGTCCCGAAGATCAGCAAAAGGTCCGCCCCCTTCGAGATCTCGTCGAGTTCGGGAGGCCTGAGCTCGAATCCGAGGTCGAGGGCGCCCCTCCGGTTCGGCGTCCTCTCGGCGGTCAGGAGGAGGCCGTCGGCCGTGCCCGGCGGCGGGTCCGCGAACCAGTAATTGCGGGCCGCCACGGACTCCGCGAACAGCCGGCGGATGAGAGAAAGCGCCTCGTTCGACAGGAACGTACCGAGGACGAGCCCGATGCGCCCCGCCCGGCCCGCCCGCCGGAGCCCCCGGACCTTTTCCGAAAGCATGATGAGCGCCCTGTCCCAGGAAAGCTCCGTCACGTTCCTGTCCTTCATCATCAGCACCCGGAGGGAACGGTCCTCCGATCCCTTCGGATATGCGTAGCGGCCGATGTCGCATATCCAGTACCCGTTGACCTCGGGATTCTCCCGGGCCCGGACCCGGAAGACGCGCGTCCCTTCCCCGGACCTCTCCGATCCCGACCGGAATTCAAGGACGATATTGCACCCCCGTCCGCAGTGGGGGCAGACGGATTCGCCCCTCTCCAGCAGCCAGGTCCGGGTCCGCGCCCGAAAATCGGCGTCGGTGATGGCCCCCACGGGACAGATCTCGACGAGATTCCCGGAATACGCGCTGTCGATCCTGCGTCCCTCGTAGAGCCCGATCCATGTCCGGACGCCGCGCTGGTAGACGCCGAGTTCCCCCGTCCCGGTGACGCGGCGCAGGAACCGGACACAACGCGTGCAGAGGATGCATCTTTCGTTGTCGAGGAGAAGGCTCTTCCCGATGGGGACGATCTTGTCCCTCTTCTCCCGGGATTCCCGGAAGCGGCCGGCGAATCGGCCGTGCCGCTCGTAATAATCCTGCAACCGGCATTCGCCGGCCTTGTCGCAGACGGGGCAGTCCAGAGGGTGCTCGGCCAGAAGGAATTCCAGGACCTCTTTCCTCGCGGCGACGACCTCCGGCGTGTCCGTCGCGACCTTCATGCCGTCCCGGACCCGCGTGGCGCAGGCCAGCTCGAGTTTGGCCGAGCCCTCGATCGCGACGAGGCACATCCGGCACGTGCCCTCCGGCTCGAAGGCCGGGTGATGACAGAAATGCGGGATGTCGATCCCGGCTGCCAGGGCGGCCGCGAGGACGGTCGTTCCCCCGGCCGCCTCGATCTCGCGATCGTCGATCCGGAACTTCAGCATGACGGCTTCCTTGTCGCGGCCTCGGCGGCCCGTTCTTCGAGCTCGCCCCGGAACTTTCCGATCAGGGCGAGGACGGGAAGCGCCGCGGCGTCACCCAGGGGACAGAAGGTCTTTCCCTTGATGGCCGACGCGACCCGGACGATCTCGTCGAGGTCCCCGGCTCCGCCGCCCCCGGCGGCCAGGCGGACCGCGGTCTTGTGCATCCAGGACGTCCCGATCCGGCAGGGCGTGCACTGGCCGCACGATTCATGGTCGTAGAACCGGGTCATGACGCCGAGCACATCCAGCATGGACGTGTTCGCGCCGATGGCGATGACGGCGCCCGAGCCGATCATGGTCCCGGCCCCGGCGAGGATGGAACACTCCAGGGGAAGGTCGAACTCGTCGGGTCCGAGGATCGGGGAGGACAGCCCCCCGGGGATGACCCCCTTGATGGTCGTCCCCTCCGGGGGCCCCCCGGCATGGGAGAAGAGGAGCTCCCGGATCGGAGTCCCGACACGGAGCTCGTAAAGCCCCGGACGACGGACCGCCCCGCTGACCCCGAAGAGACGCGTCCCGCCGTCCCCGGGCCTGCCCGCCGCCGCAAACGCCTCTCCCCCACCCCCGATGATCCGCGGAATGTTGCAGAGCGTTTCCACATTGTTGATGACCGTGGGGTCCCCGAACAGGCCGACGGACGCGGGGAAAGGAGGCTTGAGCCTCGGCTCGCCACGCCGGCCCTCGAGCGATTCCAGGAGGGCCGTTTCCTCGCCGCAGATATAGGCTCCGGCGCCCCTATGCACCACGACCTCGAGTCCGAAGCTCTTCCCGAAGACCCGTTCCCCGAGGAAGCCCGCTTCCCGGGCCTCGGACACGGCCTCCTCCAGGCGGCGGGCAGCGCCCTCGTATTCCCCTCGGATATAAATGAAGGCCGCGTGGGCCCCGACGGCGTGGGCGGTGATGATGATCCCTTCGATGAGGAGATGGGGATGATGGGTCATCAGCCAGCGGTCCTTGAAGGTCCCCGGCTCTCCCTCGTCGGCATTGACGCACAGATAGACCGGCCGTCCGGCGTCGTGCCTGACGAACCCCCATTTGATCCCGGCCGGGAATCCGGCGCCCCCGCGCCCGCGGAGCTCGGCTTTCCGGACCTCGGACAGGACGTCGGAAGGCGTCCTCTCGAGCGCCTTGCGGGCCGATTCGTATCCCCCGCGTCCGCGATAGGCCTCCAGATGATAGAGGTTCCCGGCGGCGTCCATGAGGGGCCGGAGGGAGGCGCTCGTCACGCTTTCCCCCTTTCGCCGGGAAGGGTCCCCGTCCCGAAATCCTCTTTGAGCTTCAGGCCGGCCAACAGGCCCGCGATCGCGTCGGCGTCGACGGGGCCGTGGTCCTCGCCGTCGATCTGCAGGCACGGCGCCCGGTCGCAATTCCCCAGGCATTCCGCCGTGACAAGAGTGAACGTCCCGTCCGACGTCGTTTCGCCGGGGCCGATCCCCAGGGCCTCCCGGAGCCGCGCCAGGACGGATGCCGAGCCCGCCATCGTACAACTCAGGTTGACGCACACCCGGATGACGTGCGTTCCGGCCCGCCGGGCCCGGAGCATCGTATAGAACGTGACGGCTTCGCGGACACGGATCGGGTCGACGCCGAGGGCTTCGGAGGCCTGCGCCTCTTCGACGGGAGTGATGGCGCCGGAGACGCCCTGGAGGAGATGGAGGACGGGAAGAAGGGCCGCCTCCCTGCGGGGATATCGGGCCGCGATCGCGTCGATCTCTTCGCGGACCCCGGCGCCGAGGGGCATGCTCATCGGTCGAGCTCCCCCCGATCATGTTGAACGATCCGAACGTGGGAATGATGTCGGCCACGAAGCGGCCCTGGATGAGACGCTCGAGGGCCGCGACGATATGGAAGCAGGGCGCCCTCAGGTGCAGGCGGAAGGGCTTGTCCGTGCCGTCGGAAACGATGTAGAAGCCGAGCTCGCCGTTCCCGCCTTCGACGGAGGAATAGACCTCTCCGGCGGGGGGGCGGATGCCGCGCCCGTCCATGAAGAACAGGAAGTGGGAGATGAGCCCCTCCATGCTCGTGTAGGCGTCCTCCTTGAGCGGGAGGGCACAGCGCGGGTCCGACGCCCGTATCCCGTCGGCGACGTCCCTCTCGCTTCCCTCGAGGTTGGGTGAAAGCCGGACCGGGGCCTCGACCCTGCGGCGCCGGGATTCGCGGATGGCCTCGGCCGGTTCGACGGCGTCCGGGCCCGTCGACGCGACCGGGCCCCGGGGCGGCAGGGCCGCGGCGGCCTGCGCGACGATCCTCAGGCTTTGGTCGATCTCCCGCATGCGGACAAGGTACCGGTCGAAGTTGTCGCCGTGCTCGCCCAGCGGAACATCGAAATCCATCCGATCATAGACGAGGTAGGGCCGGGCCTTCCGGACGTCGTAAGATACGCCGGTCGAACGAAGGCACGGGCCGGTCCAACCGTAGGCGATCGCCTCTTCGGCCCCCATGACCCCGATCCCCCGTGTCCGGCCCAGGAAGATCCTGTTCCCGTCGAGGAGGCCGTGCACGTCCTTGAGGACCCGCCGGGTCTCCAGAACGGCCTTGTCGAGGGCCGTCCGGTAGTCGGGATGGAGCTCGGCGCGCACCCCGCCGATCCGGATGTAGGAGGTCGTCATCCGCGCCCCGGTCGTGAACTCGATGACATCCCAGATGTATTCCCTGGCCTTCATCATATAGAGGAAGACGGTGAAGGCGCCGCACTCCATGCCCATGGCGGCGAGGCAGGTCAAGTGGTCCGAGATGCGGGACAGCTCGTTCATCAGGACTCGGATATACTGGGCGCGCTCCGGGGCCTCGACCCCCAGCAGTTTTTCCACGGCCAGCGCGTAGCCCGTGTTGTTGATCAGCGGAGAGACGTAGTTCAACCGGTCGGTGTACGGCAGGAGGTTGAACCAGGTCCGGTGTTCGCAGGTCTTCTCGAAGCCCCGGTGGAGGTAGCCGATCTCCACCTCGGAGGAGCGGACGCGCTCGCCGTCGAGCTCGGCCATGATGCGGATCGTGCCGTGCATGGACGGGTGGGACGGGCCCAGGTTGATGAGCATGGTCCCCCGTCCGGGGCTCGTATCGAGCGTCATGGCCCGCCCCCCTTGTCCGTCCGCGGCTGGCGCCGGCGCAGAGGATAATCCTTGCGCAGGGGGAATCCTTCGAAGCCCTCGTACATAAGGATGCGCTTCATGTTCGGATGCCCATTGAAGACGACGCCGAACATGTCGAAGACCTCGCGCTCGAGCCAGTCGGCGTTCTTCCAGAGCCCCGTCAGGGAGTCGACGGACGGATCGGCCGCCTCGAGCCGGACCCGGAGCCGGACCCGGCGCGGCGGGGCGAGGCAGTTCAGATGATAGATCATATCGAATCCGCCGCCGGACGCTCGAAGGTCGACGCAGGTCAGGTCGAGAAGCATTCTGTAGGATCGCGGCGGGGCCATGAGGAACCGCGCGAGGCGGACCAGGCCCCCCCTGCCGACCGTCAGGGCGACGTCATCCCGGTCGAAGGACGCCTCCGTCGTTTCGCCGGGGAACCCCGCTTCGATCGCCTCGATCAGACCTTGCGGCCCCATCTCCACTCCTGTTTTCCCTGCCGGATCGCCTCCTGCAGTTTGATCAGGCCGTCCAGGACGGTCTCGGGCCGGGGCGGACAGCCCGGAATGTAAATATCCACGGGAATGATGGTGTCTATGCCCTGGGCGACCGCGTAATTGTCGTAGATGCCGCCGCTTACGGTGCACGTTCCGAAGGCGACGACCCATTTCGGCTCCGTCATCTGCTCATGGACCGTCCGGAGGACCGGGGCCAGCTTCATCGAGATGGTCCCGACGACCATCAGGAGATCGGCCTGGCGTGGCGAGAACCGTGTCAGTCCGGCCCCGAAGCGGTCCAGGTCGAAATGGGCGCAGGCCGTGGACATGTACTCCATCCCGCAGCAGGCGGTGATGAACGGATAATGGAACAGGGAGAACTTGCGCGCCCAGCCGAGGGCGCTATCGAGCCTCGTCGTCAGAAAATCGCCGCTCATCGTCCCCAGTCGAAGGCGCCCTTCTTCCAGGCGTAAAGGAATCCCGGGACCAGGACCGCCAGGAACGCGAGGAACGCGAGGACGCCCCGCGCGCCGGCATCCCTCAGCACGAGGGCCCAGGGGAAAAAGAAAACGACCTCGACGTCGAAAAGGAGGAACGTCAGGGCCGCGAGCGCGAAGGGAACGGGGACCGGAGGGATGCCTTTCTGGAGGTAAGGACTGCCGCATTCGAACGGAAGGTCCTTGGCCGGCCCGCGCTTGCGGGGCCCGAGGAGCCGATTCATGAACAGCATGGCGGCCCCCAGGGCTCCGAAGACGGCGAAGGTCAGGGCAAGCTCTATCATGATATCTCTCGGGCGGGAAAATTGTAGTCAATACCGGGAGGCAATGCAATCGTTTTGACAATCCCCGACGCATTCTCCATAATACGCTCGCGCGAAACGGCCGCAACGATGTCCCGACCCAGACTCCCCCGAAGTTCCTCCCGCCGGAGGGCCCTCGCCCTGGCCGGCGCGGTCCTCTTCGTTTCCGCCTCCGCCTGCCGGGATCGCTCCGCCCCCTCCAACGTCGTCCTCATCACCCTGGATACGACCCGTTCGGATTTCGTCGGCGCCTATCGCCCGGGAAACGCCCTGACCCCCGTCCTCGACGGGCTCGCCGCGGAGGGGACGCTCTTCGAGAACGCGAACACCCTCATCCCCATCACGCTCCCCTCCCACGCCTCGATGTTCTTTTCCGACGCGCCCCACGCGCTCGAGAACTACAACAACGGCCAGGCCGTCCGGAGGACCGGGGCCCGTCCGGCCATCGCCGAGCTGTTCAAGCGGAAGGGCTTCGCGACCGCGGCGTTCGTCAGCCTCGGCGTCCTGACCTCCGAATTCGGGCTCGACGGGGGTTTCGAGACCTACGAGGACGCTTTCCCCGCCGACCGCTGGTATCTCTCCGCCGACGAGCTCAACGCCAGGGTCTTTCCGTGGCTCGAGGCCAACAGGTCAAAGAAGTTCTTCCTCTGGGTCCACTATTCCGATCCCCATGATCCCTATGCCCCGCCGGGCGCGCCGGACGATCTGAAGGTCGGCCTCAACGGGAGGTCCCTGGGAGCCTTCGCGCTCGAGAGGGGGGCGACGATCGCGACGCGTCTTGACCTCGACAAGGGCGTGAACAGGCTCGTCCTCGAGATCGCCAACCCCTATCCTGTCGAGGCCGGCCGATTCGCCGCCCGGATGGACACGCTCGCCCTCCAGCCCGCGGGCGCGAACGCCGTCTCCGTACGGTTCCCGGAAGATTCGGTCTTCCGCCGGAACGACGGGGTGACCTTCCTCAAGGGCCGCTCGGAGATCGAGATCTCCTGCCCGGACGCGCCTCGCTCCGTCACGCTGGTCCTCCGGGGAAAACTGATCGTCCCCGTCGAGGCCGCCCGGGACGGTTACCGGCGGGAGGTCGAATTCATGGACGGCGAGCTCGGGAGGCTTTTCGACGAGCTCCGGAAGCTCGGGCTATACGACAGGACGGCGATCCTGGCCGTGGGCGACCACGGCGAGGGGCTCGGAGAGTACCTTACCGCGTTCGGCGACCCTCACATCGGCCACGTCCACTTTCTCAACCCGGTCTACATGAAGGTCCCGCTCATCGTCCGCCTCCCGAAGGCCCGGGCGAAGGGGCTCCGAAGGGCGGAGCCCGTGACCCTTCTCGACGTCGCACCCACCCTTGCCGGGCTCGGCGGACTCAAAGCGCCGGCTTCGTTCCGGGGGCGAAACCTCCTGGATCTCGCGCCCGGCACGGATACGGCCGTCCTCCAGGAAACATACAGGCCCGAAGCCGTCCAGGACAGGTTCGGGATCCTCGAACGCTCGAAACATCTCGTCCTGTGCCCGGCAACCGGCCGCTATGAATACTTCGATCACGACGAGGACCCCGACGAGAGGTCGGCCGTGACATTCGAGGACGGTCTCTCCGCAGAGGCGCTCGCCCTCAAGGCCCGCCTGGATGTCTTTGTCCGGGAGATCCTCAGGACCAAAAAGGATGTCGCTCTCGACGACAAGGCCGGGGAGATGCTCAAGTCGCTCGGTTATGTCGCCAGGTGAGGGCCTCGGAGGACACAGATCCGCCGCCCGCTTCCCAAAAGGATGAGGCCTTCCGGGACCGGTCGTCAGCGGCGCTTGAAGGCCTTCAGGAGTCTTTGACGGGAGTCCGAAGAGAGCCCGGTTGATGAGGCGCAGGACCAACGGCCGCCGCGGGGGGGCGACGACGGGGGCGTCGGGATCCCCGGACGCGCCGTTCTTCTTTGCCAGCTCCCTCTGGACGATGGGACAGCTCAGGCACTGGAGACAATAGGGGCTGAGCTTCCCTTTGGCCAGATATCTCCTGATCTCCTGGAGCTTCGGGGAATTCCAGACGCGGGCGTAATCGGTGACGAACTCGTCCACCGGAAAGCCGTAACAGCACGGCATGACGCCGCGCCTCAGGATGTAGAAGCTCATCCACGGTTCGCGGCAGAGCGGCCGGTTCCCCCCGCCCAGGTCTTCGGGGTCACCGGCGGGCGCGCGCGGGTCGGCGGGCGCGTTCATGAAGCGTCTTCCTTTCTCCCGACGCGGGGTTCCTTCATCAGCCCGAAGTCGAACTGGCTGGCCACGGGGACTCCATAGAGCTTCGAGAATTCCCCGGCCTTGCGGATGACCTCCTCGACCTCCCGCCGGTTGAGCATTTCCTTCTCATAATCGAAAACGTGCCCTCCCCTTTCCTCGACGATGTTCGGCTCGGTCAGGAAGAGCATCGGCCTGAGGACGAGGGCGTCGGCGCCGACGATGACGCAGAGCTTGAAATATTCCTCGAGGTCGTCCCGATTGACCCGCATCGGGATGAAGACCATGAAGATCCGCGGCAGGTTCCCCGCCTTCCGCCGTTCCTCCCCGAGCCGGCGGAGCCCGGGGATGATCTCGTCCCAACGATCGTTTCGGATCTTGGCGTAGGTCGCCTTCGAGGCGGCGTCGAGAGAGATGTAAAGGTAGACGGACCTGCCGACCAGGGCCCGGATCGTTCTCTCGGTGAACGCCTGGCCGTTGGTCGCGAGCTCGACGATCTTCTTGTTCCGCGCGCAGAATTCCATGAGCTCCGTGAACTTCGGGTGGAGCAGGGGCTCGCCGAACGAACAGTTGACGAGCGTCCGGGCCGAGGTGAAGAACGGGCCGTAGCCCTTGAGCGTCCGGGCGTCGACCGGGACATCCACGTTGGCCCCTTCGAGGACCTTCATGCTGTCCCAGAGACAATAGACGCAGTGCGGGCTGATGTTGCATTTGCCGTGGATGTCGATGCCCAGGTTGAGGGGGTAGGACGCGAGCTCCGCCCTGCCCGACGTCATCTCCCGGTAGTTCAGCACGGCGTTCCGGTGGAAGTCCAGGAGGTTCCGGTGGAGCTCCGCGTCGTCATGGAGCTCGAGCGGACCGACCCGGACGCCGAGCCGGCGCGGGTCGTCGGGAAAATATTTCCGGGGGACGGGCTTGTTCAGGGAGAGCGTCAGTGTCACGGCGGCATCGGCCGGAGCCCCGTCCTCCGGGCCGTCCTCGGGGGCGAGAGGCACGTCGTAATAATTCCATTGATCGAGGAGCGCGAACTCGGCGAGAAGCCGGCCGCCCCGGCGAACCGTCAGGACCTGGCTGAAGTTCTTGAATTCCGAGAGGAGGGGGATGGTCAGGAAACGGTTCCGGGAGGCCTCATCCGCCGCGATCGTCAGTTCGGCCGCGTCGGACATCCAGCGGAAGCGGGAGAACTCGTCGACCTCTTCCTTGTGGAACCCCGGCCCGAAAGCGAAGGCTCCGGACTTCTGGGGAGAGACCATGAGGGCCCGATGGAGCCCCTCGTCGCTGTGGAGCTCGGGCGGGCCGATCCGGACGCCGAGCGGACGCGGATCGTCCGGATAGCACTCCCGGGGAACCTGTTTGTTCAACGAGAGCGTCAGGGTCACGATGTCTCCGGCCGCGATCCCGTCATCCTTGCCGCCCTCCGGGACCAGGGGGATGTCATACTCGTTCCATTGATCGAGGAGCGCGAATTCGGCGAGTATCCGATCGCCGCGCCGGACGGTCAGGACCTGGCCGAGGTCCGGGATCTCCGTGAAGACCGGGAGCGACAGGTAGCGGGCCCGTGCGACGGCCCCCGCCCGGGCCAACAGCTCGGCCGATGCGGACATCCAGTGGAACGAGGAAAGTCCCTGCCTCTCCTCGTCGTAGAACCCTTTCCCGTATTGGAAGATCGGAAGGATCCGGGGAACCCACGTCTCGTCGCGGAGCTCGGGAGGGCCGATCCGGGCCCCGAGCCGGCGCGTGTCTCCCGGATAATGCTCGGGGGGGAAAAGCTTGTTCAACGAGAGCGTCAGGATCACGGCGGATCCGGCCGGATCCCCCGCCTCCGCGCCGCCCTCCGGAGCCAGCGGGATGTCATAATCGTTCCACTGATCGACGAGCGCGAATTCGGCGAGGACGCGGCCGCCGCGCCGGATGGTCAGGACCTGGCCGAAGTCCCGGACCTCGGTGAAGATCGGGATGGTCAGATAGCGGGCCCGCGCGATGGAACCCGCGGGGATCGCCAGTTCGGCGGCGTCGGACATCCAGCGGAAGCGGCGGAGACCGTCGCGCTCCTCGCCGTGGAAGCCCTTCCCGTAAACGAAACCCTCGCCGCTCATGATAGGTGCGGCCATTTTATGCCCGGCGGAAGGGTGTGTCAATTCAGGATGTGGAGCGCTTCGTTCTTCGCCTTGAGGGCCGCCTCCCCGATGGTCTCGGAGAGCGTGGGGTGGATATGGATAAGCCCTCCGATCTCGCCGAGCGTGGCCTCCCGGGAGACGGCCAGCGCCAGCTCATGGATCATTTCGCTCGCGCCGGGGGCGACGATGTGGGCGCCGATGATACGGTCCTTCTCGTCGGCCAGGACCTTGACCAGGCCGTCGAGGCTGTCCATGGTCAACGCGCGGCCGCTGGCCTGGAGCGGGAAGACGCCGGACCGGACCTTGATCCCCTTCGCGTCCGCCTCTTCCTGGGTCAGCCCGACGGAGGCGAACTCCGGGTCGGTGAACACGGCCATGGGGAGGGCCCGATAATCGACGGTCCTATTCATGCCGCAGGCGTTCTCCACGGCGACGATGGCGTCATGATAAGCCTTGTGGGCCAGGAGCTTGCCCCCGATGAGGTCGCCGATGGCATAAACGCCGGGAGTCCCGGTTTCGAGCCGCTCGTTGACCGTGACGAAGCCGCCCCGGCCGAGCGTCAGCATGCCCGTCCGGCGCAAGGCCGGCGGAATTGGGCCGGCGGCCGGCCGCCAGAAGCACGCGGTCGGCCGTGTATTCGAACGGGGCGTTGGTCTTCAGCCCTGTCCCCTTGAGGGTCACCTTCCCCGGCGCGACCTCCGCCGTCGCGATGCCCATCTGCGTCAGGATCTTGAGGCCCTGCTTTTTCAGGGTCCGCTCGAGCCGGGCGGCCGTTTCCTTGTCGCTCCCGGGGGTGATGCCCGGCAGGATCTCCAGGACGGTGACGTCCGTCCCCAGCCGCCGGTAGATGGACCCCATCTCGAGCCCGATGGCCCCGGCCCCGATGACGAGGAGGCTCTTGGGGACCTCCGGAAACGCGAGCGCCTCGGTGCTGGTGACGACCTCCGCTCCGTTCGGCGCCAGGAAGGGCAGTGACGCGGCCCGGCTTCCCGTGGCGAGGATGACGGCGGCGGCATAGATACGCTTTCGGCCCGTCCGCCGTTTCGACGGCGATCCGTCCGGCGTCTTCGAGCCGGGCGCGCCCCTTGACGATCTCCGACCCCGCCCTTCTGCAGGAGGAATTCGATGCCGCGGACAAGGCGGTCCACGACCGACTGGCGTCCTGACTGGACGGCCGGCCAATCGAGGCCGACGCCCGCCCCCGGTGACGGTCCTCGTTTCCCGGACCTCTTTCAGGATCTTGGTCTGATGGAGGAGGTACTTGGTCGGGATACAGCCGTAATTCATGCACGTCCCGCCGATCCTGTCCTCTTCGAACAGGACGACCTTCCTGCCCAGCTGAGCGGCCCGCAGGGCGGCCATATAGCCGCCCGGCCCGCCTCCGATGATCGCGATATCCTTTTTATTATCCATCGGTCCTTCCTTTGTTTCCTGTCGGTTCGATGATGACCGATGGATTATAGCGCATCCGGAACGGCATGTTAAGCCGCGCGCCGGAGAGGCCCCCGGCGGCCTTGACATCCCCGGAGCAAACAAGTAAGAATTGTGAGCTTTATGATGAAATTCGATCGCTTCGGAATCGCCCTTCTCCTGATGTCGGGCCTCGCCCTGGTCGGGGACGCCGATGCCCGAAACCTCGCCGCGCTCCGGGGAACCGTTCACGGACCGGAGGGGAGCGGCGTCGCCGGCGTCCGGATGACCCTCTCGACCCCGGACGGCGTTCGGACCGCGGAGGCCCTGACGAACGCTCGCGGCGCCTTCGGTATCGCCGGGCTTTCCCAGGGCCGTTACCATGATCTCCTGCCGGCGGGACGGCGAAGGTCCGCTCTCCGCGGGCCCCGTCGACGTCGGGGCGTTCGAGACGGTCCTGGTCAGGCTGACGCTTCTTTCTTCGGGCGCCCGGAAAGAGCTCGTCATCGTCTCCTTGTCCCGCGATCCCGGATCACCGGCCTCGGCGACGACGATCGATACGGACCAGATGAGGCTCCTCCCCTCGGGCGGGTCGATCTGGTCCCTCATCGAGAATCAGGATATGTCGGCGACGACCGACCGTATCGACGTCGGCGGAATGAGGTCGGACCTTCCGGCCCTCTTCAGCGCCCGGGGCGGGACGTCGTGGACCCAGAACGAGTACCGGCTCAACGGGATGAGCGTCACGGACCCCTACGACGGAGGCCTTCCCTTCTACGTCCCCGACCTGTTCAGCTTCCGGACGGTCCGGCTCGAGAACGCCGGCCACCCGGCGGGATTCTCTCCCCGGGCGGGACCCTCGATCTCGTCACGAAGGGGGGCGGGGACTCGTTCGAAGGCTCGTTCTCCGTATTCACCGGAGACCGGAGGCTCGTCGGCTCGAACATCACGCCCGCTCTCGAAAAAGAGGGCATCTTCGAAGCCGATACGCTCAAGAGCTCTCAGAACGTCCATTTCGATCTTTCGGGGCCGGTCGTCCCCGGGAAGCTCTTCTTCATCACGTCCTTTTCGACGCTCAGGATCGTCCGGGACCCGGCCGAGTTCGCGGAGGACGACCGGGGGGACGTGACCACGGGACTTCTGGGGCTGAGATACGAGGCCGGGCGAAGCTCCTGGTCGTTCCTGTGGACCGGACAGATCGCGAAGAATTCCGCGGCCGGCGCGGGGCGCCGGGTGCCGTTCCTCTCGACCCTCGACCGGAAGAACACGGCCAATATCCTGCAGGTCGAGGGCGCGTTCCGGCTCGCGCCGGGGCATGTCCTAGCGGCCGGGGCCGGATTCAACCGGGCGGACCTCGCTTCCCGGCTCCAGGAAGGCGCCGTCGGGCAGGCCGGGATAGACCTGACGGGCGGCATCTCCGGACCGTCATCCGCCGCCGGGAACGGCCGCCGGGAGCTCCTGACGGCCTTCATCCGCGGGGACCTCGCGGTCATGACCGGCCGGGCGAGCCACCGGTTCGAATACGGCGCGGAGGTCCGTCGGGCATCCGCGAGCACGCGACCGGACGTCGCCGGGGATATCCTCCTGCGTTACTTGAACGGCGTCCCCTACGAGGTCGTCAGATTCAGCGCTCCGGCCCAACACCGCGAGACGTCCCTCGAGGGCGCGGCGTTCATCCAGGAGACCCTGACCTTTCCGAACCTCGTCTCCGTCTCGCTCGGTGCCCATGCCTCTTACACCCGGGCTCGGGCCGGCGCGGGAGCATCGGCCATCGACTGGCTCCATGTCGCGCCGAGACTCGGCTTCGTGCTTCCCTTGAACCGTTCGGGGCAGACCTCGCTCAGGATATTTGCCGGCCGTTACTACCACGGTCTCCCCCTCTCCTGGCTGGCCTATGGTAATCCGGACGCTCCGGGCGGGCTTGTCTACGCCTGGACCGATGGGAACGGCGACGGGTCATTCGAGGCGGGCGAGGCCGGAGCCCTCGTGCGCCGCGAGGGCCCGCTGTACGCCGCGATCGATCCGGAGATCAGGAGGCCCCGGACCGACGAGCTTTCGATCGGGCTCATGCATCGAACCCAAAGGGATCTCACCATCGGCCTGACCGGATTCATTCGCAGGACCCGGGACCTTGTCGAAACCCTGAACACGGGCGTCCCGTTCGCCTCCTATTCGCCACGCACGATCACGGACATCGGCGACGACCGCGTCCCCGGGAACTACGACGACCTGACGTTCACGCTGTTCGAGCAGGACGCGGCGACCCTGGGGCAGGACTTCGCCCTCCTCACGAACCCCGGCGGGGACGAACGGTACTCCCGATACGAAGGCCTGGATCTCGTCCTGACGAAACGGACGTCGTCCCGATTCGGCTTTTTCGTCTCCCTCACGGCCATGCAGTGCGTCGGCACGACGAGCCCGGGGAATACGGCGCGCGAGAACGACGACGGCGTCGTCGGCTCCCTCTACGACGACCCGAACACGCTGGTCAACGCCCGGGGACGGCTCCGGTTCGATCGCGCCTATACGGGCCGTATCGGATTCGCCCTGCGTCTCCCGCTGGGCTTCCGGCTCGGATATATCCTGAAATATTACGACGGCCAGCCTTTCGCCCGGGAGATCGCCGTCACCGGCTTCCGCCAGGGCCCGTTCCTCGTCATGGCCCATCCGCGAGGCGTCTCCCGCTACGAGTTCAACATGACCAACGACGTCCGGGTCCAGAAAGAGTTCGCGGCGGGCCCCGGGATCCTCCGGCTCATCCTGGACGGGTACAACATCTTCAACCAGCACCTGGCGACCGGAGAGGACGCGCGCACCCGGCCGGAGTTCCCCCTGCGCTACGCCACGGAGATCCAGTCGCCCAGGACCTTCCGATTGGGGTTGTCCTATGATTTCTAGGTCCTCCGTCGCGCGGATCGGGCTCTGGGCCGCCCTCGCGGCCCTCGCGGCCGGGAGCGCCCGGGCCACCGAAATCTTCATCCACCGCCCGGGGCTCAACGGGAACTCCCTTTCGGTCTCCCGAAAGGTCGTCCTCCACGGGGACATCTTTTTCCACTACCTCGCCCCGTCCACGTTCCCGAGCTACAACGACCTCAGCGGCCCGACCGACCGCTGGAACATGGGATTCCAGGATTATTTCCCCATCACGCCGACGACGACCCTGATGGCCCAGCTGGTCACCCACGACGACGGCACGCAAAGGACGAAGTTCGACTGGCACTTCCATCTCCGCCAGGCCCTGCTCCGGAACCTCGTCGTCATCATCGGTCACGACAGCGACCACGATTCCGAACATCAGAGCGTCCTGCGGGGGAAGCCCTATTACACGAACCGCAACTACGTCGGGATCGGCATTCCTTACGAGGGGCGGCATTTCTATATCGAGCCCTTCACCTGGTTCTTCCACCATTCCAACCAGCGGGCCGGCCTGGACCTTTCCGGCGAACGCCTCCGCCAGGAATACGGGCTTCGGGCGAGCCTCTGGTCCGATGAAGGCCTGAGCGTCCATCTTCAGACGTGCATGCAAACGGCCGTCGCCTTCTCCCGGGGCCAGGCCTTCTCCGGAGAGCTGATCGTCCGCCTGAAGGTCGTCCCCTGGCTCGAACTCTCCCTCGGCGGGAGCCTCTGGGCAGACCTCGAAACGACCGCCCTCGGCGCGAAACAAAGCTTCCACAAGCTCGTCTGGGGGATCGCCGTCCCGTTCTGATCGAGGAGGTCCGATGCTGCCGACCCTGGAAAAGATCGTTTTCGGGCTCGTCGTCCTGGCCACGGCCTGGGCGTTCCTCACGCCCCTCGCCCGCCGCTTCCGGATCGTCCGCGCCGGAAGGCCGGAGCTCCGCTTCGACGAGATCCTGAAGAGGGCCGTGCGGGCCCTGTCCAAGGTCCTCCTCCAGCGCTGCACCCTGAAGAACGAACGCCTGTTCACAGGATTCATGCACGTTCTCATCTTCTACGGGGCGCTCACCTTCGACGTCATGACCGTCAACCACACGCTCGAGGGATTCTTCGACGGGATCCTATCTGTTCGGGAGAGGCCGGCTCGGCCTCGCCGTCTCGTTCCTCGTGGACGCGGCCGCGATCCTGGTCCTCGTCGGCGTCCTCTTCTTCGCCGTCCGGCGGTTCATCGTGCGGCCCAAGGCCTATGCGACCACGCCGGGAGACTCCGCCGTGATCTACGGGTTCATCGTCCTGGTCACGGTGAGCTACCTCTATTTCGAAGCGTCGGCCGTGGCCTTCCATCCGGAGACGGCCCGGCTCTCGTTCCTCGGCCCGGCCCTCGCGCCCCTTTTCCGGATCGGTGCCGGGGCCGCGGCGCCCGGCGCTCATTACCATTTTTCCTGGTGGCTGCACATCCTCCTCGTCTACGGATTCATCGCTTACGTGCCGCACTCCAAGTACCTTCACATGTTCACCGGGCCGATCAACCTCTTCTTCCGGCGCAACGCGCCCAGCGGCGCGCTCGCCCCGCTCGACCTCGAGAATTCGGAGACCTTCGGACTCGGACGGGCGACGGACCTGTCGTGGAAGGACAACCTGGACGCGTTCGCCTGCATGGAGTGCGGGCGGTGCCAGGACGCGTGCCCGGCGTTCGCGACCGGCAAGCCGCTGTCGCCGAAGATGATCATGGTCAACCTGGAAAAGCACCTTCTCCGGAATGACGCGGCCCTCGTCTCCGGACAGCCGGACAGCCTGGAGCCCCTGGTCCCGGGAACCGTCACCGAGGGCGAGGCCTGGACCTGCACGACGTGCGGGGCCTGCATGCACGTCTGTCCGGTGGAGATCGAGCACATCCCGAAGATCGTCGGGCTCCGGCAGGCCCGGGTCCTCATGGAGAGCAAGTTCCCGCCGGAGCTGACGCCCTTCTTCCGGAACATCGAGACCAACTCCAATCCGTGGGGCATCGGGCACGCGAAGCGGGGCGATTGGGCGGAAGGGCTGGACGTGCCGCTGCTCAAGGACAAGCCCGGCGCCGAATACCTGTTCTGGGTCGGCTGCATGGGCTCGTTCGACGACGAAGGGAAGAAGATCGCCCGGGCGACTGCGGCGCTCCTCAAGGCCGCGGGGACGGAGTTCGCCGTCCTCGGAACCGAAGAGAAGTGCTGCGGCGATTCGGCGCGCCGGCTGGGGAACGAATACTTATTCCAGACCCTTGCCCTGGAAAACCTGGAGACCTTCCGGAAGCACCGGGTCCGGAAGATCGTGACCATTTGCCCGCACGGCTACAACACGTTCAAGAACGATTATCCGGGACTTGCGGGCAGGATGCCCGGCGCCGACGACGACGAAAAGGCCGCGCTCGCGTCGATCGAGGTCGTCTCCCACGTCGAGCTCATCGCCCGGCTGGTCGAGGGCGGCGCGCTCAAGCCCGAGCCTCGGGCCCCGGGCGGCCCCCTCTTCACGTTCCATGATCCCTGCTATTTGGGGCGCCACAACCATGTCCTCGAGCCTCCGCGGGAACTGCTCTCCCGGACGCTCGGCGCCCGCCCGAAGGAAATGTCGAACTCCCGCGAGCACAGCTTCTGCTGCGGTGCGGGGGGCGGGCTCATGTGGACGGAGGAATCGCTCGGCACGCGGATCAATCACATGAGGACCGAGGAGGTCATCGCCTCCGGGGCGGCTCTCGCCGTGGCCGCGTGCCCGTTCTGCCTGTCCATGCTCAAGGACGGGCTCAAGGACAAGGACCGCGGCGATGTCCAGGTCAAGGACATCGCCCAGATCGTCGCCGAGAGCCTCGCTAAAAACGAACGCCCAGGCTGATCCCCCGCGGAGAGAGGCTGAAGTAGAGGTCCCGCCCCGGCGGCGCGGACGGCACGGGGCCGCCGCCCCCCCGGACCAGGGCCTCGTATCCCTCCAGGTCGCGGACGGCACGGCGCGGCTGGGTGAAGATATTGAGGAGGGAAACGGCCTCGCCCGCGGCGAAGGTCACGAGCCCGTCGGTCCAGGGCCTGTGGAAGGCCGCCGCCGTCACGATCCCCGCCGCAGCATTCGCCCCGAGGTTCAGGAGGTGCGTCGTCAGACCGCGCCCTCGCTTTTCCCGGGCGGCGCACCGCCGGAGAACCTCTTCGGCCCGGAGCAACTTCACCCGGCGCTCATCCGGCGTCGTATCCGGCAGGCGCTTTAGGGCCTTCCCGCCGTACGCAGGAACGAAGGGATCGACGAGCATGGCGCCGAGTCCCAGGGCCGTCGTCGCGCCCCCCACGAGCATATCCTCGGCGAAGCCCCGGTCCCGGACCCGCCGGGCGACGGGAGAACCGTCCTCGGGTTTGGTGTCGTTCCAATGGGCGCCCGCGAGGCTCCATTGGGCGACGGTCCCCGCGGAGTACGCAGAGAGCCACCCGTACCACCAGGTCCGGGCTGCCGGGCGGGCGGAGCTCAGGGCCCTTTCTATATAGGAGAGCCGCTCCCTCACCTGCTCGTCCGAAGGCCGGGCGCTCTCCTGCGCCCGAAGGAGGCCCGACATGGCCCCCACGACGGCGAACGCCGCGAATGTCCTTCCCATCCAATGACGGCCCATAGGCTCCCCCCTTTGCTTGAAAGGTCTGCTCGGACTGCGATCAGCCTCCGAGGATCTCGCGGAACGCCGCGACGGCCCGTTCGACGTCCGCGTCGCCGACGTCCTTGTGCGTGACGAACCGGACGCCTCCGGGAAGGGACAGGGCAAGAACGCCCCTCTCCTTCAGCCCGGCCAAAAGACCGGCGATGGTCAGCTTGGGATGCTTGAAGTCGAAGAAGACGATGTTCGTGCGGACGAGCGCGGGGTCGATGACGATGCCCGGCAGGCCCTGGATGGCCCGGGCCAGCCGTCCCGCCCTCGCGTTGTCCTCCTTGAGCTGCGGCGGCATCTCGGTCAGGGCGATGAGCCCCGGGGCCGCCAGGACGCCGACCTGGCGCATCCCGCCTCCGAGCGCCTTGCGGATCCGCCGGCCGTATTCGATGTGCTCCCTGTCCGCCACGAGCAACGAGCCGGCCGGGGCCGAAAGGCCCTTCGACAGGCAGAACATCAGCGAGTCGACCTGGCCGGCGTAGGCTTTGACCGGGACCCCCGAGGCGTGGCTCGCGTTGAAGATCCGGGCCCCGTCCAGATGGACCTTGAGGCCGTTGGCGTCCGCCACCTTCCTGATCGCCTCGAAATTCTCGAGGGGCAGGACCGATCCGCTCCAGTTGTTATGCGTGTTCTCGAGGCAGATGAGGGAGGTCCGCGGCGTGTGGACGTTGGGCTTGCGGACGGCCGCCCGGACGTCTTCCGGGTCCATGACGCCGCGGTTCGAGCGGACGGGGCGCGGCGTGACGCCCGAGATGAAGGTCATGTGCGTGGATTCCATGTTGTAGATGTGGGAGCGCTCCTCGACGATGACCTCTTCGAGAGCGCCTGTCCACATCTTCACGGCGATGGAGTTCGCCATCGTCCCGGACGGACAGAAGAGCGCGGCCTCCTTGCCCATGGTCTCGGCCGCCAGCGCCTCGAGCCTCTGCACGGTCGGATCGTCGCCGAGGACATCGTCCCCGACCACCGCCTCGGCCATGGCCCTCCGCATCTTGTCGGTCGGGCGCGTTACGGTGTCGCTTCGAAAATCCGAAAATTGTGTCATGTTCGTTCTCCCATGAAGCACGCATTATAACCCAGCCGGCTCCGCGGGAAAAGGGCGAATGTCCGGGGAAGCCGGGCCGGGGGGGGCGCCGGCGACGGGGCCCGTTCCGGCAACGTTCAGCCGGTTTACTTGGTTATGGTTCTATGGTATAGATATTCCGGTATCCGGATCCCTTGAAACCGTCGCATGTCCAAGAAGAGCCTGATTGATATTCCGATTTACGCCCTGGTCTTCGCCAACCTGTTCTTCCTGAGCGCCGTCGTCTTTTCCCAGATCATCCTGAAGGGCGAGACCGTGTCCGTCCCGGACCTTGCGGGAAAGACCCTCCCCGAGGCCAAGGCCATCCTCGAAAAGAAGGACCTCGGCCTGGCCCGACGCGGGACCGAATCGAACGACGCCTGGGAAACGGGACGGATCGTGCGCCAGGACCCGGCCCCCGGCTCCAGGATCCGGGTGACGAAGGTCGTCGGCGTCGTGACCAGCTCGGGAAGCCGGAAGGTCGCCGTCCCCGCCCTGGAAGGCCGGAGCCTCGAATCGGTCATGCCCCTCCTGAGGGATTCGGCTCTCTTCAAGGGAAGGATCACCCAGATCCACACGCCGCGGGCCGCGGCCGGCAAGATCCTGGCCCAGCATCCCCAGGCCGGGGAGCCGGCCGCGCGAAATTCGGCCGTCGGTCTCCTCGTCAGCCAGGGGGACCGGGAGGCCCGTTACGTCATGCCGGACCTGATCGGCCGGGACGCGGATGCCGCCATCGCCCGCCTGGGCGAGCTCGAGTTCAAGATCGGCGATATCCGGTACAGCTACTACCCCGGGCTCGGCAAGGGCGTCATCATCAGGCAATCCCCTCCGAACGGATATCGCATCCAGAAAAGGAATCTCGTCACGCTGGAGGTCAGCCGCTGATGGCCCTCATCGCCCCCTCGATCCTCTCGGCCGATTTCGCCCGCCTCGGCGAGGCCGTCGCGCTGGCCGAAAAGGCCGGGGCCGACCTCGTCCATATCGACGTCATGGACGGCCATTTCGTCCCCAACCTGACGCTCGGCCCCCAGCTCGTGGCGTCCCTGAGGAAGATGACCCGCCTGCCGCTCGACGTCCACCTCATGATCGATGACCCGCGGGCGTTCATCCCGGCCTTCAGCGAGGCCGGGGCCGATTGGATCTCCTTCCATCTGGAGGCCTCCGCCCACCTCCACAAGGATGTCTCTCTCGTCCGGGAGCTCGGGCGCAAGGCCGGCCTCGCCCTCAATCCCGCCACCCCCATCTCCCTTCTCGAGGAGATCCTCCCGGACCTGGATTTCGTCCTTCTGATGTCCGTCAATCCCGGTTGGGGGGGGCAACGGTTCATCCCCTCCGCCCGGAAAAAGATCAAGGCGCTCGGAACGCGGATCCGGGAGCGGGGCCTCGACGTCCTCATCGAGGTCGACGGAGGTGTCAACCTCGGGAACTTCGAGGACCTCGTCGCCGACGGCGCGGACGTCCTCGTCGCCGGCTCGGCGATCTACGCGGCCCCCGACCCGGCCGCGGTGATCCGCCGGATGAAGGACACGGCCGAAGCGCGCGGCGGGGCGCGGCGGCCATGAAGATCGTCGTCACCGGCGCGGCGGGGTTCATCGGATCGAACCTCTGCCGGGAGCTCCTCGCCCGGGGGCACTTCGTCACCGGTATCGACGCGTTCACGGATTATTACCCGCGGTGGATCAAGGAGCGGAATGCCGCTTCCCTGCGCGGGGAGCCGGGATTCGAGCTCCTCGAGGCGGATCTGGACGCCATGGATCTCGCCCCCGTCCTCGCGGGGGCCGATGCGGTCTTTCACCTCGCGGCGCAGGCCGGGGTCAGGGCCAGCTGGGGGCGGAGTTTCGACGTCTACACCCGGAACAACATCCAGGTCACGCAGAAACTGCTCGAAGCCTCCCGGGACCTCGGGCTCAAGAAGTTCGTCTACGCGTCCTCGTCCTCGGTCTACGGACTCACGCCGGTCCTTCCCATGGCCGAGACGAACCCCGTCCAGCCCCTGTCCCCGTACGGCGTGTCCAAGCTCGCCGCCGAACAGTTGTGCTTCCTGTACTTCAAGAATTTCGGCGTGCCCGCGGTCTCCCTCCGGTTCTTCACCGTTTACGGACCCTCGCAACGCCCCGACATGGCCTTCCACAAGTTCTTCAAGGCCCTGGCCGAGGACCGGGAGCTCACCGTATTCGGTGACGGACGCCAGACGCGGGACTTCACGTTCGTCGCCGACATCGTCCGGGCCAACCTGGCGGCGCTCGAGGCGGGCCGGCCCGGGGAGACGTACAATATCGGAGGCGGTCACCGCAGGCCGCTGGCCGAGGTCATCGGCGTCATGGAAGCCGTCAGCGGGGCCACGGCGCGGGTCCGGTGGGCCGACCGGCAGAAAGGGGACGTCCCCGACACCTGGGCCGACATCGCGAAGGCGCGAAGGGACCTGGATTACTCTCCGAGGACGGAGCTCGAGGACGGGCTCCGGCAGGAGTGGCTCTGGG
Organism: Candidatus Aminicenantota bacterium; assembly: GCA_963784525.1. Classification (GTDB taxonomy): domain Bacteria; phylum Acidobacteriota; class Aminicenantia; order Aminicenantales; family Saccharicenantaceae; genus JALHVH01. Next base: position 67,646 of record CAWART010000020.1, on the reverse strand, counting down.
TCCGCGAGATCTATTCTTCATGAACGGAGAGAACGTCACCATGACATTCCTATCACGAACGACGCGCTTCGCGATCGCCCTGGGCATCACGCTCATCCTCGTTCTGCCCGCCTGCAGGGGGAAAAAGGTCGAGGTCTCCCCCGACGTCGCCTCATCCGACGAGGCCCTGTTCAAGCTCGGCGAGGCGGAGGTCAAGAAGGACACCGAGAAGGCCCTCCTCTACCTCAGACAGGTCATCGATTCCTTCCCCAAGAGCTTCTACGCCCAGCGGGCCAAGCTCCTCATCGCCGACGCCTACTTCCGGAAGGGAGACGAAGGCAACATGATCCTGGCCGCGGCCGAATACAGGGAATTCATCAACCTCTATCCTTACAGCCCTTCGGCGGCGTATTGCCAGTACCAGATCGGAATGACGTTCTTCGGCAAGGCCCTGAAGCCCGGGCGCGACCAGACAAAGACCGTCCAGGCCCTGGCCGAGTTCAAGAAGGTCGTCACGGCGTATCCGGCAAGCGACCAGGCCCGGACCGCGCAGGACAGGATCAAGGATTGCGAGGAGCGGCTGGCCGAGCACACCCTGACCATCGGCAAGCATTATCACCGGGTCAAGGCCTACAAGGCCGCGACGAGCCGGCTGGGAGAGATCGTCACGAACTATCCCGGATTTTCGAATATGGACGCCGTCTATTTCTATCTCGGGGATTCCTATTTCCTGTGGAACAAGGCCGACCAGAGCGCTCCCTATTTCACCAAGCTCATCACGGATCACCCGAAAAGCGAATTCGTGAAGAAGGCCCAGGAGCGGCTCAAGGAGATCGAAGCCCTGGCCCAGGTCAAGAAGTGACGTTCCCTTGGAGGGCCCGATGAAAAGAGCTGCAAAGATCTGCGTCGCGCTGGCCGTCGGCGCGGCCCTGGCCGGGAGCGCGTCGGCCCGGACCCCGGGGACCGGCGCCTTGGGCGATGCGACCCTGAAGTTCGGCCTCCGGGGCGGGTTCGCCGAGAGGAGCGTGCGCTGGGACAAGGGGCCCGACGAATCCAGGCTCAAGACCCGGCTCCTCGGACTCGCCGCGGACGTGAGCTTCTCCCGCGGGCTCGGCCTGAGCCTCTTCGCGGGGATGGGCTTCTGCGATCCCGACGGGGCGGCCTTCCGGACGCTCCCGATCTCGCTCGAGTACCGGGCGGCCGCCATGAAGGGGTTCGCTTTCGGCGGCGCGGTCCGAAAAAACATTTTTACCTACGGGAACTTTGAGACGGGAGCGCGCGCGAGCTTCGTCTTTTATTCGGGGTCCTCGAAAAGCTGGCCCATCGAGGGATTCGCCGTGGAGGGCGACGCCACGGGCCGGCCGAAATGGTCCGAGTTCGAGATCGGGCCGACCCTGAGCTACAAGGCTGCAGGGGGCTTCACGCCCTACCTCGGCGTGTCGCTGAACTGGCTCCGGGGAGATTTCCGGATGACGGAAACCCTCGGCGAGCTCGGCGGGGAGCAGGGCCGGAAGTTCGCCCAGAAGGGCCTTCTGCGGATCGCCCTGGGCGCGGCCTTCGACCTCGGACGCGGGTTCGTCGTCGACGGTGAAGCCGGCGTCATTCCCTCCAAGGGAAGGACCGATATCGGCGCCAACGTCAGGCTTCTCTACGGCTTCTAGCGACGTGAGGAGATATCCATGAGCCATTCCCATAGAAAAGCCGCCCTCGCGGCCCCGGCGCTGGCCCTGGCCTGCGCCGCGCTCGTCCTGGCCGGCCTCGAGGCGTTCGGTTCCGGCGGCGACCATCCCCGGGACATGAGGCCCGGCCGGACCGGGTCCCCGAGGATCCGCACCCTTGGGCGGGCGACGCTCCCCTCCCGGGACGGGAGCCGGTTCGCGGAGGACAGAGTGCTCGTTACGTTCCGCCCCGGCTTTTCCGCCCGGAGCGTCGGGCCGACCCTCAAAGCGTACGGGGCGGAAACGATCGCGTCCGTCCCGCGGGCCGGATTCCATGTGGTCGCGGTCCCGAAGGGCGTATCCGCACCGGAGCTCATCTCGGCGCTGAACCGCAATCCGGACGTTTCGAACGCGCGGCCCGATCCCGTCACCCGGATCTCCGTCAGGCCCAACGACAGGTACTTCAGCAACCAGTACGCCCTTTCCAATTCGGGCCAGGTCCTCGACGACCTTCCCGACCAGCCTCAGGGCACGGCCGGGGCCGACATCAATGCGACCGGGGCCTGGGACCAGACCAAGGGCGATTCCGGCGTCATCATCGCCGTCCTGGATACCGGCGTCGACCTGGATCACCCCGATATCAGGAACAAGCTCGTCTCCCGGGGAAAGGATTTCATCAACGGGGACAACGACGCGAGCGACGACCATTGGCACGGAACCCACGTCGCCGGGATCGCCGCGGCCGAAACCAATAATGAGCTCGGGATCGCCGGGGTCGGCTGGAACTGCACCGTCCTGCCGGGCAAGATCATCTCCGCCTCGGGCGAGGGCGATTACGGGGCCCTGATCCTGGCCCTCTACTGGGCCGTCGACCAGGGCGCCCGGGTCATCAACCTCAGCCTCGGGGGGGAGGAGCGCGACGACGATCTCCTGGCGGCCCTCAAGTATGCCTATGACAATAACGTGGTCATAGTGGCCGCGGCCGGAAACGAGGCCGGGCCCGTCCTTTATCCGGCGGCCTACGATCAGTACTGCCTGGCCGTCGCGGCCACGGATTACGCCGACAACCGGGCCTCCTTTTCCAATCTGGGCCCGGAGATCGACGTGGCCGCCCCGGGCGTGGACGTCCTGAGCCTTTACCCGACCTGGGACACTCCGGACGGGTTCGCCCCGTACGTCTACGCCGGCGGCACCTCGATGGCCACACCCCACGTCGCCGGGCTGGCGGCGCTCCTCAAGAGCCTCAAGCCCTGGCTCACGGCCGGGGAGATCATGAACATCATCAGGTATTCCGCCGACGACGTGAACGCGACCGCGTTCCCGGGCCGGGATGACGAGCTCGGCTACGGCCGGATCAACGCCGAACGGGCCCTGGCCCCCTACGAGCTGAAGCCTACGAAATAACGCGAAACGGCATGATCAAGTTCTTGCGGGTTCGGAACCTCGCCACCATCGAAGATCTGACCCTCGAGCTCGCCGACGGCTTCTCCGTCCTGACCGGCGAGACCGGAGCCGGAAAATCGATCCTCATCGACGCCATCCGCCTCCTGCTCGGCGAGAAGGGTTCCCCGGATTTCGTTCGGACGGGCGCCTCTGAAGCCTCCGTCGAAGCCCTCTTCGAAGCGCCGCGGGGGTCCCTCCCTCTCTCGGCTTCCGACGAAGGCGACGGGATCCTGGTCCAGAGGCAGATCCCCGCTCAGGGGACGGGGAAAGCCTACGTCAACGGGGTCCTCGTCCCGGCCCGCGCACTGAAGGACGCGGGAGCGGGCGTCGCCGACATCTATGGTCAGAACGATCATGTCTTCCTCCTGCATGTCGAGAGCCATCGCGGATATCTCGACGCCTTCCTCGACGCCCAGACCCTCCGGGACGCCGTCGCTGACGCGGCCCGGGAGTTGAGGTCCGCCCTGCGCCAGAAGCAGGACCTCGAGGCCCGAAGCCGGGACCGCGCCCAAAGGCTCGATCTCCTCGGCTTCCAGGTCCGCGAGATCGAAGCGGCCGGACTCAGGCCCGGGGAAGACGAAGAGCTCTCCCAGACGAGGGAGGTCCTGAAGAACGCCGGCAAGATCGCCGCCCTCGTCGAGCAGGCGATCGAGCTGAGCTATGCCGGCGAGGAATCGCTCCTGCCCCTCCTCTCCCGCCTCAAGGCCGTGCTGAAGGATTTGGCGCCCTACGAGCCTTCCGTTCCGGCGTCCCTGCGGACCGTCGAGGAATTCGCCATCTTCCTTGACGAGCTCGCCCGGGGCCTGATGAGGTTCAAGGACGGGAATCCGGGCGGCCCGGAATCCCTGGAGGCCGTCGAGGAACGCCTCGACGTCATCGACAAGCTCAAGCGGAAATACGGGCAGGGGATCCCGGAGATCCTGGCCCACCTCGAAGCGGTCCGGGCCGAGGAGAAAGAGCTCGTTTCGGGCCGCGAGCGGCTCGAAGGCCTCGACCGGGAGGTCGCCGAAAGGTACAAGGCTTACGTCGACAGCGCCCGCCGCCTCTCGGCCCTCCGGACCGCCCGCGCGCCCGAGCTCGAGAAGCTCGTCGAGAAGGAGATCTCCCTCCTGGGCATGAAAAAGGCCGCGTTCAAAGTGGAGGTCCGAACGACTCCGGCTTCCCTGTCCGAGCCGTCCTCCATACGCGACGAGGGGATCGACGACGTGGAATTCCTCATCTCGCCCAATCCCGGGGAGGAGCTTCGCCCCCTGCGCAGGATCGCGTCCGGAGGAGAACTGTCCCGGGTGATGCTGGCCCTGAGGTCCCTGGGCAAGGGGACCGAGGGCGCCAAGACCCTGGTCTTCGACGAGATCGACGCCGGGATCGGCGGACGCACGGCCGAGGCCGTCGCCGAGAAGCTCAGGTCCCTCGCCCGCCGGCATCAGGTCCTCTGCATCACCCACCTTCCCCGGATCGCCGCGTCCGCCGCGCATCATTTCCGCGTCGCGAAGTCGGTCGAACGGTCGCGGACCTTCACGACCGTCCGGGAGCTGGGGCCGGAGGAGCGGGTCGAGGAGATCGCGCGCCTCATCTCCGGGACGCGGATCACCGAGGCCTCCCTGCAAAGCGCCCGGGAGATGATCACCGATTTCCCCGCGCGGGAGAGGGCGAAGGGGCCCGGAAAGGCTTCGGAATGAACCGGCATCGGAGGCGAAGATGAACAGGAAAGAACGGGCCCTCGGGCTCTTCAAGGAAGGATTCAGCTGTTCCCAGGCGGTCGCGGCGGTCTTCGCCGAAGAGCATGGACTGCCGATCGAAACGGCGCTCCGGATCGCGCAGGGCTTCGGCGGAGGCATGGCCCGCCTCGGCGAGACATGCGGCGCCGTGACGGGCGCCATCATGATCATCGGCTTGAAGCACGGCCGGACCCGGCCCGAGGACGCAGCGGCCAAAGAGAGGACCTACGCCCTGGTCGGGGAGCTCTTCCGGCGCTTCCGGTCGCGGCACGGGGCCCTGCCGTGCCGGGACCTCCTCGGCTGCGACATGGGGACGGTCGAGGGACGGAAGATCGCCGACGACGGGAAACTGCACGAAACCCTTTGTCCCCTGCTCATCGCATCGGCCGTCGATATCCTGGAAGACATCCTCTAGGACCGGTCGCGTTCCCCGGATCCCGAGGTTCGTGTATGATAGGGGTTCGCGGAAAGGACACCGACGGCGACACATGACCAGCGATCTCGGAGGATCTCCGTTTCTTCATCCGGACGTTCGGTTGTCAGATGAACGAAAACGATTCCGAGCACCTCGCCGGGCTCCTCGCCGGGGCGGGAGCCGTCAAGGCGACGTCCCTCGAAGACAGCGATATCGTCATCGTCAACACCTGCGCCGTGCGCGGAAAGTCCGAGGCCAAGGCCGACTCCTTCCTGGGCCGCCTCACGGCCATGCAGAAAGAGCGCGACGTCTTCGTCGCCATCGCCGGATGTTCGGCCCAGCTCCGTCGCGGGGAACTCCTCAGGGGGAAGCCCCGGGTCGACCTCGTCATCGGCCCCGACCGCTATCATGAGATCCCCGCCCTCCTCAGGGAACGGACGCGCGGCGGGCGGGTCGCCACGGGCCGGAGCCGGACCTGGCACGAGTTCGGCCCGGACGCGACCCTCAGGGAGGATCCATCGAGCGCGTATGTCCCCATCATGGAAGGCTGTGACAATTTCTGCGCCTATTGCGTCGTTCCCTTCGCCAGGGGCCGGGAGAAATGCCGGCCGAGGGATCAGGTCATGGCCGAGGTCGCGGACACCGCCGCAAAGGGATTCCGGGAGGTCCAGCTCCTCGGGCAGAACGTGAACTCCTACCGCGACCCCGGGACAGGCGAGGGATTCCCGGCGCTCCTCGACCGGGTCAGCCGTATCGAGGGCATCGCCTGGGTGCGGTTCCTCACCTCTCATCCCAGGGACCTCTCCCCGGAGCTCGCCCGGGTCATGGCCGACCGGCCGACGGTCTGCCGCCAGATCCATCTCCCGCTCCAGTCGGGATCTTCGGCGGTCCTCGAGAGGATGAACCGGGGGTACACGCGCTCCGGATACATGGAGAAGATCGGGATGCTCAAGGCCCTCATGCCGGACATCAGCCTGAGCACCGACGTCATCGTCGGTTTCCCCGGAGAGACCGAGGCGGATTTCGAAGCGACCCTCTCCGCCCTCGAAGAGGTCCGCTACGCGAACATCTTCTCGTTCCTCTATTCCCCGCGGCCGATGACGGCCGCGGCGAAGCTCCCCGATGACGTTCCCGCCGAGATCAAGAGCCGGAGGCTCGCCGTCCTCCAGGAACTCCAGAAGCGGCTCCAGCTCGAACGGAACCGGGCCGTCGTCGGGACGACCGTCCGCGTCCTCGGGACGGGCGACAGCCGGAAGGGCGAGGGTCGTTTCACCGGCCGGACCGAGGGCTTCCAGGTCGTCAATTTCGCCGCTCCCGAAGACGTCCGGGGACGCTTCATCGACGTCCTCGTGACGGACTGCGGGCCCTACAGCCTCATCGGGGAGATCGCGGGATCGGCCCGCTGATCCCGTTGCGTTGCTATTCCCCCCGGATTTGGGTATAATTCTCTGTCTTTCCGGTTCCTCGTGGAATCAAGACCGATACCATGAAAGTCAACGTCTGGAACACGATCCTCCAGCTCAGCAAGGAGCGCGGCGTCGAGCCTCGCATCATCATCCAGGCCATAGAGGAATCCCTGCGCGTCGCCTCCTCCGGCCATTTCGTCCACGGCGAGGATATCCGGGTCCTGTTCCGGCCCGAGAAGGGGGATCTCCGGGTCTACGTCCCCAAGAAGGTCGTGCTCCAGGTCGGCGATCCCGCCCGCGAGATCTCCGTCGAGGATGCCAGCGAGGTCCGGCGCGGAGCGGGCCCCGGCGACGAGGTCGAGATCGACCTGCCGGCCGATACCCTCGGCCGCATCGCGGCCCAGGCCGCCAAGCAGGTCATCTTCCAGAAGGTCCGGGACGCCGAGCAGGAGAAGATCTACGGCCAGTTCGCGCCGCGGATCGGGGAGATCGTCACGGGCATCGCCCGGCGCTTCGAGAACGGCACCATCATCCTCGAGGTCAACGGGACCGACGTCATCTTCCCCGAGCGGGAGAAGCTCCCCAACGAGGAGTTTCGGAGGGGAGACAACGTCAAGGCGGTCATCATCCAGGTCCAGAAAGGGTTCAAGGGCCTGCAGATCGTCGTCTCGAGGGCCAACCCCAGGTTCCTGGCCAAGCTCCTCGAGCACGAGATCCCGGAGATCGCCAACGGGACGATCTCCATCCGCGACGTCGTCCGCCAGCCCGGGGAACGGGCCAAGGTCGCCGTCGAGACCCGGGAGCGGGACATCGACCCCATCGGCGCCTGCATCGGCGTCCGGGGCAACCGCATCCTCGCCATCTCGAAGGAGCTCTCCGGGGAAAAGATCGACATCATCGAATGGTCCGCGAACCCGGCGTCCTACGCCAAAGCCGCCCTCAGCCCGGCCAGGGTCGACGATATCTTGGTATTGGACAATAACGAAAAGGCCCTCCAGGCCGTCGTCCCCCGGGATCAGCTATCCCTGGCCATCGGCAAGAAAGGGATCAACGTCAAGCTGGCCTCCCGGCTGGTCGGCTGGAAAATCTCCATCCAAGAAGAAACACCATCATGAACAACATCCCATCCAAAAAGCCCGTAACGGCAGCCAAACCCGCGACGACCTCCAAGCCGTCGGCGCCCGCCGCCAGACCCGCGTCCCCCGCGCCCAAGCCCGCGCCGCCGGCGTCGAGGCCCGCGACCCCTGCCGCAAGGCCGGCTTCGCCCGCCCCCAGGCCAGCGGCACCCCCGGCACCCCCGGCCCCCAGGCCCGCCGCGCCCGCCGCAACACCGGCCGCCAGGCCCGCAGCACCCGCCGCCAGGCCCGTGGCGTCGGCCCCCAGGCCAGCGGCGCCTGCAGCCAAGCCGGTGCCGGAAGTTCCCAAGAAGGTCGTCAAGCCCGCCGAGCCGCCGGCCCCCCCAAGGCCCGGCCGAAGCTTGTCCTCCGGGAAGGCCTGCTCATCAAGGACGTCGCCGAGCGGATGAAGATGAAGCTCAAGGACCTCCTCGACAAGCTCGGAGAACGCGGTTTGGTCCTCACGGCCAACGATCTCGTGGACGTCGCCCACACCGAGCCTCTCGCCCGCGCCCTGGGCGCCGACGTGGAATTCCTCACGGTCGAACAGGAAGCGAAGCTCCGGGCCGATAGCCGGCCGGACGACCTCCTCCCGAGGCCCCCCGTCGTGACGATCATGGGCCATGTCGACCACGGCAAGACGACGCTCCTCGACAACATCCGCCGCTCGCGCCTCGTGGACAAGGAATCGGGCGGCATCACCCAGCATATCGGGGCCTACCGCGTCCTCCACAAGAACCGGTCGATCACGTTCATCGACACGCCGGGCCACGAGGCCTTCACCCAGCTCCGGGCCCGCGGGGCCCGCCTCACCGACATCGTCGTCCTGGTCGTCGCCGCCGACGACGGGGTGATGCCCCAGACCCGGGAGGCCATCGACCACGCCAAGGCCGCCGGGGTCCCGATCATCGTGGCCATCAACAAGATGGACAGGCCCGAGGCCAACGCCGAGCGGGTCAAGCAGCAGCTGTCCAAAGAAGGCCTCCTCGTCGAGACGTGGGGCGGCAAGATCGTCAGCGTCGAGATCTCGGCCAAGACCGGCGAGAACATCGACGACCTCCTCGAGATGATCGTCCTCACGGCCGACGTCGCCGAGCTCAAGGCCAATCCCCGCGTCCCGGCTCAGGGGGTCATCCTGGAAGCCCGCATGGACGGCCAGAAGGGCCCCATGGCCACGGTCATCGTCCAGTTCGGGACCCTGTCCCACGGCGAATCCTTCATCTCCGGAACCTCGGCCGGGAAGGTCCGGGCCCTGTTCGACGAGGCCGGGAAACCCATCAAGAGCGCGGGCCCTTCGGTCCCCGTCGAGGTCCTCGGCTTCTCCGAGGTCCCGTCGGCCGGGAGCCCGTTCCAGGTCGTGGAAAGCCAGGAGACCGCCAGGCTCGTCGCCCAATACCGCCTGTCCAAGGTCCACAAGGACGAGCCCGTCAAGGCGGAGCGCGTCACGCTCGACGAGCTCTTCAAGAGGGCGGAAGAAGGCCAGGTCAAGGAGCTGTCGCTCGTCCTCAAGGCCGACGTCCAGGGCAGCGTCGAGGTCCTGGCCGGACTCCTCCCCTCCCTGAGCTCCGATAAGGTGAAGATCAATCTCGTTCACACCGCGACCGGCGCCATCACCGAGGCCGACATCGTCCTGGCCTCGGCCTCCGACGCCATCGTCATCGGCTACAACATCAAGCCCGCTCCGAAGATCATCGACATCGCCAAGAAGGAGAACGTCGAGATCCGGACCTACAAGATCATCTACGAGCTCACCGAGGACATCAAGAAGGCCATGATCGGGATGCTCGATCCCGTCATCAAGGAGACCTACCAGGGCCGGGCCGAGGTCCGGCGCACGTTCCAGATCCCCAAGATCGGGACCATCGCGGGCTGTTACGTGACCGACGGCAAGATCGCCCGGAACGCCGAGATCCGCGTCATGAGGAACCGGACGGTCATCCACCAGGGGCGCATCTCCTCCCTGAAGCACGTCAAGGAGAACGTCAACGAGGTCAAGAAGGACTACGAGTGCGGCATCGCCCTCGACCGGTTCCATGACGTCCAGCCGGGGGACCTTCTCGAGGCCTTCATCAAGGAGAAGGTCAAGGCCGGGTAAGCCCCATGGTCGTCGGCGTCCTGACGCTGGAGGTCTTCTTCCCCTACGCGCGCTCGCTGAAGGACAAGAGGCAGGCGCTCAAGGGGTTCAAGGACCGCGTCCGGAGCCGTCTCAACGTCTCCCTGGCCGAGGTCGAATTCCAGGACAAGTGGCAGAGGGCCCGGATCGCCGTCGCCGCGGTCAACAGCAGCCAGGCGGTGGTCGAGGACCTTCTCGCGCGGGTCCTCCGCGAGGCCGAGGAGACCGTCGGGGGGACGGTCGTCGAGCACCGGATCGAGTATTATTGAAACGGCCGGACGAACGGAGATGAAATGACCGAAGACCGCCGGACCAAGCGCGTGGCCCACCGGATCATGGAGGAGCTCGGCCGCTTCCTCATCGAGGAGGTCCAGGGGCCCGGTTCCGGGCTCATCACGCGTGACCCGGGTCGAAATGACCCCCGACCTGAAGACGGCCCGCGTCTTTCTGAGCGTCTTCGGCGGCGAAGGGCCGGAAGAGACGTTCGCCAGGCTCGAGAGGATGAAGGGCCCGATCCGCAGGTTCCTTGCCTCCCGCGTGAATTTGAAGTATAATCCCGAGCTCATTTTTTTGCCGGACCCGGCCCCCGAGTACGAGGAACACCTGGACCGGCTGATCGAGAAGGCCAGGAAACATGAAGACTGACCCCGTCGCCCGCATCGTCCGCAGGATCGGAGAGTGCCGCCGCATCGCGATCACCTCGCACCTGCGGCCGGACGGCGACTCCGTCTGCACGAGCCTCGCCCTGGCCATGATGGGCGAGCGGCTCGGCAAGGAGATGGACGTCGTCAACCGGGACCCCACGCCCTTCCCGTTCTGCCACTTCCCGGACGCCCGCCGCATCCGGATCGGCCAGATCGACCCGGCGGGATACGACGGCGTCATCCTGCTCGAATGCGCCGATGTCTCCCGCTCGGGCCAGGAGAACCTGGGGGACTGCTACAAGATCAACATCGACCACCATTATTCCAATTTTACCTACGCCGACATCAACTGGATCAATCCCCAGGCCTCCGCCGTCGGCGAGATGGTCTTCGAGCTCGGGGAAAGGCTCGGGGCGCCCATGGGCCCCGGAGATCGCCGAGAACCTCTATTGCGCCATCGTTTCGGACACGGGCTCCTTCCAGTTCTCGAACACGACGGCCCGGGCCTTCGAAACCTGCCATAAGCTCGCCGAGCTCGGCGCCAGCCCGATCCGCGTCTCCGAGAGGCTCTACGCCAACAACCCGCCGGAGAAGATCATCCTGCTGGGCCATGTCCTCTCGACCCTCCGGATGAACGCGCGGGGCAACATCGCGTCCATCACCATGTTCCGGAAGAACCTCTCCGACCTCAACCTCAAGGAGATCGACACCGAGGACATCACGACCCTCGCCCGTTCCATCAAGGGCGTGGAGATGGTCCTGTTCTTCAAGGAGATGGACCGGGACGTGTTCCGGGTCAGCCTCCGGTCCAAGGGCAAGGCCAACGCGGCCATGGTCGCCGAGCATTTCGGCGGCGGCGGCCACGTCCATGCCTCCGGATTCACGGCCTACGGTCCCTACGAACGGCTGATCGTGGAGATCCCCCGGACCGTCGAGGATCTGCTCCGAGCTCGGACCCGGCCGGAGACCGGCCCTCCTGATCCCCTCCGGCAAGGCTCCCCTTGGACGGACTCATCGTCGTCGACAAGCCGCGAGGCCCCACGTCCCACGACGTCGTGGCCCGGCTCCGCCGGATCCTCGGCGGCGTCAAGACCGGCCACTGCGGGACGCTCGACCCCGAGGCCTCGGGCATGCTCCTGGTCGCCGTCGGCCGGGCCGCCCGGCTCTTTCCCTTCCTTTCCGGGCACGATAAGGCCTACGCCGGAACCATCCGCTTCGGATTCGCGACGGACACCTATGACGCCGCGGGCCGGCCGACCGCGCCGGAGTCGACGGACCTGCCCGCCGAGGACGCCCTCCGGGAGGCGATGCGCCGGCTCGAAGGGCGGATCCGGCAGATCCCTCCCGCCTACTCCGCCCTCAAACAGGACGGCCAGCCCTTCTACAAGCTGGCCCGGGCAGAACCGAGAGGTCCGGATCGAGCCGCGGGAGGTCACGGTGCGCCGGTTCTCACTGGTGTCTTGGGCCCCGCCCCTCGCGGAATTCGAGGTGGAATGCTCGGCGGGAACCTACGTCCGCTCGCTGGCCCATGACCTCGGTGCCGGTTTCGGCTGCGGCGCCCACCTCGCTTCGCTCCGCAGGACCGCGAGCGGCCCTTTCGACCTGTCCGTCGCGCGCACGCCTGGACGATATCGAGGCCCTGGCCCGGTCCGGCCCGCCTGACCGGTTCCTCGTCCCGATGGAGGGCCTGCTCCCCGAGTTTCCGTCGCGGACCCTCCGGCCGGAAGGGATCGCGCGCGTCCGGCACGGCAATAGGATCCTGCCCGAGCACGTCCTCCGCCCCCGGACAGGACGGTGCCCCCGTCCCGGGAGACACCCGCGTCCCCGGCTGAGGGCCCTGTCGTCCGGCTTTTCGGGGACGACGGAAGGCTTCTGGCGTTGGCCCGCCCCTCCCGGGAGGGCGAAGGCCTCTCGCCATTCCTCGTCCTTTCGGAGTGAGCCCCCCCGCGGTGATCCCGTGCCGCCAGGCCCCCGGTCAAACTAATTGACGGTCCGTCCTTGAATTTTGGGGCGGGCTAATGTATCTTATCTAGGACATGAGGCTTAACAAGAACCAGATCGAACACCTGGCCTTCCTCATCCTCCGTAATCTGTCCAAGGAGGGCAAGATCATCGTCGAGGACCGCAACCGGCTCCTCGAAGAGATGACCAACCTGATCATGGACGAGTTCATGAAGGAGGACAAGCTGGACCAGGAGGTCAGGGAGATCCTGGGCAAGCACATGGAAAAGATCCGCCGGGAGAACATCGAGTACCAGACGATGTTCCGGATGATCAAGACGAAGCTGGCCAGGGAAAGGAACATCGTCCTGTGAGCAACAAGCTGTCGCGGGAGAAGATCACCTATCCTGGCCCGGCAGATCCTCACCGCCCTTACGGCAACGAACAGGTCGAGTTCCTCGACGACCCGAACGAGATCCGCCTCATCATCATCAAGTCCATCGAGGAGGAGATGAAGCTCTACGAGGCCCTCGACAAGAAGGCCGTCGACAAGATCCACTCCCAGAAGAAGGCCATCGAAGAGGGCAGCCGGGAGTGGGAGATCCTCTACCGCAAGTACTACAATGACGAACTCGCCAAGCTCGGCAAGCTCTCCGAATAGCCCTTCGTTCCCGCCCTTCCCTTCCGCCGCCGTCGACGTCGAGGGACGCGTCCGGTATTCCGAGGTCGACAGGATGGGGATCGCCCACAACAAGAACCATTTCGAGTGGTTCGAGATCGCCCGGACCGAGTTCTGCCGGCGGAAGGGGCTCCCCTACGCCGAGATCGAGGCCCGGGGCTTCTATCTCGTCGTCGCCGATCCTCGTGCCGCTATCGCAAGCCTCTCCGTTACGACGAGGTCTTCATCGTCCGGACGGTCCTCGAAACGGCCTCGCCGAGGAAGTTCGTCTTCGCCTATGAGATCCGCGGCGACGGCGGCCGGCACGAGGCCGCCTCCGGCCGGACGGTCCACGTCGTCGTCGACGCGAGCGGCTCCGTCGTCTCCCTTCCCCAGGACCTGCTGGCCCGCCTCCTGGCCTAGCTCCGACCGGATCGCCGGCTCGGGTCTCAGGGGCATCCCTCCGTCCTTCTTCCGGCGCGGTCCGCCGCGTCCCTCCGATCAAAAAAAAGGGCCGGAGGCGCGAGCCTCCGGCCCGTAGTTCAGACGTATCTTGGGCTTAGAACATATACCGGAAGCCCAGGGCGAATTTGTGATGCTTGTCGAACGAACGGTCGCTGCCGCCGAGCGGGCCCCGGAACTCGAAGAAGATCGAGCCCTGGCTCGTCCACTTGTTGAAGACGTCGACGCCGATGTTCGTCACCCAATCCATGCCGGATTTCCGGGTGATCTGTTCCTTGGAGCTGTAGCCGAGCCCGGCGCCGAAGAAGGCGGGGCCGGCGTGGACGTTGGCCAGGAGGTTCGCAATGAACATGAACTTCCAGGGATCACCCTGCGTCGGGAAGGCGCCTCCGGCGGAGGCCACCAGGCTCAGCCGGCCGGGCGTGAGCCAGTAGAACATGCCGCCCCTGAGGAAGCCGTAGGCCGTGTAGGTGCCGCGGGCGAGCAGGGGGCCGGCCTCGAACATCCAGAAGAGCCTCTTCTGCGTCACCTCGAAGGAGAGGCGGCAGGCGTCGGAGGCGGGCGAGACCGCGCCGGCGTTGTCAAAGACGGTGGTGCTGATGGCGTAGACGCCGGCCTTCTGGAAGATCTTCTCCCACAGCAGAGGCGCTTCGGTCTTGGTGAAGGTATCGATGACGGCGCCCGTGGCGTCCGTGATCTCGAAGACGGCCTTGACGATCTGTCCGTCCGGGTCCGTGGAGCCGGAAGCGTCGAACGTTATCGGCCGGCCCACATAGTCCTCACAGGGCAGGCAGGACGTCCAGAGCTTGCAGACGGGCGGGAAATTGATGTAGGTCTTGGCCTGGCAGGGATTGTCCGATAGGATATCCCGGAGATTCAGGGCGCTCGCCTTGAAGACATATTCACCGGGCTTGTCGAACTTGGTCTGCCACTTCGGGGAATCCGGCGTCAGGTTCTGGGTCGCGATCTTGTTCCCCTGGGCGTCGAACACCTCGACGACCATGCTCTTGGCGTTCTGGGTCCCGCTCATATCGATGGTGATGGGATCGTTGAGATTGGCCTTCTCGGGCGTGATGACCAGGCTGCAGACGGCGAGCGGCGGCGGCGCGTCCTCGATGTTCCTCAGGGCGATATTGCCGCAGGGCTTGGGGATGATGAAATGATAGATCTTGTAATCCCTGGTGACGTCGAAGGCGAAGACCTCGAGGGGGGCCTTGCCCGCCCACTCGATCTCCTTGGTCACCTTGACCTTGCCCTGGTTCCGGAAGAGCATCCACATCACGTGGTCGCCGACGGCGAGGGTCGTCTCCTTCCACGGTCCGGCCTTCATCTCGTCGAGGAACGGCAGATAGAGGTCCCCGTAACCCGCCATGTCGAAACCGAGCTTGATGTCAGCGGCGTACCGGTCGCATACCTGTTTCATGACCTCCTGGGTGGGGATCTTTCCCTTGACCCGGGCGAACGTGTAGCGGCCGATGGTCTTGAGCTTGGTGACCTCGGCATACGAGCTGACCGCAAAGGCGATAAGCGCGAAGACGACAAGAATCGGGACAATTCTTTTGTTTTTCATCCGTTCCTCCTCATTTTTTATGAACCCGTTCCCCGGGCTGATATGATATAAATAAGTCCTTTCGGCCTGGTTTGTCAAGGGGTAAAGGTTCGGCGCTCATGGTCGGAGGAACGCCGCGACGACCGATCGGATGAGTCCGTCGTCGCGGGGGTCGGTGCGCAGGGCCCGCTCGATCGACGGACCGCCCGCGTAGCCGCGCTCGAGCTCGGCTTCGAGAAGCTCCCGTCCGTCCTTCGGATCGATCTCGGGGTGGGCCTGCACGCCCCATACGGGCCTCGCGCCGTAGCGGAAAGCGTGAATGGGGCAGACCGGCGTCCCGGCCAGCACGGTGAATAGGCCGTCCGGGTCGACGACCTCGTCGAAATGAAGGGTGAACGCGTGCGCCGTCCGGGCCGGTCCGAGGAGAGGATCGTTCTCCCGGATCTCGATGGGGAGCCAGCCGATCTCGGGCTCCCGGCATCTCCGCACACAGCCGGCGCCCCCGATGGCCAGGGCGAGCAGTTGATGGCCGTAGCAACTCCCCAGGATCGAAAGACCCCGGGCCAGCGCGTCGCGGACCAGGGTGACCTCCGCCTCCGCCCAGGGCGGCCTTTCCAGGATGGAGGCCTCCGACCCCGTCAGGATGAGATGGCTGAACCCGTCGCCCAGGGACGGCAGGCGGCCGCTGCGGGCCTCGAACGAAGCCCAGTCTCCCGGCAGCCAGCGGCTCCAATGCAGGACGGGGCGATAGACCTCCGGGTCGATGGCGTTATCGATGATGGCGATCCGCGGCATCTGTCGGCATCTCCTTCCTCCCCCATTATATCCGTCCGCCGCCGATCGGCAAGCCGCGCGGCTTTTGTGTTTTATCGTCCAAATCTGTTATAATCGCCTTTCGGATCAAGGAGAGAAACCCGTGAACATCGTCAAGGAAGACACCGAACTCCACGTGACCACGCCGAACGAGCCCGGCATCTTCGGCCGCGTCCTGGGAACCCTCGCCAACGCGGGGATGAACCTGAGGGCCTTTTGCGTCTCGTCCGAGGGCGGAGAAGGGCATTTTCTCCTTGTCACGGCCGATAACAAGAAGGCCGAAAAGGCCCTGCGGACGCTCGGCTACAAGGTCAAGGCGAACAAGGTCGTAACGCTCGAATTCAGCGACCGGATCGGGGCCGGGGCCGAGGTCGGCGCCCTTCTTGGGAATGCCGTCATCGACATCCGGTACTCCTACGGGAGCTCGGTCGGAGAGGGCCGGACGCTCCTCGTCTTCAACACGAGCAACAACAAAAAAGCCCTGGACACGCTGAAATAGCCTGCGGGAGGTCGTTCCATGGCCAAACGGCTCCTGGTCGTCACCTCCGACGTTCCGTTCGTCGAGGGCGGGCACATGATCATCGCCAGGGCGACCGTCCGCGCCCTCAGGGAATGCGGCCACGAGGCCGATCTCGTCCTGACCCCGCAGAACCGGTTCGGACGCCAGTTCCGGGCCTATCTCGCCAACCGCTTCACCGATGTCGGCATGGACGGCCTGGGCCGGCCGATAGACGGGGTCATCTCCTTCCGTTTCCCCAGCTATGCCGTCAAGCACCCCCGGCACGTCTGCTGGCTCAACCATCGGATGCGCGAATATTACGACCTATGGGGCGACCTTCGCGCCCCTCTCGGGATCAAGGGACGGATCAAGGAGACGGTCCGCAGAGGCCTCATCCGGGCCGTGGACACCCACCTCCTCAAGCACAACGTGACCAAGGTCTTCGCCCAATCGGCCACGATCCGGGACCGCCTCAGGACCTGGGGGAACATCCCCTCCGAGATCCTCCACCCCCCCGCCCCGCAACGGGCGTATCGCCGGGAGCGCCCGGGCGATTACATCTTTTCCGTATCCCGTCTCAACAGGCTGAAGAGGCTGGACCTCCTTGTCGAAGCCTTCGTTCATGTCCGGGACCGCGGCATCAAGGCGCGGATCGCCGGGGAAGGGCCCGGAGCTCGAGCCCCTTCGGGCCCTGATCAAGGCGCGGGGACTCGAAGAGCGGATCACCCTGCTGGGCGCGGTCGGCGAGGAGGAGGTCCTATCCGGCTACGCCGGCAGTCTCGCCGTGTTCTTTTGCCCCCTCCGGGAGGACTATGGTCTTGTCACGCCCGAAGCCTTCGCGTCCGGCAAGGCCGTCATCACGGCGCACGACAGCGGCGGCCCGACCGAGCTCGTCCGGGACCGCGAGACGGGCTTCGTCGTGGCCCCCGATCCCCGCGAGATCGCCCTCAGGATCGACGAACTCGCCGCGGACAGGGCGCTCGCCGAGCGATTGGGCGGGGCCGCCTTCGCGTTCGGGTCCCGGATGAGATGGGACGAGACCGTCGAAAAGCTGATCATCTGAAGAGCGAGACGAGCGGGACACGCAAGACAAGCGGCTCGTTAAGACACCTTCCGTATCGACGGCTTGGTCTTCATCGCGTCTCCCTAGACTTGCGCGTCTCGCGTTTCCCGCTTTCCGCCGAGGAACGTCTTGGCGAAAAGAGCCAGGACGCCCATGGACAACAGGAACAACAGCAGGTCCGCCGCGATCAGGACGAAGTTCCCCTGCCGCACGTATCCCGCCATCAGGATGCCGAGAGAGGCCAGCGTCGTCAGGAACATGAAGACCGCGGGCACGAGCGTGAAGGTCGCCTTCTTCTTCCTGAGGAGCAGCCAGG
This sequence comes from Candidatus Aminicenantota bacterium, assembly GCA_963784525.1. GTDB lineage: Bacteria > Acidobacteriota > Aminicenantia > Aminicenantales > Saccharicenantaceae > JALHVH01. The sequence goes on along the minus strand of CAWART010000020.1, from coordinate 49,854 downwards.
CCGAGACGGCCAGGAGGCTCAAGGCGGCCAATAGCTGGTTGGCGGTGCCGAAGATGGGCCAAAGGGCGCTGAAGGCGTTGGAATAGGCCAGGACCCACATCAACAGGACGGAGATCCCGGAATTGAACCAGTAGTGCCGGAAGAGCCGGGGGACCTTCCGGAAGAGGATCGCCCAGAGCTCCTCGAGGAGGTAGCGGTTGAGGCGGACGGCCGCGTCGAGCGTCGTGATGACGAACCCTTCGACCAGGAGGATCCCGAAGACCGTCCCCAGGGCGACCGGGATGCCGAGCCCTTTGTGAAAGAGCTGTCCGGCCGCGAGCGAGAATCCGAGGATGGGATTGGACCGCACCGCCGGATCGACGGGCCAGACGATGGCCTTGTAATCGGCGAAGCTCATGGCGCCGCCGATGGCCAGCAGGACGCAGACGGCCAGAAGGGATTCGAGAAGCATCGCGTTGTAGCCGACCCGCCGGGCGTCCGTCTCGCGGGCGAGCTGTTTGCCGGTCGTCCCGCCGGCCACAAGGCAATGGAATCCCGAGATGGCGCCGCAGGCGACGATGCAGAACATCATCGGCCAGATCAGGCCCAGATGCTGGACGCCTTCCTGAAGGTTGATGGCGGGCGCGGTGACCCGGAGGCCGCCGAAGCCCGTGCCGAACAGCGAAAGGACCATGAGGACGATCCCGCCGTACAGGATCTGAACGTTGATGAAATCCCGCGGCTGGAGGATGAACCAGACGGGGGCCCCGGCCGCTAAGAGCACATAGACGGAGATGATGACCATCCAGAGCGTCGGCGTCAGGGCGACGGGATAGGCGATGCCGAGAAGGATCGAGACCGCGCAGATGGCCGTGGCCACGAGGTAGGACGGGAGCGTCTTGAGGCCCTTCTTGGCGATGAGCCAGCCGAGGAAGGGCGAGCACAGGGTTATGACGATGACGGACATCGACGCGATGCCCCCGATGCGGCCCATGACCACCCCGTCCCGGACGACGGTCTTGAGAAAGGTCTCCCCTTCCCGGACCCCGATCTTGGCCAGGGGCCAGAGGGAGGTCAGGGAGATCGACGTGGCGCTCAGGAACGACGACGTCACGAGGACGATCATGATGATGGTGAAGGCGATGAAGAGGTTGAAGCCGCGGGCGCCCAGGGTCTTCCGGGCCACCTCGGCCATGGACTTCCCGCCCTCGCGCATGCTGATGAACAGGGTCGTGTAGTCGTGGACCGCGCCGATGAAGATGCCCCCCAGGACGACCCAGAGCCAGGCCGGGACGAACCCGTAGAGGAGGGCCATGGTCGGGCCGAGGATGGGGCCCGCGCCGGCGATGGCGGAGAAATGATGGGCGAAGACGACATAGGTCTTCGTGGGGACATAGTCGCGGCCGTCGTTGCGCGTGACCGCCGGGGTCGGATGCGCGGGATCCTCGCCGAGCCTCCGGGCGATCCTCGTCGAGTAAAAGCGCCCGGCGAGGGCGAAGCCGGCGGCCGATATCGCGAGCAGGAGCAATACGTTCATCGAGGCCTCCTCGGAACCGAGGGGCTCTTATAGCATAACGGCCGGAACGAAGTCAAAAATGCCCCCGGGAAAAAGCCATTGACAAAAACGGCCTCCATGGCATAAAATGTCTGTCTCCGGACCTCCGGAGTAGATATAAGGAGGCACGAATGTCTAAAGCCGAACCCAATGTCGTCCCGTTGTGCGATGTCCTGCTGGTCCTGCTGATCATCTTCATGGTCATCACCCCCCTCGTCCAGAAAGGTATCGACGTCAAGCTCCCCGAAACCCAGGCGGATGCCTCCGGCGGACAGCCTTCGGGCCTCGTTGTCCTGACCGTTCAGAAGAACGACACCATCCTGATCAACAAGGACCCCATCGAGCTGAGGATGCTCCTCGAAGAGCTTCGGCGCATCTACTCGACCCGCCAGGACAAGACCATCTTCGTCCGGGCCGAAGCCAAGCTCCCGTTCAGCAAGGTGATGGAGGTCATGGACATCGCCAAGGGCGCCGGGATCGACGTCCTGGGCCTCATCCCCGAATACATCGAGGAATAGCCCTCGATCCTCCGATCCCGCGAATCGGAGACGCATGAAGATCTTTCCGGTCCCGTTCGCATGTCTTATCCTGCTCGGCGCCCTGAACGGACAGCAGGAGAGCGCGGGACCCTTGACGCCTGAGGAGCTCTTCCGGAAGTTCCCGGATTGGCAGGCCGTCGCGGCGGCCTACGCCCCCTCTCCCGAAGCCGTCGAACGGCTGAAGGCCGTCTCCCGCGAGGTCCTCGTCGAGGTCGTCCTGGGCACCTGGTGTGACGACAGCAAAGCCCACATCAGCGAGTTCCTGAAGGTCCTCGAATTGGTCGACAATCCTCTCGTCCGGGCGACATATACCGCCGTTCCCGAGGACAAGGCGAAGCGCCCGCCCTACCTCCAGGGCAGGGACATCGTCAAGGTCCCGACGTTCATCGTCTTCGGTCGAGATGGCGTCGAGAAAAGGGCCGCATCGTCGAGACTCCCCGCTCAAGAACCGTCGAGGATAACGACTCTTCGTCGGACCGCATCATCAGCAAGACAGTAATCACGGCCTCACATTCCGGGACTCGCTTCGAAAATGAAAGGCGGCAATGCACGCCCTGACGAAGCCTGTACTTCGATCCAAGGGCCCGATGACCTCGCGCGAGATGACGAGACGCTGGATCTCGTTGGTCCCCTCGTAGATCTGAAGGAGCTTGGCGTCGCGGACGAGCTTCTCGATCGGATAATCCTTCATGTAGCCGTAACCCCCGTAGATCTGGAGCGCTTCGAGCGAGACCTTCATCGCGACGTCCGAGGCGAAGCACTTGGCCATGGCCGATTCCTTGCCCGACGGTTTCCCGTTCTCGATAAGCCAGGCGGCGTGACGGACGAGGAGGCGCGCCGCTTCGACCTCGGTGGCCATCTGGGCGATCGTGAACGCCGTGTGCTGGAAGGCCGCGATGGGCTTCCCGAACTGGACCCGCGTCTTGGCGTAGGCAACGGCGTATTCCAGGGCCGCCCTGGCCACGCCGACCCCCGCCGCCCCGACCGCGGGCCGCGTCCGGTCGAACGTTCTCATGGCCGCGAGAAAGCCGTGCCCTTCCCGGCCCAGCATGTTCACGGCCGGGACCCGGACGTCCTCGAAGAAGATCTCCGCCGTGTTCGACGCCCGATGGCCCATCTTGTCCTCCACTTTGCCGATGGAGATCCCCGGCGTGTCCCGGGGGACGACGAACGCGCTGATCCCCCGCGGGCCCTTCTCCGGAGCGGCGTTGGCGAAGACCAGGAACAGGCCCGCGACGCCGGCGTTCGTGATGAAGCACTTCGAGCCGTTGATGACATAGTCCGAGCCGCTCTTCCGGGCCGTCGTCCGGATGGCCGTCGTGTCCGAACCCGCCTCCCGCTCGGTCAGGCAGTAGGAGGCGAAGGTCATCGTCCGGGTCACAGGGACAAGGAAGCGCTTTTTCTGCTCCTCGGTCCCGGAGAGGATGATGGGGGTCAGGGCGAGCGAGTTCGCCATCATCGATGTGTACATTCCCGCGCACCCCCAGGCCAGCTCCTCGCTGAGGATCACGGTATCCAGGTCGCCGAGGCCGCCGCCGCCGTATTCGGCCGGGACGGTGCTCGTCAGGAAGCCCGCGTCGAAGGCTTTCTTCATGATCTCCGCGGGAAACTCCTCTCCCCGGTCATAACGGGCGGCCGCGGGCCGCATTTCCTTCTCGGCGAACTCGTGGGCCATTTCCTTCAGGGCCTGCTGTTCCTCGGTCAGGCTGAAATCGATCATCGGTCCTCCTTCAAGTCGGTGGAGATCAGGAGAGGAACCTCTCCCGCGTCAGAGCGTAGACCGCCCCCTTGACGCCGAACATGTCGCCGGCGACATCCTGGGGCCGGGAATTCTTCCCCTCGACGAACGGTATCGTGATATAAAGCCGCTTCTTCTTCCAATCCGCGGAGATGCCGACGCCCGCGGGCGTGCGGGTCCCGGCCGCCGCGACGATGGCCCGCAGGGCTGGGAGCGTCGGCCGCTTCCCGTCCTTCGCCAGGGCCTCCCCTATCTCCGGGTCCCGGAGGTCGAGCGCGTAAACGGCCCCTTTCAGGATCCGGCTCAGCGCCGGAGCCTCGGGGCCGAGCTTCTCGGCCGCCGTGACGCGGAGGCCGGGAGGGAGGGCCCGGTTCATGCGCTTCGCGAGCGCCGCCGGCTCGTACAGGAACGGCGCCCGGAACTCCAGCGGCTCGGCCAGGCCTTCCATGCCCAAGGCCAAGGCGGGTCCGTAGGTCATCAGCATCTTGGGGTGGAACCCCTGGGATTTGGCGACCTCGATCCCGGCCCTGCGGAACGCCCGCTCCAGGACGTGGATGAGGTCGATGTGGGAAAGGAAGCGGGCGTTTCCCCGCTTGGAATACAGGACACGATAGCGCTCCACGCCGGGGCTCGGAGCGTCCCGGACGGGAGGCTCCCGGAGCGTGATGCTCGGGCCCGCGCCTGACGGTTCGGAAGGCAGCTTGAGCCGGGGGACATCGCAGGCCGCGCACGGGCCACAGGCCGTTTCCCCGCAGGACGGCGAGGGGACGCCCGCGAGCGCCCGCTCATATTCCCGGACGAGATGCGCTTTTCGGATGCCGGTCTCCATGTGGTCCCAGGGAAGCCGGGCTCCCGTGTCGAGAGCTCCCCTATAGATCCCGGGATCGACGCCCTCGCGCGAGAAGGCCTCGGCCCAGAGGTCCGGCTGGAACCGGTCGCCCCAGCTGTCGAAACGCGCCCCGGCCGCCCAGGCCGCCCGCAGGACGGCGTTGAGCCTGCGATCGCCCCTGGAGAAGGCCGCTTCGAGGAGGGAGACGTCGACCGGGTGTCTCTTGAACTCCACGGACCTCGATCTCCTCAGCTCCGTGCGGAGGTACTCCTGTTTGGCGGCGAGAGTATCCCCGTCGTCCATCGCCGCCCACTGGAACGCCGTGTGGGGTTTCGGGATGAACGAGGACACGCTGAGGTTGATGCGCGGGGGCGCCCCGAGGATCTTCTGCCCCGTCCCGATGATATCCCGGACGAGCGCCACGATCCCGGCCAGGTCTTCGTCGGTCTCGGTCGGAAGCCCGACCATGAAATAGAGCTTGACGAGCTTCCAACCCTTGGCGAAAGCGTAGGCCAGGGCGTCGTGGATCTCCCGGTCGTCCAGCTTCTTGTTGATCACCCGCCTCAGGCGCTCGGTCCCGGCTTCGGGGACCAGGGTGAACCCGGTCTTGCGGACCTTGACGATGTTCTCGACGATCTCCGGCGAGAGGCCTCGGGGCCTCAGGGACGACAGGGAAAGGGAGATCTTCCGCTTCTCGAACCCGCCCATCAGGACCCGGACCGTCCCCTCGAGGCCGGGATAGTCCGAGATGGATAGGGCCGTCAGGGAAGCGTCCTCGTATCCGGTCTTCCCGAGGCTCGATCCCATGGTCCGGACGAGGCGGTCGGGGTCTTTGACCCGGTAGGGAAAATACAGGCTCGTCGCCTGGCAGAAGCGGCAGTTCTGGGGACAGCCGCGCGCCGCTTCGACGGCCACGCGGTCGAACACCGCCCTCAGGCTCGGGACGACGATGGCGTCGGGGAACTCCGAATCGCGGAACGTTTCGAGGATGCGCTTTTGGACCCTGGCGGGAGCATCGCCCCGGGGCTCCGGAACGAGCAGAGGGGACCCCTTCACCGAAGCGGCATCGTAAAGGGACGGGACGTATGCGCCGCGGAGCCCGGCGAGCTCCCGGAGCAACGTGCTTCTCGGCGCGCCCGCCTCCTTCATGGCGACGACCTTGTCCACGATCTCGAGGAAGGCCTCCTCCCCGTCACCGGCCAGCATGAGGTCGAAGGCCTCGGCTATCGGCTCAGGATTGAAGACGGCGGGTCCGCCGGCGATGACGAAGGGCGCGCTCCCCTCCCGGTCGGCGGCGCGCGCGGGGATGCCGCCGAGGTCGAGGACCGTCAGGACGTTGGAGTAGTTGAGCTCGTAGAGCAGGGAGAAACCGATGATGTCGAAGTCCCGGAGCGGGATCCGGTTCTCCAGGGAATACAGGGGGATCCCGGCGCCCCGGAGGCCCTGTTCGAAATCGGGCCAGGGGGCGAAGACCCTTTCCGCCAGGACGTCCGGGCGGGCGTTCAGGACGTGATAGAGGATCTTCTGGCCCAGGTAGGACATTCCGATCTCGTAGGCGTCCGGGAAGACGAGCGCGACCCGGACCTTGACCTTGCGGGGGTCCTTGCGTATCTGATTCCATTCCCCGCCGACGTACCTCCCGGGCTTTTCGACGGTCCGGAGGACGCGCTCCAGGCGGGGGTCGATCGTTCCGTGCTGTCCGGTCATGCGGCCTATGATACAAGAAAAGGGCTGGACATGCGAGCCATGCGGGCATGGCGGGACAAGAGCGCTATTCAAGGCTCCATAATCAAGAACCGCGAAGGGCCAGCGGACCGGGCTCAGCGCCGGCCGGGTCCATAAATGGGCGATTCGGGGAGGAAGGCCGCGAGGACGGCCGCCCCCGCCGCGAGGACGGCGAGGCCGACGATCGAAGCCGTCATCGCCCCGTTCGCCGCGGATCGGCCGGCGTTCATGGCGAAGATGAAGATGATCCCCGAGATCTGGCCCATGACCAACAGCAGGCTGTTCGAGGTCCCCTCCGGTGCGGGGTGGGTGATCTCCGCCGCGTACTGGAACCCGATGGGCCCGGCGCTCAGCAGGAAGAAGCCGAAACTGAAGCCCGAGAGCAGGAGCCATCCGAGGCCGGGAGCGAAACCCATGCCCAGCAGGCCCGGAATGAGCCCGATCAGGGCGGCGAGAAGGAACGGCTTCCGGCGCCTCGATCTGTCGGAGAAAATGGGGATGACGACGGCTCCGATGATGCCGCCGACGAGCATCAGGCCGCCGAGAAGTCCGGCCTGCGAGATCGTGAATCCGCGGGGCCGGACGATGTCCTCGATCCACGTCGCGACCCCGTTGAACATGCCCAGTCCCACGAAGAACATGGCGAGGAGAATGAGGAAGTCGCGCCGGCGCAGCATGGACTTGAGGCCGTCGAACATCAGCGTGCGCTCGTCCGGCCCGGCCGGGGTGGGCGGCTTCTCCCTGGCCAAGGCCAGGAACAGGACCGCGGCCACGGCCATCCCCGCGCCGTAGAGGAGAAGCATGCGCTGCATGCCGATGCGGAGGAACAGGTATGGGCTGAGCAGCATTGCGGCCAGCGGACCGAGATAGAGGGCCAGGGTCCCCAGTCCGGAAGCCGTGGCCCGTTCCCCGGGCGGGAACCAGCGCGCCGCCACCTTGGTGATGGCGCCTATGACGAACGGCTGGCCGAGGGCGATGCCGGTCTGAGAGGCGAGGACCAGGGTGAAGTCCGAGGCGAAGATCCCCCGGGTCAGGGCAAAGACGGCCGAAAGAACGGATCCGATGCCGACGGCGGCCTTGAACCCCCAGGTGTCGATCACCCAGGCCGAGGGCAGGACGATCAGGATATAGACGACCATGAAGACCATGGACAGGAGGCCGATGTTCATGTCGGACGTCCCGTAGTGCTTCGCCGCGGCGCCGGTGATGGGGGCGAACGAGATCCAGAGGATCTGGGTCATGGAGGCGACAAAGACGAACACGCCCAGCACGACCCACCGGTATCCGTAGACCCGACCGTCCTGTGTCCCATGGCTCATGCGCGCCTCCTCTTCGAGATCGGCGGTCCGGTATTCCCGCTTATCCCGCCCCTAATCTTAGAGCTTCGATCGTCCCTCTCGTCCCGCCATTCTCGCATGTCGGGCTTTTTTTAAATATTCGCGAACCGTCGCATCCGGACGTTGACGACCAGGCCGATGGCGATGAAATTCGACAACAACGATGAGCCGCCGTAGCTCAGCAGGGGAAGCGGCACTCCGGTCACCGGGAAAAGCCCGATGATCATCATGACGTTTATGAAGAATTGGAACGCGATGAGGATCGTGGCCATAAAAACGATGTAAACCCCCGCCCTGTCCCTGGCGTAGGCCGCCGAAGCGAACATGCGGGCCAGCATCAGAAAATAGGCGAGAAGGACGAGAAAGACGCCGAGGAACCCGGCCTCCTCCCCGATCACCGAAAAGATGAAATCGGTATGGCGGGCCGGGAGGAACCGGAGCTGGCTCTGCGATCCCTTGCCGAATCCCTTGCCGGTCAGGCCGCCCGAGCCGATGGCGATCTTGGACTGGAGAATATGGTAACCGGCGCCCTGGGGGTCCTGGCCGGGATTGAACATCGTGGTCAGCCGCCGCTTCTGATAGTCCCGGAGCCCGAAGTTCCAGCCGACGATCCCCGCGGCGACGGAGGCGACGAGAAGGATGGCGACGGTCTTTTTCTTCAGGCCGGCCAGGAAGAACGCCGCGAGAAGGATCGGGAGGAAGGTCATGGCCGTCCCGAGATCGGGCTGGGCGGCGACGAGGAGGACCGGAATGATGACGAGGAGGACGGCCAGCGACGCCGTGCGCGACGCGAGCGTGGTCTTCTTGTATTCCGAGAACAGGCGGGCCAGGAGGAGGATGACCGCGAGTTTGGCAACCTCCGACGGCTGGATCTGGAAGTACGGGAGCGTGATCCAGCTCTTGGTGTGGGCCACAAGCCTGGCAAAGAAGAGCATGCCGACGAGGACGGCCAGCGATGCCAGGTACAAATAAGGCGAATAGGTCATCAGGACCTTATAATCGACCGCGAGGACGACGAAAAGGACGGCCAGGCTGAACAGGATAAAAACGGCCTGCCTCACGTGATAGTTCCCCGGCAGAAAATGCGAAGAGCTGTAGATGAAGACGACGCCGATGACGGCGTTGAGGAGCGCAAGCCCGATGAGGACCCAGTCGATGTCCCGGAAGACGCGCCTATCGATCATATTTCTTCCTGTAAAGGTCGAACAGCCGGCCGGCCAGGGGCGCGGCGGCGGCCCCGCCTCCCCCGCCGAACTCGACGAGGACCGTGACCACGACCTTCGGGTCCGACATCGGGGCAAAGCCCGAGAACCAGGAGTGGGTCTTGGGGACCTTCTGTCCCCGCCGGGCCAGTTTCTCGGCCGTCTCCTTGCTGATCAACTCGGTGGATCCGGTCTTCCCGCAGACGTCGAACCCCTCGACTCGCGCGCCGTGGCCCGTCCCCCCGGCGTTGACCGACATCCACATCCCCCTGATGACCGATTCGAAGGCGCTCCTCTTCACGGCGACCCGGTCTTCCGTGACCCCCGGGACGCCCTCGGCCGCCGCGAGCCGGGGGACCACCGGAACTCCCCTGTTCGCGACGCAGGCCGTCATCTCCGCGATCTGGAGCGGGGTGACGAGAAGCGGTCCCTGGCCGATAGCGACCGAAATGGTTTCGCCGCGGTACCAGACGGCGCCGGTCGTTCTCTTCTTCCAATCCGGGTCGGGAACGAGGCCCTCCTTCTCGCCCGGGATGTCGATGCCCGTCTTCCGCCCGAACCCCAGCAATCGCGCATAGGAGGCGATGGGCACGATGCCCATCCTCTGCCCCAGCGTATAGAAATAGATGTTGCACGAGTTCTTGATGGCGTTGACCAGGTTCATCGAGCCGTGCCCGGGCTTGAACCAGCACGAGCGGACCGCCCCGTAGATCTCCTTGGCCCCGTTGCAGAAATAGGAGGTCTCCTCATTCACGTAGCCCGCGTCGAGGCCGGCCAGGGCCATGACGATCTTGAAGATGGAGCCCGGCGAGTACAGGCCGCGGATCGCCCTGTTCTCGAGAGGGAAGCTCGGGTCGCCGACCAGGCTCATCCACTCCTCGGGGGTGAATCGGTTGATGAATCGGACCGGATCGAAATTCGGATAGCTGGCCAGGGCAAGGATGTCCCCGTTCTTCGGGTCCAGGACGACGATGCCGCCTTCCTTGCCTTCGAGGACCTCCTCGGCCATCCGCTGGAGGTCGTAATCCAGGGTCAGCCGCACGCTCCGGCCCCGCCTCGGCTCTTCCCGGGTCATTTCCCCGCGGCTCCTGCCGAAGCTGTCGACGACCTCGAGCAGGCGGCCGTCCTCCCCGCTCAGGACCTCCTCGTACTGCCGTTCGATGCCCGTTTTCCCCACCATATCCCCTATCCGCCGGCCTCGGCCCGCCTCGGACCGGAGCTCCTCGGGGGAGATCTCCTGGAGATATCCCAGGACGTGGGCCGTCGACGACCCGAACGGATACGCCCGCCTGGGCTCGATCCCCACTTCAAGTTCGGGGAAGTCCGACTTGCCGGGCCTCGATCCGGGCGACCTCTTCGGTGGTCAGCTGGTCCTTGACGACGACGGGCTCGAAGGCGGGCGTGTCCCGGTACTTGTCGATCCGGGCCCTGAGGTCGGCTTCGGCGATCTCCAGCAGGCGGGCGACCTCCCGGCAGGTCTTTCCGAGATCGCTGATGTTCTCCCGGATGATCGAGACCCTGAAGCCGGCCGTGTTGTCGGCGAGGATGATCTGGCCGGTCCGGTCCGTGATGACTCCGCGGGGGGCCGGGAGCGTCCTCTCCCTGAGCCGGTTGGCCTCGGACATCCGCCAGTACTTCGGGTGTTCGAGGACCTGGACCTTCCAGTAGTAGGCGAGGAGCAGTGCGAACAGGCCGGCCACGACGATGAACGCGATCCGGACCCGCCGGAGGATGAGCGAAAGGTCCTCGTAGATCCTGTCCTTCTTGAACATCGAACCCTACGCCTTGGGCGACTTGAGCCTCCGGGCGAGCGCCAGAAGCGCGCTCCCGAGCGCGGCCGTCACCAGGGGCTGGAAGAGGATCAGCGCGTTCCCGGACGCCATCTTCCGGGAGAAGACGAGGGCGTACAGGAAGGTCCAGACCGCCAGCTCGCCGGCCGAACAGACGAAGATGAAGACGAAGTTGCGGAACGAAGGGCCGATCTGCAGTTTCCTCGAGACGAATCCCGCCGCGAAGCCCATGAGCGTTTTGGACAGCCCGGCGACGCCGAAAACGCCGAGCGAGAAGGAATCCTGGAGGAGCCCGCAGGCCGTTCCGAGCACGGCCCCGAAGACCTCGCCCTTCCAGACGGAGAACAGGATGACGACGAGGGAGAAGGCGTTGAAGACGAGCACGAAGGAGGGATGGGCCCGGCCCGCGAGGCTGTAGAGGACGAACGCCGCCAGGACGGCGGCCGCGGCTTCCAGGATGTCCCTCAGGCATCCCGCGCATCTCAGAAAAGCTCCTCGAACCGCTCGGTGATCACCGCGACCTGGTCGAGGTCGTTGAAGCGGAAAAACGGGGCGACCCTGATCGTCTTGAACAGAGAGGCGTCCGTGAGGATGGCCGTGATCCGGCCGACCCTGATCCCCGGGGGGAAGAGCTTGTCGAATCCGGTCGTGAAGAGATCCTCTCCCTCCTGTCCGCCCGGGGTCGTGCTCATCACGTAGCGGAGCCGGCATCCGCCGCCGGCGTCGCCGCCCAGGACCCCGACGATCCGGTCCGTCCCGGAGACGACGCTCACGCCGGCCTCGGCGTCCGTGATGAGCTGGACCTTCGCCTCGCGGAAGACGACGGGCTCCACGACCCTCCCGACGAGATTGCCGTTCCGGTCGCAGACGGCCATGTTCGCCCGGACCCCGTCCGCCGCGCCCCGGTTGATGACCAGGGACTTGAAGGGGTCGCTCGCGTCCATGCCGACGACCCGGGCCGCCACGAAGGTCTTTTGGAGAACGGCCATGTTCTCCCGGATCTTCGCCTCGCCTTGGAGGAAGCGGAGGCGCTCCCGGAGAAAGAGGTTCTCCTGCCGGGCGAAGAAGAGCTCCTTGAGGAGGTCCTGGTTCTCGGACCGGACCCCGCGGAGATGGAAATACCCGTTCCAGGAGCCCGAGACGGCCGCCGCGACGCCCGCCGCCGCCCGCTGGAGAGGGGCGAAGACGCCGAAGACCGTCCGGTCGAAGAGCGTCCGTTCCGCCCCCAGCGGGACCTGGACGGAGATGAGGACGAGGTGGGCAAAGACCAGGGCGCCGAGGACGATGACGTTCTTCCTGTCCTTCCAGAACGGCGGCATGGACCTCTTCGGATCCCGGTCTAAATGAGAGAGATCTTCTTCAGGAGTTCGAGATCGTCCAGCATCTTGCCCGCCCCGAGGACGACACTGGTCAGCGGGTCGTCCGTGATGAAGACGGGGAGCTGGGTCTCCTCCCGGATGCGCTTGTCCAGGTTCTTGAGCAGGGCGCCCCCGCCCGTCAGGATGATGCCCCGGTCGATGATATCGGCCGAGAGCTCGGGCGGCGTCCGCTCGAGCGCGATCCGGATGGCGTTGATGATGGCCGCGACGACCTCCTCGATCGACTCGCGGATCTCCTGGTCGTCCACGACGATGGTCTTCGGGATGCCCTCGCGCAGGTCGCGCCCCTTGATCTCCATCGTCAGGGGCTCGTCGAGCGGGTAGGCCGACCCGATCTGGATCTTCACCAGCTCGGCCGTCCGCTCGCCGATCAGGAGATTGTACTTCTTCTTCAGGTAATGGATGATCGATTCGTCCATCTCGTTGCCGGCCGTGCGGATGGAGTGGTTGAAGACGATGCCGTCGAGGGAGATGACGGCGATGTCCGTCGTGCCGCCGCCGATGTCCACGACCATGTTCCCCGTGGGCTCCGAGATGGGCAGCCCGGCTCCGATCGCGGCCGACATGGGCTGTTCGATGAGGTAGACCTCGGAGGCCTTGGCCCTCATGGCGACGTCCTTGACCGCCCGGCGCTCGACCTGGGTGATCCCGGTCGGGATGCCGATGACGATCCTCGGTCGGAGGAGGAAGCCCCGGTTGTTCATCGCCCGCCGGATGAAGAAATCGAGCATCTTCTCGGCGATCTCGAAATCGGCGATGACGCCGTCGCGCATCGGCTTGATGGCGATGACGGTGTTGGGGGTCTTTCCCAGCATCTCCTTGGCCCGGGCGCCCACGGCCTCCACCTTGCCTGTCGCCTTGTTGATGACGACGATGGACGGCTCCTGGACGATGATCCCCTTGCCCTTCAGGAAGACCAGGGTATTGGCCGTCCCGAGGTCGATGGCCAGGTCGCAGAAAAACCTTCTTTTCATCCAGCTCGTAATGCTCATCGGCATGTCCTTCTTTTCACAAAGGCCATATTTAGCACAATTTATCGATTCGAGCAACAGGCTTCGTCGAAAGCGGGGGCCGGGGGCCCGCCCGAGGCCCCGCGGCCACGCTTCCGGACTTGACTTTCCGCCCGGAATTCCCGTATACATGGGGCTTAGGAAAATCCATCGCCAAGGAGCGCTTGATGAGCCATCAACCCTATGTCCCCGAGAAGACCGAGATGCGGGAGTTCACCCTGCGGGCGGTCATTCTCGGCGTCATCATGACCGTCATCCTGGGGGCGGCGAACGCCTACCTCGGCCTGAGAGCCGGCATGACCATCGCGGCGACCTACCCGGCCGCCGTCATCGGCATGGCCGTCCTTCGCCTGATGAAGGGCTCCATCCTCGAGGAGAACATCGCCCGGACGGTGGGCTCGATCGGCGAGTCCGTCGCGGCCGGGGCCATCTTCACCATCCCGGCCTTCCTGATGGTCGGCGCCTGGACGAACTTCAACACGTTCGACGCCTACATCAAATCGACGCTCCTGATGTTCGTGGGCGGCCTGCTCGGGATCCTGTTCGTCACCTTCCTGCGCCGGGTCATGGTCACCGACCCCGACCTCCCCTTCCCCGAATCCGTCGCGGCGGCCGAGATCCACAAGGCCGGGCAGAAGGGCAGCGCGGGCGCCAAGCACCTCTTCCAGGCCATGGGGCTCGGATCCCTGCTCTACGCGCTCGGCGTGGTCCAGCTCTTCGCGGCCAGCAAGGAGTTCATCCTGAAGGTCGGGAAGATGGGCGCGAGCTTCGTCCGATCTGGGGGCCGACCCCGCGTCTCCGAAGCTCGATGTCGGCGGGACCGTGGCCGTCGCCGGCCCCGGCATCTACCCCGCCTACCTGGGCGTCGGCTACATCATCGGCCCGCGCCTCGCATCGCTCAACTTCGCGGGCGGCGTCCTCGCCTGGGGGCTCTTCGCCCCCCTGCTCATGTACTTCCTCGGCCCCCAGCTCATCGAGCGGTTCTACGGGCCGGGCGCGGACATGGCCGCGGTCGCCTGGCCGGACATGGTCACCAACGTCTGGAAGTTCATCATCCGGCCGATCGCCGTCGGCGGCATGCTCGTCGGCGCCGGCTACACCCTCTATAAGATGCGGAAGAACCTCGCCGCCGGGATCAAGCGGTCCCTGGGCGACGTCAAGAAGGCCGCCGGTCAGGCCGAGGTCAGCTCCCGGCTCGAGAAGGACCTCAATATCAAGGTCGTCCTGGGCGGCCTCCTGGCGGTATTCGTCATGATGGTCTTCGTCTACCGGATGTTCACCGGGACCTTCCCGCCGGCGCTCCTCGCCGCGGGCGTCATGGCCGTGGCCGGCTTCTTCTTCGCCGCGGTCTCCGGCAACCTGGTCGGGACCATCGGATCCTCGAACAATCCCATATCCGGGCTGACCCTTTCGACGCTCATCATCGCCGCCCTGCTCATGGTGGTCATCGGGGCCACCGGACCGAGCGGGGTCGCGGCCGTCCTCGGTGTCGCCGCGGTCGTTTGCGTCTCCTCGGCCGTGGCCGGCGAGATGCTCCAGGACCTCAAGGTCGGGCACCTGCTCGGCGGCACTCCCTGGAAAATGCAGATAGGCAACATCTTCGGCGTCCTCATCGCCTCGATGGTCCTCTACTTCCCGCTGATGGTCCTCATCGGGGCCTTCAAGCTGGGGGGCAAGGACCTGCCCGCGCCCCAGGCCGGCCTCATGGCGGCCCTGGCCAAGGGCATCGTCGGCGGCGAGATGGCCTGGCCCCTGGTCATCGTCGGCATGCTGATGGGCTTCGCCCTTATTCTGGTCAAGGTCAGCTCGCCCATGCTCGTCGCCGTCGGCATGTATCTGCCCCTCGAGACGACGTTCGCCATCTTCATGGGCGGGGTCATCAAGGGGATCGTCACCCGGTACAGCGAGAAACGGAAGCTCAACGCGGCCCAGAAGGCGCGGACGGAGAACATCGGCATCCTCCTCGCCGCGGGGCTCATCGCCGGAGAGGCCCTGACCGGTCTCCTGCGGGCGCTCTGGAAATTCCTGTTCTTCCAGAAGGTCATCGCGTTCGACATTCCCACGATCTTCGCCAACCCGAGCTATCTCCTCGGGATCGCAGTGCTCATACTGATCGGCTTCTACCTCGTCGCCGTGCCGCTCAAGAACGCCGGCGCGCCCGACGAGCCGCCGCCGCCGTCGGCCGTCATCTGAAGAAAAGCCGGAGGTCGGGGGTCGCGAACCCCCGACCTCTCTTGAACTCGCTCCGGGCTTCGTCTAAAATGGGACCGCAGGTGCGTATCCCATGGCTATCCTAGAGATCCTCAAGATCGGCCACCCGACGCTGGCCCGGAAGGCCGATCCCGTGACGGCGATCGACGAGCCCCTCGTCCGCCTGGCCGGCGACATGGTGGAAACCCTGCACGCCGCCCCGGGCGTCGGTCTGGCCGCGCCCCAGGTCGACGTCAGCAGGCGCCTCATCGTCGTCGACCTCTCGATCGGCGAGAACCCCGGCGACCTGATCATCCTCCTCAACCCCGAGATCGTCGCCCGGGAGGGCCAGGTCGTCTGCGAAGAAGGGTGCCTTTCGGTCCCGGACATCACCGAAAAGGTCGCCCGGCCCTACAAGGTCCTGGTCAAGGGCCTGGACCTCGAGGGGCGGGAGACGTCCGTCGAAGGCGAGGACATGCTGGCAAGAGCCCTCTGCCACGAGATCGACCACCTCGACGGGAAGCTCTTCATCGAACGCCTGTCCCCGCTCAAGCGCGCTCTGTTGAAAAAGAAGATCCGGAAGCAGCAGGAAGCGAACGCCCGCCCATGAGGATCGCCTTCTTCGGAAGCCCTGAAGCGGCCCTCCCGACCCTCCGGCGCCTCCTCGCGGCGGGACATTCCGTCGAGCTCGTCGTCACCCAGCCGGACCGGCCCGCCGGCCGCGGCCGAAAGCTGACGCCGTGTCCGGTGAAACGGTTCGCCGCGGAAAAGGGCCTGCCCGTCGTCCAGCCTGTCCGCGTCCGGAAGGACGAAGCCTTTCTGGAAACGCTCGCGGCCGCCCGGCCCGATGTCAATGTCGTCGCCGCCTACGGACAGATCATGCCCGTCCCGGTCATCGGCCTCCCCCGCCACCGCTCTTTGAACGTCCATTTTTCGCTCCTGCCCCGGTACCGGGGCGCCTCGCCCGTTGCCTGGGCCATCCTCCGGGGGGAGACAAGGACCGGTGTCACCATCTTCGAGCTCAACGAGCGCATGGACGAAGGGGACGTCCTGGCCATGGAAGCCACCGACATCGGACCCCGGGAGTCCGCCCGCGAGCTCGAAGGGCGGCTGGCCGAGATCGGCGCCGGGCTGATGGAGAGGACGCTCGCGACGATCGACGCGTCGCGGCGTGTCCCCCAGGATCACGCGAAAGCGACCCTGGCCCCGAAACTCCGCAAGGAGGACGGCCTCGTCGATTGGACCTCGGACGCGGGA
This sequence comes from Candidatus Aminicenantota bacterium, assembly GCA_963784525.1. Lineage (GTDB taxonomy): Bacteria > Acidobacteriota > Aminicenantia > Aminicenantales > Saccharicenantaceae > JALHVH01. Next base: position 33,324 of record CAWART010000020.1, on the reverse strand, counting down.
GCGGTCGACCGGAAGGTGCGCGCCTTCGACCCCTGGCCCATCGCCTATTCGTTCGTGAGCGGCGTCCGTATCCAACTTCTCAAGGGCCTCCCCCTTATCGAACGCATTGAAGCGCACGGCCCGGGAACGGTCGTCTCCGCTGACAAAGCCGGCGTCACCGTCGCCTGCGGCAACGGCTCCCTCTTTCGCATCGAGCGCCTGCGTCCCGAGGGCAAGCCCGAGATGGACGCTCACGCCTTCGTCCTCGGCGGTCATATCTGTCCCGGCGACATCTTTGGTCCCGCCTAAGCGCTATTCGTCCGTTCTCGTTTCTCACAACGAACCGGTCATCTTGTCGGAAGGACGTCCCTGAGTCCTTCGAAGGCGATGCCTAACCTTGGAAGAAAGCGGACGGGACGAACGGCGCGATTATTCTTCGAGGATGTAGTTGTAGGGGTTGACGGCCGTGTCGTTGATGTGGACCTCGTAATGGAGGTGGGGGCCCAGGGCCTTTCCGGTCTTTCCGACGTAGCCGAGGACGTCGCCGCGATGGATCTTCTGACCCGGCGCGACGGTGTATTTCTCGAGGTGACAGTATTGGGTGGCCACGCCGTTCCCGTGGCTGATGATCACCGTCCTGCCGTAGAACTTGTCATACCGGGCCTCGGTCACGGTCCCGTCGGCCGCCGCGGCCACGGGGTTGCCGAAATTCGTCGCGATGTCGATGCCCCGGTGAAAGGTCCGCCTGCCCGTGAACGGATCGATCCTGTAGCCGAAGGGCGAGGAGACCCATCCCTGGGTCGGCCAAATGGTCGGCGTCGACGCCAGGCGGGCCGCCTGGCTTTCGAGAACGTTGACCAGAGAGCCCAGGTTCTTCTCCACGTTTTCGGCCTTGAGGGCCAGGCTCTGCATAGAATCCAGGGTCAGGCCCGGGGGGATGGCCGCCTGGGGCTCGCCGCCGTCGCCGGGATCGCCCCCGCCGATGCCGGGCTCGCCCGGGATGACGTCGGCCGATTTGAAGCCCATCAGGATATTGAGCTTCCGGGCGTAATCCTCGTAGTTCGCGACGGTGGATTCGAGGCGCTTGATGGTGCTCTCGGTCTCGGCGATCCGTTCCTTCTGCTCCGAGTTCTCCCGGACAAGGCTCCGGTACTTGGTGCGGATGAAGGTCATCGAGAAATAATCCGCCAGGAAGAGCCCGAGAACGAGAACGGCGAGGCCGGCCCCCCCCAAGAGGAGCTTCATGGCCTTTTTCGAGAACGTCAGGGTCCGCGTGCTCGTCTTCGTGTGCGGAACGATGATGACCGAGAAGAACTTTTTAGCCATTGAATCTCCCTTTGATTATCACAGGGCAAAAATCCGTGTCAAGCCCTTTTTGGGCGCGCAGACCTCCACCGCCACGTATTTTCCGATGCCTTCACCGAAGGCAAGTTGACCAGAACGATAACAGAAACGGCCGCTCTTGGCAAGCCCCTCACCCGCCGCAAAGGACCGACCCGCCGTTGACGTTGAGCGTTTCCCCGGTGATGTGGACGGCCATCTCCGAGGCCATGAAGAGGATGGGCCCGGCGATATCCTCCGGGGGCGGGATCCTCTTGAGGGGGATGGTCTGCCGGACCTTTTCCCTGTATCCCGGCTCGCCGAAGACGCCCGTGCACATGTCCGTGTCCACCCAGCCCGGAGCCACGCAATTCACGCGGATGCCGTGCGGGGCGAGCTCGACGGCGAGGGATTTCGTCATCGAGACCAGCGCCCCCTTGCTGGCCGCGTAATGGGAATGGAGCGCTTCGCCCCGGACGGCGGCCGTCGAGGCGACGTTGACGATCCAGCCCCTCCCCCGGGCCTTCATGGCGGGGACGACGGCGTTCGTGACGTAGAAGACGCCGTCGAGGTTCGCGCCCATGAGCTCCCGATAGACGGCTTCGTCCATGGCCCCCATCTCGAGATAGGTCCAGACGCCTCCGTTGTTGACGAGGGTGTCGATCGAGCCCCAGGCCTCGAGGATGCCGGCCGCCATGGCGTCCGCGTCCTTTTTCGAGGCGAGCTCGGCGCGGAAGACGAGGCATTTCCTTCCGAGCTTCTCCACCCCGGCCCGGACCTCCGCGGCCGCGGCCGCGTTCCTCTGATAGCTGATGGCCACGTCCGCCCCGGCCCGGGCGAACAGCAGGGCCGTCGCCCGGCCGATGCCGCGCGAGCCTCCGGTGATGAGGACCTTCCGTCCTGTCATATCGAGCATGGAGCCTCCTTCTTTCTATGACCGTCTTCGGGAGCGGGCCTTCCGTCCCGTCTCACGGGTATCCCAGGGAGAAGTCCTTGATCTTATCGAACTCGAGATAGCGGTAGATGTCGGCGGCGAAAGGCAGGACCCGTTCCTTGATGACCGCGAAATACTCGTCCGTCGAGGGAAGCCGGCCCTTGAGCGCCGCGACCGCCGCCAGCTCGGCCGATCCCAGGAAGACCCGGGCCCCGTCCCCCATCCGGTCGTCGAAGTTCCGGGTGGAGGTCGATATGATGGTCGCCCCGGGCCGGACCCGGGCCTGGTTCCCCATGCAGAGCGAGCAGCCGGGGATCTCCATCCGCGCTCCGGCCTGGGAATATATGGAATAGAGCCCTTCCCGCATCAGCTGGGCGGCGTCCATCTTCGTCGGCGGGGTCATCCAGACCCTGGGGCCCAGCGGGCCGGCCTTGTCGAAGACCCGGGCCGCTGCGCGGAAGTGGCCGATGTTCGTCATGCACGAGCCGATGAAGACCTCGTCGATGCGTTCTCCGGAGACCTCCGACAGCGGCTTGACGTCGTCCGGGTCGTTCGGGCAGGCCAGGACGGGCTCCGTGATCGCGTCCAGATCGACCTCGAGGACCGCGGCGTACCCGGCCCCGGCATCCCTTTTCAGGAGGACGGGATCCTTCAGCCACGCTTCGCAGGCCCGGATGCGAACTTCGAGCGTCTCGGCGTCGCGATAGCCCTCCGCGATCATCCGGCCCATCAGGGCGATGTTGCTCCGCAGGTAGGCGGCGACCCTGGCCGGCTCGAGGGCGATGACGCTTCCGGCCGCGCTCCGTTCCGCGGACGCGTCGGTCAGCTCGTAGGCCTGCTCGACGGTCAGTCCCTCCAATCCTTCCATCTCGAGGATACGGCCGTTGAACACGTTCTTCTTGCCCTTTTTCGCGACCGTCAGCAGGCCCTTTCGGATGGCGGCCAACGGGACGGCGTTGACCGCGTCGCGGAGCGTCACGCCCGGACGGAGCTTTCCCGAGAACCGGACCAGGACCGATTCGGGCATGTCCAGGGGCATGAACCCCAGGGCGCCGGCGAAGGCCACCAGGCCCGAGCCCGCCGGGAAGCTCAGCCCGATGGGGAACCGGGTGTGCGAATCCCCGCCCGTGCCGCACGTATCCGGCAGGAGCAGGCGGTTCAGCCAGGAATGGATGACGCCGTCCCCCGGCTTGAGGGCGACGCCTTTGCGTTCGATCATGAAGGCGGGAAGGCTCTTGTGCATGCGGACGTCCGCCGCTTTCGGATAGGCCGCGGTGTGGCAGAAGGATTGCATGAAGAGGTCGGCCTGGAATTCCAGGCAGGCCAGCTCTTTGAGCTCGTCGGCCGTCATCGGCCCCGTCGTGTCCTGGGAGCCGACCGTCGTCATCCGCGGCTCGCAGGAGGTGCCGGGTAGAACGCCGGGCACGCCGCACGCCTTGCCGACGATCTTCTGGGCCTGCGAATAGCCTTGGCCGGGCTTCGGCGCCGGGCTTTCGACCCGGGCAAAAATATCCGATGCGCCCAACCCGAGCGCCTTCCGGGCCCTGTCGGTCAACTGCCGGCCGATGATGAGGTTCAACCGGCCGCCCGCCCTGTATTCGTCCCGGATCGTCTCCGGGGAGAGTTCGATCTTCGAGAGCCGGTCGCCCGACGCGGAGCGCATCTCGCCGGCCCGCAGGTCGAGGACGATGCTGTCGCCTGTCCGCACGTTCGCCAGGTCCACCCTCTGGATGGGCAGGCCCCCCGAATCCTCGGTCGTGTTGAAGAAGATGGGGGCGATGAGTCCGCCCAGGACGACGCCGCCCCTGCGTTTGTTCGGGACGAACGGAATGTCCTCGCCGATATGCCACATCACGGAATTGCAGGCCGATTTCCGAGAGGAGCCCGTCCCGACGACGTCGCCCGCGAAGGCGACCCGGTGGCCCTGCGCCCGGAACTCGCGAAGGACCGCGAGTCCGCCGGGGAAACGCGTCTCCCCCATGGCCATGGCATGCAGGGGAATGTCGGGACGCGTGGAGGCGTGCTTGGCCGGAGAAAAATCGTCCGTGTTGATCTCGCCGTCCACCTTGAAGACCTTGAACGTCAGGACATCGGGGAACGCCGGCCGGGACAGAAACCATTCGCCGGCGGCCCACGAGTCGAGGACCGCCCGGGCGTTCGGCTGGCGCTTTAAAAGCCCGAGGACGGCATCGAAAGCGCCATAGACGAGAATGGTCCGCTTCAGGGCGTCGGCCGCGGAGGTGCCGAGTTCCCGGTCCTCGAGCAGGGCGACGAGCGGCGCGACGTTGTAGCCCCCCAGCATCGTCCCGAGCAGGAAGACCGCGTCCTTCCTGGGGATGGGCCGGGCGGCGACCTCGCCCCGGGCGACGCGCGCCAGCCATTCCGCCTTGACCCTGGCCGCCGGATCGACGCCCGGGGATACCCTGTCCCGGAGAAGGGCGACGAGAGCCTCCCCGTCCGCGCCCGCAGCGGACTCGAGGGCCGCGCAGACCTCCGCCGTCTCCGCGGCGCTCAAAGGGAGCGGCGGGATGCCGAGTTTCGCGCGTTCCTTCGCCTGAGAATCGTAGGCCTCGAGCATCGTCGTCCTCCCCATGTTCATCTTGCTCGCGCCCGCTTCGCGGACGCATCCCCTTGTATAGGTTTTTCGTTTCCTTTTGTCAAAACCTATTTTATCCCCCGGGCCCGCGAAGTTGCATTCCGCCCCTTTTTCATAGTAATATCCCGTTTCCGCGTTCGGTCAATTTCAACAGAGGGAGGATATGGAATGGATAATGTCGCCATCGAACGGGCGAAAGCGCACTTCGGCAAGCTCCTCGAGATCCAGATGAAACGCATGGAACAGGTCAAGACCATGCCGGACTGGACCGACTACAAGAAGCTCAAGCCGATCCGCATCGGGATCCTCGCCGGTGACGGCATCGGGCCGTTCATCGCCGCCGAATCCAAGCGGATCCTCGAATTCATGCTGAAGGACCAGGTCAAGGCGGGCCTCGTCGAGATCCGCGACATCGAGGGCCTGACCATCGAGAACCGGGTCGCCCACATGAAGGCCGTCCCGGACGACGTCCTGGCCGAGATCAAGAAGTATCATGTCACGCTCAAGGGCCCGACGACGACGCCGCGGAAGGGCGATCCCTGGCCGAACATCGAGAGCTGCAACGTGGCCGTCCGGAAGGAGCTCGACCTGTTCGCCAACGTCCGCCCCGTCCGTATCCCCAAGCAGGGCATCGACTGGATCTTCTTCCGGGAGAACACCGAGGACCTCTATGCCCTCGGCCCCTATGGCATCGACGTCGACGCCGATATCTCCATCGATTTCAAGCTCATCACGGGGCCCGGTTCCGACCGCATCTGCCGGTTGGCCTTCGAGCACGCCAAGGCCAACGGCCGGACCCGGATCACCTGTATCACCAAGGCCAACGTCGTCAAGACGACGGACGGGCGGTTCCTCGATAACTTCTACCGCATCGCCAAGGAATATCCCGGCATCCAGGCCGACGACTGGTACATCGACATCATGACGGCCAAGCTCGTCGACGAGAAGCGGCGCCGGGACTTCCAGGTCATGGTCCTGCCCAACCTCTACGGCGATATCCTGACCGACGAGGCCGCCGAATTCCAAGGGGGCGTGGGCACGGCCGGAAGCGCCAACATCGGCAAGCAGTACGCCATGTTCGAGGCCATCCACGGCTCGGCGCCCCGGATGGTCACCGAAGGCCGCGCCCAGTACGCCGACCCCTGCAGCATGATCCGAGCGGCGGCCATGCTCATCGCCCATATCGGGCACCCCGAGGAGGCCCGGAAGCTCGAGATGGCCCTCGACATCACCGGCCAGTACGAGAAGAAGCTCGTCATTACCGGCCGGCCGACCGGGGCCACGGGCGCGGATTTCACGAACTACCTCATGGATTGGATCGTCAGCCCCAAGCTCAAAGAGACCTGGGAAGGGTACGTCAAGGGCTGAGGCGTCACCGGCACACCAGGCACTTCAGGAAGGAGAAACGAATATGAGAAAGAAGATCGCCCTCGTCGGAGGCGGACAGATCGGCCAGATCCTGGCCATGCTCGCCGCCCAGAAGGAGCTCGGGGACGTCGTCATCCTGGACATCCCCCCGTTCGAGAACGTCTGCAAGGGCAAAGCCCTCGATCTGATGGAGATGGCCCCCCACGGCAACTACGACGCCGCCGTCACCGGCACGTCGGACTACAAGGACATCGAAGGCGCCGACGTCGTCATCGTCACCGCCGGCAAGCCGCGCGAAGCGGGCATGACCCGGGAGGACCTCCTCGCCGTCAACATCAAGATCATCACCGCCGTGGCCGAGGGCGTCAAGCAATACGCCCCCAAGGCCTTCTGTATCATCGTCACCAATCCCCTGGACGCCATGGTCTACGTGTTCCACAAGATCACCGGCTTCCCCAAGAGCCAGGTCGTCGGCATGGCCGGGACCCTGGACACCGCCCGCTGGAGGGCCTTCATCGCCATGGAGCTCGGCGTGTCCGTCGCGGACGTCGCCGGGACGGTCCTGGGCGGCCATGGACCGGACATGGTCCCCCTGCCCCGCCTGACAACGGTCGGCGGCGTGCCTCTCGAAGAGGTCGCCACGCCCGAGCAGATCGGCCGGCTCGTCACCCGGACCCGCGAGGCGGGCACCGAGATCGTCAAGCTCTTCGGCAAGGGCTCGGCGTTCTTCAGCCCCGCCTGGAGCGCCATCGTCATGGCCGAGTCCTATCTCAAGGACAAGAGGCGCGTCCTCCCCTGCGCGGCCCTCTGCGAAGGCGAGTACGGCATCAAGGGCCTCTTCCTCGGTGTGCCGGCGATGATCGGGGCCAAGGGCATCGAGAAGATCTACGAGATCAAGCTGACCGCCGACGAGAACGCCCTGCTCCAGAAGACCGTCGCTTCGGTGACAAAGACCGTCCAGGAGTGTAAAATATAGGCTCGTAACGACGCATTTCACGAAAGTATGAGATACCGGGGCCTTGGCCGAACACAGGATCCTCACTCCGCTCACGGACGACGCCGTCGCCCTCCTCAGGGCCGGCGATAAGGTCCTCATCACCGGCACCCTGCTCGCGGCCAGGGACGAGGCGCATCGGAGGCTTACCGAGCTCATCCGGGAAGGCCGGCCTCTCCCCGTCGACCTGAAGGACGAGATCATCTACTATGTCGGGCCCACCCCGGCCCGCCCCGGCCGGGCCGCAGGCTCGGCCGGCCCGACCTCGAGCTATCGCATGGACGCCTACACGCCGGCGCTCCTCGCCCTCGGCCTCAATGCGACCATCGGCAAGGGCCAACGGGGCCCCGGGGTCCGTAAGGCGATGCTCGAACAGGGAGCCGTCTATCTCGCCGCCGTCGGCGGCGCCGGAGCCCTTATCGCGGGACGCATCGAAAGCGCAGAGGTCGTCGCCTGGCCCGAGCTGGGACCGGAAGCGCTCCGCAGGATGACGGTCCGGGACCTGCCGTGCATCGTCATCGACGACATCTACGGCGGCGATCTCTACGAAGAAGGAAAGCGGCGATTCCGGAGGACCGAGGTGATGCCATGAAGATCCATGAGTTCCAGGCCAAGGGGATCCTCGCCCGCTACGGAGTTCCCGTCCCCAGGGGAGAGGTCGCCGATACGCCCGAAAAGGCCCGGGAGATCGCCGGGCGCATCGGGCCCCGCGTCGTCGTCAAGGCCCAGATCCACGCCGGCGGCCGGGGCAAGGGCGGCGGCGTGAAGGTCGCGGCGGACCCGAAGGAGGCCGCGGAGATCGCCGGCCGGATGCTGGGGATGACCCTCATCACGCACCAGACGGGCCCCGAAGGAAAGGTCGTCCGCAGGATCCTCGTCGAGGAGGCCCTGGACATCCGCCGCGAGCTCTACATCGGGATCGTCATCGACCGGGCCCGCGAAACGGCCGTGGTCATGGCCTCGACGGAAGGCGGCGTCGAGATCGAGAAGGTCGCGGCCGAGAGGCCCGAGCTCATCTTCAAGGAATATGTCGATCCGGCCATCGGGCTCGCCGTCTTCCAGGCGAAGCGCCTCGCCTTCAAGCTGGGCCTCGCCGGCGAGACCCACAAGCAGGCCGCCCGTTTCCTGCTCGCCCTTTACCGGGCCTTCGAGGCGTCCGACGCCTCGCTCGCGGAGATCAATCCGCTCGTCGTTACCGGAGACGGGGGTGTCCTGGCCCTGGACGCCAAGATGAACTTCGACGACAACGCCCTCCCCCGCCACGCCGACATCGCGGCGATGCGGGATCTCGACGAGGAGTCGGCCCTCGAGGTCGAGGCGTCGAAGTCGAGCCTCAATTATATCAAGCTCGACGGCGACGTCGGCTGCATGGTCAACGGCGCCGGGTTGGCCATGGCCACCATGGATATCATCAAGTACGCGGGGGGCGCGCCGGCCAATTTCCTGGACGTCGGCGGCGGCGTCTCGGAGAAAGCCGTGACCAACGCCTTCAAGATCCTCGTCTCGGACCGGGACGTCAAGGCGGCCCTGGTCAACATCTTCGGCGGCATCGTCCGCTGCGACATGGTCGCGAGCGGCATCGTCAAGGCCGCGCGTGAGATCGGGCTCAAGGTCCCCGTCGTCGTCCGGCTCGAAGGGACCAACGTCGACCTGGGCCGCAGGATCCTGGAGGAGTCCGGGCTGTCGTTCACGTTCGCCCCGGACATGAGGACGGCCGCGGCGAAGGTCGTCGAACTGGTCAAGGGAGCGCACTGAGATGAGCATCCTCGTCAACGAACGCACGCGGGTCGCGGTCCAGGGGATCACCGGGGCGGAAGGCACGTTCCACACGGAGCGCATGCTGGAATACGGCACGAAGATCGTGGCCGGCGTCACCCCCGGCAAGGGCGGCACGAAGCATCTCGGAGTGCCTGTTTTCGACACGGTCGCCGAGGCCGTCGCCGCCGAAGGCGCGAATGCCTCGGCCATCTTCGTCCCCCCCTTCGGCGCCGCCGACGCGGTCATGGAAGCGGCCGACTCGGGGATCGGCGTCGTCGTCTGCATCACCGAAGGCATCCCGACCTTCGATATGATCAAGGTCAAGGCCTTCCTCAAGAACCATCCCGCGGCCCTCATCGGACCCAACACCCCCGGCATCATCTCGCCCGGCAAGTGCAAGATCGGCATCATGCCGGGGCATATCTGCAGGCCCGGCTCGATCGGCATCATCTCCCGTTCCGGGACGCTGACCTACGAGGCCATCCAGCAGGTGACCGGCCTCGGCTACGGCCAGTCCACGGCCGTCGGCCAGGGCGGGGACCCCATCATCGGCTTGAAGTTCCTCGATTTCCTCGAACTGTTCGGAAAGGACCCGGAGACCGAGGCGGTCATCCTCATCGGCGAGATCGGCGGCACCGCCGAAGAAGAAGCGGCCGCCCTCATCGGCCGCGGCTTTCCGAAGCCCGTGGTCGGCTTCATCGCCGGACAGACCGCGCCTCCCGGGCGCCGGATGGGCCACGCGGGCGCCATCATCGCCGGCGGCAAGGGCACGGCCGCCGAGAAGATGGACGCCCTCCGGAAGGCCGGCGTCCACGTGGCCGTCAGCCCCGCCGACATCGGCGTGACCCTCAAGCAGGCGCTGGCCTAAATCCCGCCAAGCCCCCTTCGGAAGGGTTATTCTCCCAATTCCGGGAGAGCGCATGTTCCGTTTCTTTTTGTGCCTGAAGGAATTCCCGGCTCGGGGTACGCGTCCCGGGGTTCGGAGTCCGCCCCTTGACCCCAGACCCGGGAACCCGCCGGCGGTCCCCCCTTTTGCAAGAGGCGATCAGAAAGGTCCCCTTCCCGCTTGGGTCCACGGCCGGCCGTGACCGCTTTCCTCTGCCCCGGCTCGCTCTGGCCCGAGCCCCTTACCTATTGAGAGAAGGGGAAGGACGCAATAACCGACCAGAGTCTTGGAGCGCCGCCATCCCTCCAGGCATCACCCCTGCGCCATTGATAAGAAGGCACAAAAAGAAACGCTCTTATCCGAGTATCCGTCGGCTCGGGCCCCCGAAATTGGGAGAAGAACTTTGAAAAGCGGGGCGGTCAAGGATTCAGTCCCAGGGCCTATACGGCAACAATGGCAGGTTCTGCCTCTTTTCAATGCGATAAATGGAGAACATCCCGCCCTTTTCCGGGACGAGGCCATACCGGAAATACCGGATGAGGCCGAAGGCGGATTGGGGCTCGAGCAGGCTCGGGATGAGGTTGGCCGCTGGCTGAACGCAATCGACATAGAAATCGCCCTTCTTGAGGATGGTCGTGGTCGTTTTCCCGGTCACTTCGATGGTCTCGGGCGGCAGGTAATCCTCCTTTGCGGGCACCAGGGAAAGGACCTCATAGGCGGCGACCTCGACGGTCGCGTCCTTCGCGAAGACCTCGACGGCGATGCCGTGATCAAGGAGCGTCCGGACGACATCCCCCTTGGCCGCGGGGATGACGTATCCGGCCGGGCGCGGGGCGCTGAGCGTCGGGGACACGTTCGGGAACCAGTGCTTGACGACCTCGGTCACGACCTTTCGTCCCTCCGGCGCGTCGGCGGGCCCGAGGTCCGTCTCGAGGACCTCGTCCCCCGCCTTCTTGGCGGTTCTCAGGACGCCGAGGACCCCGTCCTCTTCGGGATCGAATCGCTTGATGACGAGCTCGGGGACCTTGGGGTCACGGGCGAATTCCATCCGCAGATGGACCGGGTCCGCGGCCGCCCGGCTCTCCGCCCTCGCCAGAAGCCGGGAGCGGGCCTCCTCGACCAGCTTCAGGACATCCCCCGCGTGCGCCGCGACCGACGAGGCGAACGCCCGGATGCCGGCGTACTGCCATCCGGTCCTCTCCTCCAGGGTCTCGATGTCGTGCCGCGACGCCCCCTCCTGGATGAACGAAAGGCTCTCGTAGATGCCCGGAGCGTTCCGGCCGTCGTTGAGGTCGGTCGTGCTGAAACGCTTCATCTTCTCCGTCGGCCCCCGGTCCTCGCGCTCGAGGCCCCTCGCCCCGCTCGAGGTGTCCACCCCCAGGTCCTCCGTGACGAGGTATTCGTGGAAGGCGACCCTCTTCCCGGCGAGCTCCTTCCCGACGTCGCTCAGGATGACCGCCCTGGAAAGATCCTGGATCGCCGGAGCGATGTTGACGTTCGAGACACACCCGATGGAGACCCGGTAATAGTCGTCGCCCTTTTCGTGGACGTCCATGGTGACCTCGGGCGTCCACGCCCTGTAGACGCGATGGAGGATGCGGACGCTCTCGGACTCCAGCTTGACGTGGTCCCGATTGAGGTCGAGGCCGTCCTCGTTCCTCCGGACGTTGAAGAAGTTGCCGTAAGGATTGGTCTGGGGCATGACAAGGACGTTGAGCGAGCCCAGGAGGGGTTTGAGGTCCCCGAACGCCAGGTCCCTGATGAGGCGGAGCGCGGCCTCCTTGGCCGACTGCTCGTTGCCGTGCTGGGAGGCCGTCAGGAGGAGCGTCGGCTTGGAGCGATCGAGCGCCGCGACCTCGGCGGCCCCGTTGGCGGTCAGAATGCAGAGGAAGATGTCGCGGCCCGCATAGGCCTCGACGTCCCTGGTTCGCCCGACGATCCGGACGGCGAGCTCCGGCGACACGGCGTCCGCCAGGCTCAGGAACAGGGCGATATCCTCGTTCTGGGTATAGGCTTTATAGCCGGCGGCTTCGCCGGGCGTCGCGGGGAGCCGGGGCCCCGCTGACGCGGTCAGGGCAATGAACACGAGCGGCAGGACGACGCCTGCGATCCGCTTGAAGGGAGTCTTGCTTCCGGATATCATTACTTGGCCTCCTTTTTCGGTTCCCGCGTATCATATCCCCCGCCGTGAAAACCTGTCAAACGGGGCCCCGTTTCGCTATAATGGTCCCTCATGGAAAACGCGGAACGCGAGACGCGAAAGACCGTCCGGACGTTCGCCCTGGCCTCGTTCCTCAACGATATGGGTTCGGACATCATCTACCCCATCTGGCCGCTCTTCGTGACCCAGGTCCTCAAGGCCAACATGGCCGCCCTGGGCTTCCTCGACGGGCTGGGAGAGGCCCTCGTCTCGCTCTCCCAGGCCCTGTCCGGATATTTCTCGGACAGGCTCCGGAAACGCAAGATATTCATCTGGATCGGCTATCTCTGCGGCGCCCTCTCCCGGCTGGGTTACTCGTTGGCGACCGTCTGGCCGCACCTCGTCCCCTTCCGCATCCTCGACCGGGCCGGAAAGATCCGGAGCGCACCCCGCGACGCCATCATCGCCGACCTGTCGACGGATGCCAACCGGGGCCGCCACTTCGGGATCATGCGGGCCATGGACAACGGCGGAGCGGTCGTCGGGATCCTCATCTGCATCGCCCTCGTGAACGTCCTCGGCTATAGACTGCTCTTCGCCCTGGCCGCCATCCCCGGGCTGGCGGCGAGCCTCCTCGTTCTCACGGCGATAAGGGAGCGGAAGGCCGAAGGGGTCAAGGTCTACAAGGGGCTATCCCTGAAGGACGTCGGCCCCCAGCTCAAGCTCTATATCGCCCTGAACGCCGTTTTCGCTCTCGGCGCGTTCACCTATTCGTTCCTGCTCATTTACGCCCGGAAATTCGGCTTCGCCGTCGCTTTCGTGCCCGTCCTCTACCTCATCTACAGCTTCTCGGCTTCGGTCCTATCGATCCCGTTCGGGCGTCTCTCCGACAGGATCGGCCGCAAGCCCGTTCTGTTCATGGCCTACGCCTTCTGGGCGGCCGTCTGCCTGGGCGTTCTTTTCGCCAGGAGCCACGCCCTCATCGTCCTCGTTTTCGTCCTCTACGGCGTCCACAAGGCCGCGCTGGACCCTGTCCAACGCACCCTGGTCTGCGAGCTCTCCCCCATCGCGTTCCGGGCGAGCTGTCTCGGCGGCTTCCAGATGATCATCGGCCTCTGCGCCCTTCCCGCCTCGCTCGTCGCCGGGATTCTCTGGGAGTCGTTCGGGACCTATGCCCCATTCTATTTCTCGCTGGGGCTCACGCTCGTCGCCGGGACCCTTCTGATATTCGTGAAGGAAAGGACAGGGACCGGGGAAAGCGGCGCGGCCTAGTCCATTTCCAGGCGCATCACTGCGACCACGTTGTCCCGTCGCGGCATTCCTGGATTCCCCCCTTTCCTAAAGGGGGGTTTTGGGGGGATCTAATCGCGGCACGGCTCTTCGGGCCCTCCGGCCTTACGGGCCGAGAGGAACATCCAGACCGAAGTATAGAGCACGGCGACGAGGACCACCCATTTGATGACGGTCAGGGGAAGGGACCGAACGACCCAGGCCGCAAGGAATACGCCCAGGACCCCGGCGGCGGCCAGGCCGAGCGCGGCCTTCCTGTCGTAGGCGTTCTCCTTGACGAACCGGGCGCTGCCCGCGGCCATCAGCATGGCCGTGGCGGTCATCATGATGGGGAAGGCCGTCCGCGGATGCATTCCGAGCGCGTAGACGATGGCCATGCACGGCGCGTAGAACCCGACGCCGATGGTCTGAAGGGCGCCGAAGGTGAAGCTCAGGACGACGGCCAGGACGAGCTTCCAGCCCGCGAGCCCGATCGCCTCGCCTCCCATCGGCCACCACCGGAGAAGGCCGCCGAGCATCGTGAGGGCCACGACCCCCAGCCCGAATCCCATCCCGAGCTGAATGCCGCGCCGGGACATCCTCGCCACGACGCCGGCCCCCAGGACGGAGCCGGCCGGCGCCGCGAGGGACATGGAGACGAGCGTCAGCGGCTCGACCGGGACGGCCGACATGAAGATCAGGGCTTCGGCGACGGTGGGGAACGTGTTGCCGACGTTCATCGTGCCGGGGATGATGCGGTCGTCGACGAGCCGGAAGAGCTTGAAAATGGCCGTCTGCTGGGCGAAGCTCCCGATGCCCAGCGTGTCCAGGAAGTTCGTGACGAATCCCGTGAAGCCGAAACCGGCCCACGGCTTGGCCGAAAAACATTTCCTGTTCATGAAGGCGTCCGACAGGAAATACGCGCCGAAAAGCGCCGTCATCAGAGAAAGGGCCGCCTTCAGAACGACGACCATCGGGAAAGGGCCTCTGTCGATGACATCAGCGGACCATCGTAGGTCAATTGCCCGAGGGGGTCAAGTCCCGGTCCGCGGGACGGTGGAAGGACCCGGACGAGACTTGACATCCGCCCGCCGGGAGGCTTATCATCCGCAACCGGTTTTCCCGATCGAAGGAGATGTCGATGAAAAAATTCGCCCGTGCTCTTTTCTTCCTCTATCTGTCCCTGGGCACGATCGCCGTCCGGCCGATCTTCGCGGCCGGGCAGGCGAAGGCCCCGGAATCCGTCGGATCCCGCGTGGACAAGCTTTTCGCCGAATGGGACAGGTGGGACTCGCCCGGGGCGTCCGTCGCCGTGCTCAAGGACGGCGCCGTCGTCTACAAGAGAGGCTATGGAAGCGCCCAGCTCGAGTACAACATCCCCATCACCCCTTCGACCGTTTTCCACGTGGCTTCGGTCTCCAAGGAGTTCGCGGCCTTCGCGGTCGCGATGCTCGCCGCCCAGGGGAAGCTTGCCTGGGACGACGACGTCCGAAAATATATCCCGGAGGTCCCCGACTTCGGGAAGACGATCACCCTGAGGCATCTCGTGCATCATACGAGCGGCCTGCGCGACCAATGGGAATTGCTGGCCATCGCCGGCTGGAGGCTCGACGACGTCATCACCCGGGAGCACATCCTGAAGATGGTCAGCCGTCAGAAGGAATTGAACTTCGCCCCCGGGGACGAATACCTTTACTGCAACACGGGATTCACGCTCCTGGCGGAGGTGGTCGCCCGGGTGACGGGTCGGACCTTCGCGAAATGGACGGAGGAGAACATCTTCAAGCCGCTCGGCATGTCGAACACGCATTTCCACGACGATCACGAGATGATCGTCAGGAACATGGCCTATTCGTACGATCACAGGGAAGGCGGCGGCTTCAAAAAGAGCATCCTGAGCTTCGCCAACGTCGGGGCGACCAGCCTCTTCACGACGGCCGAAGACCTGTGCCGTTGGATGCAGAATTTCTTCGACGCCCGGGTCGGCGGACCGGAGGTCGTCCGGCAGGTCCAGGAAACGGGGGTCCTCAACAACGGCAAGAAGATCGATTACGCCTTCGGCCTGGTCGTCGGCGAGCACCGGGGCCTCAAGACCGTCGGCCACGGCGGCTCGGACGCGGGTTACCGTTCGAGCGTCATCTGGTTTCCCGAGCAGGGGCTCGGCGTGGCGGTCCTGTGCAACCTGGGCTCGACGAGCCCCGGCGCCCTCTCCATGAAGACGGCCGACCTCTATCTCGCCGACAAGCTGGCGCCGGAAGAAGCGAAGGCGCCCGAGACGCCCGGAAAGCCCCTGAAGCTCGAAAGAGCGGTCCTGGAGGCCTATGCCGGGAAATATCAGATCGAGGAGGGGCCCGTCGTCACCATCGTCCGGGAGAAGGGCCTGTTGATCGCCGAGGCGGCGGGAATGCCCAGGCACGAGCTTGTCCCCGAATCCGAGACGACCTTCCGCTCGAACATCGCGGGGCTGAGGATCACGTTCGAGCGGGATAAGACCGGCGAGGTCGCCCGGTTCGTCCTCCATGAAGGCGAACAAAAGACCCCCGCCAAGAGGATCGCGCCTCCCGTGCTCACGACGGAGGATCTCCGGCGCTACGCGGGCGACTACGTCAGCGAAGAGCTCGGGACGACCTATACGCTCGCCGTCGAGGGGGAGAAGCTCGTCGCCAGGCACCAGCGGAACGAGGACACGGTCCTTGTCCCGACCGATCCGGACACGTTCGCAGGCGACCACTGGTACTTCGGAAATATCCGGTTCGTCCGCGGCGCGGACGGGAATGTCTCCGGGCTCATCCTCTCCGGCGGGAGGGTCCGGAACCTGCGCTTCGATAAAGAACGATAGGATCCGCGCGCGATACGGCGAAGAGCCGGGCCGGCCCGACGATCCCGGCAGGGATCGGGCCCGGGGCGCGGCGCCCCGCCTCAGTCCTCTTCTTCGGGGCGGACCCGCCCTTCCTTGACCGCGTCGGCGATGATCTTCTGCTGGATGTGGCTGGGCGCTTCCTCGTAGTGCGAGAACTCCATCATGAACGAGCCGCGGCCGCCCGTGATGGAGGTCAGGGTGGGCTCGAAATCGAGCATCTCCGACATCGGGACGGCGGCCTTGAGAACGCGCATCGTCCCCTTCGTCTCCATGCCCTGGACCTTGCCGCGGCGGCCGTTGAGGTTGCCCATGATGTCGCCCATGTAGGCCTCGGGGGTATAGACCTCGACGTTCATGACCGGCTCGAGGATGGTCGGCTTGGCTTCCTTCATGGCCTTCTTGAAGGCCTTGGACGCGGCGATCTTGAACGCGATGTCCGACGAGTCGACGTCGTGGTAGGACCCGTCGTAGAGGATGACCTTGAAATCGACGACCGGGTAGCCGGCCAGGACACCCTTCTTCCGGGAGTCCAACATGCCCTTCTCGACCGAGGGGATGAAGTTCCGGGGGATGGCCCCGCCGAAGATCTTGTCCTCGAACTCGAAGTCCTTGCCGCGGGGCAGGGGCTCCATCTTGATCCAGACATCGCCGAACTGGCCGCGACCGCCCGTCTGCTTCTTGTGACGGCCGTTGACGTCCGCGCGGCCCTTGATGGTCTCCTTGTAGGAGATCTTGGGCGGCTTGAGGTCGACGTCGACGTTGAACCTCTTCTTCAGCTTGTCGGTGATGATGCGAACGTGGAGCTCGCCGTTCCCCGAGATGAGGAGCTGGTTGGTGTCGGGGTCGCGTTCGAACCGCACGGTGGGGTCCTCGTCCGTTATCCGGTGAGAGGCCTGGGAGATCTTGTCCTCGTCGGCCCGGGTCTTGGGCTCGATGGCGAAGGAGATGGAGGGCTCGGGGAACTTGATCGTCGGGACGACGATGCCGCCGCCCTTGACGCACAGCGTATCGCCGGTGGCCGTCACCTTCAGCTTGGCCGTGGCGACGATGTCCCCCGCCTTGCCCTGCCCGGCCGGGACCTGCTCCTTCCCCTGGGGGAAAAAGAGCCCGCCGAGCTTCTCGTCGGCATCGCGGGTCGTATTCGAGACGGTCGCGTCGGGATTGACGGTCCCCGACAAGACGCGCATCAGGGAGATGCGGCCGGTGTAGGGGTCCGAGATCGTCTTGAAGACCAGGGCGGCGAACGGGGCGTCCGCGGAGGGTTTGAGCTTCCCGTCCTTGCCGTTGATCGTGACATCCGCCTCTCCCCTCTCGACGGGTGAGGGCATGAATGTCGTCACGCCGTCGAGCAGGACCTGGGCGCCGATGTTGAGCAGGCCCGAGGTCGCGAAGACCGGGAAGAGCTGGCGGCCGAGAATGGCCCTCTTGAGCCCGTCGCGGACCTCGTCGGGGGCCAGCTCGCCTTTCTCGAGGTATTTCTCCATGAGCTTCTCGTCGCTCTCCGCGATCATTTCGACGAGCTCCTTGGCTTTCTTGACGGCCTCGTCCTTCAGGTTGGCGGGGATGTCCTGCTCGGCGTACTTCCCGCTCTCGTCCTTCTCGTAGGCATAGGCCTTGAGGCCGACGAGATCGATGACGCCGGAGAAGCCTTTCTCCTCGCCGATGGGCATCTGGACGGGGACGGCCTGGCGGCCGAAGAACTGTCGGACGGATTCGAGGGCCCGGCCGAAGCTCGCGTTCTCGCGGTCCATCTTGTTGATGACGAAAAGCCGGGGCAGGCCGGCCTCCTCGATCATCTCCCAGACCTTCTCGGTCCCGACCTCGACGCCGTACACGGGGTCGACGAGGACGGCGACCGCGTCCACGGCCCGGAGGGCGGCCCGGGTGTCCCAGAGGAAATTGCTGTATCCCGGAGTGTCCAGGACGTTGATCTTGTGGTCCTTGTGCTCGACCGAGCAGGCGGCCGCGCTGATGGAGATCTTGCGCTCGATCTCCTCGGGCTCGAAGTCGGTGACGGTGTTCCCCTTGTCCACCTTCGTCAGGCGGGAGGTCACGCCGCCGTTGAAGAGGATGGCCGAGGTCAGAGAGGTCTTCCCCGACGATCCGTGCCCGACGAGGGCGATGTTCCTGATCCTGTCCGCCGCGTAATCTTTCATCGACAATCCTCCATGGAACGAGTGTCGCTGTCCGCCAAGGAACCGGGTCGCTTGGAGAAAAAGAGGATATGATAATGAATTTCGGAAATTTCCTCAAGTCCCATTCGTCGAAAGCCGGTTCAGGCGCGGCGGCGCCGTTCGGCTTCGAGGACCGCCTCGAGCTCCGCCGGGAGCGGAGCGGCGAACTCGAGGCGCTCGCCGGTCGCCGGATGAAGGAAGGAGATGGCCCGGGCGTGGAGGAAGAGCCGGGGGTACCGCTTGGCAAGATTCCTCCGGCCGTAAACGCCGTCCCCGACGATCGGGTGGCCGGCCGCGGCCAGGTGGACCCGGATCTGGTGGGTGCGGCCCGTGAGCGGCCTGACCTCGAGAAGGGTCGACTCCGGGAGGGATTCGACGACCCGGAAGAAGGTCTCGGCCTCCTTGAGGTTCTTCGAGTGGGTCGAGATCCTCTTCCTCTTCGTGGCGTGCCGGCCGATGGGCCAGTCGATGTGCCCTTCGGCCTCCGCGACCCGGCCGTAAACGAGGCCGAGGTAGGTCTTCCGGACATCGTGCCTCTTGAACTGGCCGACAAGGGACGCATAGGCCCGGGAGGACCGGGCGGCGACCATCACGCCCGATGTCTCCTTATCGAGCCGATGGACGATCCCCGGCCTCTCTTCGGACCCCACGCCGGCCACCTCGGGGTAAAGAGCGAGGAGGGCGTTGGCCAGGGTCCCTTCGCTGTTCCCGGCTCCGGGGTGGACGACCAGGCCGGAGGGCTTGTTCAGGACGATGACGTCCTCGTCGGCATGGAGGATCTCGAGCGGGATCGCCTGAGGCTTCGGCCGCCCGCCCGTCGCCTCCGCCGCGGCCAGCTCGACCGCGATCCTGTCGCCTTCCCTGAGCCGGAAGCTCGCTCTCCCGGTCTTCCCGTTGACCAGGGCCTTCCCTCCCTCGATGAGGCCGCGGGCCGCCGAGCGGCTCAGGCCGGGGATCCGCGCGGCGAGATAGACGTCCAGCCGGGGGCCGGCCGCGGGGCCGGGAGGGACGACGAATTCCGCTTTAGGCACGCTGGCGCTTTTTCATCACCATGTAGAACAAAGCCCCCGCGGTCAGGCCCAAAACGCACCAGACCTGGGGGTAAGAGAGGCTGGTCAAGGGAGAGGCGCCCTGAACGAGGTACGCCTTGTCCGGGTGGTCGCCCCGGAAGTATTCCGTGATGAAACGGATGACGGAATAGGCGGCGATGTAAAGGGCGAAGACCTGTCCGTCGAAAGCCTTCTTCTTGAGGACCAGGAACAGGAACACAAAATTCAGGGCGTTGAGGATCGCCTCGTATACCTGCACGGGATGCAGGCTGACATGGAGCGGGATCCCGGTCAGATCGTGGGCATATTCGTCGGTGAAGGTCGCGGCCCAGGGAAGCTCGCAGGCGCTCCCGTAGCAGCATCCCGCCGCAAGACAGCCGATGCGCCCGAAGGCGTGACCCAGGGCGAGGGCCGGGGAGATGATATCGGCAGCCTTCCAGATCGGGATCTTTTTCCTGCGGAAGTACCAGAGGGCGAAGATCACGCCGAACGTCAGGCCGCCCTGGAAGACGCCGCCAGACCGGGCCAGGCTGAACAGCTCCCGGGGATAGCTCACGTAATAGGACAAGCTCGATACGAGCAGGATGAGCTTGGCCCCGAGGAGCGATACGAGGACGGTGTAGAAAGCCGCGTCCATGAGCCTGGGGGCGTCCAGCCCGCGCTTCCCCGCCTGGACGTAGACGAACCAGAGGCCGAAACCGACGCCCGCCGCCATCAGGAGGCCGTAGGTGTGGATGGTCAGGGGCCCGAGCTTTATGAGGATGGGGAGCATGCGGGTTTCCTCCGGAAGAAGATGACCACGAGAAGCAGGGCGCCGACGGTGATGCAGGAATCGGCGACGTTGAAGAACGGCCAGTGGTGGCGGCCGACGTAGAAATCCAGGAAATCGATGACATGGCCCCTGAGGACCCGGTCGGTCAGATTCCCCAGGGCTCCGGCGAGGATGAGGGCCAGGGAGACCCTGGTGAACACGTCGGTCGCGGGTGTCTTGATGAAATAATAGACGACGAAGCCAAGGGCGAAGAGCGACGCGCCCGTCAGGAGGAGGAACACCGGGAGATTCCCCGAGCCCGAGAGGATGCCGAAGATGGCCCCGGAGTTGTGGATGCGGGTGATGTTGAAGAATCCCGGGATGACCGGGACGACCCGGTAAAGGTCGACGGCGCCGGCGACGATCGCCTTCGAGACCTGGTCGAGGACGGCCAGGCCCAGGATGAGGGCCAGATAAGGGACGCTCTTGCGCATCATCTCTCCATTTCCCCGACGACCCGGGCGCACCGCGCGCAGAACGTGGGATGCGCCGCGTCCTTCCCGACGGTCTCGGACCTGTTCCAGCAACGGTCGCACTTTTCGCCGGGCGCCTTTTCGACCCGGACCACGAGATCCTCCCCCGCCCCGGATTCGAGCTCCACGGCGGAGACGATGAAGAGCTCGGCGAGGGCGTCGCGATACTTTTCCAGCAGTCCGCGGCGGGCCGCGGGAACCCCGAGGACCACTTTGGCCTCGAGCGAATTGCCGATGAGCTTGCTTTCGCGCGCCTTTTCGAGTTCCTTGAGGGCTTTCTCCCTGATCAGGATCAGGGCGTCCATGTCGGCAACGAGGGCAGCGTCGAGCCGCGGCCCCGCGTCCTTCGGGAATTCTTCGAGGTGAACCGACGCGCCCTTGCCCGCAAAGGCGGGCATGGCCTCCCAGGCCTCGTCGGCGGTGAACGGCAGGACGGGCGCCATGAGCGTCAGGGTGTCCCTGAGGACGGTGAACAGCGCGGTCTGCGAGGACCGCCGGAGGACCGAACGCTTCCCGGAACAATAGGCCCGGTCCTTGATGACGTCCAGATAGAACGAGCTGAGGTCCACGGTGAAGAAATCATAGATGGTATGGAAGACGACGTGGAACTCGTACTCCTCGTAGGCCTTGAGGACCCGCTCCCGGACCGCCCGCCCTCTTTCGAGGATCCAGCGGTCGAGGAGGAGCATGTCCGCGTCCGGCACCGCGTCGGTCGCCGGGTCGAAATCGTAGAGATTGCCGAGGACGAACCTCCAGGTGTTCCGGATCTTCCGGTAGGCCTCGACGAGCCGCTGGAGGATCTCGGGCCCGAAACGGGCGTCCTCCTTGAAATTGAGCATCGCCACCCAGAGCCGGAGGATCTCCGCTCCGTTCTTTGCGATGATGGAGGAGGGCTCGATGACGTTTCCGGCCGACTTGGACATCGCCTTTCCCTGTTCGTCCAGGATCCATCCGTGGGTGATGCAGGTCTTGTAGGGCGAACGGCCCCGGGCGCCGACCCCGATCAGAAGGGAGCTGTTGAACCAGCCCCTATACTGGTCGTTGCCTTCGATATAGACGTCGGCCGGCCAGGGCAGGCCGTCCTCTTTCCCGAGGATGTTGTGGCTTGACCCGGCCTCGAACCAGACATCAAGGATATTGTTCTCCTTGCGGAGCTCCGTTGCGCCGCAGGCGGGGCACTTCGTCCCGGGGGGCAGGAGCTCGCCCGGCGTCTTCTCGAACCAGGCGTCCGAGCCCTCCCGCGCGAAGATGTCCGCCACGTGCCGGACGATGGAGGCGTCGGCGACGACGTGGCCGCAGGCCCCGCACGTGAACGCCGGAATGGGGACGCCCCAGGACCTCTGGCGGGAGATGCACCAGTCGGGCCGTCCTTCGACCATCTTGGCCATCCGCTCCTCGCCCCAGGCCGGGAGCCAGGAAACCTTGGCGATCTCGTCCAGGGCCTTCCGCCGGAAGCCCCCCGCGTCCATGGAGATGAACCACTGTTCGGTCGCCCGGAAGATGACCGGCTTCTTGCATCGCCAGCAGTGGGGATAGGAATGCGTGATGACCCCTTCCTTGAGGAGCGACCCCGCGGACTTCATGTCGTCGCAGATGGCCCGGTTGGCGTCGAAAACGGCCCTCCCGGCGTATTTCGTGACCTCGGGGGTGAACTTCCCTTCCTCGTCGACGGGCGTATAGATATCGATGCCGTACTTCTGGCCCGTCACGAAGTCGTCGTGGCCGTGGCCCGGGGCCGTATGGACGCAGCCCGTCCCGTCCTCGAGGGTCACGTAGTCCGCGAGGACGAAGACCGAATCGCGGTCGATCCAGGGATGCCGCGCCCTGAGGCCCTCGAGCTCCCGGCCCTTGAATTCCGCCAGGACCGCGGGGACGCCGAGGCCCAGCTCCGCCGCCACGGCGGCCAGGAGCTTCTTGGCGACGATATAGACCTTGCCGCCCGCTTCGGCGGCGACATAATCGGCCTCGGGGTGGAAGGCGATCGCCATGTTGGCCGGAAGGGTCCACGGCGTGGTCGTCCAGATGATGACGGACGCGTCTTTCCCCTTGAGAGCGGGGAACTTCTCCGCCAGTTCGGGGCCGGCCGGGAACTTGACGTAGATCGAGGGCGACCGGCTGTCCTCATACTCGATCTCCGCCTCGGCCAGGGCCGTCTTGCAGTGGATGCACCAGTGCACGGGCCTTCTTCCCTTGTAGGCGTTCCCGGAAGCGAAGAACGCGGCCAGGAAGCGCAGGGTCTCCGCCTCGTATTCCGGCTTCATGGTCAGGTAGGGATCGTCCCATCGGCCGAGGACGCCGAGGCGGATGAACTCGGCGCGCTGGATGTCGATGAACTTCCGGGCATACGTCCGGCACTCCTCCCGGATCTCGATGAGGGACATGTCCTTCTTTTTCGGACCGAGGAGCTTGTCGACATGGATCTCGATGGGCAATCCGTGGCAGTCCCAGCCGGGGACGTAGGGCGCGACGTGACCCTGCATGCTCCGGGTCTTGACGATGAAATCCTTGAGGATCTTGTTCAGGGCCGTCCCCAGATGGATATGCCCGTTGGCATAGGGGGGGCCGTCATGCAGGACGAACGGGTCCGCCCGGCTTTTTTCCTCGTTTCCAGGATCTTCCCGTACAGGTCCTGCTCCTGCCATTTCCGGATGGTCTCGGGCTCTTTTTCGGCGAGGGCGGCCTTCATGGCGAAGGACGTCCGGGGCAGGTTCAGCGTGTTCTTTACTTCGTTCTTGTCGGCCATAGGGAACTCCAGTCTGTCGGGTCGTTCCCGCTATTATAGCAAAATTCGGGGTTCTTCTCCCGTTTCCAGGATATGTGCTTTCTTTTTGTGCCTGAAGGAATTCCCGGCTCGGGGTGCGCCTTCCGTCGGCCGCGATTTGTCCCGGCACCAAATCGCTTTCGCTTCGGGTTCGCTCTCCCCGGCCTGTCGCTCGGGGAACCGTGCCCGCTGTTCCTCTGCCGGCGGCGCGGTCCTCTTCCGGGTCCCCTTCTCTATTGAGAGAAGGGGTAGGGGATGAGAAGAAACCGGGTCGAAGTCTTGGGCGCGCCGCCGTCCTCCAGGCATCACCCCTGCGCTCCTCTGCCGGCGACACGGACCTTTTCCGGGGCCCCCTCCGTATCAAGGAGGGGGTAGGGGGAGACAAGAATACGATGGTTATGGGCGTGTCGCCGTCGGCACAAAAAGAAAGAAGATCTCCGACGGGTTGATGGAGGCGTGCCCGGGGCGAGGAGGGCCGCCCCGTAAGCCCCGAGTTTTTGGACCGGAGACACTCCCAACTATGCCCGATCTTTATCCCCCATCCCCCTTGGAATTCAAGGGGTTCGATGTCAGTGTCTCCGGTAGTGGGTGGGAGGGGGGCCAGCCGTCAAGGCCGATCGGCTTTCCGGCAGGGGAACCTATTTATAGATTTCTGGGTCTGGGGCCAAGGGGCGGCCTCCGAACCCCGGAGAACGCCTCCCAATCCCACTTATCTCTAGATTGCTCGGAGAGAACGGCTCC
This sequence comes from Candidatus Aminicenantota bacterium, assembly GCA_963784525.1. GTDB lineage: Bacteria > Acidobacteriota > Aminicenantia > Aminicenantales > Saccharicenantaceae > JALHVH01. The sequence goes on along the minus strand of CAWART010000020.1, from coordinate 9,211 downwards.
CGGAATTGGGAGAAGAACCAAATTCGGCTGGGGCGGGAACGCCGGTGCGTCGAAGATGTTGCAGCCGAGGGCTTTAGCCTACACCCGGGCCGCCAAAGACGCGACCGGAAGGGTTGGGTCGGGCTTGCGGCCGGCTCACTGCTTCCGGCGGCATTCCATCTTCAGCCAGGGCTGCTCGAGGACAAGATGCGTCACCTTGCCCGCAGTGTCCTTGACGACGGTCAGATCGACGTCGGCGGACCTGGCGAAGAACCTCTCCGAAGACGCCGGGAACAGGGCCAACGCGCTCTGGCCGGGGATCTTCAGGGACAGGTGGCCCTCCGCCGGTGAGATCTCGAGGGCGAGCCCGCTGGCGATATAGGTCCCCGCATATCCGGCGAGGACCGCGGGATCGACGGCGATCTCCTTCGGAACGGGCAGGGAGCGCGATTCGGGAAGCGGATCGACGAGCTGTCGCAGGCCGAGCTCGGGAATATCGACGCTCGAATTGTTCAGGACGACGATCCCGGTCCCCGTCTTCGGGCAGAGACCGAGGTAGCTCCGAAACCCGCCGGTGCCGCCGTTGTGCCAGATGATGAGCGCTCCCCGTCTTTGAAAGAAGTGCCAACCCAGCCCTATCGCCATGCCCCTGTTCTCGAAGGCCCGCCGGAGTTCGTGAGTGAGCGCCATGGCCCCCGCGAGCGGCGTCTTGACAAGGCCGAGGTTAGCCGCCGCGTACTTCAACATGTCCCGGGCCGTTGAACGAATGGCCCCGGCGCCGGCAAGGCTGGCAAAACCCCAGGGGCTCGTCGGCTTCAGCTTATCGTCGTGGGGAGTCGCGAAACGCTTCGCCAGACCGTCGTCCAGCGTGATGGTCGTATCGTTCATTTCGAGGGGCGCCAGGATCCGCTCCCGGACGAGCGTCTCGTAATCCTTGCCGCCCCTGAGGGCCAGAACCTGACCCAGCACCCCGACGCCGATGTTCGAATAGAGATAGTTGGCGCCGACGTCGAAATTGAGCTTGTGGCCGTTCAAATATTCGTACATCTGATCGGCCGTGTAATCGTTGTAGGGATTCGCCGGGTCCGTCGGCCTGAAGTTGGACGGCATCCTCGGGAGCCCGGACGTCTGCGTGGCCAGGTCGAGGAAGGTGATCTCGCGGCCGTTCCGGGACGGCGCCGTAACACCGGCCGGCAGATATTTGGCGATGGGATCGTCGAGCTTCACTTCTCCCTTGAGGACCATGTCGGCGAGGAGCAGGCTCGTGAAGGTCTTGGTGACGGAGCCGATCTCGAAGAGGGTGTCCGGCCCGACGGCCGCGTCGCCCCGGATGTCCATCCGGCCGCGGCTGTAGAACCGGACGCCATCGGCGTCCACGATCCCGACGACGACGCCGGCGGTCATTTTTTGGACGTCGACGACGTCCTTCAGCAGGGCCTCGATCTTCGCGCCTTCGTCGGGAGTCCGGGCGAGCACGGCTCCCTGAACGGCAATGATAAGCGTGAGGGCGATGAGCGCCATCCTTCGATCTCTCATGATGCCTCCATCCAGCGATGTTCGCGCCATTCTACACCATTTGCCGGCTTCGATGACAGGAAGGGCGTGATCCCGCGCTCAATGTCCTTCGGAAAGGACTTCTTTGACCCGGCCGACGACGCCGGTCGTCAACCGGACCTTGATGCCGCGCGGGTGAACGGCCGAATTCGTGAGGATGTCGCGGACGACGCCGTCCGTCAGGGCTCCGGAGCCCTGGTCCTCCTTCCGGACGACACGGACGCGCGAACCCGGCCTGATATCGTTCCGGTTCGTTCCGTTCATCACGGGCCTGGTCCTACTTGCCCTTCAGGAAGTGGGCGCCCTTGCTGACGGGGTTGGCCAGGGCCGCGTGGGTGATCATGAGGGCGACCTGGATCCCGTGCTTCAACCCAACGACCTTGGCGTCCATGCGGGCCTGTTTGTAGAACTGCTCGATGCGGTGCCTCAGGTAATCGAGGTCGGCCTTGGCCCGCTCGAGGCGCTTGCGGGTCCGGATGATCCCGGCATAGTTCCACATCGTCGAGCGGATGGTCAGCCAATCCTGGTTGATGAGAGCGGGGTCGACATCCTCGCCCTTTTCGGGATAGTACCACCGATGGATATCCGCATGCCTGACCGGGAGCGCCGGGTCGAACGTCGCAGCGATGTGCCTCGCCGCCCGCGTCCCCCACACGAGCCCCTCGAGGAGCGAGGTCGAGGCCAGGCGGTTCGCCCCGTGCAGGCCCGTGCAGGAGACCTCCCCGACGGCGAAGAGGCCCCGGAGAGACGTCCGCCCCCGGCCGTCCGCCAGGACTCCCCCGCACGAATAGTGGGCCGCCGGAACGACGGGGATGGGCTCCTTCGCGATGTCGATGCCCACGGCTTTGCATGTCTTGTAGATATAGGGGAATCTTTTCTTGATATCGACCCTGGCGTAGGAAGCCAGGTCCAGGAGGACGTAATGGGAGTTTGTATTGACCATCTCCTCGTAGATGGCCCGGGTCACCTCGTCGCGCGGGGCCAATTCGCGCTTGGGGCTATACTTCTCCATGAAGGTCCGGCCGTCCTTCGTCTTCAGCCGGGCTCCCTCGCCCCGGACCGTCTCCGAGATGAGGAAGCCGCCGGCGTCGCGGTTGTAGAGCGAGGTCGGATGGAACTGGATGTATTCCATGTTGATGATGCGGGCGCCCGCCCGGAGGGCCATGGCGTATCCCGCGCCGATCGCGTCCGGGGGGTTGGAGGTATAGAGGAAGACCGCCCCGCAGCCTCCCGTCGCCAGGACCGTATAGGGAGCGATGAACGTCTCCACCCGGCCCGTCCGGTTGTCGAGGACGTAGGCCCCGACGCACCGCGGCTCGCGGTAGTAGGCGATGGGGTCCTTGGCATGGTGGGGGATGGTCAGAAGGTCGACGGCCGTGTGATCGGCGAAGATGGCGATGTTCGCCCGCTTCCTGAGGGCCCGGATGAACCGCTCCTCGATCGTCCGACCCGTCGAATCCTTGACGTGCAGGATGCGCCGCATCGAATGCCCGGCCTCCTGCGCGTAGTCCAGCGTGTCCGGGTCGCTCCGCGAGAAGGGGATCTTCAGCTCTTCGATGAGGATCGCGTCGACGAGCCCCTTGGCCTCCTCGGCCAGGATGCGCACGGCTTCGGGGTTGTTGATCCCGTCGCCGGCCTCGAAAATGTCCTCCTCGAGGAGCTCGGGAAAATCGTCCTTGCCGAGCGAGACGACGCCGCCCTGGGCGTAGAACGTGTTGGATTCCTCGATCCGGGGCGCCTTGGTGACGACCGCCACGCGGAGCCCCGCCTTGGCCGCCTCGAGCGCCGCGCTCGCGCCCGCGATGCCGCAGCCGATGACGAGGACGTCGAATTCCAGGCGCGGGTCCGCCATCAGGGCCTCCTGCCGAATTCCAGGCTGATGTCGACGGACCGGATGGAATGGGTCAACGCCCCGACCGAGATATAGTCCGCCCCGATGGCCGCGATCTCCCGCGCCCGCTCCAGCGTGACCTTACCCGAAACCTCGACGGGAACACGGCCGTCGATCCAATCGACGACCTCCTTCATCGCGTTCGAGGGCATGTTGTCGAGCATGATCATGTCGGCTCCGGCCTCGAGCGCTTCCTTCGCGCCCGCGAAGCCCGTCACCTCGACCTCGACCTTGATGCCCGCCGGGACCTTGGCCTTCGCCCGCCGGACGGCCTCGCCGACGCCGCCGACGATCTCGATGTGGTTGTCCTTGATGAGGGCCATGTCGGACAGGCTCATCCGGTGGTTAACCCCGCCGCCCTGCTGGACGGCGTACTTCTCCAGGGCCCGCATGACGGGCGTCGTCTTCCGCGTGTCCAGGACCCGCGTCTTCGTCCCTTCGAGGGCTTTCACGAAACGGCGCGTCGCCGTGGCGATCCCCGAGAGCCGCTGGAGGAAGTTCAGGGCCGTCCGCTCGCCCTTGAGGAGGGCGATGGAATTGCCTTCGAGCCGGGCGAGCACGGTCCCTTCCTTGAACTCCCGGCCGTCCTGGATATCGACCTCGAACGTGATCTTGGGATCGATCTTCGCGAACACGAGCCAGGCAAGCCCGATCCCGGCCAGGACCCCGTCCTCCTTGGCCAGCAGGACGGCCGTCGAGACGGAGTCCGGAGGAATGAGGCTCTCCGAGGTGACATCTCCCGCGGGGATGTCCTCCATCAGGGCCGCTTCGATGATGCCGTCGACGTTCTTGAGGTCCATGGCAAAAGCATTATATGCCCCGCCGTCGCGCAATGTCCACCCCATGCCCGGAACCCCGATACGGACGACGGGGACGTCCCCGGGTCCGGGCAGGCCTTTGTTGTTATGCGCCTGCCGGGGATGATATCATGCCCCCGTGACCAACCGCAGGGCCTTCTATCTCGTCGTTTCGCTGGTGTTGTCCGTTCTGCTCATGGCCCTCCTCTTCTCCCGGATTGACGCCGCGGAGCTCGGAACGGCACTCGCCCGGATCTTCGTTCCCGGCCTCCTGGCCTATATGGCCGTCGCCCTTCTGGGAGCCGGGCTCAGGGCGTGGCGATACCGGCTTTTCCTCGGCCCCAGTTCCGTCGGCTGGCCCGATCTCCTTATGGCGACGTTCATCCGGAACAGCTTCGTGGACCTCCTCCCCGCGCGGTTGGGATCTCTGTCCCTGATCTATGTCCTCAACAAAAGGCTCGGGTTCCCGTTCGAGGCCGCGACCTCGGCGTTCGTGGCCTCCTTCGTATACGATTTCCTGACGCTCGCCCCGTTCGTCGTCGGGGCCGCGCTCATCGTCGGTCTCGGGGCGACCGCCGTCTCGAGCCCGGCGCTCTTGGCGGTCGCCGGAGCTTTCTTCGCCATCTGGGTCCTCATCCTCACGAGGCTCCCCGGATTCTTCAGACTGGCCATCCGGATCTACGAAAAGGGATCACGGCTCTTCCGGCTCGACGCGAAGAAAGGAGCGGCGACGGCCAGAGAAAAGCTCGAAGCGACGGCGGAAAACCTCGCCCTCATCCGGGAGAAGCGCCTGGCCCTCCCCTTCTTCGTCCTTTCGCTCGGGATCAGGGCCTGCAAATACGTCTCGATCTATTTCCTGCTGTTCGCGCTGATGCGGAGCCTGGGTTTCGGGTTTGCCGACCTGAGCTTCTGGAAGCTCATCCTGGGGATAACCGGCGCCGAGCTGACGTCGGCCCTGCCTGTCAAAGGGCTCGCCGGATTCGGGACCTGGGAATCGGCCTGGGCGCTGACGTTCGGCCTGATGAACATCGACCAGCGGTTCGCCGTCCTTTCGGGCCTGGGCGTCCACCTCGTTACGAACATCTTCGAATATTCCCTCGGCATCGGGAGCCTCCTCGTCCTCGCCCTGCCGTCCCGGCGGCACGACCGGTCATAGCGCTCTTCCGTCGGTCGTTACCTTCAAGGCAAAACCCCAGTCCTTTTGTGCGGGCGAATGTCCGCCAGTCCTCCGCAGACAGCCGCTTAGGGCCAGGACGCGGTCCCGATATTCGGGTATAATGCCTGACATGCTCCCCTATATCGACCATTTCGGGCTTTCCGACGAGGACCTCCGGACGACGCTCGTCTTCGCCCTCTCGAAGGGCGGGGACTTCGCCGAAGTATTCCTGGAATACCGCGCCTACGACTACATCCTCATGGAGGACGACATCGTCAAGGAAACCGCCGAGAGCGTCGGGATCGGCATGGGCATACGGGTGCTTGCCGGCGAGCAGACCGGGTTCGGCTACACGAACGACCTGTCCCTCGAGAAGGTCCAGCGGGCCGCCCTGACGGCGGCGGCCATCGCCAAAGGGAAATACCGCGGCGCCCCTTTCCGCCTCAGGGAAAGGAAGTTTCGCGGAGACGTGGCCCGCGTCATCCGCCCGGCCCATACGGCCGGCATGGTAAAAAAGATCGAACTGGTCCGGGAAGCCTACGGCGCCGCCCGATACTTCGACCCGCGCGTCGCCAAGGTCAAGGCCTCGCTCCAGGACAGCGTCCAATATGTCACGATAGCGAACTCCGAGGGCCTGCATGTCCGCGACGTCCGGCCGATGGTCCGGCTGACCTGCGTCGCCATCGCCGAGAAGAACGGGCGGCGGGAATCCGGCTACTGGGGAGGCGGCGGTCGGGTCGGCCTGGAATATTTCCGGGACGTCCTGACGCCGGGAAGGATCGGCGCGGAAGCGGCCGCCGAGGCCGTCCTTCTGCTCGACGCCGTGGACGCCCCGGCCGGAGAGATGCCCATCGTCCTCTCGCCCGGCCACAGCGGCGTTCTCATCCACGAGGCCGTCGGCCATCTCCTCGAAGCCGACTTCAACCGCAAGAAGACGTCCGTCTTCTGGAACAAGATGGGAAAGAAGGTCGGCGCCGAGCAGGTCACGATCTACGACGACCCGACCCTCCCCGCCTCCCGCGGCTCGTACAACGTCGACGACGAGGGGACGGTGCCGCGCAGGACGCTCCTCATCGAAAAGGGCGTCGTCGCGGGCCTTCTCCAGGACCGGCTCTCGGCCGGGCTCATGAAGAAGCCCCTCACCGGACACGGCCGGCGGCAGGATTACAGCCATTGGCCCGTCCCCCGGATGGCCAACACCTACATCGACAGGGGCGAATACGATCCGGCCGAGATCCTGGCCTCCGTCAAGAAGGGCTTCTATGTGGACAGCCTCCAGGGCGGCCAGGTCGAGGACTCGGGAAAGTTCACGTTCTCCGTCAGCCTCGGGCACCTCATCGAGGACGGCAAGCTCACCGCCCCGGTCCGCCAGGCGACGCTGATCGGGACGAACATCGATATCCTGAAAAGGATCGTCCGGGTCGGCTCCGACCTCGCCTTCGGCCTCCAGACGGGGACCTGCAGCAAGGAGGGCCAGGACGTCCCGGTCAACGACGGGTGCCCGACGATGAAGATCTCCCGGATGACGGTCGGAGGCCGGAGATGAGAGAGCTCGCCGAAAAGCTGGTGGCCTGGGGGAAGGCCGACGGGGCCGACGAGATCGAGGTCTCGATCGTCGAGGGGCGCGAGTTCGACGTGGATGTCCGTCGCGGGCGGATCGAGAACCTCGTCGAGGCCGGATCCCGCGTGCTCGGACTGAGGGTCATCAAGGACAAGCGGACGGCCGTCGCCAGCTCGTCGGACCTCGGGCCCGGGACGCTCAGGCGGCTCGTGAGGAACGCCGTCCGGAGGGCCGAGCTCGCCGAGCCCGACGCGTTCGCGGGGCTCGCCCCGCTGACGCCGTCGGCCGTGGACGCGGCTTCCCTCAGGCTCCACGATCCGGAGGTCCCCGCCCTCGATCCCAAGACGATGATCGGGCTGGCCCTCGAGACCGAGCGGATCGCCCTCGCCGACAGGCGCATCACGAATTCCTACGGCGCCAGCTTCTCGAGCGACGACGCCCGCGTCTTTCTGGCGAACTCGAACGGATTTTCCGGCGGCTACTCCGGGACCTATTGCGGGCTCGGGGTCGGGCTCCAGGCCGGCGGGACCAACGACCGGGTCGAGGATTCCTGGTACACGTCGAAGCGGTTCTTCCGGGAGCTCGCCTCGCCCGAGGACGTGGCGAGGAAGGCCGTGGAACGCACGGTCCGTCAGCTCCGTCCGCGAAAGGTCAGGACGAAGAACGTTCCCGTGGTCTTCGAGCCGACGATGACCTCGTGGGTCCTGGGATTCCTGTTCTCCTGCGTCGCGGGCACGTCCGTGTATCAAAAGGCCTCCTTCCTGGCCGAAAAGCTCGGGGCGCGGATCGGGAACCCCCTCATCGACGTCGCCGATGACGGCCTCATCCCCGGGGAGCTCGGGTCCCGGCCGTTCGATTCCGACGGCATCCCCTGCCGTCGGACGACCGTCGTCGACAAGGGCATCCTCCGGACCTTCCTGTGCAACGCCTACGCGGCCCGGAAGCTCGGCCTCGAGACGACCGGGAACGCCGACGGCGGGGGGGTCAGCCCTCATAATTTCTACCTGGCTCCGGGGACGAGCACCCCGGAGGAGATCGTCCGTTCGGTCAAGGACGGCCTCCTGCTCATCCGAACCCTGGGCCACGGGCTCAATTCCGTGACCGGCGACATCTCCCGCGGCGCCTTCGGCCTGTGGATCGAGAACGGCGAGATCGCCTATCCGGTCTCCGAGATCACCATCTCCGGGAACCTGGGCGCCCTTCTCGAGAACATCGAAATGGTCGGAAACGACCTCTACTTCCTGAGCCCGGTCGCCGGCCCGACCATCAAGGTCGGCGGGATGACCGTGGCCGGGGAATGACCGGCCGGACGGTCAAACGCGTGGATCCGCCTCAAGGCCCTGAAGGCCAACGGCGACCCGTCGAATCCAGCTCACCGGGAGAGATAGACCTCTTTTTGGGGGGCTAGAACCCGTTGACGTGCAGGACCTGGGCCCTCGTTCTCTTGGGGACATGAAGGGTCCCGTTCCCGTCCTTCCAGTAACGGCACGAAGCCCCGTAGGCCTCGGCCACGGGCGCCTCGGCCGGATAGCCCAGCGCAAGAACGGAATCGATCCTGTATGGCTCCGGGATCCGGAGGATGTCGCGAAGCCTCTCCCTGTCGACGGACAGGAGCCAACAGCTGGCGACGCCCTCACCCGCTGCGGCCAGGATCATGTTCTCCTGGGCGGCCCCGACATCGTATTCGTACATCTTCTCCCGGACCGCCGGGTTGACGAGGACGACGACGTAGGCCGCGGGCTCGTTCCCGGGGGCCGGGTTCCCCGCCGGAGCGATATAGGCCGCCCACTTCAGGCACGGAAAGACCTCGGCGCACACGGAGGGTTCGTCCACGAGGACGTACTCGAGCGGCTGGAGGTTGGCGGCCGAGGGAGCCAGCCGCGCCGCGTCGACGAGGCGTTCGAGGAGGGCGCGCGGAACGGGTTCCGGCTTGAATCGCCGGACGGTCCGCCTGCCCACGATCAGATCAAAAAGGTTCTTCATGGGGCTCACATCCTGATGCCTGATATTTTCAACATTCAGCTCGCTGTGTCAAATGTTAAGTGCGAAGACCTGACCCCCTGTCCGATTCGGTTCTGGGCGCCTTCGCCATGAAGATCGACGTGGAGACCAAGAGCAGCAGGCCGGCGCCGACGTACATCCCTCTGTAGCCCGCCCGGTCGGAAACCCAGCCGAAGAACGGCGCCCCGATGCCCATGCCGACGTCGAAGAGGGAGAGGTACAGGCTGATGGCCAGGCCCTTGTTCTCGCGCCCCAGGTAATCGATGATATAG
>CAWART010000019.1:0-429509 GCA_963784525.1 Candidatus Aminicenantota bacterium | reverse complement strand
TTGCGGCCGGCCGTACCTGGCCCGGGCCGCCGAGGAGCACAGCGGACCTCATATGCCGTGGTTCTGGGAGGGGACGCTCCAGGGCGGAGGTGTCCTCAACGACATGATGTGCCACTCGGTGGAGGAGGCCCGGTACATGCTCACGCCGCCCGGGGCGAAGCGAGCGGTCCTCACGCCCGTCAAGATGATGGCCCACGCCGCGTGCCTGAAGTGGCAGGACCCCGGGTATGCCAAGGTCCTGGCCGACAATTCGGGCGGAAAGACGGATTACATCCGCCGCCCGTCCGAGGATTTCGCCCGCTCGCTCATCGAATACCGGGATGAGAAGGGCCAGGCCCTGATCGTCGAAACGACGACGTCCTGGTGTTTATGTCGGCGCGGGGCTCAGGCTCAGCATGGAGGCCCTCGGCCCCGAATATTCGCTCGCCATCAACACCCTGGACACCGGGCTCAAGGTCTTCTTCAGCCGGAACGTCCGAGGGTCGAGCGGCGAGGACCTCGTCGAAAAACAGAACGCCGAGGTGGGCCTCATGCCCGTCGTCAGCTCCGAAGAGGTCGAATACGGCTATACGGCCGAGAACCGCCACATGGTCGAATCTTTCCTGGACGGCAAGCGGCCGGCCGAGAACTTCGACGACGGGCTGAACGTCACCGAGCTCCTCATGGCCGCCTATATGAGTGCCGAGGAGGAGCGGACCATCCGCTTCCCGTGCCCGGCCTGGAGACCTTCGTCCCCGCCGTCGCCCGGGGCGCCTGGAATCCGAGGAAGAGATAAGGAGTCTCCATGAACAGGACCCTATGCGCTCTGCTCGCCGCCTTCGCCCTGACCGCGTCCGCCGCCGGACCGGAACCCCAAAAGGCCCCCGCCCCGGACCGGAGCATTCCGGCTTCCGTAAAGGAAGCCGTCGCTGCCGCGGACCTCGACGGGGTACGCATCAAGGAATTCCCCGTAGCCGTCCAGTGCTGGACCTACAGGAATTACACCTTCTTCGAGACGCTGGAGAAGGTCAAGGCCCTGGGGATCAAGTACATCCAGGCGTATCCCGGCCAGCCTCTGGGCAGGGAATTGCCCAAGGTCGCATTCGGCCCGGGCATGACCGCGGAGCAAATCAAGGAGGTCCGCGCGAGGGTCGCCGCCGCCGGTCTCGAGATCGTCGGCTACGGGGTATGCGACATCGGCACGACCGAGGCGAGCATGCGCGCGGTCCTCGATTTCGCCCGGCAGATGGGCATCCCGATGGTCGTCTGCGAGCCCGAGGACGACGACTACATGCTCCTCGAAAAGCTCGTCGACGAGTACGACATCCGCCTGGCCGTCCATAACCACCCCGAGCCGGCGAAATACGCCTACCCGGCGCTCCTCGTGAACGACATCAAGGGCCGGAGCGGGCTCATCGGGGCCTGCGCCGATCCGGGCCACTGGATGCGCTGCGGCCTGAGGCCGGTCGAATGCCTTCGCTATCTCGAGGGCCGCGTCCTGGACGTCCACATCAAGGACCGGAGCGATTTCGGGAACGCGAAGGGCGTCGTCGATACCGCCGTCGGGGAAGGCAAGGCCGGGCTCCGCGAGATCCTGGCGGAGCTGACCCTCCAGGACTACGACGGCTATCTGACGTTCGAGTACGAGAACGAGGCCAAGGTCGCGACGCCCGAACCGGACATCCGGAAGAGCCTGGAGAACATCAAGGCCCTGACATATTATGCGGGTTACACCCGGCTCTTCCACAAAGAAGAGGGCGCCTTCGACAAGTTCGGCTGGAACCACTACGGCCCGGGCGGATTCACGGTCGACCCCCGGACCGGGATCCTCGAAGGACACGGCGGCATGGGGCTTCTCTGGTACTCCGCGAAGAAATTCCGGGACTTCGTCCTCGAATGCGATTACATGTGCGCCGCGAAAGAGACGAACTCGGGTATCTTCGTCCGTGTCCCCGAGCTCCCGTCGAGCCACGATTACATCTATCATTCCATCGAGGTCCAGATCAACGACGCCGGAGAGGACATCCACGCGACCGGAGCCGCCTATGACATCAAGGCATCCGCCCCCGGCGCCGCCCTGCCCCCGGGGCAATGGAACCATATCCGGATCACCTTCCGGGGCGCCCGCCTCGCCGTCGCGATCAACGGGAAGGTCGTCCTGGACTGGAACGCCGTCCCCGGCGGCAAGGTCAGGGACCTCGCGCCCGAAGGCTATATCGGTTTCCAGAACCACGACGGCGACTCCGCGATCCGATTCAAGGACATCTACATTAAGGCCCTGTGACCGGCGGCCGGGAGGGCGTCGAGACATCAAGGAGGGTTCGAGCATGACTGAGACAAAGGGTCCACGCAATAAGCTGTTCCTGATGATGGTCATGGAATTCTTCATCTGGGGCGCCTGGCTCCCCCTCATCTTCAGCTACCTGCCCAGCCTGGGCTTCTCGCCCATCCAGCAGGCTTGGGTCCTGAGCGCCTTCCCCCTGTCCGCGATCGTCGGCATGTTCTTCAGCAACCAGTTCGCCGACCGAACTTTCGCCGCCGAGAGATTCCTCGGCTTCAGCCACCTCGTCGGCGGGCTGGCCATGCTCGGGCTCGGTTTCACCCGGGCCTTCTGGCCCTTTTTCGCCCTGATGCTGGTGCACTGCCTCTTATATGTCCCGACCCTCTCGATCGTCAACTCGATCGCTTTCACCCATATGAAGGACGCGCAGAAGGAGTTCGGCTTCGTCCGAATGGGCGGGACGCTGGGCTGGATCCTTGCCGCCTGGCCCTTCACGTTCATCCTCGTGGACTGGGCCAAGGTCCATGCTTCCGCGCCCCAGGGCCTGGTCGATTGGATCGGCACGGCCCTCGGATCGGGGCTCGCGGGCGCGGCCCTGAAGCAGGCCACCCGCTGGACGTACATAGTGGCCGGCGCCGTTTCTCTGGCCCTGGCCGCCTACAGCTTCTTTCTTCCCCATACACCGCCGAAGAAAAGGTCCTCCGAGGCTCCGTCGGCGGAACGATTCGCCTGGCTCGAGGCGTTCAAGCTGCTCAAGCACCCCTTTGTTCTCATCCTGTGGATCATCACGTTCATCGACGCTTTCGTCCACAACCTCTACTTTAATTGGACCGGGACGTTCCTGGGCGCCGCGCGCGAGGCCGGGGGCGTGGGCATCGCCGGCAACTGGATCATGCCCGTCATGAGCCTGGGCCAGGTCTCCGAGCTCCTGACCATGCTCGTGCTCGGCCTCGTGCTGAAGAAGCTGGGCTGGCGGCTGACGATGCTGATCGGCATCCTGGGCCACGCCGGCCGGTTCGCGGTCTACGCCTTCTTCGCTTCCGAACCCTGGATGATCGTGACCGTCCAGGTCCTGCACGGCATCTGCTATGCCTTCTTCTTCGCCACGGTCTACATCTTCGTCGACACGTACTTCCCCAAGGACGTCCGCTCGAGCGCCCAGGGCCTGTTCAACGTGATGATCCTCGGTCTGGGCGTCCTGACCGCCAACACGCTGGGGCCTTGGCTGCTCCAATCGGTCTTCACGTCCGGCGGCGTCACGAACTTCCGGTATCTGTTCCTGCTCCCCTGCCTGACCGCCCTCGGGGCCGCGGTCGTGCTGGCCTTGGCCTTCAGGCCGCCGGCCGTCAAGGCCCAGCCGGTCCCGGGGCTGTGATCCCGGGGGCGCCCAAGGCCGAATAGAGAGGTTCTTACGGCGGCCGGGACAAGGTCCGTGACCGGACGACGGGCCTCGGGCGATGGGCCCGTTATGGTATAATGCCCTGGGGGATTCAAGCGGACCGGGATGCTGTTCCGGGCCCATCCCCCGGCGAAAAGACCATGAAGATCAGCTACCTCGACGGCCCCAGGTTGTACCATGCCTTTCTGGCGGGGGGGAACGCCGTCATCCGGGACCAGAACTATCTCAACAAGATCAACGTTTTTCCCGTACCTGACGCCGATACGGGCACCAACCTGGCCTCGACCATGAAGTCCATCGCCCGAGGGGCCGTCGCTTCCCGGTCCATGAAGGCGACCCTGGCCTCTATCGCTCAAGCCGCCCTTCACGGAGCCCGGGGCAATTCGGGCCTCATCTTCGCGCAATACATCTATGGCATCAGCCGCGAGCTCGGCAACGAGCGCAGGGTCGCCGCCGCGCATTTCGCCGAATCCGTCAAGAGGGCCGTGGCCTACGCCACCCGCTCCATCCTGACGCCGGTCGAAGGGACCATGATCACCCTCATCCGGGACTGGGCCGACGCCGTGTACGCGGAGCGTCACAGGACGCACGATTACGCCGAGCTCCTTTCCGGGTCCCTGGAAGCGGCCCGGAGATCGCTCCAGGAAACGCCCAAGAAGCTCGCTGTGCTCGCCAGGGCCGGGGTCGTCGACGCGGGGGCCAAAGGATTCGTCGATTTCCTCGAGGGCGTCGTCCATTTCATCCGCAAGGGCGACCTTAAGTCCGTGCCCGTCGTCGAAGACCCGCCTCCCGCTCCGGCCTTCACCGTCCATCGTCATTCCGGGCCTTTGCGGCAGCGATACTGTTCGGAGGCCCTGCTCACGGGGAGCGCGCTCGACGTCGACCGCATCCGCGGACTCGTCCAGACATACGGGGACTCGGCGATCGTCGCCGGCTCCGACGAGCTGGTCCGCATCCATGTCCATTCCAACGACCCCGCGGGCCTGTTCTCCAAGGTCCGGGAGTTCGGCTCGGTCGCCCAGATCAAGGTCGACGACATGCTCCGGCAGCAGGAGGCCGTCCAGGCCCCCCGGGGGCGGATCGCCCTGGTCGTCGACTCCGCGTGCGATCTGCCGGCCGGGGTCTTCGACAGGCATCAGATCCACCTCCTCCCCTTCCAGGTGTCGTTCGGGACCGACCTCTTCCTCGACAAGCTTACGATCACGCCGGACCAGTTCTATGCCCTCTTCGAAACGGAGACCGAGCTCCCGCGGAGCGCCCAGCCCTCCGCCGCGGGCGTCGAAGCGCTCTTCGCCTTCCTCGGGAGCCATTATGAATCGCTCATCGTCCTGACCCTGTCCGAAAAGATGTCCGGCCTGTATAGCGCCTGCCGCATCGCCACGGAAAAGGAGCCCGGCCTCAAGATCGCGATCGTAAATTCCCGGGGGCTTTCCGCCCAGATCGGCCTCGTCGCGCTGAGGGCCGCCGAGGCCATCGAGTCCGGGATGAGCCACGAGGATGTCGCGGGGCTTTGCGAGGAATGGGTCGCGAAGTCCGCGATATTCGTCGACGTGACCGACATCAGGCACATGGTCCGCAGCGGCCGCCTGGGCCGGATGAAAGGGTTCCTGGCCAACGCCCTCCGGCTCAAGCCCATCGTCAGCATCGACCGCGAGGGCAGGGGGATGACCGCGGGCAAGTCCTTCACCCGCGGCGGCAACATGAAGAAGATCGTCCGGAAGCTCCGGAAGATCGCTTCGGAACGGCCCATTCACGCGTACGCGATCGTTCACGCCAAGGACCCGGACCGGGCAGAGGCCTACGCCGCTTGTCTGACCGAAGCGCTCGGGCGTCCTCCGGAATTCGTCATGAGCGCCTCGCCGGTCATCGGCGTCCATGTCGGCCCCGGGCTCGTCGCGGTCGCGCTGTCCTGCGAATGACGACAGAAAGCTACTTCGTCGCTTCCCTTCTCGCGATCCTCCTCTACATGACGGCCCTCTTCGCCGTCGCCATGCTCCGCAGGGACAACTCCGTCGCGGATGCCGGCTGGGGGATCGGTCTCCTTGTCGTTTGGGTCGTGACCTTTTGCCTCGAGCCCGGGGGGACGCCCCTCCAGATCCTCGCCGGGGTCCTCGTCGCTGCCTGGGGGCTCAGGCTCTCGGGGCATATCTGGCTCCGGAACCGGAGCCGGGGAGAGGATTTCCGTTACGCGCAGTGGCGAAAGGATTGGGGCCGGGCATTCGTCCCGAGGACATACTTCCAGGTCTTTCTGCTCCAGGGTTTTTTCCTGTTCCTCGTGGCGGTGCCCGTCATTCTCGTCAACGGCTCCCGCTCGGGAATAATCCGCCTTTTCGCCGTTGCCGGCGCGGCCATCTGGCTTGCCGGATTCGCCTTCGAGTCCGTCGGGGACGCCCAACTGAGGCGGTTCAAGAAGAACCCGGTGAACCGGGGCAGGATCATGACCCGCGGGCTCTGGCGATATACGCGCCACCCCAACTACTTCGGCGAGTCCCTGATGTGGTGGGGGCTCGCGGTCCTCGGGCTATCCGTCCCCCGCGGCTGGGCAGGTTTCGTCAGCCCCCTGGTCCTGACGTTCCTTCTGACCCGGGTTTCGGGCGTCCCCCTGTTGGAGCGGAAATACCGGGGAAACGTCGAGTTCGAAGCGTATGCCCGGCGGACGAGCGCCTTCGTCCCCTTGTTCCCGAGGGGCGTAAAAAACGCCCCTCCGGAGAGCGGGCCCGTCCCCTTCGACGAGCCCTAGAAGCCGGGCGAGATGCTCAGCTGGAAGTGCCAGCCCTTGACCGGCCGCTGGAACGGATAGACGTAGTTCAGCCCGATGACGAGGTAGCCGAAGAGGTTGGTCCGCAACCCGAACCCGGCGCTCGTGACAGGCTTCCGGGTCCCGCCCGAAAGGAAGTAGGCCTTGTCCACGGAATCCCAGGCCAGCCCCCAATCGTAGAAACCGAACGCTTCGATCGGGAACGGCCCGTAATATCCCTTTCCGATGCCGAGGAGCCTGAAGAGCGGGAATCGGACCTCGGCGTTGGCGATGATCATCTTGCTTCCGTAGAGCCGGTTGATGTCGAACTCGGTGAGCTCGTCCTGGCTCCCGTAATTGAACGATTCGTAACCTCTGACCAGGTCCCAGTAGCCGATGTACATGGGCCACATGCGCGAATCCTCGGCGCTCTTGCCCCATCGTCCGTAGTGCATCGCCCGAAAGGCCAGGGTGATGGGCTTGACGGGAACGAGATACCGGCGGAAGTCCGCCAGGAGATTGACGTAGGTCAGGGATCCGACGGAGGGCGACACCTGGATCGCGTCCGATCTTCCGAGGATGGGGCTCGTGGCGCCGAAAATGGTGCTGTCGTAGATGTAGGCCCCGGCCACGTACCCGAAGCTGAGGCTCTTGCCCGTCGGGAGGACCGTCTTTTCGTTCATCAACAGGATGTTGTCGATCATCGAATAGGCCCGGGTGTAGACCGTCCAGTTGAAGTCCAGGAGCCGGACCCCTCCGGAGAACTCAAGTCGCTGGACCTGGCTGAGCGGGTAGAAGCCGAAGCCCGAGAAATCGTAGTTGATCTGGCGATAGATGTTCTCCTGCTCGATATAGGCGGGCTCGCCGAAGACCGTCCCCGTCTGGACCGTATAGAACGGATAAGGATAGGAGATCCGCTGGAGGACGGCGCCCCAATTCGCCCGGTGACGGCTGTTCTGATAGGCCAGGACGACGTCGGTGTCGATGAGCCGGTTGCTCGTCTGGGCCATCGTCATCAGCGTGTGATAGCCGAGCATGTCGCTCCAATAGGCGGCGATCCCGCCCGCCCCGTACGTTCCGTAGCGGTCGACGCCGATGCCGATCGACGGGGGGGTCAGGTAATCCAGGCTCAGCTTGGGCTTGTAGGCCGAGACCATGAAATTCGTGTCCTTGGGCAGGCCGAACAGGGGGTTCTTCAGGAGGCCGAGCAGGGCGCCTTCGGCCTGCTTTCGGGGAGGCATGATCCCCAGGCTCGCGTCCCCGAACTGGGACAGGAACGCCTGGCCTTCGAGGGCTTCGGGAGCGTCGATCGCGTAGATCGAATACCGTCCCTGGTCGTAGCCGCTGAAGACGAGGCGCCCGGAATCCTGGGCCACGGAGATGGCCGGGCTGAGCTCGGTGATCCCCGAGATGCCCGTATACAGGTTCGTGACCTGGCGTATCTTCCCGGTGCCCAGCTCGATCCGGTACAGGTCGGACTTGCCGCTCTGGTCGGCAATGAAGTAGAGGCTCTTCGAATCGGGGGACCACTGGGGGTTGATGTTCTTCCCCGACGGGAAGGCCAGGACCTTCTCGACCCGGGCGGTCTCCGGGTCCAACAGGGCGAGCTCGTAGTTGCCGATGTCCATCCAGCCGAGGTTCGTCGAGAACCGTTCGGTGACGAACGCGATCCTCGTCCCGTCGGGGGACCAGGCCGGCTCCAGGTCGCCGAACGAGTCCCGGGTCAGCTGTTTCACGGTGGACGTCTTGAGGTCGTAGATGAAGATGTCGGAGACGCCCCCGGCCAGGGCCGAGAACGCGATCGAATTCCCGTCCGGCGACCAGCACGGGCTGAGGATCTCGCCGAGCTCGGGGAACGGGATCTCCCGTTCGATGCGGTTCTTGGGGACGTTGACGATCGTCAGGAGCGGCCGGCCCTTGGCGACGGCGCCGAAGACGAACAGCTCGCCTTTGGCGTCCCAGGACCCCGCCGACCGGATGAACTGGAGGCTCTCGAAATGGGGATCGACGGCGGTCGATATGATCTTCCTCCTGACCTTCCCCGTCATGGCGTCGGCCAGGTAAAGATCGATGGAGAACAGGTCCCGCGTGGACAGGAAGATCATCTCCTTCCCGTCGGGGCTCAGGGACGGCGAAATGTTGTAAACGTTCTCTTCGGACCCCAGGACGATCGGCTTGCCGGCCTTGTCCGGCATCAGGGTCTTGTCGTAGAGGGGTGTGTAGGCATCCTGCATCGACTTGTGCCAGTCCGCAGAGATCTGCTTGAGCTTGCTTCCCAGACTGACCTCGAGAACGGTCTCGAAGCTCCCCTGCCGGCCGACGTTCTTCATCATCTTGCCGATGACCTCGTCGCCCAGCCGGCCGGTGATGTAGGACCAGACGGCGTGCCCGTATCGGTAAGGGAAATACTTATAGTTGTCGAGCTTGCTGAGCTGGGGCAGATCCTTGCGGCGGACCGTGTCCCTCATCCACATCGCGGTGTTGGGGTCGACGGGCCCGATGGACAGGTACTCGGCCATGCCTTCGATGAACCACAGGGGGATCCTCAGGGAATCCTCGGCGCCCCTCTGGCTGTCCGAATGGCCCTGGGCCATGATGTCGTACTGGAAAGCATGGACGAGCTCGTGCCCGATGACGTGGTCGGTCTCGCTGAGGGAAGGCCCGTATGGCAGGATGATCCGGCGCTTGAAGGATTCGGTGACGCCCCCCGTTCCCTCGCCCATCGTTCCGGGGATGACGGTGGTCTGCTGGAACTGAGGCCCGCTCGAGTACAGGACCAGAGGCTGGCGCCCCTTGAGCTCATGGTTGAACATCCGGGATAGCCGGGAATACCAGCGCTCGGCCATGAGGCCCGCCTGTTTGACCGTCTCCCGGTCCTCGAGGTAGAAGTAGATGTCGAAATGACGGGTCTTCATGATCTTGAAATCGAACTTCTGGTACTGGACCTTGTTCCGGCCGTAATACTGGGCGGCGAGAGGCGCGGCCAGGACCGCGACAGCCAGGATGACCGCCAGGGACAGGCTCACCAACCTTATGCGCGAACGGGACGACATGGTGTTCCTCCTTCAACGACCGTAAGAGACTTTATAAAGGGACGGGACGGAATAGAGAACGGGACGCGGATCCCGCCCGGACTGGACTTCGTTCGATCGGACATGCCCATAAAGTTCAACGCCGGTCGGCACCGGTCCGTTTCCTCGGCTTTGAAAGATCCGGCCGGCTGCGTTCTCACTTTTCCCATCAATGTCCTGACGATATTATACCATTTTCTTCGGACCGAGTATCGGCGGGACCGGGGCCGCCCTCCGGCATTTGACCTCGCCCGACCTCTTGCAGTAAGATTGCCGGGAACGTGAGCATCACATCAGGCATCGTCGTCGTCCTGGCCGCCATGGTGCTGGCCTACGCCGTGGCCAAGGCCCGGCGGCTGTCCGTCGAGATCAGCATGTTCTGGGCCGCCGCGGCCGGCGGGCTGACGGGGGCCGCGTTCGGCACCCCGCACGTCGCCGAGCTTCCCCGCCACCTCGTCGAGGGCGCGTTCACCTATCTCGACGTCATCCTCCTGTTCTTCACGGCCACGCTGTTCATGGCCATCGTCAGCGCCTCGGGCGGCGTCGATTACGTCGTCCGGGCGACCCTGAAGACCTTCTACCGGGCGCGCGTCGTCGCCCTTCTCATCCTCATGGTCCTCATCCTCGTCCCCGGTGCTCTGACCGGGGCCGGGAGCGTATCCCTTCTCGTCGTCGGCGCCCCGGTCTCCCTGGCCCTGCTCGGCCTCGGGGTTCCCCGGAAGCGGGTCGCGGCCATCCTGTTCATCGTCGCCGGCCTGAGCGCGGCCGCCCCGCCCGTCAACATCTGGGCCATGATGCTCTGCGCGGGGACGGCCATTCCCTATGTCGGGTTCGAACTGCCCCTGGGGATCCCGGTCCTCCTCCTCGGAACATTCACCATGCTCGTCCTGGGGTGGAAGCGCGAAGGGACCCGGAGCCTCGACGAGGTGCTCGCGGCCCTGCCCGCGGTTTCCGGGAGGATGCGGCTGTGGCGGGTGCTCTTGCCGTTCGTCGTCTTCTTCGGCATGGTCGCGGCCTTCAGGATCTGGCCGTTCAGCACGCCCATTTTCGGGCTGGCCCTCGAGTTCATCGTTTCCGCCGCTGTGGCGGTCCTGGTCAGTCCGGTGCGCCCGAATATCCTCATCCTCTCCCTGGATACGGTCCGGCGGCTTCTCCCGCTCCTTTCCTCCCTGGTCATCGTCGGCATGCTTCAACAGGTCATGACGGCGACCGGGGTGCGGGGCCTCCTTTCATATGCGGTCATTTCCATCCCGCTCGCCCTCCTGTTCGTCCTGCTCCCCGTCATCATCCCCTTCTCCGAAGGCGTCCTGACCTACGGCGGCGCCGCCATCATCGGGATCCCGCTCATCTGGTACCTGGATTCCCTGGGGTACCACGCAACGGTGGTCATCGCCGGCCTGAGCCTTCTCTGGCCGCTCGGGGACGGACTCCCGCCGACCGCCCTCATCGGACGCCTGAGCGTCATGGTCTCCGAATACAAGGGGTCCTACTGGAAATTCCTCGCGAGCGCCTGGCTGCCCTGGGTCGTGATCACGGTGGTCGGCCTGCTCATGGTCATATTCAGCGCCAAGCTGGCATTCCTTGTCCGGTGGAGCATGTAGGAGATGGCCCTCGTGATCATGGTCGCCTATTATGTTCTCTGCGCCTATCTCGCAGGGATCCTCTTCTGGAACTTCATCCGGGAGAGGAAGAGCCGGGAAGAGCTTTGGCTCTCCCTCCTGGTCATGGTGCCCCTCGTGCTGAGGCTGTTGAGGGTCAAGTAGATGACTCCGATGAAGAACGAACGAATCTCCAAGGCCCTCCTTCTCGCGGCCTTCGCCGCCCTTCTCGTCCTCGGGGGGATCCCCCTCTACAGGCATCGGCATTACGCGGTCCCGATC
Organism: Candidatus Aminicenantota bacterium; assembly: GCA_963784525.1. Classification (GTDB taxonomy): domain Bacteria; phylum Acidobacteriota; class Aminicenantia; order Aminicenantales; family Saccharicenantaceae; genus JALHVH01. The sequence goes on along the minus strand of CAWART010000019.1, from coordinate 418,162 downwards.
GTCCCCGGGCCCGGGGTGACGCGCGTCGCCCGGCTTGGCGATTTCTTTCCACCGCTCAAGGGAACGGCCGGCGACACGACGGTCTTTGTCCTCGAGGGACGCGAGCCCGGCGGAAAAGCCGTCATCATGTCGGGCACGCACGCCAACGAGCCGGCGGGCCTGTTGGCCGACATCATCATGATCGAGAACGCCGTCGTCGAGAAGGGCACCCTTTATGTCATTCCCTCGTTCAACAAGAGCGCCGGCCGGAACACCCGGCCCGGCGACGGATACCCCCTCTATTTCGAGATTCCCACGGACTGGGGCCGAAAGCGGTTCCCCATGGGGAACCGGGACGCCTCTCCCCTCGATCAATGGCCCGACCCCGACGTCTATATCCATTATCCAGATAAACAGCTCTTGTCCTACATCGACGCCCGCAACTCGAACCGGACGTGGCCGGGGCGGCCCGACGGACCGCTCATGGAGCGGGTGACCTTTGCCGCGATGGAACTCATGCGGCAGGAGAACATCGACGTCGCCATCGACCTTCACGGGGCCGAGACCATGTTCCCCGTGACGAATTGTATCGTGGCGCCCGAACGGTCGTCGAAGATCGCCGCGCTCGCCTCGCTCACGGTCAAGGCCGCCGAGGGTTTCGACAGCCACGTCGAGCCGTCCCCCCCGGGGTTCCGGGGACTCTCTCACAGGGAGATCGGAGACCATTCCGGGGCCGCACCGTTCCTGCTCGAAGCGCCCATCCCCTTCCTCGACCAGCCCACCGGGCCGAAGACGGTCGGGTTCCTGCTCGACGGCAAGGACCCCTTCCTCCTCAGCCTGGCCGCGAAAAAGAAGCTCTTCGTCCCCTATGACGCTTCGGGCTGGCCCATGGACAAGCGGGTCGGCCAGCACCTGTCGGTCATGCTGGAGATCCTTCGGCAATATTCCCGAAAAACGCCCGGCCGGGAGATCGTCGTCCGGGGCGTGCCCCGCTATCGGGAGGTCGTCGAGAGAGGCACCGGCCGATACTTCCACGATCCCTCGAAGGCGGACCCGAAGCTCATCGTAATGGATTGAACGGCCCCGATAATCCCAGCAGGAGGAAGAATCATCCATGAAGAGCGTTCTGAAGACCCTGTTCCCCGCCGCCGGCCTGATCCTGGCCCTGTCCCTCGTCGGGGCGGATTCCCCACCCGCGTCCCGGATAGATCCCGGCTCCGAGGACTTCGGCCGGTCCTGCACGTCCGTGCTCGTCGGGAGAGAGGCGTCCGAGGACGGATCGACCATGACGACGCACACCTGCGACTGCGGCGTATGCGACTGGACGTGGCGCCACGTCCCCGCCGCCGACCATAAGCCCGGGTCCACGCGCCGGATCCACCACGTTTCGCAGTATCGAACCTGGCCGCCCGCGGAAGGCCTCAAATGGGACCTCTATAAGAAGAACTTCACGGGGACGGAGATCCCCGAGGTCCCGCATACGTACGCCTACCACCACGGCATGTTCGGATATATGAACGAGAAACAGCTGGCGATCGGCGAATCCACCATCGGGACCCATAAGAAGCTCGCCAACGACACGCCCTCGGCCGTCCTTGACCTGACGACGCTGACCATGCTGGCCATGGAGCGGGCCTCGACCGCGCGCGAGGCCATACGTGTCATGGGCTCCCTGGCCGAGACCTACGGCTACGGCTACCACGACGACGGCGAAATGCTCGCCGTGGCCGATCCCAGGGAGGTCTGGATCTTCGAGATCATGCCCGTCGGCCCGCTGTGGGCGCCGAAACGGGGAACCCCGGGGGCCGTCTGGTGCGCCCAGCGCGTTCCCGACGACGAGGTCGCCGTTTGTCCCAACGAGTCGCGGATCGGCGAGATCGACCTGTCGCGCCCCGACCTCTTCATGGCCTCCTCGAACGTCGTCTCCTGCGCCGTCGCCAACGGGCTCTACGATCCCAAGAGCGGAAAGCCGTTCAACTGGAAGAGGGCCTACTCCCCGGTCGAGGGGAGCGCCGTGAGCTCGGGAGGCCGCCGACAGAGGCTGTGGCGCTTCTTCGATCTGGTGGCGCCCTCGCGGAAGCTGTCCCCCGAGACCCCCAACATGGACCTCCCCTTCTCGGTGAAGCCCGATAAAAAGCTCTCGGTCCGGGACGTCATGGCCATCACGCGCGACAAGAGCCAGGGGACCGTATTCGATCCCGTTCGGGGCATCCGCGGCGGCCCGTTCCGGAATCCGAACCTTTACAGGGGTTCGCGGACCATAGGCGTGGCGAACGTCGAGTACACGACGATCACCCAATGCCGGGGCGGCCTGCCCGACCCGATCGGCGGTATCGTCTGGATCGCCCTGGGCCCCCAGGACACGTCCTGCTACATGCCTTTCTATGCCGGGGCCCGGGACATGCCGGGATCGTTCGCCGTCGGCGACCATTGGACCTTCAACCGCGATTCGGCCCGCTGGGCCTTCGACTACACGGACTTCCACGTCCAGGTCGCCTACAACGCGGCCATCGAGGACGTCAAAGCCGCCCAGGAGAAGTACGAGGCCTCCGTCGTCGCCCTCATCCCCGAGATCGACGCCCGAGCCCTGGAACTTTACGGCAGGAAGCCGGCCCGCGCCGCCGAGTACCTGACGGGATTCTGTCTCGACAACGCCGGGACCGTGGTTCGGGCCTGGTGGGACCTCGGCGATCGGATCCTCGTCAAGTACAACCATTTCGGCACCTATGACACCGAGAAAAGGACGAGCGGCCGGATCAAGACGGCCGACCCTTCCTGGTGGCAGAAAGCCGTCAAGGCCTTCGACGTGCTCCTGGAGCCGGAAAAAGAATGACGGACAGGGAGATCGGCTCCCGACCTCCGGCCGGCTCGTTCCGGACGCGGAGACTGAACGCTGACCCCGGGCCCGCTCTCCGGGTCCCGGGACCTAACAGGAGGTTGCCATGAAACGAACGATCTTCTTCGGTGTCGCCATCGCGATCGTCGCGTCCGGCGCGCTGTTCGGCCAGGCTCCGCCCAAGGCCAGGATGCCGGTCCTGACGACATCGGCGGGCCAAAGCCCCGACGTCGAAACCCTCAACATCATCATGGAGGAGGCCGGCCTGGCGCACGATTATTGCGACGTTCCGACGGCGGAACTCGTCACGGCGGGCGTCGGCCTCGGGGGGAAGGTCTCCGGGCCCGGCTTTCATGTCGAGGTCGGGACGGATCTCGCGAAGTACCCCAGGGGCACGGCCTACGGGACCGTCATCTTCGCCATCGGGGCCAGCCTCAAGGGCATGGGCGCGTCGGGCTTGACCCTGGAAAGCGAAGAGGCCCGGCTCAAAAAGCTTCTCGATCACTGTCGCCGGAACAAGATCCTCATCATCGCGGCCCACATCGGCGGAGAGTCCAAGCGGGGGGCCGCGAAAAGCGACAACGAACGGATGATCGACGCGGTCGCCCCCTACGCCGATTATCTCATCGTCACCAAGGACAGCAACAAGGACGGGCGTTTCTCGGCGATCGCCAAGGCCGGGAAGATCCCCTTGTCCGAGGTCGATTACGCCCTCGGCGTGGTCGATCTGTTGAAGCAGGCCTTCAACTGAGGGCCGCGGAAGGCGCGCGCCCCGAAGCGGGGGCTCACTCCGGCGGAAGGCCCTGTTGTTTCCTCTGAGCGGCCTTCTGGGCCGTAAGGCCAACTTCGGCCAACGCGTACAACTTGTCGATCATCATCCGCACCTTGATGTTCGTCAGCTTCCGCTTGCCTGAGCGTTGCGCCTCGAAGTGGTCGCGGAGATAGTCTTCGATCTCGCCGTCGGACATCATGGACCGGACAAAAGGCATCCTCCCCCAGCTGGCGCTTGAGGGATTCGGGGTCCTCCCCGCGGACGGTGACCCGGTTCTCATCCAGGGTCCGCCGACGCATCTCTTCATACTCCCGCGGAGCGTAGACCGGGACCGGGCCGAGGAGCTTCTTGGCCTCCCGGACCACGTCTCCGCTGAAGGCCCGCCCTTCCTTGAGCAGGTTCCGGGCGCGGTAGTATTCGGGAGAGCCCGGCGACGTCTCCGGCCTGAGATATTCCCGGAAGGCCTCGAGGGCTTTCAGCAGGATCTCGCGGCCCCGCGAGGCCTTGATGAATATCTCGCGTTCGGTCGCCGTCGGCATGGAGGGGTCCTTCCTGCCGTTCTTCTATCACACTCCGGCCCGCCTGTCCACAGGGCCGGACCTATTTGACCAGGATCGCGCCCGCGACGACGTTGGCGACCCTGCTTCTCATGGCGATGATGTCCCCCTTGTCGTCGGGGTGGACCCTGTTCGTCAGGAAGACGACCGTCGTCCGCGTCTCCGGGTCGATCCAGATGGAGGTGCCCGTGTAGCCCGAGTGCCCGAAGGAATCGAGGCCGAACAGGTCGCCCCGGACCGAAGCGTAGTCCGAATCGAGGTCCCATCCGAGGCCCCGCCCGGCCGCCCGGGCCTTCGGAAAGATCTCGACCATGCGCTCGACGGCGAGCGGGCTGAGGAGCCTGACCTTGCCGAAAGCGCCGTGGTCCAGCATCATCTGGGCGAAGACCGCCAGGTCATCGGCCGTGGAGAACAGTCCGGCGTTCCCGGATACCCCGCCCTGAAGCCTGGCCAGCGGATCGTGGACGATGCCCCGGAGGGGCTTCCCGTCATAAGCTTGCGTCGGGACGCAGAGGTCGAGGCACTCGGCGGGCGGGACGAAGAACGTCCGCTTCATCCCCAGGGGCTTGAAGATGTTCGCGTCGGCGAATTCGTCAAGGGTCTGCCCTGTCACCGTCTTCAGGATCTGCGCCAGGGTGATGTAGTTCAGACAGCTGTAGGTGAATTCAGCTCCGGGCCGCGATTCCTTCCGCAGGCCGGCGATGTGCTTGACCAGGGTCTCGGTCGCGCACGGGCTCCCGTAGAGGCGCTCGACCTCTTTGGGATCGGTATAGGGAGGCAGTCCGGAGGTGTGCGTCAGGAGATGCCAGAGCCGCGCATCCTCTCCGGGTAGCCCCCCTTCGAGGATGTAGGGCGCGAAATCCGGGACGTAGGTCTTCACCTTGTCCAAGAGCCTGAGGCGGCCCCGCTCCACGAGAAGCATGATGGACGTCGCCGTGGCCACCGGCTTGGTGACGGACGCCATGTCAAAGATCATATCGGGGGTCATCGGCCGGCTCTCGGGGATCCATTGGCTCTGGCCGTAGGCCTTGCGCCAAACGGTTCTCCCTTTGCGGGCCACGAGGACGACCGCCCCGGGAAAGTCCTTGCGGGCCAGGGCCTCGCTCATGAGCGTGTCCAGCTGGGCCAGACGCTCGGCCGACATGCCGACGTCGGCCGGCTTCGCGACGGGAAGGCCCTGACCGAACCCGGCGGCCGCGGAGACGAAGATGAATGCCGAGGCGACGAATGTCCTGATGATCGCAGATCTTTTCACGGGTCCTCCTCCCTACCGTCCCGCGCCATCGGCGGGCGGAACGTCCTTCCAGACGAGCCCGTCCTGGCGGATATGCCAGCTCTCCCCGTCCCCGTTCCGGTAGACCGCCTCGAATAAGCTGTCCGTGGTCCGGAGGGACGGAGGATAGCCCCAACCGTCCGGCTTCAAAGACCTGTCCCCTTCGAGCCCCAGGTCGGCGAGCGCGGCCGCGAACGCGCCGTTCACATCCCGATAGGCCAGCTCGCGGTAATAGATGCGGCGCAGGGCCCACTTCACCGGCTCCTCAAAGGCGTCGGAGAACAATTCCTTTCCCTTGCCGGCGACCTTGTCGGTAAACTCGACGAATCCCCACATCTCCGGATAATGGATGTTGACGAGTCCCTGGGGCGACCAGGACCAGTTGTCCTCGAGGTAGGGTTTCCCGCTCACGGGGTCCCTGGCCTTCACATAGGCCCCGTTCTCTGTCTCCAGGCGGTATTGCACGCGCGTGAAGTTCACCCGCCACTGGTCCCCGGCCTCGGGCCGGAGCTTGTTGCCCGGCAGGCATTCCCTGAGGACATCCCAGGGCAGGGCCAGTTCGACGGTCCATCCTTTGTCCTTGTCCTTCGGCGCGTTGAGAGTCCCGTTGACGGCGACCGCCGACCGCAGGCCCCGGATGTCCCAGGCGTTGATCGCCGGCCCCCCGTCGCGGTAGGGCTTGAGGAGCAGGAGGTCCCAGATCGTGTTGAGGGCGTTGACCTCGAGCTCGCAGTAGTTCTGCGTATCCCCGTCGGGGTCGATGAAGACCTCGAAACAGTTCTCCTCGAAGATGACGGAATCCCGCTTGTCATAGGTGGCCCAGACGCCCGGATCCTCGAGCTCGGCGGCGACGTAGAAAAAGTCGGCGTCCCAGAGCATCTTGACCCGGGTCCGGAAGCGCGGCCTGGGCCGGGCCGGCCCCTCGATGTCGACGAAGCTCTCCGTCCATTCGGCCTTCTTCCAGGAGGTCTCGTCGAGGCGCCCGTCGACCGCCAAGGCCTTCTGGGCCCGATAGCAGACATAGAACCGCGGATCGAACGGGACCTTCGGCTCGGGGACGCGGACATCCGCGGCAAGCGCGCTCCCCGTGCAGAGCATCAGCAGGAACAGAGCGGCGGACATGATCCTCCTCCTCGTTGCGGCGCTTTCTACGGGCATCGGACCTTTAGGTTAGGTTCGCGGCGCGGGGATGTCAAGCCTTCGATGCCCCGGCTCGACTGCCGAAGCGTCCTGTCGAGCCCCGACCGGCAACCGCGTCACGTCATTCGAATGCCGCGAACTCCACCTGGTTCGCGCAGTGGGCGAGGAACTTTTCGAGGTCCCCGAAGGTTATCTCCAGCGTCGCCGTGTTGACGTTGGGGTGGAAGCTGACCTTTCCGGCCGCCCTGAGCCCGGCGTCCACGACGACCCGAACCTCCCTGCCCCTGTCATGGATGAGCCCGAACGGCGAGACGGAGCCGGCCTCGAGCCCCAGAAGCCTCTTCAGGCGCTCGGCGGAGGCGAAGCTCAGCCGGTCCTCTCCGAGCGTCCGCGTCAGGGCCTTCAGGTCGACGCGGCGCGAGGCCTCGGCGACGACGAGATAATGCCGGTTCCCCTTGTTGTTTCGCAGGAAGAGGTTCTTGCAATGGGCCCCGCGCACGCCCGTCCAATATCTCTCGGCCTCGGCCACCGTGGCCACCGGAGGATGCTCGTGACGGACGTATGGGATCGCCAGGGCATCCAGGCAGTCCAAGACCTCGCGCTCGGCTTCGTTCATCGGGTCGGACCCCTCGTCGGAAAGCGGTCGTCCCCTATTTATAGAGCCCCTGGACGCAGGCCGCATCGTCCGGCGACACCATGTTGTCCGCGCAATAGCTCGCGTACGGGTACATGATCGACGTCGTGCACGAGTTGTGGTCCAGCCCGATGGCATGGCCCGATTCGTGCGTCGTGATGTTGTCGATATTGAACCCGCCTCCACAGCCGGAGACGAAGAAGAGCCAGGCCTTGTCATAGAACTTCATATCGAACTCGGAGATGAGCCTGGTCGACGTGTTGTACCAGGTGTAGGTCACCGCGATGGCGCGGCCTTTAGCCGCGTTGGCGAAGAAGATCTCGTTCATCCCGTTCAGAGCGACGCGGGTCGACGACGTTTCGCCGTCGAACCTCCAGCCGATCATGTTCCAGGCCTGCAGCCCGGATGCGATGGCCCCTTCGACCTCCAACTGGGAATTGCCGTCGTTGTTGCTCGTGTTCAGAAAGTACGGGACCGTCGTCGTAGGCCAGTGAGCGAACGTCGCGCAGCATGTGGGAGGCTGGGGCCCGGGCTTTCTGGAGTTCGAACCGGCCTCCTGCCGATCGAGAAGATCGAACCCCCGGGCCGTCTTCTTGAGGGAGGCCCTGATCTTCTCGCCCTTTTTGAAGGCGGGGCTGTCGGAAACCATCAGACCCAGGTCGCCGACGACACCCCCTTCGACCGAGAAGGCAAGGGCGGGCTCGGGCGTCCCCTTGAGCCATTTCTCCACCTTGAGAGAAATGCGGCTGAAGATCAGCTGCTCCCCGGCCTCGTTCACGCCGAAATAGCCCTCGACCCCGGCGACTTCGCCGACGGCGATATGCGTGGCTTCGAGAGCGAGCCTGTCGACCTTCGATGCCGTTATCGGCACGGCCGCGAAGGCGATGATGATGATCGCCAAAAGCGCAATACGTGATCTCATGGATCCTCCCCTCCGTTCCTCGCTTTTCGGGCCTCGGGCGCCCCGATAATTCATAATCCAGCCGGAGGGAGAAAGTCAATAGGCGACGCCCGGACCCGGGGCGTGACCGGGACGGCGATTTTGGATACAATTGACCCATGAGCAAAAGCCGCACCGGATCCGTTCTTCTGACCCCCCTGGTCCTGGGCTCCCTGACCCTCTCCAACCGGTTCGTCCGGTCGGCGACCCAGGATTACATGGCCCTGGACGACGGCGAGGTCACCGACAGGCAGGTCGGGCTCTTCCGAGCCCTTGCGGAAGGCGAGGTCGGCCTTATCATATCGGGACACGCCTACGTCCATCCCCTGGGAAAGGCCGGCCCGAACCAGATCGCCATATTCGATGACCGGTTCGTCCCCGGGCTCTCGCGCATCGCCGAAGCCGTCCACGCCTGCTCCTCTTCCAGGGTCTTCGTCCAGCTCGCGCACGCCGGGCGTCAGACGAAGAAGAAATATGTCGGAGGCACGCCCGTATCGCCGTCCGCGGTTCCGGACCCCGTGTCCAAGGTCGATCCCAGGGAGATGTCTCCGGCGGAGATCGAGGCCCTGATCGGGGATTTCGTCCGCGCCGGGATCAGGGCCCGCGGCGCGGGCTTCGACGGCGTCCAGCTCCACGCCGCCCACGGCTACCTCCTGAGCTCGTTCCTCTCGCCGCATACGAACCGGAGGACGGACGCCTGGGGAGGCCTGCTCGCCAACCGTGTTCGCGTCGTCGTCGAGATCCTCAGGGGGCTCAAGGCCGGAGCGGGGCGGGATTTCCCGGTCATCATCAAACTCAACACGACGGACTTCCTCGCCGACGGCCTCTCCCTCGACGACGCCGTCTTGGCCGCCCGCGCCCTCGAGGCCGAGGGGCTCGACGGCATCGAGGTGAGCGGCGGCATGGCCGAGGCCGGCAAGGGCTCCGTCTGGACGGGCCTGCGCGCCGAAGCGGACGAGGGCTATTTTGTGGAGAACGCCGCGGCCGTCAAACGCGCCGTCCGGATCCCTGTCTCGGGCCTCGGCGGGATCAGGACGCTGGCCTCGGCCGAGAGGTTCGTCGACGCCGGGCTCGTGGACCTCGTCTCGATGAGCCGGCCTTTCATCCGCGACCCCTTCCTCGTCCGGAGGTTCCGGGAGGGGGCTGTCGACAGGTCCGACTGCATCTCCTGCAACAAGTGCTTCAACCCGCGCGGCATCCGCTGCGCCCAAAAATGAACGGACGGCCATTCTTTCCGATCCTGCTTTCGGCCGCAGCCTTCGGTTTGAGCACTCCCCTGGCCAAGCTTCTCCTGAGGGATATCCCCCCGGTTTCGATGGCCGGGCTCCTCTATGCGGGGGCATTCGCGGGGTTGGCCGTTTATGCCGGGGTGCGTCGGGCGTTCGCGCGGGCCCGGGGCCCCGCCTCCGGGCGGCGTTTCGCAGCCCTGCGCGCCGGGGACCTGCCCTGGCTGGCCGGGGCGATCCTGTCCGGAGGGATCGTCGGCCCCATTTTCCTGATGGAGGGATTGCGGAGGATGTCCGGCTCGTCGGCGTCTCTTCTGCTCAACCTGGAAGGCCTGGCCACCGCGCTCATCGCCGTCCTCCTTTTTCGCGAGCCGGCCGGCCGAAGGACCTGGACGGCCCTGGCCGCGATGACGGCGGCCGGAATCCTCACGACCTGGGATCCCGGAAGGGGCCGCTTCGAGGCCCTCGGTCCGCTGTTCATCCTGGTCGCCATGACGGGATGGGGATTGGACAACAACCTGACCCGGAACATCTCGGACAAGGATCCCGTCCTTATCGCTGCGATCAAGGGCTTCGTGGCCGGAGGGGTCGCTCTCGGATTGGCCGCGGCGGTCGGAGAGCGAACGCCGCTCGGGCTTCCGGCGGCTTCGGCCCTTGTCGTCGGCGCGGTCTGCTACGGGTTCAGTCTGGTCCTGTTCATCGGATCGCTCCGGAGGCTCGGAGCGTTCCGGACCGGGGCCTTCTTCAGCTTGGCCCCGTTCGTCGGAGCGGCTGTCGCGCTCCCGGTCCTGGGAGAGCCCGTTCGTTGGACACTCGGCCCGGCGGCGGCCCTCATGGCCCTGGGAGTCACCCTGATGGCCGGGGAAAAACATGCTCATCCGCACAAGCACGGGCCGCTCAGGCATGTCCACTCCCATGTTCACGACGATCTGCATCACGCCCATGCCCATTCGGAAAATCCGGGAGAGCCCCATTCTCATGACCACGACCATCCGGGAACGGAGCACACGCACGGCCATTGGCCGGACGTGCATCACCGCCACGCCCATCACGGGGATTAGGCCCGGGAAATTCGCGCCTATCGTGTCATGAGGTCGCGGCGGGCGGCTTCCATCAGGATGAAGAAGGCCTGGCCCTCGGTCGCGGTCCCCGGGGCCTCGAACGTGGGCGAGCCGCAGACGTCCTGAACGAGCCCCAGCCGGTCCACCTTCGAGCGCGCGGCCTCGCGCATCTTTTCGGCACGGGATCTGTAGGACGCGTCGAAACGCCCGTCCCCCAGGCCCCGGTAGATCGTGTAGGCCATGATCTGGGCAAGGTTCGTCTCGACGAAGGATCTCGGGTCATCGACGACGTCATGGAAGAAACCGTCCGGCCTCAGCCAGGCAAGACAGCCGTCGACGGTATCCTTGATGTAAGAGGCCACCCTGGCCCTCTCGGCCGCCATCGAAGCCGGCATCGCTTTCAGGACGCGGGTCATTCCCGCCGCCGCCCAGCCGTTGCCGACGCCCCAGAACGCCTTGCGGCCGAAATCGTGCTTCGCGTCGTCCCAGATATGCGAGAAGAGCTTCTTTTCCCCGTTCCAGAGAAGCTTCCGGAACCCTTCGATCTGCTTCAAGGCCTCGTCCGGACGCCCGGCGACCGCCAGGAACGGGGGCGCCATATACATCGAGTCGATCCAGACCTGCGGCCTGTCGTCGATGTGATAAAGGGTCCCGTCCGCGGTCTTGGGGGCCTTGCTGAGGAAATAATCCAACATGCGGTCCGCTCCCGCCATGAGGGCCGGGTCGCCCGTGAGCTTCGCGGCAAAGAGGACGGCCTCGCCGTTCGAGCCCGGATCGGTGACGCCATGATTGTCGTTGATCTGCCCGAGCCTCCCGTCCTCGGTGATGCGGATGACGGCCTCTTTGGCCATCAGGACGACGAGATCGGCGTCGCCCCACTCGAGGATCGCCTGGGCGGCCGTCCCCTGCTCCCAGGCCATCCTCTGCATCGACAGCATGGCGACCCTGACCTTGTCGACCAGCGGATCGGTCCATGCCGTCGAGCCGGACGGGTCGGCCCCGAGCCCGGGAACGCCCAAGGAAAGGCCCGCGGCGCCTCCGCAGGCCAGTGTTTTCCTGATGAAATCCCTTCTTTCCATGCCCCCTCCTTCCCGGCGTCCGCCGTGCCGGTTCAAAACTTCTCGGCGACCAGATAGAGCTGAGGCGATCTCAGCCGGAACGGATCTCCCTCGGTCGACCCGAACATTTCCATGGTCCTGAAGCCCGCCGTTCCCAGCATCCGGACGATCCCGGCCGCGCTCAGGACGAGATGACGGGACGTCCTCGTCTCCGTCCGGCCGTCCCGGACGAACACATAATGCGTCTCGACCGTGCTTTCCCGGGCCAGATAGGCATTCTCGACGAGGAGCGTGATGTTCCCGGCAGGCGTCCAATCTCTTTCGGGGAAATCGGGAAGGATGCTCTCGGCGGCCATGGCCGTGTTGACGATGAACCTGCCGCCGGGCCTCAGCGCTCCGGCGACCCTGGCGACAAAGGCCGCCATACCGTCCGTATCGAAATAGCCGAAGCTGTTCCCCAGGCAATAGGCGGCGTCGCAGGGTTCGAAGGCGGGCACCCGGAGCACGTCCCCGAGGACGGCCCTGACGTCGAGCTTCTCCGCCCGGGCGATCCCGGACAGCTCCCCGATCGCTTCAGGAGAGATATCCACTCCCGTGACCCGGTATCCTTTCCGGGCCAGCTCCAGGGCGTGACGGCCGAAGCCGCAGAGCGCGTCGAGGAACGTCCCGCCCTTCGCGACACCGGACCACTTCTCGAGAAAGCGGACCTCGTCCGCGGTCCAGTCCTCCGGAACCGCCAGGCGCCAGAAGTCCATGGGGACTCCCGTGAAGAACTCTTCATACCACTCGGACATGGAAGGATTATAATCGATGTCCGGATAAATATCGATACGGGCCGCGCCCCCTCATCGCCCGCCTTTTTTCAGCTCGACATAGGACGAAAGGGCCGACCAGCGGCTGTTCATCGCAGAGGCGTAACCGTAGAGCCTGTCCCCCTTGAGTTTCAGGCAGAGGCCGGCGAAGTGGGGATGCTTGGCGGCGTCCGTCGTCGGGATCTCCGCCGGAGCGAAGCCCATGAGAAGGCCCTTTTCGAACGAGACCTGGTTGAGGAGCGTATCGAAACCGCCCTTGGGCTTGACGTTGATGTCGCCGTCGGCCTCGAAGACGAGCGTCAGGGGCGTCTCTCCTTCGTAGGTCCGCAAGCGCCCTGTCCAGGTCCCCAGGAGTTCGGCCGGGGGGACGAACTTCGCGGGCTTCTTCTCCTCCGGTTTCTTGCGCGCCTTGACCGCCTCCCCGTACTTGGGAAGGAGGACGGACAGGATGTCGTCGCCCAGACCGTAGACGCGGCCATGGCGGCCGTTGGCCAGGATGCAGACAACGAGGTTCTCCGAAGGGACGAGCTTGAGCAACGTGCTGACTCCCGGCATTCCTCCCGAATGGGAGACGGTCCGGTAGCCGTTATCGTCCTTCGCGACGGCCCATCCGACGGCGTAGTTCTTATCCGGAGCCGTCGAGGCCGCCTCGTCCTGCATTCCGTCGATCGCGGCGTCCTTCAGGATGGCCTTCTGCTCCGGGAGATGGTCCTTGAGATGGAACATTCCGAAACGGACGAGGTCGTGGGCGCTCGAATAGACCGCCGAGGCGCCGGGGTGGTCGAAATCATAGAACGGAACGGGCTTCTGGTCCTCGTCGTATCTTTGGGCCGCGAAATCGGCGAGCCCCGGCCCGATGCCGATGGACGTCCGGGTCATGTCCAGGGGGAGGAAAACCTCGGTCCGCATGAAATCGGCGTATTCCCGGCCCGAGACCCTGGCGATGATGTGATCGACGATACCGTACCCCAGGTTGGAGTACATATAGACCTCGCCCGGAGCCCAGACCAGGATGCCGTAACGGCGGATGGTCTCTTCCATCGGGGGGCGCCTGTCGGCCTCGTTCTCGTAGAAGAACTGATAATGGAGCGGGAGCCCGGAGCTGTGGTTGAGGATGTTCCGCACCGTGGCGGGCCGGCTTCCTTTTTCGAAGGCGGTGAGCTTCACGCCGCCGATGACGTCGTCGGCGGGCTTATCGATGTCGACGAGCTTGCGCTCGGCAAGGACCATGAGCCCGGTGGCCGTCACGGGCTTGGAAATGGAAGCGAGGGAGTACATCGTGTTGGGCGTGGCCTTGATCATGCGTTCCCGGTCCGCCCAACCGAACGACTCCTCCCAGACGATCTTGCCGTCCCGGGCCACGGCGACACTGATCGACGCGACGCCCGTTTCCTTGAGCACGTCGAGGACCTTCGCCTTCAGCGGCGCCAGGGTGTCTTCTCCCCTGAGGCCGGAGACGCCGGCGAGGGTGGTCAGGGCCAGGACGATCCCGATTCCTATGCGATGTTTCATGATGACGAACCTCCGATAGCGATATTCGGCGCCCAGTCTACAGGAATCCGGGGCCCGAGGGCAACGCATTTCTTGGATCCCACCCGCCGGGCCCGCAGGAACGCTTTTCCCGCGGGCCCGGCGGATGTATAATGCCTTTTCAGCGTCAACGGAAAGGAGATACGACATGGCGAAATTCGAGGGCGTGAAATGGATGCCGCGGCAGATGCGCTACCTCCTCCCGGACAAGCGGTTCGAGATGTTCGAGAGCGAGGCGAAGGTCTACGCGATGTCGCGCTCCATCCAGTATTCCATGTTCCTCTGTTTCGAAGGGATCCGCTTCCACGTCAGGAAGAACGCCGGCGGCGGGCTGGACGTCACCCTTCTCAACTGGCACAGGAACCTCGAGAGGCTTCGCCGGGGGATCGCCTTCAATCTCGGCCGGAACCAGCAGGATTGGATCCCGTCGGCGGAAGAGCTGGAGGCCGTCTTCATCCATAAGTACTTCAAGGACCCCGTCCTCCGCCCCTTCCTCGAAGAGATGGCCGCCCTCGACGCCCAGGGATATCTCCGCCCGTTCACCGTGGACGAGGAGCATTCGATGGGGGTCACCTTCCCGAACCAGCCCGCGGTCCGGGCCCTGGCCTGCCGGTACGACCGCTATCTCGGGGAGCCTTTCTGCGGCGTCGTCATCCCCCATCTCGTCCGGGCGATGGGCGTCAACGGGACGGGCTGCCTGAAGCTCGGCATCAATTACCTGATCAGCGTCAAGGCCATCGACGAGGCGAAAAAGGTCGCCCCCGAGGCGGCCGCCGCCCTGTTCCTGGACGACGATCCGCGCGGCCGGCTGGAGGACAGGGCCATCACGGAATGGGATTCCTCATGCTGTCTGTTCGGCCTCCGCGACGGTTCGGTCGTCAAGATCCCGGAAAGCAACCTCATCCTGCCGTCGGTCACCATCCAGGGCATGGTGGCGGTCCTCAAGGAGCTGGGAGTCCCTGTCCAGGAGCGTCACGTGACCTATGGGGAGCTCCTGGAGTGGGTCCGGGCGAACCGCCTCGTCACGGTCTGCAGTGTCGGGACGGCCGGCATCCTGAACCGGTGCTCCAAGCTCGTGCTCACGGACAACGAACTGCGGGTCGTCGCGACCCACGTGCCTGACGAGGGTCATCCTCTTTATGGCAGGCTCCGTGAAGCCCGCGACTATTATTGGGACATCTACAAGGAGAAGGTCCGGCTCCCGGCCGGCATCAACCTCCACAAGTACGTCCTGTAAAGGCCCGTCCGGCCCGCGGGGACGAAGGAGGCGGGAACGCCCGCTTCACTCGACGAGTCCCATTTTCCTGAGGGCCCGGTCCGCCCGGTCGCCTTGGGGCGCGTCCTCCGGCAGGTAGAGCATGACGCCGTTCTTGGCGGGCCGGATGACGAGCTTCCCGGCCTCGGCGAGCTCCGTCGTGGCCTTGACCGGGTCCGCGCCCGCGAAATACTTCTTGAAAGCTTCGTTGAAGCCGCTGTAGACCGAATGGATGCCCTTGAAGTTGGCATTCCTCAGCCGGACGACGGCCAGCCTGACGAATTCTTCGGGGACGAGACTTTCCGCCATGTTGCCTCCTCTTCTCGGATACTTGATAGACGGCCGCCGCGAAACGATCTTCTCACCGTCAACCCGCCGGGGCTTGCAGGGCCCTCGCCTCCCGATATATCATCGGCGCGAAAACGAATTTCCTGAAGGAAGGCTGCCCATGGCCAAGACTCCCGCGGCTCCTGTGTTTACGGCCTGTCTCCTGATGGCTCTTCTGTCCCTTTCCCCCCTTTGCCGGGCGGGAGACGACCGGAGCGCCGATGTCACCCTCCTGATCAGAGGCCTGGGAGACCCCGATCCCCTGGTACGGGAAAAAGCGGCCGAAGCGCTGGGTTCAGCCCGTCCCGTTGACGAAAGTTCCGTCCGGGCCCTGATCGGAGCGTTGGCCGATACCGATCCGTATGTCGCCGGCAAAGCGGCGGCCGCCCTGGCCATCCTGGGGCAGGTCCCTCTCGGGACCATCGCCGGAGCCCTGCGTTCCGAAAACGTCGATGTGCGATGGGGCGCCGCCGTCGCTCTGGCGAGGCTGGGGCCCGGCGCCGAAGGCGCGGTCACCGGACTCACCGAAGCCGTAAAGGACAAGGATCCGAACGTCCGTTGGGCCGCCATCGCTGCCCTGGGAAACGTCGGCCCGCGCGCGGGAACGGCCGTCCCCGCGCTCCTCGAGGCGTTGGCTGACGGCGATTCGGACGTCCGCTGGGGCGCCTCGCGCGCGATCGCGAAGATCGCCCCCGAAGCCGCCCGCGGCCCCGCCGATTGGCGACCGGTCGCATCCCGGATCGAGGGTCTCCTCCCGGCGCTCATGAAGGAATTCCATGTCCCCGGCGTTTCGGTCGCCCTTGTCTCGAGACAGGGGCTCGCCTGGTCGAAAAGCGCCGGTATCTTGTGTGCCGGCCGGGACCAACCCGTGACGCGCGAAACGCTCTTCGAAGCCTGTTCCATGAGCAAGCCGGTCTTCGCCTATCTCGTCATGAAGCTCGTCGAAGCAGGCCGTCTCGGCCTCGACATCCCCCTCTCCCGATATCTGGAAGATCCCTCGTTGCTCGGCCAGCCCGGGGCCTCGCTCATAACGGCGCGCATGGTCCTGTCCCACACGACCGGTCTCCCCAACTGGCGCAAGGGCGGCGAAGAGAAGCTCGGGCCCCTGCCGGTGTGGTACCGGCCGGGATCGAAGTTCGGCTATTCGGGCGAAGGGATGTTCTACCTTCAGCGGGTCGTCGAAAAGCTCACCGGGGAACCTCTCGACGCCCTGTCCCGAAGGATGCTGTTCGAACCCCTGGGGCTCGCGCACGCGAGCTATATCTGGACCCCCGCGCTCGACCCGGGCCTCGCTTCCGGCCATGAAGAATCGGGAAGCCTGCGGCAGAAGACCCGGTACGTTCACGCCAACTCGGGCTATTCGCTCTACGTCTCTGCGGACGATTACGCGAGGTTCCTATTCGAGATGATGAAGGCCGACAGGTCGGCGGCCTGGTCCGTCTCGCAGGCCTCGGTCGACGAGATGCTGAGTCCGCAGACGGGACTTGCCGAACGGGAACCCATCGAACGGCCCGGCACGGGCAAAGGATTCGCCGCTTACTGGGGCCTCGGCTGGTCCCTCAACGAGACCGCGTCCGGCTGGATCGCCCACCACAGCGGGGCCAACAGCTCCGGCTTCCGCTGTTTCAGCCAATTCAACCCCGCCAAAGGCACGGGACTCGTCATCATGACCAACGGGCTCGGCGGAGGGGAGCTCTGGACCCGCATCGTCCGGGAGATCGGAGATTATTGAGCGGCGGGCCCGTATCCGTCCTGCCGGCTCCGGAAGGCGTCACATCTTCCAGGTTCCCGCGACGACGAGGTTCGCCCCGGTGACGGCCGCGGCCGCGTCGGAGGCGAGGAAGGCGACGGCCTCGCCGACATCGGAGTACTTCCCGATCGCTTCGGGAGGGACCGCGCCCGTCGGCAGAACCCCGCCTTTCATGAGCCCCGGCGAGACCATGTTGATCGTGATCCCGTTCGCGACCTCGGACACCGCGGCCGTGCGGGTCAGGATCAGCAGGCCCGTCTTGGCGATGGCGTAGGGCGCGATGGTCGGGAACGAGCCGAGCCGTTCGACCCGGCTGTAGCCGATATTAACGACCCTCCCCCATCCCCGTTTCCGCATCCCCGGCAGAGCCGCTTTCATGCAGAAATGAGCGCTCGTCAGGACACCCCGGAAAATGCCGTCCCAATCCCCGCCGGTGAGCTCCTGCCACGGCTTGACGAGAAAGGGCCCGACATTGTTGACCAGGACGTCGATCCGGCCGAACGCCTCTTCGACGTTCCGGATCAGGTCGACAGCCCCGTCTTCGTCGGTGAGGTCCGCGGCGAACGACGCGCCCCGCTTCCCGAGGCGCCCGACCTCGGCGACCGTTTCCTCGGCCTCCTTCGCGGAGCCCCGGTAATGGACGGCGACGCCCGCCGCCCGGCCCGCGAGGGCGAGGGCGATCGCGCGCCCCATGCCCCTCGCCGCACCCGTGACCAGGGCGATACGCTCCCCTTTGGATCCGTTTTGCATCGTAACTCCTCTGGTTCTCGGCCCTCGCGCCGTTATTCCAGCCTTCCCGTCGCCTTTTCGACGGCCTCCAGGATCTCGCCCGAGACGACGGCCTCCTTGAGGCGGTTGATGTCGCCGTAGAGGGGACGATCCTCGTCGAGGCGGGCGACGTATTTTCGGACGACCTCGTGCGCCGCCGCGACTCCGGGGCCCGGCTTCGCGGGGCTACGGAAATCGACGGCCTGGGCGGCGGCCATGAATTCGATGGCCAGGACGCCCCACGCGTTATCGAGGATCTGACGGGTCTTGAGGGCGGTGGTCATCCCCATGCTGACGAAGTCCTCCTGGTCCGCGGCCGCAGGGATGGAGCCCGTGGCCGCCGGCTGGCAGAGCACCCTGTTCTCGCAGACCAGGGCCCCGGCCGTGTACTGGGTCAGCATCAATCCCGAGAACATCCCCGCCCCCTTGGTCAGGAACGCGGGGAGCCCGGCGCTGAGATGCGGGTTCATCAGGCGGTTGAGCCGCCTCTCCGACAGCACCGCGACCGTGGTGACGGCCGTTCCCAGGAGCTCGAGGGCCAGGGCCATGGGCGTGCCCTGGAAATTCGCCCCGGTGAGGACGAGGTCCTCTTCCGGGAAGAAGATGGGATTGTCGGCGGCGCCGTTGAGCTCGATCTCGAACATGGAGCGCGCCCACTTCAGGGCGTCCCTCGCCCCGCCGACGACCTGGGGCGTGCTGCGCAGGCTGTAGGCGTCCTGGACCTTCTTGCCCCCGCGGGCGAGGAGTTCGCTTCCCTCGCAGATCCTCCGGATGTTCCCGGCCGATACCTGGGCCCCGGGGTAGCCGCGGACCGCGTGGACGCGGGGATCGTAGGCCTTCATGTTGGCGTTCAGGACCTCGAGCGTCATGGCGGCCGCGATCTCGGAGTGCTTGAGCCAGCGGTCCGCGTCGAAGATCTCGATCGCGCCGAGCCCGGCGATGACGTTGGAGCCGTTGATGGCCGCCAGGCCGTCCCGCGCCTCGAAGACGACCGGCTTGATGCCCGCCCTCTTCATGGCCCCTGCGGCCGGGAGCCGTTCGTCCCCGTAGAACGCCTCCCCCTCGCCCATCAGGGCCAGGGCGATCTGGGACATCGGCGCCAGGTCACCGCACGCCCCGACGGAACCCTTTTCGCAGACGACGGGGGTGACCCCGGCGTTGAGCATGTCGGCCAGCGTCTCGGTCACGACGAGCCGCAGTCCGGAATGGCCATGGCAATGGCAGCTGATCCGGCTGAGCATGGCGGCCCGGACGGCCTCCCGGGGAAGGGGGTTCCCGATCCCGGCGGCATGGCTGTAGACGATATAGCGCTGGTATCTTTCGACCTGTTCGGGCGTGAGCGCGACCTCGGCCAGCTCGCCGATGCCCGTGTTGACGCCATACATGATCTCGCCCTTCCGGATCTTGTCCTCGAGCAGGGCCCGGCACGCGAGAATGCGCTGCTTCGCTTCGGGGCGGATGACGATGGGCTCTCCGTCGCGCGCGACCCGGACGACGGATTCGATGGTCAGGCCGTGGCCGTCGATGGATATGGTCATGGCGTTCTCCCTCGCCCCCAACTTAAGGCAAACCGGGCCCTCAAAGCAAGGATATTATTGGTCCGTTCGCCGGCGCCGGTCCCGGCGCTCATGCCGGGCAGCCGAGGGATTGACTTCAGGGGACCGAAGGTCTATATATATACATCCTTCATACGCATCGATCTCATCCGATAAGAGGCTTTTTCCATGACACATGACACCAAACGCATCATGATCACGGGCGCCGCGGGCCAGATCGGCTCCGAGCTCACGGCATCCCTGAGGAAGCGCTACGGCGCAGACAACATCCTTGTGACGGATATCGTCCCCCCCTCGGGACCGGCTTCGGAGGCCGGGCCCTTCGCCGTACTCGATGTCACCGATCGGGCCGGGTTGGCCACGCTCCTCCGCAGACATCGGATCGACACCGTTTACCATCTGGCGGCCCTGCTCTCGGCGACCGGAGAGAAGGTCCCCCAGAAGGCCTGGGACATCAACATCGGCGGCCTTTACAACGTGCTCGAGGCGGGCCGCGAGCTGGGTCTGACGCGGATCTTCACGCCGAGCTCCATCGCGGTCTTCGGGCCCGCGACCCCCAGGTTCCGGACCCCGCAGGACACCGTCCTCTCTCCGACGACGATGTACGGGGTCACCAAGGTCGCCGGCGAGCACCTGTGCGATTATTATGTCCGCAAGTATGGCCTGGACGTCCGGGGCTGCCGCTTCCCCGGGATCATCAGCCACGAAACGCCCCCGGGCGGCGGAACGACCGATTACGCCGTCGCCATTTTCTATGAGGCGGTCCGAACCGGGCGGTACACCTGTTTCCTGAAGGAAGACACCAGCCTTCCGATGATGTACATGCCCGACTGCCTCAAGTCCATCCTCGACCTGATGGACGCCGACGCCGCGCGGCTCCGCCATCATTCGAACTTCAACGTCACGGCCATGAGCTTCACCGCCGGCGAGCTCGCCGATGAGATCCGGAAGCACGTGCCGGGCTTCGTCTGCGAGTACGCTCCGGACTTCCGCCAGGCCATCGCTGATTCGTGGCCCGCCTCCCTCGACGATTCGGCGGCGCGCGAAGAATGGGGATGGGAACCGGCCTACGACATGGCCTCCATGACGACGGAGATGCTCGCCGCCCTTCGTAAGAGGAAGTCCGAAGGCAGGCTCTAGACTCTCCTCCCGGCTCGTCGGCCCCCGCTTTTGGGCCCTCTCCCCTCCCTTCGACGAAGTCCCCGGCCCGGATGGACTTCCGCCGCCCCTCGCGATAGAATCCCGGACGCACTCCCGATCGTTTCGGGGAGGAGGTCTCCATGAACCCGTATCTTCTCCGTTTCGCGACCGCGGTCCTGCTCGCCCAAGGCCTGCCGGCGGCGGGACAGGGGCGCCCCGTCCACACCTATTCCATCGTCGCCATCGACAAGCGGACCGGCGACATGGGCGTCGCCGTCCAATCCCACTGGTTCTCGGTCGGCTCCATCGTCGTCTGGGCCGAGGCCGGGATCGGGGTCGTGGCCACACAGTCCTTCGTCGAACCTTCCTACGGCCCCCTCGGCCTCGAGCTGATGAAGGCCGGGAAACCCGCGGCCGACGCCCTGGCCGGTCTTCTGCGCTCCGATCCCAACGCGGCCGTCCGCCAGGTGGCTTTCCTGGACGCCCGCGGGCGCGTCGCCGCGCATACGGGCGCGAACTGCATCGCCGCGGCCGGGCATTTCGTCGGGGACGGATTCTCCTGCCAGGCCAATATGATGCTCCGGGACACGGTCTGGAGCGCCATGGCGACAGCCTTCGAACGCACGGAAGGGGAGCTCGTGGACAGGCTCCTCGCCGCCCTCGAGGCCGCCGAAGCCCAGGGCGGGGACATCCGCGGCCGGCAGTCGGCGGCGGTCATCGTCGTCAAGGCCGCGGGCTCCGGATTCTGGTGGAAGGACAGGCTATATGACCTGAGGGTCGAGGACAGCCCCGCCCCCCTGCCGGAGCTCAGGCGGCTCGTCCGCCTCAATAAGGCCTACAACCGAATGAATCGAGGGGACGAACTCATGACGGAGAACAGGATCGGGGAGGCTTCGAAAGAATACGCCTCCGCCATGGAGATGTTCCCGGATAACGCCGAGATGATCTTCTGGCCGGCGGTCACCATGGCGTCGACGGGCCGGGTCGAGGAAAGCCTGCCCCTTTTCCGGAAGGTTTTCGCCATGGACCGGAATTGGGCGATCCTCCTTGCCCGCCTTCCCGCCGTCGGGCAGTTCCCCAAGGACGAAGCCCTTCTGAAGAAGGTCCTGGCCGAGGCGCCCCGCTGATATTATCCGAGCTTGGCCTTCAGGAAGTTGGGCAGGGCGAACGCCGCCCGATGGATGTCGGGATTGTAATACTTGAGGCCCTTCGGGATCCGGAGCGCCCGCTTCGCCGTTGGATCGACCGTGTCCGATAAGAAGGTGTAGCACCACGTCCCCACCGGGTAGGTGGGCACCGGTCCGAGGTAGAACCGGGCGTGCTTGAACATCTTCCTCAGGAAGCGGACCTTGGCCGCATGCTCGTCCTGATGGAGGACGAGGGAACCCGCCTGGGCGGCGATGATGCCCCCCGGCCGGAGCTTCGTTCTCAGCTTCCGGTAGAAGCCTTCCTCATGAAGGACGGTCGACGGCCCGACGGGGTCCGAGGAATCCACGAGGATGACGTCGAACTTCTCCCGGGTCTCCCGGATGAAGACGTTCCCGTCGCCGATGACAAGCTCGGCCCGGCCGCTCGCCAGGGGCTCCTCGATCCAACCGAAATGCTCCCGGCAGGCCTCGATGACCCGGCCGTCGATCTCGACCATCCAGGCCCTTTCGACCGGATGCTTGAGGACCTCCCGCAGGGCGCCGCCGTCCCCTCCTCCGATGATCAGGACCTTCCGGGGGGCCGGATGGGAGGACATCGCCGGGTGGGCGAGCATCTCATGATAATAGAACTCGTCCTTCTCGGTCGTCTGGAGAAGCCCGTCCAGGAACAGGACGCGCCCGTAATCCCGGTTCTCTATGATCTCGATCTTCTGGAATGCGGACTTCCGGTCGTAAAGGACCTTCCGGACCTTCAGGAAGATCCCCGAGCTCGTCGTCTGGAATTCCCGGGCCTCGCTCCGGTCCCTGTTCAAGGAGGTCTTTTTCATCCTGGGTCTCCCTTGTCTCCGATTGTCCACGCGATTATAACGGCGGGAGGGGGGCCTGTCAATGCGACTCCGGAGCGGCGTCAGAGGGATCTTTCGATACGTACGCCGCGGTAATACTTCTTGAGGATATCCTGATATGTGGCCCCGGATTGGGCCATCCCGAAGGCCCCGACCTGGCAGAGCCCGACCCCGTGGCCCCAGCCCCGTCCGGTGAAGATGAAGTGGGACACATGCCCCTCCGCGTCCAGTTCCCGGTCCACCTCGAAGAGGATGTCCCGAAGGCCGAGGGCCGTCCGGATTCGCAGGCCGCGGACGACGACCTGGCGCTCGGTCCCCGTGAGGAGGAGTCTCGATGACCCTGTGCGACGTCCCCCTCCGGCGGACGGAGATATCGATCAGGCGACCGACGGGATAATGCTGATTGACGGCGTTCTCCAGCTCCGCGCGGGACTTCCGGACCTCCCAACGGTTGAACCGGGAGGCGCGGTCGAGCACGTTCGATGCCGACGGGAGGCTCACTTCGAGCATTCTGAGCTCCCCGTTCGTTTCCAGCCAGCGGACCTTCTCCCCCCCGAGAAGATGCAGGCGCGCGGCAACGGACCTTGCCCCCTCCAGGCTCCGCAGGAGGAACGTTCGCGGCGAGACCTTCAGGGTCCTCGGGCCGCCGGGCTCATCGAGCTCCAGTGTTCCGGCCGATGCCGAACGGAACGTCCCTTCACGGAACGGGTCCCCGTGTCCGGACAGGATCCGGGAGAGCGCATAAGCGACCTCGGCCCGTGTCGGGGTGCGGCCGGCCCCCAGCGGACCGGACGGAAGGAAGGGAAACAATCCCATCTGGACGCAGTATGCCAGGTTCTTCCTGTCCTTGGGCTTGACGCCGGGCAGGTCCCGCAGGATGAAATCGACCTCGCTCGGGAGCATCAGGTTCTCGACATGGCCCCGCTGATCGAAGGCCGTTACGAGAAGCCCGGCCAGGGACGGGAAATCGAAGGGCCCCGGTCCCGGCGTGACCGAAACGTCCCCTTTCCCGGCCATGGGCAGGGCTCTACGGATCCATTCCACCGCCTCGGGGAACGGGCACGGCGCGGAATAATGGGAGGCTTCCGTCTCGAACGGAAGGATCTCCCGGCCCATGAGCGCCGCCAGTTCCGGCGCTATGTCCCTGCCGGCCGCGATGACCGGGGCGAAGGCCGCTTCGCTTTGAAGCGTCCATTCGGGCCTCTTTTCGATCCCGCACTCCGTACCTTTCAAATACGCCACGGGATTTCCCGGAAAGACGTTCTCCACGTCCTCTGTCATGCCGCCGCAGGTGCTCATATAAAGCGCGTTGATGAGCTCTCCCTTGTAGCGGATGACCTCCCCGCGGGTCTCGTCCACGGCCCGGCTGCTCAGGGGCCGCTCGGCGTCCTGGCCGCCGTAGACCTGGGAGGCGGGGGTATCGCTGAGGTCGTAGCCGAGCGCCCGGTACTGCCCCAGGTTCTTGATCGCGTACGTTCGGGCGGCCACCGCCTGGGCCTTGAGGGCTTCGATCTCGCCGAACTGGTCGGGAGACAACTCGCCCGGGACGACCCCTTTGAGGTAATCTTCGAGGTTGAGGATGTTGATGAGGACGGCCCCCCGGGGCCCGCCCCTGAGCACGAAAAGCCCCCGATATCTGCGGCCGTTGAAGGAAAGGAGGCTTTCGGAGTTGCTGGGGATGAAATAGATGACGGAATCACGGGCCAGTGGGCGAAGACCGTTTCCGATGAGGATCCATCGGGAGCCGGAATCCTCCAGGGAGATGACCTCCCTGAGGATCCAGATGTCCTTCAGCCCCTTGGCGTTCAGGCCGGATATCGCGGAAAGAGCGTCCCCCCGGGTGAGATAATCGCCGATCTTGACCTGGAAGACCCCCCCGAGACCGGATTCCCTGGCCTCTTCGACGGAAACCTTGAGTCCCGTCCTCTCCCTGAGGCCGGCGGCGATCTGCTCGGCCTCCTTCCGGTCCTTGGTCTGGGCCATGAGGAGGACGAATTTCTCCGTGAGCCGCTCCTTTTCCCCCTTGATCAGCGCTTCCTCGACGTCGTCCCCCAGGAGCTCGTAGCCGGCGCCCACCTCATAAACCTTCATCCCCGAAGAGGAGCGGACCTGTATGTCGCCGAGCCCGGACCCCAGGCCGATCCGAATAACGGGGTTCGGGATCACGAATCCGTGGAAAAAGGAGTTCTCATTTCCGAATTCGACGGCCCCCCCTCCGAAAAAGAGGAGCCCGGCGAAAACGATGGCATAGTACTTGAATCGATTTATACACATGGAAAAGGCTCTGCTGACTTCCGAAGCTGAAGCGATTATACCGCGCGGCCAGGGACTTTGTCAAGCTGTGTATTCAATATGTGCTACACCTATCAATGGCGCTACTAGGAGTTGTGGATTCCGGCCCCGCCAAGAGGTCATTACCCTAGTGGAACACCGGATCGATGTCAACAGAAGTCCGGGCCGACCGGGGCCCTACTGCCGGCGCGGTCGCGGACGGTCAGCCGGCTTTTTTCCGAAAACGCGCCACCCATCCCCCGCCGGAGGCAAGCTCTATCTTCAGGCGCTCCCCCCTGTTCAAGGTCCGGACCTCCCTCCTGATGTCCGAGGCATATCTGGCCACGTTGAGGCCGTCGGCAAAGATCTCGGCTTCGTAGCTCCCCGCCTCGAGGAAATCCAGGGGAAGATCCAGCGTCCGCGGGGTCCAGTCGGTCATGGCGGCCGCGTACCAATCGGTGCCGGACTTCCTGGCCACGACGATAAAATCCTCGATCTTTCCGTCCAGGGGCTTCGTTTCGTCCCAGACGGCCGGGATCCCGGAGAGGAAGCCGAGGAACTCGGGCTCTCTCTCATAGGCAGAGGGCGAGTCGCAGAGCATCTGGAGGGGGCTTTCATAGGTCACGAACATGGCCAACTGATGGCATCGCGTGCCCTGGCTCATGGGAAGCTCGAAGTCGGGACGAAACCCGTCCCTCGCCGAGTTGCGCATGGCCCCCGGCGTGTAATCCATCGGCCCGGCGAGCATCCGGGTGAAGGGAAGGCACAGATCGTGGTCGGGAGTCGTGGAATCGCTCCACTTGACGTGCTCGAGGCCCATGAGGCCCTCGCTTGTCAGGACGTTCGGGTAGGCCCGATGGAGGCCGGCCGGGAGGTGGGCCCCGTGGAAATCGACGATGAGGCGGCGCCGGGCGGCCGCTTCGGCGCATTTCCAGTAGAATCCGACCATCTTCTGGTCGTCCCGGTCCATGAAATCCACTTTGATCCCGCGGACGCCCCATTTCTCGAACTGGTCGAGAGCCCTGTCCATCTGGCGATCCAGGGTCAGCCAGACACACCAAAGGACCAGGCCGACCTTCTTCCCTGCGGCGTAGGCCGTGAGCCCGGCCATGTCCAGCTCGGGCGCGAACTTGAACAGGTCCCCCGGATCGGACCAGCCTTCATCGAGGATGACGTATTCGATGCCGTTCTGCGCGGCGAAATCGATGTACTTCCGGTACGTGGCCGTATTGATGCCCGCCTTGAAATCGACGCCGTAAAGTGTGTTGGCGTTCCACCAGTCCCAGGCGGCCTTTCCCGGCCGGATCCAGGAAGTCTCCTTGATCCGCGGTGCCCCGGCCAGGCGGAAAAGAAGATCGTGGCCGACGAGATCGGCGTCCGTGTCGGCGACGGCGATCACCCTCCAGGGGTAGGTCCTGTTCCCCCGTGTCACCGCGATGTGATCGGCCGCCTGGACGACCTCGAGCTCACGGTCGCTCTTCTCCCGCAGTCTTTCCTCGAGGGGGAACGGCGCGAACAGCCCCTTGAGCTCCGGGACCCCTCCGTCGGCCCCCGTGAGGAACATGCCCGGGTAGTCTTCAAGGTCGGCCTCGGCCACGGCGATCCGGGGCCCTCCCTCGAGCTCGACAACTACCGGAGCGTACCCGAACCGTTTCGAGCCGACCTCCGATAATGGGAGGTGGACATATCGGCTTTCGAACGATGTGTGAAATCTTTCCGTGAACGGGAACCAGACGGCCGGGCGGCCCGGGAAGACGAACGTCGCCTCCTCGGCGTTGACCGTGATCTCCCTCCTGTACCCCGTGAAGAAACGATAGGCGACCCCGTCGTCGTAGGCCCGGAAACAAAGCCCGTAGTTACCCCGAATGCGGACCGTGAGCTCCGAATACCTGTCGGGGACGACCGCCCTTTTCGTGCGGACGGAGGGCTGGATCGCCTCGTCGACCGATCTCGGCTCGACCCTTTCGACGACCGTGGACCGGCCAAGGACCACGTTGTCGTTGATGGTCATGGATATGAAGGACGGGGCCAGGACCGTGCTCGATCTGTACGCGACCGAGTAGGAGACGCGCGCCCCCACGTCGATGGTCACCTGAACCTTGCGGCCGGGCGAAACGAGCGTATAGGTCTTCCCGGCAAGAGGGCCCCCCGCAAGGCAAAGGGCGGCAAGGACGGCGGCGGGAATTCCCTTCGTCATCTGCTCCTCCTCGATCGAGGGCCTGCGTCGGCGCCCCGATCCGACGGCGTCCCCGGCGGGACCTTCCGGCCATTTTACTTCCTTTACTTGGGCTTGCCAAGCTGATAATATGGGGAACGGTCCGACCATGGTCAACTATATTCTGCTCTATAAGATACGCAAGATCGTCAGGAAGCTCCTCAAGGACAAGATCGCGGACGAGGAGCTGGCGACGACCCCGAGGTCCTGTCTCGGCTGCCTGGCCGACGAGATCAGCTGGGAAGTCTATTATCTGGTCAAAGAAAAGGACGACGACAAGCCGGAGTGAGTCCCCGGCCGGCTACCGCCTTGCGGGATCCTTGTCCCTGAGCCGCTCCTTGAGGGTCTCCCACCATTCGATGCGCTTGCGGACCTCTTTCTCGAATCCCAGGTCGCCCGGCTCGTAATACTTCCGGCCGCGCAGGCGTTCGGGGAGGGTCTCCATCCCGGTCGTCGAGACGGCGCTGTCGTGGGCATACTGGTAATCCTTGCCGTAGCCGATCTCTTTCATAAGGGGCGTGACGGCGTTCCGGATCTGGAGCGGCACCGGTTCGTGGGGGCTCCGTTCGACCTCCCGGGTCACGGCCGTAAACGCGGCGTAAACCCGGTTGCTCTTGGGGGCCGAGGCCATGTAGATGACCGCTTCGGCGAGGGCGAGCTCGCCCTCGGGAGTCCCGAGGAAATCGTAGGCTTCCTTGGCATGGAGGGCGATGGCCAACGCCTGGGGATCGGCGAGGCCGATGTCCTCGGAGGCGAAGCGGACCATCCGCCGGGCGAGATACAGGGGCTCCTCGCCCGAAGCCAGCATGCGGGCGAGCCAATAGAGGGCCGCGTCGACGTCGCTGTTGCGGAGGCTTTTATGGAGGGCCGAGATGAGGTTGAAGTGCTCCTCCCCTTTCTTGTCGTACAAGAGGACGCGCTTCTGGAGGGCTTCCTGGACGTTTTCCGGGGTGATCACGTCGTTCCGGGCGAGGCTCGCGGCGATCTCGAGGCTGTTGAGGGCCCTGCGGGCGTCCCCGTTCGCGTAATCGACCAGGGTCCGGAGCGCGTCGTCATCGATCCGGAGCGTTTTCTTCCCGAGCCCGAGGGCCTCGTCGCTCAGGGCCTCCCGGACGATCCGCTCCAGGGCCTCTCCGCCGAGCGGGTTCAGCACCAGGACCTTGGTCCGCGAGAGAAGGGGCGCGATGACCTCGAAGGAAGGGTTCTCCGTGGTCGAGCCGAAGAGGACGACGTCTCCCCGTTCGACGTACGGGAGGAAAGCCGCCTGTTGGGCCTTGTTGAAGCGGTGGATCTCGTCGATGAACAGGACGACGGGCTTCCCGGACATCCGGCGCTGTGTCTCCGCCCGCGCCATGACCTCCTTGACGTCCTTGATGCCGGAGAGGACCGCGCTGAAAAAGACCCAGGGCAGGCCGAAATGCCCGGCCAGCATATAAGCGAGGGTCGTTTTCCCGGAACCCGGAGGCCCCCAGAAGATGATCGAGACGATCTGCCCGGTCTCTATGAGCTCCGAGAGGATCTTGCCCTTGCCGAGCAGATGCTCCTGGCCATAGAAGCGTTCGAGGGTTTTCGGCCTCATCCGCTCGGCGAGAGGAACCAGCGCGCCTTTCCCTGATGTCATCGCCGCGATTATATCAGAAAAGGGGGCCCGCACGCGACGGACCGCCTTCGGCTTGACGGCCGGCGCCGGGCCGTGCTAAGGTTAGGCATCGTCCGATGACCGCAAAAAAAGAGAACGCCCAACCCAGGCTCTTCAAGGATGCCGCCGCGCCGGACAAGCTTGTCTACAAGGTCGACGAGGTCAGCCGCCTGACCAAGGTCGAAGCGCCGGTCATCGAGGCCTGGGAACAGGAGTTCCCCTTCCTGCGGGCGGGCAAGACCGGGAGCGGCGAGCGGTATTTCCGTCCGAAGGACATCGAGATCATCCGGAGGATCCGCGACCTCGTCGAGGAGAAGAACCTGACGATGGCCGGGATCAGGCGCCGGGTCGAAGAGGAGTTCGGCCTGCGGCCGACGGGCCCGATCCACCCCGAAAAGCTCAAGAGGGCCCTGTACGACGTCCGCGACGAGCTCCAGGACATCGCCGTCACGCTCGGGAAGAAGACGAAAAAAGGGGCTGGATAATCTCCCCGATTCTGTTATAATCTCTACCTGTGTTCGGGACGTGGCGCAGCCTGGTAGCGCACATGCTTGGGGTGCATGGGGTCGGCGGTTCAAATCCGCCCGTCCCGACCATTGCCAAATCCCCTTCGATCCCCCTCTTTCAAATGAGTCTGGAGGGAACATGAGCAAGGTGACGAAACAGGCCGGAGGCGTCGACCTCCGCGGGCGGGTCTTTGAGCTCAAGGGCATGGTCGATTACCAGTCCGGGTCCGTCGTCAGCCGGGAGGTCATCAGCCAGAAGACCGGGACCGTGACCGTCTTCGCGTTCGCCGACGGCCAGGGCCTCAGCGAGCACACGGCCCCGTTCGACGCCCTTGTCGCAGGGCTCGACGGAGAGGCGGAGATCTTCATCGCCGGCGAGCCGAACCGCGTTGCCGCGGGCGATATGATCATCATGCCCGCCGGGATCCCCCACGCCCTGAAAGCGGCGGGGAACTTCAAGATGCTCCTCGTCATGATCAAGAAATGAGCGGACGGCCCGCCGCCCGCCGGCAGAAGCCCCTCGTCCTCCTCACGAACGACGACGGCTACTTCTCGCCCCCGCTCGCCGTCCTGGCCGCCCGCCTCCGTCCCGCCTGCGACGTGCGCATCGTGGCCCCGGACCGGGAGCGGAGCGCCAACTCCCTGTCCCTGACCCTGCGGCGCCCTTTGCGCCTCTTCAAGGTCCGGCCCGGCACGTATGCCGTGGACGGCACGCCCGCCGACTGCATCTACCTGGCGCTCAAGAGCCTCCTCCCCCGCCGGCCCGACCTCATCCTGTCGGGGATGAACCTCGGGCCCAACCTCGGCGAACAGGACATTTCCTATTCGGGGACCGTCGCGGCCGCCATCCAGGGGACCTTCCTGGGGATCCCGAGCGTCGCCGTCTCGCTCGTGCCGGACGCCGCGGGCGATTTCGACCTGCCGCCGGCCGCCGCGTTCGTCGCCGCGGTCGCCCGGCGCCTGCTGGCGAAGCGGCTCCCCCCCGGCGTCACGCTGAACATCAACATTCCCCCTCCCCCGCATCGCGGCGTCCGGATCACGGGCCTCGGGCAGAAAAGATACGAGCCCGAGGTCATCGAGAAGAAGGACCCGCGCGGCCGGCTCTATTACTGGATCGGGACCAGCGATCCGGCGGCGTCCGGCGACGCCAAGAGCGATATCCGCGCCGTCGCCGCCGGATTCATCTCCGTGACGCCGCTCCATACCGACCTGACCGATTACCGGATGATGCGGCATCCCGGCTTGACGGGCCTCCGGTCCTGCCTCGACACAGGGTCCAACGCCACGGACGCCGCCGCGAAGGGCAACGAACGGGGACCCGGTCGTCGTTCTCGCTAGTGTGCGGCCGGCTCCGGCCGATCGACTATCGGGAGCGACGCCGGTGGCGTATGAACTCGACGGCCCCGGGCACCATCGAAATGAGGATGATCGCGAGGATGACGAGGGAGAAGTTCTCCTTGACGAATGGGATGTTGCCGAAGAAGTAGCCCCCGAACACGAACAGCGCCACCCAGCCCACGCCGCCGATGACATTGTACGAGAGGAACTTGCCGTAGCTCATCTTCCCGATGCCGGCCACGAACGGGGCGAACGTCCGGACGATGGGAACGAACCGGGCGATGATGATGGTCGCTCCGCCGTACTTCTCGTAGAAAGCGTGCGTCCGGTCGAGGTATTCCCTCTTGAAGAACCGGCCGCCCTCCTTCCGGAAGACGCTCGGTCCGAGCTTCTTGCCGATCCAATAGTTCGCCGTGTCCCCGAGGACGGCCGCCACGGCCAGGGCAAGAAAGACCCAGCCGACCTTGAAGAACCGGAACGTCCCCAGGGAAGCGAACGACCCGCAGGCGAAGAGGAGCGAGTCTCCGGGCAGAAAGGGAGTGACCACGAGGCCCGTCTCGCAGAAGATGACGGCGAACAGGATGACGTAGGTCCAGATCTCGTACCGGCCGATGAGCACGCTCAGGTACTTATCCAGATGGAGGATGAAATCGATGAGCTTCAAGATCAGGGGCATGATGTTCCTCGAGAGCGGTAATATACATAGGTCAGGCCCGATATTCAAGGGTCGGACCGCCGTTTCCCGCCTCGGGAGGATTCTGATAGAATGGCCGGGAGGTTCGCATCCATGGGCACCGACAAGGCCGGTCTGATCGACGCGGCGCTCGCGCGGCTTTCCCCGCTCGAGGCCGAATGTACGTTATGCCCGAGGATATGTCGCGTCGACCGGAGGGCCGCCGCGACGGGGATCTGCCGGACAGGCGCCGTCGCCCGCGTCTCCCACGCCCTGCTCCATTTCGGGGAGGAGCCGGTCCTCAGCGGCCACGAGGATTGCTCCCGGACCGTGGCCGGAGACGGCCGGGGGGCCGGCGGGTCGGGGACGATCTTCTTCGGCGGCTGTAACCTGAAGTGCCTGTTCTGCCAGAACTACCAGCTCAGCTGGCTTGACGAGGGGGATCCCGTCGACGACGACGCCCTGGCGGCCATGATGCTCGACCTTCAGGGACGCGGCGCGCTCAACATCAACCTCGTCTCCCCCACCCACGTCATTCTCCCCGTCCTCCGGGCGCTCCAAGCGGTCTGGGCCCGGGGAGGGCTGTCGGTCCCGATCGTTTACAATTCCAACGGTTATGACAGCGCCGGCGTCATCGCCGCCCTGGAAGGGATCGTCGATATCTATCTTCCCGACCTGAAGTACGTCTCGCCCGCCCTTTCGGCGCGATACTCGGGCGCGCCGGACTATTTCGGAAAGGCTTCGGCCGCGGTCCGCGAGATGTCCGTTCAACAGCCGGTCCTGGAGCTCGACCCAAAGGGCATCGCCCGGAGAGGCCTCATCGTTCGCCACCTCGTCCTCCCCGGCCGCGCCGAGGATTCCGTCGCGGTCCTTCGCTGGATCCGGGAGCACCTCTCCCCCTTCATCGGATTGAGCCTTATGAGCCAGTATCGCCCCTGCCATAAGGCGCCCGAGGAGATCCGGCGGCCCGTGTCCCCCGAAGAATATCGTCGGGTGGCGGACACGGCGCTCGAGCTCGGCTTCGAGAATCTCTTCCTCCAGCCGGAGCCTTTCGGACCTGAAGAACACCGCGTCCCCGATTTCGACAGGAAGGACCCGTTCGACTGGAAATAGGCAGCGGGGCCTATTTCGGGACGTATATCCGCGGCTTGGGCAGACGGTATTCCGGAATGCCGCACGCGAGCGCCAGGGCTCTCAGCTTCGCCTGAATGACCTGGACGTTCTCCGGCCCCATGCGGAAGAGGTGCTTCTGGGCCTGGCTCATCCCTTCGAGCTCCGGGTCGACCAGGGCGAAACTTGCGACCCTTTTTTCCAGGACGACGCGGCTGTCGACGACGGGCGTGGCCAGGAGCTCCGCGACGGCCCGGGTCAGGGTGGCCTGGAAATCCTCGTCGGGATAACCGAGCTCGCGGTAGGCCTGCTGGAAGAGGGGCTTCAGGGAAACATACAGCCTGGCCGCGGCCCGCGCGTCGAGCGAGATGAAGACGTCGGCCACCGGATCGTACCGGTAATAGCCCGAAGGATCGATGACGTACGTCCCGTCCCGGCGAGCGGCCTTGAACGCCCCGCGCGGCGCGAAGAAATCGACCTGCGACCGCGGGCTCAGGCCGTTGGCGATATTGTCGACGGCCGCGACGAACTTCCGGACCAGCTCGCGGGTCCTCATCCATCCGGCGAGGCCGGGGTGGGACGAGATATCCCGGGCCAGGCTTCTCAGAAGGTCGTCGCTCTTGTCGAGCTCGAGGTTCGGCAGGTCGAGCGGGGCGAGCGCTCCGGCCCCGGGCTCCTCGGCAAGGACCGCCTCCGCGGCAGCCGGAGGCTTTTCCGAGGCCGGCCCGGCGTCCGGCTTTCGCACGACCAGGAGATAGATCCCGACGGCCGCGGCGACGGCCAGGATGATGACGACGCCGATCCCGACGATCTTTTTCATATCGTCCATGGTCCCCTCCGTTCCGCGGTTCAGCCGAACCGCCCGGTGATATAGTCCTCCGTCCTCTTGTCCGACGGATTGGTGAAGATCCTTCCGGTCTCCCCGAATTCGACGAGCTCGCCCAGGAGGAAGTACCCGGTGAAGCCGGAAACCCGGGCCGCCTGCTGCATGTTGTGGGTCACGATGACGATGGTGTATCGCTTCTCCAGCTCGTACATCAGGTCCTCGATCCGGGCGGTGGCGATCGGGTCGAGGGCCGAGCAGGGCTCGTCCATGAGAAGGATCTCCGGCTCCACAGCGACGACCCTTGCGATGCACAGCCGCTGCTGCTGCTCCCCGGACAGTTCGAGCGCGCTCGTCCCGAGCCGGTCCTTGAGCTCCCCCCAGAGGTGGACCGATTCGAGGCTCCGTTCGAGCCGCTCCTGGACCGTCGAGCGGTCCGTGATCCCATGGACCCGCAGGCCGTACGTGACGTTGTCGAAGACGCTCAGGGGAAAGGGATTCGGCCGCTGGAAGACCATGCCGACCTTCCGGCGCAGGGCCAGGAGGTCGGTCCTGGGCCGGTAGATGTCCTCGCCGTCGACGGCGACCCGTCCGGTGATCCGGACGCCTTCGATGAGGTCGTTCATCCGGTTCAGGGTCCTGAGGAAGGTCGACTTGCCGCAGCCGGACGGTCCGATCAGGGCCGTGATGCGCTTCTCTTCGATGTCGAGGTCGACGCCCTTGAGGGCCTGGAATTCCCCGTAGAAGAGGGACAGGTCGCGAACTTCGATGATGCTCATGGGCGTCCTAACCGAACCTCCCGCGCAGATAGCCGTCGGTCCGCTGGTCGGCCGGCGCCGTGAAGATCCGTTCCGTGTCCCCGACCTCGACGAGCTCGCCCCCGAGGAAGAAGGCCGTCCGGTCGGCGACCCGGGCCGCCTGCTTGGTGTTGTTGGTCACGAGAATGATGGTGTAGTCCGCCTTCAGCCTGCGGAGGGAATCCTCGATCTTATGGGTGGAAATGGGGTCCAGGCCCGAGCTCGGCTCGTCGAGAAGGATGAACTCCGGCTTGAGGGCCAGGACCCGGGCCACGCACAGCCTCTGCTGCTGACCGCCGGACAGCTTCAGGGCCGACGCGCCGAGCCGGTCCTTGACCTCGTCCCAGAGCCCGGCCTTCTCCAGGCAGTCCCGGACGAGGTCCTCGAGCCCGGCCTTCGACGGGCGGCCCTTGAGGCGGGTGCCGAAAGCCACGTTCTCGAAGATCGAGCGCGGCAGGGGGATGGGGGTCGCGAAGACCATGCCGAGCTTCCGCCTGAGCTCGGCGACGTTGGCGTCCGGCCCATAGGCGTCCTTGCCGTCGATCAGGACGACGCCCTCGGTCCGGGAGCCCCGGACGAGATCGTTCATCCGGTTGAGCGCCCCGAGGAAGGTCGATTTCCCGCTCCCCGCCGGCCCGATGATGCCGAGGATCTCGTTCCGGCGGACGTCGAGCGTGATGCCCCGGAGGGTCCGGACCTCCCCGAACCAGTGGCTGAAGTCCCGGACGGCCGCCGCGATCATGAGTACTTCCTGATGAAGCGTTCCATGAGGTAATACGTGATGACGTTGATGATGAGGATGGCGATGACGAGAACGGCCGCCGTCCCGTAGGCGTTCGACATCGATATCCCTTCCCGGGCCAGGATGTAGAAATGGACCGCCATGGTCCTCGAGGACGAGAAGACCGACGTGGGAATGTGAAGCGCGCTTCCCGCGGTGAAGATGACGGCGGCCGTCTCCCCGATGCTTCTCCCGACGCTCAGGATGACCCCTGTGACGATGCCCGGGAGGGCCGCCGGCAGGACGACCCGCGTGACCATCTGCCACCGCGTGGCCCCCAGGGAGAAGCTGGCCTGGCGGTAGGAGGCCGGAACGGCCCGGATGGCCTCCTCGCTCGTCCGGATGATGGTCGGCAGGATCATGAAGGCCAGGGTCAGCCCGCCGCTCAGGATGGACCAGCCGAACCCGAGCTTCGTGACGAAGAGGATGAACCCGAACAGACCGAAGATGATCGAGGGGATGCCGGCCAGACAGTCGGCCCCGAACCGGATGATCCGGGTGACCCGGTTCTCCCAGGTGTATTCCGTGAGGAAGATGGCCGTCCCCACGCCGAGCGGGGCGGCGATCAGGACCGCGACGGCGGTCAGGACGAGCGTCCCGACGATCGTCGAGAAGATGCCCCCGCCCCGGCCCATGTCGACCGGGTTGCGGGTGAGGAACGACAGGTCCAGGACCGGCAGGCCCTTGCGGAGGATGAAGACGACGATGAACAGCAGGATGAAGACGGTGACGGCCGTGAACAGCATGAGGACCGTCCGGACCGCGTTCTGCTCGAGCCGGGGTCCGATGCGCACGGGATCAGCCCTTCCGCCGCGCCGACGTCGCGTTGGCGATCGTGTTCAGGACCATGATGATGACGAAGAGGATGACCCCTGTCGCGAAGAGGGCCTGACGGTGCTCGCCGCTCGCGTAGCCCATCTCCAGCGCGATGTTCGAGGTCAGGGTCCGGACGGGCGCAAGGATCGATCCCGGGATCGCCACGGCGTTCCCCGCGACCATGATGACGGCCATGGTCTCCCCGACGGCGCGCCCCATGCCCAGGATGATGCTGGCGACGATGCCGGAACGGGCGGCCGGGAAGAGGACCATCTTCGTCGTCTGCCACCGCGTCGCACCCATGGCGATCGAGCCTTCCCTGTACGTCGCGGGCACGGCGAGGAGGGAATCGACGGAGATGCTGATGATCGTCGGCAGGATCATGATCCCCAGGATGATCGAACCCGCCAGGACCGAGAGGCCGGGCCCCCCGAAGGTCTCGCGGATGAACGGGACCAGGATGACGACCCCCATGAATCCGTAGACCACCGAGGGGATCCCCGCGAGCAGCTCGATCACCGGCTTGACGATCCGTCGCGTCCGCTTCGAGGAGAACTCGGTCAGGTAGACGGCACAGGACAGGCCGAGAGGGACGCCGATGACGAGGGCCCCGAAGGTGACCATGAGCGATCCGGCGATCATGGGCAGGAGGCCGAAACTCTTCTCCGAAGGATACCAGTCCATCCCCCCCAGGAAGCTCTTGAAGCCGTACTTGAACATGATGGGCGTGCCTTCCATGAAGATGAAGGCGGTGATGACGCCCAGTACGGAAACGGCGGAGAAGGCGACCGCGAGCAGGGCCAGCCGGACCAGCCGTTCGTTCCGTTCGAGCCTGTTCATGGCATCTCCGTCACCGGACCGGCAACAAGCCTTCCTTCCGGATGAGCTCCTGGCCCTCCGGCGAGAGGACGAATTCGACGAAATCGCGGCATATCCCCTTCGGCGGTCCCTGGGTCACGAAGAGAAAGGGCCGGATGAGCTTATAGCTCCCGTCGCGGATGGCGGCTTCGCCGGGGATGGCCCCGTCGAGCGGGAGCGCCCGGACCCGTTCGCTGACGAGACCGAGCGAGATGTACCCGATCGCGTTGGGATCGCCGGCGACGATCTCGCGGACGGTCCCGTTCGAATCCTCGACGATGGCGCCCCGCGCGATGCGGACCTTGCCCATCACGAGCTCCTGGAAAGCGCCCCGCGTTCCTGATCCCTCCTCCCGGGTCACGACGGTGATCGCCCGGTCCTCCCCCCCGAGGTATTTCCAGCTGGGGATCTCGCCGCTGAAAACGAGGCGGACCTCCTCCCGGCTCAGGCCACGGACCGGGTTCGAGGGGTGGACGATGACGGCCAATCCGTCCCGGGCCACGACGATCTCGTTCAGCGACCTCTCGTCCGGTTTGAGCTCCCGCGACGACGTCCCGATGTCGGCGGCGCCCGACAAGGCGGCCTGGATGCCGGCGCTCGAGCCTCCGCCCTGGACGTTGACGAAACAGCCGGGACGCGACTTCAGGAAGGCCTCGGCCCAGCGGTCCGCGAAGGGCTGGACGCTCGTCGATCCGGCGACGATGATCTCGGTCCCCGAGTTCCCCCGGGAGCACGCCGAAAAGCATCCGGCCGCCGCGGCGAGGGCAAGGGCCGACAGGGTCCTCCATCCGTTCGGGATCATGGGCGCATCGATTTCCTTTTCTGCTTATACCAGACGGGTTCCATCAAGTCAAACGCGCCCCGGGGGGCCCCCCGGGACCTTCTCCGGGCTCCCCGTCCTCCCCCAGGGCCTTGAGCTTCTCCTCGAACGCGGCGTTCTTCTCATCGTGCTCCCGGGTCAGCCATTCGAGCTCCTTGAAGAGCCTGTCGGTGGAGCCCTTGGTCCGGTGCATGGAGCGGGAGAGCTCGACGACCCGGGTCCCGTCCTTGGCCCGGGAGGCCTCGATGACCGCTTCGTTCATCGCCCGGAGCTCGGCGTCGTTCCGCTCGATCTCGGCCTCGACCTCGGCCATCCTCCGCTCCACGGGTTTCAGGACCCGGGAGCGCTCGGCGATGATGCCGGACCGGAGCTTCCTCATTCCCTTGGGATTCTTCCGGTCGGCCGGGGCCTCGGGCTCGGAAGAGGCCCGGCCCGGCCTCTCCCACTCCTCGTTCCAGCCGACCTTTTCCAGGAACCGCTGGTAGCCGCCCTCGTAGACCGTGATCCCCCCGTTCTGGAAGACGACCAGCCGCTCGGCCAGGGCGTGGAGGAACATCTCGTTGTGGGTGACCATGACCACGGCGCCGTCGAAATCGTCGAGGGCCTCGAGCAGGGCATCGCTCGATTCGAGATCGAGATGGTTGGTCGGCTCGTCGAGGAGGAGCAGATTGACCGGGCTCGCGATGAGCTTGCCGAGCATCACCCGGCTCTTCTCCCCGCCCGAAAGGACCCGGATGGGTTTCAGGGCGTCGTCGCCCTCGAACATCATGGCCCCGGCTATGAGCCGGGGGAGCTTCGGATCCTGGGCGATGTTGGAAGAGGCGATCTCGTCGAGGACCGAGTTGGCGTCGACAAGGCTCGAGACGTTGGTCTGCTCGTAATAGCCCACGGCCACCGATTGGGGGCTCACGACCTCCCCCGCCCCGGGCTCCAGGGCCCCGGCCATGAGCTTGAGGAGGGTCGTCTTCCCCTTCCCGTTCCGCCCGACGACGAAAACGCGGTCGCGGGCGCCGATGCTGAGATCGAGCTTCCGGACAAGGGGTTTTCCCGGCTCGTAGCCGAACGTCAGGCCGTCCAGGGTCATCGCATACTTGTGGTGGAAGGGCTTTTCGGTGAAGGTGAACTCCAGGTCCTTGATGGCCACGAGCTTGTCCCTTTTTTCCATCTTCTCCAGGCTCTTGATCCGGGACTGGACCATCCCGGCGAGCCGGGCCTTGGCCCGGAACCGGGTGATGAAGAGGTTCATCTCCTTCTGTTTTCGCTCGTCGTTCTGGCGGGTCTTCTCGTAGACCTCCTCCTCCATGGCGATCTGCGAGTAGTATTTGGCCGTGTCGCCGGCCACCTTCCTCGCCTTCCGCCGGTGGATGCCCAGGACATGGCTCACGACCTTGTCCATGAAGCTCCGGTCGTGGGTGATGAGCATGAGCTCGCCCGGCCAGTCGACCAGGAATCTCTCGAGCCAGCGGATCGACGTGATGTCGAGGTAGTTGTTGGGCTCGTCGAGGAGGAGCATCTGGTTGTCGGAGAGCAGGACCCGGGCCAGGTTGAGCCTGACCTGGAAGCCTCCGGAGAGCTCGGCGGGCGAACGGTCCAGGGCCTTCGGGTCGAAGCCGAGGCCCGCGAGGACCTTCTCCACCCGCCACATTTCGCCGGAGGCCTCGGCGCCCAGCCCCCGCGAGGCCTCGCCGCGCACCGTTTCCGCCCGGAGGTCCAGCCTCTGGGCGACATAGCCGATCCGATAGTTGCGGGGCATGGTGATCGTGCCCGAATCGGCCTCCTCCTCGCCCGTGATGAGCCGGAAGAGCGTCGTCTTCCCGTGGCCGTTGCGGCCGACGACGCCGACCCGCTCCTTCCTGTTCACCTTGAAGGAGATGCTCTCGAACAGGGTCTGCTTGGCGTAGCTCTTGGATAGATTATCGACGACGATCATGGGATTCGATCTTCTGTTATCTTTCACAGGCCCGCGGCCCGTGCCGCGGGTCTTCCATTATATCAAAATCCGCCGCGTCCGCCCCGCCGGTCTCCGGCCCGGGCGACTCTCCTCAGAATCCGAGCTCCCGGATGATCGACGCGGCCCCGGCGAACTTGTCCGTCACGAAGAGGACCCATCGCAGGTCGACGCTGATCGAGCGCTGGAGCTCCGGGATGATGAGATAATCGCCGATGACGCTCTCGTAGGTCATGTCGAAGATGATGCCGATCTGCTCGCCCTTCGCGTTGAAGGTCGGCGATCCGGAATTGCCGCCCGTGACGTTCGTGGCGTTCAGGAAGCAGGCGGGAACGTCCTGGAGGCGCGCGTCCCGATAGGGCCCGAAGTCCTTTGCCGCCCGGAGCTTCTTGATCCTGTCCGGGACGGCGAACGGGTATTCCCCGGTCTCCTTTTCGATGACGCCCGACAGGGTCGTCTGGGGTTCATAGAACACGGCATCCTTCGGCGAATATCCCTCGACGGGGCCGCAGGTGAAGCGGATCGTGCCGTTGGCGTCGGGGGCGAACCGGCCTTGCGCCCTCTCGAGGAGCGCCTCTTCGTAAACCTTCCGAAGGTCCAGCTTCTCCTGGGCGACGGCCTTGCCTTCTTCCCGGACGACCTTCATCTCCTTTTCGAGCTCGGCGGCGAGCCCGATGAGCGGATCTCCGACCGCGGCCAGCCGGGCCGGCTTGAGGGCCAGCAGTTCCAACCGCTTTTCCGGACTCGCGAGGATCGTTTTTGCATAGAGGCCGTCCACGTAGGCATCCATCGCGGTCTCGTTGCCCGGCTTGACGACGCCCCTCAGAGCGACCGGCACCTGGTCCGGCGGGAGGGTCAGCATCTTCCTGAGGTTATGCTTCAGGAACGCCCGGTCGGTCTCGAGCGTGTACCCCCGCTCGGCAAGCGGGATGCCCATCTTGACGTAGGGCATGTTTCGCTCCTGGAACTGGGGCTCCCTGTCCTTGTCCGCCTTCTGAAGCTCTTCGACGGCCCGGACGATCATGGCGGCCTGAGCGAGGAGCGTCGAGCCGGCCGATGCTCCGCCCAACGCCTCGCTCTTCGCCGCAAAGGCGTCGGCCCGCGTTATATAGGCGGCGATATCGTCCAGGACCCTGCCGTATCTATTCTGCCGCACCGGGTCGGCGGCGACCCAGGCCTGGAACTTCTTCTCCTGGCCGGCCTTCTTCCCGAGGATGTCGAACTTCTGCATGCCTTCGAGCTTGCCCTGGTAGTTCTTCAAGCCGTTGTAGGTTCCCTTGACCCGGCTCGCGTAGCGGATCTCGACCTCTTTATCGGACCGCCCGGCGCTCTCGAAGAAGGCGATGGTGTCCTGCATGTCCTTGATCCGCCGGGCCATGGACGCCATCTCGGACCTGAGCTCGGCGAGGGTCGTGTTCCGCGAGGTCCGTCCGGGATACCCCATGACGAACGTGAAATCGCCCGGCTTGAACCCGTCGAGGGAGATCTTGAGGACCGAGCGCGGCTTATAGGGGACGTTGCCGGGGCTGAACTCGGCCCCTGTGCCGTCCTTCGCGACGTACGCCCTGAGGAACGAAAAATCGCAGGTGTGGCGCGGCCACATCCAGTTGTCCACCTCGCCGCCGAAGTTCCCGAGGGTCTGGGGCGGGGCCAGGACCAGCCGAACGTCCCGGATCCTCTTGTAGGTGTAAAGGTAATATCGGTTCCCGCTGTACATCGCGGCGACCGAACAGCGGAAGTCCTTTCCGCCCTTCTCCGCCCGGGATACGATCTCTTTGGTGATCTTCTCCAGGGCCTCGTACCGCTGGCGCGGGGTGAGGGCGGGCTTGAGCTTGCCCAGCACCGCCTCGGTGACGTCCTCGTAGCCGAGCAGGACGTCGGCCGTATACCCCTGAGCGGGGATCTCCTGCTCCCGCGTCATGGCCGTGAATCCGTCGGTGATATAGTCCTTCTCCCTGCTCGAGGCCCGCTGAATGGCGCCGAACGCCACGTGGTGGTTCGTCAGGATGAGCCCGTCGGCGCTGACGAACTCTCCTGTCCCGCCGCCCAGGTTGACGACGGCGCTCATCAGGCCCGTGCCGTCCGTCGCGTAAAGGACGGCCGGGTCCATCCGGAGCCCCCTGGCCTCGAGGTCGAGACCTTTCATCTGATGCGGCATCCACATCCCCTCGCCGTCGTCGTCGCCGCCAAGGGCGGCGGCGGCGGTAACGGAAAGCGCCAGCGCGAGGGTAATGCCGACGGTTCCGATCTTTCCGAATCTCATGTATCCTCCATGGTCGGTGATATACGGCCCTCTATGATAGCCCAGGCCGGCCCGGAAGGGAAGGCCGGGCCCGTCGTACGGTTTCGCTGGACAGCGGCACCGGACTCGTTTATAATACCCCCTTCCATCGGGGAGTAGCGCAGTCTGGTAGCGCACAGCGTTCGGGACGCTGGGGCCGTGGGTTCAAGTCCCACCTCCCCGATTCGACCTTTCCCATGCTGATCAAGGATCTTGCGAAGAGCCGCCGTTTCGTCTCCGGGGACAAGGCTATCCTGCGCGAGCTCCTCCATCCGGACAAGGCCCCGGTCTCTCTCCGTTACAGCCTGGCCCACGCCGTCGTGAAGGCCGGAAGGCGGACCCTCCCCCACCGGCTGGCGACCTCCGAGGTCTATTACATCCTGGCCGGCCGCGGCGTCATGCACGTCGACGGCGAGGCCGAAAAGGTCCGTCCCGGGCAGGCCGTCTATATCCCCTCCGGCGCCGTCCAGTTCATCGAAAATCCCGGACGGTCCGAGCTCGCGTTCCTGTGCATCGTCGATCCGGCCTGGCGGCCGGAGGACGAGGATATCCTTTAGTCCGGACGGTCCCGGGAGGGCCGCTCCCGGTCTTATCGGACCGTCTGGAATTCGATCCCTCTTTTTTGTATAGTGGGACGGGGAGAGAAGGAGGCGAAATGTCCAAACGCGGGTTCCTATTCCTCGGCATCGGCGCGGCGGCGGTCGTCTTCTCCGTCCTCGCCCTTCTGGTCTCGATCTTCGAGCGCAAGCAGGAGGCGCGCGCGACCTACGTCAAGGTCGCCGAGATCCCGGACGACGAGCCCGACCCGGCCGTCTGGGGGCGGAACTTCCCGGCCGAGTACGATGCCTACAAGAGGACGATGAACACGTCCGAGCTCACGAAGTACAGCACGTACGGAAGGTACGGAGGCTCGGAGGCGTTCTCCAGGCTCGACCGGTATCCCGACCTCAAGCGGCTGTTCGCCGGCTACCCGTTCTCGGTGGAGTACCGCGAGGAACGCGGGCACCTCCGCGCGATCGAAGACCTGCTGGCGACCAAACGGCTGGGCGACGCGAAGCCGGGGACCTGCATGACCTGCAAGAGCAGTCAGGTCCCGGGCCTCATGAGAGCCCTGGGCCCGGAAAAGTTCTATGCCACCCCGGTCAAGGAGCTCCTTTCCACCCACGGCGTCAGGTTCCCCATCTCCTGCGCCGACTGCCACGACGCCGCCAGCCAGGCCTTGCGGGTCACCCGTCCGGCCTTCATAGAGGCGATGGCCGAACGCGGCGTCCCCGTCGCCGAGGCGAGCCACCAGGATATGCGGACCTACGTCTGCGCCCAATGCCACGTCGAATATTATTTCAAGGGTCCCGGGAAATATCTGACCTTCCCCTGGGCCCGCGGCCTGCGCATCGAGGACATCGAAACCTACTATGACGAGAGCGGGTTCAAGGATTGGGAGCACGCCGAGACGAAGGCGCCGCTCGTCAAGATGCAGCATTCGGAGTTCGAGCTCTGGTCGAGCGGGATCCACGCCCGTTCGGGGGTCTCCTGCGCCGATTGCCATATGCCTTATAAGAAGGAGGGCGCGGTCAAGGTCACCGATCACTGGATACGGACCCCCCTGGCGAATCCCATCAACGCGTGCGGCGGCTGTCACCGCCTGCCCGAATCCGAGTTGCGGGCCAGGGTCCTCGAGGTCCAGGACAGGACGTTCGAGCTCCTGAATCGGGCCGGGAAAGCCCTCATCGATGCCCAGGACGCCGTCGTCGCGGCGATGGTCGCGGGCGTCCCCGACGCCGGGCTGGCCGAGGCCCGGGCCCTGCATCGCAGGGCCTTCATGCGTTGGGATTTCCTGAGCGCGGAGAACAGCATGGGTTTCCACAGCCCCCAGGAAGCCGCGCGCGTCCTGGGCGATTCGATCGATCTCGCCCGCCAGTGCCAGATCTCGGCCATCCGGGCCCTCGCGGGCACCCGGGCGCGCCCCGAAGGAGAGAGACCCTGAAAGCTCCCCTCGCCGCGCTCGCCCTGGGCCTCGGGGTCGTCGCCGGGGCGGGCGCCTATACGTTCTGGTACGCCCGCGGCTTTTCCTACCTTTCCAACAGGCCCGAGGCCTGCGTCAACTGCCATATCATGCGCGACAACTATGAAAGCTGGCGTGTCTCGAGCCACCGTTCCGTCCCCTGCAACGATTGCCATATTCCGCACGGGCTCCTCAGAAAATACGTGGCCAAGGGGGACAACGGGTTCCGGCATTCCTGGGCCTTCACCTTCGAGAACGTCCAACAGCTCCGGATCACGCCCGGAGACCTCCGCAATCTCCAGGAGAACTGCGTGCGCTGTCACGCCGCGACCGTGGAACCGGTCCTGCGCGACCGGGACCTGAAAGGCGTCCGGTGTTCCTCGTGCCACCGCGGCACGGGACACGCGCTCTAGCCCGGGCTGGAGGCGCCCGCCCCCGAAAGACGAGAAAGATGGAAGTTCCCTCCGCCAAGCCGATCCTTTCCCTGGCCGAAAGGCTGATCGGCCTGGGCCGCCGGATGAGCTGGAAGCAGGCGTTCGCGGCCCTCCGCTACCGGAACTTCAAGCTCTGGTTCTGGGGGCAGATGACCTCCCTGTTCGGCTCCTGGATGCAGATCACGGCCCAGGGATTCCTCCTTTACGAGCTGACGAAGTCCCCGATCTACCTCGGCCTCCTCGGCTTCGCCAACGGCGTCCCGACCTGGCTTTTCATGCTCTACGCCGGCGTCGTGGCGGACCGCGTCCCGCGCCGACGCCTGCTTATCGTCACCCAGACCTGCATGATGGTCCTGGCCTTCGTCCTGGCCGCGCTGGCCTTCCTTCACGTCGTCCAACCGTGGCACATCCTCCTCCTGTCCTTCGGGATGGGCATCGCCAACGCGTTCGACGCGCCGGCCCGCCAGGCCTTCGTCCTGGAGATGGTCG
This sequence comes from Candidatus Aminicenantota bacterium, assembly GCA_963784525.1. Taxonomy (GTDB): domain Bacteria; phylum Acidobacteriota; class Aminicenantia; order Aminicenantales; family Saccharicenantaceae; genus JALHVH01. The sequence goes on along the minus strand of CAWART010000019.1, from coordinate 373,754 downwards.
AACCCGCCGACCTGACCAACGCCATCGCCCTGAACGGCGCCATGTTCAATACGGCGACGGCGGTCGGCCCGGCTGTCGCGGGCGTGACCTACGCCCTATTCGGGCCTGCCTGGTGCTTCGTGATCAACGGCGTCTCCTTCATCGCGGTGATCGCCGCCCTGGCGGCGATGCGCCTCAAGCCGTTCGTGGCCAGGGACCATATCGCGTCCGTAGCGAAGGACCTCCGGGAAGGCATCCGTTTCGTGCTCAGGCACCATACGATCCGCGCCCTCATCGCGACGATCGGGGTCGTCAGCGGGTTCGGCCTCGCCTTCGCGACCCTCGTCCCGGCCTGGGCCGTCCATGTCCTGGGAGGGGACGCCACGACAAACGGCCTCCTCCAATCGGCGCGGGGAGCCGGAGCCCTCATCGGGGCCCTGCTCATCGCTTCGCTCGGCCGGTTCGAATTCAAGGGGCGGCTCCTGACCTTGGGGACCTTCGCTTTTCCCGGCCTGCTCCTTGTCTTCTCGCTCATCCACTGGCTTCCCCTGTCCCTGGTGACGCTCTTGGGCGTCGGCGTCGCCCAGATCTTCATTTTCAACCTTTGTAATTCCCTCGTCCAGACGCAGGTTCCCGAAGGGCTCCGCGGCCGCGTCATGGGCATCTACAGCATGGTCTTTTTCGGGATCATGCCCTTCGGCGCCCTTTGGGTCGGCGCGGTCGCCGAACATCTCAGCGAGCCGGCGGCGGTCTTCATCGGCTCCTCCATCACCCTCGGCTATGCCCTTTTTATCTGGTTCTTCGTGCCCAGGATCCGCCGGCTCAAATAGGCCCGGGACGGGCACGACGTCTGGGAATGTAACGAGGCCGGATGTCTTTGCCCTCGCCTTGACAAGAGCTATAATGCCCCTGTATCGATCGGATGGAGGGTGACATGACCTGTAAAGAAATCCTAGCCGGAGCCGGATCGTTCGTGGTCGCGGCGGCGCTCCTGGCCCTGGTCCCGGGCCGGGCGAGCGCCCACTGCGACACGCTGGACGGCCCGGTCGTCAAGGAAGCCAGGGCTGCCCTGGATTCCGGAGACGTCACGCCCATTCTGAAATGGGTCGGCGAAGCTTTTGAGGGGGAGCTCCGGTCGGCATTCGATCGGGCCGAGGCCATCCGGAACAAGGGCCCCGAAGAGAAGGATCTGGCGGATCTTTATTTCTTCGAGACCGCGGTCCGCCTGCATCGGGCGACCGAAGGCGCCCCCTATACCGGCCTCAAGCCGGCAGGGAGCGAGCTCGACCCCGCAGTGGCGGCGTCCGACATGGCCCTCGCCAGGGGCGATCTCGAACCGCTCATTTCGCTCATCACGGGACGTGCCGCCGGCGGCCTCCGGGAAAAGTTCGCGCACGCCCGGGACGCGCAGGCCAAGGCGGGCTCGAGCGTGGCCGAAGGACGGGAATATGTCCGGGCGTACGTCGTCTTCGTCCATTACGCCGAACGCCTCTTTGCGGACGCGGCGTCCGGGGACGCCGCCCTTCACGAACACGAATGAAGAGGTGCCCCATGACGCCTACCGAAGAACTCCGGAACGAGCATCGGATCATCCTGAACGTCCTGGACGCCGCGAAGCGGGAGATAGATTCCATCGCCCGCACGGGAGAGGTCCGGGAAGCTTTCGTCCACAAGCTCCTCGATTTCATCCGCAACTTCGCCGACGCCTGCCACCACGCCAAGGAAGAGAAACGCCTTTTCGTCATGATGAGCGAGCGCGGGATGCCGCTGAACGCCGGACCGCTCGCCGTCATGCTCCGTGAGCACGAGGAAGGCCGGCGCCTGGTCAAGGCCGCGGCCGACGCCCTGGCGCCGGCGCTCCAGGGAGACAAACGCGCCCGGCAGGCCCTCAAGGACGGATTGGCGGGATACGTCGATCTGCTCCGGGCCCATATCGGCAAGGAAGACAACATCCTCTATCCCATGGCCGATAAGATGCTCACGGCCGAGGACCAGAAGACCCTGGCCGAGGCGTTCGAGCGGGTCGAGGCCGAGGAGATCGGGGCGGGGGTCCACGAGAAGTATCACCGGCTCGCCGACGAGCTCTCCCGAGCCTGATCGGCGCCGCATAAATTTTAGATTGCCTTCCCCGGGCCCGGGCCTTACACTGGTCTGCGATCGGAATCTCAGGAGGGACCCATGATGAAGAAGTTCGCGAGGATCGTTCCCGCCATGTTCCTTGTCCTGTTGAGCGCGCAAGTCTCGGGACTGTTCGGGGGCGAAAGACCGGCACGCCCCGGGCGCGTCAAGGGCCTCATCGAAGCCATCGTCAAGGGCTCCGAGGGGACGATCGGCGTGGCGGTCAAGCACCTTGAGACCGGGGAAGCGTTCTCGGTCAACGGGGATGTCTCTTTCCCGATGGCCAGCGTATTCAAGCTCCCCATCCTGACGGAGGTCCTGGCCCAGATCAAGGAAGGGCGCTTCAGCCTCTCCGACGAGTGGAGCCTCCGACCCTCGGACCAGTTCTACGACGGGAGCCTGCTTTCGGACCTTAAGGCCCCGGGCGTCCGGATATCCGTGGAGAATCTCATCAACATGATGATGTGGCTGAGCGACAATACCGCCACCGACCTCCTCCTGACCAGGGTCGGCATCGATCGCGTCAACGCCCGGATACGGTCGTTCGGGATCGAGGACATCCTGGTCGGCAGGACTGTCCGCGAACTGCTCCTCGATTATTACGTCGGGGAATCCGAAAGATACCGAACGATGCCCAAGGACGAGTTCTCCCGCATCTATGCCCGGATGGCCGCCGAAGATCCCGCCGCGTTCGCCAAGGCCAGGGCCGATTTCGACCTGGACCCGGCCGATCACGCGACGCCCCAGGCCATCAACGCCCTTCTCGAGAAGATCTTCCGGAAGGAGATCCTTGATCCGGCGTCCTGCGACCGGATCCTCGAGGTCATGGCCGGGTGCCAGACCGGCGCCAAGCGGATCCGGGGGCTCCTCCCGGCGGGCACGGTCGTCGCCCACAAGACGGGGACCATCGGAGGCACGATCAACGATTGCGGGATCATCGGACTCCCGGGCGGCGCGGGCCACGTGGCCCTCAGCGTCCTCAGCCGGGGCACCGACCCCGATCGCGCGGAGGACGCCATCGCCCTGATCGCCAAAACGGTCTACGATTATTTCCTTTTCGCCGGCCGGGGCGAATGAAGTTCAGACGGCGAAGCGGAAGTTGACGATATCCCCGTCCGAAACGGGATAATCCTTTCCCTCGAGCCGGACCGTCCCGTCCGACCGGCATTTGACGAGGGACTCCCGGACGATGAAATCGTCGTAACTCACGACCTCGGCCCGGATGAAGCCCCGCTCGATGTCCGAATGGATGGCCCCCGCCGCTTGGACGGCGCGGGTTTCGGCGGGAATGGTCCAGGCCTTGACCTCGTCCTCGCCCACGGTGAAGAACGAGATGAGGCCCAGGAGCCGGAAGGACGTCGCGATCAGCCTGGCCCGGGCCGAATGGGTGAGCCCAAAGTCCTTCAGGAACTGGCTCGCCTCCTCGCCGGAGAGCTGCTGGATCTCGCGTTCTATCCGGGCCGACAGGCAGAGGACCTCGGTCCCCCCGCTCGCGGCCCTGTCCGCAAAAAGGCCCCTGACCTCTGACTCCCGGGAGATCGCGCTTTCGTCGATGTTGACGACGACGATGACCGGCTTCTGCGTCAGGAAGCGGAATCCCCGGACAAGGAGCTCGTCCTCCCTTTCGAAGGCGAATTCGCGGAGCGGCTTCTCCTCTTCGAGGAACGCCCGGCACCTCTCGAGGAGCCGGAGCTCCCGGAGATCGCGCTCGTTCTTCTGAGATTTCGCCTGCTTGGCGAGCCTTTCCATGCGGCTTTCGACGATGGCCAGGTCGCTGATGATGAACTCCGCCTCGACGGCCTTGAGGTCCCGGACGGGGTCGATGGTCTTGAGCGGGTGCGGGACCCGTTCGTCCGTGAAGGCCCGGACCACGACGAGCAGGGCGTCGGCCGTACGGGCCGTCCCCAGGAACTGGTTGCTGAATCCCTGGCGGCCCTCCTCGGAGAGCTGAAGTCCGGAGAAATCGATGTATTCGACGGCCGCGGGCGTCGTTTTCTTCGGGTGGAAGAGCGAGGACAGCCGCTCGAGCCGCTCGTCGGGGACCTTGACCACCGCCCGGCGCTCCTGGCCGTTCCCCGCCGCGGAGGGCGCGCCGGGGCCGCCTTCGGCCCCGGTGAGGGCTTCGAAGAGCTCCGTCTTCCCCGAGAGGGGCAAACCGACGATACCTATCTTCATGTGGATCACCCGATGTTGAGGACGTTCCGAACGGGCCGGAGGCCCGCCGAGATAAGGAAGCCACTATAGGCGGGACGTCCGGAAAAGTCAAACCTTCGATCCCCCGGCATGAGGGGTGGGGTTTGAATGGGATCGGTCCTGGATCGCGGCGAAGGGTCAGTCGAGGGTCGTCAGCGCGTAGTCCGCCGATCCGAGACCTATCTTCTCGCCGTGCCGGAACTGGACCGCCCAATCGAGGTCATATCCCTTGCGGAAGACGTCCTCGCCCGCCCTGGCGATGATGAGGTCGGCGGCGGCCTTATCCGCGGCCACCGGGTCCGCGGACGCGAGGATGCCGATGTCCCCGACGATGGGCGCCTGGCTCCGCGCCATGCAGTCGCAATCCTTCGTCACATGAATGAGGACGTTGACGAAGCCGACCTTGCCCTTGAACAGGCCCTGGACGGTCAGCGCGTATTCGGCGAGCTTCTCCTGGATGCGCGGGGAATCCTCGTCCCACCGCCATTTGATCGCCCCCGGCTTGCAGACGACGAGGCATTCGCCGCAGCCGACGCACTTCTCCCCGTCGATGACGACGTGGCCCTCCGCCTGGACGATGGCGGCCTCGGGGCAATGATCGAGGCAGATCCCGCAGTTCCGGCAGGCCCGGGCGGAAACCCGCGGATGGACGACGGAGTGCTGGTCGAGCTTCCCCGCCCGGGAAGCGCAGCCCATGCCCATGTTCTTGATGGAGGCGCCGATCCCGGTCTGGATGTGGCCCGTGACGTGGGTCAGGCAGAGGAGGGCGTCCGCGTCGAGGAAGGCTCCGGCGATCTTCGCTGTCCGGACACGGGAGCGCCCGGCCTCGATGTCCCGGTCGTCCCGCCCGATGAGCCCGTCGGCGATGATCACAGGGACTTCGACGACATCGGGCGTGAAGCCGTGGCTCCAGGCCAGCCGGATGTGGTCGACGGAGTTCGAGCGCATCCCGGTGTACAGCGTGTTCGAGTCCGTAAGGAAGGCCCGTGACGTCCGCTTTCGGACCTCGGAAACGATCCCCTTGAGCCACGGCGGCTTGATATATCCCGTGTTGTGCTTTTCGCCGAAGTGGATCTTCATCGCCACGAAATCGTCCTCGGCGATCCTTGCGTCGAACCCGATGGCGAGATAGGCCTTCCGAAGCTTGGCCGACAGGGATTCCGCGGCCTCCTTCCCGTCCGCCGGCATGAAATAGACCCGGCTCCTCTTTTTCATGCCCGCGCCTCCTTTTTCCCGGCTTCGAGGACGGCGGCGCCCGCCCTTACGGCCTTGCCTCCATCGAGGGGGATCCCCAGGGATCCCAACGCCCCCTCCGTCGCGTCAAGCGCGAAGAGGACGTCATCATCGGTCAGATTCCCCATATGGCCCATGCGGAAGACCTTGCCCGCGGTACCGGCCAGCCCGCCGGCGACGACCACGCCGCGCGCGTCGAGGGCGGCCCGAAAGGCCTTGTCGTCGACGCCTGCCGGATAGGCGACCACCGAGAGGGTCGAAGCCAGAAAGGGCGCGGCCGTGAAGAGCGTGAACCCGAGCGCGGCCAGCCCGGCACGGACGGCACCGGCCTGGAGATCGTGCCGCCGGAACCTCGCTTCGAGGCCCTCTTCGAGGATGATGCGGGTCCCCTCGCGGAAAGCGCGGATCTCGTTGACGCACGGCGTCGAAAAATATTTCGCCGGGTCCTTCATGACGGGGAGCCAGCGCAGGATATCCGAATAATAGGCGGGGATCGAGGTCATCGCCCGGCGCCTGGCCATGGCCCGCTCCGAAAAGACGCAGAGGGCCAGGCCCGGAGGCGCGCCGATGCATTTCTGGGCAGCCGTGAGGACGACGTCGATCGTCCATTCGTCCATACGCTCGGGGATGCCGCCCGTCGCACAGACCCCGTCGACGATGAAAAGGGCCCCCCGGGCCTTCGCGACCCGGGCGTAGTCTTCGACCGGGGCGCAGGCGCCCGTGGCGGTATCCACATGGGTGCAGACGACCGTGTCGTACCTTCCCGAAGAGAGACGCTCTTCCAGTTCGCCCGGGAGCACCCCTGTCCCCCACTCCGACCGGACGACATCGTGCGCCAGGCCGAACGCCTGGAAGATCTCGGCCATGCGCGCGCCGAAATATCCCTGGGACAGGAGGAGAGCGCGTCCGTCCGCAGGCACGGTGTTCAGGACCGCCATCTCCATGGAGAGCGTTCCCGCGCCGGCGACGATGAACGCCTCGCCGTTCGCGCACGAGACGATCCGCTTGAGATCGGCGCAGGCGTCCCTGAGGTCGGCCTGCATTTCGGGGCTCGTGTGGGCGACGGTCGGCGCGGCCAGCGCGTCGAGGACGCGCCGGACGACAGGGCTCGGCCCGGGGATCAAAAGGAGTTTATCTTTACGGTCGATCATGCGTTCCTCTCCGAAATTCCAATCCATTCTTGCCGATTATCGCGATTTTATCAAGGGGGGCCGGCGGACGGCGGCGGCCTTTGTTTGTCCCGGGTCATTTGTTAAGATAGGGGGCATCATGAGCAAGCGCACAACCATCATCCTGGCGACCCTGGTGTTCCTCGGGACCCTTCGGTCCTCCGCCGCGCCGGCCAAGCCGGCCGACCTGGCCGTTACGCACGGCAAGATATTCACCGCGAACGACGCGGCTCCCTGGGCCGAGGCCGTCGCGGTGACGGGAGGCAGGATCGTCGCCGTCGGCACGGACCGGGAGATCGCCCGATTCATCGGCCCGCGCACGAAGGTTCTCGACGTCGCCGGCAAGCTCGTCATTCCCGGGCTCATCGACGCCCATACCCATTTCGCGTCCGGCGGGAGGTCCCTCATCGGCCTGAGCTTCCGCGGCGTCGCCTCGATGGCGAAGATCCGGGAGATGATCGCAGCAAGGATCGCGGAGCTGCCGTCCGGAGCGCTCGTATCCGGCAGCGCTTACGACCATACCCTCTTCCCCGGCGGCGCCTGGCCGACCCGCAGGGACCTGGACGAGATCTCGCCCTCGAATCCCGTCGTCATCGAGCGCGTGGACGGGCACAGCATCTGGGTGAACAGCCTGGCCCTGAAAATGGCGGGCATAACGAAGGAGACGAAGGACCCGTTCGGCGGCGAGATCCTCAGGGACCCGGAAACGGGTGAACCGACCGGGATCCTCACCGAGGCCGCGGCCGGCCTCGTCCGGATCCCCGGACCGGAGGCCGATTCCACCCCCGAAAAGGACATCGTCCGCGCCCTCGAGCACGCCGCCGCGCTCGGCCTCACGGGAGTTCATACCGATTCGAGCTTCGAGGAAACGGCGATCTACAGGAAGCTCGCCGCCACGGGCCGCCTGACCCTGCGCGTTTACGCCTGGCTGCCGGCGGAGCGGATGAAGGACTGCCTCGAGGCGGGCATCCGGAGCGGCCAGGGCGACGACATGGTCCGTGCCGGATTCCTGAAGGCGTTCATCGACGGGACGCTGGGCTCGGGGACGGCCCTGATGTTCGCCCCCTTCTCCGACGAGCCGGGCAAAATGGGGCTCCCCCAGATGTCCGAGGCCGCGTTCGACGCCCTCATCGCGGAAGCCCACGCCAACGGCTTTCAGACGGGCACGCACGCCATCGGCGACAAGGGCGTCTCCTGGGTGCTCGACGCCGTCGAACGGGCCCGGAAAAAGTTCGGGAAAAAGGACCTGCGGCACAGGATCGAACACGCCCAGGTCATTGTCCCGGCCGACTTCGGGAGGTTCGCGGCCCTGGGCGTCATCGCCTCCATGCAGCCGACGCATTGCACGACCGACATGCGCTTCTGCGAGACCCGCATCGGGGAGGAGCGCTCCCGCGGGGCTTACGCCTGGCGCTCCCTTCTCGACAAGGGGGCCCGACTGGCCTTCGGCTCCGACTGGCCGGTCGAGCCGCTCGACCCGATGCGGGGATTGTATTCCGCCGTCACCCGGACGAACATCGAGAGCGGGTCCCCCGAGAGCGGCTGGTTCCCCGGCCAGCGCCTGACCATGGCCGAGGCGATCGGGCTCTTCACGAAGGGCGCAGCCTACGCCTCGTTCGAGGAGGACGTCAAGGGGACGCTGGAGCCGGGGAAGCTCGCCGACATGGTGGTCCTTTCCAAGGACCTGTTCGCCATCTCCCCCCGGGAGATCCTGACCACTGAAGCCGTGGCCACCATCCTGGGCGGCCGGATCGTCTTCCAGAAGTGACTAGTTCCCGCTCCCGATCCTGCCCATCTCGAACAGGGGCTCTCCTTTGACGGCGGGCGGCGTCCCGAGGATATAGAGCACGATCCCGCTGAAGGGCGCCGTCATCTCCGCGGTGACGTTCCCCAGATCGTCGGTGACGCGGCCGATCATCCCCCCCTTGGTCACGTAGCGCCCCATTTCCACGCAGGGATAGAACAGGCCGTCCTTCGGAGATTCAACGACCTCGTACTTGTCGATCCAGACGGGGACCGGAGGCGCTTCGGGAGGGCCGGGGATCATCTCCAGGTACCTGAGCATATTGAGGGCGCCCCGCATGTTCAGGAGGATGGCGGTTTCTTCCGTGCCGCCGAGGGCTCCGGCTTCGGTCGTGATCGCGGCCTTTCCCCTCAGGATGGCCGTATTCCCGAAGTACCGGGAATCCGCCGGGTCCTGCGTCCGGGCATCGTCGATGATGATGACGGGGATGCCGAAGGCGAGAGCGAGGCCCTTCGAGGTTTCGTTGAGCGCCGCGTCGGGGCCGATCATCCAGTACGTATAGGGGATGAGGGCCTCGTTCCCGTCCCCGCAATGCATATCGACGACGACGTCACTCGCCCCGATGACCTCCCGCGTGAGCACGTGGGCGATGCGCTGGCTGAGCGTGCCCTTCGGATCGCCCGGGAAGACCCTGTTCAGGTTCTTCCCGTCGGCCGGGCTGTAATAGATCGTCCGCCGCCGGAAACTGGGGGGGTTGGCGATGTGGACAAGGATGACCGTCCCCCGGAGCGTCGAAGGGTCGAGCATTCCCTTCAACCGGTAGAGGGCGAGGATGGGCGGGTACTCGTAACCGTGGATGCCGGCGACGAAGGCCGCGACCTTCCCCTTCGTCCTCCCCCGGATCACCGTCACCGGAAGCCTTGTCCCCTGTCCGTCGATGTCCGGAACATCGAGATAGCCCGAAACGACCTCTCCCGGCCGTACGGTCAATCCTCCAAGAACGAACGGGCCCGGATCTTCCGCCGCCCCGGCCCCCGGAACCCCCGCGATCAGGAGCAGAACGAGCCCCGCACAGACCTCGGATCTCATGGACATGGGAGAGCCCTCCTTTCCCGGCTTACGTGCACGACGCCCATTTTATATCACCCGGCCTGCGCGGGTCCATCGGAAAGCGGAACGCCTTGCGCCGCCTTTTTCGATTTGTTATAATCCCGGCCACATCACGAATGTCAGGGAGGTTTGCCCATGGGTAAGTTTATCGCCGTCATCGGCGGGCTCGTCGCCATGGCCGCCGGCATCGTTCTCGTCAGCCTCGTCTGGTGGCGCGAATTCTACCAGCTCGTCTTCGGCTTCATCCCCCCCATCCTTTTCTTCGGCGGGCTGATCGCGCTCATCGCCGGGATCTCCAGCATCAAGGACGCCCAGCGGACGCGGAAGCTCGAGGAAGAGACGTCCGAAAAGAAGGCCTGAGAAGGACCGCCCGCGCGGGCCCTTCGCCCGCGCCGCTCCCGTTCCCTTCGGGCCGGCCCGCGCCTTCCCGCCGTCCGGAATGCGCGCCGCTTGCCTGTTCCGAAATCCGGTGATACTATTTTCATGGTGTATTCTTTCAGCGCTCTCCTGATCTCGTCCCTGCTCGCCTTCGCTCCGTCCGTGACCCGGGACATCGGAGCGGCCTGCGCCGCGAACGATGCCGGAGCCCTCACCAGGCTTTTCTCGTCCGCCGCCGGTCTCCATGTCTCGCTCCCCGAGCCCATCGCCTTTTCCGACCGCGTATCGCGCGAGCAGGCGTATTTTCTGTTCGAGCGCGTCTTCACGAGCCACAAGACCTTCGAGTTCGTCCCCGAACGGGACCTGACGCTCGTCGGCGGGAAGCCCGGGTTCATCTTCAAGGCCCGCTGGTCCTTCCGGGACACCCGGAACGACAACCCGTATCTTTTCAGGGTCTTTTTCCACATCGTACCGCGCCCGGCCTCCCCCGCGGGCGGCGCCCCCTCCTCCCCCCGGGCCGTTTGGGAGATCGTCGAGATCAAGGCGGAACGCCTGTGAGGAAAGGAGCCCGGAAGGCCTTCGTCGCGGGGATGGGCCTGGCACTGCTCTGCCTCGTCACCTCCCTCGTCCTTCCGTCGGTCATAGGACGGGATTACGATCGGAAGAGCCTCGATCGCCTGAAGCGCCGCGCCCGGGGCGTCCGAACGGAATTCGCCGCGGTCCTGGACGCCCACCGGCGGCTCCTCGGACGGCTCCGGGGCGCCGTTCCCGGGGACGCGACACGACTTTTCGAACGCCTGTCGGCGCTGCGGTTCGCGGACGACGTCCGGGGAGCGGCCTATTACGGCCCCGATGGCCGCCTGGCCGTCTGGCTCGGAAACGCCATCGACCTCGGAGACCACGCCCGATCGGGAGACCTGACCCTGTTTTCCGCCGCGGCGGCCCCTTTTCTCGTCCGCGATAAAGCATCGGTCTACCTGGCCTCGGTCGAAGCCGTGCCGGGGGGCGGTCACATCGCCTTGTTCCGGCTCCTGGCCTTCATCCCCCAGTTCCAATCGTCCCACGTCGGGCAATCCCACTTTCTGAAACCCGCGTCCCTGCGGAGGTGCGCGGTCGACTACTGGAGCTTCCGCGAGGACGTCACGGGATTCGAACGGATATTTTCCAAACATGGCGATGAGTTCGCCGGCGAGCCCCGCCGGGCGAACGAGATCCAGACGCTTTACTTCCCCCTCCGGGGCCCCGATCGGCGGATCTTGGCCACGGTCACCCTGAGCTCACCGTCCCTCACCGAGAGGCTGACCACCTTCCGCGAGGACATGCTCCTCGGTTTCTTCGCCCTCGTCATCGGTTCGTTCCTCGTCCTGCTCCTCGGCCTCCTGTTCTCGCCCCGGTTCCTCCGCGAGAGGAGGCCGGGAACCGTCCTGTTCGTCTGCCTGATCGCCGCCACCCTCCGCGCGCTGTTCATCCCCCTGAGCCGGCTCGAACGACTGCAGTCACTGTCCGTGTTCTCTTCGGCGGGAGCCGGCTTCTTCTCGATCGGGGGGTTGACCCGCTCCCCCGCCGACATCTTCCTGACATCCGCCGCTATCGGGCTCGTCGTCGGGTGTCTCATGGCCTTCGCCCGGCCCAGGCTCGCAGCGCAACGGAAGCCCGCCGCTCCCCTTCTCCGCCTCCTCGCGGAAGTCGGCGCCCTGGCCGTCTGCCTCCTCCTCCTCGACCTCTTCCAGGCGGCCGTCAGGAAGCTCGTCTTCAACGCCAACGTCCCGCTCCTTCGGTTCTCTCCGAGTCCGGAGTTCCTCCTCCTCCACCTGAGCGTTCTCTTTTTCCTGGCCGCCGTCCTGGCCCTGGCCTTTCTCGCCTTGAGAGCGGCCGCCGTCCGTTCGCCCGGGCCCGGGGTCGCCTTCGCCCTGATCGTTCCGGCCCTCGTCGCGAACCTTTACCTGTCGGGCGGCCGCCTCGGGCCAAGCCCGTTCCCCTGGGCGGTCCAGGCCGCCCTGCTGGCCCTCGGCCTGCTCCTGGCCCATTTCCCCCAAAAGGCCCGGCGGAGGGAATTCGTCGCCGCCGGCCTCCTCCTGGGGACTCTGTTCCTGGGCCAGACGATCGACCGCGCCTCGGCCCGGCGGACCCGCGCCCTGGTCCAGGATTTCCTCAGGAACGTCGTGACCTCCCAGGAAGTGTGGGGGAACCTCATCGTCCGTGAATCCATCCCCGAGATCGAAAAGCGGGCTGCGGCCATTTCCTCCTTCCTGAAGGAGCCGGGGTCGCCCGATTTCGCCCACGGGATATGGGACAGGACCCTGGCCGCCCGCTTCAACTGGTATTCGGGACTGGAGATCCTCGACGCCGAAGGCAACGCCCTTTCCCGGTTCTCCCTGAACATCCCCCGCGTCTACGGCCGGGAGCTGGCCCTGCCCGGGAGCCCGACCTGGTCGGTGGTGCGCCGGAGCGCGACATCCCTCGGCAGACAAAGGGATTTCCTGGTCGCCTACAAGGACTGGTTCGAGGGGAGCGCGCCGCTCGGCCGGACGCTTCTGTTCCTGTCGCTGGACCCCGAAATGCTCCCCTTCCTCTACTCGGCCAACCCCTACTTCGAACTGCTCCGGTCCGGGTCGATCCCGTCATTGAACTCCGTGGATTTCGGGCTGGCCATCTATGGTCCCGACGGCCGTCCGCTGTTGAATCCGGGGAAGATCTCCTCGGGCATCCCGCGGGCCGTCCGGGAGCGGCTCGGCGCTTCCGACGCCGCCTTCTGGGACTCGTTCAGGGACGGCGGGAATTCGTACCGGTCCTTCTTTTTCCGCCATGAGGGCAAGATCTACTCCCTGTACACGCGCGAAAAGGGCCTGCGCGCCCGGGCCGTGGAGTTCCTCAAGCTCCTGGCCCTCGAGGCCCTGCTCATCCTGGCCCTCGTCCTGCCCGTCGCGCTCGCCGCCGGGCGGCTGTCGTTCCGCAACGTCTTCCGCTCGTTCTCGAACCGGGTCTACGCGTCCTTCTTCGCCGTCGCCCTGGTGCCCCTGCTCCTTTTCACGATCTTCACCCGGGGGCTCTTCGACCGCATCTTCACCGGCCGCTTCGTCGAGGAGGCGGCCCTGCATGCCGGATTCGCCCGAAGCATCATGGAGGACTTCATCTACCTCCAGGACGGGAACCGCCCGGGCCTGCCGTCGCCTCCGGAGGACCTGGTCCTCTGGGTCGCGGCGACCCTGTCCAACGACGTCAACCTTTACCGGGACGCCAAGCTCCTGTCGTCGAGTCGTCGCGAGTTCTTCGACGCAGGGCTGCTCCCGGACCTGGTGGACGGCGCGATCTACCATCGGCTGGCGGTCGAGAAGGCCCCGTTCACGACCCAGCGGAAGAGGATCGGCGGGTATTCCTTCCAGACGCTCACCGTCCCCTACGATTTTCGCGGCAGCACGTTCCTCGTCTCCATGCCCTTCCCCTTCGAGAAGGAAGAGGCGGCCCGGGCCACGGGCGAGCTCGTGGAATTCCTGTTGTTCCTTTCCCTGCTCTTCGCCGGGCTCGTCTTCGTTTTCGCCCGCGGGATCCGGGCGATGATCGTCGTTCCCGTGCGGAAGCTCCTGGCCGGCACCCGGGAGGTCAGCCTCGGGAACCTCGACGTCGCGATCGAGCATCCTTCCCGGGACGAGATGCGGACCCTGGTCGAAGGGTTCAACTCCATGGTGGGGAGCCTGAGGGCCCACCGGCAGGAGCTCGCCGAGATGGGCAAGAAGGTCGCCTGGGCTGAGATGGCCCGCAAGGTCGCCCACGAGATCAAGAACCCCCTCACCCCGATCCAGCTCTCGGCCGAGCACGTCCTCCGGGTCTACGAGGACCGCGACGGGGACTTCGAGAAGGCCCTCCGCGAATCCATGTCGTACATCATCGGCGAGGTGGAGCATCTCCGGCGCGTCGCCCAGGAATTCATGGAGATCGCCCGGGACACGTCCATCCGAAAGGACCCCTGCGACCTGCGTCAGATCGTGGCCGAGACCCTCGATCCCTACCGCAAGCTTCTCTCGGCGAGGATCCGTTTCAGGGAATCCTATGAGGGCGAGGCCGCGGCCTGCCTCGGCGACGAGGCCAAGCTCCGGACCGCCTTCCGAAACATCGTGGCCAATGCCATCGAGTCCGTCCGGGACAAGGGCGAGGTTGCCGTGTCCGTCCGGCGGTCCGGGTCGTCCTGGACGATCACCGTCCGCGACACCGGCGCCGGCATGACCCGGGCCGTGCTCGACAAGATCTTCGAGCCCTATTTCTCGACCAAGGAAGCCGGGACGGGGCTCGGCCTCCCCATCACCCGGAAGATCGTCGAGGACCACGGCGGCGCCGTCCGGGTCGAAAGCGAACCGGGAAAGGGAACGACGGTCACCGTCGATCTCCCCGCCGGTCCCTAGAATTCCGGCCGGCTTTATGGAACAATAGACCCTCGCAGAAAGGACGCGCAAAATGGCCAAAGTGCTCGTGACCTACTTCAGCCGGACCGGGAACACCCGGAAGATCGCGGAAGCCATCCACGGCGCGCTCGACGGGGACAGGGAGCTCCTGCCGATGGACAAGGTCGCGGACCTCGCGCCTTACGACCTCGTTTTCATCGGCTTCCCCGTCCAATCGCACAGCGTTCCCTACAAGGTCGAAGAGTTCCTCAAGAGCGTCCCGACCGGAAAGAAGGTCGCCCTCTTCTCCACCCACGGCTCGCTCCAGGGGATGCGCCTGTCCGGAGAGGCCATCGAATACGCGTCCGTTCTCGTGTCCAAGGCCAGGCTGCTGGGACGTTCTCCTGCCGCGGCAGGGTCTCGGAGCAGGCCCGCGAAGTCCTGAGCAAGTCCCCCGAGCACGAAGCCTGGGCGGACATGGCCGCGACGGCGAGCACGCATCCCGACGAGCACGACATCGCCGACGCCCGGGCCTTCGCGACCTGGATCGCGACCCGCAGCGCCCACGAGCATTTCTGAGGCCGCGCGTCAGCCGCCGGTCCGCCGGATCCTCTCGAACCCCGAGGCCGCCACGAACTCCAGCCTCCCGTCCTTCTCGATCTCGTCGAAGAGGAGGTTGAGCCCCAGCGTATCGCTCGAGACGTGTCCCGCGATGACGACGTTCAGGTTGGCCTTCCGCGCCTTTTCGAGGGACTCCTCTCCGAGGTGCATGCCGACCAGCGTGCTGACTCCGGCCGCGGCGAGCCTGTCATAGATGTCCTTGGACCCCTCCGTCCCGCCGGTCATGTCCACGAAGATGCGCCCGCACTTCCCGCCCTCGGAACCGTTGACGATCCGGGGCGCCACGTTGCGGCGCGCCGATCTCCGGTATTCCGGGATCTTCTTCAAGAGCCCGACGAGGTCGCCGAGGGTCCGCGGCCCCTTCTCGGCGAAGAGGCTCGTGAGGAAGGTCGTGACGCAGTTGTCGGCAGGCGTATGGATGCACATCATCGGAAGGCCGAGCGCCCGCGCGGCGTCGACGGCCCGCTCGTGGTTGACGGGCATGATGCGGCGCTCGACCTCGCCGATCCTCTTCTCCATCAGCTGCTCGGCGACGGCCACGGGGACGCCGCAGGCCGCGAGGAGGTCGGCCTGCAGGCGCATCACGTCGTGGAGACGGGCCTGGGCGTAGCCTTCGGGGTGATGGGCGATGACCAGGTCGATCTTCGCGCCCAGGTCCCGGTTCAGGGTATGCGCGAGGAGAACCTCGCCGATCCCCATGTCGATGCCGACGATGGCCGTCCGGACCTCGACGTCGGGGCCGCCGTTGAGGATGCGTGTATCCGCGAACGGATTGAAGAGCCTGTCGCGGTCGAAATCGTCCTTGTCCTCTTCCGGGAGCTTCTCGAACCTATCCTTTTCGTCGGCCAGGACCCTGAGGACCTCCTCCCGGCCCCTCAGATCGTTGGCTATCCCCGTCTCGATCGCCTTCCCGTACAACGCTTCCAGTCTCATCATTTCCTCCTGTTTCGATCCGTGCCATAAGGGTCCCGGCCTCCCGCGCCAGGGCTCCGGCCAGGAGTTCGGCGCCTGCCGTCTCCTCCGGGACTCCCCGGCCCGCGTCCTCGAGAATGGCCGCCCTATAGAGCTTGAGCCGGGCCGCTTCGATCCCCGCCAGGGCGTCGGCAAGAGCCTGAAGGAAGGTTCCCTCCGCGCCCTCCGGCTCCGAAAAGCGGGCAAGGGAGCCGGTAAGGACGCCCTGGGCCGCGCCCAGGTCCGCCGCCGCGCGGCAGAGGCCGGGGCTCAATATCCCGAAAGGCTCGCTCCCAACGAGTCCTAGGGCGGCCGCCGGGCAACGGCGGCCTATCTCTTCCAGAGCGACAACCCCTTCGGTCCGGGATAAGCCCGCGGGTTTCGCCCCCGACAGCCATTTTTCCAACTCGCCCGAGAGGTCGGCAGGGGCGCCTTTGCCGGGGCGCCGAGCGCCCGCGTCGGGGATCGCCTGCCCCGCGAATTCCCGAACGGCCTTCTTGAAGACCTTCTCGGACGCCGTCAACGCGTATCTCATCGCGCCCATGTTAGACCGGGGGCGGGCCCGAATCAAGCGGCCATTTGACAGCCGGGCCGGATTCCGTTAAATACTTCTATGTGTTCCTTTTCCGTTTCCTTTTCGCGCTCTTCATCCTCTACGTCATTTTTGCCGTCGTCAGGTTCATCCAGTCCATCGGGAGACCGTCCGGCGAACGGAAGCGCCCTCCGTCGCTGGGAGGGACCATGGTCAAGGACGATTTCTGCAACATGTACCTTCCGAGAGAGGAAGCCATTCGGGAAGTGCGGAACGGAAAAGAATACTTCTTCTGCTCCCCGGAATGCCGGGACGCGTTCATCAAGAAGGCCCGGCAGGCCCCCGGGCCGCCCGACGCCTAGAACTCGATCCGGAAACCGCCGGTCTCCCCCGTCGCTTCCTCCCAACGGAGTTCGAGGCTTTCCACGACGGCCATCCGGGGACCCGACCGAAGCCGCTCCGTGAAGCTCTCCAGGGCGTCTTTGTCCCCCTCGGCCAGAACCTCGACGCGGCCGTCCGCCAGGTTGCGGACCCAACCCGATACGGAAAGGGCCCCGGCCCACCTTTGGGCAAAATAGCGATAGGCGACGCCCTGGACCCGACCGGAAACGAAGCCGTGGAACCGCGCGCGCATGATACCCCGTCGGGACGATTCTAGCTCAATTCCGGTCCCGGCTTCAATCCGGCGGCGGCCCGCGGCCCGGACGGCAGGCAGAGAGCCCGTTGATCCGCCCTCCCGCGCAAGCCTCCGGCCTTTCATGCCCGGGGCTCGAACTGTTGACAGGAGACCGGGGCCGCCCCTACAATCACGTCCAATGGGTACGATGAAACGAACTCTGCTTTCGGTAGCCGGTTTCGATCCTTCCGGGGGCGCCGGTGTGCTCCTGGATGTCCAGGTCTTCACGGCGCTCGGCTTTCATGGAACGGCCGTCCTCACCGCCCTGACCGTCCAGAATACGCTCGAGGTCCGGACGGTCATCCCCATTCCCGCACGGACGGTGGCCGATCAGTACCGGACGCTCGCCCGGGACGTGCCCTTCGCCGGCATCAAGGTCGGCATGCTCGGTTCGCACGCCGTCGTGCCCGCGCTCGGGCGCATCCTCGCCGGGCGCCCGGACATCCCCCGGGTCGTCGACCCCGTCCTGCGCGCGAGTTCGGGAACCCCCTTATTCGAAAGAGCGGGGATCTCCGCCCTGGTCCGGGCCATTCGGGGCAACGCGTCCCTCATCACTCCGAACATGGCGGAGGCTTCCGTCATCTCCGGATCGCCGGTCCGGACACCCGGGGATATGGGAGAAGCGGCCCGCGTCATCTTCGGGTTGACGGCCGTTCCCTGCCTGGTCAAAGGGGGGCATCTTGAAAAAAGCGCCGTCAACGTCCTTTTCGACGGCCGCCGCATGTCCGTATTCGGCCACGAAAAGCTCGCCAGGGAAGTCCATGGCACCGGGTGTTTCCTGTCCTCGGCCATCCTCGGCCACCTCGCCCGGGGCCGGTCGCTCGAGAAAGCCTGCGGCCTCGCGGCCGATATGGTCCATGCGGCCATCCGTGAGTCCCATAGGGTCGGAAAAGGAAGATACGTCTTCCGGTTCCGTTAAGTCCCCCCACCCCTCCCTGTCATCCCAGGGAGGACGATCGAACGGCTCCAATAAGCGCATCGAATCTCGCCGGATCGATATTGCCCCCGCTCGCGATACAGACGACCGTGCGTCCCTTGAAGCGTCCCGGCTGGCCGAGGAGGGCGGCGATCGGAAGGGCCGCGGCGCCTTCGATGCGCCTCCCGTATTTCTCGCGAACGGTGGCCATGGCCCCTACGATGGACCGCTCGGGAACCGTGATGTAGGTGTCGACCAAATCGCGGCACAGAGAGAAGGTGATGGAGCCCGGCTCGATGCCTCCGGCCACGGCGTCGGCGACCGTCTCCCCTTCTTCGATCGATACGAGGCGCCCGGCCTCCACGGAGGCCTTCATGAACGCCGACGTCTCCGGCTCGACGCCGATTATCCTCGTTCCGGGCTTCACGGCTTTGAGATATCCGGCGATCCCGGCAATGAGCCCCCCTCCCCCGACGGCGACGATGACGTCCTCGACTTCCGGTTCATCCTCCAGGACCTCGACGCCGATGGTGCCCTGGCCCGCTACGATGGCGGGATCGTTGTACGGGGATACAAAGAACTTCCCCGCGCCCGCAGCGTATTCCCTGGCATGGACCTCAGTGGCTCCGCAGTCGTCCCCGAACGTCCTGATGTCGACCTCGAAGGCCTCGATCTTCGCCCGCTTGACGGCCGCGGCGGTGCGCGGGAGGAACAGCGTCAGCCCGATCCCTTCGAGCCGGGCGGCGTGCGCTATGGCCAGGCCGTGATTTCCCGTGGACGCCGAGACGACGCCGCGCGACCTGTCGGCGGGCAGGAGCGTGCGGAGCCGGTTGAGCGCCCCGCGCAGTTTGAACGAGCCCGTGATCTGGTCGTTCTCCCACTTGACGAAGACCCGGGCGGCCGCCGCCCGCCCGAGCTCGTCCGCGGGCTCGAGCGGCGTGCGGCGGATATCACCGCGGATCCGGTCCCGCGCCGCGAGTACGTCCCCGGGGAACTCGATGGTCATGTTTTCGCTCCGCTTCTCATAGCCTTCAAGTCTATTCGGCGACGGCCTGAAAATCAACCCATTCCACTCCCCGCTCAGGGGCGCCTGCTCGCCGACGGCCGGCCTTGTGCCGGCCCGAGGATTGTCCTAAAATGAATCTTCATGGCAACTTACCATGTGGGCACGGCCGGTTGGAGCTACGAGGATTGGGAGGGGGTCGTCTATCCTCCGGACAAGCCCCGAGGATTCCATCCGCTTCCCTTCCTGGCCCGGCTCCTCGACGTCGTCGAGGTCAACAGCACGTTCTACCGGCCCGCGTCCGCCTACCTGGCCATGTCCTGGCTGAGAAAGGTCGAGGCCTTCCCGAACTTCCTTTTCGCGATCAAGCTCCATCAGGTCTTCACCCACAAGCGGGACGCCTTCGGCCAGAAGGACGTCGACGACTTCAGGGCGGGCGTCGACCCCCTGCGGCTCCGGGAGCGCCTCGCGGCCGTCCTCATCCAATTCCCCTGGTCCTACCTCAATACGGCCGGGAACCGGGACCATCTGGCCCGGCTTTTCGCCCTGTTCGCGGAATACCCGCTCGCCCTCGAGGTCCGGCACGCTTCCTGGGACACCCCCGAGTTCTTCCGGTTCCTCGAGGACAACAAGGTGGCCTACTGCAACATCGATCAGCCCGTGTTCAAGAATTCCATCAAGCCTTCCGCCGTGAGCACGAACCCCGCCTTCGCCTATGTCCGCCTCCACGGCCGCAACTATAAGAACTGGTTCCGGGCGGGGGCCGGGCGCGATGACCGGTACGATTACCTCTACGACAAGGATGAGCTCCAGGAGTGGATCGACCGCATCAAACAACTGGGACAGAAGAGCGGGAAGATCTACGTCATCACCAACAACCATTACCGGGGGCAGGCCATGGCCAACGCCCTCCAGATCAAGAACATGCTCTCGGGCGAGAAGCTCGAGATCCCCAGGCTTCTCATCGAACGTTATCCGGCCCTCGAGGAGATCCTCAAGAGGATTCGGAAGGGCCAAAAAAATCTATTCGGCGACGAGGAATAATAATATGTACTGGTGGGAAAACGAGTTCGCAGGGGTTCGGGAGAACCGGCTCACGCTCGGCGGGATCGACGCCGGGAAGCTGGCCAAGGCGCACGGCACGCCGATCTACGTTTACGGGAAGAAGCGGATCCTGTCCCGGTTCGGGGAGCTCAAGGCCCTGTTGGCGGGCCTGACGCCCCTCGAGACGCGGGTCTGTTACGCGATGAAGGCCAATCCGAACCCGGGCATCCTGAAGGCCCTCCGTGAGGCCGGGTCCTGGATCGACGCCGTCTCGCCCCATGAGGTCCGGGCAGCCCTGGCCGCGGGCTTCCCTGTCGGCCGCATTCTTTTCACGGGCACGAGCGTGAGCGCCGCCGACCTGCGCCAGGCCTTCGCCATTCCCGGCCTGACGGTCAACATCGACGCCGCCGAGGCGCTCGAGCTGATGCGCGAGGTCCGGGACGCCGGTTTCCGCGGCCGGAAGATCCGGGTCTCCGTGCGCTGGAACCCGGGCATCGGCCGCGGCTTCAATCCCAAGGCCGTCACCGCAGGCGAGCGGTCCATCGACGGGACGCCCATCAAGTTCGGGATCGAGGAGCGCAAGGTCGTCGACGTTTTCCTGCGCGCAAAGAAGCTGGGGTTCACGCCCGTCGGCCTGCACCAGCATCTCGGCTCCGGCTGGGTCCGCGAGGATTACCCCACGGTCCGCCGGGCCGTGGATAGGATGGTCCGCAAGGCGGCCGAGCTGCGGGACCTCGGCATCCCGCTCGAATTCCTCGATTTCGGGGGCGGGTTCGGCCCCAAGTATTTCAAGAGCCAGTCCCTCTTCCCGGTCGCCGATTATCTCCGCTACGTCTGCGGGAACGTCCGGAAAGCCGGCCTGGACGTCAGGGCGCTGGCCTTCGAGCCCGGGAAATACCTCGTCGGCGACGCCGGGGCGCTCCTCCTCGGGGTGAACTACGTCAAGGAGAGCTACGGCAATCTCTTCGCCTGCGTCGACGGAGGGACCTTCAACACGGTGCCTCGCCCCGCGATCTACATGCAGGCCCATCACGAGATCATCAACTGTCTCGAGGTCAAGGCGGCGAGAAAGGCCCGGATCACCGTGGCCGGCCATCTCTGCGAGACCGGCGACGTGTTCGGGAAGGAAAGGCCGATGCCCCTCCCGAAGAAGGGCGGCCTCCTGGCCGTCCTGGGTGCCGGCGCCTATTGCCGGAGCATGGCCTCGAACTTCAACCTCCGGGATATCCCCAAAGAGGTCCTGATCTGACGGCCGGCCGCTCCGTCAGAGCACGACCTCGAGGCGGGTGAAGCTGACCGGCTCGGGCTGGGGGACGCCTTCGTTGTCGCCCATCCGGTCCTCGATGTGGATCCGGATGGCCTCCCGGATGGCGCGCATGACCTCTCCCCGGCTCTTTCCGGTCGTGTAGCACCCGGGCAGTGCCGGGCACGACGCATAGAATCCCCCTGCTTCCCTCTCCACCACCACCGAGAACTTGTATCTTTTCATGGATATACCCTCCGTCCTGTCTCGCCCTTCGTTAGAACGCCCTCAGGAAAGTGCAGTTGTGGATCTTGACGGCACCTCCGCCGTTGCGGACCTCGCCTCTCAGGCAACAGACAGGGGGCGTGCCCGAGGTCAGGCCCCTCGTCTCCCCGATCCCCTCGAGGAGCCCCGTCTCGTCCTCGAACAGGAAGAAATACCGGCTGCCGCCCTTGAGCGGGATCTGCCGGGCGTCCACCACCCGGACCACGAGCTCGACGACCGTGCCCGAGCGGCCCTCGAGGTCCCGGATGCGCAGGGGCGGCCGCTTCCCGCCGAAGAACGCGAGCGGGTCGCCCGCCGGGCTGAACCCGAGCGATTCGTGAAGCATCCGCTCCTTCTCCGAGGCGTCGATGTCCGCCACCCGGTCCATGTCCTCGAGCCCCTGGAAGTAGCGGAGGACCTGACGCGTCCGGCGGGGCTCGAGCTCGTCGAAGACGCCGGCCCGGATGAGCGCCAGGAGCTCGCTCTTCCCGAGGGGCACGCGCCGAAGGAAGTCCTCCACGGACGGGAACTCCCCGCCCTCCGCGCGCTCTTCGAGGACCCCGGCGACGGCCTTGAGCCCCAACCCCTTGACGGACCCGAATCCGACACGAATGGCCCCGCCCTCGACCGTGAAGCCGCGGCCGCTCCGGTTCGCGTCCGGCCCGAGGATCGTTATCCCCTGCCGCTTGGCCTCCTCGACGTACTCCTCGAGATCGTAGTAGCCGCCGCCGGCATTGAGCACGGACGCGAGGTAGGGCACGGTGTGATGGACCTTGAGGTAAGCGGCCTGGTAGGCCATGGCGGCGTAGGAGGCGCTGTGGGCCTTGTTGAAGGCATAGGAGGAGAACTTCTCCATGGTCTTCCAGAGCTTGTCCACCTCGCCTTCCGTGTAGCCGCGCTCCCGCGCCTCGCGGAAGAAGCGTCCGCGGAGGTCCGCGTCGCCGCCCTTCCTTCGGAAGCTCCGCCGCAGGAGGTCGCCGTCCTCGGGCGGCATGCCGGCCACCCGCTCGGCGATCTGCATCACCTGCTCCTCGTAGAGAAGGATGCCGCCCGTCTCGGGCAGGACCTTCTCGAGGAAAGGATCGTGCGCTGCGGGCCTCCCCTCGCGGGCCCGGAGCAGGGTCTCCTTCATGCCGCTCTCGGTCGGCCCCGGCCGGACGAGGGCCAGGGCCTGGGTCAGCTCGAAGACGTCCCGCGGCTTCATCCGGCGGAGGAGGTTCGTCATGGCCGGGCTCTCGACCTGGAAACAGCCGATGGCCCGCGCCTCCCCGAGCATCCGGTAGACCGCGGCGTCGCCCGGCGGGACGCTCCGGATGCCGAGCGCCTCCTTCGTCTCCGAGATGGCGGCCAGCCCCCGGACCGAGAGAAGGTCGAGCTTGATGAGCCGGAGGTCCTCGACGACGTTCTTGTCGTACTGGCACATGAGGAGCCCCTTGGCCGACGCCTCGAGCGGGAGGAAGCGCTCGACCGGCGCGGGCGTCAGGATGACCCCGCCGACATGGAGCGAGATCTCGGCGTGGACGCCGTCCAGTTCGGCGGCGAGCTTCCAGACGTCGAGGAAGCCCGGGGCGGGCGCGGCCGTCCGGAGGTATTCCGGCTCGGCGAAGAGCGGCGCGCGTTTGGCCATGCCGCGGGCCTCGTCGGGCGGGACACCGAAGGCCCGGGCCGTTTCGTAAAGGGCGGAGCGGGCCCCGAAGTTCTTCAGACTGCAGACGAAGGCCGCGCCCGTCCCGCCGCGGCCGTACCGCTCGAGGATGTAGGCCATGACCTCGTCGCGCCGCCGCGAGTCGAAGTCGATGTCGATGTCCGGAGGGTCGGGCCGGCCCCTGTTGAGGAACCGCTCGAAATAGAGGTCGAACACGACGGGGTCGACGTGGGAGACACCGAGGAGCCAGGCCAGATAGGACGAGGCCCCGGACCCTCGCAGGTTGTGAAGGATGCCGCGGCGGCGGGCGAATTCGACGATGTCGTGGACGATGAGGAAGTACGGCCCGAATCCCGAGCTCTCTATGACCGCGAGCTCGCGGCGGGCCCGCTGACGCTCCTTCCAGGAGAGGTCCTTCGCCGCGGTGAGCCGCGCCATGACCGTCTCGCGCAGGCTCCCGGGAAAGAGGTCGGAGGGGAGCGGCGGCACAACGTCCTCGAAGACGAAGGCGCACCGCTCGGCGACCTCGAACGTGCGCGTCAGGGCCTCCCCGGCCTCTGCCCCGAACCTCTTGAGCGCCAGGGCCTCCTGGCCCGGGCCGAAGACGCCGACGCGGCCGGAGAGCTTCTCCTTTTCCGGGGGGAACGGGACCTTCCTGGCGATGGCATGGAGGAGGATGAGTCGTTCCGGGCTCCCGACGAACTTGAGGGGACCGGCCCAGACGAGAGGCAGGCCGGAGGCCGGGCCCGTCCCCGCCTTCGCGTCCGCCGCCCTCCGGAAATTGGAGAACTCACAGCCGAGATAGAGGTCGCCGGCGGGCATCTTGTCCCGCAATTCGGCCAGGACGCCGGCCTCGGGCCCGTCCGTCCGGCCGGCCACGGCTTCTTTCGGCGTCTTCCCGTCGCCCCCCTTCGCCCCGCGTTTCGCGCCCCCGTCCGCGACCTCGACGCCCTCCTTCCCGGCAGGGACGTGAATGGCGATGAGGCCGTCGACGCTCCGAACCTCCTTGCGGTTGAATATCTCCATCAGGTTCCGGTAACCCTCCGGGTCCTTCACGAGGAAGACGAAGCGTTCTCCGGCGACCTCGAGCTCGCAGCCGAAGAGGGGCCTGAACCCGGCCCCCGACGCCGCCCGCTTCCACTTCCCCCAGCCGTAGACGTTGCCTATGTCCGCCAGGGCCGCCGCCGGAAGCCTCCGCTCCCCCGCCCAGGACGCGGCCTCGGCGACCGTGGTCCCGCCCCGGCCCCGGCTGAAAACGGAATGGATGCGCAACGGAACGAACATCGGCGGCGCCTCACTTGGTCAGCGAGGCCGTCTTGAGGACGAAGCCCCGCCGCGGCTCGAAGTCGTAGACCTGGTCGAGCATCCGCTCCCGCACGGTCAGGACGGAGCCGAAACCGTACTTGCCGCGGACGCGGTCGATGGCCTTGCCCAGGCGCTCCGGACGCTCCGAGTACGGCTCGAACAGGGCCAGGGGGCGCGTCCGGACCAGTTCGGAGGCCTTGATCCCGACGAGCCGGAGGGCGAGGCGCGACGAGGCGACGAGCTCCCGGAACAGCTCTTCGGCGATCTTGTAGATCTTTCCCATCTCCTGGAGCGGCATGACGACGAGGCGCCGCCTGATCTCGGTCTTGAAGTCCGAGTAACGGGCCTTGACCTCGATGACGTGGGCATAGAGCCCGTCCCGGCGCAGGGCCAGTGTCAGCCGGTCGCAGAGGTAGGCCAGGTGGGCGAGGAGCAGGCGCTCGTCCCAGAGGTCCTGGAGGAAGGTCGTCTCGCGCGAGACGGACTTCGGCTCTTCCCGGCCGGCGACGGGCCGGGCGTCGATGCCGCGCGCCTGGAGGTAGATCTCCTCGCCGCCCAGCCCGAAGAGCGAGCGCAGGGTCGGCCGCGGCAGGCCCCAGAGGTCGCCGATCCTCTGGACGTTGAGCATCCGCAGAACGACCTGGGCCTTGGGGCCGATGCCCGGAAGGTCCGAGATGTCCAGGCCGCGGAGGAAGTCCTCCTCCCCGCCCTCGGGGACCTCGAAGAACCCGGCCGGCTTGGCCATCCGGGTCGCCAGCTTGGCCATGACCTTGTTCCGGGCGGCACCCACCGAGACCGTGATGCCCAGCTCTTTCTCCACCCGCCGTTTCATGTCCCGGGCCGCCTCGGGGAACGAGGGGTAGAGCGTCCGGCAACGGGTCAGGTCGAGGTAGGCCTCGTCGAGGGACGCCTCCTCGACGTCGGGCGTGTAGCCATGGAGGATCTTGAAGAACTTCTCGGAGAACGCCTCGTAGACGTGAAAGTTGCCGCGGACGAAGACGCCCTGCGGGCAGAGCTGGTGGCACTTGCGGAGGGGCATGCCGGAGCGGACGCCGTACGTGCGCGCCTCGTAGGAGCAGGTCGAGGCCACGCCGCGCTCGTGGGGCAGGCCGCCGACGATGACCGGCTTGCCCTTGAGCGCCGGGTCGAGGAGGACCTCGACCGACGCGAAGAACGCGTCGATGTCCACGTGGACGATATAGCGGCGTTCCATGGGTTCAGTATTTTCTCAGCACCCCGATGACGCGGCCGAGGACCTTGCCGCCGGCGGTGACCTCGATCGGGGCGTAGGCCGGGTTCTCGGGCATGAGGAAGACCCTCCCGTCGTCCTTCTTCAGCCGTTTCAGGGTGACCGAGCCGTCCTCGAGGAGGGCGACGACCATCTCGCCGGAGTTCACGGCGGCGGTCCGCTCGAGGAGGACATGGTCGCCGTCGTCGATGCAGGCGTCGATCATGCTCTTGCCGGAAACCCGGATGAGGAAGACGTTGCCGCGCTTCTTCCCTACCATCCAGGCCGGGATGTCCATGGCCTCGCCCGCTGAGACGTCGAAGGACTCGGTCGGCGGGCCGGCGGGCACGAGCCCGGCCACCGGCACCCGCACCTGGTTCTCCCCCACTGTCGGCAGGCCGGCGAGGCGCAGTTCCCCGCCCTCGCGCCGGAGATAGCCCTTCTTCTCCAGACTCGTCATGTGCTTGAAGGCGGCCGAGGGGTTGGGGATGCCGAGGAGCCCGGCCAGCTCCCGGACCGTCGGCGCGTACCCGTGCTCCAGGACGAAGCCTTCTATGGCCTTGAGGACCCCGCCCTGCCTTTCCGTCAGTTCTTTTCTTATTCTGTTTACCATTTTGTTCACCACACATAAGATAAGGCCGCCACCGGAGTTTGTCAAGGGGTAATTAATGTCCGCGAGCGCGGCCTCTCGGGGGCCTTGACTCGCGGACCGGCCATCGTTTACCATGCTCCTTTCATGAGCATCAGCCAAGGGAGGATGAAAGCCATGGACCTCAAAGATGTTATTTACACCCGCCGATCCATCCGCGCCTATGAGCGCAAACTGTTGGACAAGGACCTGATCCGTCAGCTGATCGACGCGGCCGTGCAGGCGCCGTGCGCGATGGGCTTCCAGCCCTGGGAATTCGCCGTCATCCAGGACCCCGCCGTCCTCGCCGACCTCAACGCCCGGACCAAGGGCCACCTGCTCGCTTCGCTGGACCGGATGCCTGCGCTCGCCCCCTATCGTGAAACGTTCACGAACCCGGCGTACGACATTTTCTACGGCGCTCCCGCGCTCGTCCTCATCTGCACGAAGCCGAACCTCAGTCCGACGGCTGAGACCGATTGCACGCTGGCCGCGGAGAACCTGATGCTCGCGGCCCGCGGCCTCGGGCTGGGAACCTGCTGGATGGGATTCACGGGGATGTACTTGGGGACCCCCGAGGGCAAGACCCGGTTCGGCATCCCCGAAGACCGCACGGTCATCGCCCCGATCGCCGTAGGATATCCCGCCGTCGGGTTCACGACCATGGAGCGGAAAGCCCCCGAGATCCTGTTCTGGAAATGACGGAGCGGGGCGGAAGCCCCGCCCCATGCGGCCTCAGAGGCGCGGCAGGTATTTTATCGCGCCGAACGTCACCTTGAAGGACGTTCCCTTCGTTCCTTCGACCTCGAATCTCGCGTCGAGCTGATCGACGAGGAGGTTCACGATCTCCATGCCGAAACCTCCGGATTCCCGGAGGTCGAATCCGGCCGGCAGACCCACCCCGTCGTCCGCGACCCCGAGCTCGACCGCGCCGGTCGGATCCTTTTGCAGCCCGATCCTGATCGTTCCCGAGCGCCCGCCCGGGAACGCGTGCTTGAGCGCGTTGGAGACGAGCTCGTTGAGAATGAGGCCGCACGGGACGGCCGCGTTGATGTCCAGGAAGACATCCTCGAAATCCGTCTCCAGCCGGACCCGGTCCGGCTTGTCCAGATAGCTTTGAAAAAGGTGCGCCGTCAGGCTCCTGACGTAGCCGCCGAATTCGATCTTCGACAGGTCGCGCGATTGATAGAGCTTCTCGTGGACGAGGCTCATCGAGCGGATGCGGGCCTGGCCCTCCTTGAGGACCCCGCGGCATTCGTCGCTCATCGTCCGCCCGGCCTGGAGGTTGAAGAGGCTGGAGATGACCTGCATGTTGTTCTTGACCCGGTGATGGATCTCCCGGAGCAGGACCTCCTTCTCGCGCAGGGACGCTCTCAGCGCCTCCTCCGCCCTGTTCCTCTCCGTGACGTCGCGGATGATCATGCTCGTCCTCTCCGCTCCCCGCGAATCGCGGAAGATGGATGCGGAAACCTCCGCCTGGAACTTCCCCCCGTCGCTCCTGAGCATGTTCAGCTCGCCCGTGAACATCCCCGTGCGGCCCCGGGCTGCGAGCGCCGCCCCCAGGCGCGGATCGTTCATGTCGACGATGCCCGCCCGCCCGATCCGGCAGATATCCCCCTCGCTCCTGCCGAACATCCGGCAGGCCGCCGGATTGGCGGAATCGATGGACCCGTCGGGCTTCGTGAAAAGGATGGCCTCGCCGCTATTCTGGACAAGAAGCCGATAAGCCTCTTCGCTCACGCGGAGCGCCGCCTCGGCCCGCTTCCGGGCCCGCCCCCCGGCATAAACGGCGAGACAGATGACCAGGAGGAGGAGCCCGGAGGCCCACAGGACCAGCGCATAGAAACGATCATAGCCCCGCATCGAATCCGTCAGTTCCTGACGGATGCGGAGGTCCGCCGCGTCCGCCTGGCGCTCGAGGGAGAAGAAGGCGATCCTCAACTCGGCCTGGCGCGACGGGTCGGGAGCCGGGGAAACCGGCTCCGCGGCCAGCGTCGCGCGGAAACTCTCCATGGCCCGAACATAGGCCGTCAAATAGGAGGACGCGTCATCGGTCGAAGCGCTCGCCTTTACGGACGAGAACGCCCGCTGGAGCTCCAGGGCCCGTTCGAGGGATTTCCCGGCCTGGTCGAGCAGGGCCAGTCCCTGGGCGCGATCGAAGGGAGAGCGCGGCAGGCCGGCCAGGGCGATGTGCAGGTACCCCTTGGCCAGGTCCCGTTGCGCCTGATGGACGCTCGCCTGCTGGCCGGTAAAATGTTCGAAGACCCGGCGCTGTCGTCCCTGATTCCAGAACAGGGCGACGGAGAAGACGGTCGCGGCGATGACCGTGACCCACACCCAGAACGTCGGGCCGATGCGGCGCGCGACCCGAAGCGCGATGCGCCTGACGGAAACAGAGCTTTTCATTCGTTCCCCGAAGCCAGGATCGTCGAGGTCGTGACGTCGCCCGGGAGGTCGTCGTCCTCAAAGCCGTACAGGCCGAGGAGCCGGCGATGCTCCGGGCCTCCGATGAATCCCCTCAATCCCCGGTTCCACGCCCGGCGCAGGCCGTCATCCGTGTTCCGAAAAGCGACCGCGCCATAACCCAGGTATCGCGTCCTCGCACGGGACGGTTGGGCGAATGGCTCGGCGACTTCGGTCAATCCCAGCATCTGCCGGAGCGCCATGTGCCGGACCGTGGGCAGAGACAGGGCCAATCCGTCCGCGAGTCCGGTCTCCACGGCGGTCCTCCCCGTCAGCGCGTCAGGGACTACGATGACCCGGCCTTCCGGAAGGCCCATATCCCGGATCATCGCCTCTTCTATCGACCCGTGAAGGACGGCGATCCTGGCCTCATCTTTCCGGAGCACGTCCTCGTAGGCATGCAGGGCCAGGGGATCCCCTGTCCGGACCAACAGAGCCTGGCGGACACGGAACGTCGGCTCGGAAAAAAGCACCCGTTTCGCCCGCTCCGGGGTGATGAAGACCCCGGCGGCGACGGCGTCGAATCGCCCCTCCTCGAGCGCGGAAATGAGCAGGGAGAAATCCGTCTGTATCCAGTTTATCCGTTGGATCCCCAGGTTCGAGGCGACGCTTCGGGCGACCTCGACCTCGAGACCGGTGGGCTCCCCCCGGGCATCCGGGAAGGCATAGGGGGCTTCGACGGCGTAGCCGATCCGGATGATCCGCTCGCGCTGGATCCGGTCCCAGGCCCCCTTCCGGGGCGCCTTGACCAGAAAGACCGATAGGGCGACCCCGACCAGGACGATCGCGGCACCCGCCAACCAAGGCCAACGCTCGCGGGTGAGCAACGGAACCGGATGCTCGGCCACTGGCGAACTATAACGCCCTCCCGGAATGAAGTCAATCGCCCGTCCCGGTCATGCGGCGGCCGGGATGTTCATCGGGGGGCTCGTTCGGGACCATGCTCGGAGAGCTGGGTCTTTCTCTGGCCCTGCCGGCCCTGTCCATAAAGACTCGCTTTTATTCGGCCGCGGACGCCAGGATGCCGGCGGTCGTCGCGCTCCCGGGAAGGACCTCTTCCCCAAGGCCGTATCGCGCCAGTAAACGGACGTGTTCCCGTCCTCCGATGAATCCGGCCATGGCCCGGTTCCAGGCCCTGACGAGGTCCTTATCCGCCCTGCGAAAAACGACCGCGCCGAATCCCTTGAGCCGGCCCTGTGCCTGGGGCGGCGGAGCGAAAGGTTCGGCGATCTCGGTCAGTCCGAGCATCTGCCGGCGCGTCATGAACAGAGCCGCCGGCAACGACAGGGCCAAAGCGTCCGCCAGGTCCCCTTCCACGGCGATCCGACCGGTCAGGACATCGGGGATGACGACGACCTGGGATTCGGGAATGCCCATCTCGCGGACCATCGTCTCTTCGACGGTACCGTGCAGGACGGCGATCCTGGCTTCCTTGTTCCGCAAAACGTCCTCGTAGGCATGGAGAGCGCGGGGGTTCCCTTTCCGGACCAGGAGCGCTTGATGCGCCCGGAACGTCGGCTCGGAAAAGGCGACCCGGCGCGCCCGTTCGGGAGTGATGAAAAGGCTGGAGATCGCGTCGAAGCGCTCTTTATCGAGGCCGGAGAGGAGCGCCCCGACCTCCGCCTGGACCCATTCGATCCGGGGAACGCCGGCCCGGTTCATGACCGCTTTCGCGACATCGACCTCGATGCCTGTGAGCTCTCCCTCTTCGTCCAGGAAAACGTAGGGCGCTTCGACCGAATATCCGATCCGGATCTGTCCTTCACGCTGGATCCTGGCCCAGGTTCCCCTCCGGCCGGGATGGATGATGAGCGCGGCGAGAACACACCCGAAAATGACGACCGCCGAACCGGTCAACCAGATCCGATGCTTGCTGGTCATTCTACGCTGCTCGATCGGCGGGCTTCTCCCCTTTCTCCTGACCAGTCCGCGCCTGCGCCTGAAATATAACCCTCCCCGAGCGGCAAGTCAATCCTTCGGTCGGCGAGCCGCCCGGTCCCGGGTCCGGATTCAGGTCTTTTTCGCCTTGATCGTATCGTTGAGAACGAAACCGGACGCGCGTCCTTTGTCGTCCAGTGTGAAGCTTATGGCCAGCGCCGCGTCCATGGAGAAGAACTTCGTCTCGGACTCGGGATACAATTCCCAAACATTCCCCTCGAAGCTGATCCGGAGATGTTCGTCCTTCCGGAAGACTTCGGCGAAAGCCCGTTGTCCCGGGAAATCGATCTCATATCGTCCCTGATATCCATCGATCGTCCGGACGGCGACGTCCGCGATGGTCTTGACGACGGGATCGAACCCAGGCAGGCCGTATTCCTCCGCGATGGCGCGGCGGACCTCGTCAGTAAGGGACGCCCCGGCGTCCGAATTGGTCATGATCGCCGCCCCGATGCCCCTGGCCGGAAAGGCGAACAGGTCGCAACGGAATCCCTCGTTCGCTCCGCCGTGCCCGAAGCTGAGACCCTCTCCCTCCCCGCTCAAAATTACCCCTAATCCGCTGGGCGCCTTCTCGATGGTCAGCATCCGGCGCGCCATGTCCCGCGACAGCAACGCGCCGGGCCTGCCGTTGAAGGCGTCCATGACGGCGATCGCATATCGGCAGAGGTCGCTCGGCGTCGTCCAGAGGCCCGCCGCGGCCATTTCCGGATAGACGTTCCTTTTTCCTTCTATCGGCGTTCCGTCCGGCCTGTAACCTGCCGCGGCCCGGGCCGCCCGTTCGGGGGAGATCGGCTGGTCGTAGGTGCTCGATGTCATGCCCGCGGGCGTGAGAACCGTCCCTTTCATGATCTCCGGGAACGGCTTCCCCGCGACGTCGATCATCATCTGCTGCATGACGGTGTATCCGCCGCCCGAGTATCGCCATTGGGAGCCGGGGAGGATGTCGACGCGGACCGGCGACGAATTGGCCGGCTTTTCGCCGTCGAGGACCTGGCGAAGCGAGGGAACGGGCCTCCCCGCCGCGTATCCTTCGAATCCGTGGACCGTCAGCCCGGCGCTGTGGCTGAGGATCCTCCGAAGCGTGACCCTGGCGTCCTTCGTGAACGGGCTTTCCGGGACCCTCCAGGAAACGAGCTTGTCGTTGACGTCCGCATCGAGGTCGAGCAAGCCCTTCTCCACGAGCCGGAGCGCCCCCCCGGCGGCGACCGCCTTGCTGATCGAGGCGGCCTGGAAGAGCGTATCCGGAGCGGCCGGAGTCCCCTCCTCCTTGTCCTGCATTCCGTACGCCCTCGCCCACTCGATCTTCGAGTCCTTTATGACGGCGACGCTCAGGGCCGGGACCTTGTAGGCGATCATGCGCTCGGCCAGGGACATCTTTTCGTACGGCCGGCCCTCGATCCGGACCTTTTTGAGGAGCCCCGTCTCGATCCTCCTGATGCGTTCGAGCAAGGGGTCCCGAGCCGTACCGGGATCCGGCAGAGAAGCCGGGGCGGGGGGCTGGCCCATCGCCAGGTTCTCGATGAAGAATTCCATCATCCGATCCTGTCGGAGGGAGGAATGCCCGGCGTCGGGCCCGACCTGGACCTCGAAGCTCTTGCCGGCCTTCTGGAGGGCCTGGATGAGCTGCATGGAATTGTTCGGGTGGACGTTGTTGTCCGCCGTCCCGTAAAAGATCATCAGCCGGCCGTCGAGCTTCGCGGCATGGGCCATGGCGCTTCCCGCTTCGTAGCCTTTCCCGTTCTCCCGGGGGAGCCCCATATAACGTTCGGTGTAGATGCTGTCATAATGCTCCCAACCGGTGACCGGGGAAGACGCGCAAGCCGCCCGGAATACGTCCGGGTGACGGAGGAGGCACATCGCCGCGGCATAGCCGCCGTAGGAGGTTCCGAAGATGCCGACACGGGCCTTGTCGACGTACGGGCGGTCCCACAGGGCCCTCACGCCCGCCGCCTGATCGTCCATCTCGACGACGCCCAGTCGCCCATAGACGGCGTCGAGGGCCTTGCGGCCGCGACCGCCGGCGCCGCGTGTATCGAGCGACGCGACAAGGAAGCCGTATTCCGTTAGATTCGCGGTGGCGAACGTCTCGCCCGCCCCGTTGGTCCCCGGCCCGGCATAGACGCTGACGAGGAGCGGATATCTCCGGTTCGGGTCGAAGTCCGAAGGGAAGCTCAGCGTCCCGAAGAGGTCCGTGACGCCGTCGGCGGCCTTGAACGTGAAGAGCTCGGTCTTCTTCAATCCGAGCGCGTGGAATTTCGTCAGGTCGGTCGCGGCCAGTTCCGCGACGGGCCGGCCCGCCGCGTCCATCAGCCGCGTCACGGGCGGGACGTCATGGGTCTGGGCGACGTCGACGAAGTATCTCCCGTTCGGGGACATCGTGATCGTATGATGGAACGCGGGATCGGTCAGCCGCCGGTCCTTCTTTCCGTCGAGCCCGACCCGGTGGAGCTGGACCTTCATGGAATTGTCCCCGCTGCGGGCCAGGTAATAGAGGACCCCGGCCTTTTCGTCCACGTGGACGACGCCCGCGACCTCGAAAGCGTGGTTCGTGAGCGGCCGGAGGAGCGCGCCGTCGAGGTCGTGGAGATAATAGTTCTTCCAGCCCGTCCGCTCCGAAAGCCGGATGAACCGCCTGCCGTCGGCCAGGAATCGCGTTTCGGGGTTGTTCTCCACCCACCCCGTCGGCCATTCGTCCCGGACGATCACCCGGCACGCCCCGGTCGTCGGATCGCAGGCGGCCAACTCGAGAACGTTCTGGAGCCTGTTGGTGCGATTGAAGAGCAGGACCGAGCCGTCGGGCGACCATTGGATGTTATAAACGTAGTGCCCGACGACGGCGTCGTCGAAGGGCTTCCCGTCCCGGACTTCGGCCCGGACGGTCGTCTTCGAAGCGACCTCGTAGATGAGGACATCGGCGATCGGATTCGGCTCCCCCGCCTTGGGATAGGCTTCGATATCGGGCGTGCTGTAAAGCTTGGTCTGGTCCAACTGGAGGAAGTAGTCGGGGACACGGCTCTCGTCGAACCTGTAGAAGGCGATCTTCCGGGAATCGGGAGACCACCAGATGGCGGTGCTCTGATCGAGCTCTTCGCCGTAGACCCAGCTCGCCGTCCCCGATTTGACGCGCGTCTTGTCGGAGCCGTCCTTCGTGACGGCGACCTCGCCCTTTCCCCCGGCATCGCTCAGCCAGAGGTTCCGGTCGCGATAGAAGGCTTTGAGCTTCTTGTCCGGGGACAGCGCACTGTCCCACTGCCGTCCGCGGACGGGCCCGGCCCCGGGCCGGCCCCGGCGCGGAGCTTCGGCCGGGGCGAGTCCGGCCTCGACGGCCCTGCGGGCCGCGACGTCGTACCGGAAGAGCTTGCCGTCCTTCCCGTACGTGAACGTCCTGCCGTCCGGGCTCCACGTCACCTTCAGGGCGCCCGTTTTGATCGCGGACGGGATCTCGCGGGCCATCTTCTCGTACCGCGCGTATCCCGGCATGGTCTTCAGGCGGTCCTGGGCCACCACGAACGCCGTGCCGAGGAGGCCGGCCAGAAGAAGGAAAACGGTCGTACGCTTGCGCATGGGCTCGCTCCTTTCGCGAAGGGGGGGATTATAGGACCGGAGACCGCGTTTGGCAAGCCGCCCGCGGAGCGTCAGAGGCGGAGGCCGGCCGCCCGGCCCCGGTCCGGCCTGCCGGCCAGGAGCCGCTCGGCCGCGGCGGCGTCCAGCGGCTCGGCGAAGAAGAATCCCTGGGCGAACTCGCCGTTCAGCCATCTCAGGAACTCCATCTGCTCGGCCGTTTCGACGCCCTCGGCCACGACGGTGAGGCCCAGGTTCCGGGCGAGGGCCAGGATCATCCGGACGATCTCCAGCCCCTCCCCCGACGGGCTCATGGCCCCGATGAAACTCCGGTCGATCTTCAGGCCGTCGATCGAGAGCTTGCTGAGATAGTTCATCGACGAGTACCCCGTCCCGAAGTCGTCGATGAGGACGCGGACCTTCATGTTCCGAAGCTCGGCGAACAGGCCGGCCGCCCAGTCCGGGTCGTCGATGATGGTGCTTTCGGTGATCTCGAGCCTCAGGGTGGAGGGATCGAGCCCCGTCTCCGAGAGGATGTCGCGGACGCGGCCTGCGAATCCCGGCAGGAGCTGTTTGCTGGAGAGGTTGACGCTGATGCCGAGCGGCGGGGTCTCCGGAAAGGCCTCCTGCCAGGACCGCATCTGCCGGCAGGCTTCCCGGAGCGCCCATTCCCCGATGGGGACGATCAGCCCCGTCTCCTCGGTCTGAGGGATGAAGTGGCCCGGCAGGATCAGCCCCCGGGTCGGGTGGTGCCAACGAATGAGCGCCTCGAACCCGGCCACCGTCCCGTCCTTCAGGCGGCAGATCGGCTGGTAATGGAGGACGAACTCGTTCCTCTCGACGGCGCGGCGAAGGTCCGTTTCCAGCCGGAGGGCGGACACGGCCTTGTCGCGCATGGCGCCGTCGAAAACGACGTGGCAGGCCCGCCCGGAGGCCTTTGCCCGGAACATCGCGGTCTCGGCGTCCCGGACGAGGTGCTCGGGCCTTTCGAGGCCGGGGTGGGCGATGGCGATGCCGATGCTGACCGACGCGAACGCCTCCGTCTCCCCCCCGAGGTCGTAGGGCCGCCCGATCTCGGCCTGGATCCGCCCGGCCGTCGATTCGACGTCCGCCCGGTCCTTGATGTCCTCGAGAATGATGATGAACTCGTCCCCTCCCAGCCGGGCGACGATGTCCCCGAAGCGCACGCACTTCAACAGCCTTCGAGACGCCGCCACCAGGAGCCGGTCCCCCAGGGCGTGGCCCAGGCTTTCATTGACGTTCTTGAACCGGTCGAGGTCGACGTAGAGGACCGCGAACGTGGAGCTCTTCCGCCGGCGGCCCCTGGCGAAGGAGACCCGGAGGCGGTCCTCGAAGAGGGCCCGGTTCGGGAGGTTGGTCAGCGTGTCGTGGAATGCATCGTGGAGGTACTGTTCCTCGAGCGACTTGGATTCCGTGATATCGATCCAGTAGGCGGCGATCTCTCCGGGCTTCCGTCCGTCGGGAGGGACGGAGAGGCGGAGCTCGTCGCGGAGCCATCGGTACCCGCCGTCCCGGTGCCTCATCCGGAAGTCGTGGACGAGGTTCCCCACCTCACCCACGTACGCGAACATGGCCTCGACCTCTTCCCGGTCGTCGGGGTGGACTGCGTCGAGCCAGGCCGTCGGCTGTCTCAGGAACTCGTCGGGCTCGTAGCCGAGGACCGTCTTCACGCTCCGGCTGACGAAAGTGGCCCCGTGATCGGAGGCCGCCCGGCAGCTCAGGATGACCCCCGAGCTCGCGCTGAGGAGATGGTCCAGACGGGCTTTCGCGGCCTGGGCCTCCCGCTCGGCCTGGAGGGCCCGGCGCCGCAGGTCGTCGATCTCGCGGGCGGCGGACGCGGCGTTCCCGGACCGCGGGCGGACCCCGGCCCCGCCGGCGACATTCCGCTTCACCGCATTACCAGGCTTTTGCATCTCTGTCATTTTAGTCGGTCCTGCCCATTGGGGATGGAATAATGCTATACCGGCTTTCCTGGGGGAATCGCTTCGGGGGAGGATATCCGGGGGTGATTTTCGGGCCCCTCACCCCCCCCCAAGGGGTGAGGGGGGTGAGGCCGGATTTGACAGATGCAGGCCGCGGGCTTATATATTAGGGGTATAAGGAGAAGGGGGATGGAACTTTACGACGACAAAAGGGTCCATTCGCGCCGGCCGCACCTGAAGCCCGTCTACGTCGAGCGCCTCTCCGTGTCCGCGGAGAATCCGGGCTACTCCTCGGTGATGGCCCACGGGACCGACATCAGCCAGAGCGGCATAGGCCTCATCACGCCGCATCCTCTCGTCCCGGACGAGGCCGTGCGCCTGTTGTTCCCGATGCCGGACCTTACCGTGAACCTTCCCGTCGCCGCGGGGGTGGTCTGGTCGAGGCCCGACGGTGCCAGGTTCCGGTCCGGGCTCCGTTTTCTGTCCTGATCCCGCGGACGGGAGGAGGACATGGAAGAACGAACGGAAAGCCGGGTCTATCGGAGGTGGGTCCATGCCCGCCCCGTCTATTTCGAGAAAGGGCCTCTCGATGCACGGGCGGGAGATCCCGGCCGCGTGCATTTCCTCGCCCAGGCCGTGGACCTCAGTCAGGGAGGCATCGGGCTCGTCACCGACCTTCCTCTTCACGAAAAGGATGTCATCCGGGTCCTGATCCCCGGCCCGGAGCCGTCGACGAACCTCCCCTTCCGGGCCGAGGTCATCTGGGCCGTGCCCGCCAAGACCGGTACCCGCTACGGCCTGCGGTTCCTGTCCCAGGTCTGAAGGCGGACTCTTCACGCGGCGATCCCGCCCCGGCTGGAAGGGCCTTCCGGCCCCGGAGGGCGTCATCGCCGGCAACCCGATCCCCGGACTTCTTGACAATCTCTTGACGGCTCCCTGACAAATCCATCCTCGCGGGAACGATATTTCGATCGGAGGCCGGAGATACCGGCCTTACGTTCCCAAGAGGAGGACATCATGAAGAAACTGGCGGTCATTGCGGTGGCCGGATGGTTGGCGGTGGCCGGGGCCGCGGCAGGCGAGCCTCCGGCGAGGCACCTTTTCGTCGGCGCCAGCGCCGGGTCCTTTTCGATCTGGAGCATCTACGGCGCCAACCGGCTGGGGGGAGAGCTGGGGGTCCAGCTCGGGCGGCGCTGGGTCCTGACGGCCGAGATCGCTTACGGGACATCGAAATACGTCTCGCGCTATCAAACCCAGGGCTATCGGCACGAGTCCACCACCGAGCTCCGGGGCCGGCCTGTCTTTGTCGGCATCCATTTCCTGACCCCCGTCAACGGGACGTTCACCCCTTACCTGGGAGCGGGGGCGGAATTCTTCTCCGCCAAGCTCATTTCCACCGATACCTACGCCTTCGAGGGCATGGAATCCGAGACGCATTCCGACACCGTGAAGCTCGACGGGATCATGCCCGTCGTGAAGATCGGGCTGGAAGGCACACTGGCCGGACGCTTCGTGCTCTTCGGGGAGGTCAAGCAGGGGCTCGGGAAGTCGTCCATCGACGAGGGCTCGGAAGGTTACACGTCCACGAGCGAGGTGCCCGTGGGCGGGACGGAGATCAAGGCGGGGTTCCGGATCTATTTCTAGATCAACCCGGCTTCCCGGGGGCGGCGCGCTCGGAGAGGTAGTCGTACAGGACAGCGCCCCCGCCCTCCCCGGCGGCCTGGACGTCGAAATACTTGACGATCCGGTCCCGCCTCGCCAGCAGACAGTCGATCTCCATGTTCGTCAGGTACGCTCCGAGCCGGTCGACGAGCGTCGGCTTGTCCAGCCGCCGCATGGCCTCGAGCAGGGCGCGGTCGCACCGGACGAGGTCGTCCGGATCGAGGAGCTCCTTGTAGGCGCGGAAGGCCCGCGTGTGGTCGATGATCCAGACGTCCCAGCTTCGGGTGATCACGATGTTCCCGAGGTTCCGATCCTTGTTGGCGATGAGCTGGTCGAAGACGCGCACAATGTGGATCTGCCGGTTCCAGCGGTCCCGATCCGGGACCGGCGGCTTCTCCCCGCGCCGGAGCCGTTCCTTCTCGTCCATCAGCACGTCGTCGATCCACCAGGTCACGGCGGCGGGGCGCTTTCCGATCTTCCGGTCGACCGTCGGCGGGATCATGTTCATCCCCAGGAGACGGTCCATGATATAGGCGGCCACGTTGAACTTATAGGTGTCCCGGAAGTTGAGCTCCCACTGCCCCCCGACGCCCTCGAACTTGGTCGCGGACACGTCGATCTGCTGGATGTGCGCGTCATGGGTGCCCCGCGCGTCCCTCAGGGTGGCGCGCTCCGACCGCGTCGTGCCTCCGGGAATGACCTCGCTTCGGACGATGTCCGCCCTCCGCAGGAAATCCTCCTTCTCCTCCCGGCTCCAGGCCGCCGGATCCTTTGCCGGGTCCTCCCCGGGCGCCGGCATCGAGGCCCCGAGGGCCAGGACGACGGCTCCGACGATCGCCAGGGACCGGGCGAAGAACGCGCGCGGATCACTCGACGCGGAACGCCACTTCGAGCGGCTTGCCCAGCTCATAGACGTCCAGCCTGAGCCTGAGGGTCTTTCCTTTGATCCCGCCCTCGGGCATCGGGAAGTAGACGAGGTCTTCCATGTAGCCGTTCTGTTGGACATAGATGGCGTCGACCGTCCGTCCCCCTCCCTGGGTCTGCGGGAAGAGCCGCCCGACGGCCTTCCGGTACATCGAAAAGCCCGTCATCATCTGGTCTCCCAGAACGCCCGTCTGGCTTTTGAACTTGTTGTCGGGCGTCAGCTTGTCGTACTGGAGGGACAGTTCCTCGATCGACGGCATCGGGTAGACGGCGCCCTTCTCATCGACCAGGACGAGCGTCTCCCGGTCGACGATGATCCTGTTCAGCCGCTTGTTGGCGATCTTGATGCCCAGGGGAAAATAGGGTTCCTCCGTCCGTCTCCTGGCCAGCTCGACGTCCAGGACGATCGCCAGGTTCCTGTCCGCCCATTCATAGCTGAACGCGGCCGCCCGCGAGGCCTCGCCTCCCGTCCCTGCCGGATGGACGGTCGCGCACCCCGAGGCCAGGACCGCCAACCCGAAAAGGATCGCCGCCGGAAGCTTCTGTTTCATCGTCCCCCCCTTATTCGACCGCGAACTCCGCGGTCCGATCGATCGCCTTGTTGGCGATCTTGTCGGTGACCTTGATCTTGAACGTATATTTCCCGGGCTTGAGCGGCGAGAGCGGGACCTGGGTCCCCCCGGCGACGGCCTGATTCTCCTCCACCTTCGCCCGGATCGTCTGAGGATTCAGCTTGTAACCCACCTCGGCGGAAATGATGAAGTAGTCGACGAGCAGGTTGACCTCGCCCTTGTCCGTCGCGGCGTTGTAGATGTGGAAGAGCACGCTCAGGTCCTCGTTCGCCTTGAAGACGCTCCCCCATCGCGGCGTGGCCCGGTAATCGCCCGTGACGTAGGGGCTGAATTCGCCCGGCGCTTCGTCCTTGGGCTTGGAGATGACCTCGGAACTGAGGATGAGGGAGCTCGTGTCGAGCTCGCCCTTCCAGAAATCCTTGACGTCCAGGTCGGCCCTGATCAGGGTCGCGTTCTGCTTGTCCGCGTCTTCCGCCCCGAAGTACAGGACCGACTTGCCGGGCTTGGCGGGGAAGCCGAAGACCATGACCAGCTTATCGGCCTTCTCCTTTTCGACCCGGACCGTCCTCAGGAAGTCCTGGACCTCGTCGCCCTGGCCCTGGAGCCGGCCGAAGAAGGTCGTTTCCTTCAGTTTCTTCCGGTCGAGGGTCCCCGGATCGACCTGGACGAGCAGAGAGACATAGGTGCTGCCGCCCATGGCCCGGGTGTAAACGGGCGCCCACTCGAGCGAGAGGCCCTTGATCTCGGTCCCGGTCGCGATGAAGTCCCGGATCATCTTTCCTTCGAGAGAATTCTCGTCCAGGACGTACTTGTACATCGGGAGTTCCTTGAGGTCGGGATTGAAGATGACGATCTTGGGAAAGACCTCCATGGCCCGCCGGATCTTCTGCGGGGTCGCCTGATCGAGCTCGTACCCGAACTGATAGTTCCGGAAAACGACCGGGAACGCGTCGGTCAGGCTGAGGTCGGGCATCGGTTGATAGAGCCATGTCTCCGCCGGGGCTTCCATCTGGGTTCCGCCCGTGGCCTCGGGCCTCACTCCGGTCGCCCCTCCCTGGACCTGCGCCGGGGGCCCGAAAAAGAGATAGACCTTGCCCATGTCCGAGCGCCAGCCCTTGGGCCCCACGCCCGCAGCATAGGCCTTGTTGACATGCTCGAG
The DNA here is from genome assembly GCA_963784525.1 of Candidatus Aminicenantota bacterium. Taxonomy (GTDB): domain Bacteria; phylum Acidobacteriota; class Aminicenantia; order Aminicenantales; family Saccharicenantaceae; genus JALHVH01. The sequence goes on along the minus strand of CAWART010000019.1, from coordinate 333,176 downwards.
CCGCGCCATCCATTCGTCCCGGAACTCGTTGATCCTGGAGCCCGGCGAAGGGTCCCGCTTGGCCCAGAACAGCTCGATGAACCGGTCCCGGTCCTCGTCCGTCTTGAGCTTTTCGAACTCGGCCTTTTCCTCCGGGAGGACCAGGAGCGCCGCTTCCTCTTTGAGCCATTTCTCGTACTTGTCCGGCTCCTTCTTCGCCGCCGCGGCATACGCGGAGAGCCCCGCGAGGCCGACGGCGACGAGGGTCGCCAGAACGATGACCTTTTTTATTCTCATTTTCGCCTCCATGACGTTCTTTGACGCGTTCAGGCCCCTTCCGGCGCCTTCAGGCGCCGCTGCCAATCGGCCAGGGCTTTCCGGGCATTCGCCTTGCGGGGCGTCTCGCCCTCCGGGGTCTTCTCGAGATAGAGCCTGAGATAGCGGACGGCTTCGGCCAGCTTCCCCGACTGCTCGAGTACGGACGCGAGATTGAACCAGGTCTCCGGCGACGGCTGGAGCACGACGGCCTTCCGCAGGTTCTCTTCGGCCAGGTCCCACCGGCCGAGTCCGGCATAAATGACGCCCAGGTCCTGGCGGAGCCGCGTGTCATCCGGAAATTCCGCCTTTATGGCCTCGTCGATCTTCGCGGCCTCCTCTCCCCGGCCCAGAGCCCCCAGGGCGAAGGCGTACTTCATCCGGATCTTCTTGTTCTCGGGTTCGAGGTCGAGGGCCTTCCGGTAGAGGGACACCGATCCCTCCCAGTTCTCCCGGACGTCCTCGACGCCGCCCGCGATGACCAGCGAGTCGAAATGTCCGGGATCGATGCGGAGGGCCGCCCGGCTCATTTCGTAGGCCTCGTCGTAATGGCCCGCTCCCATCTCCAGATGGGCGAGCCGGGTGAGGAGGACGAAGGAATCCGGCATCCGGGCCAGCCCCTGCCTGAGGACCGCGATGGCCTCGGGAAGCCTGTCGCGGATCGTCAGAAAGATGGCCAGGTCCACGTAGCGCCAGGCGACGTCGGGCTGGAGCCGGAGGATCTCCCGATAATCCTTCTCCGCGTCGTCCCATTTCCCGTCCCATTCGTTCGTCTTGGCCCGGTAGAGGATATGGAACTCGGGCATCCGGTCCTTGGGGTCGGGCAACGGCCCGCTGCCGACCCGGACCGAAGCATCGTTGCCCACGTAGCCGAGCGACCTCAGCCGCTCCTCTTCTTCCCGGCTGAGCTTCCTTCGGCTCAGGGTGAGGTCGGAGGAATCCGCGGCGATCGTGTCCCTGAGCTTACTCATCATCGCCGACGCTTTCCCCGCCTGCCGCCCCACGAGGTCCCGGGTTTCTTCGGGGTCGGCCCTGACGTCATAGAGCTCCGACCGGGGGGCCCGGATGAACTTCCATCCGTCGTCGATGAGGCCGACGAGCTCGGACCACCCGTAGGTCTCGAGCGGATAGTAGCTTTCCAGGTAACACGGCAGGTCGTCCTTCTTTCGGCCCTCCATGTAGGGCAGGAGGCTCGTCCCCTGGACCGGCTTGTTGACGGACATCTTCAGCGCGTCGAGGACGGTCGGCATGATATCGATGAGCCTGACCCGCGACGCCACGACCCGGCCCCTCGGAAGGTTCCCCGGGGCGTGGAAGATGAGCGGGACCTTCATCGTCACGTCATAGATGAAAACGCCGTGCCCCAGCTCCCCCTTCTCCCCGAACGCCTCGCCGTGGTCCCCGGCGACCACGATGAGCGTCCGCTCGAGGAGGCCTTTTTCCCGGAGCCGTGCCAGGACGGTCCCGAAGCACGAGTCCATGTAGGCGATCTCGCCGTCGTACGGGTCGGAGGGAAATTCCTCCCGGAACGGCGACGGGGGGTGGTAGGGGGTGTGGGGATCATAATAATGGATCCACGAGAAGAACGGGCCTCTCCCCGGTTCGTCCAGCCAGCGGAGGAAGGCCGCCGTGGTCTCCCCACCCCGCCGCTCCGACCGGAAGGTCTTGATCATCTCGTCGTCGTGGAACCGGTCATCGAAGACGTCGAAGCCTTTCGCGACGCCGAAACGGGAATCCACGTTGAACGAGCTGACGAACGCCGCCGTCCTGTACCCTTTCTCCTTGAGCCGTTCGGTCAGGGTGACGATCTCTTTGTTGAGGTAATAGGTCCCGTTGTTGTGGACCTTGTGATAGAGCGGGCCGGTCCCCGTGAGGATGGAACAGTGCGAAGGGAGCGTCATCGGGACCGGACAGTAGGCGTTCGCGAACCGGACCCCGTCTCTCGCCAGAGAATCTAAGGCCGGCGTCCGGGCCTTCCCGTACCCGTAGGCGCCGAGCCGATCCGGTCGCGTCGTATCGAGCGTCACGAGAAGGACATTAAGGCCCGGCTCCCTTTTGACGTCGGCCGCGAAAAGGAGCGGGCTTCCGGGCGCGGCGGAGAGGACGAGGGCGAGGAGGGTCGCCGGGATTCTCATAGCCCTTTGAGCCGCCTTTCCCATTCCGCGACCGCGTCGCGGGCGCGGGCCTTCCGGGGCGTTTCTCCCTCCTGCGTGCCCTTGAGGTAGAGCCTCATATGGGCGACGGCGTCCCCGAACTTTCCCGTCCTGCCGAGAAGGGACGCCAGCCGGTGATGGTTCTCCGGCGAGGGATTCAGCGCCACGGCCTTCCTGAGATTTTCCTCCGCCAGATCGAGCTTCCCCAGAGACGTATAGATGACCGAGAGGTCGGTATGGATCCTGGGATCTCCCGGGTATTCCTTCTTGAGGGCCTCGTCCATCCGGGCGGCCTCTTCGCCGCGGCCCATGGCCCCCAGGACGTAGGCGTATTTCATCCGGACCGTCTTGTTCTCCGGCTCGACGCCCAGGGCTTCCCGGTAAAATCCGGCGGCGCCCTCCCAGTTGGAGCGCATATCCTCGGACCAGCCCGCGATGACCAGCGCGTCGAAGTTCCGGGGATCCGTTTTCAGGGCGGCCCGGCTGGATTCCAGGGCTTCGGCGAAGCGCCCGGCCTTCATATAGAAGCTCGCCAGCCGCGCGTGGAGAATGACGGATTCCGGCATCCGCCGCAGGGCTCCCTTCAGGACCTCGATACCTTCGCCGATCCGCTCCGCCTTGACGAGGAGAGCGCCCAGGCCGATGTAGTGCCAGGGCACATCGGGCCTCAGGCCGAGGAGCTCGCGGTAGCAGGCCTCCGCTTCCCCGTACTTTCCCTCGGATTCGAGGATCTTCGCCCGGGAGAGGATCGTGTTCTCGCCGATCCTGTCCTTGGGATCAGGAAGAGGGCCTTTTCCCGCCGTCGGGGCCGCGCCGGACGCGATGTAGCCAAGGGAGCGCAGGCGGTCCGCCTCCTCCCCCGACACCGCCCGGCGGCCGGGCTCCGCGTTCGAGACGTGGGTCCGGATCACCTCGTCGAGCCTCCTGTTGAGGAGCGAGGCCGCACGGGATTCCCTTGAGACCAGGTCCTTCACCTCGCCGGGGTCCTTTTCGAGATCATAGAGCTCCGAACGGGGGGCCCGGATGAACTTCCGGCCGGCGTCGACGAGCCCGACGAGCTCGGACCAGCCGAACGTTTCCGTCGGATAGAAGCTCTCGAGGTAGCAGGGCAGGCTTTCCTTCCCAGCGCCCTCGACGAAGGGCAGAAGGCTCGTCCCCTGGACCTCCGGGTTCACGGCCACCTTCAGCCCGTCGAGGATGGTGGGCATGATGTCGATGAGCCGGACCCTCGCGTCGACGACCGCTCCCCGCGGCAGATGGCCCGGAGCGGAGAGGATCAGCGGAACCTTCATCGTGGCGTCGTAGATGAAGATGCCGTGGTCGCTCTCCCCGTGTTCGCCCAGGGATTCCCCGTGGTCCCCGGCGAGGACGATCAGGGTCCGATCGAGGACGTTCTTCGCCTTCAGCGCGTCGATGATCCGCCCGAGCTCATGGTCCATGAACGCGATCTCGCCGTCGTACGGGTCGCCCGGGAACCTGTCCCGGTAAGCCGCCGGGGGGTCGTAGGGCGCGTGCGGATCGAAGAAGTGGACCCACGAGAAGAACCTGTCCCGGGGCCGCGCGTCGAGCCAGGAGAGGAACGCATCGGCGACCTTGTCGCCCTTCCTCTCGGACTTGAAGGCCTTGAGCATCTCGTCGTCCTCGAACCGGTCGTCGTAGACGTCGAACCCCTGGCCGAGCCCGAACCTCGAATCGGTGTTGAACGACGCGACGAACGCCGCGGTCGCGTACCCCTTCTCCTTGAGCCTCTCGGCCAGCGTCACGGACTGGTCCGCCAGGTAATAGGCGCCGTTGTTCCGGACCTTGTGGCGGAGGGGGTAGGTCCCGGTCAAGATCGAGCAGTGTGAAGGAAGGGTCAGCGGCGTCGCGCAATAGGCGTTCGCGAATCGGACGCCGTTCCGGGCCAGAGAATCGAGGACCGGCGTTTCGGCTTTGGCATACCCGTAGGCCCCGACGTGGTCCGCCCGCGTCGTATCGAGGGTTACGAGGAGGACGTTCATCCGGTCGTCCCTCGTCACCGTGCCGGGGGCGGCGGAGAGGACCGGGGCCCCCGTCGCAAGGACGGAGAGGGCGAGGACGACGGCCGCGGCCTTCATTTCTCCTTGATCCTCCGCTCCCAATCCGCGAGCGCCGCGCGCGCCTTCCGTGTTCTGGACGTATCGCCCTCCTTCGTGGATTCGAGGAACAGCTTCAGATGGACGACGGCGTCCTCGAGCCTCCCCATCCGTTCGAGGATCGCCGAGTAGCCCAGATAGGTTTCGGGCCCCGGATTGAGCTCGACGGCCTTCCGCAGATTCTCCTCCGCCAGGTCCAGCCTGTTCATCGACGCGTAGATGATCCCGAGGTCGGCGTGGACCCGATAGTCCCCCGGATAATCCTTCTTGAGCGCCTCGTCCATCCGGGCCGCTTCCTCACCCCGGCCGAGGGCCCCCAGGGCATAGGCGTATTTCAGCCGGGTGTACTTGTTCTCCGGCTCGATCTCCAGGGCCTTGCCGAAGAAGCCGGCCGATTCCTTCCAGTGGCCGCGCATATCCTCCGACCACCCCGCGATGACCAGCGCGTCGAAATGCCGCGGGTCGCGTTTCAGGGTGAACTGGCTCATCGCGTATGCCTCCTGGAAGTTCCCGACCCTCATGTAGAAACTGGCCAGCCGCGACGCAAGGACGATCGAATCAGGCAGTCGCGCGAGCCCGCCCTTCAGGACCTCGATCCCCTCGCCGATCCTCTTGTCCCGGGCCAGGAGGATGGCCAGGCCGATGTAGTGCCAGGAAACGTCCGGCTCCAGGCGGAGCAGCTCCCGATAGTTTTTTTCCGATTCCTTAAGGTCCCCCTGGTATTCCAGGAGCTTCGCCTTGAAAAGGGTCTTGAACTCCCCCATCTTGTCCTTGGGGTCCGGCAGCGGGCCTTTCCCGACCTTGACCGACGCGTCCGCCCCGACATAGCCCAGCGACCTCAGGCGGGCCTCCTCGTCCTTCGAGAGCGTCCTCCGGCCGGGCTCGGTCTTCGATGTGGCGGCCTTGATGATATCGTCGAGCTTCCTGTTGAGGCGCGCGGCCGTCCCGGCCTCGCGCCCGACCAGGTCCTTCTCCTCCTTGGGGTCCGTCTTCAGGTTGTAGAGCTCCGAGCGCGGGGCCCGGATGAACTTCCAGTCCCCGTCGACGAGGCCCCGCAGCTCCGACCAGCCATAGGTCTCCGGAGGGTAGTAGCTCTCGAGATAGCACGGCAGGTCGCCGCTCTGCCGGCCTTCGATGAACGGCAGGAGGCTCGTCCCCTGGACCTCCGGGTTCACGGGGATCCCGAGCATGTCCAGGACAGACGGCATGATGTCGATGAGCCTGACGTTCGTATCGACGATCCGGCCCGCGGGCAGGCGCTTGTCCGCGAAAAAGATGAGGGGGACCTTCATCGATGCTTCGTAGATGAAGATGCCGTGGTCGAGCTCCTCTTTTTCGCCGAGGGCCTCGCCGTGGTCGCCGGCGATGACGATGAGCGTCCTGTCCAGGATGCCCTTCGCCCGCAGGGCGTCGACGACCCGGCCCAGCTCGTGGTCCATGAACGCGACCTCGCCGTCGTAGAGGTCGGCGGCGAACTCCTCTTTATACGGGGAAGGCGGGTCGTGAGGCATGTGCGGGTCGTAGAAATGGACCCAGGAGAAGAACCGGCTCCCGGCGTTGGCCTCCAGCCAGCCGATGAACGCGTCGGCGACCTTGTCGCCCCGGCGCTCGGACCGGAACGTCTTCAGCATCTGCTCGTCGTCGGCCCGGTCGTCGTACACGGCGAACCCCTGGTCCACACCGAATCGCGAATCGACGTTGAACGAGGCGACGAACGCCGATGTCAGGAGCCCCCGGTCGCTCAGTCTCTCGCCCAGGGTCACGGCCTCCGGGCCCAGGTAGTAGGATCCGTTGTTGCGGACCTTATGGAAAAGCGGATAGGTCCCCGTCATGATGGAACAATGGGACGGGAGGGTCAGCGGCGCCGGGCAATAGGCGCGCGAGAACCTCACGCCGCCGGCGGCCAGCGCGTCGATGTTCGGGGTCCGGGCCTTGCTCCAGCCGTAGGCGCCTATGCGGTCGGCTCTCGTCGTGTCCAGGGTGATGAGGAGGACGTTGAGCTTCGCCTCCCTGGAAACCCGGTCCCCGGCGCCTGAAGAAGCATTAAGGTCCAGGCCCGGGAGGAGCAGGAGCAGGACAGCTCCGAAGATCCTGACCATGGGCGCCATTCGAAAAATATACCAGATTGCGGACATGGCTTCAAATGCCTCAAAAGAAAAGCCCTGCCCCGGCAGGCCGGGGCAGGGCTTGTTGCGTGTGCGCGTGCGTGAACCTTAGAACATGATCCGGAGCGAGACCTGGGACGTCCGCTGGCCGCTCATGCGCTGCGAGATACCGAAGCGCGAATCGGTCCAGCTGGTGACCGGAAGATTCCAGAAGTAGGACTTCAGGACGTTGAAGACCTCGAAGATGGCCTGAACCGTGAATTCCCTCCCGGCCATGGGCACGGTCCAATACTTCTGCAGGGAGATGTTGATGTTGTGGGTCGGGAACCACTTGAACGCGTTCCGCGGGGCGAAAGTCTGGTCGTAGTAGCTGAGGTCGTGGGCGGCCGCAGGGGGGGTCGGAACGCCAAAAAGGCTCTTGTCCCACCCGGGCTTTCCGTTCGTCCACTGAATGATGTCCTGGTAGTTGTCTCCGAGCCAAAGCGGTCTGTCGTTGTAGTCGTAATCTTTGTTCCAATCCTGGCTCGAGGAAGCGGCTCGGATCGAGAACGGGGCGCCCGACGTGAAGTGGAAGTTGCTGGAGATCTGCCAGCCGGCGACGACGTTCTTGAGGAACCAGTTCTTGGAATTCTTGAAGAAGGGGATGTCGTAGATCATGCCGCCGACGACCCTGTGCCGCCGGTCGAACTGGGCATAACCGTACTCGTCGCCGATCCTTTCGTTGGAAACGGCTTCCATGACGGTGCCGCTCCCGGTGCTGTCTTCGCCGAAGTAGTCGGAGTTCTGGTCCTTGGCGATGCCATAGGTGTAGGCGGTATACCAGGACCAGCCGTTCGCGAACCTCTTGTTGATCGTCGCGGTGAACGCGTGATAATCGGACTTCAGGTTCTGCGTGCGGAGGTTGAGGTCGCGGATGGCGGTGTAGGCGTTGATCCCGTTCGCGACGCGGTCCACACCGTCCCCGGTGAAGCGGTTCGGCCGCTGAATGGAGCCCAGGTTCGAGCCCTTGGACCCCGTGTAATTGAGCTCGATGGATACGTTCGCCGAGAGCTCTCTCTGGACGCCGACCAGCCAGTTATAGGCCTTCTGAGGCTGGAGGTCGGGCAGCATCCACCGCAGGGCGGCCTTATAGCCGGAGATGTTCGCCTGGGGAATGGTCCCGGGATAGGTGACCTTGATGGCGGGGCTGCCCACGTCATAGCCGTAATAGGCATCCCAGCCCGCGAGAGAAAGGAACGTGAAATCGGGATAGTTGAACCGGTCGTTCTCGTAGGTATTGTTGAACGTGCGGTCGTAGGAGATGCCCGCTCCGGCCCGGAGCGAGGTCTTGCCGTCGCCGGTCAGGTCGTAAGCGAAGCTGACCTTGGGGGCGAAAGCCTTGTAATAGGGATTCCAGAGCCCCTTGCCGAGCTTCTGGCGGCCGTCGAAAATGAGATACTTGATCCCTTCCTCGCCGAACGTCCCTTCGATGAGCGTCTTCGAGTCGAAGCCTTCCTTGGTCCCGAAGGCGGGCATGTTGATGCCCTTTCCGGACACTTCCTTGGGAACGCCGTAGTATTCCCATCTCAGGCCGAGGGAAACGGTCAGCTTGTCCGTCACGCGCCAGTCGTCCTGGACGAACAGGCCGCCTTCGAAGCCTTTCCATTTCCTGTGAGAATCGCCGATGTTCCATTCGCCCTGGGAGCTGCCCGTGGCGTAGGGATTGCCCTCGGGCGAGTTGGGCGGGTCGGCCCCGATGACGAGGTAATAGGCGCCGAGGTCATAGAGGAACCATGTCGAATCGACGAAGTAGTAGCTCCCCGCGACGTTGGCGTCGAACATCGAATCCGAATTCCAGAGCCTGGCCTCGCCGCCGACCTTGATGCTGTGGTTGCCCACCTGGAAGTTCAGGACGTCCACCAACTGATAGGTGTTGTTGGCGAACTTCTGAGGCATGTTCGGGTAGTCGCCGATGACCGTTACGCCGTCGGCAAAGGAGTAGCCGCCGATCGACGGAACCTCGGGGGCGAGGCGCGGCCAATCCGCGTAGTCCCGGTGATACCCGATCCGCACTTCATTGTACATGGTCGGGCTGAAGAGATGGAGCCAGGTCAATCCGCCGGTGTGGTAGGAGTAGGGGTTCTTCTTGATGTTGCCCGGGAAGCTGGGCGAAATCCCACTCGTAATTGGCCGTGTTGAAGAGCCAGCGGAAGGCCACACGGTCCTTCTCGGAGAAGATGTGATCGATCTTGAGGCCGAAGTTGTAGCCTCTGGTCTTGGCCGTCCCGTCCCAGACGTACTTGCCGGCGTCGATGAGGCCGTCGCCGTCGACGTCAACGAAATCGTAGGTGGGCTTGGGATAAGCGGCGCCGTAATTGTCGAAGAAGTGCTTGGCCGAACCCTGGGCGCGACCGATGGCTTCCGGCGTGAAGAACAGGAGCGGGTCGCGGGCCTCGTCGTCCTGGATGACGCCTTCGAACGAGGCGAAGAAGAACGTCTTGTCCTTCTTGATGGGACCGCCGACCGTCGCCCCGTACTGGAACCTCTTGTAGGGCGGCAGGTCGTGGGTCAGCCAGTCCTCGCTCTGGAACAGTCCGCTGTCTCCCCGGTGGAAGATCCAGGCGCTGCCGTGGATCTCGTTGGTCCCGGACTTCATGACGGCGTTGATGACGCCGCCGGAGTTGCGGCCGTACTCGGCCGAGAAGTTGTTGGAGACCAGGCGGAATTCCGAGATGGATTCGGGCGGCATGCTCGTCACGGCGTTCGTCGCGGTGCCGTTGTCGTTGTTGTCGATGCCGTCGATCTGGAAGTTGTTCGAGGACCCGCGCATCCCGTTGATGGCGTATCCGGACCGCCCGGCGCCGGGAAGCGTTCCCGGGGCGTAGGCGATGAGGGCCGTGTAGTCACGGTTGCCCTGCGGATAGCTCATGAACTCCTTCTCGGTGATGACCGTGGAGACCTGAGCGCGCGTCGTCTCGACCAGCGGCGAAACGCCGATGACCGTGATGTTCTCCTCGAGCTTCCCGATCTCCAGGTTGAAATTGATCTTGACCTCGGATCCGATCATGAGCTCGAGGCCTTCCTTGGTCGTCGTCTTGAAGCCCTGGATGGCGGCGGCCAACGTGTACATGCCGCGGGGCAGCTTCTCGATCCGGTACCGTCCCTGGTCGTTGGTGACGGTCGACTGGACCAGTCCCATATCGAGGTTCTTGGCCGTGACCGTGACGCCGGGGAGCGGGGCTCCCTCGACATCAAAAACGGTCCCGACGAAGGTCCCCGTGTCCTTGGACTGGGCCATTCCGAGAGAAGCCACCAAAAGAAAAGCGAAACAGATAAAAGTGAGCTTTCTTAAGGTCATTTAACTCCTCCGAATCCCATGAACATGGGATTTCCTGTTTTCCCCCTCCCGCGAAGCGCCTTCCCGCCCCGTGGGAATCCCTCGGGAGAGCCATACCGGGCATAGCTCTCCACCCTTCTGTTACTCTGCTGGATTTGTCGGCTGTATACGCCTCCCCTTTAGAAATGCCTTCATGTCTGGGTTCAATGCAAGTTTGGTGCCATCCGGGAGCGTCCCGCTGAAGCACCTTAAGTCAATGATAATAAAAGAAATACATATTTGGAAGGACGGCTTCAGGCCAAGAGGATATCCAATTATTTGAATGCGATTCGTTTTTCTGGATTCACTTTACTTCGAAGGCGACCCTTTTCTCCGAGGTTTTCCCCGAGAAGATGTCCCTCATCCGGACGACGAGCTCGTAGTTCCCCGAAGCCAGTTCCGGCAGGCGGAACCGGTTGCCCCGGTTGATCCCCTGCTCGGACTTGCGGGCAAGGGGAACCTGAAAGTCGCCGGAATCGCTGATCTCGGCCGCGGTCTCGCCGCCCTTGAGGATCCGTTCCTCGATCCGGAGTCGGGCGACGCCGAGGGCCTCGTCGAAGGTCGCATTGTAGATCTGATAAAAATACGTCAGATCGTCGCCCTTGGAATAGATGGCGCCCGTGGCGGGGCTGATGTCCAGATCCCCGAAGGTGTAGGGGCCTCCCCGGGCCCGGCTCATGTTCATCTTGTCGGGGACCTTGAGGTCCGTCGTCCGGAGCGTCCTCATCGCCGGCAGGTCCTTCGTGTCGATGAGGACATCCGCAGGCTTCTCCCCCATCCTCCGGATGTCACGGGCCAGAATGATCTCGCTCGCGCCGAATTCCCCGGACGCCATGTCCGGCACGTCGATCCATTTGTCCGCATAGCCGACCTTGCCGCTCAGCTCGTCCCAGACGACGAGATGCAGGAAGTATCTGCCGGGCTTCAGGCTCGCGCCCTGGAGATACTGATAGTTCTCCCCGATCCGCCGCCGGTAGCTGTCCTCCTTGAGGCTCATCTCCAACCGGTCGCTCTTCTGGAAGACGGGGCCGTCCGCGTCCTTCACTTCGATATAGAAGTTCACGAGGCCCTGATATCGATCCTTGGCCGGACGGAACTCCACCTCCCTGGCCGCGACCTCGAGGACCATGGGCACGTATGTCAGCCCCCCCGGGCCGCTGAAAAAGCTCTGCTTCGAAGCGATGGCCAGGGCGCTCACCGAGGCCTTGGATTCGACGATGCCTTTGAGCTTCCTTTGCCGGGAGCTCCGTTCCAGCTCCTCCAGGACCTCTCCCCTCGACTTGGTCAGCTCGGCCATCATCGCAAGCTGCTGGAGCGGCTGTTTGTACGCGTTCTGGGACATCTGGGCTATCACGGTCGGGGACTTGACCTGGTCCGGGTAATCGTTATATCCGGCATATCGCGCCGGGAGCGAAACGTTCCTGAGCGCGTTGGCGAGGGCCGGGTTGTCCGTCAGCTGGTAGGAGCCCGCGGCGTAATAGTTAACGAACGTGAAGTCGACGCGGCTCTCCTGGAGCTTGAGCCCGGGGATCTCCTGATATGTCCAGACCTCGGACGGGAATTCGGCGGTGGGCGCCTGGGCCCCGAAAAGGAATCCCCTGCCCCCGCCGGGGTTCGTTTCGAAGAAGTCCGGCGGGCCGAACATGATATAGACCCTGCCCCGGTCCGACCGCCAGCCCGCCTTGCCCTCGAAATAGGTGTCGTTGGCGAAGGCGATCCTCCGGTAGTGCTCCTCCCGGAATTCGTTGACCGGCGTCTCGGGCGTCGGGTCGCGCCGCTTCCAGAACATCTTGATGAAATTCTCGCGCTCGGCGTCGGTTCTCAGACTGCGGAAAACGTCCCGTTCGTTCTCGGAGATGATGTAGACGACCTCCTCGTCGAGCCACTTCCGGAATTTCTCGGAAAGGGCCGGGGGCTTGCCCGGCTTCTTCGCTTCCTGGAGCACGGGGGCGCCGGCGCCCCGGGCCGCGCTTCCCGGGAGCGGACCGGCGGACAGGACCGCCCCTCCGACGATCAACGCCGACAATACCGCATTCCGTCCTCGTCCGGTCATGGTCCTCTCCTTGTCGCCGCTTGCGGGCCTATTGCGATTTCAGGAACGCCAGGATCTGCTTGGCCACGGCGGCGTTCGGGTCGTCGGGCGCGAGCTCGACGAATTTTTCCAGGTTCTGTATGGCTTCGGGTTTCTTGTTCTGGTTGACGTTGATCATCCCCAGCTGATAATAGGCCGGGGCGAGGTCCGGCTTCAGCTCCTTCGCCTTGGTGAAGGCGGCCGCCGCCTTCTCGAAGTCCTGGAGGTTGACGAGGCAGGCGCCAAGGTTATAGAAGGCGTCCGGATCGGAGGTGCTCAGCTCCGAGGCCTTCTGGAAGTATGGGAGGGCCTCTTCATATTTCTTCTCGGCCCCGAGGATCTCCCCGATGTTCTTGTTCGCGCTGTAACTTTCCGGCTGGACCTCGAGCATCTTCTTGAAGGCGGCCAGGGCTTCGTCGCCATTCCCCAGCTTCAGGTAGCTCGATCCAAGATTGCCGTGGTAGACGGGCTCTCCGGGCTCCTTGCCGATGGCGGCCTTGTAGGCCTCCGCGGCCTCCGCGTACTTCCCGGCCAGGAACAGCTCGTTGCCCAGCTTGAAGTCCTTGTCCCCCGGGGACTCGCCGGTGAAGTACTTGCCCTCCTCGAGCTCCAGGACGACCTCGACGATCTCCTGGATGCCGACGTGTTTCTCCGTGAACGCCGGGAGGAAGCCGTCCTTTTCGGCCTTGATCTGGTAGTAATCGGGCTGGAGGCCGATCTGGATATATTCCCCCTTGGCATTCGTCTTGAGCGTGTACCTGACGGCGGAATATTGGATGGATACGACCGTGACCTTGGCGCCCTCTATGGGATTCCCCTTCTTGTCCTTGATGAGGCCCTTGACCGTGCCCTGGACCGGGCCGGGCAGGCTCCGGACGCAGAACAGAACGGCCACGACCAGGGCCCATGCCGCGAGACGGGAGCGATCGTTCCTCATGAGACTCACCCTATCCTTCCTATGATGACATGCGCTTCTGCGCTCATCGTAACGCGCCCCGTGCCCAAAGTCAATCCGACCGGCCTGCGCGCGGGTCCTGGAACGAAAAAAGGGCGGCGTTCGAGGGCAGGGCGGAATGGAGGACGAGGGAGAGGCGGCCGCCGCGGCCTCCCCTCCCTCGAAAAAAGGAACGATAAGACGCAGATCAGAATTCGAACTTCGCTCCGAGCCTGAAGATGCGGGGATTCTGTATGGAGACCATCTCGCCGAACGTCCGGCTCGGATTGCTCGACAGCTTTTCCACTTCGGTCGCCTTGTTCGCGTTGAACACGTTGAATCCGTCGACGAACACGCTCAAGGCCAGCTTCCTGAAGCGGACCGTCTTTTCCAGCCGGAGGTCGAGGACGTTGTAGGCCGGCAGGCCGAAGGACCCGCGCTTTTCGGCGAAGATCGTCACGTCGCCCTGGTTGAGTTCGAGCCCGAGGTCCGTGCTGTTGATCTGCCTCGTATAACGCTGTCCTGACAGATAACGGTAATAGCAGCTGCCCATGATCTCCCAGGGCCCCTTGACCATGCCCTGGACCTTGAATTGATGCCGCCGCTCGAGGTCCATCCGCCCGTAGGCGTTCGTATGCACGTTGGGATCGTCGAAATATCCCCGGGCGCCATAGCTGTCGTTGAAATCCGTCCCGATCAGCCCCCGGGAATTCTGGTAGGTATAGGAGACGGACAGGCCCCATTTTCCGCTGAACCTCTTGTTCATCGTGACCTCGAGGCCGTCGTAATTCCGGTCGGCGCCGGGCGGATTGACGGTGTAATACTTGGCGGCCGGAAAAGCCGTCTGGTTGTAGAACGTCTGCGTGCTCCCGTCATAGGGGTCCGTCACGGTGACGGCCTCCCAGTTCTTCCAGACGAGCTCGCCCCGGTCCATCAGCGCGTCCATGTCCAGCATGTTGCCGTTCGCGTCCTCGATCAGGTCCCGGTCCCATTTCTTGATATAGCGGACGCCCATCGAGAAGTTGGCGAGGACCTCCCTCTCGATGCCGACCGTCAGCTCGTCGATGTACGGGTTCTTCAGCTTGTGCTCGCCGTACCCGGCCTGGTTGCTTCCGGGAACGTACAGGTAGAACGGCGAATCCGCCCTGGACCAGTCGGGATTGAGGGAATCCAGCGCGATGACGAAATCATTGGGATTGAGGTAAGAGAACCACTGGGTGATGTTGGCCGCATAATAACGGGAGAAGCTGGCCTTGAGCAGGGTTTTGCCGTCCCCCGTGATGTCGAAGACCCCGCCCAACCGCGGGGCGAGGGTGGTCCATTTCAAGGGCGTCAGCCGTTCCGTCACGCTTCTGTTATAGGTATAGCCGTAGAGGCTCTGCTCCCCCTCGCCCTGGTTCTGTGGGGGGATGATGCCGCGTTGATGCTCGAATCGCAGGCCCAGGTTGAGGGTGAGGCGGTTATTGACCGTCCAGGAATCGTTCACGAAGGCGGCCATGTTCATCGTGTTCTCGTGCTTGTCGAGGTCGGCGTAATAGGTCCCGTACCAAGGCTCGCCGCCCCACGTATTGATGAAGGACATGCCGTTCCTCGGATCGGTCTTCCAGTGCAGTCCCCAATAGCTCCAGGAGTACATGAACTCCCCGCCGAACTTCAGCTCGTGGGAGCCGGCCAGCCCGTCCATGAAGCGGGTCCCGTCGACGTTGATCTGAAGCCGGTCCCTCTTGTTGAGGTCGTCGTTGCCGTAGCTTCCCGAGAAGTTCCCGGTCGTCACCTCGTAGAGATTCGGAAGCGCGGTCTTGGCCAGCATGTTGAAGTCGGACTTGACGTAACCGACCCGCAGGTTGGCGAAGAAGTCGCTCGAAAAGAACCGCGTCCATTGGAAGTTGAAGACGTGGGTCGGCGTGACCTGCCTGAGGGTCGTGTCCTCGGTCTGGAACCTGTCGGCGAAACGGTTGGAATACTTGATGTCGGAATAGTTGTAGGAGAGGACGAACTTGTTCCCCTGGTCCGGCTGGAAGCTGAACTTGATATAGGGATAGGGCATGTAGCTGTCCACGGGCGTATTGGCCGGCTTGTTGTAAGGGAAGCCGTCCACGTACGTTTCGTTCTTGGAAAAGCTGAGGTTCATGAAGAACCAGAGCTTGTCCTTGATGATGGGCCCGCCGAGATCGAAGATCGGCTCCATTTCGTACTTGAACCCGCTGAAGCGCCCCTCGAGGGGCGTGCCCTTGGTGTTCTTCGACTGGAACTTCTCGTTCCTGAAATAGAAGGACGCCGCGCCGCTGAACGCGTTCCCTCCGGATTTGCTGACGACGTTGATCATGGCGCCCCGGACGCCCCCGTACTCGGCCGAAAGGCCGCCGGACTGGACGGAGATCTCCTCCATCAGGTCGAGCCCGAAGAAGACGGCCTGCGTCCCGACGGTCGGATCGCCGAGATTGACCCCGTCGAGATTGTAGGTGTTGTCCCGGACCGAGCTCCCGTGGGACGTGTCCGACGTGAACCCGGGGGTCATGTTGACGAACGTGGCCAGATCGCGGACGGCCGGGATCGAGCTCAGGAACGCGGTCTCGAGGTTGACGTTCTTGGTCGTCGATCTGAGGTCCACCGTGGGCGCCTGCCCGACGACGGTGACCTGTTCCTCGAGGGTCTTGAGGTCCAGGCTCGCGTCGATCGAGGACGTCTGGCCCACGCTGATCTTGATGTCCTTCCGGACCAGTGTATTGAACCCGGCGAGGCTGAACGTCAGCTCGTAGAGCCCCGGCGCAAGCGACGGGAACCTGTAGGCGCCGCTCTCGTTCGTGATCGTCGACATCCGGGAGACGATGATGGCGGGCGATCTGAGGCCGACCTCGACGCCCGGCAGCGCCGCTCCCTGCGCGTCCCTGACCTTGCCGACGATGGAGCCGGTCTGGGCGAGCTGCGCCCACCCCGCCGACGCCAGAGCGGCCAGGATCAGGACCAGAACGAACGATCGTTTGAACATAACTGCCTCCTATATCCGATCAGACTGCTAGATGATGCGCTTCCTCTCATGCAAAAGACGTGCCATCGCCCCAGGGAGAAGGGCCGCGCCGGGGATGCCGAAAGTTGTAAACGGGCGGGGTGTTGTTTACGCCCGATACAAAATATTGGAACGGGCGCGCCCGGACGGGGCACGCCTTGACAGGGGGGGCGTTGTTAATTAATATTGACACCTGTAACGAACCATTAACAGCATCATGGCTCTGGAAACGATCCTCGACGAGGTTCTTGACGGACGGCCGAAGGTCCGCGTCGTCCGCCTCTTCGCCCTGAGGACGGATGATTTTCTCGCCTCCGGAAGGGAGGTCGCCCGGCTGACCGTTCTGTCCCCTCCCGCCGCCCACGCGGCCCTCCGCTCCCTCCTCGACGCCCGCGTCCTCGCGCGCGAGATCGTGGGACGACAGCATCTTTACCGGCTGAACGGCCGGGCCCGTCTGGTCCGGGATATCCTCCGGCCTCTATTCGCCCGAGAGAACGGGGTCCGCGAGGACGTCGGGGCCTTCCTGGAGAAACGGATCGCGGATCTCCGGCTGAGGCCGGCGGTCGTCTCCGCCGTTCTCTACGGAAGCCTGGCCGCGGGAAGGACCCGGGAATCCAGCGATTGCGACGTGGCCGTCGTCGCCCGCGACGCCCGGAGCAAGACCCGCCTCGAGAAGGCCTTCCGCGAAACGATCGCCGCAGAGTTCTTCGGGGAATTCGGGTTCCATGTCGACGCCTACATCAAGACGGAAGCCGGTTTCCGAAGGAAGCTCCGGCGGAACGAGCCGCCGGTCGCGACGCTGATGAAGGCCTATCGGACGCTGTTCGGGAAGGACCCCATCGAGTTCCTGTGAGGTGCCGTCATGAAGGTCAGGACACGCCAGGTGGACCGCAGCGCCGCCATCGACTATTTCAACAAGGCCGAGGACAATCATGGGGCCATGCTCTCGGCGTTCGCCGCGAAGCGTCCCAACGCCGCCGGCACCCTGGCCCTCCAGTGCTCGGTCTCCTCGGCCGACGCCCTGTGCGTCTATTTCAAGGGGCTTCGGTCGGTCTCCCAGGACGACCTCGACATCTGCGAGCTCGTCGCCTCGATCCCCCTCCCCGAGGCCTCCGCCCAGGCCGCCCTTCTTCGGCGGGTCATCGGGAAGAAGAACCTCGTCCAATACGAGCGGCGGAACCTTACCGCGAAGGAGGCCGAGGAGCTGGTCCGGGCCGCATCGGAATTTTATCGCTGGGCGTGTTCGCTCGCCCGGCCCGTCGGCCGGGGCTGAGGCCGCCCGTGCGGCGGCCGCAAGGCTTGTGATCCCCCGGTCGTTCGGATACATTCTTTTCGGTTCGTATCATCGACGAGAGGAGCCTGAGACATGAGAGCGTTACGTCGGAACCTGGTCATGCTATCGGGGCTGGCCGCCCTGCTCTGGGCCGTCCCCGCCCGGGGCCAACAGCCGCGGCTCCTCGAGGACGAGAGCAACACCATCGAGGTCGTCCGGAGGACCAAGAATTCCGTCGTGTTCGTGACCAACATCCAGCTGGTCCGGGACTCTTTCTTCTCGAACGAGGAGGCCGTGCCCCGGGGCAGCGGCTCCGGCTTCGTCTGGGACGACAGGGGTCACATCGTCACGAACTTCCACGTCATCGAGGACGGCGACATCTTCAACGTCGCCCTGCCGGGCGGCGAGCAGAGGCGGGCCCGGCTCGTCGGCCGCGAGCCCAACAAGGACATCGCGGTCCTCAGGGTCGAAGGGGACCTCGCGGGGCTCTTTCCCGTCTCCCCCGGCGTCTCCCGGGACCTTCAGGTCGGACAAAAGGTCATCGCCATCGGCAACCCCTTCGGCTTCGACCACACGGTCACGACCGGGATCGTCAGCGCCCTGGGACGGAGCATGCCCGGGGCGGGCGGGGTCACCATCCGCGACATGATCCAGACCGACGCCTCCATCAATCCCGGGAACTCGGGCGGCCCGCTCCTCGACTCCTCCGGCAGTCTTATCGGGATGAACACCCTGATCATCTCGCCGTCAGGGGCCTCGAGCGGGATCGGATTCGCCGTCCCGGTGGACACCATCCGGAAGATCGTCCCGGAGATCATCCGGAACGGGAAGGTCGTCCATCCGGGCCTGGGCGTTTCGCTGATGAGCGATCCCTACGCCCGGCGCGCGGGGGTCGAAGGCGTCGCCATCCTCGAAGTGCCCCGCGGGAGCGGGGCCGCCCGGGCGGGGCTCGAAGGGCTCCGGCGCGACCGTTACGGCCGCCTGTTCCTCGGCGACGTCGTCGTCGCCGTGGACGGCGCTAAAGTGACATCGTACGACGATCTCTATACGGCCCTCGAGGAAAGGCGCATCGGGGACGCCGTGACCCTGACCGTGAAGCGAGAGGACAAGGAGCGCCCGGTCCGTCTCGTCCTCGTCGCCGGCGAGTAGGCCCGCGCCTGCCCCCGTCCTTTCGGACCGCCGGGACGGAGCCTCAGAACAGCCGCTTGATCACGGCGAACGCCCGGTCGACGCTCTTGTCCTCGAGGACGATCGTCAGCTCGTTGAGCGTCGAGACGACCTCGACGACATTGATCCCCTCCCAGGCCAGGGCCTTGAGGACGTAGCTGTAAACGCCGGGGACGATGGCCGTCCCGTGTGGTAGGAGGATCGTCACCGACGACAGCTTCCCGATCCTCGAGATCAGCTTTTCCCCCTTCAGGGACGCCGACAGGACCGCTTCGAGTTCCCGTCCGGCGATGAACGTCGTTTCGTTGACGCCCTGGGTGAACGTCATGAAGGCGTTCCGCGCCCGGGACGTCTTCTCCATGAGGTGTTTCTGCTTCTGCGGGAGGGTTTCGGAGCGCCGGAACGTCATCTCGAACAGGTTCGAGCGGACGATGAGCTCGGGAGCCGTCCGGAAGACGCTCTGTGTCCGCTTCGCCCGCCGGCCCATCCGGCGCGAGAGGCGGTTGAGGGCGACGACGATGGCGCCGTCCCGGACGTCCTTCATGACCGCCTTGGCGACGTCCGGGCGGATCAGGCGGCCGAGCGCGGAGAGGTTGAGGACCCCCAGGCCGAGGGCCTCCTCGAGGTACGGCGTATCGCGGACGAGCCTCTCGACGGCTGCCGGGACGGTGATCATGTTCAATATTTAACAGATTGATTCATTTTTGTAAATATCTTGTATAAAATTGACACTCGGCCCTGGATGGGCAGAATAGGGGCGTTCACGATCGATAATCCCAGCGAAGGAGATCACCGATGTCCACGCCGAATCCCGAAGCCGCCGCGGCCGGGACCTGCCCGGTCTGCGGCGCGACCGTCCCCACCCGCGGCCCGCTCATGGCCACGGAGGTCGTGCCATGCCCCGAATGCCAGTCGATGCTGGTCGTCGCCCGTCTGGCGGACGGCCTCCCCGAGTTCCGCGAGGCGCCCCGCGTCGAGGAGGATTGGGGAGAATGACCAAGACGAGGCTGGCGATCCTCCATTCGACGATCCGTCAGGAGGAGAAGCGTCTCCTGGAGGAGGCGGCGCGCCGGGAGGTCCCGGTAACGCTCATCGATATCAGAGCGGAGGTCCTGGACCGCGAGACGTTCCGGGCCGAATTCGACGCCGCCCTGGAGCGGTCGGTCTCCACGGTCAAGGGCGACTACGCCGCCGCTTTCCTGGAATCCCTCGGGATCCCCGTCATCAATCCGCCGTCGGTCGCCCGGGCCTGCGAGGACAAGTTCGTCACCTCCCTGCTCCTCGCGAAGAGCGGCGTGCCCGTTCCCCGGTTCGCCATGGCCTTCGGCCGTGAGGAGGCGCTCGCCGCCGTTCGGGCCCTGGGAGGGTTCCCCGTCGTGATCAAACCCCCGCTCGGCTCCTGGGGCCGGCTCCTGGCCAAAGTCAATGACGGGGACGCCCTCGAGGCGGTCATCGAGCACAAGGACGTCCTCGGCACGCCGCAGGTCAAGGCGCTCTATATCCAGGAATACGTCCGGAAGCCGGGACGCGACATCCGGGCCTTCGTCGCTGACGGCGAGACCCTCTGCGCCATCACCCGGGAATCGGCGCACTGGATCACCAACACCGCCCGGGGAGGCGTCGCCGCCAGCTACGCTCTCACCCCCGGGTTGAAGGACATCTGCGGCCGGGCCGCCGAGGCCGTCGGCGGAGGGATCCTGGCCATCGACCTGTTCGAATCCGGAGAAGGGTTCCTGGTCAACGAGGTCAACCACACGATGGAATTCCGCAATTCCGAAGCGCCGACTGGCGTCAACATCGCGGGAGAGATCATCGACCACTGCTTGAAAAAGGCCCGGGAGGCCTGAATGTCGAGCGCACGGATCTCGGTTTCCGTCGTCGGCGCTTCCGGATACGCGGGAGGCGAGCTCCTCCGCCTCCTCCACGGCCACCCGCACGTCCTTATCAAACAGGCGACGAGCACAGCGAACGCGGGCCGTGGCGTCGCTCTCGTCCACCCCAACCTCCGCGGGCTGACGTCCCTGACCTTCGTTCCCCCCTCCGAACTCGAGCCCTGCGACCTCCTCTTCGTGGCGGTCCCGAACGGCGCATCGATGCGGACCATGGAGAGCTGGCTCCCCCTGGCCGGGAAGATCATCGACCTCGGCGCCGATTTCCGCCTGCGCGACCCCGAAGCCTGGAGAACGTGGTATGGCACGGAACACGCGGCCCCCGGTCTCCTTCCCGATTTTACGCCCGGGATCCCGGAGCTTTATGCCGACCGGATCCGGGAGGCTCGGCTGGTCGCCGGTCCCGGATGCGAGGCCATCGCGTCTATCCTGAGCCTCTTGCCGTTCATCCGGCGCGGCCTCATCCGCGGACGGGAGATCATCATCGATGCGAAGATGGGAAGTTCGCAGGCCGGCCGGTCGCCGTCGGAGGCTTCGCACCATCCCGAGCGCGCCGGCGCCGTCCGCTCCTACAAGCCGACGGGACATCGCCACGCGGCGGAGGTCGAACAGGCCCTCGGGGCCTTCGACCCCGGGATCGCCGTCGCCATATCCGCCACGGCGGTCGAGATGGTCCGGGGGATCCTGGTGACGATCCACGCCCGCCTCTCCGATCCGTCGCTCGGCGAGCGCGACATCTGGCAGGCCGTCCGGGAGGAATACCGGGACAAGCCGTTCGTCCGCATCGTCAAGCAAACCCGGGGGCTCTACCGCTATCCCGAGCCCAAGATCCTGCAGGGCACGAACTTCTGCGAGATCGGCTTCGAGAAGGAGGAGAGGACCGGACGCCTGGTCATCCTGGGCGCGGTCGACAATCTCGTCAAGGGGACTTCGGGGAACGGCGTCCAATGCATGAACCTCATGCACGGCTGGCCCGAGACCACGGGCCTGGAATTCCCCGGACTTCATCCGGTTTGACCATGCACGAAAAAGAAGAGATCCAGAGGCATTTCAAGGGCGTCATCGATACCACGCTCCGCGAGGGATTCCAGTTCTCGGGGGCCGGTTTTTCCATCGAGGACCAAAAAGGCATCTTCCGGCGGCTCGCCCGGATCGGCGTCGATTACGTCGAGATGGCCAATCCGGCCCAACCCGAGATCCGGAAGATGATCACGGACATCATCGGGCCCCGGAATGGCCGCCCCGTCCGCGTCCTCTGCCACATCCGGAACCATCCCCTCGACGTCGAGCGGGCGGCCGCGTGCGGCGCGGACGGCGTCAATATCCTGTGCACCGCCGACGGCGAGCGGCTGGCGGGAATGGGATTGAGCCGGGACGCCTACCTGGAGCGGCTGGCCCGCAATCTAGAGACCGCCCGATGCCTGGGCCTCGAGACACGGGTCGGCATCGAGGATTTCTTCGGTCAGTCCGCCGGTTCCGTTCGGGACATCCACGGTCTGGCCGAGCGGTCGGGGGCGGCGAGGATCGCCGTCGCCGATACCCTGGGCCGGGTTATGGGCTGGGAGGTCGAGAGCCGGATCCGGAAGCTTCGTGACCGTACGTTCACGGACATCGAGGTTCATTTCCACAACGACCTGGGTCACGCCGTCGGAAACGCGGTCGCCGCCCTCCGGGCGGGGGCCAACTGGGTCAGCGCGTCGCTCCTGGGGATCGGCGAGAGGACGGGGATCACCCCCCTGAGCACGCTCCTCGTCAACCTCTACATCCTCGACCCGGACCTCGTCCGGAAGCTACGACCTCAGCGTCCTCACGGAGGCGGAGGTCTACGTCGCCCGGCTCTGCGGCATCGACATGCCCCCGCACCTGATCACGAATCCCGCCAACGGTTTCGCCCACAAGGCAGGTATCCATCTCAACGCCGTCCTGAAGTTCGGCCCTCACAAGTACGAGCCCCTCCCTCCAGCCGTCATCGGCAACCGGAGGACCCTGATCATCAAGAGCCTCGTCTCGGGCCGGACGACCGAGGCCGATGTCGCGGAATTCCATCGGAGGTACGGCGCGTGATCGTCCTTCGGGGAGTCTGGACGTGATCCTGCTCAAGGCGGGCGGAGGCCCGGGCATCGATTGGGCCGCCATCGGGCGCATCTGGCCGGTTTCGCGGGCACGGAGAAGTTCATCGTCGTCCACGGGGCGAACGCCCTCCGGGACGAGATCTCCGCCCGCTTGTCGGTCCCGGTCCGGACGGTCCTTTCGCCCTCAGGTATTCCCAGCGTTTATACCGACGGACCGGCGATGGACATCTTCCTAATGGCTTACGCCGGACTGGCCAATAAGACGATCGTCGCGACGCTGCAGGGGCACGGACTCAACGCCGTCGGCCTCACCGGCGTCGACGGCCGTCTCTGGGAGGCCAAGGCCAAGAAGGACCTCCTGGTCCGCGAGAACGGCAGGACCCTGCTTCTGCAAGACAACCGGACCGGCCGCGTCGAGCGGACCAACACCGGTCTCATCCGGCTCCTTCTGGGCAGCGGATATCTGCCGGTGGTCTGCGCCCCGGCCCTTAGCGAGGGGCATGAGATCGTCAATACGGACAACGATTGGGCGGCAGCGGTGATGGCCGGCGAGCTGGGGATAAAAAGGATCGTTTACCTCTTCGAGGCGCCGGGGCTTCTGAGCGACCCCGACGATCCCGGGACGCTCATCCGGGTCGTTGACCGGTCCCGCCTCGACGACTTCATGCCATTCGCGCGCGGCCGGATGAAAAAGAAGCTGCTCGGGGCGAAGAGGGCGCTCGAGGCCGGTGTCGAGGTCGTCCATTTCGGCGACGGCCGGATCCCCTGTCCCGTCCGAAACGCCCTCGAGGGAAAGGGAACGGTCATCCGCTGACATGAACGATATTATGGCCCTGCACAAAGCCGCCCTCGTCGGGACCTACGTCAACCGGGGGCTGGTCCTGACCGAGGGTGAAGGCGTCTGGCTCAAGGACGCCGCCGGAAGGATGTATCTGGACCTGATGACGAATTACGGCGTCAGTATCTTCGGCCACCGGCACCCGGGGATCGATGACAGCTCTCGGTGCCGCAGCTCGACCGGCTGACAACCCTCCACGGCAGTTTCGCCAATGATGCCCGGGCCGAAGCGGCCCACGTCCTCCTGACGCGTTGCGGCGGCGGGTTGAGCCGGGTCCAGTTCTCGAACTCCGGCATGAAGCCAACGAGGCGGCCCTGAAGTTCGCCGTGCTCGCCACGGGGCGGAAACGGTTCCTGCGCTGTCGAGCGGGATACCACGGCAAGACTCTGAGTACCTCTCGGCGACCGACGGACCCAAGTTCAGAGCCGCCTTCGAGCCCCTGCTCTGGGATTTCGTCGAGGTCCCCTTCGACGACCCCGGCCCTGGAATCCGCGCTCGACGACCCGCGGCCGCCTTGTCTCGCCTCCAGCGAGCGTGTCCGTCCCGCCCCGCGGACTACCTGAAAAGGGCGGCCGGGCTGTGCGCGGCCCGGGGCGCGCTTTCATCATCGACGAGATCCAGACCGGCATGGGGCGAACGGGCACGTTCTTGGCATCCACCCCCGAAGGCCTGACCTATGACATCCTCACTCTGGGCAAGGGGTTGGCGGGCGGCATCCCTATCGGGGCGACGCTCGTCATCGTCCGCCGGGCGGAACGCCCGAGGGCTCCATACTTCGACCTTCGGCGGCAATCCCCTCGCCGCCGCCGGGGTCCTGGCGTCCCTCCGGCTGATCGACGAAGCCCTCCTGGCCCACATCCGCGACATGGGCGCCTTTTTCGTCTCGAGCCTCCGCACGGCCTGCCTCGGACGGCTACCGAGATCACGGGACGAGGCTTGATGATCGGCGTCCGCGTGCGCTCCGGCCGCGCTTCATTCTCCAGCGCTTCAGCACCGGGGTATCCTGCCTGCCCGGCATCCGGGGATGTCGTCCGATTCCTCCCTCCGTATATTATAGAAACAGAGGAAACTTGCCTCGGACCATGGGCCGGATCGCCCACCAGCCCGGAGCATAGGAGAACAAAGATGTGCCGCTTTCTTCTCGTCAATCGGGCGTCCTTCCACCCCGCGCCCTGGCTCGAAAGATTCGCCGATATGGCCGCGGCAGCCGGGGGCCCGGGAGCCGGCAGGCCATCGGCTGGCCTTCCGGAACCGGCTCCGTACGGGGCATGGCGTTCCCTGAATTCCCTGGCCCCGGTCTGGACGGAGAGGGAACGGTTCCGCGACATGCCGTCGAGCCGCTTCCTCGTCGTCCACGCCCGGAGCGCCTCGTTTCCGGGACAGACCGGGGCCCTGGATTATTGTCAGCCCTTTGTCCACGGGCGCTACGCCTTCGTCTTCAACGGCCTTCTGAGGGGTGTTTCCCTGCAAACAGGCATGTCGGGTGCCATCGGCTCCCAGAAGACCTGGGCCCTCATCCGCGGGCTCCTGGGCCGCGAGGACCCCGCGGATTCTCTGCGCCTCCTGGCGGGGTGACTCGAAAAGCGGACGCGCGAGAATCTTGGCCCTCAATATCGGGCTGTGCGACGGGAAAAGGACCTTTGCCTACTCGAGGTTCACGGGCCATCCCGAATATTACCGTCTTCATGCCGCGACGCCCCCCGGGTTGACGGCCGTCTGCTCGGAGCCGCTCGACGGGCTCGACTTCAGGCCCGTCCGGACGCGTAAAGCCTTGGTCTTCTGAGAGCCCCCCTTCGTGGGAGGGAGCCTCCTTTCCAATCTCTTTGGCTCATCCTGTCCGCCGGGGAGCATTCGGCAAAGAGGTCTTTCAAGCCCGGATGTTCACCGGAAGCAGCGCGGTGACCTCGGAAAAGGTCCTCCCCTTCCGGTTCGAGGTCGAGAGGTTCACGACCAAGGATGAGGCGCTATACTGCTCGCCCGGACCGCAGTCGGTCCGCCATCAGGGTCAGGAGGAACAGAGGGCCGACATGTAGCGCTGCGCCCGCCGCCAGGCCGATGTTGCCTCCCTTCATCATCTCCATCCCCCAGCCGAACTGGTCCTCGTTGACCAGGTAGGTCCAGGTCGACGAAGGGCCCCTGAGGTCGTCGGCATCCAGGTCGAGAGGGCCGCCCTCCTCCATTCGCGCGCCGAAGCCGGTCAGGACGGCGTCCTCGACGCGGCGCGGGATCTTCAGGAATTCCCCCGTCGCGGACCGGACGAATTCTTCGAGGGGCGTCTTCCCTCCCACGGCCACGAGGTGGATGCTTTCCCTGGAGTCCGCCACCCAGGCCAGATGGTCCGACCAGACCCTGTCGACGGCTAGAAGGGTCAGCCTCCGCTCGAGCTCCCGGGCGGGCCCCTTCCCGAAGCGCGCCTCTCCCCCGGTGAAGAGACCGGGGACTTTTCTTCGAACGATCCCGACGGGTTCCCACCCGCCGGCCCTCTCCTCTCCCTCCGCCTTGCGTTCCCCGGGCACGAGGACTTCGTCTCGCCACGCCTGGACGATGATCCTCTGGCGCTCGACCAGCGCGGAATATTTTCGCAGGGAGCGGCGGATATCGAAGTTCTGGCCTTCGATGACGCGCTGGGCGTGGGCGATATCGTTCCGGACCAAGCGGCCGGCGACGGGGTCGCTCCGGCGCATCGGGCCGTAGCGTTTCCTCAGCATCCCGTCGAGGCCGTACCGCACGAAGATATCGTCCTCGAAACTGATGAAGAACCGGGAGCTTCCCGGGTCTCCCTGTCGCCCCGCCCTCCCCTTCAGCTGGCGGTCGATGCGGAGGCTCTCGTGCCGGTTCGTGCCGATGACATAAAGACCCCCGAGTGCGGCGATCGCGGCGCGGTCCCGCTCGTCGGGGCCTCCGAGCTTGATATCGGTCCCGCGGCCGGCCATGTTCGTCGAGATGGTGACCGCGCCCCGGCTTCCGGCCCGGGCGACGATTCCCGCTTCGAGTTCGTCGTTCCGCGCGTTGAGGACCTCGCAGGGAATGCCCGCCGCGTTCAGGCCGGCGGCCAAGCCTTCCGATTCCCTGACGCTCGCGGTGCCGACAAGGACGGGCCTTCCGGCCGCATGCGCCGCGCCGATCTCGCTCACGAGGGCGTCGCGCTTGGCCGCCGCGTCGGTGAAGACGACGTCGGGGAGGTCCTCCCGGACGCTCGGGACGTGGGACGGGACCACGACGACCTTCAAACCGTAGAATTCCGCGAGCTCGGGCGCGGCCGCATGCGCCGTCGCCGTCATTCCGCACAGGCGGGGGTACAGGCCGAAGTACTGCTGGAGGGCGATCGAGCCGAGGATGCGCCCCCCGGCGTTCCGGGAGATCCCTTCCTTGGCCTCGACGGCCGCCTGGAGCCCGTCGGGCCAGTGCCGTCCGTCGACGACCCGCCCGGTGAATTCATCGACGATCTCGACGCCCCGCTCCCGGACGATATAATCGACGTCCCTGCGGAGCAGGGCCTCGGCGTGGAGCGCGCAATGGACGGCCGTCAGCAGGTCCCGGCTCGCCTCTTCATAGAGGCTCCCGGTCCGGAGAGCGGCCTCGACCCGGTCCAGGCCGGTGTCGGTCAGGGAGACGTTCCTGTGTTCGGCGTCGGTCGCGTAGTCCCGGCCCGGCTCGAGCGTCCGGACGAGAGCGGCCAGCCTCCCGGCGTCGAGCCCGCTGGGGTCCGCGTTCGCCGAAATGACGAGCGGGACGCGCGCCTCGTCGATGAGAACGGAGTCGGCCTCATCGACGAGGGCCATGTGGAACGGCCTGTGAACGACGTCGCCGGGCACGATAGCGAGCCTGTCGCGCAGAAAATCGAACCCCGCTTCCCGCGCGGCGGCGTACGTAATGTCGCTCGCATAGGCCCGGCGCCGGTCGGCAGCAGGCATTCCCTCCCGGACGCATCCGACCGATAGGCCGAGAAAAGAGAACACGGGACCCATCCAGGAGGCGTCGCGCCGCGCCAGGTAATCGTTGAATGTCAGCACCTGGACGCCCCGACCCGAAAGGGCGTGAAGGTAGGCGGGGAAAACCGCGGCGAGGGTCTTCCCCTCCCCCGTCGGCAACTCGACGATCCGGCCGGCGGCCATGGCGAGCCCGGCGATGATCTGGACGTCGAACGGATCGAGCCCGAGGACGCGGCGCGACGCTTCCCGGACGAGGGCGAAGGCTTCGATGGCAACCTTCGGTATCACCGGTGCCGAGGGCGCCCGAGGGCCGGGCTCCGCCCCTCCGGCCCGCGCGCCTCCGATGAGGCGCTCCGATGCGGCTTTCACCTCAGCGTCGTCGAGCCGTCCGGTCTGACGGCTCAGGATCTCTTCAAGGGCCTTCCGATAAGGTCCGAGATCGGTTTCGATCGTATCGCCCGCGGCCCGGGCGAAAAGCGCTTTGTACTTCATGACAGACCTCCTATCCGGTCATCCAAGCGGCACGCGTTCTCAAGCCGTCACGGAGACACGGATCGGAAGGGGATTCAAGGGGGGCCGGTGGAGCGTGTCTCCGTCAGAGTCATTTGCGGAGACACGGACCATGCTTCTTGGAGTTCTTGATCCCCCTCCCCCCTTGGAATTCAAGGGGGGCCGGTGGAACGTGTCTCCGTCAGAGGAAGGGGGGGCTGCGTCCGGCGAACGGACGGGGGGAGAGCGGCAGCAGCAGGGGCGGGCCGGGCGGCGCCGCGCGCGCCAGAAGGACGAGCGAAACGAGCGGGACAACGGATACGAACAGGAGCAAGGCGAACGGGAAGATCAGCGCCGCGACGATGGGAAGGAGCGATCTCGTCATCGGTCCGATTGTATCCGGAAGAACGCGCCGGAATCAATCCATTGAATTTTACGGCGTTCTGTCGTATTTATGGCTTTCCGAAAGCAATGCGTCCTATATCGCGACGGAGGGATCCATGAAGAAGTATCTCGTCGGCCTCTGGATCGTCCTTTGGGCCCTGGCGCCGGCCGCGGCGGCCGGAAAGGACCGACCCGCGGTTCAGCCCGAGAAGTCCGGCCCGCCATCGTCCGACGTCCTTGCCGGGCTGGCGTTCCGCAACATCGGTCCCGCGCTGACATCCGGCCGCCTCAGCGACATCGCCATCCACCCCCGGAACCGGCGCGTCTGGTACGTCGCCGCGGCGTCGGGAGGCGTCTGGAAGACCGAGAACGCCGGCTTGACCTGGAAGCCGGTCTTCGATGATCAAGGATCCTATTCCATCGGTTGTATAACGCTGACCCCCGGCGATCCCGAGATCGTCTGGGTGGGAACCGGCGAGAACGTCAGCGGCCGGCACGTCGGCTACGGCGACGGCGTCTATAAGAGCCTGAACGGCGGCGAGACCTGGACGAACATGGGGCTCAAGGCCTCCGAGCACATCTCCCGCATCCTCGTCGACCCCCGCGACCCGGCGACCGTCTACGTAGCCGCAGAGGGGCCCCTCTGGTCGTCCGGGGGCGAGCGGGGACTGTTCAAGAGCGCCGACGGCGGGAAGACCTGGAAGCTTTCTCTCGAAGTGTCCAAGGACGCCGGCATCGCCAGCGCCGAATTCGATCCCGCGAATCCTGACATCATCTACGCGGCGGCCTACCAGAGGCGGAGGTCCGTGGCCGCTTTCCTGGGAGGCGGACCCGAATCCGGCATCTACAAGAGCGAGGACGCCGGGCTGACGTGGCGGAAGCTGGCGGTCGGACTGCCTTCGGGCGACATCGGGAAGATCGGGCTCGCGGTCTCGCCTCTGGACCCGCGTGTGGTCTACGCGACCGTCGAGGCCGGGCCGGAGCAGAAGGGCTTCTACAGGTCGGCGAACCGGGGCGAGAGCTTCGAGAAGAGGAGCTCCTACATCTCCGGCGGGACGGGCCCGCATTATTATCAGGAGATCTTCGCCGATCCCAACACCTTCGACCGCGTTTATCAGATGGACCCGGTCCAGATGGTGACCGACGACGGCGGAAGGACATGGCGCCCCGTCGGGGAAAGGAGCAAGCACGTCGACAACCACGCCCTGGCCTTCGTCGCCGGCGACCCGGACTACCTCCTCAGCGGCTGTGACGGCGGCTTGTACGAGAGCTTCGACCGCGGTCGGACCTGGAGGTTCTTCGATAACCTGCCGGTGACCCAGTTCTACAAGCTGGCCCTCGACAACGCCCTGCCCTTCTACAACGTCCACGGCGGGGCCCAGGACAACGGCAGCCAGCTCGGACCCTCGCGGACCCTCAAGGCCAACGGCATCGCCAACGCCGACTGGCTCATCACCTTCGGGGCGGACGGTTACGCCAGCGCCGTGGACCCGACGGACCCCGATATCGTTTATGTCGAGTGGCAGGAGGGGAACCTCATCCGGTTCGACAAGAAGAGCAAGGAGACCGTCTATATCAGCCCGCGCCCGGAGCCCGGCGACCCGCCGCTGCGCTTCAACTGGGACTCGCCGATCCTCATCAGCCCCCATTCTCCCTCCCGGATCTACTACGCGTCCCAGCACGTCTGGAGGAGCGACGACCGGGGCAATTCCTGGAAGCGCATCAGCCCGGACCTGACCCGGGGCCTCTTCCGCCTCGAACAGAGCATCATGGGCCGGACATGGAGCGTGGACGCCCTGTGGGACCACAGCGCGATGTCGATGTTCGGGACGGTCTCCGCCCTCGCGGAATCGCCCCTCGTCGAAGGGCTCATCTACGCCGGGACAGACGACGGGCTCATCCAGGTCACCGAGGACGGCGGGGCGACATGGCGCAAGGCCGAGAACATCCCGGGGGTTCCCGGATCCTGTTTCGTCAACCGGATCAAGGCGTCGAAACATGACCGGGACACGGTCTACGCGGCCGTGGACGACCATAAATCGGGCAACTACAAGCCTTATCTGCTCATGAGCGCCGACCGCGGCCGGACATGGACCAACATCGGCGCGGGACTCCCGGACCGGACCGTCGTCTGGTCGGTCGCGCAGGACAACGTCAACAAGGACCTCCTGTTCGCCGGTACCGAGTTCGGCATTTACGTCGCGTTCGACGGCGGCAAGAGCTGGACGAAGCTCTCGGGCGGGGTCCCGACCATTTCGTTCCGGGACATCGAGGTCCAGGAACGCGAAGGAGACCTCGTCGGCGCCTCGTTCGGGCGAGGCTTCTTCGTCCTCGATGATTATTCACCGCTCAGGTCGCTGGACGCAAAAGCCCTGAGCCGGGAAGCCGTCCTGTTCACGCCCCGGAAGGCGCTGATGTACGTGCCGTACCGGGCGTTCGATTCTTCGGGAAAAAGTTTCTTCGGCGAAGGGTATTACCTCGCTCCCAATCCGCCCTTCGGGGCCGTGATCACGTACTATCTCAAGGACTCCCTGATGAGCTCGGCCGAAGCCCGGCGCGAGCGCGAGAAGGAAATCGCCCGGTCCGGAAAACCCGTCCCCTTCCCCGGCTGGGAGGCCCTCCGGAAGGAAGAGTCCGAAGACAAGCCGGCCCTCATCCTGACGATCACCGACGAGGCCGGCGCGGTCGTACGCCGGATCACGGGACCGGCCGGCAAGGGCATCCACCGCGTCGCCTGGGACCTTCGTTACCCGGCTGTCGCCCCCGTTCCGCTCGAAGAGCGGAAGAAGGAGGAATGGGACGAGTGGGAACGGGACCCCGAGGGCCCGCTGGTCGTCCCCGGAAAATTCACCGTTTCCATGGCCAAGCTCGAGGACGGCGTCCTGATCCCCCTCGGAGAGCCGCGGACGTTCATGGTCGAATCCCTGGGGCTTTCGGCCCTGGCCGAAAAGGACAAAACGGCGCTCCTGGCGTTCCAGAAAAAGGCCGGCGAGCTCCAACGGGCCATGATGGGCGCCGGCGCGGCGGCTCAAGAAGCGGGCCGGAACCTCGAGGTCATGAAGAAGGCGCTGCTCGCGACGCCCGACGCCGATCCGAAACTCGGGGAGAAGATCGAGGCCCTTCGCCAACGGCTCAGGGACGCGACCCGACGGCTCTATGGGGACAGGACCAAGCGGCGCCGGTCAGAGCCGGTCGAACCCTCGCTCATGGATCGCGTCGAGAACCAGGTTTCGACGACCTGCCCGGTCACGGAGACGGCTAAGCGGGGTTACGCGATCGTGGCTGCGGACTATGCGAAGCTCCAGGACGAGTTCCGGACGCTCATCGAGGTGGACCTCAGGAAGCTTGGCGAGGAGCTCGAGGCCGCGGGCGCCCCCTGGACGCCGGGGCGCGGCGTGCCCGTCTGGAAAGAATAGGGCGCTCAGAAGAAATAGCCGACCCCGGCCTCGAACCGGAGCCCCGGGACCTTCAGGAAGATGTCCCGTCTCGGACCGGTGCGATCGATATAGAGGTTCGTGACGTCCCTCCCCCGCCCCGGACCCTTTGCGTACATCCCGGCAAAGTACCGGTAGGTGGCGCCGCCGGACAGGAACATCCGCGAGCCCAGAGGGACGAGGAGGCCGCCGCCGCCGCTGACGGACAGGCCGAGATAATTGGCGTCGTATACCGTTCCTCCCCGCTCGGCGGCGTCGCGCACGTGGAGCCACGATACGCCGAACCCGACCTGGAGATACGGAAGGAAGGCCCCCCGCGTCCAAAGATAGCCCTTGCCGCCGAACTCGATCGCGTTGTACGACGCCGAGCTGTCCGTGCCGCGGAACGACGCGTCGTGGAACGACCGCGTGAGGTTGACCATCCAGAGGCCGTTCTTACGCGTCTGCCCGTAGCCGACACTGAGACCGGGCCCCGCGTCGACCTTGGGGACATAGAAGACCTTTTCGGTCGTTCCCAGGGCGAGCTTCCCGTCAAGGTCGCCCTCCAGCGTATTCCCGATGAGCGATACCATGAAGAATGCCCTGTCGGCGCAGGAACGGTTCCACGGGACGGGAGGGAGGGCCGGATCACCGGCCCACACCGGGGCCCACGCCCCGAGGACGGCCGCGAGCAGAAGCGCTTTTACTTTCGTCATCATCCTCGACCTTCCGGAATGAAAGGCCCAGTATACCCGACTGTCCCGGTTTTGGAAAGCCGACGGGCCCGGCGGCGGCCCGCACGCGGCTTTACTTGAGGACCGATTCCTGATATATCGGGACCATGATCCGGGACAGGCTGACGCCCAGAAAGCTCAGGGCCCTCGTCGGCAAGGAGATCGGCGTTTCCGACTGGCTCACGGTAACCCAGGAACGGGTCGACGCCTTCGCGGAATGCACGGAGGACCGCCAGTGGATCCACGTCGACCGCGCGAAGGCCGCAGAAGGCCCGCTCGGCGGCACCGTGGCCCACGGCTTCCTCCTGCTCTCCCTCCTGCCCCGTTTCCTCGCCGGGAGCGCCCTCTTCCGGGAGGGGACCAAGATGGCCGTCAACTACGGGCTGAACCGCGTCCGCTTCATCAGCCCCGTCCGGACGGGGGTCCGGGTCCGCAACCGCGCCGTCCTCAAGAGCGTCGAACGCAAAGGCTTCCGCCGGATGCTCGCGACGGTCGAGAATACGGTGGAGATCGAAGGCGGGGACCGGCCGGCCGCGGCGGCCGAGCTTCTCGTCCTCTTCGTTTTCTGACGCCCGGAAGGGCGCCGCGCCGCAACGACGCAACGCATGGGTTCGGAGGTCATGATGGAACGATTCAAGGACAGGGCTCCGGTCCTCGACCCGGAGACATTCGTCGCCGAAGGCGCCCGGCTCGTCGGCCGGGTGTTGCTCGCCGCCGGGGCGAGCGTCTGGTACAACTGCGTCCTCCGCGCCGACATCGCCGACATCGTCGTCGGCGAGAACTCCAACGTCCAGGACAATTGCGTCATCCATGTCGAGAACGGCCGCGCCACCGTCCTCGGCCGGGGGGTCACGGTGGGCCACGGCGCCATCCTCCACGCCTGCACGGTCGGCGACAACTGCCTCATCGGCATGGGCTCCATCCTCCTCGACGGGTGCGTCATCCCCCGCGATTGCGTCGTGGCCGCCGGTTCGCTCGTCCCGCCCGGAAAAACCTACCCGGAAGGGTCGCTCATCCTGGGGTCCCCCGCCAGGGTCGCCAGGACGCTCTCGGACGATGAAAAATCGCGGATCGGGGTGAGCGCGGAGCATTATCGAGCCTTCTGGGAAGCCTATGTCAAGGGAGGCATCGGCAGTTTGAAGCGCTGACCGGCGGAGCCGTT
Organism: Candidatus Aminicenantota bacterium; assembly: GCA_963784525.1. GTDB lineage: Bacteria > Acidobacteriota > Aminicenantia > Aminicenantales > Saccharicenantaceae > JALHVH01. Next base: position 299,790 of record CAWART010000019.1, on the reverse strand, counting down.
CAGCAGACCAGTTCCAGGGCCCCGGGAAGGACGTCGAACCGCACCTTATGGAATGTCTCGGGATGCTCTGAGCCTCCGAGGATCTCGCCGTCGGTCTGGATCTCGAACGGGACCGGCCCCGAGACATCGAAGGCCGTCGCCTTCAGGAACGAAACCCCTTTCGCGCGGCCGTGGGTCCCCGCCCGACGCCAGGACGGCGATCCGGGCGAGCCGCGGGAACGGGCACGCTCCGACAAGGCACGCGTCGAGGATCCCGTCGTCGGGTTTCGCGTCGGGGACGATCTTCTTCCCGGTCGCCCAATAACGGGTGTTCCCGAAGACGGCAAGAACGAAGCGTCCCCTGATGACCGCGCCCCCGCCCGAGACCTCGAGCGCGACGGGGAGCCGTCCCGACCGGTAGGCGCGGAGGCTCCCGAGGACACCGGCCGCCGTCTGCCACCCGGCGAGCCGGGAATTCCTCCGGGCGAGGTCCGCCACATAGGCGTTCACCATCGCCCCGAGCCCGACGTTGGCCTGGCCGAGGAAGTAGCGCCGTATCCCGCCCCCGATGACGATGCGCCCCGCGTCGATCCGGCGCGTGCGCCCCGCTCTCAGCGCGGCGCACGCCTTGTCCAGCGAATCCAGGTCGAACGCCCTGTCGATGTCGTTCGAGGAACCGACGCCGATCATTCCCAGGCGGGCCGGCCCCCCGGTCGTGAGGAGCTCGTTGGCGACGATGTGAAAGGTCGAATCCCCCCCGGCCGCGACCACCGTCAGGTACGTCCGGCCGTGAGCCCGGGCCAGGCTCTTGAGCTCATCCTCGCTCCCGGTAACGAAGAGGTCGAATCGGACCCCGTGCTCCCGGAGCCGGGATTCGACCCGGGCCAGCCGGCCGAGAGCCATCCCCCGCCCCGCCGACGGGTTGAACAGTATCGACAGCGCGTCTGTCGTCATCGCACCTTCACGGCCTTCTGCTCGAAATCCTCCTGCCAGAGGACGAGCCCGTCGACGACCCCCTTGTCATCGCGGCGAAACTGGATGCGGATGAAGGGATCGACCGAGAAGAAGATCGTCTCGCTCTCCACATAGAATTTCGTCCGGGCCTGGCCCGTCGGATGGACGATGAGATAAGGGTCTTCGAAGGCTACGTCGAGGGCATAGTCAGGAGAGATCTCATACCGGCCGACGTACTGGACGTACGTCGAGGGATCGAGCCGAAAGAGCGGCCTTTCCTCCGGCTTGTAGTCCGGCCACGCGTAGGCCGCCGAAGCCGCCCGGAGGATCTCGTCGGCGAGCAGGCCGCCGTTGTCGCTGTTCGTCATGACGACGAGCCCCTGGCCGCGGGCGGGATAGAACACGGCCAGGGAGGAAAAGCCGCACGTCCGCCCGCGGACACTGATGCGCACGTCGTTTCCGGACCCGTCGACGAGGACCCCGAAGCCCCTGTTCGCGAACTGGGGCGTGAGGATGGCCCTGGCCGAGGCGGGCGACAGCAGTTTTCTCGGACCTCCCATGGCGTCCGCGACGAGGGCGAGCAGGAACCGCGAATAGTCGAGCGGGCTTGTCCACAATCCCTTGGAAGCGGATTCGCAGTAGTTCAGCCAGCCGCCGTCGATGCCCGACCCCTGCCGGAGATGCCCCGAAGCCGCCCGTCCTTCGAGGGCGGCCGAGAGGGGCGCTTCGAAGGAGCTGTCGGTCATGCCCAGCGGGGCGAGAACGGCCTCTCCGGCGAGGGCCTGGAACGGCCTGCCGCTCGCGTCGGAGGCGACCTGTTGGACGATCAGATATCCGGATTCGGACTCGCCGGTCGCGTCCGGCCGGAACCCTTCCAGGACGGGCCTGTTCGTGGCGGGGGGCGTCCCGTCGAGGACCTGAGCGAGCGAGGGGATCCGCTCATTTCTGGGGCGTCCTTCGAAGATCTGGCCGCGGAGGCCGGACGCATGGGCGAGAAGCTTCCTCAGCGTCAGGGCGCCGGCCTCCCCGGCCCCGGCTTCCGGACGGGACGGCTTCCAGGAATGCAGGGCCGTCGCCGCATCGGCGTCCAGGTCCAGGCTCCCGCGTTCGACCAGGGAAAGAACGGCGGTCGCCGCCACCGGTTGGCCGAGAGCCCCCGCCTGAAAAAGCGTATCGGGCGTCACGGGCGCGTAGGTCCGGACGTCGCGGTACCCGTAGGTCTTCGCCCAATCCACCTCGTACCGGTCAAGAACGGCGACGCTCATCCCCGGGACCTTGTAGAATTCCATCCGCTCGCCTATGGATGAACGCTCAAGCTTCGTCCCCTTGATGACGACGGCCCCGAGAAGCCCCTTTTCGACCTTCTTCATCCTCGATCTCGTCAGCGAGCCCCGGGTCTGACAGCCCGCCGAAAGGAGGAGCGCAGCCAGCCCGCAGACGATCCCGAAACCGGCGGAAGGCGATGTGCGCATGGGGTTATCTCCTGGACGCCCTGCTTATACCATACGCCGTCCGGGCGGACAAGACGTTGAAAAAGGCGCCCCGATGGTGTATAAAATCCCCCTGTCATTCCGCTTGAAAGGAACGGTCATGAGAACGTACGATTCGATAAGCCTTGGCATCCCGGAGGTCAGCCTCCCCACGCCGGGCACGGACCTCGAGAAATGGGCCGTCATCGCCTGCGATCAATACACGTCGGAGCCCGAGTACTGGCAGAGGGTCTCCGAGGTGGCCGGCTCGGCTCCGTCCGCGTTGAACCTCATCTATCCCGAGGTCTATCTCAACGAGAAGGACCCCGACGCGCGCATCGCGGCGATCCGCCGGCATATGAAGGAGTATCGGGACGCCGGCCTTTTCCGTGAGACCGAAGGCTTCATCTATGTCGAACGGCAGACAGGAGCGCAGACGCGCAAGGGACTGATGGTCTGCCTCGACCTGGAGCACTACGACTTCCGGAAGGGCTCGACGAGCATGATCCGGGCGACCGAAGGGACCATCCTCGAACGCATCCCCCCGCGCGTCCGTATCCGCGAAGGCGCGCCCCTCGAGCTCCCGCACATCATGGTCCTCATCGACGACCCCGCGGACACGGTCATCGGGCCCCTGCGCGAGAACCGCGACCGCCTCGAGCTCCTCTACGACTTCGAATTGATGATGGATTCCGGGCGCCTCTCCGGGCGCCGGGTGAGCGAACCGGCCCTCGAACGGGGCGTCGTCCGGGCCCTGGAGGCCCTGGCCGATCCGGTCCCCTTCGCGGAAAGGTTCGGGCTGAAGCCGGGGACGCCCGTCCTCCTTTACGCGATGGGGGACGGAAACCATTCCCTGGCCACGGCCAAGGCCATCTGGGAAAAGGCCAAGGAGGCCGCGTCCGATCGGGCGGCGATCATGTCCTCACCGCTGAGGCACGCCCTCGTCGAGCTCGTCAATCTCCATGACAACGCCCTGAGCTTTGAACCCATCCACCGGGTCATTTTCGACACGGCCGCCGGGCGCTACCCGCTCGAGGAGATGAAGGCCTTCTATCACGGGCGTTATTCCTTCGAGCCTGCGGGAGATTTCGAGGCCATGAAGGCCGCCGTCGACGGAGCGCCTTCGGGAACGCATCGGATCGGCATCATCCGGACCGGCGAGTTCGGCGTCATCGAGGTCGCGGCCCCCGATTCCAACCTGGCCGTCGGAACCCTTCAGAACTTCCTCGACGTCTTCCTGAAGAACGGGGGCGCCGCGGGCATCGACTATGTTCACGGGACCGACGCCGTCGTCAAGCTGGGGAGCCACGCGGGGAACCGGGGATTCTACCTTCCCGCCATGGATAAGAAACAGCTGTTCCGCACGGTCATCCTGGACGGGGCCCTGCCCCGCAAGACCTTCTCGATGGGCGAGGCCTGGGAAAAGAGGTTCTATATGGAGGCCAGGAAGCTGCTCTAGGGCATCCTTAAATCCCCCCAACCCCCCTTTTGCAAAGGGGGGTATCATCTCCCCCCAACCCCCCTTTTGCAAGGGGGGTATCATCTCCCCCAACCCCCCTTTTGCAAAGGGCGGGTATCATCTCCCCCCAACCCCCCTTTTGCAAAGGGCGGGTATCATCTCCCCCCACCTCCCCTTTGCAAAGGGGGGTTATCATCTCCCCTCACCCTCCCCTTTTAAAAAGGGGTATCAGTTTCCCTCGCCCCCCCCTTTAATAAAGGGGGCATCAGTTCCCCCCAACCCCCGTTTGCACAGGGGTGATATCGCGTTCGCTCCCTACGATATCTGTTCCAGCAGGGCGGCGAGGTGGTCTCCCGCGGTCGAGGTTGCCGTGACGGAGATGCGCACGATCCGCGCCTCCCGGGAAGCAAAATGATCGAGGAGAGGAAGCGTCCGCTCGCGAAACGTCTCCAGTTTCCGTTGGATCTCGGCCGGGGAATCGTCGGCCCGGCCTCCCCTGTCCCCTTCCGCATTTCGGCGGATCCTGTCTGCAACGACCTCCGCCGAAGCTTCGAGAATGACGACGGTCTCCACGGCGACCTCCCCTTCGAGGGCGCGGGCCTGCCCCGCATGGCGGGGAAATCCGTTCAGGACGATGAGGTCCCCGCTCCGGGCCTCCGTCGAGGCCGCGAAGCGGCGGAATATCTTCACCACGACCGGGAATTCGGCGTCCTCGAAAAGGGCTCCCGCGGCGAGGACGCGCCTGATGAGCTCGATTTCGCCGGGCGCGAATCCCGGAGGATCCTCGGACGCGGCCAGCTCCCTCAACCGGGCGCCGAGATCGAAATGGCGGCACCTCCGTCCCCGCAGTCCTTCGCGTTCGAGGCGTTCCCCCAGCGGGGTCTTCCCCGAGCCCGTCGGGCCGACAAGGAGGAGCGCCGGGACCCTCACCAACCCCTTTTATAGACCGGATAGGCCGGTTTCATGTGCCTGGGAGGAGGGTTCTTCGCCAGAATATCGAGGACGACGGCCACCGCCTTTTCGAGCTGAGGATCACGGCCGGCCTTGACCGACGCCGGATCCATCTCCACCTCGATGTCGGGAGCCACACCGTGATTCTCGACGTCCCACGTTCCGTTCGGGTTCCAGAACCCGCTCTGCGGAGCGCCGGTGAACCCGCCGTCCATGAGAGTGGCCGCTCCGGCCATCCCGACGAGCCCGCCCCAGGTCCGGGTACCGACGAGAGGCCCTATCCCGGCCGCCCGGAACAGCCAGGGCATCATGTCCCCGCCCGAGCCGGCGTATTCGTTGATGATCATCGCCTTGGGCCCGTAGATGGAGCCGACGGGCGTGATGTAATCGGCGCCTTCCCGCGACGCGAAATACCCCGCCAGCGGGCGACGCATATAATCGATGATGTAATCGGCGATGAGGCCGCCGCTGTTGAACCGCTCGTCGACGACCACGCCCTCCTTGCCCACCTGGGCAAAATAGTACCGGTTGAAGGACGTGAAGCCGCCGTCGGCCGTGTCCGGAAGCCAGACGTAGCCCAGCTTCCCGCCGCTCAGGGCTTCGACCTTCCTCCGGTTGCCCTCGATCCAGGCCAGGTTCCGGAGGCGGTCCTCGTTCGCCACGGGAACGACGGTGACCTCGCGGGCGCCCCGGCCGTCGGGGCTCGGCCCCACCTTGAGGACCGTCTGCTTCCCGGCCGTCCCGACGAAGAATTTATAGAGCTCTTCGGAGGCGGGGACGTCCCGCCCGTCGACCGCCAGGAGATATTCCCCGGCCTTGACGTTTACGCCCGGCTGGGTCAGCGGCGCCTTGAGTCCCGGATTCCAGTTCTCTCCGTCGTAGATCCCCGCGAACCGGTAGCGGCCGCCCGAGATCTCATAATCGGCGCCGAGAAGCCCCGTCGGAACGGGCTTGACCTCCGGCTGGTCCCCGCCGGAAACGAAGACGTGGCCGCAGGTGAGCTCCCCGAGCACGTCCTCGAACAGGTAGTTCAGGTCGCCGCGGCTGGCGATCCCTTCGAGGAACGGAGCGTATCGCGCTTCGGCCGCCTTGAGGTCGAGACCGTGGAGGCCGGGATCGTAGAAGAAGTCCCTCTCGATGCGCAGGGCTTCATGGAACATCTGCCTCCATTCGACGAGCGGCTCGGCGTAGACCTCCATCTCGGGGGTTCCGAGCACGCCCTTGCCCGGCTCGACGGGACCGGCGGCCGCGGCGATGGACCACGTCCCGCCCTGGTTGATGAGGACCTTCTCCCCGGTCGCGGAGAGGATGAAGCTGTTGACGCCGTCCAGGAACTTGTCGAGCTTCCGGGTCGCCAGATCGAACTTGTGGAGCGTCCGGCCGGGGACGCCGAAACCGTTCGAGACCGGCGGACCCTCGTGGAGGAAGACGATCCCCTCCTTGCCCGCGGCCAAGCCGACATAGTTCTTCGCTTCGATGGGCAGGGCCAGGATCCTCTGTCCGATGCCCTCGAGGTCGATGATGACCTTCTCGGGCTCCTTGGCCTTGTCCTCGGGCTTGCCGGCATCCTTCCTGTCCTTCCCGGGTCCGGCCTTGTCCGCCTTCTCCTCTTCCTTGGGCTTTTCCTCGTCGCTCTCGGCCGCGAGGGGCGAAGGCAGGTCCTTGCGGAGGACGGCGACGTAGGCGCTCCGGGTCAGGGGCCGGTCCAGGCTGGACATGTTGAGCCAGCCCGGCAGGAGGCCGACGTCGGTGCTCGCCGTGAAGAACAGATACTTGCCGCTCTTGTCAAACGCCGGGAACCTGGCGTCGCTCATGCCGTCGGTGACCTGGAAGGACCTGGCTTCCTCGAGGGCATAGACGCAGACGGCGTTCAGATGGCTCTTCAACTGCTTTGTGTAGACGATCCAACGGCTGTCCGGAGACCATCCGGCATCGAAGCCGAGCACCGGATTATAATAAAAGGTCGTGTCGACCTTCACGGGAACTCCCTGATCGAGGGCGACGTACCACAGGGACAGCCGCTTGTCGTTGTAAGCGATCTTCTTCCCGTCGGGCGACCAAACCGGCCGATAGTAGAACGAAGGCGGCTCGCCGAGGTCGATCTTCCTCGCCGGGCCCTTCCCCGCCTGGTCGATGATGTGCAGGGCGTATTCGCCGGAGGCCTCAGAGAAGTAGGCGATCGACCGCCCGTCGGGCGACCAGGAGGGATCGCGTTCCATGGCCCCGGTCGTCCGGGTCAGGTTCCGGATGTCGCCCTTCTCGGCCGGGACCGTCAGGATCTCGCCGCGCGCCTCGAAAACGGCCCGGGCCCCGTTCGGCGAGATGTTCGCGCCGGCGATACGGCTCCCAACCTTGATGAATCTCGGCCTGACCTCGGCCAGGTCCCCGTCGAGCCGGACCTCCAGCCTGCGGGCCTTGCCCGTCGCCGTATCGAAAAGGAGCAGGGACCCCAGCTGTTCGATGACGATGCCGCCCGGGCCGGCCGAGGCGGACTTGAAATCGAAGCCGTCGTTGGTAAGGGCCTCCGCCACGGTCTTCCCGGTGAGGTCGTAGGCGAACAGCGCGACCGCCCCGTTACGGTCGGACAGGAAATAGATCTTGTTCCCGACCCACATGGGATTGAAGTCGTTCGAGTTGTCCCTCGGGACCTTCTCGACCTTGAGGTCGGCGAGGTCGACGACCCAGACGGGATACGTCTGGCCGCCCCTGTACCGTTTCCAGGACCGTTGCCATTGCGCTTTGGGGACGTAGGCCAGGCGGCGGCCATCGGGAGCGTAGGAGGCCTGGGTCGCCGTCGGCAACGGGAGCGCCTCCGGGAACCCGCCCTCGACGGGCACCGTGAACAGTTGAGGCACCCGCGAGGGGCTGAAGCGCGATGACACGAAGAGGACGCGCTTTCCGTCCGGCGTCCAGCCGGCGACGTCATCGGCGTCCGGGTGATGCGTCAACCGGAGGGGCACCCCTCCCGAGGCCGGGACGACGTAAACGTCGATGTTCCCGTCATACTCGCCCGTGAAGGCCACCGAGCTCCCGTCGGGAGAGAAGAACGGATGCCCTTCGACGCCGGCGCCCGCCGTCAGCCGGCGGGCGTCCCCGCCGTCGCGGGGCACGGTCCACAGGTCCCCGGCGAACGCGAAGACGATCGTCGTCCCGCTCAGCGACGGTTGCTGGAGAAGCAGGGGTTTTTCGACGTCGGGGGATGCCGGGAGGGTCATCGACAGCGCCGCGACGCCGAGCGCCGCCGCAAGCCTGGCTAAATGCGACATGAGGGGCCTCCAGATCGTGGTGATGATCGAATGTACGTATATCGCAGCAGAATAGTTTTGTCAAAATCCGAAAGAGGACGATCCTGGAGGGGATGCGGCTCCGCGGCGCAAAAAAAAAGACCGGGACGACCTTCTCTCCCCTTCTCCGTCCCGGGCCTTCCACTTATGTGTCTGTCGGGCCCGCCTCATCATAGGCCCCTGCAGACCTTCCGCCCGCGTCCGCGGGCGCCCTCGAAGCTCTCTTGGGAAGGCCCCTCCCAAGGGTCGATCCGGCCGTCCCGGAAGATCGCATCTTATCCGGTCAATATCAATCTAGGTCGCGCTCCCGCGCTTGTCAAGCGAGCGGGAGGAAATATTTCCAAGGGTCTCAGCGTTCCTCGCCGTCCCAGCAATACGTGCAAAGCTTCTCTTTGGGAAGGCCGATGGCCTCCACCAGGTCAGCGAGCCGCTGGTATTTGAGCGAGGTGAGGTTGAGCCGCTCGCGGATGCTCTCCTCCATGGCGACGTATTCCGCCGAGCCGTGGCGGGTATACCGGGCGAAATCCTCGAAATCCGGGCCCTCGAGCTCGCGGATGGCCCGGCGCGCGGCCAGGTCCATGACCGAACGCGACACCGAGAAGTTCAGGAACTTGCAGCCGTAAACGAGCGGAGGGCAGGCGGGGCGCATGTGGACCTCGAGGGCCCCGACGTCGTAAAGCCTCCGGACGGTGTCCTTGAGCTGGGTCCCGCGGACGATGGAATCCTCGCAGAAGAGGAACTTCATTCCCTCGATGAGCTCCCGGATGGGGATGAGCTTCATCCGGGCCACGAGATCGCGCACATCCTGGTTCTGGGGCATGAAGCTCCGGGCCCAGGTCGGCGTGTACTTGACGAAGGGGCGGCGGAACGGGATCCCGGACTCGGCGGCGAAGCCGAGCCCGTGTCCCACGCCGGAATCCGGGATCCCGGCCACGAAATCGATCGCCGCGGGATGGCGGCGGGCCAGGGCGGCCCCGCACCTGTTCCGCACGGCCTCGACGTTGATCCCTTCATAGCTCGAGGCGGGATAGCCGTAATAGACCCAGAGGAACGAGCAGATCTGGAGGACGTCGCCCGGCTCGCCCCGGCGCTCGAACCCGTCCGCCGTCACGAAGACGATCTCCCCCGGGCCGAGGTCCTTCCATGTCCCGAATCCCAGATTGGGCAGGGCGCACGTCTCCATCGTCACGGCGACGCTCTCGTGGTTCCGGCCGATGATGACCGGCGTCCGTCCGCGCCTGTCCCTCGCCGCGTAGATGCCGTCCTTCGTGAGGAGGAGGATCGAGCACGATCCTACGATGGCTTCCTGGGCGATGCGGAGCCCCTCTTCGAAGCTCTCCCCCTGGTTGATGAGCGTGGCCACGAGCTCGGTCGGATTGAGCTCGCCGCCCCCCATTTCGGAGAAGTGCAGGCGCCGGCTCCGGAAGGCTTCGCCCGCGAGGTCGGCGGCGTTCTTGATGGTCCCGACCGTCGCGATGGCGAAATCCCCGAGGTGCGAGCGGATGAGGAGCGGCTGGTCGTCGGTGTCGCTGATGACGCCGATCCCCATGCGGGCGTGCATCCGGCCGATGTCGTCGTCGAACTTCGACCGGAACTGGGCGTTCTCTATATTATGGATGACCCGCCGGAGACCGTCCTCCCGAAGGACGGCCAGGCCTCCCCTCTTCGTCCCCAGGTGCGAGTGGTAATCGGTCCCGTAATACAGGTCCGCGATGGCGTCCCGGCGCGATGCGATCCCGAAAAATCCGCCCATGAGTGCCTCCTCCGGCTCAGGAATGAAGCCGTATTCATAGCCGTGATGGGGATGATTGTCAAGCCCTCTGCCCTTTTCGCGCGCTCGGCGGGGCGTTCATCGTTTGCCGGCCAGGAACCGCTCCATCCGCGCGCCCAGATCGCCGGCCTTCGCGAGGAGCTTTTCGTCCGCGATCCGCTCTTCGAGCGCGGCGAGCTCCTGCCTGAGGCCGTGAACGGTGCCGGCCAGGTCACCGACGTCCTCCGTGACGTCCATGCCGCTCGCGGCCGTCATCCGGTTCGCCTGGCCGTAGCGGCCGAGAGCCGCGTCGAAGGCCTTCGCGATGCGGCGGTACTCGGTCTCATCCGGCGAGCGCGGGGGATCGTACCATCGGGTGTAAGCGAAATATCCGAGGGCCGCGACGACGGCCAGTGCGATGAGCTTCTTCATGGGGCTCACCGGCCCGTGCCGAGGGCGATCATGGCCCTCATCAGCTTGAACCCCTCGAGATAATCGTTCGTCGAAAAGACCGCCGTGCGGGAGTCCCGCCGGGCGATCCCGGGCAGGAGCATGGACATCTCGGCCTGACCGCTGGTGTGGAACGCGACCTCGAAGCGGCAGGGCGGCTCGATCCTGAAGACCTTCGCCTCCGCCCGCCGGAGCAGGGCCTCCCGGGCCCCGTCCCGGAGGGCTTTGCGCGCCGCCTCCCTCGGGAATAGCCGGGCCGCGTACCTGCCGAAGCCTTCCTTGACGGGAACCGCGGCCGTCCCGGGGCCCAGCATGGCCTTCGCCTGGGCGCAGAACGCGGTGTCCCCGCTGACCATGATGACCGGGACGCCGAAGTACCCCGCGATGGCCGCGTTCATCCCGAGCTCGGGCATCTCGACGTCGTTGATCCGGATGGCATAGACGACCGATCCGGAGATGGTATGGTCGAGGACGGACGCCTCGGTCCCGGCCTTGCCGTGGTAGCCGATGAAGAGACAGGCCTGGAAGGACTCCCCGATCCCCTGCATCATAGAGAGGGGCTTCGGAGATCCGCTGATGAGGCTGGCCCTGGGGTCGATCTCGTCGGGAATGATGTTGCGCATGCTCCCGTGGGAGTCGTTGACCACGACCTCGGTCGCGCCGGCCTCGAAGAGGCCCGCCACGACCGCATTGACGTCTTCCGTCATCCAGCGGCGGGCCGGCCCGTATTCGGGAGATTCCGACGAGGTCTGGTCGCCGTGGACGACCCCCCAGATCCCCTCCATGTCCACCGAGATGAAGACCTTGAGACCGGGCTTCGGCGATTGCGCAGACGCCAGGCCGGCCAGAAGGAGCAGGGCCGCGATCAGAGCCGTCGTTCTTTTCATTTTCCCTCCATCGGCGAACGTCGCCCGAACATCGGCCGATATATACCACGGAGGCACCCGCCAATCAACCCGTCCGGCTTCCGATCCGAGGATCGGGGGCCCGACGCCGTCGCACGCTTCAATGGCGCCGTGATTCATATTTTTGGAAACATTTGCGTTGACAACGCGGATCCATTTTTTTATAGTTTTCGCAGTCAGCAAAGATATGGATCCGTCATCGTTCCATATATTCGGAATCGATCGATTGGAGGGAATATGAGACTCAAAGCCTTTGCCGCCGCGGCGGCTCTGCTGGTCTTCCTGTCGCCGTTCGTCCTTTCCCAGTCCAAGGACACGGGCGCCATCGAAGGGTCGGTCGTGGATGCGGAAAGCGCGGCCCTGCCCGGGGTCGCCGTGACGCTGACGTCCCCGAACCTTATGGGCTCGAGGTCGGCCCTGACCGACACCAACGGCCAGTTCCGCTTCCCCGCGCTCCCGCCGGGGACCTATACGGTCAAGGCCGAGATGCAGGGATTCCGGACGGTCGTCCGGGAGAGCATCCGGCTGACGACAACGACCCGCCTGACCGTGGAGATCGTACTTCTCCAGACGGCCGTCGCCGAAGAGGTCACCGTCATCGGCGAGGCGCCGACCGTCGACGTCAAGTCGACCGAATCCGCCTCGGTCACCCTGAGCAACGAGATCCTGCGGAACATCCCCTATAATCAGTTCACCGCGAACATCGTCAACCTGGCCCCCGGGGTCAACGACAATTCGGCCTACGGCGCGGCCCAGGACACGGGCATCGCCTACGCCATGGACGGCGTCAACGTCTCGGACCCGGAGGGCGGCTCCGCCTGGGTCTTCCTCGATCACAACATCATCGAGGAGGCCAAGATCATGGGGCTCGGCCTGCCGGCCGAGTACGGGAACTTCACGGGGGTCATCTTCAATCTCGTCACCAAATCGGGAGGCAACACCCTTTCCGGCCACTTCGAGCTGGATTTCCAGGGGAAGCCCGGCGAGTTCCCCAAGGGCCTGTGGCAGACCACGAATAACAAGGATTACGCGGGCGACTTCCCCGATGTCACCTCCCCCGTCAACAAGCTCTTCGACGTCAATGGCCACCTCGGCGGCCCGATCATCAAGGACAAGCTCTGGTTCTACGTCGGCCTCCAATATTACGAGACCTGGTTCTTCCCCACCGGGTTCCCCGAAGCGCGCAACTACTATCAGCCCCGGTCCTTCGCGAAATTGAGCTCCCAGCTCTCCCCGAAAACCAATGCCACTTTCTCCCTCGAGGTCGATACCTACAACGGTGTCAATCGCGCCCCGTTCGGATTCTCCCACGCCGAGCTATCGACGGAATCCACCGTCGAGCAGAAGTCGCCCGAGGTCGTCGGCAGCCTGACCATGACCCACATCCTCAGCCCCAAGACGTTCTTCGACTTCAAGGCCGCCTACTTCTGGGGTTACTACTACCTCGAGCCCAAGATGGGCCGCGACGTCAGCGCCCATTTCGACATCAACGAGAACAAGCTGCTGGGAAATTCCTACCACTATTATCTCGCCGACCGCTCCCGCCTCCAGGTCAACGCCAGCCTGACGCATTACGCCGAGGACTTCATCAAGGGCGACCACGATTTCAAGTTCGGTGTCGAGGTCGAGCGCTCCGGCGTCCGGAGCCGGTACGGATTCACCGGCCGGAACCACACGTATTATGTCGATTACCTCGGCTATTATTACGCCGGGCCCAACGGCGAATATCTGGCCTATCAGTATGAAGGCTACGACCTCAACAGCAAGTATCTCCGGGTCGAAGCCTTCGCCCAGGATTCCTGGCAGGTGACGAAGCGCCTGAACATCAGCGCCGGGCGTCCGCCTCAGCCAGAATTGGGGATTCGTCAACGGCGTGTCCGGCGCGGTCTTCAAGACCTCCCGGCATCGCCCCCCGGCTCGGCTTCACGTTCGACCTCCTCGGGGACAAGACGACCATCCTCAAGGCCCACTACGGCCAATTCACCGAGGCCATGCTGAGCAACGCCTTCGACCGTCTCAGCCCGACGGCGTTCAAGCCCTATTATCAGTTCCTATGTGGGATATCTTCGAGGGCGGATGGGTGGAATTCGAACGGACCCTGAACACGTACCGGCTGGCCCCCGGGACGAAACACCCTTATATGGAACAGTTCACGGTGAGCCTGGAGCGCGAGCTCTTCAAGGACGCCTCCTTCTCCGCGTCCTTCATCTCGCGCCGCTGGAAGAATATCATGGGGGTCTATGACGCGGCGGCCCGATACGAAGACGGTCGACATCGCCATCCCCTTCGTCGACAAGACCCATGACGGTCTACAACCTCATCTCCGGGGACACCCATGACTTCGTCCTGGGTAATATCTGCCCGGGACAATCCCTGGATCCTGCTCGATCCCTACCGGAAATACACGGGCATCGAGTTCATGTTCAACAAGCGGTTCTCGAACAGATGGCAGTTCCTCGCCTCCTATGTCTACGGCAAGGCCACGGGGACCATCGACAACGGCCAATCGGACGATTTCGGGCGGATGGAATTCGACCGGTCGACCCCAATTTCTGGATCAACGGCGAAGGCCACAGCTCGTCCGACCCGACCCATATGATCAAGGTCCAGGCGACCTATGTCCTTCCGTTCGACATCAACTTCAACGCCTACTTCCACTCCATCACCGGCCGCGCCTGGACGACGAGCTACCGGACCCCGTCTTCGCTCCTCAACCAGGGCCGTGAGACCGTCTTCGTCGATCTCCGCGGCTCCGAGCACTACACGATGGCCACGGGTATCGACCTCCGCCTGGAAAAGACGTTCATGCTGGCGGGGAAATACAGCTCGGCATCATCCTGGACGTGTTCAACGTCCTGAACGACAACACGATCGATGACTGGGGAACGCGCATCGACTATGACTGGATTCCCGGGGACACGCCGTCGACCGACGGGCATGAGCTCTCTCAGCTTCGTCGATCCCCGCGCCGCGAGGGTCGGCATCCGGATCATGTTCTAGAGGTGGTATCAGGGCCCGTGCGCCCGCGCGGGCGAGCGTCACGGGCCCGGAGTTCGGGGCCGCTTCGTAGAGGACGAAGCGGCCTCCCGCGGGCCCGTTCGCGGGCGCGCGGATGACCCGGTCCCCCTGCCGGACCTCGGCCGCGGGCCAGTCATCCGGGATCTCGGTTCTCAGAGTCAGGGGCTTGTCATAGAGGCCGGCCGGCAGGTCGTGGCTCAAGACGACCTCGAACCCTTCCCCTTTCTGGCAGGTCCGGACCCGGGACCTCATGCGTTCCCTCATATACTTCGCCGCATCCCGGAACGTCGCGACCCAGACCTTGTCCCCGAAGGACTTGATATAGCCGAAATATTCGGCTAGCTCCCGGCCCGTCTTCGGTTCCCAGCCGACGCCGTCGACGCCGTGGAAGACCAGCACGAGCCACATGTTGTCGCGGGACGCGACCGTGTCCACCCAGGCCTTCATCAGGGATAAGGGCGTATCCGTCAGCGCCCCCCTCTGCCACTGCACGTATTCCCTGCCCGAGGCCAGGGGATCCGTGTCGCTCGCCCGATTCAACTCTTCGAGCCAGGGCTCGGGCATCCGGTTGCGCGACGCCGGGTAGCGGGCCAGGGCATAGCTCATGACCCGCTCATCCTCGGTTCCGTAAGGGCATTCGACGGTGAACGTGTTTTCCGGGCCGAGATGGTCGAGGATCTCCGCGCGGCTCTGTTCGAGCTCGTAAACCAGGTTGGCCTCGTCGAGAACGGCCAGCCGCGGATGCGTCACCGTATGGCTCGAGATCTCGAATCCGTCCCGGGACAGCGCCGAGAGCTCATCCCAGCCGACGACCTCCCGCGACCCGGCTTCCCCGTCGGCCCCGGTGATCTTCGCCCACGCCCCCGAGCGGACGCGCGCGTAGCCCTCGTCGATGACGCGATACGCTTCGCCGGCCTTCCCGTCCTCGAAGAGCTCACCGGCCAGGCCGTGGCATTCGATCCCCTCCGCGAATCCGAGATGGGCGATCGCGGAGGCCCGCTCGAAGAAGTTGTCCTTTCCGGTCGGAACGGACGACGTCTCGGCGATGATGTCCGCCGTCGGGCGGCCGATGAACCGGCCGGGATACTTCGAGCCCCGGACATGGCCCGTGATGATATGGAACGTCGCGGGAAAACCGAGCTCCTTCATGAGGGGCACGGCCACACGGAACTGGTTGATGCTGCCGTCATCATATGTCAGCGAGACCGCCGCCCGGCTTCCGTTCGGCCATTTGAGGATCTCCGTCCGCCCGGCCTCGGCGCCGACAGGCGGCGCGAGCGGCCCCCCCAACACGATCAGCGCAAGACAGACGCCAACCTGAGATCTCATAGGCTCCTCCTCATCGGCGGTATCCCGGGAGAGACCGGCCCGGCACGCTCCCTTGCCGCCTAGATCCTCTTGAACACGACCTGGCTGGAAGGGTCGGTCTGCTTGAGGCCCTTGACCTCGCCGTTCTCCAGAACGAACTCCCACATCACGTCCGAGAACGCCTTGATCCGGAACTTCAGGCCCTTGTAAGGGATGAGGGGCTCTTCGGGCTGGCCCGCGAACGCCAGATTCAGGCTCCCGTCCTCCTTGAGGACCACCCGGAACTTGATGTTGGTCGGCGTTTCATAGGTCCCCGCGAGCTTGGCGAGCATCTCGGGAGCGAGCTTGTCGGCCTTGCGCGTGAATACGGCCTCGGCTTCGTCCAGGGACATGACGGCCTTGTCGATATCGCCCTGGGGGTTCGTCCGGAAGTTGATGGAGAACTTGCCGTACTCCTCGTCGTCCGGGGAGTCGAACCGGTCGTAGTGGACGTGGGTCAACGGCATTTTGATCTTATGGAAGTCGGCCTGGAGCCCGGAGCCTTCGAAGGCGACGTTCAGGACGCCGTAGGCCGGGTGCTCGTATTCGGCCGCATAGTCGGAGAGCTTGTGGGACGGCATCGTGTTCGGGACCTTGTCCGCGCCGGCCCTGGCCCGGGCCTCGGTGCCCGCCTTCTTGGCTTTCAGCCTCATCTCGAGCATCCGGGCGCTCCAGGGGGTCTCGTCGAGGCCCAACAGGCGCTCATAGAGGTTCCAGCTGACGAGATCATAGAGCCGCGAGCAATGGTCGCCGATGACGAAGACGATGACGCCGAGCCTCTCCTTGGGCAGGAAGGAGATCTGAGAATGGAGGCCCGGAAGGTCGCCGCCGTGGGACGTCAGGAGATGGCCCCGGTACGAGGCCGTCTCACGCGCCATGCCGTACGCCGAGTTCAGGAGCTCCCAGTAGCCCATGGTCTCCGCCATCGTGTTCGGAAGCGCGATGGCCGGCTCGAGCGTCGCCGCCAGGACGTCGGCCGGGAGGACCTGCTTCCCCTGATACTTCCCCTCGTTCATCAGGGCCGTGAGCCAGTGCGACATGTCCCGGATGTTGGAGATGATGGCGCCGCACGGAGCGACGCCGCCCTGGTCGGCGTAGACGGGGATCTCGTAAAGCTCGAAGCTGTCCCGCTTTTCGTTGAACGGCACGGCGCGGTCGGCCTGCTTCTGCATCTCGCCGACCGTGAAGACCGTGCTCGTCATGTCCAGCGGGGCGAAGATCCGCTCGCGGACGAAGTTCTCCCAGGTCTTGCCCGATTGGAGCTCGATGACGTAGCCGACGGCCGCGTACATCAGGTTGTTGTAGAGGAACGTCTGGCGGATGGGGGCGGAGGGCTCGAGATACCTGGTCTTCTCGAAGAGCTCCTTGCGCGTGAAGTCCGACTTGTACCAGATCGAGTCGTGCCGCGTGATGCCGGTCCGGTGGGCCAGCATGTCGCGGAGCGTGACCGTGTTGTTGAGCTCATCGTTGTAGAACCGGATGGCCGGGACGGATTCGCGGACGGGCTTGTCCCAGGTGAGCTTCCCCTCGTCCACGAGCATCCCCGCGGCCACCGCGGTGAAGAGCTTGGTGTTGGACGCGATCTGGAACAGGGTCGACTCCGTGAACGGGAGCTTCTTCCCATAATCCCGGTAGCCGTAGCCTTTGACAAGGACGAGCTTGTCGCCGGATACGATCGCCACGCCGATGCCCGGCACGTTCCAGTCCTTGACGACCTTCGTCATATAGGCGTCGAGGCCCTTCAACTTTCTGGCCAGGACCGCATCCTGGGCACCCGCAGCCTGTCCGGGCGCGAGGGCCAGGAGACCGAAGATGAGAATGGCCGAGAGAGCGCTTAAGCGTTTTCGTCCGTCGGTCAGTTTCATGGAGCACCTCCGAAAATGGGATTCTAGTCCAGGGAAAGCCAAAGTGCAACCGGCGCGGGAACTTGACAACGTCCCTGGCCGAACCTAATTTGATAAAGGGAACGCAAAGGTCGCAAGGAGGGGTCATGCCGATCCAAAAGCTGAAGGACTTTCTCGACGGGAACAAAGTAAAGTATGTCACGATCCGCCATTCGACGGCCTTCACGGCCCAGGAGACAGCGGCCTCGGCCCACATCTCGGGTAAAGCGATGGCCAAGACCGTCGTCCTGCGGATCGACGGCCGGATGGCCGTCGCCGTCCTGCCCGCTTCCCACAAGCTGGACATTCCCCTGCTGAAGAAGGCCGTCGGCGCCCGTGACGTCGAGATCGCCCATGAGGCCGATTTCAAGGACCTGTTCCCCGGCTGTGACACCGGGGCCATGCCGCCTTTCGGGAACCTCTACGGGATGGACGTCCTCGTCGACGCGCTCCTCGCCGAGGACGAGGAGATCGCCTTCAACGCCTGCTCCCACTCCGAGCTCGTCCGGCTCAAGTACGCGGACTTCATCAGGCTCGTGAATCCCAGGATCGCGAGCTTCTCCGTGCTCCGATAGGGCCCCTTCGAGGCCGAGGTCCGCCCTTATTTCAGGAGCGCCCGCTTCCGGTTCCAGCGCTCACGAAGCCGCACGGAATCCAATCCGAACGCGGTGCCCGAGGACAGAGGATTCCGGCCGACGCACTCGAAGCGCAGGGTGTGCTTGCCCACGGCCAGCGTCTGGCTTCCCAGGTAATAATCCCCGACGTCCACGCCGGGGCGGTAGAGGTCGAACGGCTCGGGCTTGAGGGCCCCGGCCATGTCCTTGTTCGACGTGATCTCCTTCCCGTCGAGGAAGACGCGGTAGATCCCGTAGTCGGCCGCCCGCGTCATCCGCAGGACGAGCGCCCGGTACTCGGCCTTCTCGACGTCGAAGTCCGCTTCGAGCACGCCGCGCTCGCCCGCGGGCTGAAAGAGGAGCTGTCCGTCGCCCGTCCAGTCATATCCTTTCTGCAGCTCGAGCCCGCCGCCCGTCGTCCGGGCCGCCGGAAGGAGCGTCCTGCCCTCGATGACGAGATCGAGGCTCGGGAAGCGGCGACCGGCGAGCGGCGGCAGGACGGTGAACCGGCCGGGCTGGCCGATCTGGTACCAGAAGGCCACGGTGGCGATATCATCCTCGCGCTCCACATGGCCCTCGATCTTCCCGCTCTCCGTTTCGTCGCCGGAGATCCATCCCGTATGCTCGATGGTGAACCGGATGGACCTGGAGAACCGGATGGGATCGGCGACATGCCAGCGGTAAAGGCTGTAGGCCGTCCCGACGTCGCCGAAATTCATTCCCGCGTAATTGCACCCGAAATACGGGAAGGAGGCTTCGTTGAGGCCCCAGGCCAGGAGGAAGTAGTCTTCCGTCCCCGTTCCCTGGATGGACGGCTTCGTCTCCCCGTCGATATAGACCCTGATGTCCCCCTCGCCGAACCATTCGGGGCTCCGACTGCGCGAGGACATCGTGGTGCCGACGTACTGACCCTCACCCTTGGCGTCAAGGATGAGATAATCCTCGCCGAGCTTTTCCGGGAAGGCGCGATTGTACTGGGCGCAGAAATAGGCCGTCCGGGCCGGCAGGGCCGGTTCCTCGTCGTAGTCGACCTGATAATAGAAGCTCCGGATCTCCTTGTCGCTCTCGTTGGTGATGGTGATGAGCGCCCGCTTGAAGAAGGGCATGGGCCAATAGCAGTTGTAGCCGTCGCCCCCCTCGACCATCACCGGCAGGGAGCTGACCTCCAGCCTGCGGCCGAAGCCCGCCGCGAAGAAATCGCCGAGCGGGGCCTCGACGGCCGGCTCCTTGGCGCCGTCCCAGTACATCCGAAGGACGATCTCGTCGGGGGCCGCCGAGCCCTTGGCCTCGAGCCAGTTGGGCCGCGCTTCGTTGAACGTCAGCCAGATGTGGCGGATGACCCCCGGCCCCGCGAGATCGGCCAGGACCTCGGTCTTGCCGGGGATGATATGGGCGAAATTATCGCGATTGCTGAGCATGTTGGGATTCGAGGACGACACGGCCCGGGAGCGTCCCGGACGCACGGTCATCAATCCGTCGAGGTTCTGGGCATGGAGGGCGGTTCCCGCCGCGAGGATCAGGGCGGCGGCCGTCATGGATGCGAACTTCCTGTTGTTCATCGTGGCCTCCTTTCAAGGCTGCATCGAAACGGTTCGGGACGGCACGACAGCGCCTCTCCAGGGATCCTCCGGCTTGTTTCTGATCGGGACTTGGGATTCGATGGCGAATCCTCGGAAGGTCCGTCCAGCAGGCGCGGCCGTCTCCCGGCGATTATGGCAAGAACGCGGCATAAAGTAAAGGAGGGGGCTGCCGGCGCGCCGCATCGAGAGTCCTTTGTCTCCTCCGGATGACCGAGCTTCGCCGCCCGCGTTCGGAATCAGGACAAGAAAGGAGAGGGCGAGAGCGGCTTTTCGGGGTTCTTGTGATCACCTCGGGGATTTCACGCCAAGTTCCCGAAAGTGTCAAGATTCCGATGCGCCGGACGCTCCCCGGCCGGCCGGTTCCCGTTTAGACCCTTATGAATTCCAGGGGGACATCCTTCAACCTGACGATATCCTGGATCCTGTCCTTGACGTCGAAGCCGAAGCGGCAGGTGACCCTGCAAACCTCGCATTTCTCGCATGGGTTGCCGGATACGTCGACGGTGTCGAGCGTATGCCGGGCATGCTCGACCTGCCGGTATCCATAAGCGTACATATAGCTGCGCATCAGGGTCGGAATGTCCAGGTCATTCGGGCATTGGGGAACGCACTCCTGGCACTGCCGGCAGTACAAGCCGGGGTCGGACCTCATATCCGCCAGGTCGAGGTCTTTCAGTTCCTGGTCGGAAAGCCGCGGGTCCTTGATCATCTCCAGGTTCTTCTTCAATTCTTCAATGGAGGACATCCCTGAAACGATGCTCGAGATATTCTGATTCTGAAGCACCCATTTCAAGGCGGCACTGATATTCAGCGGTTGCGCCCTATCCTTGTCCCGGGCGACCCCGGCGGTCGTTTTCATGGCGACGATCCCCAAACCCGCATTCGCCGCGTAGGTCAGGGCTTCGTCCATGGCTTCCTTATTCCCGGTCTTGAAGTTGTACGCCGTCATCGCCATATCGTAAACCTTGGCGTCGGCGGCGGCCCTGAGGGCCTCCTCACAGCCGTTATGCGTGGCGATCCCCGCGAAGCGTATCTTGCCCTGCTTCTTGAGCTCCGTCATGGCCTCCAAGATCGGATCGGACAGGACATATTCCCTGTTGGCGGCGAAGGGCAATAAGAGGATGTCCACGTGATCGAGCCCGAACCGTTTCAGGCTTTCCTCGGCCGTTCTCATGTAGGCCCGGGCCGTCATGTCTTTGGGAAGTGCGCCTGCCCGGGGATTGAAGCCCTCGGGGGTTGCGGCCGTCCCGACGACGAACGAATCGCGCGACAGGCCTTTCAGGGCCTCGCCCACCAGTCTTTCGTTGTTCCCCTCGCCATAATATGTGGCCGAAAAGAAGAGCTTCAGACCCGCATCATATCCTCTCCGGATAAGGTCGACACTGCTGACCTCGCTGGTCCCCATGCTGATCAGGGGGGTCTTGATCCCGGTCCTCCCCAACGTTCGCGTAGCCAACGCGGGGAGGGTTCCCTGCGCGCCCTGCTTTTCGGGCGAGGACATCGATGCCCCCGGGGCCAAGGTCGCGCCGCATATCCCGATGAGACTCTTCTTGAGGAATTCACGACGTTGGTTTTGGCTCATGTTCCTATGCCTCCCGACGTTCCGGAAATAGGGGATCAGCGAACGGGAGCTCCTTACTTTTCCGGGTCTGCGGACAGCCGCACCGGATGTTGATTCCCCCGACCCTGACCACATCGGAAATTTACCACCGGCCGGTCGGCGCTGTCAATCATCGGCGATAACGAGCCCCTGAGCATCCCGCGATCTTCGGGAAGTACTCGGACCCTTCAAGTAGGTCTGCCCCGGCCTCTTGACAACACCGCCTTCATTGTGAACTAATTACGATTATCTCAATCTAAGGGGAGGTTGATATGAGAAAGACTTTATCTCTCTGTGCTCTTCTTTTAGTTTTTTCCTCGGCAGCCTTCGCGCTTCATCCGCTCATCGGAAAATGGAAGTTTAAAGAGATCATTGGAGGCGTCGCCTTTTATGATTATGTGACCATCACCAGCGTCAGCACGACGACAAGAAAAGTTAGCGGATATATCACGGGGCTTACGAGCTATAAGATATCCGGCTATTATTATGGAAATATCGTCTATCTTGAGGACGCCAGTGCGGATTACTATATAGACGGATACTATTTCACATTCCAAGGAACAGTGCCATTCAAGAAGCACCTTGGAATCTGCTCAATTTATAGCGATTTTGATGCAACCTGGAATGCCCTGGCAACAGCCAAGCTTTCCAGTTCGACGACTGTAACTGAGATCAGGAACCCCGGTGAGTATCTCCTCCAGAAGTCGCTCAAGAAACAGGCCCAGATCAAGGAGAGTATGACTGCGCGGGCCGTCATAGAATAAGGTCGATCTTCGGCTGATCCGGGGAGTTCCGTCCGAACAGATATAACCTTGGGATGTTGATACCGAAAATGCCGGCGTGGACAAGATCTTTAAAGATGGCTCAGCTTCAGCAAATTGGCTAAAAAAAGGAAGCGCGCCCGGGGTGACTCGAACACCCGACCTGCTGATTCGTAGTCAGACGCTCTATCCAACTGAGCTACGGGCGCACGTCAGGAAAAACCAGATAATGATAGCGTAAGAAGGAACGAAGGTCAAGGTTAGGCTCGCGGCTCCGGGAAGGACGCCGCCCGTGGCTTCCGAAAGGATGTCCGCGACGTTTTCTTCCCTTTCGTCGCTCGGGGCCGACCGAACCGAAAGAGTTATATCTCAAGGACGGCGGCGCCTGTGATCCGGCCTTCCGAGAGGGAGCGCAGGACCGCGTTCGCTTCGGCTAGCGGGAACGTCCGGACCGTCGTTCGGATGGGGATCTCGGCGGCAAGCCGCAGAAGCTCTTCGCCGTCCTTCCGCGTAGCGTTCGCCACACTGCGCAAGGCCTTCTCTTGATAAAGGCATGGGCCGTAATCCATTTCGGGAATGGGCGTCATGGAGATGCCTGCCAAGGCCACGGTCCCTCCCCTGTCCAGGACGCGCAGGGCATCGGGCACGAGACAACCGGCAGGGGCGAAGATGACCGCGGCGTCGAGCTTTTTCGGCGGTTCGTCCTGCGCCGCGCCCGTCCACGCCGCCCCCAGCCTGCGGGCCAGGCTTCTGTGCTCCTCGCTTCTCGAGAACGCATAAACCTCGCACCCCCAGTGTCTCGCGATCTGGATGGCGATGTGGGCCGACGCTCCGAATCCGTAAAGCCCGAGCCTGCCGCCGGGTTCGATCCCGGAGACCCGAAGCGCCCGGTAGCCGATGATGCCGGCGCACAGGAGCGGCGCCGCCTCCGCGTTCTCGAAACCCGAGGGGATGGCGTAAGCGAACGCCTCCGGGACCGTCAGGAATTCGGCGTATCCGCCATCGGCGCTCAGCCCCGTGAAGACGGCGTCCGTACAGAGGTTCTCGCGTCCGCTCCGGCAGAACCGGCACCTGCCGCACGCGCGATGAAGCCAGGCGACGCCGACCCTGTCGCCGATCGCGAATCGCCCCGCCGTCCCCGCCCCCGCCCGCACGACCCTCCCTACGACCTCGTGGCCGGGAATGCGCGGAAGGGGCACGCCGGCGAGCTCGCCTTCAACCGTATGGAGATCGGTGTGACAGACGCCGCAATGGGAAACCTTGACGAGGAGTTCGTCCGGTCCGGGTTCCGGCGTCGGGACCTCGTGGCTTTCGAGGGGCTCGCTCTCGACCGGGCCGAAGGCCCGGATGACCATGGCTTTCAATCCTTTTGTTTGCGGGCCGGACCGGCGCCCGCCCTCCCCATCTTCCCCTGGATCCTCTCCAGGCGCTTGCGGAAGTCCTGTTCGTACGGGCCGGGAAGGCCCAGCGACATCGCCAGCCCCTCCTCCGCAACCCGGATGGCCTCGTCGTATCTCTTTTCCTTGTGTTCGTAGTACATGGCCAGCTCCCGGAACGCGTCGAGCTGGTCCTGGCGCGAGAGGTCCTTCCAGAGGACGACGGCCTTTTCCCAGTCCCTGTTCTTCTTGAAGTGTGCGGAGAGCTTCCGGTTGACCCGGACCGAGAGCTCGCCGGAAAGGTTCCGCTTCAGGGCCTGCTCGAAAAGTTCCGCGGACCGTTCGGCATCCCCGGCGCTCTCGTAGAGGCGACCGACGCCGACGAGGTCCAGCGGGTCCAGCTCTTCTCCGGCGTCCGGCCGCTGGCCGCGCCCGAGGAGCAGGGCCCCGGCGATGACGACCCCCAGGAGCGAAAGGATGTCCTCCTGGTTGTGATAGAGGATGGGCTCGATGAGCGATTCGTCGCCCGTCCGGATATATTGAAAGTAGCGGAGCGGGATCTCGGCCCCCGGGATATCCTCGTCGCGCTCGGCGCGGACGATCTCACGGGCCAGGTGAAAGAGGCGACAGCTCTCGTACTTGTGCTTCCAGAGCTGGCGGGCGGCGAACAGGAAATCGAGGTGC
Organism: Candidatus Aminicenantota bacterium; assembly: GCA_963784525.1. Classification (GTDB taxonomy): domain Bacteria; phylum Acidobacteriota; class Aminicenantia; order Aminicenantales; family Saccharicenantaceae; genus JALHVH01. The sequence goes on along the minus strand of CAWART010000019.1, from coordinate 275,726 downwards.
GGCAGGCCGGCGAGCGGGAAGCGCTCCCGATGCAGGGCGAACCGCGTCTCGAGAAGAGGAAGGTCGAACGCCTTGCCGTTGTAGGTGACGACGGACTTGAAATCCATCTCCCGGAAGAAACGGGAGAGATCGCGGACCATGGCGTCCTCGTCGGCCATCTCGCCGAGGAAATACTGGGCGACCTTGAACTTGCCGTCCCGGTAGTATCCCATGCCGACGAGGAACGGCAGGGTCCCGGTCCCGCCGGCGAGGCCCGTCGTCTCGAGGTCCAGGAACAGGGCGGAATCGAGCGTCAGAGTTTCGAACTCCAGGTCATGGCTCAGGAACGCGAGCGCCTTCCCCGTGATCTCGAGCCCCTCGGCGATGGCGATCTCGCCGTAGCGCGTGCCGAGGGCGTACGGATTCTCGATGAACCGGAAGGCGTCGCGATGCAGGGGCTCGAGGACGGGGGCCGCGGGCCGCTTCGCGGGGAATTTTCCGCCGCCCGTCAGGCTGATGAGGCGCTCGAGCTTCTCCTTGACGGTCATGTTCTCGGCGTCACGGTCGATCCTGTTCCAGGCGTCCTCGACGTTGCGCGAACGGGACCGGGCGTCGCGTTCCTTTTTCAGGGATCTCAGCTTGTCGTCGAGGGTCATTTTCTAGCGCCTTTTTTCGAGCCGCACCCTATCATAGGATAAACCCAAGGCCATTTCCAGCGCCGCCGGCTCCGGACGAAGCCGCGCTTGACAGGACTTTGTGTCGGGTTTATATAAAGGAACGGGAACCTTTGAACCTGGAGGGGTGATGTTGGATTCTGCGTCGATCGAGAAAAACTATGCCTCGAGCCGGGAGCGCTACGCCGGGCTCGGGATCGATACGGAGAAGGCCCTCGCGGCCCTCGGCCGCATCCCGATATCGCTCCATTGCCGCCGGGAAACCGGCGGGACCGACGCAGGACCCCGGAAGGATCCGGAGCTCCGCGAGGACCTTCACGAAGCCTTCCGGCTCATTCCGGGCCCCCACCGCCTCGGCCTGCGCGCCGTGCACGCGGAATCCCCGGGAGCCTCCGTGGAGCGCAACGCCCTCGAGCCCTCCCATTTCCGGGGCTGGGTCGAATGGGCCAAGCAGGAAGGCCTCAAGCTCGACTTCAGCGCGTCCTGCTACGGCCGTCCCCAGGCCGCCTCGGGATTCACGTTGAGCCATCCGGACAAGGATGTCCGCCGTTTCTGGATCGAGCACGTCAGGCGCTGTCGCAAGATCAGCGCATCCATCGGCCGCGAGCTGAAGGCCCCCTGCATCCACACGCTTTACGTCCCCGACGGACTCCGCGGGAGACGCCCCTTTCGACCGATGGGCGCGGCGAGCTCTCCTCAACGAGTCCCTCGACGAGGTCTTCGACGCCGAGCACAGCCCGACCCAGATGAAGGACGCCCTGGAAAGCCGGCCGGCCGGGAACGGGGCTCTCGCGGTCTCTTCCCCGGAGTTCTGCATGGGATATGCCATGAACCGGGGAAAGCTCCTCAGCCTGAGCCTCGGTCGGGATCTCCCCGCCTCGTCGGCGGCCGACGGGATCTCGGCGCTCCTTCAATTTTCCGACGAAGTCGTGGTCCGCTTCTCCGGGGACGTCCCGTGGGAAGACGCCCGCGCCGGCCTGCCCGATGACGGGGCCCTGGCTCTCGCCAGGGAGATCGTCCGCGGCGGGGCCTCCGACCGCGTCCATCTCGGCTTGGAGGATCCCGGTGCCGGCCCCTATCGCGCGGGCGCATGGGCGGCCGGCGGACGGGCGATGCTCAAGACGCTCCTCGTCGCCCTGCTCGAACACGACCGGGCCGGAGGAAAACGGCGCTGCCGACGGCCGGGCCGTCGCCCGGGAGGTCCGGAGCCTGCCGTTCGGCGCCGTCTGGGACCAGCATTGCTTGAAGTCCGGCGTCCCGCCCTCGGCGCATTGGCGGCAGGAGGTCGCCGGATACGAGCGGCGGGCGCGACCCCATAAACCTTAGTCTGCCGGTCGTCGCCCCGTGAGAGTCCCCCGCCGCCGGGCCCGTCATTATCATTGACGAAATGTTGAAAATCATTTACCTTGAGTCCTGAGATGGCCCCCATGCTCCAAGGGAATCCGGACGTCCCCCCCGCCGGCGCCGCTCCCTCCGATCCCAAGCTTGCCGACCGCGTCCGGGAGATCATGCTGGCGGCGGCCAACACCGTCTCCGCCATGAAGATCTTCCCCTCCGAGCACGCCAGCGTCCGCTGTTTCGTCGACGACCTGACGAAGAAGCTCAAGTCCTTCCTCGAGGGCGAGGGGAAGCTCGAGATCGGGATCGAGGAGTACGCGTTCACCTTTCGCGGCAAGCCCGTCTACCGGGACGAGATGTCCGTCAAGAGCCTCCCGTTCTTCTTCTTCAAGGACGGGATGCAGACGCTCTTCTTCTATCAGGGGCTCGAGAAGGAGGAGATCGCCGAGTTCCTCGAGCTCATCAAGCGCGAATCGCAGAAGCCGGCCGAGGACAGCGACATCGTCAACGCCATGTGGGAGAGGGACCTCCCCAACATCCAGTATTACGCCCCCGACGACTATCTGGAGAACAAGATCATGGAGGACGCCGCCGGCGAGCGGACCCAGTCGGGCTCCCCCGTCCTCCCGGCCGAGCTCGCCGCCAAGGTCGTCGACGTCCGGGTGGACAGGGCGCAATTCCGGACCGGAAAGATATCCGTCCTCCCGGAGGACCTGGAGCAGGCGGGCCTTCCTTCCCCGCTCGAATCCGCCGCGGTCGAGGCCGGCCCCGGGGACGCCGTCCCCAAAGGCGGGGCCCAGGACGCCTCCCTGACCGATCGGGAGGTCGAACAGCTCGGCGACCTCATCCACGCCAACCGGGCGATCTCCCAGGAGGACGAGTTTCTGGACCTCATCGTCGAGATCATCTATCTCGAGAAGGACCTGGGCCGCTTCCAGTCCACCCTCGACGTCATGATGGAATATCATCTCGACCAGCTCCAGAAGGGGAAGTTCCAGGTTCCCATCCTCATCGTCCGAAAGGTCCAGGACCTCCGAAGCTTCCTGGCCGGGCGGGACACCGCGAAGGCGGACCTCCTGGACGGCTTCCTGAAGACCGTCGTCAGCGAACGGACCCTGGGGGCCGTACGCCAGCTCTTCAAGACGTCCTCTGAAGTGGATATCGGCGCGTTCTTCGGTTATCTCAAGCTCCTCGGGGAGCGCGCCCTTCCCCTGGCCGCCGAGGTGTACGAGGCCTCCCCCGATCCCGGATTCCGGGCGAAGATCATGGGCTTCGTCCGGGAACTCGACCTGAAGGACCTCGGGACCCTGACATCCCTGGCCAACGATTCCCGCCCCGATCTCTCCGGCGAGATCATTCGCCTCATCGCCGCCAGCCGGGACCCGAAGGCACCGCAATATCTCGCGGCATTCCTGGGGTTCCAGCACCGGGGCATCAAGCTCGAGGCGGTCCACGCCCTGGGGCGCTTCGAGGACGCCATGGCCAACAAGATCCTCGCGGGCTTCCTCAAGGATTCCGACGGGGAGATCCGCGTCCAGGCCGCCCTGCGGCTCAAGTATCTCGGCGACAAGCCCCGGCTCCTCGCCATCATCACGGAAGCCTCGGCGAGGTCCTTCCGGAAGAGGAGCGACGCGGAAAAGCAGGCCATCTTCGACTTCCTCGGGAGGACCCGGACCGATGAAGCCTTCGCGTTCCTGAAAGCCACGCTCGAACGCCGCGCCCTCTTCCCTTCGCAGGCCGAGATCGCAACGCGTCTTTGCGCGGTCCGGGGACTCGAGAACATGGCCACGCCGGCGGCCCTCGAGGCTCTGAGGCGCGGCTCCCGGGCCGGGCAGAAGAAGGTCCGGGAGGCCTGCGCCGAGGCCCTGGTCCGGCTGGCGTCGGCCCCCGGGGCCGCGAGGAGCGCGGAATCATGATGGCCGCGGACGGAAAGCCCGTGGAAAGCACCGCGGCCGAACGCGACCGCCAGGACGCCAAGCTCGTCCAGAGGACCGCCGTCGACCTGCTCATCAAGTTCCACATCGTCTACAAGATCGCCAAGCTCTACGAGCCGAACAACGAGATGCTCCAGGAGCAGTCCCGGCTGATGTTCGAGTCTCTTTCGGCGGTCATCGGGACCGGAGGGCAGGCGGCCCTCTCGGTCCGCCAGGGATCGCTGTTCCTGAACGGGCTCCGCGTCAAGTTCGTCCTCCAGAACTATCCCATATTCAAGTTCATCCTGGAGGAGTTCCGGCAGAGGGAGATCGGCGGGATCCGGTTCCGCGAGGGGTTGACCCGGGACGGGCTCGTCCGGTTCATGTCCGTGCTCGCCAAGAAGGAAAAGAAGGCCCGGGCGGCCTTCGAGGAACTGGCCGCCGAGGTCGCCGAAGCCGGGATCGACGGCGTCGATCTGGAGAAGGTCGTGCCCAACGAGACCTTCGCGAGCGTCGAAAAGAACACGTCCAAGCTGTACTTCCTGAGCATCTTCCACCTCAAGGAGTCGTTCGAGAAGGACCAGAAGGATGAGAGGCTCAAGCTCAAGACGACCCGGCGCCTCATGCAGTCCATCTTCAATCATATCGTCGACAACGAGGCCTTCGTCTACGGCCTGACCAACATCAAGAACTACGACGAATACACCCTGAACCACTCGGTCAACGTCTGCATGCTCTCCATCGCCCTGGGCCGCAGGCTCGGCCTCAACCGCGGCGAGCTCGTCGACCTGGGGATGGCCGCTTTCTTCCACGACCTGGGGAAGCTCGATACCCCCCTGGAGATCCTGAACAAGCCCGCCGGCCTGAGCGAAGAGGAGCGGGAGATCATGGAAATGCACCCCACCCAGGGGGCGGAAAAGCTCCTCCAGCTCAAGGAATTCGGGCGCCTCCCCCTCCGGGCCATCCACGTCGCCCTGGAGCACCACATCAAAGAGGATGACACGGGCTATCCCCATACCTTCAAGAAACAGACGACCAACCTCTTCAGCAAGATCGTCAAGGTCGTCGACTACTTCGACGCCATCACGACCAAGCGGGTCTACCGGAAGAAGGTCTTCACCCGGGCCGAGGCCCTGAGCCTGATGATGGAGCATATCGGGACCGAGTTCAATCCGGTCATCCTCAAGGCCTTCGTCAACATGATGGGGGCCTACCCCATAGGGACGATGGTCCATCTGGACACCGGCGAGATCGGGATCGTCTTCAACACCAACCCCGATCCCCGCCACATCCTCCGGCCCGGGATCAAGCTCATCACCGACCGGGAGGGCAACCGCATCGACGGGGAGATGGCCGACCTCTCCGAAAAGGATCCGGCGACGGACCGCTTCGTCCGGAGCATCCTCCGCGCCCTCGACCCCGATAAATACGGCATCAACGTCCCGGATTACTTCCTGGCCCAGGCCCAGTAAGGGACCCCCGAGGCGCCTGATTGACACTGGACGCGTTACAGGTATAATTATTGGCTTCCATGAACCTTTTCAAGAAGAGATCGAAACCTCGCGCCTGCGTCATCGGGTTGGACGGCGTCCCCCACTCCATGCTCCTCGATCTGGCCGGTCAGGGCGTCATGCCGGCGACGGCCGGGCTCCTGGCCTCGGGTCATCTGCACCGGATGAGGGCCAGCCTCCCGGAGATCTCGGCGGTCTCCTGGACCGATTTCATGACCGGGACCAACTCCGGGACGCACGGCATCTTCGGCTTCACCGACTTCAAACCGGGCTCCTACGAGCTCCGCTTCCCCAACTTCGGAGACCTCAAGGCGAAGACCTTCTGGGACACCCTCGAGTCCATGGGCCGGAAAAGCGTCGTCATCAACCAGCCGTCGACCTATCCCGCCCGGCGGATCGGCGGCGTGCTCGTTTCGGGATTCGTCGCCCTCGACATGGCCCGGGCGGTCCAGCCCCTCACCTATCGGGCGGCCCTCGACAAGATGGGCTATCGCATCGACATCGACACCATGAAGGGCCGCGAGGACGCCGCGTTCTTCTGGCATGATCTCGATCGGACCACGTCCGGCCGGGAAAAGGCCCTGGACTTCTTCTGGGGCGAGGAGTGGGACTATTTCGAGCTTGTTGTCACCGGGACAGACCGGCTCCACCATTTCCATTGGAATGCGTACGAGGACAAAGGCAGCCCGGATCACCGGGCGTTCTTCGATTATTACCGCCGGGTCGACAGGATCATCGCCAGGGCGTCGGCCGCGTTCCGCAAGTTGACGGGCGGGGACGCAGGTTTCTATCTCATGTCCGACCACGGTTTCACCGGCATCGACCAGGAGGTCTACCTCAACGCCTGGCTGGAACGAGAAGGCTACCTGGCCTTCGGCGCCCCGTCGCCGAAGGGCCTCGAGGACATCGCGCCCGGGACGACGGCTTTCGCCCTGGACCCGAACCGCATCTACCTGAACCTGAAGGGGAAATTCCCCTCCGGCCGGGTGGAGGCCTCCGAAAGAAACGCGCTCCTCGTCGGGATGGCGGCCAAGCTGGAAAAGCTCGAGTTCGAGGGACGGAAGGTCGTCCGCAAGATCTTCCGGGCCGAGGACGTCTATTCCGGACCGCTCGTCGCGCAGGGGCCCGATCTCATCGTCGTCTCCGAATACGGGTTCGATATGAAGGGTTCCGTCAAGAAGAAGGAGATCTTCGGCCGCTCCAACCTCCAGGGCATGCATACCTGGGACGACGCCATGTTCTGGTCCGCCTCCGAAGAAGGCGCCGACCTGGCCATCTCCGACCTCGCCCCCATCATCCTCAGGAATTTCGCGTGAGCCCCATGACCCCAAGAACATCCCGACGCCTCAAGGTCCTGGCCCTGATCTTCGTCTTCGCCTCGGGTCCGCTCGCGGCCTACATCGGACCCGGAGCGGGTTTCGCGTTCCTTTCGTCGTTCCTGGTCCTCTTCGTGACCTTCTTCCTCGCCGTCTTCTCGTTCCTGTCCTGGCCCTTCCGGTTCCTCTTCCGGGCCATCCGGGGCCGAAAGGCCTACAAGGCGAGCCGGGTCAACAAGATCGTCATCCTCGGTCTCGACGGCATGGAGCCGACCCTGGCCGACAAGTACATGGCCGAGGGCAAGCTCCCCAACCTGTCGAAACTCAGGAAGGACGGGTTCTACGGCCGTCTCCGGACAACGGTGCCGTCCATTTCCCCGGTCGCCTGGTCGTCCTTCATGACCGGTTCCGAGCCCTCCAAGCACAATATCTTCGACTTCCTGAGCCGCGACCCCAGGACCTACCTGCCCGACCTCTCGTCGGCCCGCATCGGCAACCCCAAACGGGTCCTGTCGCTCGGGAAATACCTCATCCCCCTGTCGAAGCCGGAGATCCGGGGCATGCGCAAGAGCGTCACCTTCTGGAAGATCCTCGGCGACAAGGGCGTCTTCAGCACCGTCCTCCGCGTGCCCATCACGTTCCCGCCCGAGAAGTTCAAGGGGCACCTCCTCTCGGGGATGTGCGCCCCCGACCTCAAGGGAAGCCAGGGGACCTTCTCCTTCTACACGTCCGACCGGAGCCGGCTCGAGCGGAAGGAAGGCGGAATGGACATCCCCGTGGAGCTCAAGGACGGCCGCGTCGAGACCTACCTCTCGGGGCCGGAGAACTCCATGCTCAAGAAGGGCGGCGAGGTCCGCCTGCCCATGACCATCACGGTGGACGCGAAGGCCGGGGCCGTGACGATCGATGTTTCCGGACAGAAGATCCCTCTCAAGCAGAACACCTTCTCCCCCTGGGTCCGCGTCGCGTTCAAGCCGGGCCTGGGGATCAAGATCCAGGCCATCTGCCGTTTCTATGTCTCACGCATCGAACCCGACTTCGAGATGTACGTCACCCCCCTCAATATCGACCCGGAAAAGCCCGCCCTGCCCATTTCCCACCCCTTCTATTATTCCGTGTACCTCGCCAAGCTCCTGGGAAGCTTCATCACCCTGGGCGAAGCCAACGACACCTGGGCCCTCAACGAGGGCGTGCTCAGCGAGCAGGCGTTCCTGGACCTCACCTACGCCAACCACATGGAGTGGGAGGCCATGGTCTTCAACGCGATGAAGAACACGAAGAAGGGCCTCGTCTGCTGCGTGTTCGAGACGACCGACAGCATCCAGCACATGTTCCTCCGCTACCTCGACAAGGGCCATCCCGCCGTCCGGGCCGGACAGAACAAGATGGGGCCGCAGGTCATCGAGGACCTCTACGTCCGCATGGACGATCTGGTGGGCCGCGTCCGGGCGAAGCTCGACGCCAGGAGCGTCCTGGTCGTCATGTCCGACCATGGCTTCAAGCCGTTCCGCCGCGGGGTCAACGTCAATTCCTGGCTCTGGAAGAACGGTTACCTGGCCCTCAAGGACGGGAAGACGACGAGCGGGGAATGGTTCAAGGACGTCGATTGGGACCGGACGAAAGCCTACGGCCTGGGCCTCGGCGGCATCTACCTCAACCTCAAGGGCCGCGAGGCCAAGGGCATCGTCTCCCCGGGCGCCGAGGCCGAGGCGCTCAAGGCCGAGCTCGTAGCCAGGTTCCATGGCCTCAAGGACGAGGCCAAGGGCGCCGTGGCCGTCAACCGGCTCTACGATACGGCGGCCATCTATTCCGGGCCTTATAAGGGGAACGCTCCCGATCTCATCGTCGGCTACGCCGAAGGGTACCGGGTCTCCTGGGACTCGGTCACAGGGAAAGTGGACGCGACGATCTTCGAGGACAACGTCAAGGCCTGGGGCGGCGACCATTGCATCGATCCCCAGGTCGTTCCGGGCGTCCTCTTCACCAGCATCCCCCTGAAGGAAAAGGACCCGTCCATCATGGACGTGGCCCCCACCGTCCTGGAGCTCTTCGGCGTCAGGCCGCCGGCCCACATGGACGGGCACTCTCTCATCGGGACCGGCGACCCGTTCGCGCCGGCAGGAAAGGACACATGATCCACCGCAGGGAATTCTTGAAGCTCGGCCTCGGGGCCGCCTCCGCCCTCGCCCTCGGCGGGGACGGGTCGCCCGTCATCAGGGCCGCCGGACGCCGGGCCACGGCCCGCAAGGTCGTCGTCCTCGGATTCGACGGCATGGACCCGCATCTCGTCCGGGTCTGGATGGACCAGGGAAAGCTCCCCGCCTTCCGGAAGCTCGCCGCCCAGGGCGGTTTCAGCCCCCTGCGGACGAGCGTCCCGCCGCAGAGCCCCGTGGCCTGGTCGAACTTCATCGCCGGGACGAACCCGGGCGGCCACGGCATTTTCGATTTCATCCACCGGGACAAGGAGACCTACGTCCCGACCTTCTCCGCGTCCGCCACGACCGGATCGACGAAGACGGTCCGGATCGGCGACATCGTCCTCCCCCTGTCCGGCGGCGCGGTGGCCAACCTGAGGAAGGGCAAGGCCTTCTGGCAGACCCTCGAAGAGCACGACGTTCCCGCGACCATCTTCAAGATCCCGTCCAACTACCCCCCTGTCGCGACGAAGCAGAGGACCATCTCCGGGATGGGGACCCCCGACATCAAGGGCTACTATGGCCTGTTCAACTATTACACGAACGAATACCGGGAGATCACGCAGGAGGCCGGCGGCGGCGGGCGGGTCCACGAGGTCTACGTCATCGGCAATCGCGTCGAGGCCCAGATCCCCGGCCCGAACAACAGCTTCCGCAGGGAAAGCCCCGAGACGGTCGCCGATTTCAAGGTCTTCCTCGACCCCGAGAACCCGGTCGCCAAGATCGTCCTCCAGGGCCAGGAGTTCATCCTCAAGGAGAAGGAATGGAGCGGCTGGAAGAAGGTGAGCTTCGGGCTCATCCCCACCCAGAGCGTCGGCGGCATCTGCATGTTCTACCTCAAGGAGGTCCGGCCGAAGTTCAAGCTCTACGTCAGCCCCATCAACATCGATCCGGCGAACCCGGCCCTCCCCATCACGACGCCCGCGTCGTACGCCGGGGAGCTCGCGAAGAGATTCGGGCCGTTCTTCACCAAGGGCCTCCCGGCCGACACGAGCGCCCTGGACAACCTGATCCTGGACGAGGGGGAGTTCCTGCAGCAGGACGACATGGTCCTCCGGGAGAGCGTCGCCATGTACGAGGACGAGCTCCGGAGATTCGAATCCGGGGTCCTCTTCTTCTATTTCTCGAACACCGACCAGCGCCAGCACATGTTCTGGCGCCTTATCGATCCTCAGCACCCGGCTTATGACGCGGGTCTCGCCGCGAAGTACGGGAACGTCATCGAGAACATCTACGGAGAGATGGACCGCGTCCTGGCCCGGACGATGGAGCGGGTCGGCCCGGACACGACCATCATCGTGATGTCCGACCACGGCTTCAACCCCTTCCGCCGGGGCTTCAACCTCAATACCTGGCTCAAGGAGAGCGGGTATCACAAGCTCGTCGACGACCGCCGGCAGACGGAAACGTCGATCTTCGAGAACACGGACTGGTCGCGGAGCCGGGCCTACGGCATCGGCCTCAACGGCCTTTACGTCAACCGGCGGGGCCGGGAAAAGCAGGGCATCGTCGCGGCGGGGGCGGACGCGGACAACCTCGTCCGGGAGATGGCCCGGAAGCTCGAGGAGATCGTCGATCCCGCCACGGGCGAGCGGGCCATCCTCAAGGCATACGTGGCCAAGGACGTCTATCAGGGACCTTACGTCGACCAGGCGCCGGACATCATCCTGGGCTTCAACAGGGGCATCCGCATATCGTGGCAATCCCCGCTGGGGAGCTTCCCCCGGGAGATCTTCGAGAACAACACCCAGAAATGGAGCGGCGATCACATGTCCGCGGCCGAGGTCATCCCGGGGATCCTTCTCGCGAACCGCGCGATCACGTCGGATTCGCCCGCCCTCTTCGACCTGACGGCCACGATCCTCAACGCGTTCGGGATCCCGCCCACCGAGGGCATGATCGGAAAGAACGTCCTGAAGGCCTGAGGCCGGAAGGGCGGGACAGGAGAGAAGCGATGGGAAAAGCGAAAATCAAGATCGAGAAGGACCTCTTCGCGAAGGTCGAAAAGTTCGCGGCCATGTCGGGCTACACCTCGCCCGAGGAGTTCGTCACCCATCTCCTCGAGAAGGAGATCGCCAAGATCGAGGAGGCCGATTCCGAAGAGGAGATCAAGAAGAAACTGAAGGGGCTGGGGTACATTTCCTGACGCCATGTGGATATTCAACTCGGTCCTGAACAAGGTCTTCGACGTCCTGTTCCTGCCCGTCCGCGGCCTGAGCCCGTGGGTGGCGATGATCCTCATCTCCCTGCTGACGTCCTTCCTGATGCTCTTCATCTTCCGGCACACCTCGAACCAGGCCGGGATCAGGAGGGAGAAGAACCGGATCAAGGCCCACCTCCTCGAACTGCGGCTCTTCCAGGACAACATGGGCGTCCAGCTCAAGGCCCAGGGACGCATCCTCCTGGCCAACCTCAGGTACGTCGGGCACAACATGAAGCCCATGCTCGTCATGATCGTTCCCGTGCTTCTCGTCCTCATCCGTCTGAACCTCTGGTTCGGTTCCGAGTCCCTGAAGCCCGGCGATCCGGTCCTCGTCAAGGTTCGCCTGGCCGAGGGCAAGTACCCTTCCGAGGTCACGGCCGCCCTCGCCGCCTCCCCTGAGCTCGACATCGAGACGCCTCCGGTCCGCATCGAGGACGAGGCCGAGATCGACTGGCGCCTCCGGGCGAAGACCGCCGGCCCGGGCCGGCTCACCCTGACGGTCGGCGGCGAGACCGTCGTCAAGAGCGCTTCGGTCGGCGCGACGCGACTCTCCCCCATCCCCGCCCTCAGGCCCGGCCGGAACCTCCTCGACCAGATCTTCAATCCCGGCGAGGCGCCCCTGCCTTCGACCTCCTTGGTCCGGTCGGTCGAGGTCCGGTATCCGTCCGCGTCCATGTCCCTGTTCGGATGGCACATTCATTGGCTCATCGTCTACTTCATCCTCTCGATCGCTTTCGGGTACGCCTTCAAGGGCGTGTTCAAGGTCGAGATATAAAGGAGCGCCCTCATGAAGCTCGAGATCTTCAAGATGGAACGCATGCAATCCACCTGGGAGAACGTCGTAGATTACAACCTCTCCGAAAGCGGGGTCCACCCGCTCACTCTTCGCGGGTTCCTGGACCCCGACGCGATCGAAGGCCTCACCCGCACCGAGCTCGGCTATACGCAGAGCAACGGGACCGAGGAGCTCCGGGAGCGGATCCGGGCCCTCTATCCCGGGATCGGGCCGGGCGGCGTCCTGGCCACGGCCGGGTCCTCCGAGGCGAACTTCCTCCTCATGTGGAGCCTCATCGAGCCCGGCGACGAGGTCGTCTTCGAACTGCCGAACTACATGCAGATGTGGGGGCTTGCCCGGGGCTTCGGGGCGAAGGTCAAGCCGTTCCGCCTCCGCGAGGAGCTGGGCTGGCAGCCCGATCCCGACGAGCTCGCGAAGCTCGTCACGCCGAAGACGAAGCTCATCGTCGTGACCAATCCGAACAACCCGACCGGCGCCGTCCTCAGCGCCGGGTCCATGGCCGCGATCGTGGCCCGGGCCGACAAGGTCGGCGCCTGGATCATCGCCGACGAGGTCTATCAGGGCGCCGAGCTCTCGGGCGTCCGGACGCCGAGCTTCTTCGGGATGTACGACAAGGTCCTCGCCGTCAACGGCCTGTCCAAGGCCTACGGACTGCCCGGCCTCCGGATCGGCTGGATCGCCGGGCCGGACGAGATCATCGCCCGGACCTGGCCCTACCATGACTACACGACGATCTCCCCGTCCGCGCTGAGCGACCGTCTCGCTGCGACGGTCCTCGCCCCGGAGAACCGGGAGCGCATCCTCGCCCGGACGCGAGGCATCCTGAACGCGAACTTCCCTGTCCTCGACCGCTGGCTGAAGTCGCGGGACGGACTCTTTTCCTACCGCCCGCCCCAGGCCGGGGCGATCTGCTACGCCCGCTATGATCTCCGGATCAATTCCACCGAACTCGTCGAGAAGCTCATCCGCGAAAAGAGCGTCCTCCTCGTCCCGGGCGACCATTTCGAGATGGACGGCTACCTCCGGTTCGGTTTCGGACCCGAGGAGACCTATCTCCTCGCCGCCCTCGGCCGCGTCGCGGAGACCCTCGAGGCCCTGCGTTGAGCGGGTCCTCCGGACGCCGAATCTGCACTCGATAAGGAGATGAAGAGATGTCATTCCGAAAATACGCTTTTCCCCTGATCGCCGTCCTCGTCCTCGGCTTCGGCGCCGCGGCATACGCCCAACAGCCGACGAAGATCGGCGTCATCAACTCGCAGGAGGCCTTCACGGCCTCCGCCGAGGGCAAGAAGGCCCAGGCCCAGCTCATGGCCCAGGATAACAAGATCAAGTCCGATCTCGCCCGCCTGGACGCCGAGATCAAGTCCCTGGAGACGAAGCTCACGACCCAGCGGATGACGCTTTCGAACGAGGCCGCCCTCCAGATCCAGTCCGATCTCGACAGGAAGACGACGGCCCGGAAGCGGCGGGAGGAGGACGGCGCCCGCGAGGCCCAACAGCTCCAGATCGCCCTGATCCAGAAGATCCGGGGAGAGATGGTCGGCATCATCGAGGGCCTGGCCAAGGAAAAGGGGCTCGACCTCATCCTCGACCTCGGCGCCAGCGGGGTCGTCTTCTTCAACCCCGCCCTGGACGTCACCGCCGAGGTCATCCGCCGGTACGACGCTTCCAAGGCGGCGGCGCCCAAGAATTAACGGCCGGCCGAAGATACGGGCCGGAGTGCCGGCGCATCATTTTTCCGGGTCTGCCCGACCGATCGTGATCCGTATGGTGCGGCGGAACGGGGCGGTTAGAACGGTCCCCATTTCATCAGGACCGGCGGAACGAGGGCGACCAGGCTGAACGCGACCAGGATCAGCATCAGGGGCAGGAACCATTTCGCCCATTTCTCCCACGGGATCTTCGCGACCCCGAGCACGCCCATCGTCACGGCCGAGGTGGGCAGGATGGGGTTGACGACCTCGCAGAGCTGGAAGGCCAGGACCGTCGTCTGCCGGGTGATGCCCACGAGGTCGCTGAGCGGCGACATGACCGGCATGGTCAGCGCCGCCTGGGCGGTCCCCGAGTGGACAAAGAAGTTGATGACCGCCTGCATGAGGAACATGATCTGGGCCGTGACGATCCCCGGGACGGCCGAGATGAAACCGGCGGCGGCCTGCAGGACCGTGTCCAGGACCACGGCTTCGTTGAGGATGATGAGGATGGCCCGGCCGCCCGCGATGATCATGGCGACGCCGATGAGGTCCGCAGCGCCCGACACGAAGGTCTTGGCCATTTCCGACGGCTTGATCCCGGCGACAGGCCCCGCGACCAGCCCGATGCCCAGGAAAAGGGCCCCGATCTCCTCGATGTACCAGCCTTTGGCCAGGATCCCGTAAATGAGGATGACGACCCCCGCCAACAGGATGCCCAACACCGCCTTCTGAGCGGCCCCCCAGGGCAGTTCCTTGTCCCGGGCCGCGGAAGCCGCGTAGCCTCGCGCCACGTCGATCTCGTAGACCAGGCTCTTCCTGGGGTCCTTCTTTATCTTCTCGGCATAGATCATGACGAAGACGATGGACAGGACCGTGTTGACGACCCAGAGGATGAGACGGTAGGTCAGTCCCGAATACAGGGGGAGTTCCGAGAATCCCTGGGCGATGCCGACCGTGAACGGATTGAAGAAGGCGGCGCCGAAGCCCGCCGCGGCGCCGACGAACGGGATGGCGACGCCGACGAGGGAATCGTAGCCGAGCGAAAGGGCCAGCGGGATGAAGATGAGGACGAAGGGAATGGACTCCTCGGCCATCCCGTAGACCCCGCCCGCCAGCGAGAAGACGACCATCAGGACGGGAATGACGAACTTCTGCGTCCTCGGCTTCCGGGCGAAGAATTGGGACAGCCTCCGGATCCCCGACTCGATGGCCCCGGTCTTGCCCAGGATGGCGAACGTGCCGCCGAAGATGAGGATGATGAAGATGATGAGGGCGCCGTCCTGGAAGCCCCGAACGGGCGCGATGAGGAGCCACTGGGGCCCCAACCGGTGCTTGGGGGTCTCGGCGAACGTGCCCGGCACGGTGATCAGGCGCGTCTGGCCCTGGAACGTCTTCTCGGTCCGTTGGAACGTGCCCGAAGGGATGACGAGGCTCAGGGCATAGACCGCGATGACCAGGGCATAGATCAGGACCAGCGTGTGCGGGAGCTTGAAGGCTTTCGTATTCGCCATGGGACCGCCTTTCGTTCATTTCCGGGCCATCGCCCGCCGCTATACGCGCGTCCGACCGCCCGCGGTTCGAGGCTTATTCTACACCGGATCCGGCCCCTTGGGAACCGACCGCGTGAAGGCCGGAGGCGGCGAAGGAGATCTCGAGCCGGACGATCTCGGGGACGCTTCCGGTGCGCACGGGCGGGCCCCACGTGCCGACCCCGCATGAGACATAATATTGCGTCTTCCCTTTGCGCAGATATCCCCAATACTGTTCATATATCCATTTATTGAGGATATTGAGAGGAAAGAGCTGACCGGCATGGGTGTGGCCGGACAGCTGGAGGTCCACCCCGGCCTGCTCCGCCTCGCTCAGCCCGACCGGTTGGTGATCGAGCAGGATGACGGGAAGCGCGCGGTCGACACCGGCGCCGTCGAGGACCTCCAAGATCGCGCCTCGCTTCTTCCCGAACCGGACGGCCGTGGGGTCCCTGCGCCCGGCCAGGACGAAGGCGCCGCCGACGGCGATGGCCTCGTCCTGGAGGACCCGTACGCCTCCCCGGGCAAGATATCCCAGGTTCTTGGCGAAGCCGCCGTAATACTCATGGTTCCCCGGGACCGAGAAGACGCCCAGGGGCGCCTTGATCGCCTGCAGGGCCGAGATCATCCTTTCCTCTTCGGCCTGGGACACGCTCTCATCCACGATGTCGCCGGGCAGGAGCACGATGTCCGGCTCGAGGGCGTTGATCCTGGCGACGATGGCCTCCAACCGCCGGCTCCCCATGATGGTCCCCAGATGGATGTCCGAAGCCGCGACGACGTTCAGCCCTTCGCGGCCGTCTCCGGCGGGCTTGTCGAACCGGATATCGAGCGTCCGGAGGCGCGGCTGAAGCGCATTGACATAGCCGCCGGCGACCCCGAGCAGGGAGATGCCGACGACGACCGCGAACGCGATGAGCCCGAACCTGTGCGGGTCCGCGGTCCACGCCTTCGGGAACACGCGGAACGCGCGGTTCGCGAGACGGAGGATGTCCAGGACGACGAGCGCAAAGAACAGGTTCACCATGAGGGCCATATAGAAGGATCCCGCGTGTAAGGGCGCGTCGGAGAACCGGACCGGCAAGCGCCCGTTTAAGAACCGGCCGAGCGGATAGGCGGCGATGAGGAGCCCTCCCAGGACGAAAAGGGCGGCCCGCGCCGCCGGGTATCCGGAGAGCGCCTGCGCGCCGCGGCGCAGGATATAGAAATTGGCGCCGCCGTAAACGGCGAGAACGATGAGCAGGAAGACGGCCATGTCCGATCTCCTCATGGCGTCCGGTTGAACCAGGCGATCTCTTGCAGAGACTTCCGTTTCGTTGCGGACGGCGGGCGGCTCGCCGCGTACCCCAACGGGAAAAGGGCGGCGATCCTGTATTTCCGGGGGACGCGGAGGACCTTGCGGACACGGCGGGCGTCGAACCATCCGACCCAGCAGGTCGCGAGACCCTGCTCTTCCGCCTTGAGGACGAAGTGCTCGCCCGCGATGCCGATGTCGAGGAGATAGAACGGCGTCCCCTGGAGGCTCCCGCCGAGGCGATGGAGCAGCTTGTCGCGGACGGCGAGGACGACGACGAGGACCGGAGCCTGGCCCGCGAATTTTGTCATCCCGTAGATGCCGGAGAAGGCTTCTCCGGCCAGCCTCGTCTTGAGTTCGGGGTCGTCGACCACCAGGAACCTCGTGGGCTGGGCGTTCTCGGCCGACGGGGCGAGTCGGGCCGCTTCAACGCAGGCCAGTATCTTCTCCCGGCTCACCGGGTCGGGCAGGAACCGGCGTATGCTCCGACGGGAGAGGATGAGGGCATCAAGGGGCGTCGGCACGATCAGACCTTTTTCAAGATCACGAGGCCCGCCCGCTCCAGGACCATGAAGAAGGCCCGGACGTCGGCGCCGCTCACCGGCCCGAACTCGGCGGAGACGGCCAGCGCGATCTCGTGCAGGCTCTTCTTCCCATCGGCGAAATTGAGGGCTTCGTAAGCCGCGTCGCCCCGCAGTCCGACCTCTTCGAAGATACCGGGCCCGAGCTTCTCTTCCAGGTAATCGTTCTCGAGCGGGCCGACGAAATCGGAGGACCGGACAGGGACCAGACGAGCCAGCTCCCGCTCCTCACCGGAGAGGCCCGGGGGCTTCGGGGCGGTTCCCATCTCCGCACAGCGTCTTTTATAGGCGAGCCCGGCCTCCTTCGGGAACGAGAGGGCGAGGTCGCCGATGTGTCCCCCGAGGGCGGCGATATCCCGCTTGACCCCCGTATCCGAGGCCAGGACGCCCGCCGAGGCGACGGCCAGGGACTCCCGCCGCGCCGCGTGCGTGACGACGTTCAGAACCTGCCGGTAAGCCCGGTGCAGTCCCTCCGGATCGCCGGCAGCATAGAGGCCCGCCAGGGCGTCGTAATAATCGGCCGACAGCCGACCCACCCCGTTTCGGGCCACGAGCCGGGCCGTATCCGCCGCTTCCGTGTCCCCTGCCGCCGCGATGGCATAGGCCGTCGCCAGGGCGAGGACCGAGGAACGCCTGAGCTCGGTCGGGTCGACCTTGTCCATGTCGTCCAGGCTCGTGTGGTGAAAGAGGTCGTCCCGGTTGAGCATGATCGCCGGGACCTTCAGCGACCCGTCGTTGAAGACGACATGGTCGCTGCCGCCGCCGTACGGCCGGAGCCTCCAGACGAACGGATGGGTCGAGCCGTTCAGGCTCGTCAGCCGGCGCTCCTCGACGAGCCCGGCGAAACGGGCCGCGACGTCATTGAGGAAGCTCGGAACGGAATCGGGCGTCCCGAAGATGTTGAGCACGCCGCCCGTCTTGTGCAGGTCCTCGCCGATCATGTCGCAATTGATGACGGCCAGCGTGTTCCGGACGCTTTCCGGGTGGGCCAGCACATAGGGCACGGTGCCGTTGAACTCGGGGACCCAGACGAAGCGGATCGTCCGCTTCGGAGCGGCCAAGAGGCCCTTGTCCACCAGGACCTTGAGGGCCCTGGCCATCTCCATCAGGCCGCCGCTCCCCGAAGCGTTGTCGTTGGCGCACGGCATCGGGTGGCAGAGGTGGGCGATGAGCATGACCTCCTTCTCGGGCTCCGCGCTCCCGGGGAACGCCGTGGAGAGGACCTCGAGGCTGCTGGGGAAGAACTCGGACGCGACGTCGGCCCCGAGGACGATCCTCTGTCCTTCCTCGAGCCTCCGCTTGAGGGCGGCGCCCTGGTTCTTGCTGAGGTTGAAGCCGAACCCGATCCTGTCCCGGTCCTCCCATCGCGGCCAGAAGGAAGCGTAGCGGACGAGGTTGGGGTAGCCGGGACGCGTGTCGGGAGCGAAATACGTCAGGATCCCGTGGGCGCCGCGAACCATGACCGCCTGCCTCATGACCTCCGCCGGCGCCCCGGTCGCCAGGACGATCTTCCCCCGGACATCCTTCCCCTCGTAGGCCGCCTTCCCGATACCGGTGCCCACGTCCACGAGTTCCGCCTCGACCGAGGCCGAGCGGCTGCGGCCGACGAGCGTCAGCGGGAGTTCCGCATACGAGCACAGGCGCTCCCGGACCGGAGAGGTCATCCAAAGCTCGCCCTTCGAGGCCTTCCAGCCGATGACGCTCCGGTACGTGGAATACCGCTTCGTCCCGTCGGACGGCCAGCCCTCGAGCGTGACGTTCTTGTAGCCCGCCCTCTCGAGCTCGCCCTTGACCCAGACCGCGGCGTCGTGGTAGCCGGGCGCTGCCTGGATGCGGTCGAACTTCGAGATGGCGTCCGTGAAACGGCGGGCGGTCTCTCCCGAGACCTCGTCGGCCAGTGTCCGGACGATCTCCTCCGGAGTGACGGGGGGCCCCGCCGGCAGGGGCGGGACGAGGACGAAGATCGTCAGGGCGATAGCCGGGCCAAGACTACGACCGAAGCGTTCGCGTCTCATGCAGACTCCTTCTCTCTGTTTCATGGACCTCCAAGGTAATGCGAACCGCCGGCAAAAATCAAATGAAAAGATTCCCGGCCCAGGGCCCGGCTCCGCCGCAAAACCCGTCTTGCATTGACATTCCCGATTCTGATATAGTCCTTTTCAGGATTCGATTAGGAGGATGTCTCGATGAAAAGACTCGCGGTGTTCGGGATCGTCGTTACTCTCGCTCTCTTCTCCTTCGTCGCCTGTGGAAAGAAGGCCGAAGGGCCCGGGGCCGGCTCGGCCGTGACCGTCGACCTGCTCAACCTGCTCCCCAAGAGCGTCCAGGGCGTCGTCGTCGTCGATTTCAACAGGGCCATCAATATGCCGTTCGCGGACAAGGCCATCAAAGAGGACAAGAATCAGGCCAAGTACCAGGAATTCATCAAAGAGACCGGGATCGACCCCCAGAAGGACATCCACGGTCTCGCCTTCGCTCTCGCGGGCCAGGCCGAGGGCATGGCCGCGAAACAGGAAGGCGTCGCCATCATTTCCTTGAAGTACGACAAGGACCTTCTTTTAGCCAAGATGAAGAAGGACGGCGACGAGATCAAGGAAGAGACCTATGAAGGCGTCGTTATTTATTCGGGGGTCAAGGCCGAGCCCGGGAAGCCCCCCGCCTCCGCCGCGTTCCTCGACGCGTCGACCGCCCTGGTCGGGACTGATGCCCTGGTCCGCCAGGTCATCGACGTCTCCCGGAAGAAGGGCGAGAACGTCCTCAAGAACGACGTGCTGGCCGCGATCATCAAGACCGCCAACAAGGGCGCCCTGGTCTGGAGCGCGTTCGCCATCCCCGAGGAGGCCACCAAGAAGCTCGCCCAGTCCAATCCCATGATGGGCGCCCTCGAGGGCATGAAGGCCATGACCCTGTTCTTCGACTACAAGGACAAGACCTATCTCTTCGAGATCAAGACCCAGGGCGGCGATCAGGCCAAGAACAAACAGCTGGCCGACATGCTGACCGGATTCAAGGCCCTCGGGGCCGGCGCCGCCGCCAAGAACCCGGACGTCGGCGAGCTCCTGAACCGGATCGAGATCACCTCGGGGGCCGATTTCGTCAAGATCGGTGCGGGACTTCCTGAAGCCATCCTCGAAAGGCTGTCCAAGTCCGCCGCCCGGAAGGTCGAGGGCATGATGAAGCCCCAGGGCGGGGACGCGACCGAAGAGCCCGCGGAAGAACCGAAGGAAGAGCCGGCCGAAGAGCCCGAGGCTTAATCCTCGAACATATATTCTTTCAGGCTGAAGACCAGGCAGGCCAGGCCCAGGAAGGCGGCCGTGATCAGGCAGAGGGTGAGGATCGCCACGGCCGCCCCGGTCGGCTCGAGCCGGAACATCAGGATCGAATATTTTCCCGGCGAATAATACGGGAGTAGCGACTTCAGGTAGTGGACGATCGAGAAGCGCTGGGTCGATCCCGGAAAATACTGGATGACCGTCTCCCAGCCGAACCCGAAAGCCAGCCCGATCAGGATGGACCTTTTCAGGATCGTCCCGAGGAACGTGAACAGGGCCGTATAGGCCATCAGGCCGAGCAGAAGCACTCCGGCGTAGCGCAGGAGGGCCGTCCAGGCAGAGAGCGTCCCCAGCCGCGAGCCGTTCATGATGAGGTAGGAAGCCGCGAGGCTCAGGCCGACGATGAGGGCAGATAAGGCCGTGTAGGCGGCGTATTTCCCGATGACGATCCCGCTCTTAGAAAGCGGCCGCGTCGTGAGGTACGGCAGGGTCTTCCCTTCGATCTCTTCCGAACAGACGGAGGTCCCGTAGAACAGCGTCAGGATGACCGCCAGGAACTGCAGATCGTAGATCATCAGGATGTCCTGGAAGACGGACATCACCTCTCCCGAGCGGCCGGCGAAGCCGATCCGCACGACGACCGCCAGGACGACCGGGAGCAGGCCGAGCAGGACGAAAGCCCGGAACTTTCGGGCCCGGCGGCCCAGGAAGAAGAAGAACGCGGCGACCTCGCGGACGGTTCTCAGCATGTCACTTCCCCACCAGGTAATCGAACACGGCCTGAAGGTTGTCGTCGGGCGACGTGATCTCGTCGACGCGGAGGCTCCCTTCCAGGATGACGCCGTTGAGCCGGCCGAAGAAGGCGTCCCGGTTGTGGGTCTCGACGACCAGCCCCTCCCCGTCCGCCCCGAAGTGGAGCTTGTGGACATACGGCTCCCCGACGAACCGGGCGGCCAGGGCGCGGGGATCGTCGCACCTGATCGATATGATGTGCGGATGCGTCTCGATGAGGTCGCGGATGTAATGGATGTCGCCCTGGGCCAGGATCTTCCCCTGATGGATGAGGATGATCCGCGACGTCATGGCCTCGATCTCCGGCAGGACGTGGCTCGAGACGAGAATGGTCCGCCCCTGGTCCCTGTACTCCTTGATGAGGTGGATGAGCTTCCTCTTGCCCAGCGGGTCGAGACCGCTCAACGGCTCGTCGAGGATGATGATCTCAGGGTCATGGGCGATGGCCTGGGCGAACCGGACGCGCTGGCGCATGCCCCGGCTGTAGCCCCGGATCCTCCGGTCCTTGTCTGCCGAGAGCTCGACGATGTCCAGGGCCTTGGCCGCCCGGGCCCGGGCCTCGTCCTTCGCATATCCGTTGAAGGACAGGAGCCCGGTCAGGAACTCCCAGCCCGTGATCTCCTCGTAGAAGGCGTCCGCTTCGGGGCAGAACCCGATCTTCGCGAACAGCGGATAGGCGTTCCGGACCGGCCGCCCGAGGACCGAGACCTCGCCGATGTTGGGCTTGAGCTGGCCGGTCAGCAGTTTCATGAAGGTCGATTTGCCCGCTCCGTTGGGGCCCAGCAATCCGGTGATCCCCGGCTCGATGGTCAGCGTGACGTCGCTCAGCCCGAGGACGTTCCCGTACCACTTGGAAAGGCTCCGGGTCTCGATGGTCGGGTTCACCGGACCTCCTCGACGCTCCGCAGACGCCGCCAGAGAACGGCGGCGGATGCGGCGAAGATCCCGGCCAGCACGAGGAACGACAGGTAGCCGGGATAGGCGAACGGCGGCTTCTGGCCGAAAATGATCGCCCCGGCCTGCTGGAGGTTCCCCTTGAGGCTGAAGAGGGCCGCGTAGGGATTATGGAACGTCCCGAACAGCATCCCGTAGAGGATGTCAGAGAACAGGTAGACCCCGAAGATGAGGATGGTCACGTATCTCCGGTTCTTGCTGACCGCTGACAAGAGGAGGGTGTACGCGGCGAAAAAGAGCGTCAGCAGGGCGGAATATCCGATGACGGACGGCAGGAGCCAGGGGTATTCGGCCACGAACCGGAAGCTTCCGGAAAAGACGATCTTGAACAGAATGAACAGGACCCCGGGGACGAGCGTCAGGAGGATGATGAAGAAGAAGACGACCGCCGCCTTGCCCAACAGGTAGTCCTTCTTCCTCAGAGGCCGGGCGAAATAGAGCTGAAGGGCGTTGTGCTTCAGGTCGTCCGCGATGAGGCCCGCGCCGGCGAAGGTGAGGATCATGATCATCCAGAACAGCAGGAAATCGCCCGTGAAATAGCTCTTGAAATAGGCGGGATTGACGGCGATGAACTTCTCCGACCCCTTGAACATGAACTTGAAGTCCTCGAGCCTCTCGGAGACGTAGATCCCGGCCAGGAAGACGAGGGCCGGGATGAAGGCCGAGACGAAGAAGAACTTGAACTGCTTCTTCCGGAAGGTCAACAGGATGCCGGTCCGGGTGATGGGCCACCAGGGGAAGCGGCTCTCCCGGAGCGACCCGTCCCAGTGGCTGTATCCCTTTTCGCGGATGGTCGTCATCAGTCCACCCCCACGGTCCGGGCGAAGAGGTCCTCGAGCGACGTCCGGCTCTTGACGAAATGCCGGACCTGGGCCCCGGCCGACGCGGCGGAACGGAAGATCTCCATGCGATCCTTGTCGGCGGGCAGATAGATCTTGAGGATGCCGTCCTCGGTACGGTCGACGCGGCATCCCCGGGCCGCGGCCTCGCTCCGGAACAGGTCCTCGTCGCCCTTCACGCGGACCTCGAAGAGGCTGTAATCGATGGCCCTGAGATTCTCCAGACTGCCCTGCGCGGCGACGCGCCCCTTGTTCAGGATGACGACGTCGGCGCACAGGGTTTCGATATCGGCCAGAATATGCGAAGAGACCAGGACCTGGATATCCTTGGCCGAAGAGATGTCCCGGATGAGCTCGAGGACCTCCTGGCGGCCGTGCGGGTCGAGGTTCGAGGTCGGCTCGTCGAGGAAGAGAAGCTTCGGATCGTGGACGAGCGCCTGGGCCAGCTTCAGCCGTTGTTTCATCCCCGCCGAGTAGGTATCGAGGAGCCGGTAACGCGCCTCGCCGAGCCCGACGTAGAACAGGACCTCGTGGGCCCTCTTCATGGCCTCCTCGCGGGGCATGCCCGAGAGCTCACCGAAGTAGGATGTGAAGGCGACGGCGTCCATTCCCGCGATGAAGCAGTCGTCTTCGGGCATATAGCCGATCGACCGGCGAATGAGCGTCCTCTCGGTGCGTATGTCGTAGCCGAGGACCCGCCCCTCCCCCTTCGAGGGCGTCAGGAAGCCGAGGAGGATGCGGAGGAGCGTGCTCTTGCCGGCGCCGTTCGGCCCGAGGAGCCCGACGGCCCCGCCTTCGAGCTTGAGGTTCACGCCGGAGAGGGCGGCGATCGGCCCGTAGCTGAAATGGATGTCGTTGACTTCGACGCTCATCTCTCTATTTTACGGGAACCGGGATAAAAAGTTCCGTCAGCCCTTCCCGCCGCGCGACGGCTCTTCCCCCATTGTAAAAGTGGGGCCGGGGGGGATTTGGCCCTCTCCCCCCTTTGTAAAAGGGGGGCTGGGGGGGATTTGGCCCTCTCCCCCCTTTGCAAAAGGGGGGCCGGGGGGGATTTGTGTGCCGACGCCGTCAACCAAAGCCCGATACGCCTTTTCGATGCGGTCCCAGTTCTCCTCCCTGTCAAGGGACCAGAACCGCCCCATCACCGTCACGACCTCTCCCGTCCCGAGCTCCCGGCACGTATCCTCGACCTTCTCGACGTAAATGGCCCCGCTCTCCGGCCTCTCCCCCCGCCGCCCTATGAAGGAGTGGACATGGACGTCCTTGACGCCCGCGTCGCGGGCCATGCGCAGGAGGGCGAAGAGATGGCGGATCGTGCCGTGCGAACTGTAATGGGACACGATGCCCATGAGATGGAGGGCCCGGCCCGTCACGCGGGCGCGTTCCATCGTCCGGGCGAAGGCCTCGTTGCGGAAGAACGATCCGTCCTCGACGGCCTTGTCGATCTTAACACGGTCGAGGAGGACGCGACGGCCCGCGCCGAGATGAAGATGCCCGGCCTCGGAATTGCCCACGGTCCCGGCGGGCATGCCCACGGCCTCGCCGAACGAATCGAGGACGGCGTGCGGGTGGCCCGCCCAGAGGCCGTTGAAATGAGGCGTTCCGGCCTCGAGGAGCATATTGCCGAAAGGGTCCTCGCGCCGGCCCCAGCCGTCGAGGATGAGGAGCAGGATCTTCCGTCGGGGCCCGACCGCTCCGGCTCCCTCGATGAGGCTCCGACCGGTCATCTCCGGCGGGACCTTGACGCCCGCCAGCTCGAGGATCGTCGGGGCGACGTCGGCCAATTCCCCGGTCGCTCTCAGCCGCGCCTTCCCGGCGGCCCCGCCCGTGAGATCGGCCAGGACGAACGGGACCGGGTTCTTCGTGTGTCCCGTGTTCACGGTCCCGTCCGGGTAGAACCATTCCTCCACGGTCCCGTGATCGGCGGTCACGACGAGGACGGCCTTCTCCCGCCCGGCGGCCGCGGCGATCCGGCCGAGGGCCCCGTCCACGGCCCCGACGGCCTCCAGAACCGCCTTCTTGTCCTCGATGTGGCCGACGACGTCCACGTTGGCGAGGTTGGCGATGACGAGCTTGGATCCGTCCCCGGCAAGGGCCCTTTCGACGGCTTCGACGACGCCCGCGGCGCTCATGGCCGGGACCGAGGCGTAATCCCCGGTCTGGGGGGACGGTATGACCACCCGCTCCTCGCCGGGGAAGACGGTGTCGCTCTTGCCGTTGAAGAAGTAGGCGACGTGGACGGCCTTTTCGGACTCCGCGATCTTGATCACGCGGAAGCCCGCGCTCGAAACCGTTTCGACCAGCGTGTTCTTGAGGTGTTCCTCCGGCGGGAACGCGGCCTTCACCCCCAGGGACCTCGAATATTCGATGAGCGTGACGAAATCGAGACCGAGAGGGCGGACGGGAAAATGCCGGAAAAGCGGGTCGACGAGGGCTTCCGTCAGTTCGACCTCCCGTTCGCCGCGGATATCGTAGAAGATGACGGAGTCGCCTTCGGCGATCCTGCCGACCGGCCGGCCCACCGCGTCCACGCGGACGATGGGCTCCAGGGCCTCATCCTCCTGTCCGGCCGCGTAAGCCCTCCGGACGGCCTCGGGGAAACTTGTGATGATCATGCTCCGGTCCTTTTTAGAGCCCCTACTATAGGAAGCCCCCGGGACTTTGTCAATCCTTCCGCGCCCGGGACTGAATGCCGGGGCAGGACCGGTCAATCGTCTCCTTCCCGGACCTCGACGGCCTCGAGCATGCGGTCGATGCGAAAGGTCCGGGGCCCTCCCCTCTTGTGGCAGAACGCCCGGACACCCTCGAAGGACTTGCCTCCGTACTCCATCATTTCGATGGTTTCGGGGCGGATGCGACGCCGTGTCTTGGTGTCGTCGGTCTTCAGGTAGACGATGTCCAGCTCGCCGCGGCACCGGATGATCTTCCGGATGAGCGCCTTCTTGTCCGCGTAGGAAAGCCGCTCATCGGCCTTCCGGTACTGGAACCGCGTCAGGAAGCGGATGACGCGATAATCCAGCCGGATGTGCTGCCTGCCGACCTTTGTCCGGAGAACGAGCCCCGGAAAATTCGTGCATCGGCTGAGGGCGACATAGAGCTGTCCGTGGGCGAACGTGCCGCGCCCGATGTCGACCACGACCCGGTCGAACGTCTTGCCCTGGCTCTTGTGGATGGTGACCGCCCAGGCGAGCTTCAGGGGGTACTGCGTGAATGAGCCGGTCGGCTCCGCGTATATCCGGTTCGCTTCCTTGTCGAATCCGTACCGGAAGAGCTCCCAGACGCAGGGCTCGACCTCGACCGTGGGGCCGTCCCGGAGCTCGACCCGGATCCGGTCGTGGCCCTCCTCCTCCCGGACGAATCCGGCCACCCGGCCGATCGACCCGTTGACCCAACGGCCCTGCCGGTCGTTGTTGACCAGCATGACCTGGGCTCCGGCCTTGAGCTCGACGAACTCGTCGGTCGGAAGCGAGGACCGCTCGAACTCGCCATCGAGCTCGCCGCGGCAGGCCCACGTCTCCCCCGGCAGGCGGTCGAGCTTTTCCCGGTTCCGGCGCCCGGCCAGGTCGTTGGTGCTGGTCAGGGTGACATAGAAGTCCCTGTCGGGAGGCGTGAACGCGGGATCGAGCTTTTCGTTGAGGAGGGCGACGTCCCCGGCCGTGACCGAGCCGTTCCGGAACGCGTTGAGCAGGCGGACGAACTCCGCGTCGGTCTGGCGGTAGACCTTCTCGAGCTCGACGAAATCCATGTCGAAGGTCGGCTCGCCGAAGACCTTCGCGGAAAAGAAATAGGGCGTCTCGTAGCCGCCGGCGAAGATGTCCCTCTCGAGGGAGGTGACCACCGGCGGGAGCTGGTAGAGGTCGCCGATGAAGATCATCTGGATGCCGCCGAACCAGGCCCGGGGACGGCGGCCGTTCAGGCGGAGGAACTTCTCGACGCAATCCAGCAGGTCGGCCCGGACCATGGAGATCTCGTCGATGATGACGGCGTCGAGGTTCCGGTAAAGGTCCGCCCCTTCGCCGCGGACCTTCTTGACCGTATCGAGCGTGACGCCGGGCTTGAACCGGCAGAAGGAATGGACCGTCTGGCCGTTCACGTTGAGGGCGGCCACCCCAGTCGGCGCGAGGACGGCGACCCTCTTTCCGGTGACGCTCCGGAAGTGCTCGAGGAGGGTTGATTTCCCGGTCCCCGCCTTCCCCGTGACGAAGACATGGTTTTCCGTGCCTTCCATCAGGTCCAGGGCCTTCCGGAATTCGTCGTTGATCTCGATCGTTCGCGGCACGGGCACGGGCCTCAGTCTACACCATCTTTGGGATGACGGGAAACCGCGCCCGCGCGTCTCATCGCTTGCGGGCCCCGGGTCCTTCGACGCGGCCCCGGATGGCCGGGGCGGAAGACGGAGCCCCCTACTCGAGACCGAGGCCCAGCAATGAGAACGGGTCGACGCGCGCGTCGAAGATCCTCACGGCCCAGTGGAGGTGCGGGCCGGTGGATCGGCCGGTCGAGCCGGCCTTTCCGAGGACGTCGCCCTTGCCCACGTCCGCCCCCCTCTTCACCAGGATCTTCGACATGTGCCCGTAGGTGCTGAAGACGCCCAGCCCATGGTCGATGATGACGGTCCGGCCCGAGAGATAGAGGTCGCTGGCCAGGACGACCTTGCCGGCGTTCGCCGCCCGGATGGGACTGCCCATCGGCGCGGCGATGTCCACGCCGGCGTGTGTCGACCGCGGCTTGTCGTTGTAGATCCGGCGTTGTCCGAAATTGGGGAACGCCTTTCCGTCGTGCGGAAGCGCGAAGTCGCCGCGACCGAGCCAGCGCGGGGTGATGCGGGAATATACGGCCTTGACGATCTCCGCTTCCCGGGCGATCCGCTCTTCGACGGCCTTGGGGGGCACGGCGAAATTCTCCTTGACCCAGAGCTTCTTGCTCGGAAATTCCTTCGCCCCGACCATGATGTCCTTGCGGAGTTCCTCCCGGGCCCCTCCCGACCGCTCGACCGTCACCGATAAGGGATAGTTTCCCGGGGAGATCCCCAGGTCGAGGCCGATGAACACGAGAGCCTCGCCGGAGGCTCCGGAATTGTCGAGGGCATAGTCCCGGCCCCGGAAATGGAAGACCGCCCGGCGGATCCCCTTGCCGTTCTCGAGCGTGGCGACGATGGCCTCGCCGGGCTCGAGAGACCTGTACCTGAGCCCGATGACCGGGCCTTTGGGCGGGTCCTGCCGCGTTGCGGACAGCGACGACGCCGCCGCGACGAGGGCGAGGAGGAGGATCGTCCGGACGTTCCTTTTCATCAGGCCTGCTCCGGTCCTCCCTTCCGGAGCGCCGCCCCCGGCGTCGCCCCCGTATGCTCGCCGTCGCTCACGACGGCCTTCCCGTTGACGAGGACATGGGGGACGCCTTCCGGGTATTGATGGGGATCGGCCCAGGTGGCTTTGTCGCGGATCTTGTCGGGATCGAAGACGACGATATCCGCGAAGTTGCCGGCCCGAAGGACGCCCCGCTTCTCGAAACCGAACCTTGCGGCCGGCACGGACGTCAGCTTCCGGACCATGGCCTCGAGGGGCAGGAGCTTTTCTTCGCGGACGTACTTGCCGAAGGCCCTCGGGAACGTGCCGTACGAGCGCGGGTGGGGCTTGCCCTTGCCCAGGGGGCCGTAGGGCGCGAGGGCGGACCCGTCGGATCCGATGCCGACGAGCGGATGGGCCATGAGCGTCCTGAGGTTGTCCTCGCTCATGGCGAATTGGACGATGCCCACGCGGCCGTTCTCTTCCAGGAGAAGGTCCCTGATGAACTCGTAGGGAGGCTTGCCGGCCCTCCGGGAAGCCTCGAGGATGTCCACGCCCTCGAGACCCTTGTTCTTTTCCGTGCCGACCCCGGAGATAAGGACCTTGTCCCAGGAGCCCATCTCCCCCTCTTTCGTCCGGACAAAGTCTTTCAGCTTCTCCTCGATTCCGGGGTCCCGAAGCCTCCCCAGGAAGGTTTCCGTGGTTCCTTCCCTCGCCCATAACGGGAAATACATATCGAGGCCCGTCGCCGACGCGATGTAGGGATAGCGGTCGCAAAAGACGTCCAGGCCTTCGGACTTGGCCTTTCCGATATGTTCGAGCATGGTCCCGAGCTTGGGCCAGTTGCGGGCGTACCCCGTTTTCAAGTGGGAGATCTCCAAGGGAAGGCCGGATTCCCGGGCGATGCGGATGGCTTCGTCCACGGCCTCGACGACGAAGTCCTCTTCGTCCCGGATATGGGTGGCGTACATGCCCCTGTACGGCGCCGCCGCGCGGCAGACCTCGATGAGCTCCTCGGTCGAGGCAAAGCCCCCCGGCGCGTATTCGAGGCCGGACGATATCCCGAAGGCACCGCCGGCGCAGCTGTCGGCGACGAGCTTCTTCATGAGGGCGAGCTCGGCGGGCTCCGGCTTCCGGTCCACGTACCCCATGGCGGCCGCGCGAATGGTCCCCTGGCCGACGAACGACGCGAAGTTCAGGGCCGTGCCGGACCTGTCGATGCGGGCATAGAACCCGCCGACATCGCGCCACGAAAGGGCCAGGCCGTATTCCTCCCTCAGCCGCTTCTCCCCCTCCTCGAACATCGCGTCCGAAAGGGGGAACGGCGAGTCGCCGCATTGGCCCGCGACGAGCGTGGTCACGCCCTGCCGGACATCGCTTTCGGCCCTGGGGTTGACCAGGATGCCGACGTCGGTGTGGTTGTGGACGTCGATGAAACCCGGCGCGACGACCATCCCTCGGGCGGGAACGATGAGCGTTCCCCGCGAGGACGGGAGCCTTCCGATCCGGACTATGGAATCGCCGACGATCCCGATATCTTCGACGCGCCCGGGCCCTCCCAGGCCGTCGACGACCAGGCCGTCCTTGATGATGACGTCATAGGACGTCTTGGATGAGCATCCTTTGAGCAGCAGCCCGCATCCCCCCGCCGCCGCCAATCCCGCCGTTCTCATGAAGTCCCTGCGCGATATCTCGGCCATGGTCTTTTCTCCTTTGGGCAAGCATAACAAATCCGGGGCGTGTCCGTCCACGAATTAAGAAAGGCCTGTTCCGCGGGGAACGGACGCCCTAGATGCCGGGCCGTCGGCCCGCCTTGACCCGGGCGAGGGTCTCGGCGATCCGACGCTCCCTCGTCTCCGGCCTCTTGGCGCTGTCGACCCAGAAGCTGTAGAGTTTTATCGAGGATGGCGACATCTTCTCGAAACAGGCCCCGGCCTCGGGGTCGCGGGCCAGGGCAGCGAGGAGGTCCGGCGGCGGCTCGCGGTTCCGGTCGATGGCGTCAAGCCTCGTCCAGGAGCCGTTCTTCCTGGCCGCTCTCGACCTTCGCCAGTCCCTGTTCGGTCATCCGGCCTTCGCGGATGAGCCGGGCGACATGTCTCTTGTTCGCCGCGGACCACAGGCTCCGCGGGATTGCGCGGCGTATACCTCTGCATGTACTTTTCTTCATCGTATCTCTTGACGATGGAGTCGATCCACCCGAACGCAAGGGCCTCGTCGAGCGCCTCGGGATAAGTGATCGATGCCTTCCCGGAGCCTTTCTTATAATAGAGAAGCCAGATCTCCTTCGCTGTGTCGTGATTTTTCTCGAGCCACCCCCTCCACGCCCGCCCGGTTCTGAAAAGCTTGGGAGAGGCCGGAGCTTTCATGAGCATCGCCCCCTTCGTAAAGCTGTTCTTCCCGGCCGCAGAAATACGATGACCGTTCCCGCTCCGTGTCAAGAAAGCCGGAGGTACCACCCACGCCGCC
Organism: Candidatus Aminicenantota bacterium; assembly: GCA_963784525.1. GTDB lineage: Bacteria > Acidobacteriota > Aminicenantia > Aminicenantales > Saccharicenantaceae > JALHVH01. The sequence continues at coordinate 245,095 of CAWART010000019.1, read as the reverse complement.
TTTACTTCCGGCCGGCGCCCCGCGGCTGAACCTCTTCCCGTCCTTCCTGCAGATGTCCCGGATCACGGTCCTCCCGCTGAGCGCGTTGGTGAAGAGCGCGCCCGTGGAGCTCATCCAGGCGCCGACGAAATAGAAATTCGCGAGCCCCGGGAGCGTCTTCTCCTGCCCCCTGCCGAGGAGGCTTCCCATGATGTCCGGCTTCTTGTTCGGCATGTTGGCGAAGCCGTGCGTCCCGCCCATGAAGCGCTCCCAGGTCAGGAGCGTGGTCACGTCGACCGCCTCGACCTGGCCCCTCAAGCCGGGGAAATGGCTTTCGAGGAGACCGATGACCGTGTCCGCGACCTTCCGCTTTTCCTCATCGTAGCGCGCCTTTTCGGCGGCCAGCCCTTTCCAGTAGGAGTAGGTCGAGGGAAGCTCGACCTTGATGACGCCCTTTCCCGGAGGCGCCATCGACCTGTCGAATCCGAAGATCTGCATCTCGATCGACCGTGCTCGCGCCCGCCGATCCGTGACCGGCGCGTCGAGGAGGAGGACGAGCGAGGAGGGCTCCGCTGAAAGGTCCCGGGCCGCCCCGAGGAAGACGGTCAGCGCGAAATCGGCCTCGTCGGGCGGCTCGGCGCAGAGGGCCCTGACGCGCTCGTCGACGAACCTCCCTTCGAGAAGCTCCATGATGGTCTTCCGCCCGTCCCCGTCGGAGATGACGATGTCCGCCCGGTGCTCGCTTCCGTCCGCGAGCCTGACGCCCGACGCCTTGCCGTCCTCGACGAGGATGCGGACGACCTGGCTCCTGTAATCGACCTCGCCGCCGAGGTCCCTGTAGCGCTTCTCGATGGAGCGGGCGAAGGCCAGGGCCCCGCCCGCCGGCCAGGCGATATCCCCGGCGAGTCCGTACGCGTGCTTCTGGAAATGGATGAGGACGGGAATGGTCGGATTGGAATACTCCAGCAGGGCGAAGGCCCGGCGAAGGAACGGATCGGTGAAGCGCCGGGCGAACTGCTCCATGGTGGTCCGCAGATGGGACCGGAGGCGCAGCACGGTGGGCAGGAGGGCGAGCTTCTCGCCCAGGCTCCCCATGACCATCTTGCCCGACAGATCGTCCTCGGCGACGGCGTTGATGGCGTCGATATAATCCCGTATGACCTTGGCGTCCCCCGGCGCGAGCGACAGGAGCTCGCGTTCCAGCGCGCCGGTCTCATAATAATCGCGGAACATCCGCCCGTCGGCGGAGGCGACGCCGACACATTCCTTGGTCTGAATGAGTCTCGGCGGGCATGGCGCCCAGCTCCCGCCAGAGATCGTTGATCTTCGTCCCCGGGCTGCACCCGAAAAGGTGGTGGATGCAGGCGTCGAAAACGTACCCCTTTCGTTTCCACCCCGTGCATTGCCCGCCCGGGATGGTGTGCGCTTCGAAGATCCTCGTCGTGTAGCCGTTCAACCGGCCGTAGATGCCCGCGGCCAGGCCTCCCAGGCCCGCGCCGACGATGATGATGGATCGTGATGATGGCATGGAAGGTCCTTACTTCTGGATATTGGGGAGCTCGAGCCCGTAGCCCTTCCTTTTGTCTTCCGCTTTCAGCAGGAACGCGAACACGAGCGCGGCCAGGCCGAACGCCATGAAGATGATCATGGGGATCATATAGTCATACGTGGTGACCGATTGCCCGTCCCGGATGGCCGTCCCGGTCACGCCGTACTTGTCGAGCACCCATCCGATCAGGGCGGGCACGGCCATGAGAGCGAACGCGTTCTGGACCCAGAAGATGAGGGCGTACGCCGTCCCCAGCTGGCGTTCCGGGATGATCTTGGGGACGGACGGCCACATGGCCGAGGGAACGAGGGAGAAGCCGATCCCGAGGACGATCATGAGGACGATGGCAAGCAGCCAGTGGGTCAGGATGGGCACCGCGAACAGCAGATGGACCACGATGATGAGGGACGACCCGAGGATCATGATGGAAGCGCCCTTGCCCTTACGGTCGTACAGGTTGCCGAAGATCGGCGTCAGCAGGATGGTGCCGAAGGGCAGGAGACCCGGAATGGCCCCCGCCCATGCTTCCGCAACTCCGAACTTGTTGATCATGAAATAGGTGGCGTACTTCAGGAACGGGAAGACCGCCGAATAGAACAGGGCGCACAGGATGCAGATGTACCACCAGCCGCGGTTCCTGACGATGCCGAGGATGTCCTTCAGCCGGAACGCCTCTTCGGGAGCGGCGGCCGTACCGACCCGGGCCGCGGCGACCGAGGCCTCGAGCTTTCTGTCCCGGAACGTGTACACGGAGAAGGTCAGGATCCCGATGACCAGCATGATGAGGCAGACCAGGACGGGCGCCGAAACGCGCCCGAAGGCCCTGGCGATGGGCAGGGCCGTGGACAGGGCGAGGGCGGTTCCGAGACGGGCGATGGCCAGCTGAAGGCCCATGGCCAGCGCCATTTCGTGGCCCCGGAACCATTTCACCACGACCTTGGAGGCCGTGATGCCGGCCACCTCGATCCCGACGCCGAAGACCGCGTAGCCGAAGGCGGCCATCCAGACCTGGGCGGGGAACGTCCAGAACAGGATGTGCCAGCTCCGGCCGTCGAGGACGTGCGTTGTGATGGCCCAATACTTGATGACCGTCCCGCAGACCATGACGACGGCGGCGGCCATGCCGGCGAAACGGGCCCCGAGCTTGTCGAGGATCATCCCCCCGATGATGAGGAAGAACAGGAAGACGTTGAACCAGCCGTAGGCGCCGGTGAACCAACCGTAATCCGTGGAGCTCCAGTGGAGCTGGCTTTCGAGCATCCCCTGGAGCGGCGACATGACGTCGGCCAGGAAATAGCCGGCGAACTGGGTGAAGGAAACCAGAAGGATCGCCGCCCAGCGGGCGGCCTTGGAATCGCTGAGGATCCGTTTCACGCTATCGGTCGTCATCATCAAGCTCCTTATCGGCCAGGTTCGTGAGGGTCATCTCACGACCTTTCAGAACGAGATCGAAAAGGTGATGGCCTGCCCCCCGCGGACAGGCCCGAACGACGCCGTGAGCTTCGGTCCTCCTTCCTCACGGTTCAAAGCGCAGATCTTCTTCGCGGTGAAGTAGCCAATCGCCGATCCGAAGAGGACATCCGAGGCCCAGTGCTTGTCCTCATGGATGCGGGAAAGCGAGGTCAGGACGGCGACGCCGTAACAGGCGGCGTCGACGAAACCGTTGTCGGTCCGGTCCGCGATGACCGTGGCCACGGACCAGACGGAGGTGGCATGCCCGGAAGGCATCGACGTTCCCGAAGAGCGCCCGTTGAACGGATGAAGATCGGCGCTCCCCTCCTCCGCGCCCGGCCTGGACCGGCCGATCGCGAACTTGAGGACGGTCGAAAAAACACTCGACGCGAGATAGCTCTCGACCCCGAGCCACGCCGTCTTCCTCAATCCGTCTTCGCCCGAGAGCTGGCCCGCAGCGAGAAGCCCCGCCAGGAAGCCTCCGAGATAGGCCCCGTCCCCGAAACGGGTGACGACCCGGAAGAGATCCGTCGAGCCTTGGGTGCGACGCTCCAGGACGCGGTCCCGGATCCCCCGGTCGGCGAGCCCGAGGGCGAGGCCGGCCCCGACGACGGCCGAGAATCTCAGGAGATCCCGGCTTTTCCAGCGGAAGGGAGAAACGATGGTCTTCCCGAGGACGTTCGGGGTCATCCGGAAGGCCCGCGAGAATTCCCCCGCGTTCTTCTTATCCGGCGAGGCGGCCGGCGCGCCAACCGCGGCCCCCGACAGCGCCAGGATAAGGGCCGCCGCGGGGATCGCCCGCTTTCCCGGGAACGACGGAACTCTCATTCAATCCCCTCCGCCCGGAGCCGGACGGGATGACCGCATCGCGTCCTCGATGGCCCGTATCGTTTTCTCCGTCGCTCCGCCGAGCGAAGCAAGATGCGCCCGGGCCTGCGCGCCCATCCGTTCGAGCGCTTCCTCGTCCCTGAGAAGGAACATGTCCGTAAGCTCCGGGTCCGTCCTGACGATCCTCGCCCCTCCCGCCCGGATGAACGAGTCCGCCAGGCGGGCGAAATTCTGCATATGGGGCCCGAAGAACACGGGCCGTCCGTAAAAGGCCGGCTCGAGGATGTTGTGGCCGCCCCAATCGACGAGGCTCCCGCCGACAAAGGCCGCGTCGGACAGGGCATAGACGCGGGCAAGCTCTCCGATCGTATCCAGGATGAGGACGTCCCATCTGTCGTCCGGCCGCGCCTGCGTCCTTCGGGCGACCGTGAAGCCGGTTTCCTGGGCCGCCCGTTCGATCTCCCCGGCCCTCTCGATATGCCGGGGGGCGACGACGAACCTGAGGTCCGGACGTTCCTTGCGGGCTTCGGCGAACGCCCTGAGGAGGCGGTCCTCTTCGCCTTTCCGGGTGGAGCCGGCGACAACGACCTTCTCCCCGCCCGCGAGCCCGAGGCTTCGCTTGAAATCGCAGAGCTCCCCTCCGGAGAACGCGGGGAGGCGGACCTCGGACTTCAGGTTGCCGGCGACCTCGAGCCTCCCGGGCGCGATCCCCAGGCGCTCGAGCCTCTCCCGGTCCTCGTCGGTCTGAACGAGGAACCGGTCGACGTTCCCGAGGATCCGCCGGGCGATCGGCCGGATGTCCTCGTAGACCTTGAAGGTATGCTCCGAGATCCTGCCGTTGATGAGGAGGACCTTCAGGCCGCGGTCTGCCGCTTCGCCGACGAGGTTGGGCCAGAACTCGGATTCCGCCAGGACGAGCGCGCCGGGGCGGACGGCCCGGAACACCCGGCGGATGACGCGCCGGAAATCGAGGGGGACGAAGAAGATCCGGTCCGCCTCGACGAGCTTCTCCCGGGCCACCTTGATCCCGGTATGGGTGAGCGTGGAGAAGACGATGTCCCACTCGGGATGCCGCCGCTTGAGCTCACGGACGAGATGCTGGAGCGAGATGACCTCGCCGACCGAGACCGCATGGATCCAGATCGCGTCGCGGCCCTCCGGCCTCCTCTCGAGGCCCAGGGCCAGGCGTTCGCGGAGATGGACCCGGTCCTTTTTCAGGACCTTCATCCGGAAGGCGTAAAAGGGCAGGTAGAGCGCAAGAGCGAGGGCCAGGGCGATCGAATAGATCAGGTACACGGCCCTAGAATATACTAGATTCCCCCGGGCCGCGCAACGTTTCCTGCCCGATGATGCGCGGGAACGGACCGGTATGGAAGCCCGCGGCCGGCGCCCGCCGACCGGGGACAGAACCCCCGGTTGCCTCAGGGGAGGGAATCTGGTAATCTGGGGTTCGGAAACCCTCAAGGATATCTCATATTTCGAAAGGACATGACCATGGCCGATGAAAAGAAAGCCGATCAGGCCGGAACTCCCGAAGCTCCCGCCGGAAACAAGAAGATCAACGAGATGACGATCAAGGACCTGGAGGCCAAGCTGGCCGAGGTCCAGGAGAAGCAGGGGGGATTGACCTCCAAGTACGCCAAACAGCTTCTCCTCAGGAAAAGGTCCCTGACCTCCTGACGACGGGCGCGTCCGCGGCCCTCCGGAGACGGAAGGCGCGGCTTCGCCGTAAACGCAGAAAATAGAAGGTTTACTTTTTCCCTTCCCTTTGATATGATACAGGGCGAAAAAAAACATAGGAGAATACCGCGTGCTTAGCAAAGAAGTGAAGACCAAGATCGTCAAGGACAACCAGACGCATCCCACCGATTCGGGGTCGCCGGAAGTCCAGATCGCCCTCCTGACCGAGCGCATCAACATGCTCATCGGCCATTTCCAGGCCCACAAGAAGGACCACCATTCCCGGGCCGGGCTGATGAAGCTCGTCGGCCAGAGAAAACGGCTCCTGGAATACCTCAAGAAGACGGAAGTCGGCCGCTACGAGAAGCTCATCCAGAAGCTCGGCCTCCGCAAGTAAGACGCCCGCGCCCCAAGGAATCGAATCATGTCACACACCATCAGTCTCGAGATCAACAACCGGACCCTGTCCATAGAGATCGGCAAGGTCGCCCGGCAGGCCGACGGCTCGGCCCTCGTCCGCTACGGCGATACCATCATGCTGGTCACGGCCACGTCCAAGAAGGAGGTCAAGGAGCCGAAGCCCTTCCTCCCCCTCATCGTCGATTACCGCGAGAACACCTACGCCGCCGGAAAGATCCCCGGAGGCTTCTTCAAGCGCGAAGGCCGCCCCTCGGAACGCGAGATCCTGGAGGCCCGGCTCATCGACAGGCCCATCCGGCCGCTCTTCCCCGAGGGCTACTTCTTCGACACCCAGGTCGTCGGCCTCCTCCTTTCGGCCGACCTGGAGAACGAGCCCGACACGCTCGGCGTCATCGGAGCCTCCGCCGCCCTCTACTTTTCGAGCATCCCGTTCACGACGCCCATCGGCGCCGTGAAGGTCGGCCTGATCGACGGCGCCTTCGTCATCAACCCGACGGCGACCCAGCTCGCCTCGAGCCCTCTCAACATGACCGTCGTCGGGACCGAGGACGGCGTCGTTATGATCGAGGCCGGAGCCAAGGAGGTCGAGGAGGAACGTCTCGTCGAGGCCATCACCCTGGCCCACGAGACCATCCGGAAGATCGTCCATGCCCAGAAGGAGCTCTTCGCCCAGCTCGGGATCAAGAAGCGCGCGTTCACCCCCAAGGTCCCCGACCCCGAGCGCGCGGCCAGAATCGGACAGGAGGCCTCGGCGGCCCTCCTCGAGGCCATCCAGATCAAGGACAAGCTTCAGAGCGAGGCGGCCGTCAAGAAGGTCCTGGAAACGCTCCTTGGCGCCGTCCCGGCCGACAAGCCGGAATTGGCCCAGGAAACCAAGGAGATCTTCTACGCGCTCGAGGAGAAGATCGTCCGCGACTTCATCCTCACCCAGGGGAAGCGCTCCGACGGCCGGCGGTTCGACGAGGTCCGGCCCATCACCATAGAGGTCGGCACTCTGCCCCGGACCCACGGCTCGGCCATCTTCACGCGGGGCGAGACCCAGAGCCTGGCCACGGTCACCCTCGGCACGGTCGAGGACGCCCAGCGGCTGGACAACCTCGGCGAAGATACCAAGAAGCGATTCATGCTCCATTACAACTTCCCTCCGTTCTCGGTGGGCGAAGTGAACTTCCTGAGGGGCCCGGGCCGCAGGGAGATCGGGCACGGCGCCCTGGCCGAAAAGGGCCTCCTGCCCTCGATCCCCGACGACGCCGCGTTCCCCTACACCATCCGCATCGTCTCCGACATCCTCGAATCCAACGGATCCTCGTCCATGGCCACCGTCTGCGGCGGGGTCCTGGCCCTGATGGACGCGGGCGTCCCCCTGAAGATGATCGTCGCCGGTGTCGCCATGGGCCTCGTATCCGACGGCGAGCGCACCGCCATCCTGACCGATATCGCCGGCCTCGAGGACCACTACGGGGACATGGACTTCAAGGTCATCGGAAGCGAAAAGGGCGTCACCGCCATCCAGATGGACCTCAAGATCAAGTCCGTGACTCCCGACCTTCTGCGCAAGGCTTTCGCCCAGTCCCGTCAGGCCCGGCTCCACGTCCTGGGCCGGATGAAGGAAGCCCTGGCCGCCCCGCGGGCGGACATTTCGCCCTACGCGCCGCGCATCTTCACGGTGTTCGTGAACCCCGAGCGGGTGAGCGAGGTCATCGGACCCGCGGGCAAGGTCATCAAGAAGATCGTCGCCATGACCGGGGCCAAGATCGACATCGAGGACGACGGGAAGATCACCATCGCCTCGGCGGACGTCGCCGCGGCCGAAAAGGCCATGCAGATGATCCGTGACATCACGGCCGAAGCCGAGATCGGCAAGACCTACACGGGCAAGGTCATCCGCCTCGAGGAATACGGAGCGTTCGTCGAGATCCTGCCGAACGTCGTCGGCCTCCTCCACATCTCCGAGGTCGCGCCCTACAGGATCAAGAGCATCCGCGACGTCATCCAGATGGGACAGGACCTGACGGTCAAGTGCATCACCATCGACGAGGACCGCAAGGTCCGCGTCAGCCTGAAGGCCCTCGCCGACCCCAATGCCCCCATCCCGGAAGGAAGTCAGGCCGCTCCCGAGGGAGACTCGAGGCCGCCGTACAACAGGGACAGGGGTCGCCGCAACCGGTACTAGGAGCCCCATGCTCGCGGGGACGGGAACCGCACGCGCCGACCGGAGGGGATTCACCCTGGTCGAGATGCTGGTGACCCTGACGGTCCTGGCGATCCTCGCGTCGGCCATCGTCCCCATCGCCAAGACCGCCATCCGGCGCGATAAGGAACTCGAGCTGCGCCGGGACCTGCGCCAGCTCCGCGAGGCCATCGACGCCTATAAAAAGCTGGCCGACGAGAAGAGGATCGAGACGGAGGACGACAGCGAAGGCTATCCCCCCGACCTCGAGACCCTTGTCAACGGTGTCGAGGTTCAGGAGACGGGCCAGGAGGAGCCGGGGGCGGCGGGACAGGGCCGGGAAAGCGCGGGGGGGAAAAAAAAGCTTGTCCGCTTCCTGCGCCGCATCCCCAGGGACCCGATGACGGGGTCCGCGGAGTGGGGGCTCCGGTCCTACCAGGACGACCGCGACAGCGACGTCTGGGGGGAGGAGAACGTCTATGACGTCTATTCGAAGAGCCGGGCCAAGGCCATGGACGGCACGCGGTACAACGAATGGTGAGGCGGGCGTGAACCGGGGCGACGGACGGGACCGGGGCTTCACCCTCATCGAGATCATCATCGTCTTCACCCTCATCGGGATCCTGGTCGGACTGGGCCTCCCCCAGTACCAGACCGCGGCCAAGCGGGCCCGCGAGGCCGTCCTCAAGGAGGACCTGTACCAGTTCCGGAAGCTCATCGACCAGTATCTCCAGGACAAGGGCAAGTACCCGGCTTCGCTCCAGACCCTGGTCGACGAGAAATATCTGAGGTCCATCCCGGTCGATCCCCTGACGAAATCGGCGACGACCTGGGTCGAGGTCCGGGAGACGCCGGAGCCGGACGAATACACCCCCCCGAGAACCTGGGCGTCGTCGACGTCAAGTCGGGCTCCGACGCCAAGGCCCTGGACGGAACGCTTTTCAACACATGGTGAAACGCCCCGAGCGCGGTTACGTCCTCATCATCCTGATGATGGCCGTTCTCGTCCTCGCCATCGGCCTCACGGTGGCCATCCCCGTTCTCGAGACCGAACTGCGGCGGGAAAGGGAAGAGGAGCTCATCTTCCGCGGCCGCCAGTACGTGGAGGCCGTCCGGCTCTTCCAGGCCAAGAACCCGGGCCGGTTCCCGGCGTCCCTCAAGGAACTTTCGGACGATGGGTTCCTCCGGAAGCCTTTCACCGATCCCATGACGGCGTCGGGAGAGTGGGACGTCGTGCTCGAGCCCGGCGGTCAGGCGGGGGGCCCGGAAGGCGGGACGCGCCAGGTCCTCGTCGCTCCCCTCTCCGCCCTGGGCTCCGTCCGGAATCCCGCCGTCCTTGGCGTCGTGAGCTCTTCGACGAAGGCGTCCATCCGCATCTATGAGGAACAGGACCGCTACGACAGGTGGCTCTTCTTTTACGGCCACGATCCCAAGAACCCGCCGAAGATCGCCTATCTGGGCCGGGAGGACGAAGGAGAAAAGGAAGGACCGGGAGAGGACGAATGACGCGCTCCGTTCTCATCGTGGCCGGGGAAAGTTCCGGAGAGAGGTACGGGGCGGACCTCGTCCGCGAGTTCCGGAAGCTCCGCCCGGGGACCGCGTTCTTCGGGATCGGCGGGGGGCGCATGGCCGCCGAGGGGGTCGAGATCCTCTTCCCGATGGAGCACCTGGCCGTGATGGGGATCTTCGAGATCCTCTCCCAGGTCCCGCGCATCCGCTGGATCTTCCGTCACCTCGTCCGGGAGGCTTCGGCCCGGAAGCCCGCCGCCGCCGTCCTCATCGACTCGCCGGACTTCAACCTGCGCCTCGCGAAGAAGCTCAAGAAGGCCGGCATCCCGGTCCTCTATTACGTCAGTCCCACGGTCTGGGCCTGGAGGCGGGGCCGGCTCAAAGCCGTCCGGAGGTTCGTGTCCCGGATGATGCTCATTTTTCCGTTCGAGGAGGAGATCTACCGGGCCGAGGGGATCCCCGCCTCCTATATCGGCCATCCCCTGCTCGAGAAGGTCCGCGCCGGGTTCGGGCGCGCCGAACTCTTTGCGAAATACGGGCTCGACCCCGGGAAAAAGCTCGTCGTCCTCCTTCCCGGAAGCCGCCGGGGCGAGCTTCGCTACCACGCCCCCGTCCTCGCGGAGACGGTCGCCCGGCTTCGGACCTCCGCCGGCATCCAGTTCGCCCTCGTCCTCGCGGAAAGCCTGCGCCGGAGCGACCTGGAACGCGCGTGGCCGGGGCCAATCGAAGGGCTGGCCGTCCTCGACCGGGACGGCTACGAAGCCATGGCCGCGGCGGACGTCATCCTGTCCTCCTGCGGCACGGCTACCCTCGAGGCCGCCCTGCTCGGCACGCCGCTCATCGCCTTCTACCGGATCTCTCCGCTGACCTACGGCGCGGGGCGGCGCTTCGTCAAGATAAGCTATTACAGCATCGTCAATATCCTGGCCGGAAGTCCGGTCGTCCCCGAGCTCATCCAGGGAAAGCTCACGGCCGCCAACCTGGCCCGAGAGACCCTCCGCGTCCTGGGCTCGGAAGACGTCCGCCGGGAGATGAGGGACGCCTTCCTGAGGATCCAAAAGGACCTGGGAGAGGGGCGGGCCTCGGAGAACGCCGCGCGCGAGTTGGAGAAGTTCCTGGCCTCGGAAGGGCCTCCGGCCCCGGCGGAATAGGCTCTCAGAGCCCTTCGAGCACCCGGAGGGCGAGATCGTAGCGGCCGAGGGGCGGGCTGATCTGAACGCCCCGGACGAGGGGCTTGATGGCCGCCAGCGTCTCGCGGGCGATGCGGACGCCTTCTTCCCTCGCCTCTTCGGGGCCGCGATCCTGCGCCCGCCTCATCCGGTCCATGATCCCGTCCGGAACGCTCGCTCCCGGGACTTCGTTGTTCATGAACTCCGCGTTCCGCAGGCTCACGAGCGGCCACAGGCCGGCGATGACCGGGACATGAAGGCCCGAGACGGCGCCGAGGAAATCCTCGAGCTTCCGGACGTCGAACACGGGCTGGGTGATCACGAACTCCGCGCCCGCCCGGACCTTGGCTTCGAGCCTCGAGATCTCGTGGCCGGGGTTGACGGCCCCGGGATTCGCCCCGACGCCGATGAGGAAGCCCGTCGGGCCGTTGATCGTCTTGCCGCCGATGTCGGTCCCCCGGTTGAGAGAGTCGACGACCCCGACGAGGCCGATGGAATCCACGTCGAAGACGGCGGTCGCGCTCGGGTAGTCCCCCATCTTGGGCGGATCGCCGGTCACGATGAGCAGGTTGCGGATCCCGTGGGCGAAGATCCCGAGCAGGTCCGACTGCATGCCCAGGAGGTTGCGGTCGCGGCACGTGTAATGGAGGATGGGCTCGATCCGTGTCTGCCTGGCCAGCAGGAAGGCCAGCGCCATCGGGCTCATCCGGGCGCTCGCCCGGGGGCCGTCCGGGATGTTGACGCAGAGGATACCCTTGTCGGCGAGAGTCCGGGCCGCCTCCAGGGTCTTCGAGGGGTCGGGACCGCGAGGCGGGACAACCTCGACGCTGACGACGAACTCCCCGTCCTCGAGCCTGCGTCCCAGCTCGGACCGGTCCCGTTTGGCCGGCGGTTCGATGCGCGGCCCCTCGCTCTCCGTGCGGAGGACCGAAACGAGCGGCCGCCGGGGCGGCCGGAGGGCGCGGACCGCGCCCCGCATGGCCTTGATATGGGCGGGGGTCGTCCCGCAACATCCGCCGAGCAGTTTCACGCCCGCGAGGATGAACCGCTTGGCATATTCGGCCATGTAATCGGGGGAACAAAGATAGAGGTTCCGCCCGTCGACCTCCCGCGGAAGCCCGGCGTTCGGCATGGCCGAAAGGGGCAGGTCCGTCACCCGGGCCATCCGTTCGATGCACTCGAGCATGGGCGCCGGGCCGACGCTGCAGTTGACGCCGACGGCGTCCGCGCCCCACTCTTCGAGTTTGCGCGTGAAATCCTCCGGGGTGGTTCCGTAGCGGCTCGCCCCGTCCTCGCCGATGGTCATCTGGGCGACGACAGGCAGGCCCCGGCCCCCCCTCCGGACCGCTCCGATCGCCGCGCGGATCTCGTTGAGGTCGGAGAACGTCTCCAGGATGAAGAGGTCGACGCCGCCCGCGGCGAGGGCCTCCGCCTGTTCGGCGAACGCCTCCCCGGCCTCGGCGGCGGGGACCGGACCCCACGGCTCGACGCTCACCCCGAGAGGCCCGATGGACCCCGCGACCAGGGCGTCCGCCCCCGCGGCCTCGCGGGCGACCACGGCGCCCGCCCGGTTGATGGCGACCGTCCGGTCCTCGAGCCCGGATTTCCTGAGCTTGAACCGGTTGGCCCCGAACGTGTTCGTTTCGATGACGTCCGCCCCGCTCCTCAGGTATTCCGCGTGGATCTCCCGGACGAGGCCGGGATTGGCGATATTGAGCTCGTCGAAACAGGTGTTGATATAGACGCCCTTCGCGTAGAGCATCGTCCCCATGCCCCCGTCGCAAAGGAGGACGTCCCTGGAAACGCGGTCGCGGAAGGCATCGATGCTCATGTTGACAATCGATTATATTCCGCCTATCCTGAGGCGTCAAACGGATGGAGGTGCTCCCATGAAACCTTGGCCCGTCCTGGGGCTCGCGGCCCTGCTCGTCCTGTCCTTCGGCTGTTCGGGGAAAGGGCCCGATGCCTCCGCCGCCTTCGACGCCGGGTTCGCCAGGTTCAACGAGGCCTTCGTAAAGAGCGATTTCCCGGGCGCCCTGGCGGCCCTGCGGTCCTCGTTCGAGGCGTTCCGGGAGAGGTCTCCCCTCCTCCTCGAGAACGTCAAGTTCGTCACGAACGATTCGGCGAGCTTCGGGATCTACGAGCCCCGGGCCACCGACACGTTCGCGGCCGGCGACGTCATCTACCTCTATCTCGAACCCGTCGGCCAGGTCCTGAAGGCATCCGGGGACGGACGGCACGAATTCGGGTTTGCCGCGGACTTTTCGCTCGAGGACGGAACGGGCCGGGTGCTGGGCGGCCAGAAGGATTTCGCCAGTCCCCGCTTCTCCTCCTGGAACTTCAACACCGAGATCGCCCTGACCTTCAATTTCTCGTTCTCCGGGCTCGCGCCCGGGCGTTACAAGATCCTCCTCACGGTCCGCGACGCCCATTCCGCCAAGAGCGCCACCGCCGCGAAGACGTTCGTAATGATCTAGAGGACGAATTCCAGCCGGTCCCCGGTCTTGAGGCCCCGGGCCCTGGCTTCGCCGGCCTTGAGCTCGAGGACGAACGAGGCCGGGGTGTCGGGGCCGTAGGTCGGGCACGGCTCGGCCGTGCACGGAGGCACATCGGCCGCGATATGGACGATGCGCCTGTCCTGCCCCAGCCAGAGGATATCCAGAGGGACGAGCGTGTTCTTCATCCAGAACGAGTAGAGCCCTCCCTCTTCGAAGACGAACAGCATTCCCTGATCGGGCGGAACCTTCTCCCGGAACATCAGCCCTCGCGCCCGCTCCGCTTCGGTCACGGCCAGCTCGGCCATCACGGACCCCCCGTCCGGGAAAAATACCCTGACGAACCGGTCCTTCTCCGGGGCCCGGCAGAACGCCAGGATCCCCGCCGCAAGGAACGTCAGACCCATGACCGCCGCCGCCCGGAAACCCCTTTTCGCTCTCATCGTCCGCTCCTTTTCATTGCCCGTCGGGCCCGCGTGTTCCCAGCCCCACCAGCGGGACGAATCGGACCCCGATCAGCCCCTTCCGGCGGAAAACGCTTCCTTCGCGCCTGACCAGGACCAGCTCCTGCGAACCCAGACCGACGGGAACGATCATCCTCCCTCCCGGCGCAAGCTGGCCCTCGAGGGCCGGGGGGATCGACTCGGGGGCGGCCGTGACGAGGATGCCGTCAAAGGGCGCCGCGTCCGGCCAACCCGCGGAGCCGTCCCCTATCCGGAAACGGATGTTGTCATAGCCCAGGGATTCGAGCCTGGCCCGGGCCCGGAGGGAAAGCTCCTCGACGAGCTCCACCGTCCAGACCTCTCCGGCCACTTCCGCCAGGACGGCCGTCTGGTAGCCCGACCCCGTTCCGATCTCGAGGACCCTGGCCTCTCGCCCGAGACCCAAGGCCTCCGTCATATAGGCGACGATATAGGGTTGGGAGATGGTCTGGCCGCGGCCGATGGGCAGGGGCTCGTCGGCGTAGGCGAAGGCAGAGACGTCGTCGGGAACAAAGAGATGCCGGGGAACCCGGGCCATGGCCGCCAGGACGCTCTCGTCCCGGAGGCCCCTCGCCCTGAGCTGGGTCACGACCATCCTCAGCCGTTCGTCCTCCCGATCGGGAACCATCGGAACTCCCTTCGAGGGCCCGTCCGCCGGGCCCGGCCCGCGCCGCGTCCCCTCGCGGGCGATCAATAGGACCGGGCGAAGAGGGCCAGCGTGTCGGCGTCCTTGCCGCAGGAGACGCAACGGCCCTTCCGTTCGCCGTGCTCGTGACCGAAGGGGATGACCCGGATCGTGGCCATCGTCCCTTCCTTGATCCTGTCCTCGCAGGCGGAGTCGCCGCACCAGAGGGCCCGAACGAAGCCCCGCTTGTTCTCCATGACGTCCTTGAACTCTTCGTAGCTCTCCGCGTCGCGGGTGTTCTCCGCGAGGAACGCTTCGGCTTCATGAAGGAGCCTTGCCTGGATCTCCTCGAGGACCTCCGCGACCCGCCCGGCAAGCCCGTCGAGAGGCGCGGGTTCCTTCGTCTTCAGGTCGCGGCGGACGAGGACGGCCTGGCCGGCCTTGACGTCGCGCGGCCCGATCTCGATGCGCAGGGGGACGCCCCGCATCTCGTATTCCGCGAACTTCCATCCGGGGGTGAACTCCTCGCGCGCGTCGATCTCGACCCGCAGTCCGGCCGCCTTGAGGGCGGCCGCCGCGGCCCGGGCGGCGGGCAGGACGGTCTCTTTCCAGTTGCCGATGGCGATCGGGACGATGATGGCCTGGACGGGGGCGACCCTCGGCGGGAACCGGAGACCGGCGTCGTCGCCGTGGGTCATGATGAGCGCCCCGATGAGCCGGGTCGTCGTCCCCCACGAGGTCTGCCAGACGTACTGGAGGCTCTGGTTGCGGTCCTCGAACTTGATGTCGAAGGCCTTGGAAAAGTGCTGGCCGAGATTGTGGGACGTCCCCATCTGCAGGGCCTTGCCGTCGGACATCAGGGCCTCGATGGCATAGGTCATCTGCGCCCCGGCGAACTTCTCGCGCACGGTCTTGCTCCCCGCGATGACGGGGATGGCGAGCTCTGTCTCGCAGAATTCCCGATACATGTCCAGGACCTTGAGCGTCTCCTCCTGGGCCTCTTCGGCGGTCGCGTGACAGGTGTGTCCTTCCTGCCAGAGGAATTCGGTCGTCCGCAGGAACGGCCGGGTGACCTTTTCCCAGCGGACGATGTTCGCCCACTGGTTGTAGAGCACCGGAAGGTCCCGGTAAGACTTGATCCAGCGGGAGTACATGTAGCCGATGATGGCCTCCGAGGTCGGGCGGACGGCCAGCCGTTCCTCGAGCTCCTCCTTGCCGCCGACGGTGACCCAGGCGACCTCGGGAGAGAATCCCTCGACATGCTCGGCCTCCTTCTTGAGGAAGCTCTCCGGGATGAAGAGGGGGAAATACGCGTTGACGTGGCCCGAATCCTTGATGCGCCGGTCCATGAGCCGCTGGATGTTCTCCCAGACAGCGTACCCGTAGGGCCGGATGACCATCATCCCCTTCATCGGGGTGTAGTCGGCGAGTTCGGCCTTCTGGATGACCTCGACGTACCACCGGGAAAAGTCCTCGCTCTTGGGCGTGATCTGTTTGACCAATCTCTCGTTGTCGCTCACTTTATCTTCTTTGCCTCCAAGACTTTGGTCATTTTATCCGCCCCCCCGGGCTTTGTCAACCCTTCGACTCCCGGCACGACGGCCGGGAACCTGACCGGGCCAAGGTGAGGGGAAAATCCCCCTTCATTTCATCCTTAGAGGTGATTGACCGTCCCGGGACGAAATGTCATTTTAGTCCCGCCAAGGATAAGGAAAAGACCATGACATGGAAAGGAATGCCTCCTGGACCGGGCCGGACGTCCCCGCGGGAAGGCCCGGGCTTCGAGCTCGGCCTGCCCATGCGGGTGCTGGGACGCGACGCGTCCGGTCTCGATTTCGAGGAACGGACGGTTCTCGAGAACATGAGCCACGCGGCGGCGGCCTTCGAGCTCCGAAATCCCGTGACACGGGGTTCGGACCTCAAGCTCATCGTCAAGCTGCCCCCCAAGCTCTCCAAGACCGGCGACCTCAACCTCGTCATCCGGGGAAGGATCATCTCCGTCGGTCCGGCGGGGACGGACGGCAGGGGCCGCCGCGTCTCGCTGAAGCTGGAGTCCCGGTACGTCATCAAGCCTACGAACGAAGAAGGGGTCGCGTGAAGGACCGGCTTCCGAGGTCGACCCCGGACCCCGCTTCGTGTCCCCGCCTTGAATGGCCGGATCCGGCGTCGGCGGCCGGATTAGCCGATTCCGATGAGATCACGCCCATAAAAATCACCCCGGGAATCACCTCGCGAGGGATTGCCCGGCACGGGACGACCTGAAACAATGGTAATGCGATGAACACCGAACAGACGGCCCAGAGAGCGGACGCGGCGGCTTCCTTCCGCGGCGCGGCTTCCGCCCCGAGGAGAGAGCGGGCCTTCGACCTCGTCCTCCCGGCGCTCGTATCGGGAGAGGACGCGGCGGGAAGGCGTTTCGAGGAGCGAACCGACATCTCCTCCATCAGCGCCCAGGAGATCTCCTTCCGGCTGAAGACGCGACTCCTCGTCGGCAGCAGGGTCGTCATCAACCTGGACGTTCCCCGAACCCTCATCCTCGAAAGGCCCCTCCGCCTTCTCCTGTCGGGCTCCGTCGTCTCGGCGCGCGCCGAGGACGGCCGGGGCAAGCGGCAGAGCGTCGCGGCCCGGCTCGACCGGACGTACAAGCTCCTTTCGAATTCCTAGGCCCCGCCGGCGGCAACGATATCCCATCCCCCGCGCCGATCTTTGCGCGTCCCGCGCCTGTTTCCATCAGCCCGCCCGGCGCGCCGTCCCCGCGACTTAACTTGACATGTCCGCGGGGATTAACATAGAATTTTTCGTAGGCAACGCGATTCGAAGGGGATCCAAGAGCATGGAAAAGAAAAAGGCCCAGCCGCCGGAAGCCAAGAAGATCAGCATCCTGGTCTTTTGCCCCTCCGACATCATCCTCTCCGGGATCCTGAAGGCGCTGGAGGCCGACGGGGGCCTGGACATCCTGAACATCGAAAAGAACACCATCGACAGCTTCATGGAATCCATCAAGAAGCTCAAGCCCGAGGTCATCCTGTTCGCCAACATGGAGCCCCTGCCCAACATGAGGGAGATCTGCAAGGCCGTCAAGGAGATCGCCAAGGTTCAGGCCAAGACCCAGCTCCTCCTCATGGGCAACATCCCGGCCCACGAGGAGATCGTCAACCTGATCAACTCGGGCGCCCGGGGATATTTCGACCTCAACGATCCCTCCAGCCAGCTGGCCGAGGCCGTTCACGCGGTCCACAAAGGCGAGATCTGGCTGCCCCGCGACAAGATGTCGAGCATCATGGACCGGATCATCTCGGTCGTCGGGCGCGACCTCAAGGAAAAGACCCTCGACCAGCTCACCCCGACGGAGTTCCAGGTCCTCCGGCTCATCGGCCAGGGGAAGAGCAACGACGACATCGCGGAGGTCATGTTCATCAGCAAGAACACCGTCCGCTCGCACATCAAGAGCATCTACGCCAAGCTCGACACGCACAGCCGTCTCCAGCTGGCGCTCTACGCCATCAACTCCGCCCTATTCTGACGAGGACGCCATGAAAAAAACACCGACTGCCGGGAAGACCGCCCCGAAGAAAGCGAAGAAGCTCCCGTCGGAGCTCAAGATCAACCGCCGCCGGGAATGGCGTCTCGACCTGCCCCTGGCCGCGGAGATCGAAGGGAAGCTCCCGGAAGGCCGGAACTTCAAGGAACAGACGCAACTGGAGAACATCTCCTCGACCGGGGCCTATTTCTGCCTGGATTCGGGCGTCGTGGTCGGATCCAAGCTCAATCTGGTCCTCGAGCTTCCGAAGGAGCTCACGGAGGGCCGGAAGATGAAGATGCGGCTGGGCGGGATCACCGTCCGGCTCGAGAAGCCCGACAAGAAGACCAAGAAACAGGGCGTCGCCGTCCGATTCAGCAGGGACTTCCGGATCATCCCCGAGAAAAAGAAGAAATAGCTCCGTGCTCACCGTCGCCCTGACGGGAGGGATCGCCTGCGGCAAGTCCGTCGTCGCGGGGATCCTCCGCGAGAACGGCTGTTTCGTCCACTCCGCCGACCTCACCGCCCGCGAGCTCATGGCCCCCGGCACCGGGGCCTGGCAAGCCATGGTGGAGCATTTCGGCCGCGATATCCTCGGGCCCGACGGGGCGATCGACCGCCGCCGGCTGGGAAGCATCGTATTCACCGACGCCGCCGAACGATCGTTCCTCGACGCCCTCGTCCATCCCCTCGTGCTCGCAAGGATCCGCGAGCTCGTCGCGGAAGAGAAGCGCCTCGGCCGCCATCGGATCTTCGTTTCGGAGGCCGCCCTGGTCTTCGAAGCCGGGTTCGCCCCGTTCTTCGATAGGATCGTCGTCGTGACCTGCCGGGAGGACGTCCGGCTCGCGCGTCTGATGGCCCGTGACGGCATCGGCCGCGACGAAGCGCTCCGGAGGATCGGGGCCCAGATGCCGCAGGAGGAAAAGGCCGTCCGCGCGGATCACGTGATCGACGCCTCCGGGACGCTCGCCGAAACGGTCGAACGGACCGAGCGCGTGTACGCCCTGCTCGTCATGGATGAGGCGCTCCAGGACCGCGAGGGCCGCGGAAAGAGCGTCCCCGCCGGATCCGGCCTCAGGCTCGCGCCCTCAGCCCGGCGGCGAGGAGCGGGATCATGATCTCGTGGGGGCCGACGAAATAGAACCCCCTCCCCCGTTTCCCGAGGGGCCGGCGGACGACGTTCTCCTCCGGCCTGTACTGGCGGTTGAAATCGAAGACCGCGGTCGTCATGCGCTCGAGGCGGACGCCCTTGTTCCGAACGAAGGACACGGCCTTGAGGAAGACCTCGGGCAGGAGGACGGCCGAGCCGACGTTGACATAGACGCCGCCATCGAGCCTGCCGACGAGGGAAGCGAACGTGAAGAAATCCCGAAGCGAGCCCTCGCCTATCGCGGCGCCTACGGCGCCCGGATGGAAGTGGATGATGTCCGTTCCGACCGCGACGTGGACCGTGACCGGGATGCCCAACCGGTGCCCGGCCGCGAGGAGGCTCAGCTTCCGGTACGGGAACCGGGAGCCGGCGATCATCCGGCCGACCGAAGCGCCGATCCCGAGGCCGCCCTTCACCCCGTCCCGGATCGCCCGGTTGAGATACTCCCCCGTTTCGCGCGCCGCGCCGAAGCGTCCGTCCCCGATCCTCGCCCCCACGTCCTCCGATGTCCGCCCGGCGAAGGCGATCTCGAAGTCGTGGACGATCCCGGCCCCGTTGAGGGCCAATCCCTGGACGAAGCCCCGCTCCATGAGGTCGATGAGGACCGGTTGGAGCCCGACCTTGATGACGTGGGCGCCGCAGCCGAAGAGGACGGGTTTCCCGGCGCGCCGGGCCTTTTTCACGAGACCGAGGAACTCCCGGATGTCGCGGGACGCGAGGACGTCGGGCAGGGACTCCAGGAACGCGTCGAAGGACGATCCGGCCGGGACAGGCTTCGCGAACGCGGCGGTTCCGACCTTGCTCCGGCGGCTCTTCAGGGGATACGTTCTCAGGCCTTCGGCCGAGAGGAGGTTCGGCTTCCCGGGAATTCTTTGTGTCGGCGACATGACGGACGGCTGGGCGGCCCGGAGGCGCGCTAGGAGACCTTGGATCGCGACAGGAGGTTCTTCAGCTCCTGGCCGGGACGGAACTTGATCCTTCGGCCCTTCTCGATCCGGATCTGTTTCTGCCGGCGGATGTCCCGGCCGAAGCCCGTTTTCTTGGCGACGACACGGAAGCTGCCGAAGCCCCGGATCTCCACTTTTTCGTTCCTGGAAAGCGCGGCCTTGAGGGAGTCCAGGATGGATTCGACGACCGCCAACGACTTGGCCCTGTTGAATTCGGACTTCTTTTCGATGGCCAGGGCGATGTCGTTCTTGATCATCCTATTCTCCTTGCTCCCGCGCGAACAGTTAATAATTAATGAATCGTCGAATAAATGTCAAGTGAATTATAACTTATTGACTTGACAATGATTACTTCCTATAATGAACCTGCCATGAGCCGGAGAATCCGGACCCTTTTTTTCGTCCTTTTGATGCCGGCGATCGCCGCGGCCGAGGTCCGGAAGATCACCGTCAGCGCGCCGATCCACCCCATCACGTCGGAATACGTCGTCGGCGCCGTCCGCGACGCGGAGCGGGCGAACGCTCGTCTCCTCATCATCGGCCTCGATACGCCGGGAGGGCTCGACTCCTCGATGCGCGAGATCATCGCGGCGGTCGTCAACGCCAGGGTCCCCGTCGCCGCCTACGTCAGTCCGAGCGGAGCGCGGGCGGCCTCGGCCGGCTTTTTCATCGGCGTCGCCTGCGACGTCTTCGCCATGGCCCCGGGAACCAATACGGGCGCGGCCCATCCGGTGGGGATATCGATCACCGGACAGGCCATGGACAGGACGATGGAGGATAAGATCACCCACGACGCGGCGTCGTACATCAAGTCCCTGGCCGCCAAGCGCGGCCGGAACGTGGTCCTGGCCGAGGACGCTGTCCGCAAGAGCCTGTCGTACACCGAGGAAGAGGCTCTGAAGGCCGGGCTCATCGACCTCGTCGCGAAGAGCGACGGCGACCTCATCGCGGCCCTCGACGGGAAGGTCCTCAAGCGCTTCGATGGAGGGACGATGACCCTCGCCCTAGCCGGCGAATCCATCGTCGAGATCCCGATGACCTTCCGCCAGAGGTTCCTGCTGACCATCTCCAACCCCGATCTCGCCTACATCCTGCTGATGATAGGCCTCCTCGGCCTTTATTTCGAGTTCGCGAATCCCGGAGCCGTCCTGCCGGGCGTCCTGGGAGGGATCTCCCTGCTCCTGGCCGTCTTCTCGTTCCAGATCCTCCCCATCAACTACGTGGGGCTCCTCCTCATCATCCTCGCCGTCGCCCTCTTCGTCCTCGAGGTCAAGGTCCACAGCTATGGGGTGCTCTCCGTCGGAGGTATCGTCGCCATGCTCATCGGATCCATGATGCTCATCGATTCGCCCGTCCCCGAGCTGAGGCCGAGCCTGCGGCTCATCATCCCGGTGGCCGCAGGGATATCTCTCGTCTGCATCTTCCTGGTCACCCTCGTCATCAAGGCCCAGGCCCGCCCCGCGATCACCGGCCGCGAAGGCATGATCAGCGAGATCGGGACCGCCCGGACCGACCTCGCGCCGACCGGGAAGGTCTTCGTCCACGGGGAGCTCTGGGAAGCCGAGGCCGACGGGCCCGTCCGCGAGGGCGAGCGCGTGCGGGTGGTCGCCGGCGGCGCCGGCCTGAAAATCAAGGTCACAAAGGAGTCGAAATGACAAATCCGTCAACCCCCCTGGTCATCATCGCGGGGATCATCATCATCTACATCCTGAATTCCATCAAGATCCTCCGGGAATACGAGCGGGGCGTCATCTTCCGGCTCGGCCGGGTCCTGCCCCAGCCCAAAGGACCGGGGATCATCCTGGTGTTCGCCCCGATCGACCGCATCGTGAAGATCAGCCTGCGGCTCATCACGATGGACGTCCCTCCCCAGGACGTCATCACCAAGGACAACGTCACGGTCAAGGTCAACGCCGTCCTGTACTTCAGGGTCATCGATCCGTTGAAGTGCGTGATCGACGTCCAGGATTACCTCTACGCCACCTCCCAGCTCGCCCAGACGACCCTGCGGAGCGTCCTCGGACAGGTCCCCCTCGACGACCTCCTCTCGGAGCGCGACAAGCTGAACGCGCGCCTCCAGGAGATCATCGAACAGCATACCGATCCCTGGGGCATCAAGGTCCAGCTCGTGGAGATGAAACAGGTGGACCTGCCGGAGAACATGATCCGGGCCATCGCCAAGCAGGCCGAGGCCGAGCGGGAACGGCGGGCCAAGGTCATCCACGCCGACGGCGAGTTCCAGGCCGCGGGCAAGCTCACCGAGGCCGCCGAGATCATCTCGCAGAATCCCCAGGCCCTCCAGCTGAGGTTCCTCGGGACGCTGACGGAGATCGCCGCCGAGAAGAACTCGACGATCGTCTTCCCCCTGCCTCTCGAACTGCTCAAAGCGTTCTCGTACGTCAAGCCCGAGGAGAAGAAGTAGCCCATGCGGAACAAGGAATTCCGGGAGGTTCAGGTCTCGAGCTCGGGGCTCGTCTTCATCTTCCTCGCCATCCTGGTCCTGGGCGTGTTCATCTTCCTGCTCGGGGTCTCCGTCGGGAAGAAACAGGTCCAGATGGCCGGACCGACCACGCTCCTCGCCCGGCCGGCGACGGAGACCGTCACGGAGGAGCCTCCGACCGTCCTCAAGGACCAGCCGTCGGCCCTCGCGCAGGCCGCCGGTTCCGAGCAGGCTCCGGACGTCAAGAGCCGGGTCCCGGAGACGACGGCCGAGGTCTCCCCCCCGGTCGCGGAAAAGCCCGCCCCCCGAACCTACGTTCCCGAGCCGGCCGCCGCCAAACCCGCCGCATCGCCTGGAACCTATTATATCCAGGTCGGAGCCTTCAACGAGAAGTCCCAGGCGGACGCCCTGGCCGCCCGGTTCAAGGGGCAGGGCTATCCGGCGCTCGTCCTGAGCCCCTTCTCCTCGGACCGAAGGCCCACCTACCGCGTCAGGCTCGTTGGATACGGGAGCAAGGACCAGGCCTCCCAGGCGCTGGCCAGGCTGAATTCCGCGTCGACGAAGAGAACGGGATATTACATCAGGAAGGAAGGCTAGCCCTTCGGGCGGACGGGGGACGTTCTGGCCCCGGCCCCTTGACTTTTGGCCTCATCTTCTTTATTATGAGTCTTTTCAATAGACAGTAAGGAATGGACCGACATGCCGGACACCGAAAGATATTCTGATCTGAAACCCGCCGTCGAGGCCGCGTTCGCCAAGTTCGAGGACCTCCGAGGTTTTCTTTGACCTCGACCGCAAGAAAGCCGAACTCGACTCCCTGAACGCCCAGCTCGCCTCTCCCGAGGTCTGGAAGGACCAGAAACGGTCCCTGTCCCTCCAGCAGTCCAAGAAGAGGCTCGGCCGCGACGTCCAGGACTTTGAAAAGCTCCGGGCGAAGAAAGAGGAGCTCGAGGTCCTGCTGGAGCTCGCCGGAGAGGGCGAGAACGTGGCGGCCGATCTCGCCACGGCCCTGTCCGCGCTCTCGAAGGAGCTCGCGGAGGCCGAGCTCAAGACCCTCTATTTCGATCCCGACGACATCCGCAACGCCATCCTGACCATCCATCCCGGAGCCGGCGGGACCGAGTCCCAGGACTGGGCCCAGATCCTCTTCCGCATGTACCTGCGCTACGCCGAGCGCAAGGGGTTCAAGATCGAGATCCTCGATTCCACTCCCGGTGAGGAAGCCGGGCTCAAGAGCGCCACCGTCCGGCTCGAGGGGGACTTCGCCTACGGCAGTCTGAGCCAGGAGAGCGGGGTCCACAGGCTGGTCCGGATCTCGCCTTTCGACGCCGCCAAGCGCCGGCACACCTCCTTCGCCGCCATCTTCGTTTACCCGGAGATCGACGAGGATGTCGAGGTCGGCATCAATCCCGACGACCTGAGGATCGACACGTACCGCTCGGGAGGCAAGGGCGGCCAGCACGTCAACACGACGGACTCGGCCGTCCGCATCACGCATATCCCGACAGGGATCGTCGTCCAGTGCCAGAACGAGCGCTCCCAGCACAAGAACAAGGCCGCGGCCATGAAGGTCCTCAAATCGCGGCTCTACGAGATGGAGAAGAAGAAGAAGATGGAAAAGGTCGAGAAGCTCGAGGACAGCAAGTCCGAGATCGCCTGGGGCAACCAGATCCGGTCCTACGTCCTCCAGCCCTACCGCATGATCAAGGACACCCGGACCCGCCTCGAAACGGGCGACGTCGATCGCGTCCTCGACGGCGACCTCGACGATTTCATCACGGCCAGCCTTGTCCTTCGCAAGAAGACCGCGCAGGAACTAGCCGGCTAGCCTCCGCGACGTCTTGTGAGGGGGGGCTTAGCCAGGGGCCTGGCTCCCCCGCTCGATCCGAATCGCGTTCGCAGGGTTCGGAGGCCGCCCCTTGACCCCAGACCCGGGAGCCTCTTCGCGGGCTGAGCTAATTCCGATCGCGGGCCTTATTTCGTTCCCAAATGGCATCCATCTCCGTGAGGCTCAGACGGCCCAGCTCCCTTCCGGAGGAACGGACCTCGTTCTCGAGCGCCCGGAATCGGCGCACGAACTTCGCGTTGGCCTTGCGGAGGGCCAGCTCGGGATTGATCCCGGCCTTCCGGGACAGATTGGCCAGCGAGAACAGCAGGTCCCCGATCTCTTCCTCGATCCCCGCGGCGTCCGCCTCCGAAACGGCCGCCTCCAGCTCTCCGGTCTCTTCCCTTACTTTGGCAAGGACCCCCGCCGCGTCCGGCCAGTCGAACCCGTACGCGGAGACCCTGCGGCCCAACTGGAACGCCGAAAGGAGCGACGGGGTCGCGGGCCCCGGGTCCTCGAGGACGGAGCCACCTCCCTTTTCCATCCTCTTCCCTTCCTGCCAGGCTTCGGCGACGCCGACGCCGGTCATCTCCCGCGGCGTCGCGAAGACGTGCGGGTGGCGGGCGATCATCTTGGCGTTGATCCGGTCCAGGGCGTCGGCGACCGTGAACGTCCCCGCCTCCTCGTGGATCCGCGACAGGAAAACGACCTCCATCAGGACATCCCCCAGCTCCTCCGCCAGATTCGCGGGGTCGCCCGCCTCGAGGGCCTCGACGGCCTCGTAGACCTCCTCCAGGAAGTAGTCGCGGATGTCCAGGGCGGTCCGGGCCCTGTCCCACGGGCATCCGTCGGGCCCCCGGAGGGCCTCGAGGATCCCGACCAGTTCGTCGAATTTCCGCCCTGCGGTTCCGGCTTCGCTCATGGCTCGCATCCTTGAATTCGAGGTCCGAAAAATGTAATATTCGTTCCCGTAAAATACCCGAAGTCGCCGGGGAAAACAACTCTCGGCCGCGGGATCGCAAGGAGGACAGCGTCATGGCCGGGAATGAAGAACAGGAAGATAAGAAGGAATTTCTGCCGCCGCTCGAGTTCGGCTCCCTGGTCATGCCGTTCTATATGCAGGCGCTCATCAGGCTCGGCAGGCTCGAGGACCCCGTCGCCAAGGCGACATCCGAGAACCTCGAGTTGGGCAAGCGGCTCATCGACCTGCTCGACCTGCTCAGGGACAGGACCAAGGGGAACCTGGACGAGGAGGAGGACAAGTTCCTCGAAGCCTGCCTCGCCCAGCTCAAGCTGAGCTACATCGACCGGATGAAGTCCGCCCAGCCGTGAGCCGATGAGGGTCTACACGGGATTCGACGGTTTCCCCCGTTCCCGGCGGGGGGCCGCCCTCGCCATCGGGAACTTCGACGGCCTTCACGTCGGCCACCGGCGGATCCTGGATCGCCTCGCCTCCCTGGCAGGACGCGACGGGCTCAATTCCCTGGTCCTGACGTTCTTCCCCCATCCGGCCCGGGCCCTCGCCGGCCGTGACGTCCCGCTCATCCAGACCCTCGACCAGCGGCT
Source organism: Candidatus Aminicenantota bacterium (assembly GCA_963784525.1). Lineage (GTDB taxonomy): Bacteria > Acidobacteriota > Aminicenantia > Aminicenantales > Saccharicenantaceae > JALHVH01. The sequence continues at coordinate 219,289 of CAWART010000019.1, read as the reverse complement.
CGAAGGCCTCCGCCGGACCGGGATCGACGGCGTCCTCGTCGTCCCCCTCGACCGGGACCTGTTCGCGCTTACAGGCCCGGCGTTCGCGGAGCGCGTCCTGGTCGGGGCCCTGGGGGCCCGGGCCGTCGTCGTCGGCGCGAATTTCCGCTTCGGCCGGGGAAGGACATGCGGGGCGCCCGACCTCGCCGCTCTCGGGCGGGACTTCGGGTTCGCCGTAACAGCCGTCCCTCCCGTCGTCCGGGCGGGGCGGACCGTCAGCTCCAGCCTCATCCGCCGGCTCCTGCTCAAGGGAGACGTCGCGGAAGCCGCACGGCTCCTGGGCGCGCCCTACGAGATCGGAGGCCGGGTCGTTCCCGGACACGGCCGGGGACGGGCCCTGGGGTTCCCGACGGCCAATCTTCTCACGGTCCACGAGATCCTCCCCCCGGGAGTATTCCTGACCGTCGCTTCCGTCGGGAGCCGCGCCTTCCCCTCCCTGACCAACATCGGCGTGAGGCCCACCTTCGGGGACAACCCGCCCAACGTCGAGACGCACCTCCTGGGCTTCCGGGGCGACCTGTACGGACGCATCGTCCGCCTCGAGTTCGTCCGGAAGCTCCGGAACGAACGCCGCTTCGCGACCCCGGAGGCGCTCGTCCGACAGGTCGGTCGCGACCTCCATACCGCCCGGGCCGCGTTCCTTGACATTTCCGGACGGATGGTGCATGTTCTGGATTCCCGGGGGAAATCCCCCGGCGCATGACGAGGAGTCTCCCGATGGAAAAGATCAAGGTCAAGGCCCGGGTCATGGACGCCAGCAAGATCCGGCGCGTCCTCTTCCGGATGGCGACGGAGATCGTCGAGCGGAACCGCAGTCTCAAGAATGTGGTCATCCTCGGCATCCGGACGCGGGGCATCGACGTCGGCAAACGCGTCTCCCAGATCATCGAAGAAATGGAAGGCATCTCCATCCCGGTCGGCGTCCTGGACATCACGCCCTTCCGGGACGACATCCCGGCCTGCGAGGCCAGGCCCTCGCCCAAAAAGACCCGGATCGACGTCTCCATCGCCAGGAAGGACGTCATCCTCGTCGACGATGTTCTCTTCACGGGCCGGACCATCCGCGCCGCCATGGACGGGGTCTTCGACCTGGGCCGGCCGCGTTCGCTCCAGCTCCTGGTCCTCATCGACCGCGGCCACCGGGAGCTTCCCATCCGCCCGGATTACGTCGGGAAGGTCCTCCCCACGTCCCGTCGGGAGATCGTCCAGGTCCTGCTCAAGGAAGTGGACGGCCGGGACGAGGTCCTTATCACCGAACCCGCGAAGCTGGGTTAGGGACAGGGACCGTGGGACTCCTGATCAGGGGGGGCCGGGTGGTCGACCCGGCATCGGCCGCCGACGCGATCCTGGACGTCCTCATCTCCGAAGGAAAGATCGCGGTCCTCGCCCCCCGCATCCCGCCCTCCGGTCACGACATCATCGATGCTTCCGGGTTGGTCCTGGCGCCGGGCTTCATCGACATGCATGTCCATCTCCGTGAGCCCGGATTCGAAAAGAAAGAGACCATCCGGACGGCCGCCCGGGCCGCAGCGCGCGGGGGCTTCACGACGATCTGCGGGATGCCCAATACGAACCCGGTCAACGACAGGCCCGCCGTCACGGAATTCGTCCTGGGAGAGGCCCGGCGCTGCGCCGTCGTCAACGTCCTTCCCATCGCGGCCGTCACCCGGGGGCTCGAAGGCGAGGCGCCTTCCGACTGGGCCGCCCTCGTCAGGGCCGGCGCCGTCGCCTTCTCCGACGACGGACGCCCCATGGCAAACGCGAAGATCATGCGTCAGGCGCTCGAAAGCTCTCGGGAACTGGGCACGCTCGTCATCGACCACTGCGAGGACCCGGCCCTCACCGCCGGGGCCTCCGTGAACGAAGGCCCGGCCTCCCGCCGCCTCGGGCTGAAGGGCTGGCCCGCCGAGGCCGAGGAGAATATGGTCGTTCGGGACATCCGGCTCGCCGAGGCCGCCGGGGCGCGCGTCCACATCGCCCACGTGAGCGTGAAGGAGGCGGTCCGGGCCGTGGCCGAAGCGCGGGAAAGAGGCGTGCGCGTCTCGGCGGAGGCCACGCCGCATCATCTCCTGCTCGACGATTCGCTCGTCGACGGCCGCGACGCGAATTTCAAGATGAACCCTCCCCTGAGGAGCGCCATGGACGTCGCCGCCCTGGTCGACGCCCTCCGGCGCGGGGTCGTCGACGTCATCGCCACGGACCACGCCCCTCACACGGAAGAGGAGAAGGCCGCCGGCTTCGAAAGGGCACCGTTCGGCGTCGTCGGATCGGAGACGGCCGTCCCGGTCCTGTTGGACCGGCTGGTTCGCCCGGGCATCCTCTCCCTGAGCCGGTTCATCGCGCTCCTATCCCTCAATCCCGCCCGGCTCCTCGGCCTCGGGAACAAAGGACGGATCGCCGCCGGGGCGGACGCCGACCTGACGCTTCTTGACCTCGACGCCGAAACGGTCATCGACCGGACCCGATTCGAATCCCTGGGCCGCAACACGCCGTTCGACGGCTGGACGGTTCGAGGCGCCGCCGCCATGACCGTCGTCGGGGGCAAGGTCGTCTATCCTTTCGGCCGGATGTGACATGAAGACGAATCTGGATCGCCTCGAAAAGAGGATCGGCTACGCGTTCAAGGACAGGGGGCTCCTCGAAAAGGCCCTGACGCACAGCTCCCATGCCTTCGAAAGGCCCGGAGCCAAGGACAACGAGCTCCTGGAATTCCTCGGCGACTCCGTCGTGGGCCTGGCCGTCGCCCATCATTTTTACGCGGCTTACCCCGACCTCGACGAGGGCGAACTGTCCAAGCTGAAATCCACGGCGTCCTCCACGCTTTCGCTCTCCGACTTCGCCCGGGACATGAAGTTGGACAAAGCGATGTTCCTCGGCAGGGGCGAGGAGAAGAGCGGCGGACGCAGGAAGACGACGATCCTGGCCGGGGTCTTCGAGGCGGTCGTCGGAGCGATCTATTGCGACGGCGGGTTCGAAGCGGCCCGGGTCTTTGTCGCGAAGATCCTCACGTCCTCCTTCCGGCCGATCCGGGAGGAGTTCCTCATCAACAACTTCAAGTCCGCCCTCCAGGAGTCGTTTCAGAAAGACGGGCTCCCCTCCCCCGTCTACCGGACCCTGACCGAGAAAGGGCCCGCCCACGACAAGACCTTCGTCGTCGAGGTCTGCGCCGGGAACAAGGTCCTGGCCAAGGCCAAGGGCCGCTCCCGCAAGACCGCCGAGCAGGCCGCCGCCCAGAAGGCCCTCAAATCCATGCTCGGCCGGAAGATGAAGGTCCTGACCCCCGAAACGTTCATCGTCGCGAAGAAGGATTGACGCGCATGCCCCTCTGCCCCAAGTGCGGGATCCGGGTCGCCAAGAGATCCTGTCCTGCCCTGGGGAGCCGCCTCTGCAACCTGTGTTGCGGACGCCTCCGTCAAAAAGAGCTCCATTGCCCCCCGGCCTGCCCCCATCTCGCCCGGCATAATCCCTATCAGGAAAGGCGGGTCCTCGACCGGACGCCTTCCCGATCCCCCGGGCCGCGCCCGGCAGAAGACGACATCCTCAAGGACGAACGGCTCGCCGGGCTCGTCTTCCAGCTCGAAGCCCCCCTCGCCCAGCTCGCCGAGCGCGCCCACGCCCTGACGGACGGGCAGGTCCTCCTGGCTCTCGAATATGCCAGGGAGAAGATCGACAAGGGGAAGGGGCTCCTCATCATCCCGGGTGAGAGCCGCAAGCCCGCCAACGAGCTCGGCGAGGTCCTTCTCGCCGCTTCGGATAAGGCCCGCTGGGAGCCTCCGGTCCTCCTGACCTCGGGACACGAATCCTACGGCCGCGAGGAGAAGCTCCGTTGTCTCGACAGGATCATCCAAGCCGTCCGGATCGCGTCCCGGCGCGCCCCCGATGGCCGGGCCTATCTCGGCGACCTCGTGGACCGCTTCGCCCGGATCCGCGGCATATCCCAACAGAGCCGGATCATCCGCTGACGGGGGAACGCGCGGGCCGGGCGGGATCCCGCCCGGACTACTTGCTCATCAGCTCCGCGACGGGGCGGAGCGACGGGACGTTGGCGCAGACGATCTTGATGGTGGCGGTGATGGGCACGGAAAGGACCATGCCCGGGATCCCCCAGAGCCAACCCCAGAAGATGAGGGAGAAAATGACGACCAGCGGGCTGAGCCCCAGACCGCGGCCCATGAACCTGGGCTCCAGGAAGTTCCCCATGACGTTGTCGAGGAGGACGACGATGGCCAGGATGGCCAGGCACCTCCAGACGCTCCCGTATTGGAGGAACGCGATGAGGACCGGGACGGCTGTGGCGACGGTCGAACCGATGTTCGGGATATAGTTCAGGACGAAGGCCAGGAACCCGAAGACGACGGCGAACTCGACCCCGAAAAGGGCGAGGACGACGCCGACGATGACCCCGTTCAGGGCGCAGAAGACGGTCTTGATGGCCAGATACTTCTCGATCTGCCCGTCGATGTTCTCGAGCACGGCGGCGATCCTCTTCGCCTGCCCGGGAGTGAACGAGCGCTCGATCTTCACCGCCAGCCTTCCCCGTCCGGCGAGGATGAAGACGAGGAAGACGAGGACCAGGAAAAGCGTCGAGAGGAAGGATAAGAACGGCCCGAGGGCCGAGAGGGCGAACGCGGCGATCTTCTCGGCGTTGATCGCCCCGAGGAGGGTCGACATGTTCCAATGGGCGCCCATGAAGCGGGAGGCTTCGAGCTTCGCAATGAGGGCCTGGATCTGCGCTCCGTACTTCGGGAACTCTGCGGCGAACGCCTTCCCGCTGGAATAGAAGACGGCGCCGAACAGGTACATCAGGGAGAAGGTCGTCAGGATGAGGACGAGGACGGCCACGGACTTCGGGACCTTGCGCCGCGTCAGGAACTCCAGGGCCGGGTTGACGATGTAGGAGATGAAAATGGCCAGGAAGAACGGGAACAGCACGGGTTTGGCCAGCTTGAGGACGACGCCGGCGACGACGAGAGCGATGAAGCCTGCGGCCACCTTGAGGAGCCTGTTGTCGTCCATGCGTTAATAATTAACATAAACGCCCGGAAAAGGGAATCCTCCCCCACCCCCCCACCCCCCCGGGAGGTGAGACCGGGGCGGCGAATATCCCCCCCCTCCTCACCCGCATGGGCGATTGACGGGGATATGGGGACCGGATACAATCGGAACAATGAGAACGAACGTCCGCACCTTCCGCTCCTTCCTCCGCGAGGCCGAAAAGAACAACGAGCGCTCCCTGTACTGGAAAGCGGTCGTCCAGAGCCTCGCCGACGGGATCGTGGCCCTCGACCGGGAGAACAACGTCGTCGAATGGAACGACGGCGCCCGGAGGATATTCGGCTACGCCCGCCGGGAGGCGGTCGGAAAGAACATCGACCAGCTCATCGGGGGCTCCAGGATCAAGGAGGCCCTGGGCATCACCCGGTCCGTCCTCCGCCGAACACGATCCGATCATCGAGATAGAAACCGTCCGCTTCCGGAAGGACGGGACGGCGGTGGACGTCAGCATCTCGGCCTCTCCCATCCTCTGGAACGGCCGGGTCGAGGGGGCCGTCGGCGTTTACCGGGACATCACGGAGCGCCGGAAAAAGGAGCGCGAGATCGGGCTCTTCCAGAAGAAGCTCGAGTCCCTCAAGGAATTCAACGAGAACATCGTCAACGGCCTGGCCGAGGGCATCGTCCTCGAGGACACCCGGGGCCGGATCGTCTTCGTCAACCCCTCCATGGAACGCCTCCTGGGCTTTCGGGCCGACGAGCTGGCGGGGCGGGACCCGAAGGGCTTCATCTCGCCGGAGGAGCTCGCCCGTATCCGGAAGAAGACCCGCTCGCGGCGCTCGAAGGCCACTCTCGAAACCTACGAGACCGTCCTCCGGGCCAAGGACGGAACGCCGGTCCCGGTCCTCGTGAGCGCCCGGTCGCTGTTCGAGGACGGCGCGTTCACGGGCGTCCTTTCCGCGATCACGAACATCTCCCGGCAGAAACAGGCCGAGGCGGAGCTCGAAGCCTCCAGGCTGGAGGCCCAGGCCGCCAACGCCGCCAAGAGCGAGTTCCTGGCCAACATGAGCCACGAGATCCGCACCCCGATGAACGGCATCATCGGCATGACGGAGCTGGCCCTGGACACGCCCCTCTCCCCGGCCCAGCGGGAATACCTGAACGCCATCAAGACCTCGGCCGACTCCCTGCTCGTCCTGATCAACGACATCCTCGATTTCTCCAAGATCGAGGCCCGGATGATGGACCTCGAGCCGGTCCGCTTCGGCCTGCGCGACGCCATCGCCGAGACCGCCTCGTTCCTGGCCCTGGCGGCCCACCGCAAGGGCCTCGAGCTCGCCTGCCGCATCTCGCCCGACGTCCCGGACGGCCTCGTCGGCGACATCCGCCGCCTCCGCCAGGTCCTCATCAACCTGACCAGCAACGCCATCAAGTTCACGGCACGCGGGCGAGGTCGTCATCGACGCGACGGCGGAAGTCCTCGGACAGGAGCCATGTCCTCCTGCATTTCACCGTCTCGGATACGGGGATCGGCATCCCCCGGGACAAGCAGAAGGCCATCTTCCAGGCTTTCGTCCAGGCCGACGGGTCCACGACCCGGCGCTACGGCGGGACGGGACTGGGCCTCGCCATCTCCTCCCGCCTCGTCGAGCTCATGGGCGGACGGATCTGGGTCGAAAGCGAGCCGGGCGCAGGCAGCCGGTTCCATTTCACGGTCCGGCTCGGGCTCCAGCGGGCGCCCTCCCGGAAGGCGACGCCGGCCGAACCCGAGGAGGTCCGAAACCTCCCCGTCCTCGTGGTGGACGACAACGCCACGAACCGGCGGATCCTGAGGGAGATCCTGACGAACTGGCAGATGCGGCCCGTGGACGTCCCGAGCGGCGAGGAGGCCCTGAAGGTCCTCAAGCGCCGGGGCGGCCGGGGCCGGGGCTTCGCCCTCGCGCTCGTCGACGCCAACATGCCCGGCATGGACGGGTTCGACCTCATCGACCGCCTCCGGAAGGACCCGGCCCTGAAGGGGCTCAAGATCATGATCCTGACCTCTTCGGACCGTCTTGGCGACGTCGACCGCTGCCGGGACCTCGGCGTCCAGGCCTACCTCACGAAGCCCGTCAAGCAGTCGGAGCTCCTCGACGCCATCCTCCTCGCCCACGGGTCGCGGATCGCCTCCGGCGCCGCCCCCGAGATCATCACGCGGCCGGTCCCCCTCGCCGCCGGACCGCCGCTGAGGATCCTCCTCGCCGAGGACAACCCCATCAACCGGAAGGTGGCCGTCCACATCCTCGAAAAGCGCGGGCATCGCGTCCGAACGGCCGGGAACGGGAACGAGGTCCTCGAAGCCCTGGACACGGAGGAATTCGACGTCGTCCTGATGGACGTCCAGATGCCGGTCCTGGACGGCTTCGAGACCACGGCCCGCATCCGGCGGAACGAGGAACGAACCCGCCGTCACATGCCCGTCGTCGCCCTGACCGCCCACGCCCTCAGGGAGGACCGGAAGAGGTGCCTCGAGGCGGGGATGGACGACTACGTCTCCAAGCCCCTGAAGCCCGACGAGCTGTTTCGAACCCTGGACCGAGTCGTCCGCGAGGCTGGGAAAGGAGGCCCCGCATGAAGATCCTGATCGCCGAGGACGATAAGGTCTCCCTGAGGATCCTGGAGAAGAACACCTCGGAATGGGGATACGACATCGCCGTTGCCGCCAACGGCGAGGAGGCGCTGAGGACGCTCCGCGAAGGGGACGTCCGCCTGGCCATCCTCGACTGGATGATGCCGGGGATCAACGGGATCGAGATCTGCCGGTTCGTCCGGCAGGACGGCGGCCCGAAGTACGTCTACCTCATCATGCTCACCTCGAGGGACCGGCGCCAGGATATCGTGGAGGGCCTCGAAGCCGGGGCCGACGATTACATGGCCAAGCCGGTGAACTTTCTCGAGCTCCGGGCCCGGATCCAGACCGGCCGGCGCATCGTCGAGCTCGAGGACAAGCTGCTCGAATCCAACCGGATGCTGAAGGACCTCGCCAGCCGGGACAACCTGACGAGCCTCTGGAACAGGGCTAATGCCTTCCTGTTCCTCGAGGACGAGATGGCCCGGGGCCGGCGGGAATCCCGCCCCGTGAGCGCGATCATGATCGACGTCGACAACTTCAAGAAGATCAATGACGCCCACGGCCATCTCGCCGGGGACGTCGTCCTCATCCAGATCGCCAAACGCCTGGAGCGGGGCATCCGCCCGTACGACAGGGTGGGCCGCTACGGCGGCGACGAGATGCTTGTCGTCCTGCCGGGATGCGGGCTCACCGAGGCAGCGGCCATCGGGGAGCGGCTCCGAAGGTCGATCTCGGGCGAGAAGGTGCGGACGCCCGGACGGTGATTTCGACGTCACCGTCACCCTCGGCTGTTCCTGCTCGGAGCTCGTTCCGGACGCCACGGCCGAGTCCCTCGTTCAGGCGAGCGACGCCGCTCTTTACAAAGGAAAGAGCCTGGGGCGGGATCGCGTCGTCGCGGGGGGCTTGATATGAGGGAGGGAGACATGGACCGGAAACCGATCGACGTCGCCGACGCCCTGGCCCGGGTGGGAAACGACCGGGCGTTCCTGAAGGAGCTCTTGGACATCTACGCGGAGGACCTCGCGACCAGGGTCGCCGGGCTCCGCGGGGCCCTTGCCCGGGGGGATCTCAAGGCCATCGAACAGCTCGGCCACTCGATCAAGGGATCCTCGGCGAACCTGAGCCTTGCTCCCCTCCGGGACCGGGCCGCGGCCATCGAGCTCGCCGGGAAGGCCAACGACGCGGCGAAGGCCCTGGCGAACCTCGACGCTCTCGAAAGGGAATTTCTGAGGCTCCGCGAACACCTCGAGGCGAACCCCCTGTAAACGCTCAGGCCCCTTTCCCGACGGCCTCGAGCAGGCGTTCGAAGCGGGCCTCTCCTCCCGGTCCGGCCCCGTCGGGAACCCGGTTGATGCCGCAGAGTCGGCCCCCGGCGATCCCGATGTACGTGTTCTGGCCGTACTTGTTCCTGAGGTGATGGCCGGAAGCGAGAGGCTCGACGGTCTGCCCGTCCCCGGCGAAGAAATCAAGGAGGCGTTTCATCAGCCCGGCCGGGTCCTGTCCGCGCTCGGGCTGGATGATGAATCCCTCGTATTCCGCCCCGCCATCCTTATAGGCGACCAGGTATCCGTTGCCGAGGAAATCGAACCCCATGACGTTCCGGCGGATGAATTTTTCGCTGTTCGGGACGAAGCCGTCCCTCGGGAATACCGAGAACGGGGCCGGAAGGACGCCCTTGGGTCCCGCGCCGGCGGCGACCCTCCGCGCGACGGCTTCCAGGATCGATGCGGTCGCCTCCCCGCCGTTGAAGCAGAGGAGCTTCACGTATGCCGTCCCCGCAACGAAATTGAGGACCTCGCCCTCGATGTAACCGTGGGTCCCGACATCCACCGTTTTGTTGTCGGGATAACGCTCGGCGCTATAGATGCCGAACGCGTCGAGTTCGTCGCCCATGTCGTAGATCTCGAGGGTCAGCGACGCCTGGGTCCCGGCTTGCGTGAATTCGGCGACGGCAAGCTCCTTGAAATCGTAGCCGATATAGCTCTCGGCCGCCCCGTCGATGTACTCGTAGAGGGTATCGGGGAAGAAGCTCCGCGGCTTCTCGGTCGCGGTCCAACCGTCGATATTCGGGATCAAAGCGAGCAGGGCCGGGTCGCCGGCCCGTTGCGGCCCCCCTTCCGCCGCCCGAAAGGCGGAGAAAAGGGCCAGGGCCGCCAATGGCAGGAATGCCCGGAAACGCGTTCTGTACGATGTCTTCATGGTGCCTCCCGGATCCTCGGACCCTGACTCCAATATAGCGGCTCCTCACCCCCGTTTCAAGCCGGGGCCCGGAGTTGACAGCCCCCGCCATATGGACCATCATGGAAAAGATGGACGCTTCGAGGGTCGTCGTGGTCAGGGCGAAGGGCCTTCCTCCCGGGGACGTTCTTCCGGGCACGGTCCGACGGATGTACGAGGCGGGGATCCGCATCCTGACCGGGGAGAGCGATCCGCATTCGGGACTACGCCGGCTGTTCTCCCCCGGCGACCGCATCGGCATCAAGATCAATACCATCGGCGGGAAGTCCCTCAGCACCCGGCCCGACGTTTCTCTTCCTCTGGCCGCCTGGCTCGCCGAGAGGACCGTCAAGCCGGGAAGCCTCGTGATCTGGGACCGGACCAACCGCGAGCTCAAGGGCGCCGGCTATAGGCTCTCCTCCGAAGGGAACGGGCCCCGGGTCTTCGGCACGGACACGGAGGGCGCCGGCTACGGCCGCGAGCTCGTCGTCCACGGGGACATCGGAAGCCTCTTCTCCTCCATCCAGGAGGACTATGTCACGGCCTCGATCAGCCTGGCCGTCCTCAAGGACCACGGGATGGCGGGCGTGACCGCCGGGATGAAGAACTATTTCGGCGCCATCCACAACCCGAACAAGTACCATGACGGGCACTGTGACCCGTATGTCGCCCACGTTTTCGCCGCGCCGCCCGTCAAGGGCAAGCATCGATTGACCATCCTGGACGCCCTGACCGTGCAGTACCACCGAGGACCATCGTATCACCCGCAATGGGCGGACAGGACGGGAGCTCTCGTCTTCGGGATCGATCCCGTGGCGACGGATGCGGTCGGTTGGCGGCTCATCGAGAGCCTCCGGGCGAAGAAGGGCCTCCCCTCCCTCGCCGAAGAGCGCCGCGAGCCGTCCTACCTGGCCACCGCCGAAAAGCTCGGGCTCGGCAACGCCGCCCCGTCCCGGATCGAGCTCGTCGAGGCCGAGGTCTGATATGAACCGACGACGATTCATACGGGAAGGCGCGGGCGCGGGGCTCGTCCTGGGCGCGGGCCTGCCTTCGCTCTGCTCCGAGATGGCCGCCTTCGCGGCCCCCTCGGGGCTCTCCCGCGTCGAGGCCCGCTATTACCGGAAGCTCCCCGACCGCGAGATCGAGTGCCAGCTCTGCCCGAGGCTGTGCCGCCTGGGGGACAAGGAGCGCGGATATTGCGGCGTCCGCGAGAACCAGGGGGGAACGTATTACACGCTCGTCTACGGCAAAGCCTGCAGTCTCAACGTCGATCCCGTCGAAAAGAAGCCTTTCTTCCATGTCCTTCCCGGCACCAACGCGCTCTCGCTGGCGACGGCCGGCTGTAACGTGAACTGCAAGTTCTGCCAGAACTGGCAGATCTCCCAGGTCCGCCCTGAGCAGGTGGAGCACTTCGACCTCCCGCCCCTTGCCGTCGCCGAGGCGGCCGAACGTTACGGCTGTCCGTCCGTCGCCTATACCTACACCGAGCCCGTCGTGTTCTTCGAGTACATGGCCGACGCGGCCGTTGCCGCCGGACGCAGGCGGATCCGGAACCTCGTCGTCTCCGGCGGGCATGTCCGGCCGGAGCCCCTGAAGGACCTCCTCAAGATCGTGGACGCGGTCAAGATCGATCTCAAGTCCTTCTCCCGGGATTTTTATGCCGAGTACGTCCGGGGAGACCTCGCCGCGGTCCTCGAGGCCATCCGGATCGTGGCAGGGAGCGGGGTCTGGCTCGAGGTGGTGTATCTCGTCATTCCCACGCTCAACGACTCCCCGGCGGAGATCAGGGACATGAGCCGGTGGCTGAAGGCGGAGGCCGGGCCGGACGTCCCCCTGCACTTCTCCCGATTCCAACCGATGTACCTCGTCAAGAACCTCCCGCCGACCCCGGTCTCGACGCTGGAGCGGTCCCGCGGGATCGCCCTCGAAGAAGGGCTGCGCTATGTCTACATCGGCAACGTCCCCGGACACGAGGCCGAGAGCACCGTCTGTCCGGCGTGCGGGCGGGTGGTGCTGGCCCGGTCGGGATATGCCGTGCGGAAGAACGACATCAGGAGCGGGAAATGCGGTTTCTGCGGCGCCCCGATCCCCGGGATCTGGGCCTGACGGCGGACGCTCCCGCGTTCCTCCTCGGGTTCACGGCCACAGCCTTCCAGATCTATCTCCTCAGGGAATTCTCCGTCCATTTTTCGGGGAACGAGCTGGTCTATGGGATCGTCCTGGCCTCCTGGTTGTTCTGGGGGGACTGGGAAGCCTGGCCGGTCCCCGGTTCGCCGGATCGACGGAGCGTATCGAGAGGCTATTCTATGCCGCCATCATGCTCTTTCCGGCGGGCCTCGTCGCGCTGAGATTCTCCAGGTTCGCGCTCGGGATCCACGCCGGCGAGTTGATAGGAACGGCTCCGGCGGTCGCGGCGGCCGCCGCCATCGGCCTGCTCTCCAGCTTCCCCCTGGGCGCGCTGTTCTCCCTGATCGCAGGGATGCCCGGCGCCGAGGTCACCCGGGTCTATGCCTTCGAATCCCTGGGGGCGGTCGCGTCCGGCCTGGCCGTATCCCTGGGACTCATCCCCCTCGTTTCGAACTGGCAAGGCGCCGCGATCGCTGCCTGGGCCGCGGCCGCCGGCGTCTTTCTGGTCCTCGGGCGAAGGAAGCGGCCCCTGAAGCTTGCAGCGGGATCTATCCTCCTTGCGGCTTTCTTCGCCGGCGACCTGCCCTCTCAAAAGGCGTGGTGGAAACCGTTCGAGCTCATCGCCAGCCGCGATACGCCTTTCGGAAAACTGCAGGCGGTCAGGGCCGGCGATCAGGTTACTCTTTACGCCAGCGGGATCCCGGTCCTTTCGGCCCCGGATCCGGGCGCCGCCGAGACGCCGGTCCATTTCGCCATGCTCCAGAGGCCCGGCTCCCGGCAGGTCCTCCTCATCGGCGGCGGCGTCGGCGGAGGGCTCGACGAGGTCCTGAAATACCCGAATGTCTCGGCGGACTCCGTGGAACTCGACCCGGGGATCATCCAGATGGCCGAGGCCGTCCTGCCGGAGAAGGACCGGGCGGCGCTCCATGATCCCCGGGCCCATATCGATCACGGGGACGGCGTCAGGTTCCTCCGGGACGGATCGCGGCTCTACGACGTCATCATCCTGAACCTGCCCGAGCCGACGACCGCCCAGATCAACCGCTTCTATACCGGGGAATTTTTCGCCCTAGCTCGCTCGCGGCTCGCTCCCGGCGGGGTCTTCTCCTTCGTCGTTCCCTCCTCCGAGGATTCCGTGGGGCCCGACCTCCGCCGTTTTCTGTCGTCCCTCCATGCGACGCTCCGCGCCGTGTTTCCCGAGGTTCGGGTGGTTCCCGGAAGCACGAACGTCTTTCTGGCGTCCACCGCCCCCCTCACGCTCGATCCCGGGATCCTGGGAAGGCGGATCGAGGATCTGGGCCTGCCGCTCTTGTCCATCAATACGGCCTTCCTGGCCGCACGGCTGAATCCCCTGCGGGCGGAACGGCTGGCGGAGAGCATCGGCACAGGCCCGGCGCGGCCCAATCTGGACCTCGCCCCCGCGGCTTATTATTTCCAATCCGTCCTCTGGAGCAGCCAGTTCCGCGACCCGGGCTCCGCGGCGCTCAGGTTCTTCGCGCGCGCGCCGGTCCGGGCGCTCCTGGGCGTTCCCCTCCTCGCCTATGCCCTCGTCCTTTCCGGGCTCGCGCTGCGCCGGAAGAGGCGGGCGGCCCCCTCGCTCGCACCCGTGTGGACGATGGGCTTCACGACCATCGCCGTTGAACTGGCAGCGATCATCGCCTTCCAATCCTTTTACGGATACGTATACGGAAAGCTCTCGCTCCTGCTCTCCGCGTTCATGGGCGGCCTGTTCCTCGGAGCCTGGCCCCGGTCTCGGAAGGACCGGGACTGGGAAGCCCGGCCCCGGCGCTCCCTCAAGCCCGCCGGAGTTCCGGAACTCCTTGCGCCTCAGGCCGGTTTCCTGATGATCCTGGCGGCGTTCCGGATATCCCTGGCGAACCGGGCTCCCGAGGCCCTGTTCTACGTCCTGCTCCTCGCCCTGGGCGCCCTCGGAGGGAGGCTGTTCGTCGTTTCCGCGCGGACCGTCGCCCCCGGGCCGGGGAGGAAGGGCTGGGCTTACGGAGCCGACCTGTTGGGTTCCTTTCTCGGGGCCCTCTCGGCCGCCGCGCTTCTCATCCCCCTGGCCGGCATCCTTCCGCTCTTCGACGCTCTCTTCCTGATGAACGCCTTTTGTCTTGTCTTCATCACCCTCTCCCGTCCCGATTAAAAACGCGCAGAGGAGATCCCGCCTTTGCAACTTTGTCGGGGGGGAAGCATTTCTATATAATAGTCGAGAAGGTATGAGTTTTGAGAAACGGATTCTTACCCGAAGAGCCGGAACGCAGGGCGTATCATAAGAAGCGGGTCGCGAGCCTCGCGTTCTCGCTGGCCTTTCATGCCATCCTCTTTTACGGGATCTATCACGCCCGGATGACGGTCAAGGTCCTGTCTTTCGGGGAGGAGGTCCGGAACGTCCGGCTCGCCCCGCCCGTCCGGATGACCCTTCCCGGGCGCATAGAGGATTACATCCAGAATTATCCATCGGCCGGACCTTTCGAGCCCGGGACGCGCCGGCCGGAAACGCGTCCGGCCGGGCCTCCGGGGACCCCCGCCGGCGCCCCGAAAGGGGGCCCTGCGGGCCGGGATTCCGGCCTCGTCCCGGAAAACCTCATGAAGAACGCTCCGGGGGCCCTGCCCCCCTCCGAAGGGTCCCTGAGCGGCAGCCTCGCCCTGAGCTCAAGATTCCCGGACGAGGAGGACGGGAGGCTTCGGATCAACCTTCTGGCCATTCCCGACCACGTCCAGGACGCGCCCATGGGCTTCGAAGGCGGCGTCTCCGGCGGCCGGTCCTTCCGCAGGTATTCCCTTCCGGGATTCGCGTCCTCCCGCGGCACAGGCCGGGGTTCCGGGGCCGGGGGGGAACAGGCGGAGCGGGCCAGAGGGCGAGCGCCGTTTTCCAATCCCCGGGATATGACATCTCCCCCTGGGCCGCCAAGGTCATGGACCTCGTCCAGCTCAACTGGTCGATCCCGTCCGGACCGAACGTGACGGGCCGGAGCGAGGTGCGGATCGCCGTCACGATCGAGAGGAGCGGCTCGTTCTCCGCGTTCGACGTGACCGAGCTTGCCGACCTCGAGGTCTTCAACACGGCGGCGGCCGCCGCCCTGAGGGCGAGCGCGCCTCTGCCGGCCCTCCCGGAGGATTTCCCGGCTTCGAACCTTTCTGCCGTGTTCGTATTCGCTTACCATGATTAAAAGAGCCGCCGTCCCGTTGCTTGCCGCCCTGCTTTCTGTGACGGCCGTTTTCGCCGACTGGAAGGACGATGTCCGGGCGTTCCTCGACCCGCCCCGGCGCGACATCGCCGCGGCGAGGACCTATCTGCGCGAGGGCTTCGACGCCCTGGATCCCGAAGAAAAGCCGGCCGCGGCCGAGCTCCTCGCGTTTCTCGCCCGGAAGGCCGGCGACCCCCGGGACGAGCTCGAGCGCGTCGTCGCCTGCTTCGAAACCTACGGCGACGTCGATCCGGCATTCGATTTCCTGGACGACGCCCTGGGACGGGAGCTCATGCTCTTCTGGGGAAATTGGAAGACCGCATATCCCCTGGCCTCGGGCTTCGTTCTCCTCGAGAGGACCGGGGACGACGATATCACGCCGCCCGCCCGGCTCGAGGTCGGCCTCGACCTCCTGAATGCGGCCTATTATCGGGTCTCGGGCGAAGGAGGCACCCTGGCCGGAGGTCTCTGGCAGGGCGGGTTCCACATCCTTCGCCTGCCGTTCTCGGGTGCCTACGACAGGACCGGAGAGATCGGGTTCGATCTGGACCTCAAGGTCGCCGGGCTCGTCGTCAGGAAGCGCATTACCGTCAGGGTCGATGTCCAGTCGTCGGCCGCCTACACCCTTCCGCCCGTCGAAGCCGTGCCCACCTCCGCCCGCCCCGCCCCGCCCGCTCCGCGCGCTGTCGAAGGCGAAGTCTCCCTGTACGTGGGCGACAAGCTCATCCTCACGGCCAAGAAGCTCTCCTCCAAGCCTTCGCCCCTGAAGATCCCCATCCCCGGGCCGTCCCCGTGGGGGACCAAGCCTTACATCGTCCCGCGGAAGGACACGCCCCAGTTCAACCAGGTCTCCATCCTCGACGCCGTCTCGCTCGCGCTCCAGGCCATCAAGGACATCGGGAAGAAAAGGAAAGCGGCCTCCATATCGCCCCCGTCCTACAGGAAAGCCCCGGTTCTCGGGTTCGCTTTCACTCGGCCCGGCCCTTCGGGCTCCGAGGTCCGGTACAGGGCCTCCGTCTCCCTTTCCGCCGCCAACGGCACCGTCGCCGCGGAACGGGGGGCAAGAACTCTTTGACAGCCCCCCGCCTATTGATGTATGTTTTCCGGGAAGCCAGGTTCCGATGAGACGGGAGGTCCATGATGTCCGATAAGGGGATTGAGAGACGTATCTGCCAACGCTTTAAGATCCCCGGAGCCACGGTTTCCTTCCAGAGGGAACGGCGCTTCTTCCCCCCGAAAGGCTTCGAACAGGAATTCTGCCCCGTCCTGGACCTGAGCCGGGGCGGCGTCCGCTTCCTGACCCAGAAACCCCTCAAGTTCAAGTCCCGGGTCCTCCTCCAGATCTCCATCCCCGGAGAGCGGATCCCGCTCAACCTCAAGGGGCACGTCCGCTGGTCCTCGTTCAACGCCGGAAAGAGCTATAAATACCAAACCGGCGTCCAATTCAACGCCTACGGGGAAAAGAAGGGGCAGAACTATCCCGGCGCTCTTGTCAAGATCATCGCCCTGGAGCAGAAGTTCATAGAGCCCGGAGAACAGGGCGGCTCCCCCGAGAACAGCGAGTTCCGGATCTAGCGGGAATTCGGCTTTCCGGTCCTCTCCCCCTCGACGACGACGCGGGAGTAGTCCGCGATCTCGAGGAGGAGCTTCCGGATGGCCTGGAGCAGGCCCAGCCGGTTCTGACGGATCTTCTTGTCGTCCGCCATGACGAGGACCTTGTCGAAGAACGCGTTGAGCGTGGGCCGGAGCCTGAGGATGATGCTCTGGGCGCGGGCGAAATCCCCCTTCTCGATCATCGGCCCGGCGTTGTCCCGGATGATGACGAGGGTCGAGTGCAGTTCCCGCTCCTCTTTCTCGACGAAGCGTTCGGGGATCGAGCCGGCAGGCCGGTGCATCCTTGAGGATATTGTTGATCCGCTTGGCCATGAGGATGAACGGCTCGAAGTCCGGGCTCGCCTTGAGCCCGTCGAGGGCCTTGACCCGCCGGAAGGAATGGGCCACACGGTCGATGCCCGGTCCCAGGGCCGCTTCGACGAGGTCGTACCGGAATCCCTGCTTCTCGAAGATGTAGCGCAGCCTCCCCTCGAAGAATTCCAGGCACGCGGCCTTGACCTCGGCCCTGGGCCGGAGGAGCTTGTCGCCGAGGACCGAGAGGGCCTTGTCGAGGAGGAGGACGAAAGAGAGATCCAGCTTCTTCTCGATGATGATGGCGCAGACGCCGTGGGCGTTGCGGCGCAGGCCGAACGGGTCGCTCGAGCCCGAGACCTGGAGGCCGACGCCGACGGCCCCGACGATGGAATCGATCTTGTCGGCCAGCGAGACCAGGGCGCCCGTCATCGACGACGGCGGCTCGTCCTCCAGGCTCGCCGGGCGGTAATGCTCATAAACGGCCTGGTGGACGGAAGCGGGATACCCCTCCGCCTTCGCGTAGAGGCCGCCCATCTTCCCTTGGAGAGAAGGGAACTCCCGGACCATGTCGGTCAGGAGGTCGGCCTTGCACAGCCCGGCGGCCTCGACGGCCTCTTTCTTGATCTTGGCCGAGTCCGTCCTGTCGCAGAGATAGCCGACGAGCTTCTTCATCCGCTGGGCCTTGTCCTCGTAGCTCCCGAGCTTCTCCTGGTAGACGACGTTCTTGAGCCCCGCCGCCCTGTCGGAAAGGCGCGTCCGCCTGTCCTGTTCCCAGAAGAACCGGGCGTCCTCGAGGCGGGCCTTGAGGACGCGCTCGTTGCCCGCCCGGATGAGCTCCCTGGGATCTCCCGGGGCGTCGGCGACCCCGAGGAAAACGGGGACCTGCTTCCTGTCCCGGATCACGGAGAAGAGCATCTGGCCCTCGCGCATCGCCGTGGCCAGGACCTCGATGGGCAATTCCAGGTAGCGCTCGGGGAACGCGCCCTGAAAGACGAAGGGGAACTCGACGTTGTAGGCGAGCCTTTCCACGAGCTCGTCGTCGGGGTAGATACGGGCCTTGAGGGGTGCCAGGCTTTCTTCGATCCGGGTGAGGATCGCCTTCTTCCGGTCCTCGAAATCGATCGTAACGAGGGCTTCTGAGAGCTTTTTCCGGTAATCCGAGACTCCCGCGACCCGGATCGGCCCTGGGGCGAAGATCGGATGGCCGAAGGTCGTATCGGATGCGGTCATCCCCTCGAACTCGATCGGGAGGGCCTTCCCGTCCAGGAGGACGAGGAGTCCCTTGATCGGCCGCGAGAACCTGAAGGGGCTCTCCCGCCAGCGCATGGTCCGCGGGAACGAAAGGGAGGCGATGATCCCCGGGACGGCGCCGGTCAGGATCTCCGCCGCGGTCTTGCCCTTCCGGACGGTCCTCGTCCCGATGTATTCCCCGCGCGGGGTGACGATGACCTCGAGGGCCTCGACCGGGATGCCCCTGGCCCTGGCGAATCCGAGGGCGGCCGGGGAAAAGCTCCCGTCGGGCAGGAACGCGGAGGCCTTGGGGGGACCGGTGACGACGACGCCGGCGTCCTCCTGGCCCGCGGCCAGGTCGGCCGTGACGAAGAGCCGCCGGCAGGTGCCGCCGGTCGCGAGCTCCCGGACGGCGATCCCGGCCGACTTGAACTCGGCCCGGAACTTCGCGTCCAGCTGTCCCAGGGCCGAGCGGACATGCGCGGCGGGCAGTTCCTCGGTGCGGATCTCGAACAGCAGTTCCATCAGTCTCCCCTTCCCGAGGCCGCGAACCTTCGGGCGATATCGTTGACCCGGGACCGGATGCGCCCGATCATCTTGACCCGTTCGGTGACGCTGATGGCCCCCCGCGCGTCGAGGAGGTTGAAGTAATGGGAGCACTTCAGGCACATGTCGTAGGACGGAAGGAGCAGGCCTTTCTCGGCAAGCGCGGCCGCCTCCTTCTCGCAGGCCTGGAAGGAGCTTCGGAGGAGGGTCGTGTCGGCCGCCGTAAAATTGTATTCGGAGAATTCCTTCTCCTCGGCGAGCCGGAGGTCGCGATAGGTCACATCCTTCGACCAGTCGAGGTCGTAGATATCGTCCTTCTGCTCCAGGAACATCTCCAGCCGCTCCAGCCCGTAAGTGATCTCGACCGGGACGGGAGCGAGTTCGATCCCTCCGGCCTGCTGGAAGTAGGTGAACTGGGAGATCTCCAGCCCGTCGAGCATGACCTGCCAGCCGACGCCCCAGGCGCCGATGGTCGGCGATTCCCAATCGTCCTCGTCGAAGCGCAGGTCATGGTCCCGGAGCTCGATCCCGAGCGCCGAGAGGCTCCGGACGTACATCGCCTGGATGTCCGCCGGGGCCGGCTTCATGATGACCTGGAACTGGTGGTGCTTCTGGACGCGGTGGGGATTCTCCCCGTACCGGCCGTCGGTCGGCCGGCGGGCCGGCTGGACGTAGGCGACGTTCCAGGACTTTCGGCCCAGGACCCGGAAGAACGTGTCCGGGGTCATGGTCCCCGCCCCCACCTCCATGTCGTAGGTCGGGGCGAGATAACACCCTTCCCCCGCCCAGAAGGTCTGGAGCTTCAGGATCAGGTCCTGGAGGGCCATTTATTTCTTTTCCCACTTCAGGATGGGCGTGCGGGCGGCCGCGGTCTCGTCCAGGCGGCGGACATACGTGGCGTGCGGCGCCGCGTGCAGGACCTCGGGGTCCTCGACCGCCTCTTTGGCGATGGCCTTCATGGCGTCGATGAACCGGTCCAGGTCCCGCTTGCTCTCCGTCTCGGTCGGCTCGATCATCAGGGCACCGTGGACGATGAGAGGGAACGACATCGTCGGCGGATGGAGCCCCATGTCGATGAGCCTCTTGGCGATATCGAGGTTCGAGACCCCATGCTCCTTCTGGAACTTGTCCGAGAAGACGCATTCATGGAGGGTCGCGGCCGGATACTTCAGATGATAGACGCCGTCCAGGCTCTTGCGGATGTAGTTGGCGTTGAGAACGGCCGTCTCGGCGATCTCCCGGACCCCCTCGGGGCCCAGATTGAGGATGTAGGCCAGGGCGCGGACGATGACCAGGTAGTTCCCGAAGAAGCTCTTCATCCGGCCGATGGAGCCGGGCCGCTTCCCGACGAGGACGAACCGGCCGTCCTTCTCCTCGATGACCGGGACCGGAAGGAAGGGCTCGAGCTCCTTCTTCACACCGACGGGGCCGGAACCCGGCCCGCCGCCGCCGTGCGGCGTGGAGAACGTCTTGTGGAGGTTGAGGTGGAGGACGTCGACGCCCATGTCGCCCGGACGGACGACGCCCGTCAGGGCGTTCATGTTGGCGCCGTCCATGTACAGGAATCCCCCCTTGGCATGGACGATCTCGGCGATGCGGCAGATATCCGACTCGAAGACCCCGAGCGTATTCGGGTTGGTGACCATCAGGGCGGCCGTGTCCTCGTTCATGACGCGGCTCAGGTCATCGAGATCGATGGTCCCCTTCTCGTTCGACTTGATCTCCTTGACCGCGTAACCGCAGATATGGGCGCTCGACGGATTCGTGCCGTGGGCCGAGTCGGGGATGAGGACGTGCTTGCGGGCGTTCCCCCGGGCTTCGAGGGCGGCCCGAACGAGCATCATGCCGGTGAGCTCGCCGTGGGCGCCGGCGGCGGGCTGGAGGGTGAACGCGTCCATGCCGGCGATCTCGCCGAGGAGCCTCTCGGCCTGCTTGAGCAGGCGGAGGTTCCCCTGGACGAGCTCATCGGGGGCGCCGGGGTGGGTCCCCGTGAAACCGGGGAGCGCCGCCACCCGTTCGTTGACCTTGGGGTTGTACTTCATCGTGCAGGAGCCCAGGGGGTAGAATCCCAGGTCCACGCAGTAGTTCGTCTGGGACAGCCGGGTGAAATGGCGGGTGACCTCGACCTCGGAAAGCTCAGGGAACCCGTCGATCCCGTCCCGAACGGCGACGCCCGCAAGGACGTCCTTGCGCTCGGGAACATCCAGTTTCTCCGCCCGGAAGGACCGCTTGCCTTCCGAGCTCAGCTCGAACGCCAGGGGTTCGCGCATTTCGCGGATCATCAGAGCACCTCCTCGAGCGTCGCGGCCAGCCTATCGATGTCGTTTCTCCCGTGCCGCTCCGTGACGCTGACGAGGGCGCACTTCTCGAGCCCCGGGAAATCCGCCCCGAGCCCGAGCCCGGCCAGGATCCCCTTCGCCTTGAGGGCGCGATCGATCCCCTCCCAGTTCTTCGGGAATTCCAGGACGAACTCGTTGAACGGGGGGCCTGAAAAGCGGCGCCGGACGCCCGGGATGCGCGTCAGCCTGTCCGAGGCGTAGGCCGCCTTTTGGACGTTCTGCCAGGCCAGTTCCCGCAGTCCCTGCTTGCCCACCGTTTCCAGGTACATGGTCGCCCGGAGGGCGCAGAGGGCCTGGTTCGAACAGATGTTGGACGTGGCCTTCTCCCGGCGGATATGCTGTTCCCGGGTGGCCAGGGTCAGGACGAAGCCCCGCTTCCCGTCGACGTCGGTCGTCTGGCCGGCGATACGGCCGGGAAGCTGGCGGACGAATTCCTTCATGCAGGCCATGAAGCCGAGATAAGGCCCGCCGAAGCTCAGGGGCATCCCGAAGGACTGCGCCTCGCCGGTCACGATGTCCGCGCCGAGCCTGCCCGGGGCTTCGAGAATGCCGAGGGACATGGCTTCGGCGACGACGACGGCCAGGAGGGCCTGGCTCCCGTGGGCGGCGGCGGCGGCGGACTTGATGTCCTCGCAAACGCCGAAATAGTTGGGCGACTGGAGGACGAGCGCCGCGGTATCCGCGTCGAGCCGCTTGGCCAACTCGGCCATGTCGATGGCTCCGCTCGCGTCGCAGGGAACCTCTTCGGCCCGGATCCCGAGGTTCTTGATGTATGTATTGACGACGCTCTTGTACTGGGGATGGAGCGACGCCGCGACGAGCACCTTGGGCCTGTTCTTCAGCCGGTGGGCCATCAGGACGGCCTCGGCCGCTCCCGTGGCCCCGTCATAAAGGGAGGCGTTGGCGATATCCATGCCGGTGAGCTGACAGATCAGCGTCTGGTACTCGAAGATGGCCTGGAGCGTTCCCTGGCTCACCTCGGGCTGGTAGGGCGTGTACGGCGTGACGAACTCGCCGCGGGAGCTCAGGCTGTCCACGACCGACGGAATGAAATGGTCATAGGCCCCGCCGCCGAGGAAGGACAGGTACTTCGCGTAGGTGTTCTCCCCGGCGAGCGCCTCCATGTGCCGGACGAGCGCCGATTCGGGCATCGCTTCGGGAAGCGCGAGCTTCCCCTTGAGGCGGACGCCCTCGGGGATACAGCAGAACAGATCGTCCGTCGAGCCGACCCCGATCCTCTCGAGCATCTCCCGGCGGTCCTTTTCGCTCAATGAAACATAGCTCATGAAATTCCTCTCACGGAAACCGCGCGGGGGCGCGGCGTTCAGGCTTCGAGTCCCTCCAGATACTTTTCGTAATCGGAGACGGTCATCAGGGCCCCGACCGCGTCCTTGTCGGCGAGACGGAGCCGGACGATCCAGCCCTTGCCGTGGGGGTCCTTGTTGACGAGGTCGGCCGCCTGGCCGAGCTCGCCGTTGACGGCGACGACCTCGCCCGCGACCGGGGCGAAGACGTCGGATACGGACTTGACCGATTCGATGGTGCCGATGGAATCGTGGGCGCCGAGCTTCCGGCCGACCTCGGGGAGCTCGACGAAGATGATGTCGCCCAGCTGTTTCTGGGCGAAATCGGTGATGCCGACGACGGCTTCGCCGCCCTCGACCTTGACCCATTCGTGTTCCTTGGTGTAACGGAATTCGTTCGGATACATGATGACCTCCTGCTTACTTCTTCTCTCTTTTGTAGAACGGCGTCGGGACGATCTTCGCCTTGACCACCTTGTCCCGGACGCCGATGCCGATCTCGGTTCCGACGGCCGTATGCTCGACCGGAAGGTAGGCCAGGCCGATGGACTTCTTCAGGAACGGGGCGAACGTGCCCGAGCAGACCTCCGCGACCTTCGTCCCGCCGACGAAGACCGGGTAATGGGGCCGGGCGATGCCCCGGTCCGTGATCTCGAATCCGGCGATCCGCTTCCGGACGCCTTCGGCGAGCTGTTTTTCGAGGACCGCCTTCCCCAGGAAGTCACCCTTCTGGAACTTGCAGATCCACTTCAGGTCGGCTTCGAGGACCGTGGTCTTGTCGCTGATGTCGTTGCCGTAGAGCATGAGCTTGGACTCGAGCCTCAGGGTGTCCCGGGCGCCGAGCCCGATGGGCATGACGCCGCGGCCCGCCCCCTTCTCCAGGATGGCGTCCCAGATCACGCCCGGGTTCGGGGCGACCGTGTAGATCTCGAACCCGTCCTCTCCCGTGTAGCCCGTCCGGGAGACGAGGGCGTCGATCCCCGCGATCTTCCCGAACGCGAAGTGGAAGGACTTCATTCCGACGAGATCGAGCGGGGTGAGCTCCTGGAGGACGGAGACGGCCAGGGGCCCCTGGAGGGCGAGCTGGGAGTAGGCGTCGCTCCGGTTCTCGGTCGTCACGGCGAAGCCTTTGACGTGATCGACGATCCACGCGTAATCCTTGTCGGCGTTCGAGGCGTTGACGACCAGGAAATAATCCTCGGGGCCGATGCAATAGACGAGCATGTCGTCGACGAAGGTCCCTTCGGGGGTCGTCAGGGCGGTGTACTGGACCTGGCCCGGCGCGAGCCGCCCCGCGTCGTTCGGGGTCAGGTGCTGGACGAAGGCCAGGGCGTCCTTGCCGCGGACGGCGACCTCGCCCATGTGGCTGACGTCGAAGAGCCCCGCCCGCGTCCGGACGGCCATGTGCTCGTCGATGATGCCCTTGTACTCGACGGGCATCTCCCACCCGAAGAATTCGATCATCCGGGCGTTCCATTTCTTATGGGAGTCGTACAACCGGGTTCGTTTCATGAAGACATCCTTTCAAAAATGATGGATTCATTTAGTACCACATTTCGGCCCCCTTCGCAAGTCCGCGGGGAGGCGACGCGGGTCCCCCTGCGGCCTTTTCGGGCCCGGCTCCGATATGGTAGAATCCTCGCGGAAAGGAAAGCATGAACGCGAGATCGAACGCCCTGCCGGTCCTGCTCCTCGCCTGCCTGGCGGCGTCCGTCGCCTGCGGCGGGAAGCGCTCCTCCGCCGAACTGCCTCCGACCTGGGTGTGGGACCAGGACCAGGCGCTCGTCGCACCCGGCCACGCTTCCCGAAATGCCTGGAACGGGTGGGCCCTCGAGGGCGGCATGCTGGGATCCGAGTCCCGGGAACCCCGGCTCGTCCTCTGGGCGCGCGAGGTCGCCGAGCCGGTCCTCCGGGTCGACTACGTCCTCCAGGGAGCGCCCGCAGAGCTCATCGTCAACAACCGGATCCGGCGGCCCGTCGCCTTCGAGCCCGCTTCCGCTCCCCGGACGGTCACGTTCGAGGCCCCGGTGCGGGCCGGCATGAACTTCCTGGAATTCAGGCTCGAGGAAAAAAGCCGCCTCCGGATCGCCCGGGTCTCGGTAGGCCGAGGCCGGCCGCCGGCTCCGAGACACCTCCGCGCCGGGGAATCTGTGACGTTCTTCATGAACGCCGGGCACGGCACGATCGAATGGAGCGGCTCCGGGAGGCTGACGGAGCGCATTCGCGAGGGGGCGGCGGGATCCCTCGCCGAACGGACCCGGGATCAGCGGTCCGGATTCCTGAGCAGGAGGGTGCGCCAGGAGTTCGCGCTTTCGCGCCCGGGCATCCTGACCGTGACAGCGGGCGCCGGGAGCTTCGACATCGTCCGCCGCGACGTCCGGGACGCGGAAAAACGACCGGCACCCGCCCGCCATCGACGCGTCGCCGGGAACCCGCCCGTCATCATCCTTCTCGCCGACGCCTGTCAGGCGGCTCATCTCAGCGTTTACGGATACCCGAGGCCCACCTCCCCGAACCTCGAGCGCTTCGCCAGGGATGCCGTGGTCTTCGAAAGGGCCTACGCGAACGCCGCCTACACGCGGTCCAGCGTCCGCTCCATCCTGTCCGGCCAACTCCCCGAGAAGTACGGCGCCGGCGACCTCTCCGCTGTCGCCGACGGCTCGTCACCGACGCTCCCGGAGTACCTCAGGGCCAAGGGCTATCGGACGTCCCTGTTCACCTCGACGGTCATCGTATCCCCGAAGTTCGGGTTCGGCAGGGGCTTCGACGAATATTTCCAGTACTCGGGCCTCCCGGACAAGACGCGGGAACGGAAGATCGACCTCGGGCGTTTCGGCGCCTGGCTTCGGGGCCGCGCGCCCGTCTTTTCCTACGTCCACTTCATCGAGCCCCACTTTCCCATCGTCGCTCCCCCGCCGTTCCGGAACATGTTCGCCCCGCCCGGCGCGGGCCCGGAGCGCGACCGGCGCGAACGTCCGATGGCCCGGCTCGAATTCCCGACCAACCCGAAGAACAGGTTCACCCGGACCGAGGTCGAGGAGATCGTGGACGACTACGACGCGACCATCGCCTACGTGGACGCGGAGATCGGCCGGGCCCTGGAAGAAGTGAAACAGGCCGGCCTCTACGACGATGCGCTCATCATCGTCCTGTCGGACCACGGCGAAGCTCTCGGCGAGCATGGAAGCTGGGGCCACGGCCGGAACGTCTTCGAGGAGACCGCCCGCATCGTCTGCCTGGTCAAGTTCCCGGCCTCCATGGGACTCAAGGGGAGGGTGCGGACGCTCGTCCAGGGGACCGATATCTTCCCGACCGTCATGGACCTTTTCGGGGAATCGGGCAGTCTGCCGGGCCGGAGCCTCGTCGACGCCGTCAACGAGCAGGGGGCGGACGACGGTTTCGCCGTCTCACAGTCGATCGCCGAGGCCGGCCAATTCGCCGCCCGGTGGGGCCGGTGGTATTACATCATCAGCCTGAATACCGGCCGCGAGCACCTGTACGATCTGGAGCGCGACGCGTTGAGCGAAGCCGGGGCCGGCACGGAGGACGTCAAGCTCTATATGAAGGCGCGGTTCCTCGATTGGCTGAAACGCACAGCGCAGGACGCGGGGCCTTCGAAAGCCGTCGATCTCGAGAACCTGACGCCGGCCGAGATCGAAGCCCTGAAGACGCTGGGATATATCCATTAGCCGGGTCGGCGCCCGGCGCCGGTCGTCTTCAGCCCTTCTTTTTCCTGATCTCGTCCAGGAGGGCCTTGGCCTCCGGCACGTTCTTCAGGAAAGCGGACAGCTTTGCGCAGGGATAATCGGCGCAATAGGCGCAGTTCTTCACGCCCTTTTCCCGGGCGCACTTTCGCATCTCGCACTGGCCGCAGTACTTGATCAGCTTCGTCGAATCCGTGGGACAGCCGTCGCAGTTGATCTCGGCGGCCGTGATATCCGAGTGGAACTCCTCGGTCCACTTCTTCGCGGTCTCCTCGCGCAGCTTGTCGTCGTTCTTCTGCGTCGCGATGTACGCCGGGCACTCGGAGCACGCGATCCCGCAATAGGCGATCATCTTCTCCGGTTCGGCAGGCGTCTCCTGGCCTCCCTTGAGCCAGCGGGGCGCCGAAAGGACCGAGAACGCCGCGAGCGGGCACATCTTGAGGAATTCCTTCCGGGATAATTTTTTCATCGTTTGACCCTCCCTTTGGTCTCGAATGGGATTCTAAGCCGCGCCGCCCGGCGAGTCAATCCTTGTTCCCCGGCCTACATTTGTTATAATAAGCGACCGAAAATGATCGAACTCAAGAATAAGCTCAAAAGGGACATCTTCGAAAGGGTCCGGGAGAAGTTCCCTCTCGAATCCTCCGATATCGATCTGGCCCCGACGCCCAACCAGGCCATGGGAGACCTGGCCCTTGCCTTCCCCCTCCAACTGGCGAAGAAGGTCAAGGCCAATCCCCGGAAGATCGCCCAGGAGGTCCTCGACCTCGTCGGGCCTCTGGAGGGGGTGACGAAGGTCGAGATCGCGGGCGCCGGATTCATCAACCTCTTTCTCGACCGGAAGGCCTTTTTCCGGGAAAGGGCCCGGGCCGCGGGGCCGTCGGGCCTCGCTCCCGAAGAAGCCAAGATCATCATCGAGCACACGAACATCAACCCCAACAAGGCCGCCCACATCGGCCATCTCCGGAACGCCGTCCTGGGCGACACTCTGGCCCGCTGTCTGCGGTTCAAGGGTGAGAACGTCGAGGTCCAGAACTATATCGACGACACGGGCGTCCAGGTCGTCGACGTCGTGTACGGCATCCTGGAGCTCGAGAAGAAGGGGATCGCCGACCTCGAAGCGCTCGAAGGCAGGTTCGACTATTACTGCTGGGACCTCTACGCCCGTGTCTCGGCCTACCTCGCCGACCACCCCGAAGCGCGCGCCCGGAAGACCGGGATCATGAAAGAGATCGAGCACGGGGCGGGTCCCGCGGCCGAACTGGCCCGGACCGTTTCGCGCCGGATCGTGAGGGCCCATCTCGCGACCATGCGCCGCATCGGCATCGGCTACGACGTCCTCCCCTGCGAAAGCAGTATCCTTCATCTCAAGTTCTGGGAAAAAGCCTTCACCCTGCTCAAGGACAAGGAGGCCATCTACCTCCAGAACGAGGGCGACAACAAGGGCTGTTGGGTCATGAAACTCGAGGAGGAAGAGGAGCGCGAGAAGATCATCGTCCGGTCCGACGGGACCGTGACCTACGTCGGGAAGGACATCGCCTACCAGCTCTGGAAGTTCGGACTGCTCGCCAAGGACTTCTATTACGAGCCGTTCCTCGAAGAGGGCGGGAAGACGCTCTGGATATCGACGGCCGAGCCGCGCCCCGGGTCCCCTCACTTCGGCGGCGGATCGAAGGTCTTCAACGTCATCGACACGCGCCAGGCCTATCTCCAGAAGGTCGTGACCCAGGGGCTCCGGGCGCTCAAGTTCGAAGCCCAGGCCGCGAAATCCGTCCATTTCTCCTATGAGATGGTGGCCCTGTCGCCCAAGAGCCTCGAAGAGCTCGGCTACAAGGCCACGGACGAGGAAAAGGACCGGGCCTTCCTCGAGGTCTCGGGCCGGAAGGGCCTCGGCGTCAAGGCCGACGACCTCCTCGACAGGCTTGAAGAGAAAGCGCTGGCCGAGGTCGAAAAAAGGAACGCGGCCCTCGACGGGGACACGAAAAAGGCCATTTCCCGGGATATCGCCTCCGGGGCCCTCCGCTATTTCATGCTCAAGTTCGCCAGGAATTCCCTCATCGTCTTCGACTTCGAGGAAGCGCTGAGCTTCGAGGGCGAGACCGGGCCCTACCTCCAGTACACCTGTGTCCGCCTCCGGAGCATCTTCCGGAAGCTCGAAGAGCGGACCGGGACGACCGAGGCCGCGGTACGGGCCTACGCCGATTCGCGGGAGGTGCCGCTCGATCTCCTCGGTGAGAGCGAGGCCGCCGACCTCTGGGACCTGGTCCTTTACGCCGCGGGATTCGAGGCGGAGGTCCTGCGCACCGCGACCCTTCTTGAATCCTCTCACCTGGCCAAGTTCACCTTCAACCTCTGCCAGAGGATCAACACGTATTACCATCACTACCCCGTCCTGGCCGAGGAGAACCCCGATCTCAGGGCGATCAGGGCGCTGACCCTATCCCTGACCCGGAGCACCCTGGAGCAAGCCCTTTCACTCATGGGCATCCCTTTGCCCGAGAGGATGTGAACGGTCTTCCCGCCCCGGCCGGGCATTGAAACCCCGCGGGCGGGACCGGTGCCCGTCGGCATGAAGAAGGCGTCGTAGAATTTTGTCAAAGACAAGAGCGGACCATCACCTGGCGGATTCGCGGCAAAAGCCGGCTCGTACCCCTTCGGACGTGGCGGCCGCCGGGGCCGGACCGCGGGGCGAAAGCAGCTCGGCGGCGGCGAAAGACGCCGGCGCCTCGGGCTTCGCCCGGGATCTCCTCCGGTGGTATGGGCGGCATCGCAGGGACCTGCCTTGGCGGCGGACGTCAGACCCTTATGCTATCTGGGTTTCCGAGATCATGCTCCAGCAGACAACGGTCGGCGCCGTCCTTCCCTATTACGAGCGCTGGCTCAAAACATTTCCCTCTGTTCGTTCCCTCGCCGCTGCCTCTCTCCAAAAGGTCCTCAGATCCTGGCAGGGGCTCGGTTATTACGCCCGGGCGCGAAATCTCCGGGCGACGGCGAAGATCGTCGTCAGGAACCATGGCGGCCGCTTCCCCCGCGACCGGGATATCGTGCGCGGCCTCCCCGGCTTCGGCCCCTACACCACGGCGGCCGTCCTCAGCCTGGCGTTCGGTCAACCGTTGCCGGTCATCGACGCCAACGTGCGACGGGTCGTCATGAGGCTGACCCGAATGCACGGCAGGGCTGGATCGGATAAAGATGCCGCTATCATGGCGCATATCCTCGCCGTATTCCCGCCAAAAAGACCGGGCGCTTTCAACCAGGCCATGATGGAGCTCGGCGCGCTCGTCTGCCGGTCGAGGTCGCCGCAATGCCTTCCCTGCCCCGTCTCCGCCTATTGCAGGGCCCGTGAGGCGGGAGACCAGGAGATCATTCCGGCCCCGACCAGGCACAGCAGTCGTAAGGTCGAGGCGGTCGTCGCGGTCATCGAGAGGAACGGAAAACTCCTCATCCAGAAGCGCCCGCCGTCGGGGCTCCTGGCGGGGCTTTGGGAATTCCCCGGGGGGAAGAGGGAGCCGGGAGAGACGTTGGAGGAAGCCCTGGCCCGCGAGGTCCGCGAAGAGCTCGGCGTCGAGATCCGCAACGCGCGCCCGCTCGTCACGGTCCGGCACGCCTATACGGAATATCGGGTCACTTTGCACGCGTTCGCCTGCGCCATCGTCGGCGAGCCGAAGGCCGATCCGAAGCGCCTGCGCTGGGTCGCCCCAAAAGACCTGCGCCGCTACCCTGTCCCCTCCGGCACCGCCCGGATCTTGGGGACACAATACCCGTTTCCGAATTTCTAGGATCCCCCCTGGGAATTATGTAAAAATACTTTAATCGGAAATTGGTATTGTGTCCCCGTTTTGATATGCTTCCTTCCCTGGGGTCATTCCGAAAGGAGGCGCTCATGAGAAACGCCGTCAGAAGCCTGGCGATGACAGGCATCTTCGCATTATTGGCATCTTCCCTTCCCTTCGCGGCCGAAGCACCGAGGGACAAGATCGTCGCGCCGAGCACGGCCTGGGTCCTCAACGCCGAGGAGTACTTCGAAAGGCCGGGGCTTTCGGTCCTCGTGTTCCACGACAGCTATCCCGAGGGCAAGCAGGGCGGCATCGAGATCATCCAGCACGGCGAGCGGGTGGCCGCCAACGGCGACGTGCGCCTCGAATCCGCGCCCGGACAATGGGGCAAGCTCCCGGCCGTCGGCACGCGCTCCGTCGACAGAGGCGCCAACCGCGCCGAAGTCCCCCTGCGCTTCGAAAAAGAGGGCATCGCCTATGTCGTCCGGGTCGAGCCCGACGGCGACGCCGTCCTCGTGACGGTTGACCTCGCCCGTCCCCTGCCCGAAGAGGCCGTGGGCAAGGCCGGATTCAACATGGAACTCTTCCCGACCTCCTTTTTCGGCAAGGCCTATCACCTGGGCGGGACCGACGGCGTCTTCACCCGCCAGGGCAACGGCCCCATGATCCTGGACGCCCAGGGCGCGCGGCCGGATATCCTGGCCTCGGGCCCGCGCTTCGTCGCCGCCCCGGAGGATCCCCTGCGCCGCCTCGCCATCGAGTCTCTCAACGGCGATATCCAGTTCTACGACGGGCGCAGTCAGAACACGCACAACTGGTTCCTGATCCGCACGCTCATCCCCGCCGGCGCCACGAAGGGAGCCGTCCGCTGGAGGATCACCCCCAACGCCGTTCCCGGCTGGACGCGCCCCCCAGTCATAGGGATCTCGCAGGTCGGCTATCACCCCGGTCAGGACAAGCGGGCCGTCGTCGAGCTCGATCCCCGCACGCCCGACCTCGGAGACGCCGCGCTCCTCAGGCTGGACCCTGATAAAGGCCCTGTTCCCGTTCTCACGAAGCCCTTGGCCCGGTGGGGGCGGTTCCTTCGTTACGATTACGCCGTCTTCGATTTCTCTTCGGTCCGCGAGCCCGGATCCTACGTCGTCCGCTATGGCGATGCGCAGACCTCGCCCTTCCTCATCTCCCGGGACGTCTATCGCCACGACGTCTGGCAACCGACGCTGGAGACCTTCCTTCCGGTTCAGATGTGTCACGTGCGCGTCATCGACCGGGGCCGCATCTGGCACGGGTTCTGCCACATGGACGACGTTCTTCAGGCCCCGCCGAACCTCGACCTGGCCTTCATCGAGGGGTATCGGCAGGGAGCGTCGACGGAGACGAAGTACGCCGCGGACGAGCACATCCCGGGATTCGACCGGGGCGGGTGGCACGACGCCGCGGACCATGACCTCGCCGGAGGGGCCCAGGCCTGGTCCACCCAGCTCCTCGCCCTGGGCCGCGAGGCCTTCGGACTCGATTCCGACCAGACGACCGTCGACGCCGCGCGGCTGAACGTGGTCCTGCATCTCCCGGACGGAAAGCCCGACATCGTCCAGCAGGTCGCCCATGGCGTCGCCTACCTGCTGGCGCCGTATCGCGTCTCGGGCCACAGCTTCACCGGCGTCTCGGATCCCAGCCTGGAGCAGTACGGGACGCTCGGCGAGCCCGCCGTCATCACCGACAACCGCATCTTCGATCCCGCTCTGGGCGTCGACGAGGTCAGGGGCGAACGCTCCGGACGCCGCGACGACCGTTATGCCTTCACCAATCGAGACACCGGTATGGAGTACGCTTCCGTCGCGGCCCTGGCCGCCGCCAGCCGCGTACTCCGGGGCTTTGACGATCCCTTGGCCAAAGAGTGCCTTCAGACCGCCATCAAGGCCTGGGAGTATGAACACGGACACCCTCCCGCCCGTTTTGCCAATCCCTACGTCCCCGATCGCGCGGACACCCAGGAGGTCATCGCCGCCTCCGAGCTCCTCATCACGACAAGCGAAGCGCGCTTCGCCGAGCGCCTCAAAGCCCTGCTCCCGTGCATCGCGGAGCGGCCCGACGAGGTCGGCTGGGCCGCCGCCCGGGCGCTTCCGTTCGTCAGGGACGAGGCGTTCTCCAAGGCCCTGGGCCGGATCCTCGGCGAGTACGCCTTGAAACTCGACAAAGAGCTTGCCGGGATGCCGTACGGCGTTCCGTTCAGGCCCCAGGTTTGGGGCGTCACCTGGGACATCCAGGAATACGCGGTGAGACAGTACTACCTGCATAAGGCCTACCCGGAAAAATTCGGCCAAGAGAACCTTCTCCGGGTCCTCAACTACGTCCTGGGCTGTCACCCCGCCTCGAATACCTCTCTGGTCTCGGCTGTCGGCGCCAAGTCCATGACCGTGGCTTACGGCATCAACCTGAACGACTGGACCCATATCCCGGGAGGCGGCATATCCGGCCCCTCGCTCATCCGGCCGGACTTCCCCGAGCTCAAGGAGCCCTTCCCGTTCCTCTGGCAACAGGCCGAATATGTCTTGACCGGGGCCGCCACCTACGTATTCACGGTGCTTGCCGCGGACAGCCTGCTCAACCCCGAGAAATAGGGAGACACAATACCCATTTCCGATTAATGTTTTTTTATACTATTCCCAGGGAGGATCCTGGAAATTCGGAAACGGGTATTGTGTCCCCTTTTATAAGAGCCCGGCGGCTTTGTGCTTCCCGGCAATGGCGTCGGCGAGCGCATCGAGGGCCTTGAGGTCCGCCTCCCTCGGCAGGCCTTTGGCAAGGACGGGAGTCAATATCTCGGCCTTGATGTTCGGGATGAGCCCGGAGATGGTCTCGACGATCTTGTTCGCCCAACCATAGGAGCCGATGACAGAGGCGAATCGTGCCTTGGGCCTCAGGGCGTTGGCCAGGTAGACCGCGTTGGCCGCGAGCGGATGGGGCCCGACGTGGACGGCCGGGCACCCGATGACAATGGTCGCTGCGTCGACCAGGCTCATGGCCAGCTTCCCGGCGTCGGTCACAGGGAGGTTGAAAGGCTGGACCGTAACGCCCCTGCGGACGAGGGCAGCCGTCAGGTGCTCGGCCATGAGGGCCGTGGACCCATGCATGGAAACGTAGGGCAGAACGACGACGTTCTTCGGCGTGTCGGAAGCCCACTCCCTGTAGGCCTCGATGATGAACTCCGGCCGCGGATACATGGGTCCGTGGCTCGGCGCGATGACGTCGATCGGAAGGTCCCTGATCTTGTCAAGATCCTTCCTGATGATCGCGCGAAACGGCAGCATGATCTCGGCGAAATATCTTTTGGCGGGCTCGTAGACCCGGGATTCGTCCTTGATGAAAAGCTCCGATGTCGCGAGGTGGGAACCGAACCAGTCGCAGCTGAACAGGATCCGCTCTTCCTCGAGATAGGTCGACATCGTTTCGGGCCAGTGAACCCACGGCGTATGGATGAAGCGAAGCGTCCGATCACCCAGCGATATCCGCTCCCCGTCCGCCACCGTGATGACGCGGCCCGGGTCGAGCGCGAGGTGGTCGACAAGGATCCCCTTGGCGAGCGGCGTGCAGACGACCTTGGCCCCGGGGTACCTGGCGAGGACCCACGGGATCGCGCCGGAATGGTCCTGCTCCCCGTGATGGGCAACGAGATAGTCGACCCTCGGCACGTCGGCAAGATGCTCCTCGAGCTGTCCGATCTTCGACGGGTCCGTCGCGTCGAGCAGGGCCGTCGCCGCGCTTCCCTGGATGAGATAGGCGTTATAGCTCGTCCCGTCGGGAAGGGGGATCAGGGAATCGAAAAGCCTCCGGTCCCAGTCGACCGTCCCGGCCCAAAATACGCCTTTCCTGAACTCTTGCTTCCTCATCGGTCACGCTCCCGAACTATTTCCTAGTAATTCTATAGTATTTCGGCCGGGCTTTCAACCCCCGCCGGCGCGCGTCCCGGCCCGAGGGCCTCGAGGGAAGTCCGGCTCCTTTCCAGAGCCTCATGACGGCGTCGTCATCGTCCCTCCGGTACTCCCGGAGCCCGACGTCCAACGAAGCCCCCTCACCGCAAGAAGAATACGACCGGCCCGACAAAGATGACATCGGCCAGAAGGCCGAGGATGAGCGCGTAAGCCCACTTGATCTTCTGAGAAACGGACGCGGCCAGGCACGCGAGAAGGAACGACCAGGCCAGGGCCGCCCCGAAGATCGCGAGGAACACGGTCTGGACGGTCGAGGGGGCCGACAGGATATCGACCATCTCCTGTTGTCCCATCCCCAGGCCGTAGAAGACCGCAATGACGCTCTGGACGGCCCAGACAAGGAGCAGAGGGACCGCCTGGGCGAAGCCGAACAGGCCCAGGGTCTTTTTCAAGGACCCTCCCCTCTTCCTTCCCCGGCCCACGACATGGACGACGATCGAGCTCCCGATCCACGTCGCGAGGAGCAGGGGCAGGGTGAAGAGCGCCTGCCAGAAATAATAGTTCTCCGTCCGGAAGAGAACGAATATCGGGGCCATCGGGACGGCGCCCGCGGCGGCGAGCGCCATCGCGGTGATCGCGCACAGGATCCCCGTCAGGACCACGATCCGGAGCCCCCGGCCGAACGGGCGGGCGTCGTCCGACAGGCGCCGGAAGGCCCGGCGCGGAGCGAAAACCGTCCCGAAGAATTGGCGGAAGGGAGAGCTCATGATATCACCCCACGAACAGGCTTTTGCTCGCGAACTCGGGATCGCTGGTCAGGTTGATCCCGAACCGCTTCATCCCGGCTTCGTCGCCGGGCGTGGGGATGTGGGTCATGTGGACCTCGCATCCCTGAAGGTCCTTCAGCTTCTCGATGGCCATCGCGGCGGCCGGGTTGGTCGCGGCGTTGATGCTCAGGCAGATGAGGACCTCGGAGAGGTCGAGGCTGACGGACTTCGCTCCCAGGACGTCCTCCTTGAGACGGGCCACGGCTCCGATGACCGAGGGCGAGAGGAGCGGGATCTGGTCGGGGATGCCCGCCAGCGCCTTCACGGCGTTCAGGACGAGGCTCGAGGCCGCGTGCAGCAGGGGCGAGTTCTTTCCCGTGATGACGGTCCCGTCCCGCAGCTCCATGGCCGCGCCGACGAAGATCCCCCGGTTCCCCTTCCCGTTCGCGACGGCTTCGCGCGCCGCTTCCCGGGCAGGGACGACCACGCGCCGGTCCTCCGGCTTGAGGCCCAGCTCCTTCATCAGGAGCTCCGCCCGCTGGACGGTCTCGCGTTCGGCGAACCCCATGACGTATTCGCAGGAATAACGGAAATAGCGCCGGATGAGCTCCTGCCGGGCGGCGTCCCGGCAGACCTCGTCGTCGACGATCCCGAAGCCCGCGGCGTTACAGCCCATATCGGTGGGCGACCTGTAAACGGCCGCCGCGCCCGTGATCCTCTCCAGGATCCTCTCGAGGACCGGAAAGACCTCGACGTCCCGGTTGTAGTTGACGGCGCTCTTGCCGTAGGCCTCCAGGTGGAAGGGATCGATGAGGTTGAAGTCCCCGATGTCGGCCGTGGCCGCTTCATAGGCGACGTTGACCGGATGCTTGAGGGGCAGGTTCCAGATGGGGAACGTCTCGAACTTGGCGTAGCCCGAGGCCCGCCCGCGCTTGTGGTCGTGGTAGAGCTGGGACAGGCAGGTGGCGAGCTTCCCGCTGCCGGGCCCCGGCCCGGTCACGATGACCAGCGGGTGTTCCGTCTCGATATACTCGTTGGCCCCGTATCCCTCGTCGCTGACGATCGTCTCGATGTCGGTCGGGTATCCCTTGGTGAAGCGGTGGGTATAGACCTTGAGGCCCCGGCGCTCGAGCTTGTTCTTGAAAATGCGGGCGGACGGCTGGTTCTCGAAGCGGGTGACGACCACGGCCCGGACGTCGATCCCCCAGTCCCTGAGGTCGTCGATGAGCTTGAGGGCGTCGGCGTCATAGGTGATGCCGAAATCCGCCCGAACCTTGCGCCGCTCGATGTCCCCGGCGTAGATGCAGAGGATGATGTCCGCCTTCCCCTTGAGCTCCCGGAAGAGCTTCATCTTGACGTTGGGATCGTAGCCCGGCAGGACGCGAGCCGCGTGGTAATCGAAGAGGAGCTTTCCCCCGAACTCGAGGTAGAGCTTGTCGTGGGATCTTCTGACGCGCTCGAGGATGGCCGCGGTCTGTTCCGCGAGGTACTTGGCGTTGTCGAAACCGGTCTTACCGTTCATTTAGGGTCCTATTCTCCAGGGTGGATTCCGAAATGCCGCATGCTCGTTCGCAATGTATTTGACGCCATGGATTTTGTCAACCCCTCGACGCCCCGCCATGAATGGCGGGACAGCGCCGGCAAAAGGTCAAGCGCGCCGCAGGAAGGCCGCCGGCTAATCCGCGACGACGACACGGCCGCGGCCCTGCTTCTTGGCTCTGAGCAGGGCCTGGTCGGCGGCTTGGACGACCGCCACTCCCGTCGCTCCGTGCCCCGGGTAGGCCGCGACCCCCAGGGAGAGGCTGATCGGGCCCAGGGCGGTCCGATCGTGCTCCACCCGGAGGGTCCGGACCTCCTCGCACAACTTCCGGGCCCTTTCGGCCGAGGCCTCCAAAGTAGCTCCCGGAAGGATGATGATGAACTCTTCGCCGCCGTAGCGGCAGACGACGTCCTCCCGCCGGACATGGGCCGGGAAGAACGCGCCGATGGCCTTCAGCATCTCGTCCCCCGCGTCGTGGCCGAACGAATCGTTGAAGTCCTTGAACTTGTCGATGTCCAGCATGATCACGCCGAGCGGCGCCCCCTTCCGGTCCGCCCGGGCGAGCTCGCGCGCGAGCGTCTCTTCCATGTACCTGCGGTTGAAGAGCCCGGTGAGGGGGTCCCGGATGGATTGCTGGAGAAGCCTCGCCCACAGCCTGAAATTGTCCAGGGCCAGGGAAATCCGCTCGGCGAAGTTCTGGGCGAGCCGCTGCTTCGCCCGGCCGGTCCACCCGGCATCCGTGACGGACCCGCTCCGGAACCGGATATGAAGGAGGCCGAGCGTCTCTCCCCGCGCGGCAAGCGGCACGCAGATATAAGGGGGGGCGCCGCCGTCCGAGTGGACATGCGGACAGAGAGGGCTTGAGCCGGCCTCATCGGCCAGATGCACCTTTCCCGTCCGGAGGGCCCAGCAATCGTCGGGAGTCAAAGCCTCCGCCGCCGATTCCCATGATCCCCAGGCCGTCGCGGCATCCAGAAGATTCCGGGATTCCTTGAAGATGTAGAGCGCGCCCGAATCGCCGGGAAAAAGCTTCATGGCGTACCGGCTCGCCGTCTCGTAGATCTCTTCTTCCTTCCGGCACGCCTGGAACGATTCGTAGAGCTCGCTGAGGATCGAGGTCTCGGTGTAGCGCTGCTCGAGCGCGAGGACCGTGCCGTGAAGCTTTTCGTTGGCGTCGCGGAGCTCCCCTTCCGTCGGCCTTCCGGCCCGTGATGTCCGTGAAGACCGACAGAGGCGCCGTGGTATTCCCCGCCTGGATGGAACCGGGGAATGGCCGTCAGCAGGATCGTCCGCCGCGTCCCGTCCGGTCTGCGGATCTCGAGCTCATAAGACCCCCGCGCCCCCTCCCGCCGGCGCGCCGTCTGGCCGCGAAGGATCTCGAATGCGCCGGGGTCCGTGAATTCGCGCAAGTTCCTGCCGACAAGTCCGCTCTCGGGCAGTCCGAAGATCACGGCCGCGCTCTTGTTCGCGAAAAGGAAATCCTCCGTCACCGAGACCAAGCCGACCCCCTCCCCGAGGCTCTCCACCATGCTCCGGAAGTTCTCCTCGCTCTCGCGAAGGGCGGATTCCGCCCGGCGCCGTTCGGTGACCTCGGCCTGGAGCTCCCGGGTACGCCGTTCGACCCGGTCCTCGAGGGTCGCCCGGGACTCCGCGACGGCGTCCACCATCGTGTTGAAGGCCACGGCCAACTGCCCGGATTCGTCGAAGGTCGAGACCGGGGCCCTTTTGGTCATATCGCCCCGGGCGATCTCACGAGCGGTCTCGGACACCCGGCGGAGGGGTCTTCGTGATGGCACGGCTGATGAAGAACGCGGCCGCCAGCGAGGAGATCAGACAGGCCCAACCCCAAGAGAATGAGCTTCCTCCGATAGGTTGCCGCAGCCGTCAAGGCGTCACGGAAAGAAAGACCGAAGTGGAGGCTGCCGACCTGCCGGTCCTCATAGATCACGGGAGCCGCGAAATGATACGTCTCCTCGTCCGCAGAAAAATATCCCTTCTCTGAAACGACGGCGATGAGGGCGGCCTCACGCCGCGCGGCGGCCTTGTTGAACTCCGCGACGGCCTGTCCGGAAGCGTTGAGGACGACGATGTAGGTCAGGTCCCTATTCTGCCTGGCGCTCTGGACGACCTCTTCGATCGTATGGGGATCTTCGAAGAACAGGGCCGGACCGAGGCCGAAGGACGTCATGTGCGAGATCACGTCCGCCTTTTCCGCGATCGCCTTGGAAGCTTGTTCCTGGCGTTCCTGCGAGGCTATCAAAACGACGAGGGCGGAAAAGCCCACGGCGATCGGCAGGACGACGAGGAAGAGCTTCAGGCTGATCTTCCGCGGGCGGAGAGCGTCAGGGAGCTTCATGGGGCGCCTCCGCGTCTCGCGCGTCCACGATCGTGACCATATCCAGAACCCGGGCGCTGAAGTCAGAGCCTTCCGCCCTGGAATTTCCCAGGTTGACGAGGACCTTGGTCTGCCGTCCGCTGATCCCGAAGCTCACCGACAGGCCGTGCTCGAGGTATTCGGGAATACCCGAGAACGTGGAGACGCCCCGGGCACGACAGGCGGCGGATACGGGGGCCAACTCGTAGGATCCGATGGGAGTGACGTAGAGAGCGTCGACCGCCCCCTTGGCCAGCGCGGCCTCTATCTCGGCCTTCTTGCCGTACTGGATGGGGACGACGCTGACCGGAAGGCCTTCGAACTCGGCGCTCCCGGCCGTGACGGCACGGGCGAAATCATCCCTGGCCTGGCGGGATTCCTGAACCAAACCCGCGTACAGGATCCCGATGACGAGTTCATTCCCGATCCGGGCTTTCAGATTCCTGTCGAACGTCAGGATCTTGAGATAAAGCCGGTATTGGGAGGCGGGTTCGATCCAGCGCCGATGGATCTGGGGCCAGAGGTTCCCGGAAGTCGCGGCGAAAAGCAGGATGAGGACGATCACCGTCCAAAACCGAAATGAACTTCTCATGCGGAAAAATACGCTGGCCAGGCTTCATTATAAGCTAGAACTGCTGTGAACACCACTCCGGGGCCAATTCGCCCCCCCCTCGCGGGGTCCCAGGCGAACGCTTCATGACTCGGCAGGACGGCCCGACCGGAGCAATCCGACCGCGACGAGGATAAGCCAGGCGACGGCCAGCAGCCCGCCGGGCGAGGCTATCAGCATCGCGGCCGTCCTGGTGCCCGGAACGAATGTCATGAGCACGACATAGGTCAGGAGCAAAGCGTTGCTCAGGAGACCCGTCCAGGCCATCGCTTTATTGAAGACCCGGCCCTTCAGAATGACGAAGGACATGAGGAGTCCGGCGATCGACAGCAACAGGAATCCCGGGAAGGCGCCCGGGGCGCCGTGCTCGCCTTTGGCAAGCAGGGATTCGCCCGCCGCCGCAAGCAGAGTTCTCTGCGCATCCGTCGGAGCCGTCGCATACTTGGAGCTCAGAGCGAGCATGGGGAGGGCCGCATTGTTGGCGACGAAGACCGCCGTCCCGACGAGCTCGACGACCAGCGCTAGTGCGCCGAGTCCCCGCGCTGACCGGCGATGCGCGGCATAGAGCGCAAGAAAGGTCGCCATAAGGATGAACGTCGTCGCCGCGTTCAGCAGGTCGAGATGATAGAGCCCCAGCCAGGGGCTCTGCCGGAATTCGGCGAATCGCTCGATCGCCGTTCCGGGGATGCTCGACAGGTCGCCGCCCAGGGAAAAGCCCAGGACGACATCGGCGATGCCGGCCAAGGCAACGACGATCGCAGCGATCCCGCCCAGGGTGTAGAGGTCTTTCCAGCCGCCTCCCGGGCTCTTTCCGTTATCCCCGATCATGCTTTCGTTCTCAGAGACCCGGCCCACTCCCTGGCCCGCTCCACTTCTCCCTCGAACAGCGGGCCCTCTTTCCCTTTCACGTAAAAGCGTTCGGGTTTCGCGATGATATCGCGCCCCGGCCCCGGCGAGGGCCCGGGATATCTTTCCCGAGGCATCGCCGCTTATGAATTTCTTGACCCTGGTGTCGAAGGCGGCCGCCCTGATGCCGTCCAGCCGGCCTTTGCCCAGGCCTGCCAGGAAACGCCCCATGCGTTCGGACGGCTTCCACCCGATGATGGGGCTTCCGGCGACGAGCAGTCCGACCCCGGCGAGATCGGCGTCCTTGACGTCGACGACCGCGACCGACCTGGCCCCTTCCCCGAGCTCTCCGGCGACGGCGTCGGCGACGAGCCTGGTGTTCCCGTAATTCGTATCGAAGATCACTAAGGCTTTCATGGTCCCCTTTATAAGCTCTTCCCGGGAAATATTCAACGAAAAAGGAGCGGGCCGCCGCGGGCGGGCGGGTTGCGTCGACGTGGGGGCGCCGGGGGCGAACCGGCATGATCGAATTGGCGGAGAGGGCGGGATTCGAACCCGCGGTCCCGGCGTTCACCGAGACAATCGCTTAGCAGGCGATCCTGATCGACCACTCCAGCACCTCTCCGCGACGCCTCGGAATGGCGGGCGTATTCTAACATGATTCCCGCGGAGCGGCAAACTCCGGAGCGAAGTCGCTCAGGCGAAATGCGTTGACAGGGATTCCGCGCATAAGGTAAATTCACAATTCAGGACGGATCGACGATGTCCAGAATGATGGGATGTGGCTTCCGGGGCGAGGGGCGATGAAGATCGTCGAAACCTTCTTATCGGACGTATCGGCTATTCGGGCTTCAGGTGCCGGGGTCCCCGAAACATCGTTTTACGCTCCTCTCAGCAATCTTCTGAATGCCGTCGGAACCTCAAGGAAGGTCCTGGCCATCTTCCAGTTGCAGAACCGATGGGAGGATCCCGACGCCGGCCTTTTCACGCATGACCAGCTCAGGGGACGAAAGAGCCATGGGGCCGAGGACCCTTGGGCCGGCCAGGTGCCGAGCAGAGGCGTCATCGAGGTCAAGCCGCCGTCTCAGGATCTGCAGGATACTATCAAGAGCGATCAGGTTGAGCGCTATTGGGAACGCTATGGGCTCGTGCTTGCGACCAATCTCCGTTCATTCGTTTTGATCGGAAGAGCGCCATCGGGAACGGCTTCCGTTCTGGAGCGTTTCGATCTGGCCGGTTCCGAAGCAGAATTCTGGGCGCTCGCCGCCCGTCCGCATGCATCAGCGGCAGATCTGGAAGACCGATTCGTGGAGTATCTCCGCAGGGTCATGCTCCATGCCGCTCCCCTATCCGCGCCGCGGGACGTTGCGGCGATCCTGGCCGCTTACGCACGGGAAGCGGCCATCCGGATCAAGACCGCCGATCTGCCCGCTCTGGAGGGCTTAAGGTCGGCCCTGGAACAATCCCTCGGCCTCAAGTTCGAGGGAGAAAAGGGCGACCATTTCTTCCGTTTCGACCCTTATCCAGACACTCTTCTATGGAGTGTTTTCGTCCTGGGTACTCTGGGCCCGGCGTAAAGAGAGATCGGCCGCCGGAGAACCAGGAAGGCCCGGCTTTAAGGCGGGTCTTATCGATCCGCCCGATGGCTATGGCCCTGACATGGCTCACTTCGACTGGCGTTCCGCTGCCTGGTCCCTGCGCGTACCGATGATCCGGGCCCTTTTTGAACAAGTCGCCACCCCGACCAGCCTCGGGCCCCTCGGCTTGGTCGAGTCCTGGACTGGACGACCGAGGCCCTCAACCGAGTGGATAGGCCAGCCTTCTTTGCGTCTTTTGAAGAAGGCCGAGCTGTACAATATTTTTATGAACCCTTTCTCGAAGAATTCGACCCTGCGCTTCGCAAAGACCTGGGCGTTTGGTACACGCCCGATGAGATCGTCCGGTATATGGTCGCTCGGGTGGACGTCGTTTTACGCGAGGAATTAAAGATCGCCGATGGCCTGGCTCGATCCCCGTGTCATCGTTCTTGATCCTTGCTGCGGAACGGGGGCCTACCTTGTTGAGACAATACGCCGTATCCATGAGATCCTTGCCGAAAAGGGCGAAGGCGCACTGGCGGCTCAGGACCTGAAGCGCGCGGCCATGGAACGCGTTTTCGGTTTCGAGATTCTCCCCGCGCCGTTCGTTATTTCCCACCTTCAGCTTGGCCTGCTTCTACAGAATTACGGGGCCCCGTTTTCGGAAGATCGCCACGAGCGGGCGGGCGTTTATCTCACCAATTCCTTGACCGGTTGGGAACCACCGAAGGAAGAAGTCAAGACGAAGTTTCTTTTTCCAGAACTTGCTGAAGAAAAGAACGCTGCGGATCGGGTTAAGCGCGAGGCTAAGATTCTTGTCATTCTCGGAAATCCACCATATAACGCCTTTGCAGGAATAAGTCCCGAAGAGGAGCAAGGCCTTGTAGAGCCCTACAAAAAGGGGCTTATCTCCGAATGGGGGATCAAGAAATTCAACCTGGACGATCTCTATGTCCGTTTCTTCCGGCTTGCTGAAAAACGTATAACCGAGCACGGCGAGAAGCGCGGCGTCGTGTGCTTCATTTCAAATCATTCTTGGTTGAGTCGACCCCTCATTTGTCGTGCTCCGGAAGCATCTTCTCGATAATTTCGATCGCTTTTGGATCGAAAATCATGCATGGCAATCGAAAAACCTCAGAATATGCGCCTGATGGCCATACAAGCGAAACCATATTTGCTATCCCAGGCTTTTCTCCCGGAATTCAGCAAGGCGTCGCAATATCGCTTTGGGTTAAGCTCGGGACAACAAAATCACGTGCTGACAAGGTCCTGTTTAGGGATGACCTCAATGCCGCAAAGCTTCCGATCGAAGGGCGCAACTTCTTGCCAGTTTGGAATCCAAGCGATTCAATTCGAAGTATCAACAAGCTACCCCTGACAAGACCAATAAGTTCAGTTTTCGGCCATCAAATCTAGCTAAGAAATATTTAGGATGGCCAAAAGCTAATGATTTGGCTAAAGTCCCTCCATTTAACGGCCCGATTGAGAGAAGACAAAACTCTCTCATAAGATTTCGAAGCGAAAAAGCCGGATTCGTCGATCTTGCTGCTTATTTAGACCTGCAAAAGTCAGATAAAGAAGTCCAAGAACTTTATCCAGCTTTCATGAAATCTTCAGGAGAATTTAAGGCCGAAAGAGCGAGGGCTGGATTAATAGGCAGGGTTTGTTATAACGAGAATCATATTGTTCCATACCCTTTCAAGCCTTTTGATATCCGGTTAGCATATCTTGATGATTCCATTCAGCCATTATTTTCAAGACCTAGTCCTCAGCTTCTGAAGCATAGATTTGCCGATAATTCTTTCTTTATAACTCGTGATACCGCTGATAAAGACCCAGAAGGTCCTCCTTTTCTTCTTTCCAAACTGGTTTGTGATTACGATTGTTTATCAGGCCACACAAGACATTTTCCCGTTATGCTTAAAGTCTCGGAAGAAGGCCCGCCTCAATCTGTAAACAGTAGTACGCAACACGTCCTGCCGGGGGAAGAATTTCACGAAAACCATCGCCAATCTCTCGCGCGACGCCCGCGATTACTTGAAAAGGCTCGGCTTTCCGAATCCCGATTGTGATTCCGCGACAGCCTCTCTAATCTGGCTGCATGCCTTAGCTATCGGTTACTCCCCGGCTTACCTAGATGAAAACGCGGATGGAATCCGCCAAGATTGGCCTCGAATTCCTCTGCCGGCAAAGAAGGCCTCTCTTCTTGCGTCCGCCGCGCTCGGTCGCGAAATCGCGGCTCTCTTAGATACGGGGAAGCCGATTTCGGGAGTAACCACCGGCAAGATTCGCCCTGAGCTTAAGGAAGTTGGCGGAATCGCACGTATTGATGGGCGGCCACTTAATCCAGACGCCGGTGATCTAGACATTACGGCCGGGTGGGGGCATGGAGGCAAGGGCGGAATCACTATGCCCGGCAAAGGGATGCTCCATAATAAC
The DNA here is from genome assembly GCA_963784525.1 of Candidatus Aminicenantota bacterium. GTDB lineage: Bacteria > Acidobacteriota > Aminicenantia > Aminicenantales > Saccharicenantaceae > JALHVH01. The sequence goes on along the minus strand of CAWART010000019.1, from coordinate 175,220 downwards.
GGAGACTCCTATGATGTCTTCTTGAACCAGGTCGCTTGCTGGCGCTGCGTCCCCAAGTCGGTCTGGGAATACACGATAGGCGGCTATCAGGTCATCAAGAAATGGCTCTCGTATCGCGAGAAGCCTCTCCTGGGACGAGGACTGACCATAGAAGAAGTTCGCGAGGTCACTGAGATGATACGCCGTCTCGCGGCCATCGTTGCCTTGCAGGCTGAGCTCGATAAGAATTATGCGGACGTTCGTGACGATTCATTTACTTTTCAACATTGAAAAGCATTTTAATCCGCGTTTTTTCCTGTTGCCGCCGAATCGGCGTTTGAATGGGACAAAGGCCCCTTTAAGAATTTGTTTGGATTCCTTATCCCCCCTTATCCCCCCTTCGATTAAGGGGGGAGTTCGGATAACGTAGGCGTTTTTGACAGAGGTGCGGAGGGAGAGGGATTCGAACCCCCGATCCGGGGACCGGATAGCGGTTTTCAAGACCGCCGCCTTAAACCACTCGGCCATCCCTCCGTGCGTAATTATGAGATCTTGTCGAGCCCGTCCATAAAGGGCCTCAGGGCTTCCGGGATGACGACCGAGCCGTCCGCCTGCTGATAGTTTTCGAGGACGGCGCTGACGGTCCGTCCGACGGCGAGGCCGGATCCGTTGAGCGTGTGGACGAACTCGGGCTTCGCCTTCGGCTCCCGGCGGAAACGGATGTTGGCCCGGCGGGCCTGGAAGTCCATGCAGTTCGAGCAGGACGAGATCTCCATGTAGCCGTTCCGGCTCGGCATCCAGACCTCGAGGTCGTAGGTCTTGGCGCTGGCGAATCCCATGTCGCCCGTGCACAAGGCCACGACGCGGTATGGCAAGCCCAGCCGCTTCAGGACCTCCTCGGCGTCCGAGGTCATCTTCTCGTGCTCGCGGAAGGAGTCCTCGGGAGCCGAAAAGATCATCATCTCGACCTTGTTGAACTGATGCTGGCGGATGAGCCCCCGGATGTCCTTGCCGTAGGAACCCGCTTCGCTCCGGAAGCAGGGCGTGTAGGCCGCGAACCGCCGCGGCAGGATCGCCGACTCGAGGATCTCGCCCCGATAGAAGTTCGTCAGCGGGACCTCGGCCGTGGGGATGAGGTACCAGGGGAAGCCCTCCAGCTTGAAGAGGTCCTCGGCGAACTTGGGCAGGTTCCCCGTCCCGGTGAGGCTCTCCTCGTTGGCGATGAACGGCGGAATGACCTCGGTGTAGCCGCGCTCGCGGGTGTGGAGGTCGAGCATGAAACCGATGAGGGCCCGCTCGAGCCTGGCCCCGGCGCCGAGATAGACCGCGAACCTCGATCCCGCGATCTTGGCGGCCCGGTCGAAGTCCAGGATGCCCAGGCGCTTTCCGATGTCCCAGTGGGCCTCGGGAGTGAAGGCGAATCCCGCGGGCTTCCCCACCCGGCGGACCTCGAGGTTATCGGCGGCCGAGCTTCCGATCGGCACCGACTCGTGCGGGAGGTTCGGGATGTTGAGGAGGAAGCCGTTCAGCCGCGCCTCGACGTCCTTAAGCCCCGCCTCGAGGCGGGAGATATCCTCCCCCACCCTGCGCATGGCCAGGATGACGGGGGCGGCGTCCTTCCCCTCCTTCTTCATCCTGGGGATCTCCTCCGAGACGCGGTTCCTCTCGGAGCGGAGGTCCTCGACCTTTCTCAGGACCTCCTTCCATTCGGCCGAAAGATCGACGAGGGGGCCGAGGTCGAAGGCGCGGCCGCGCGTCCCGAGCCTTTGGCGGACGGAATCCAGGTTGTCCAGGACGAATTTCGAGTCCAACATGGGTGGGATTATATCACAATTTGACTTGGCTCCATCGTTCCCCTATAGTTCGCCTCAGAGGCCATGCCGGAAGAATTCAAGGGCTTCATCCAGATCTACACGGGCGACGGCAAAGGCAAAACGACCGCGGCCCTGGGTCTCGCCCTGCGCGCGGCCGGCCGGGGCCTGAGAACCTATTTCGGTCAGTTCCTCAAGGGCCGGACGACCGGAGAGGCCCTCGCCGCCGCGAAGCTCGCTCCCCTGCTCGTCGTCGAATCGTTCGGACGCAAGGGATTCGTCCACATCACGGACGGAGCGGCGCCGGAGGACGAGGACGTCGCCCTCGCCCGGAGGGGCCTCGCCAAGTGCCGGGAGGCTATGCTCTCCGGCACGTATGACATCGTCGTCCTGGACGAGGTCTGCGTCGCGGTCGACCTGAAGCTCCTCGCAGAGCCCGGGATCCTCGAATTCCTCGACGCGAAACCCGTCGGGGTGGAGGTCGTTCTCACCGGGCGCGGCGCGACGCCGGCCCTCCTCGAACGGGCCGACCTCGTCACCGAGATGACGGAGCGGAAGCACTATTTCGCCAGGGGCGTCCGGGCCCGGGACGGCATCGAGAAATAGGAGGAGCGGGCACGGCCATGGAAAGGGAGAAGTTCGAAGGGCTTGTCGAACAGGCCCTCGCCGATATCCCCGCGAATTTCAAGGAACTCCTCAAGAACGTCGTCGTCATGGTCGAATCGCGGCCGCCCCGCGGGCGCAGGCTCCTGGGGCTTTATCATGGCGTCCCCTTCAAGTACCGGGGGCCCGAATACGGCAACGTCGCCCCCGACGTCATCGTCATCTACCAATGGCCCATCGAACGGATCAGCCGGAACGACGACGAGGTCCGGGAAGAGGTGAAGATGACCGTCCTTCATGAGGTGGGGCATTATTTCGGACTTGATGAGGCGACCCTCCGGGAGATCGAGGACGAGCTTCGGAGAACCCACAGGCAGGGAGAATGACATGACGAACAAGCTGGAAGGCATCTTCGCGGCGCTGACGACGCCGTTCGTCGAGGACGAGGTCTCGATCCCCGGGTTCGAGGAGAACATCCGGAGGTTCAACGGGACCGGGCTGGCCGGGTACGTGGTCCTCGGCTCCACGGGCGAATGCGTCTCCCTGTCCGACGCGGAGTCGGAAGCCCTGGTCCGGGCGGCCCGGGCGGTCGCGGCGCCCGGGAAAGCCGTCATCGCGGGGACCGCCCGGGAATCGACGCGCCTCACCATCGACTTCACCAACCGCATGGCCGACGCCGGCGTCGACGCCGCCCTGGTCCGGTCCCCGGCCTACTACAAGTCCCGGATGACCCGCGACGCGCTGAAAGCCCACTTCCTGGCCGTCGCCGACAAGGCCCGGGTCCCGGTCCTCGTTTATAACATCCCCGCGAATACCGGCATCTCTCTCGAGGTCTCGCTCGTCGTCGAGCTTTCCGCCCACCCCAATATTATCGGGCTCAAAGAGAGCTCGGGGAATATCGCCTTCTTGGGAGAGGTCATCCGCCGGGTCCCGAAGGAATTCCGCTACTTTCTCGGCTCCGGGAGCGTGTTCCTGCCGGGGCTCGAGCTCGGGGCCTGCGGGGCCATCCTGGCGGTGGCCAACGCCGCGCCGGAGCTCTGCGCGAGGGTCTATCGCCTGTTCCGCGAGGGAAAGCTCGAAGAAGCCAGGAAGCTCCAGCTCGACCTCATCCCCCTGAACAAAGCTCTCATGGAAGGGACCGGCATCGCCGGTCTCAAGCACGCGCTGGACCTCAGGGGATATCACGGCGGCCCGGCCCGCCTGCCCCTTCTCCCCCCGGGTGATGCGGCGAAGGCCGAGATCGGAGGGTTGATGCGGGGGCTCGGGCTCGTCTGAGCCCGGCGGTAAAAGAGCGGACCGTGCACCGCGCTCCGAACGGACTCTCCCCGCGTTATCCCAAAGGCCGGCTCAGGCGAAGCTGACCGCAGCACAAGAAACCGTCCCGCTGCCGCTGCTACCTTCCGGTCCTGACGGGATTCACGGGTGGCTCTTCGCGCGGGGCCCCGGCCCTCGACGCCGTCCTCCGGGACACGGGCCGGACAGAGGCCGCCCTCGGCGAGGGATTCGACCCCACTGGAGCGGATTGTGGGTGACAGGGCACCGCTAGCTCCCCGTCTAGCACGGTCCGACAGCATTATAGCCGGACTTGATTCCACCCGCAAATCGGCTATCATGGATCAGGAGGGATTCAAGATGTTCTTTTGGGACTACACGATGTTCCTGATCCTGCCGGCCCTCGCCCTGGCCCTGTTACGCCCAGGCGAAGGTCCGGGGGGCTTACGCCAAATACGGTCGGGTCTTCGCCGCTTCGCGCATCACGGGGGCCGAGGCGGCCCGTCGCATCCTGCAGACCGGCGGGGCCGGAGAGGTGGTCGTCGAGAAGATCGCCGGCCAGCTCACCGACCATTACGATCCGCGAAAGAAGGTTCTCAGGCTCTCGGAGGGCGTCCACGACAACACGTCGATCGCCGCCCTGGGCATCGCCGCGCACGAGGCCGGGCACGCCCTTCAGCACGCGACGGGCTTCGCGCCCCTCGCCCTGCGGAACGCCATTTACCCGGTGGCGAACGTCGGCTCGACCCTCGCTTTCCCCCTCTTCTTCATCGGCTTCCTCATGAGCTCCAAAGGACCGAGCGTCCTGATGGATGTCGGCATTCTTCTCTTCGCCGGGGCCGTCGTCTTTTCCGTCATCACGCTGCCGGTCGAATTCGACGCGTCCAAGCGGGCCATGGCCCTCCTCGGAGAGCGCGGGTTCCTCGTCGGGAACGAGCTCGTCGGGGCGCGCAAGGTCCTCTCGGCCGCCGCCCTGACCTACGTCGCTTCGACGGCGATGGCCGTCATGCAGCTCGTCCGCATGTTCCTCATGCGCAGCTCACGCGACTAGCTTCCCGGCCCGCACTGCCGTCCGGGATCGGGGGACACAATACCCGTTTCCCGGTTCTTTTAAGCGTGAGATTCCCGTCTGGAAACAACCATAATTCGGAATCGGGTATTGTGTCCCTGTTTCCTGGGGGGCGTCGCCTTGACAATGTCCTCGCGCGAATGATAGAAAAAGGGGAACGTTCGCTTTGCAGGAGGTTCTCATGTCCCTTCGCTCCTCATGCCGGAAGTTCGCGGCCGCCGCGATCATCGCGGCCCTGACATGCCTTTCGGCCGCGGCCCAGACCTCGCCGGAAGCCTTCCTCGGTCACAAGGTCGGCGCCGACCGCAAGCTCGCCGATTACGGGAGGATCAAGGCCTATTTCGAGAAGCTCGACGCCGAATCGCCGAAGCTCCAGCTCCTGACCATCGGCGAATCGACCCTCAAGAAGCCGATGATCATGGCCGTCATTACCTCCGAAGCGAACATGGCCCGCCTCGACCGATTCAAGGAGATCGCCAGGCGCCTGAAGGACCCGAGGACGCTCGGTCCCGGGGAGGCCGTCAAGCTGGCCGCCGAGGGCAAATCCATCCTCCTCATCACCTGCAGTCTCCACGCCTCCGAGATCGCCGCCTCGCAGATGTCCATGGAATTCGCCTACGACCTCGTCGCGGGGAAGACGCCCTTCGACGCCGAGAAGGTCCTCGACGACGTCATCGTCCTTCTCGTCCCGTCGTCGAATCCCGACGGCAACCAGATGGAATGCGATTGGTACGCCAAGAACCTCGGCACGAAATATGAGGGCAGCAATATGCCCTGGATCTATCATCCCTACGCGGGCCACGACAACAACCGCGACTGGTTCATGTTCAACCTGTCCGAGACGCGGGCCGTCACCAAGGTCCTCTACCACGACTGGTTCCCCCAGATCCACATCGACGAGCACCAGATGGGGAGCGACGACGCCCGGCTGTTCGTCCCGCCGTTCATGGACCCGCCCGTCCCCAACGTCCAGCCCCTGGTCTGGCGCGGGGTCAACCTCCTCGGCGTGAACATGGCCTATGATCTCCAGAAGAACGGCTTCCGGGGCGTCGTCCACGGCCGGAGCTTCACCGGCTGGTGGATCGGGGCCTGCGACGACACCGGCTGGCTCCACAATATGAACAGCCTCCTCAGCGAGGCGGCCTCGGTCAACCTGGCCTCCCCCATCTATGTCGAGCCCACCGAGATCGCCAAGGACTACGCCGAGAAGCGGATGGAGTTCCCCGACCCGTGGCCGGGGGGCTGGTGGCGCCTGAGGGATATCGTCGATTATGAGCTGACGCTGTCCATGAGCCTCGTCCGGACGGCCTCCCGACACAGAGAGGACCTGCTCCTCAACACCTACAAGATGAACAAGAATTCCGTCGAGCTGGTGGATAAGGGCCAGCCCTATGCCTATGTCATCCCCGCGACCCAGAACGACCCTCCCACCGCGATGAAGATGCTCGATGTCCTGATGTATGGCGGCGTCGAGGTCCACCGGGCGGCCGCGGATTTCGTCGCCGGCGGCCGGCTCTATTCCGCCGGATCGTTCGTCGTCCTCATGGCCCAACCCAACAAGCCCTACGCCTGGGCGCTCCTCGAAAAGCAGAAATATCCCGACCTCCGCCAATTCCCCGGCGGCCCGCCCATCCCGCCCTATGATAACGCGGGCTGGACCCTGCCCCTACAGATGGGTGTCGCCTGCGACGAGGTCGACAAGCCGTTCGAAGCCCGCCTCGAGAAGATCGACAAGGCCCCTTCCCCCGTCCTTCCTGAAGGCCAGGCGCAAGGCGCATACGTCGCCCTGAGCTCGAAGGTCAACGCATCCTACACGGCCGCATTCGCGCTTCTCAAGGACAAGGCCGAGGTCTTCCGGACGAAGGCCGCGGTCAAGGTCAAGGGCGCCGATCTCCCGGCCGGGAGCTTCATCGTCAAGGGAACGCCGGAAGTCAAAAAGGCCCTCCCCGCCCTCCTGGCCAAGCTCGGCATCGCGGCGACCGACCTCGAAGATCTCGCGGACATCCCGGTGGCCGCCCTGAAGAATCCCCGGATCGGCCTCTACAGGTCGTGGTGGGCCAATATGGACGAGGGCTGGACCCGCTACGTCTTCGACGATCTGGGCGTGCCCTACGTCACCATCCGCAACGCCGATTTCAAGCCGCCGAAGAAGGGCAAGATCGACCTCCGGTCCAAGTATGACGTCATCGTCTTCGCCGGCGAGAACGCCGACATCATCAAGACCGGAAAGGTCGATCCGTCCTCCCCTTGGGCCCGGTGGTTCACTCCGAATCCCCCGGAGTACGCGGGCGGCATCGAGAAGGAGGGCGTCGAGGCCCTCAAGGATTTCGTCGAGGAGGGCGGCATCCTGGTCACCCTCAACGATGCCTGCAATCTGGCTTTCAAGGACCTCGAAGTGCCGGCCATGAACGCGCTGGAGAAGCTCGACCGGACCAAGTTCTTCTGCCCGACCTCGATCCTGAAGCTCAAGGTCGATCCCGCCTCCCCCATCGGCTACGGCCTGCCGGAGGAGACGCCCGCCATGTTCTCCGACAGCGTGGCCATGGCCACCTGGGTTCCCTCTTCCTACGACTGGGACCGGCGGGTGGTCGCGAGCTTCGCCGAGGAAGGCGTCCTGCTCAGCGGTTGGCTCCTCGGCGAGGACGTCATCGCCCGGAAGGCGGCCGTCGTGGACACCCGGCACAAGAAGGGGCACATCATCCTCATCGGCATCGCCAGCCAGATGAGGGCCCAGTCCCACGGGACCTACAAGTTCCTGCTGAACGCCCTGCTTTACCCCGAAGGCATCTGACGGGGTCGGTTTTTAGAGAACGGGCGGGGACGACCGCGCGAACGGCTTCCCGCCCGGATTTCGGGAACGGGAGGGTCGGCGCATGTTCAAGAAGCTTCTGGCGACGGACGGAAATCTATCCGGGACCATTCTGAGGATCGTGCTGGGGGCCGTCATGCTCCCGCACGGGGCTCAGAAGGTCCTGGGCATGTTCGGAGGGGCGGGCCTCAAGCCGACCCTGGACATGTTCCAGAGCGCGTTCCATGTCCCCGTCTATCTGGCTGCCGCCGCCATCCTCGCTGAATCCCTCGGGGCCCTCGCCCTCATCGCGGGATTCTGCACGCGGCTCGCGGCCCTGGCCATCGCCGTGGATATGGCCGTGGCGGTCTACCTGGTCCACTGGAAGAACGGGTTCTTCATGAACTGGATGGGGAACCGTCCCGGCGAGGGGTTCGAATACCACCTCCTGGCCATCGCCATCGGCCTGGCCCTCGTCATCAAGGGCGCCGGCCGCTGGTCCGTCGACCGGGCCATCGCGGGGGAATAGGTCCCTCCGTAGCAGAGGGATTAGAGAGGGAATGCAGGGGGAGACAATCCCCCCTTTGTAAAAGGGGGGCAAGGGGGGATTTCCGCGGGGGTCCCGGACGATCCTACACGGTTCACCCTCCGAGGACCTTGATCGCCCGCTCGATGTTCGAGACGTCCATGATGACCGAGATCGCGCTCCCCTTTGCGGCCAGCGTCCCGTAGCAATATTCGATGTTGATGCCTTCGTCGCCGAGCTTCGTCGTCAGTTCGGCCAGGGCGCCGGGCTTGTTCTCGAGGTCGATCCTCAGGACGTCCCTCTGCTCGGTGATGTAATTGAGCCTCTCGAGGATCTTCAGGGCCTTGTTGAGGTTCGAGACGACGAGCTTGGCCGTGTCGTGAAAGACGCCGATGGAATCGATGTTGATCCCGGCCTCGGCCAGACGGCCGCACAGGTCCCCCAGGACGGACGGCTTGTTCTCCAGAATGACATAGACCTCCGTGACTCTTTCCATGATTTCCCCCTCAACCGGTCAAGGATCGCATGACGGACGGGGACGCGGATGTCCGTTGTCATTGTCCCCCGGGGCCATTAGAGCACGGCCCCCCGTGAAAATCAAGGCCCTGACGAGTCCGGCGGTACGCCGGCTGCTCTACGGCGCCGACCCGCCGATCAATCGAAGATCTTGCCGGGGTTGAGGATGCCGTGAGGGTCGAAGACCTTCTTGATGCCCCTCATGAGCTCGATCTGGCTCTCCTCGAGGGCCAGGGAGAGGAACGGCTTTTTGACGAGGCCGATGCCGTGCTCGCCGGAGATGACCCCGCCACGCTCGCGGGCGTCCCGGTAGAGGTCCGCGCGCACGGCGTCGATCCGGTCCCGCCAGGCGCTCTCGGGCAGGGGGACGACCTTCCCGCCCTCGTACCGGGCCTTCATGATGTGGGTGTGGACGTTGCCGTCGGCCGCGTGCCCGAAGGTCGGGAGCCAGAGCCCGTGCCTGTCCGCGACCTCGCGGACCTTCCGGACGTGGGCGGCGATCCCGGCCCGCGGCACGGAGATGTCCAGGATCTCGATGGTCTCCGCCTTGATGGCCTCGTAGATCATGGAGCGGATGGCCAGGATCTCGTCCTGTTTGGCCGGAGTGTCGGCGATGAACACGTCCAGCGCGCCCCGCTCGAGGCAGACCTCGGCCACGGCCTGGGACAACCGGTCCTGTTCGTCCTCGGTCGCCGCGTCGAGGATGATGAGCAGGTGCGTGGTCCCGGCGTGGGTCGGCCAGCGCTTATGGAGGTACGCCTCGGTGATGGCGATGACGTCCAGCCCGACGAACTCCACCGCGACCGGGACGATCTTTCGGGCCAGGAGAAGGGGAACGGTCTCGATGGCCGCCTCGAGGTCCGCGAACGGAACGACGAGCGACCTCAGGACCGGAGGCTGGGCCATGAGCTGGATGACGGCCCGGGTGACGACGCCGAGCGTCCCCTCGGAGCCGATGAACAGGTTCATCAGGTTGTATCCCGTACTGCTCTTGACGAACTTCCCGCCGGGATGGATGACAACGCCTCCGGGCAGGACGACCTCGAGGCCCCGGACGTGGTTCCGGATGACGCCGTACTTCACGGCCCGGCTCCCGCCCGCGTTCGTGGCGACGAGCCCGCCGATCATGGCGCTCTCGTCCCCGGGATGGGGCGGGAAGAAGAGCCCGGCCTCCTCGGCCGCGGCGATGAACCCCGACAGCGTCACCCCCGCCTCGGCGACGGCCATCTGGTTCGCCGTGTCGACGACGACGCGGTTCATCTTCTCGAGGGAGAGCACGATGCCGCCCGGCGCGGGGACACAGCCGCCGCACAGTCCCGTCCCCCCTCCCCGCGGGGTCACCGGGACCCGGCGCGCGTCGGCCAGCCGGAGGACGGCCGCGACCTCCTCGGTCGTGGACGGCAGGACCGCCGCATCGGGGACGCGGGCGATATCCATGAGGGAGAATTCGTCATGGCCGTAGTCCGCGAGCTTCTCGGGATCGGTCAGGACGCTGCCCGCGCCGACCGCGGCCCGAAGCTCGTCGAGGAATCTCGCGTCGATATGTTCCGTCATGGGGATGACCTCAAGAATTTATATTCCAGGGCGCGGGGCCGTGTCAACGATGCGCGCGGCGGGCAGTATCCTCAGCTGAAGGGGCAGGTCGGCCATGATCTGAAAGCGCCCCTGGAACTCCTCGATGAGCCCCTTGACGAGGACCGCCTTCCCCTTCATCGCGTCGAGGCCCCGGAAATCGGCCCGGCGCCTTTCGGGAACCAGGACCTCGATCTCCCCGCCGGGAGGGCGGATGACGATGAACGGCTTCCTCTCCTCGACCGAAGCACAGATCATCCGGACCGACGCCAGCCGACCGAGGAGGCCGGCCGCCTCCGCCGGGACGACGGGCGGGGGGTCTTCTCTTCTCCAGAGCCCCTTCTCCCCTTTCCGGGCCTCGCTCTCGGCCGTCTCGAACCGTTTCATGAGACCAGGCTCGAAGGGGAAGGCCCGGAACCTGAGCGCGAATCCTTCCTGGAGGATGACTTCGTTGAAAAGCGTCCCGTCCTCCGTCGATAAGAAGGCCAGGAGGCGCCCGTACTTGTCCTCGAGCTGCCAGTCGTAGGACAACCGGACCTCGCGGCGATAGAGTTTCAGGAAAGCGAACCTCTTGGCGACATAGGCCATGAAACGGACGTCTTCCCGCTCGTCGGAAAGCTCGGGAGTGTCGATGCCGATCAGACGGACCTTGCGCTCGTTCCCGTCCCCGAACCTGACCTTGACCGTGTCGCCGTCGTAGACGACGACGACGGTGCCGCGGTCGGGCGGGAGGGAGGCCCGCTGAGCCCGTTCGGAAAGAGCGGAGAGCGGGCCGAGCGCGACCAGGGCGAGCGCGAGAACGGCCGGCTTCACGCCCGGCCGCATAAGGCCTTGACGGCCGTAACGATCGCGGCGGCGTCGATGCCATACTTGCCGAGCAGTTCGGCGGGCGGGCCGGAGCGCGGCAGTTCCCGGACGCAGAGATGCCTGAGCAGGGCCGTTCCCGCCAGGGCCGCGGCCACGGCTTCTCCCAGCCCGCCGGCCTCGAAGTGGTCCTCGACGACCACCGCCTTGCCGCCGGTCTCTCGGACCGCGCGCCTGATCCCTTCCTCGTCCAGAGGCTTCACCGAATAGGCGTCGATGATCCGAACGGGGGTCCCGCTCTTCGCCAGCAGTTCGGCCGCCTTGAGCGCCTCGAACACGGTGATGCCCGCGGCGATGACGGTGGCGGCGTCCGCGTCGCTCTTTTTCAGGACCTTCGAGCCTCCGATGGGGAATTCTTCCCCGACGGGATAGAGCAGGGGCGTCGCCGGGCGGGTCGTCCGGATATAGGCCATCCCGCGATGCGCGGCGACCGCCGCGACGCACGCCTCGGCCGAGACCGCGTCGGAAGGATACAGAACGACACAGCCCGGGATGGGCCGGAAGATGGCCAGGTCCTCGAGCCCCATCTGGGAGGCCCCGTCCTCGCCGATGCTCACGCCGACATGGGAGCCGCAGAGCTTGATGTTCGATTCGGAATAGGCGGCCATCCGGACCTGGTCGTGGGCCCTCGACAGGAAGGCCGCGAAGGTGGCGACGAAGGGGACGAAGCCCTTGGCCGCGAATCCCATGGCCATGCCGACCATGTTCTGCTCGGCGATATAGGACTGGAAGGAGCGTTCGGGGAACGCCGCAAAGAACTTGTCGGCGTAAGTGGAATTCCTGACGTCGCCGTCGATGGCGACGACCGAGGGATCGGCCTTGCCGAGGGCCGCCAGGGCGTAGCCGTAGGCAAGGCGGGTCGCCGTTTTCTCTTTATAGATCGTCCGGACGAACGGCTTCCCGGCCGGCGGAACGGTCCCCTTGAACGGGCGCGGCTTATGGACATGAAGGCGGGAATCCACATGGGGCATCGGCCCCAGCTCTTCGAGAGCCTTCTCCAGCTCTTCGGGCTTGAGCGGCCGTGCCGTGCCAGCCGTTCCGGTCCTCGATGAAGGAGACGCCTTTGCCCTTGATGGTCCTGGCAAGCAGGACCGTCGGAAGGCCCTTCTTCCCCATCCCGGCCAGCGCGTCGAGGATCTTCGCGGTCTTGTGGCCGTCCACGACGACGGCGTCCCAGCCGAACGCCCGGAACTTGCGCGCGTAGGCCGCCATGTCGTGGTCGTGCATGGTCCTGTCGGACTGCCCCAGGCCGTTGACGTCGACGACGGCGCACAGGTTGCGGAGCCCCATCTTCGCGGCCGCGTTGGCCGCTTCCCAAACCGAGCCCTCGGCGCACTCCCCGTCCCCCATGAGGACGAAGGTCCTGGCCGGGGACTTCATGAGCCTCTGGGCCAGGGCCATCCCCACCCCTACCGAAAGGCCCTGTCCCAGGGACCCGGTCGCCGCCTTGATCCACTTCATCCGCGGCGTCGGGTGCCCTTCGAGATCGCTCGTGATCTCCCGGAGCGTATAGATGTCCGCCTCCGGGAGGATGCCGGCCTCGGCAAAGGCGGCCCAGAGGATGGGAGCGGCGTGCCCTTTGGACAGGACGAATTCGTCATTGGCCGGGTTTCCGGCGTCGCCGATGTCGTATCTCATTTCGTCGAAGAACAGGCAGGCCACGAGTTCGGCGGCGGAGAGGCAGGTCGTCGGGTGCCCCGAGCCCGCGCGAGTGGTCATCTTCAGGGATTGGATGCGCAGCCTTCGGGCGATCTGGTCCAGGATGTCGGTTTTCGGCATTTTTGAGGGCCTCCTTCGAACGCGGTTTCTTATTATAACTTCTTTGCGGGCGGATAGGAATAGCCGTGCCGCGGGTTGTGCGGGCGCCCCGATCCGGGGTATCATGGGTCCCATGGAAACGCGCCGGATCCTGAGCCTGGCCATCGACCTCGAGCTGAAGACCTCCGAATGCTACGAGAGGATCGGGAAGATGGCCGGGGCGGGGGCGTACGCGGACGATCTCGCGAAACTGGCCAAGGAGGAGATCGTTCACGCCAATCTGCTGAGGTCGGGAAAGGACATGGAATCCTCGGACACCGAGGCCTTCGGGCCGGTCTTCGTCCCCGCGGAGATGATCGAAGAACATCTGGCGGCGGCGAACGCGTTCCTGGAGGAGATCGACGCGGGACGGCTCACGTTCCCCGAAGCCGTCCGCCGCGTCCGCGACCTGGAGATCGCCTTCGAGCGGGTTCATATGACGGCCCTTCTGGAGATCAGGGACCCGCGGCTCCGGAGGCTCTTCCGTGCCCTGTCGGCCCAGGACGCCGCGCACCAGCTCAGGTTGCAGAGCATCCTCCGGGACCTCGAGAGCTAGCCCCCCCACCCCCACCGGCTCTCTCACCTCAAGAGGCGATTGACAACCTGTCGGGCCGTAAGAATAATGGGAGCGGCCCGAAAGGGTTCCACCTTGAAGGAGGTCTCATGAAAGGCATGACGAAGACGAAACTCGCCGTCGGAACGCTCGTTCTTACGGTATTCATGTTCTCCGCGGGCTTCGGCCAGGAAGGCCGGACGGCCGCCCGTGACGGCGACGCCCGGGGAGGCCCGGGGCGCACGGTCGAGGCGACCCGCGGGGGAAGGGCCGCCTCCCTGAGCCGCTACATGGACCGGGAGATCTCCCGGGGGAATCTGCGGCTCGCCCTGACCCAGAGCGAGGATGGCGGGGCCCGCGTCCATGAGCGTTACGACGTTTACGCCAGCGGCCTCAAGATCTGGGGGGCCCAGATCCTCCGCCATCGCGTGAACGGCGAAGTCTATCTTATCAACGGAGAGCTCCATTCCGCCGTCGACGTGGACGTTACGCCGGCGCTCGCCGCCGGGCCGGCCGAACAGATGGCCCTGACCGGTCTCGCCGATCCCGCCTTCCGGCTCGCCGGCACGGCGGAGCTCATGATCTATCCCGCCGCGGAGGGATATCGCCTCGCCTACAAGGTCGTCTGTGCCCGTTTCGGCTCGCGCATCGTCAGCTTCGTCGACGCGAAGACCGGCGGCATCCTCTTCCGTTTCGAGGACCTCCGGACCTCCACGGCCGTGGGCACGGGAACGGGCATCCTGGGGGACACGAAAAAGTTGAGCACGACCTTCGAGGAGAACAAGTACTACGCCGTCGACCAGATGCGCCCGGCCCGGATCACCACGGGGGACATCCGGCACGCCGAGAGCGGGACCATTTTTTACGTCACGGACGAAGACAACAGCTGGACGGGCGACGGCTCCGTGGTCGACGGGCATGCCCATATGGGCTGGACCTATGACTATTATTACCTGGTCCACGGCCGGAAGGGCATGGACGACAACAACCGCGAGCTCCTCCTGTGCGTCCACCTCGGGAACAACTATCAGAACGCATATTTCGATCCCTCGAGCAAATACATGTTCTTCGGGGACGGCGATCCGTCCGCGAGCTATCCGTACACGACGGCCCTCGATGTCGTCGCCCACGAGTTCACGCACGGCGTGACGGACGCGACCTCGAACCTGATCTACGCCGCGGAATCCGGCGCCCTCAACGAGGCCTTCTCGGACATCATGGCCTCGAGCTGCGAGTTCTATCATCAGTCCTCCGGCTCGGGATACCGCCTGGCCGAATGGTGGGTGGGCGAAGACTGCTCGAAGGGCTTCCGGCCCATGAGGAGCCTGTCCAATCCCGCCGGCATCGCTGTCTGGGGCGGCCGGTACCCCGATCATTATTCCAAGAGATGGGTCCTCCCGGTCAACGCCGGCAACGACTGGGGCGGCGTCCACATCAACTGCACCATCGCCTCCCACTGGTATTTCCTGCTGGCCGCCGGGGGGACGAACCGGACCTCGGGCATGGCCGTGGACGGTATCGGCATCTCGAAAGCCGAGAAGATCGCCTACAGGGCCTGGGTCCACTACCTCCATCCGTCGTCGAACTTCAAGAACGCCCGGACGGCGACCCTGCAGGCGGCCGCGGACCTTTACGGCTCCGGAAGCCCCGAAGCCGTCGCGACGGCTCGGGCCTGGAGCGCGGTCGGCGTCAATTGACCCGGGACACAGGAGACATCACATGACGACAGCACGAAACCTGCATAAGTTAGGCGCCCTTCTGGGCGCCTTCCTCGCCCTCGCCGCATTCGCCCTCGCCGCCGACCTGAGGATCGAGGTCACTGTCCGCTCGGCCAACGTCCGTCTCAAACCGGCCCTGGACAGCTCGGTCGTCTACAGCGCCCCGATGGGGCTCGTTCTCCGCGCCGAGAAGAAATCCGGGGAATGGTATCTCGTCGAGCTCCCCGCGGACGCGAGCGGCCCCGCCGTTCGCGGCTACATCCATGAGAGCGTCGTCCGCGAGGTGTCCGCCGCGGGCCCGGCTCCGAAGGCCGCCGTCGAACCCAAGCCGGTTCCGGTCCGGCCCGCCGTCAAGCCCGCGCCCAAGCCCGCGGCCGTGAAGAAAGCATCCGCCCGCGCTGCGGCCCGGAAGAAGGTCTATGTCCGCCTCGGCGTCGGCTACGCCGCGAAGTCCTTCGACTACGGCAATTCCTGGTCGTTCCCCATGTACGGGGAATCCGGGAGCGCTTCGGAAAATTACGCGGTCGACGCCTCGGGCGTCGCCGTCGACGCCGGCGTCGGATTCATGTTCACGCCGTCGCTCGGCGTCGAGCTCTCGTTCACGCCGGCCTCCGGCAAGTCCAGGGGGACGTTCGCGGCAAGCTTCCCCCACCCCTTCTATTTTGGCCTCCCGCGCGAGAAGGAATGGACCAATGACGGCCTCAAGTATTCGGCTTCCGAGCTGAACCTGGACGTGCTCTACGCGTTCCCCGTTTCCGGACGGGTGAACCTGTACGTCTGCGCCGGCGGGACGTATTTCATGGGGGTCAAGATCGAGAGCCTCCAGGCCCTCGATTGGACGGAGACCGGCTACCCCTATTTCGATCTCAACGTCAACCCGCGATACGCGGCCTACAGCGCGAGCGCGTTCGGCTTCAACGCGGGGGCCGGCGTGGATTACCGGCTGTCCGGAGGGCTGGCGGTCAACCTGAACGCCCGCTACTCCTCGGGCTCGGCCAAGATCAAGATCGAGGAGAACGAGGTCACGGTCCCGGCGGGAGGGCTCAGGGCCACAGCGGGGATCAAGCTCGGGTTCTGACGCGGGCCCGGAGAGCGCGCATCTGCGGCGGCCGTACCCCGGCCGTCGAGGCTCCCCGGGACCGCGTTCGCGGACCTTCTTCCCGCGCCGGGAAGCGGCTTGACAGGGCGGGGTCCCGAACATACCATTGCGGGGCGAGGGCAGCCGCGCGCCGCCCGGATCAAGTTCCCGGAAGGAGGTTCCCATGTCCGATCGAAGAGGATTCCTGAAGCAGGCAACGACGGGATTGATGGCCCTGGGCCTGGGGGCGCGCGATCTCTTCGCCCAGCTCCGGCCCGGGCGCCTGATGGAGAGCGCGCCCGGCGCGGAGACCGTCATCGACGGAAGGCGGTACCTCTATTTCGGCGGCACCGGATACTACGGTTTCCAGGGCGATCCCGCCCTGTTGAAGGCCGCCTGCGAGGCGCTGCAGAAATACGGCATGCACACGTCCACGTCGCGCTCCGGAATGGGGAACTCCCCTCTCTACGAGGCCGTCGAGAAGAAGATCGCCGAGTATTTCGGGACGGACGGCTCCTGTTACCTCGCCTCCGGCTACCTGGCGAACACCGCCGGTTTCCAGGCTCTGGCGACCCTCGGACGATACGACGTCATTTTCATGGACGCCGGCTCCCACTACAGCGTCACCGATTATGTCGGGCTCCCCGGCAAGCCCGTCCTCACGTTCGCCCACCGCGATCCCGAGGACCTCGTCCGGAAGCTGCGGGCCGGGATCAAGGCCGGCCAGAAGCCGCTCGTGGTGAGCGACGGGGTCTTCCCGTCCTTCGGGATCATCGCTCCCATCCCGGAATACGTGAAGGCGGTCGAGCCCTATGCGGGCTCGGTGTGGCTCGACGACAACCACGGCGTCGGCGTTCTCGGCCCGAACGGCCGCGGCACCTACGAGCATTACGGCCTGCGCTCGGACCGGCTGTTCTTCGGCGGCACGATGAGCAAGGCCTTCGGCTCCCACGGCGGAATGATCCCCGGCGACAAGGCCTTCATCGGCGCGGTCCGGCAGAGCCATATCATGAACGGGGCGACCCAACCGACCTCGGCCGCCGCGGCCGCGTCCATCGAGGGCCTGGATATCCTGATGAAGCACCCCGAACTCAGGGCGCGGCTCCTCGCGAACGGGCGGCGGCTGAAGGAAGGCCTTCGGGGGATCGGCTTTCCCGTCGAGGAATCGCCCTTCCCCGTCGCGGCATGGAAGCTCAAATCCGTTGCGGAGATGGACCGCGTCCACCAGGGGCTCATGGACCGCGGGATCTGCATCCAGCGCCTGAGCTATGTCGGCACGGGAGCCGAAGGGGTCCTGCGCGCCGTCGTCTTCTCGACCCACACCTACGGGCAGATCGACAGGCTGCTCTCCGAATTGCGCGCCCTCGTTTGAGAGGGCGGGTCCGGACCGGCCGGCGGTTCCATCGTCGGCCGCAGCGCCCGGCGAAGGCGCTCCATATAAAAAGGTCCCCATCCCCTTTCGGGGACGGGGACCCGATCCCAACCTTGAGAGATGAGCCTCAGTAATTCAGGCTCAGCGTTACGAACTGCTGGGTCGCCACGAACCAGACGAAGGCGACACAGGCGAGCGCGACGAGGGTCGCGGCGAGCTTCGACCACAGGCTCCGCCCGCGCGTGCCCCAGGCCGTGAACATGTTCCAGACCGCGATGATCGATCCCAGCCCGCCGAGGACGCAGAGGGCCTGGGCGAGCCGGATCAGGGGATCCGTGGGCGCGTCCGCGTTCTGGAGGCCCGCGCTGATCTTCGCGACGATCATGCCGTAGACCCCGAGAGCCGCGAGGTCGAGGATGGCAACGACCCGCGTCAGGCGATGGAGTCTGGCGGGGCGCCCCGGGAACGGATAGGCCTTCCTGTAATGATGGCGGACGATGGCCAGAACCGGCCAGAGGATGATGGCCAGGAGCAGTGTGACGACCATGAAATAGAGCAGGGGCATGTTCCAGCTGGAGAGGGATCTCGCCGGGACGGGCTGGAAGACCATCGCCGGCGGCAGCTCGTCGGAAGTGAAGTTGACCACCCGGCCGTCCTTGACGACCGCGGCCAGGGACGTCTCCCCCGCCGGGTCCTTCCACACGAACGGCGCGACCTCGTGCCACGGAACGACCGACCCGGCCGCGTCGCGGAACGCCGCCACGCGGAGGAGCCCTTCAGGGTCGACCGTCACCTTGGTCTGGCCGACCAGGTTCATGAAACTGAAGAATCCGGTGACGGACCGGCGGCTCGACCAGTACAGCCCGGCCATCATCGCCCCGTGCTCCTTGGCCGTGGCCAGCGCCGGCTCGGCGGGCCGGGAGGCGGGGAAATAGCGGTCCATGAACCCGCGGAAGAGCAGGGCCCGAAGGGTCCCGGCGGCGCCGGCCTTTCCGGCGCTGTTGACCGAGATGAACAGCCCGACCCCGTCGTCGAGGAGCAGGTGGAGGTCGGAGTGGAAGGCCTCGGTGTCGCCGGCATGTCCGATGACCTGGTGTCCGTTGCGATCCTCATGATAGAAGCCGAGGGCCATGCTGTTGAGCGGAGGGTTCAGTTGGGGCGACGGAGCGTACATCCGCCGCGCCGTCTCCTCCCCGAGGATGCGGGTCCCGCCGAACGCGCCTCTCTGGAGATGGGCGATCATGAATTTTGACATGTCGGCGCCGGTCGCGCTCAAGCTCCCGGCCGGGAGATTGGGAATGAGCTCGTAGGGCTTCGCGGGCCCGGAGGCGCGGGTGTAGCCGAGGGACATGTCGGCCTTCAGGGGCTCCGGCAGGGGCTGTCGGAAGCTCGATCGGCTCATGCCGAGGGGCGCGAAGATATGGTTCTCGACATAGGCGTCGAAGGACTCGCCCGACACGCGCTCCACGATATAGCCGGCCAGGCCGGCCCCGTAGTTGGAGTAGGCCGGGACCTCGCCCGGCCCATAGATGCGGGGCGGCGTCCATCGTGCCAGGTACTTGCCCAGGGGCACGACCCGAAGCGGGTCGATGACGAACAGGCCCTTGATCGCTTCCCCGAATCCGGGGGTGTGGGTCAACAGCTGCCGCAGGGTCACCGGCGCCCCGTCCCGCGGCGGGATCTTGAAGTCGAGGTACGTGTTGATGTCGGCGTCGAGATCGAGCTTGCCCGCCTCGACCTGCTGCATGACGGCCGTCCAGGTGAAGAGCTTCGAGACGGAGCCCGGCCGGAACAGGGTGCGTTCCGGATCGACCGGGCGCCGGTTCTTCATGTCGGAGAAGCCGAAGCCCCTTTCGGTCAGGAGCTGGCCGTCCTTGACGACGGTGATCACCGCCCCGGCGATGTCGCCGGTGGAAAGGGCGTAGGGCACCAGGCCGTCGAGCCAGCCGTCCACGTCCGGCTTGGTCAACGGGGCCCCGGCCCCCTCTCCGGCGGGCGCCGGGGACGGGACGGCCGTTCCGCCGGCGGCGACGGCCGCGGGCTCTTCTTTCCGGGCCTGTCCTTCCTGGGCGAAGGTCGCGGACGACCCGAGCAGGGCCAGGACGACCAGGCTGACGTATGCGAAGCGTCGCAGGTTCATTTTCGTTTTCTCCCCTTGTTTACTTTTTCTTCGCGGTGAATGTTCCGTTGGGCTGATGGAAGACGGCCTCGGTGACGGCTCCGGCCGCGTCGGCGCGAAATTCCAGGCTGAAGCCCGGAGCGCCCTTGAGATTGAATTCCGTCCCTTTATAAGGGACGAGCTCGTAATCCGGCTGGCCGGGAACCGTCAGGATCAGGCCCTGCCCTTCCTTCAGGGCGACCTTGATCTCGGCCCCGGAAAGGATGTAGGTCCCGACGAACTTTTCCAGGAAGCCCTTCTCCGTCATCGCCTTGTCGGCGGTCCTGGTGAACACGATGTCCTTGACGGAAGGTTCGAGCTGGATGGAAAGGCCGGTGATGTCGCCTTTCAGGTCGGCGGCGAACGCGACCTTCGACTTCTGTTCGTAGCCCAACAGCATGGCCTTCAGCTCGAAGACATCATAATGATAGTGGGACAGCGGGCCTTCCAGCACCGGCGTCCTCATCTTCAAGCCGTCCCCTTCCCTGACGACGGAAACCGTGCCGTAGCCCGGATTCTCGAAATCGCCGGCGTAATCGGCGAGCGGATGGGAGGGCTGGGTGCCGGGCGTCCGGTCCTTGTCCTCTTCCTTCTCCTCCTTCGCGCTCTCGGCCCGGTCCTTGGCGAGCTCGTCAAGGTTCCGCTTGTTCCAGTCGATCGGGTCCAGGCCGAGGAGGCGGTCGACGATGTTGTAGAGGACGATGCCCGGCGCCGCCGTCCCGTTCAGGTTGGACAGGACGACGAGCCCGCCGTTCTCGCGGGGCAGGAGCGCGACCTGGGCGATGAAGCCGTCGATCCCGCCGCTGTGCTCCACGAGGAGGTGGCCCCGGTACGGGGCGATGAGCCAGCCCATGCCGTAGCTCATATACAGGATCTCGTCGTACCGGATCGGCGCCGGCACGAGCATCTGGGGCGAGTGGACCTGCCCCATCGAAGCCTCGGAGACGATCTGCTTATCGCCGGCCTTCCCCTTGGCCAGGTTCATCATGACCCATTGGGCCATGTCCAGGACGTTGGAGTTGATGGAGCCGGCCGGCCCGACGGAGGCGATGTCGCGGAACGGCACGGGGCCGATCTCGTCCTTGATCTTCATGTAGGGCAGGGAAAAGTCCGGGGACTTCCGCGTCAGGTCGACGGAGAAGTTGGTCGCCTTCATCCCGAGCGGATCGAGGATCCTCTTCTGGGTGAACTCCTCCCAGCTCGATCCGCTCACCCGGCCCACGAGGTATCCGGCCGTCATGAACATGTGGTTCTGATACTGCCACGCGGCCCTCAGTTCCTCGTTCATCTCCAGGAAGCGGAGGCGGTCGAAGAGCTCCTGCCGGCTGAACTGCCCGCCCATCCACATCAGGTCGTGACGCGGCAGGCCCGTGCGGTGGGACAGCAGGTCGCGGAGCGTGGCGTGGGCGGACGCGTACTCGTCCTGGAGCTTGAAATCGGGAAGATAGGTCCGCACCGGCTCGTCCCAGGCGACCTTCCCCTCGTCGACCAGGATGCCCACGTCGGCGGCCGTGAAGGCCTTGCTGCAGGAGCCGATGGGGAAGAGGGTGTTCGGCGTGACCTTGAGCCCCTGGGCCATGTCGCGCAGGCCGAAGCCTTCCGCAAAGATCACCTTTCCGTCCTTGACGATGGCCACGGCCATTCCGGGGACCTGCCAATCAGCCATCACCTTGGCGACGAATTCGTTGAATCCCTTGAGGTTGACGGGCTTTTCGGCCTTTTTCGCCGCGAACGCGGGCGAAAGAGCGAGAGCGATGATGAACACGAAGAGACAGCGGTACCGTTTGGTCATAAAGTAACCTCCTTCCTATTACGTACGCGATTCCCCGTTCCGGGTTCAGGCGGACGCTTTGCCGTGATTATACAACACCCTTCGGGCCCGGGTCCCGGACTATTTTCGGCGCCTTGACATCCCCGGGGGGCCAAGTTATAGTTTCTCAAAAGTTCGTCGCAGGAGGGATACATGTTTCCTAAAGGCCTGCTCGGAAACCGGTTCCGACCCCTGATCGCCGCCCTGTTCCTGGTCGCCTGGGGGACCTCCTCCGCCCCGGCCCAGGACCCGGCCGCGGCGGCCGCTCCCGCCGTCAAGATCGACATCGGCGTCCGCGTTTTGATGCGCGACGGCGTCACCCTGTCGGCGAACGTCTTCCGGCCCGACAAGCCCGGCACGTTCCCCGTGATCGTCGTCCGCACGCCTTACGGGAAGAGCTCGGCCTCCCATTTCGGCCTGGGGCGCTTCTTCGCCGGGAACGGCTATGTTTACGTCGTCGAGGACTCCCGGGGCCGCCACGACTCGGAAGGCACCTTTCATGCCATGCACGACGAAGCCGACGACGGCTATGATACGATCGAATGGGCGGCCGCCCAGCCCTGGTCCGACGGCAACGTGGGGACCGCGGGCGGCTCCTATGGCGGCGAGAACCAGTGGATGGCGGCGGTCACCCGGCCCCCGCACCTGAAGGCGATGATCGCCCTCGTCAGCCCTCCCGGCCCCTTCTATAATCTTCCGTTCCAGTACGGGGCCCTCACCCTCCCCTCGATCGATTGGTACATCATGGTCTCGGGCCACGACAACCAGAGCTCGCGCGAGCTCGGCATCGACCGGGTCCTCCGCTCGCTCCCCCTCGCCACGATGGACGAGGCCGCCACGGGAGGGCCCCTCCTCCTCTGGAAAAAGATCATCGAGCACCCGGCCTACGACGAGTTCTGGCAGGCGGTCGATTACGAACGGCACTGGGACAAGGTGGATGTCCCCGTCCTGCACATCTCGGGCTGGTATGACGACGACCAGCCGGGAACGTTCAGGAACTTCACTGCCATGCGGCGGCTCGGACGCAAGGGCCAGAGGATGATGATCGGGCCGTGGCCCCACGGCATCAATTCGGTCACCAAGATGGGCATCCTCGACTTCGGCGCGGCCTCCCAGATCGACCTCCAGGCCACCATGCTCCGCTGGTTCGACAAGTGGCTGAAGGGGGCGGCCAACGGGGTGGATGCCGAATCGCCGGTCCGCGTGTTCGTCATGGGCGCCAACACCTGGCGCGACGAGCCCGACTGGCCGCTCCCGGCGACCCGATGGACGAAGTACTACTTCCACTCCGGGGGCAAGGCCAACACCGACTCCGGGGACGGGGTCCTCTCCCCCGTTCCGCCCAAGAAGGAGCCCCCGGACGCCTACGCCTACGACCCCGCCGATCCCACGCCCTTCATCATGCCCCCGTCGAGCGCCCAGGTCGGCGGGCCCGACGACTACCGCCCGGTCGGCGGGCGGAAGGACGTCCTCGTCTATACGACGCCCCCGTTCGAGCAGGACATGGAGATCACGGGCCCCTTGTCGGTCAAGCTGTTCGCGTCCTCCTCGGCGCCCGACACCGACTGGAACGCCATGCTCATCGACGTCTACCCGGACGGATATGCCCTGCGACTGAACGACGGCGTCGTCCGGGCCAGCTTCCGGGAATCGCTCGAGAAGCCCTCCTCCATCGAGCCGGGGAAGGTCTACGAATACGCCATCGACTGCTGGGCGACCTCGATGCTCATCAAGAAGGGCCACCGCCTGCGCGTCCACATCGCGTCGGCGGCCTTCCCCAAGTTCGACCGCAACCTCAACACCGGCCGCCCGTGGGGGATGGACGCCGAGATGCAGGTGGCCCGCCAGACCGTCTTTCACGACGCCAAGCATCCCTCGCATATCGTCCTGCCGGTCATCCCGGCACAAGGAAAGGAGATCCAATGCCCCTGACGAGAAAAGCCTTCCTCAAGAGCCTGGCCGGGCTGGCCGCCGCCGGGGGCCTTTCCTGGCCCGCGGGCAGCCGCATCCTCGAGGCCCAGCAGGCCGCGGCCGGCCGGACGCGGCGGACGCGCATCACGGAGGCCGAGTTCGCTCCGTTCGACATGCCTCTCAAGCAGGTCTTCCGCACGGCCCTCGGCGCCGAATCGGTCGAGCGTGAGGTTCTCGTGCGCCTGCGCACGTCGGACGGCCTCACGGGATGGGGGGAAGCCTCCCCCTATTGGCCGGTCACGTCGGAGACCCAGGAGACGAACCTGGCCCTGGCCAAGGACCTGGCGGGGTTCGTCCGGGACCGCGACCCCTTTACCGTCGCCCGCATTCTCGCCGAAATGGACGCCTACAGCCCGGGCAACCCCAGCATCAAGGCGGCCTTCGAAATGGCCCTCTGGGACCTCTGCGGCAAGATCGCCGGCCAGCCGGTCTATCGCCTGCTCGGCGGCTTTCGGGACTCGTTCCCGACGGACGCCACGGTCAGCCTGGACGAGCCGGCGACGATGGCCGACGAGGCGCGCCGGATCGCGGGCCTGGGATTCAAGTCGCTGAAGGTGAAAGTCGGCGAGGTCCCCGAAAAGGACATCGAGCGCGTCGCAGGCGTCCGCGAAGCCGCCGGCCCGGCGATCGCGATCCGGATCGACGGCAACCAGGGATGGAGCCCGTCCGACGCCATCCGCGCCCTGAGGGGCATGGAAAAGTATCACCTGGAGTTCTGCGAACAGCCGGTCCCTCACTGGGACTGGGAGGGCCTGAGGCACGTCCGGGAGAACGCGCCCATCCCCGTCATGGCCGACGAGTCCGTCCATTCGCCGCACGACGCGATCACGGCCGTCCGCAGGGAAGCCGTGGACATGATCAACATCAAGCTGATGAAATCGGGGGGGATCCTGCCGGGGCTCCGGATCGCGGAGATCGCCGGGGCGGCGGGCATGAAATGCATGGCGGGCTGCATGGGAGAGACGCGCGTGGCCCTCACGGCCGGAGCCCACCTGGTCGCCGCCGGGGAGAGCATCGTCTATGCCGACCTGGATTCGGCCATCCTCCACGCGGAGGACCCGGTCATCGGCGGCATGGAGATCCGGGACGGGACGGTCCATCTCCCCGACGCCCCCGGCCTCGGTCTGGACATCGCCCCCGGCTTCTGGGACCGGATCCGAAAGACGAAATAAGGGAGGTTCATCATGACCCTGACAAGGAAAGGATTCCTGAAGGCGCTGGGATGCGGCATTCTGGCATCGCAGGCGCCGCGCGGCTGGGCCTCGGCCGCCGAGAAGATCGAAAAAAGCGGGGCCGGAAAGCTCCGGATCAAGGACGTCGAGATCTACGCGTTCGACATCCCGCTCACGGAGCCGTTCCGGGTCTCCCTGGGCGTGATCACGGCCGCCAACGACGTCCTGGTCCGCATCATCACGGACTCGGGCCTCGTGGGCCTGGGCGAAGCCAGCCCCTATGCCCCCATCACCGGGGACACCCAGGACACGGACCTCATGATGGCCCGGAGCATCCGGGAGATGATCAAGGGCAGGAACCCCCTGGCCGTGGACGCCCTGATCGCGGAGATCGGGCACATCGTCCACTCCAGCCCCAGCATCGTGGCCGCCTTCGACATGGCCCTGATGGACATCGTCGGGAAGGCGGCGGGCCTTCCCCTCTTCCGGCTCCTCGGAGGGGAAAAAGGGACCTTCGAATCCGACGTCACGGTCGGGATCGACTCGCCCGAGAAGATGGCCGCCGGCGCCGCGGGATATGTCGCCAAGGGCTACAAGAACATCAAGCTGAAAGTGGGCCTCGACCCCGACCTCGACGCCGCGCGCGTCCGGGCCGTCCGCGAGGCCATCGGGAAGGACGTCCACCTCAAGATCGACGCCAACCAGGGCTGGACCGTCCCCAAGGCCATCCTCGCGCTCCGGAAGATGGACGGGCTGGACGTCGAGTTCGCCGAGCAGCCCGTCGTCGCCTGGGATCATGCCGGCATGAAAACCGTCCGGAGCGAGAGTCCCATCCCCATCTGCGCCGATGAGTCTCTCTTCTCCCCCCAGGACGCCCTCAAGCTGATCAAGGCGGACGCGTGCGATTATTTCAATATCAAGCTGATGAAGGCCGGCGGGATGACGAATTCCGTGCGGATCGCCCACATCGCCGACGCGGCCAACATCCGCTGCATGGTCGGCTGTATGATGGAGACCCGCCTCGGCCTCACGGCGGGCGCCCATGTCGTGGCCTCGCAGAGGAACATCGTATTCGCCGACCTCGACGCCTACACGATGCACACCGTAAATCCGGTCATCGGCGGGATGACGGTCAGTCCGGCCGGAGAGGTCACGCTTCCGGAACTTCCGGGGCTCGGGGTCGATATCGATCCGGCGTTCCTGAAGAAGCTCAAGCGGGTCTAGGAAAGACCCGGCCCAGGCAAGAAGCAGAAGGGCCCTGCGGCTTCCCCGGCGGGGACGGCCGCAGGGCCCTTTTTTTGTTCAGCCCTACTTTGCCGGGGCTGGCCCCGCGGCCGGCTTATCCGGCTCCCGCACGAAAACGATATCCTTGACCTCGGGGGAGAGGCCGAACGGTATGCTCACCGAGGCGATGTTCCCCTTTGGGTCGAGAGCGAACGATGCCTTGAACGCCAACGTCATCCCGATGGCTTCGGTCGAGATATCGAAAACGTCGTAGTGATAATGGGTCGTTGTGAAAGTCATCCCATTGCGCGTCATCCGGAGCCCCTCCCCGTCCTTCACGACCGCAAGCGTCCCGTAAGCCGGGTGGACGTAATTCCCGGCGTAATCCTCGAGCGGGTGGGACGGATGGGTGCCCATCTTCCGGTCCTTGTCGCCCTCGCCCTTGCGCTTCTCGGCCTGGGCCCTGCTCTTGTCCCGCATCTCCATGTACCGCGCGTTCCAGGGAACCTGATCGAGTCCCATAAGCCGGTCGGCGACGTTGAGGGCGATGATCTCGGGAACGAACGACCCGTTCTTGTTGCTCAGCACGACGACCCCCAGGTCGTCCCGGGGGAAGAACGTCACGAAGGCGGTGAAGCCGTCGACGTTCCCGCCGTGATGGATCCAGGTATGGCCCCGATACTGGGTGATGATCCAGCCCAGGCCGTAGCTCGAAGCGAACATCTCGGGGAATCTCTCGAGCATGCGGAACGAGCCGTCCTGGATGACCATCTGGGGCGAGTGGATCTCGGCCAGGCTGGCTTCCGAAATGACCTGCTTGCCCCCCGCCTTGCCCTTGTTGAGATTGAGCAGGACCCATTGGGCCATGTCGAGAACGTTGGAGTTGATGGAGCCGGCCGGTCCCATGGCGTCGATGTCCCGGAACGGGAGCTCGAGGATCCTATCCTCCTTCTCCCCGTAGGGAAGCGCGAGGTCCGGCTTCTTCCGGGAATCCCTGATCGATAGGTCGCTGTCCTTCATGCCCAAAGGCTCGAAGATGCGGGAGCGGACGACATCCTCCCAGGTCGAGCCCGCGACCTCTCCGGCGAGGTGGCCCGCCGACATGAACATGAAGTTGTTGTACTCGAAGATCGACCGGAAATCGGCAGTGGGTTCCAGGAAGCGCATCCGGTCGAAGAGCTCCTTCCGGGAGAACGCGGACCCGATCCAGGCGAGGTCGTGGCGGGCCAGCCCCGATCGATGGCAGAGCAGGTCGCGGGGGGTCATCAGGGCGGCGGCGGATTCGTCCTGGAGCCGGAACGTGGGCAGGTAATCCCTGACCCGTTTGTCCCACGCCACTTTGCCCTCGTCCACCAGGATCCCCATGGCCGTGGCCGTGAAGGCCTTGGAGGACGAGCCGATGGCGAAGATGGTCCGGGCCGTCACCGGGAGCTTGTTCGGGACGTCCCTGAGGCCATAGCCCTCGGCGAGGACGACCTTGCCGCCTTTAACGACGGCGACGCCCACGCCGGGGACCTTCCATTCGGCCAGCGTCTTATTGACGAACGCGGCAAAGTCCCTGGGGTCGATCCGAGGTTCCTTCTTCGCCGCGACGGCCGGCGACAGCGCGAGCGCGAGCACGGCGAGCAGGGAGAAAAGTCCAGCGAGCCTTCGTTTCATGCGTCTCCTCCTATTGATGTTCGTTCGGCGTATCGAACGTTATTCCTTGACTTGATTCTTGAGCCCTTCGATCATGGCCTTCACCCGGCCGGCCCCGCGGCGGGCTTGTCCGGCAACCGGGTGAAGACGATATCCTTGACGCCGGGAGCGAACGGGACGGATACCGAGACGACGTCCCCTTTGATGTCGAGCGCGAACGAGGCTTTGAGCTTCGACGCGGCCGATTCCGTGTTCGAGAGCTCGAAGACGTCGTAATGGTAGTGGGCGGCCGTGTACTCCGTATCCCAGCGTTTCGCCCGGAGGCCTTCGCCGTCCACGGTGACCGTGAGCGTCCCGTAGGCGGGATGGGTGTATACGCCGGCATAGTCGCCAAGGGGATGGGAGGGCTTCGTCCCGGCCTTCCGGTCCTTGTCGGCCTCGCCCTTGCGCTTCTCGGCCTCGATCTTCCTCTTGTCCCGCATCTCTTTGAAGCGGGCGCTCCAGGGGACCTGGTCGAGCCCGAGCAGACGGTCGTAGACGTTGAGGGTGATCATCTCGGGGACCGAGGTCCCGTTCAGGTTGCTCAGGACGACGACCCCCATCTCCTCCCGGGGCAGGAAGGACACCAGCGCCTTGAATCCGTCGATGGCCCCGCCGTGATGGATCCAGGTATGGCCCCGATAATTGGTGATGAACCAGCCCATCCCGTAACTCGTGGTGAACATCTCGGGGAATTTCTCGAGGGCCCGGAACGCGCCCTCCTGGACGACCATCTGGGGCGAATGGATCTCGGACAGGCTCGCTTCCGAAATGACCTGCTTGTCCCCGGCCTTGCCTTCGTTGAGGTTCAACAGGACCCATTGGGCCATGTCCAGGGCGTTCGAGTTGATGGAGCCGGCCGGCCCGATTCCGTCGATGTTCCTGAAGGGGATCTCGACGACCCCGTCATCCTTCTCCCCGTACGGCAGGGCGTGGTCCGGGCCCTTCCGGGAAACCTCCACCGAGAAGTCGCTGTCCTTCATGCCCAGCGGCTCGAAGATGCGGGTCCGGACGACGTCTTCCCAGCTCGAGCCGGCGACCTCGCCGGCCAGATAGCCGGCGGTCAGGAACATGAAATTGTTGTACTGGAAGAGGGTCCGGAAATCGGCCCGGGGCTCGAGATACCGCATCCGGTCGATGAGCTCCTTCCGGGAGAGCGCCGAGCCGTACCACACGAGGTCGTGGCGGGGCAGTCCCGAGCGATGACAGAGAAGGTCGCGCGGGGTCATCTGCTCCGTGGCGAACTCGTCCTGGAGCTGGAACGTCGGGAGATAATCCCGGACGCGCTTGTTCCATGCCAGCCTGCCCTCGTCCACCATGATCCCCACGGCCGTGGCCGTGAACGCCTTGGAGGAGGAGCCGATGGCGAAGAGCGTCCGAGGGGTCACCGCCAGCTTGTTGGCGGCGTCCCGGTAACCGTATCCCCCGGCGAAAATGACCTTCCCGCCCTTGACGACGGCGACGGCGACGCCGGGGACCTTCCATTCGGCAATGGTCTTGTTGACGAAAGCGGCGAAATCCGCGGGGTCGATCCCCGGGTCCTTCTTTGCCGCAACGGCCGGCGACAGCGCGAGCGCAAGCACGGCGAGCAGGGCGACAAGTCCGGTGAGTCTTCGTTTCATGCGTCTCCTCCTGTGGATGTCCGTTCGGCGCGTCGAACGTTATTCCTTGATCTGTTTCCTGAGCTCTTCGATCATGGCCTTCACCCGGGCGGCCTCCGGCGCGTCGGGCTCGACCTCCAGGAACTTCTCGAAGCAGGCGACGGCCGCCGCGAACTCGCCCCTGCCCACATGGATCAAGCCGGACTGGTAATGGGCCGAGGAGAAACTCGGGTCGATCTCGACGGCCTTCCCGAAGGAGGCCAGGGCCTCGTCCAGCATACCGGACTTATAATAGATGATCCCCAGGTTGTAATGGGCTTTGGGATTCGCCGGCGCCAGGGCGATGGCCCGGTCGAAGGCCGCCTTGGACTTGTCCCGCTCTCCCCCGGCAAAATACTCCTCGCCCAGGACGAAATGGGCCTCGATCATGTCCGGCATGAGCCGGACGGCCGTCTCCAGGGATGTCAGCCCCAGGTCCTTCCGGCCGTCGCGGAGGGCGCTGATGCCGAGGTTATAATGTGCCGCCGCGCTTTCCGGGTATCGCGCCGTCACTTTTTCGAAGCTCGCGACGGCTTGGGCATACCGGGCTTCCTTGAAGAATCCCGTGCCATTGATGAAGTCCTCGTCCTCATCGATCTTCGGGGGGATCTTTTCCAGGGTGACGTTCAGGATGTGCTGCTCCCCGAAGGAGACCGTGAACGGCTGTTCGTATGGCTTGAAGCCGTCGAGCTCGACGGTCAGCCTGTAGTCGCCCGGAGGGATCCCCACCTTGAAGATCTTCCCTTCTTTTCCCGACTTGAACGAGTAGCGGTTCCCGCTGGTGAGGTCCGTCAGGATGATCCTGGCGTCCTTGAGCGGATGGCCCGCGCCGTCGTCGACGACGCCCTTGATGAGGCCTTCCTGTCCCACGGCCAGGGCCGGGAGGAGCAGGCTCATGAAGGCCAGGACGAAAAGGATGCGGGCGCGGGAGCGCCCAGGCTCGGTCGTCATGTCAATCTCCTTGTCCGTGCATGCCCGACGGTCGGTCCGAAACATGGAACGGTCTTTCCTTCCAGGCCGAGCCTCCGGTCACGCCGTCCGTTATCTTGGCCCGGAGGATGTACCCCCCAGGCTTTATGTCCTTTATTATGAAAGAGTTCCGAAGGCGGCGGTCCCGTTCCGGGGCGGGCGCGGCCGGGGCGGCGGGGATCGCGGCGAGCGTCTTCCCGTCCTGCATCAGCGAATATTCGGCGGAGAACCTGCTGAGCCCGGTGACCGGATCGAGGGACAGGCCGTAGACTTCGAAATAGAGGTTCATTTCATCCCCGGACCTGAGATCGGAAGAGGTCCCGGCGAGACTCCTACGCCCGTCATCCCTCCGGCGGACGGAGATTCCTCGATCGGCGCCGGCGAGAGGACGAGGTCGCTCAGGGCGAGCCCTCCGGGATCGAGATCCGGGACCCGGACCTCCCTGTGCGAGGTCCCCATCTTTCCGCTGTAATTATCGAGGACGCGGAGGTGGAACGTATACACGGCCGGTTCAAGGGACAGAGCGGCCTGCAGGTCCAGGCTTCCGTCTCCCGAGGACGCCGCTTCGGCCGCCGTCCTTCGGAAGTTGATGTCCCGGCTCGTCCCGAAGACGATCCGGCCCAGGGCGTCGCTGACGTTCACCGTGAGATTCAACGAGACGAGATCGACCCCATCCCCCTTTTTGACCGGCATCGAGGCGTAAGGGACCTCCACGAGCAGGGGCAGATAGGCCTTTTTCGAGGCGCCCTTGAAGGCGAACGCCTCCCAGCGGAAAGGAACGAGGTCATAATCGACCTCGGCCGTGATGACGCCCTTGAGGTTCCCCAGGTTCTCGAGAGGGTTCTTCAGCGCTTCCGACAGCAATTCCATGGAGTCGAACTGGAACGTGACGGCGGCCAGGTCGACGGGTTCGCTCCTGCCCCGGTCCGCCCGGTAGCTCCGGTCGAGGACGTAGCTTCCCGTCCCCAACCGGTCGACGAAGACGAATTCCATGTTGTAGGGCAGCTTGGGATTGGGGAGGTCCCAATACTGCCAGGTCTCCTTCGGCCCCGTGAAAGCGGACAGTCCGGAGCCCTGGCTGCCGAAGTCCCGCTGGACCTCCTTGGGAGCCCCGAGGAGGATGTAGATCCGGCCCCTGTCGGTGCGCCACCCCGCCAGGCCCGAGGTCGAAAAAAGCCTGTTGGCCTGGGCGATCCGGTGATAGTACTCGAGTTTGACCTCGTTCTCGGGGGTGGACGGGTCCGGGTCCCGTTTCCGCCAGAAGCTCTCGATGAACTCTCCCCTCTCCTTCTCCGTTCCGAGGATGCAGGAAGACCTCCTTCTCGGCGGAGGTGATGATGTACGGGACGACCTCGTCCAGCCATTGCCGGGAGGCCGCGCTCAGGGGCTCGCGCGCCGCCCGCTCCTGTGCCGGCGCGTCGGCCGCGCCGAAGGCCAGCAGAAGGAGGGACGAAGGCCAGCCTTTGCGGTAGCGTCTTTCTCATGGAAGGACAGTATACCCGTTTTCTCCGGGTAAAAAGGGGGGGAAACCCTCATTTCTGAGAATTTCCCCCCGCCGTGTGATCTTGTTCCGGCGGCCTAGAAATCGATGCGCACGCCGAGCTGGATGAGGCGCGGGTCGCCGGCGACCGTGGGCTCCCCGAAACCGGGCAAGCCGTAGTATTCGAAGACCGTATCGAAATTCGCCCTGTTCGTCAGGTTGTAGAACTCGCCGAAGAGCTGGAGCCGGAGCCGGCTGATATTGATGAACTTGGAGACCCTGGCGTTCAGCGTCAGGTTGTCGAAGCCGCGGCGGGAGTTGCGGTGGGCGTCCACATAATCCTCGACGACGCTATCCGCGTTGACGTCATCGGGGTAGATGGCGTTAAAGGGCACCTTGGACCGGTAATAAACGTATCCGCTCAGCTGGAAGCCCAGCGGCAGATCGACGATCCCTGTCACCGACAGCCGGTGACGGGCGTCCCGGTCGGTCGGCCCCCACTGGGTGTCCCAGGCGTCCGGGTCATAGGAGTGGGGCATCGTCTGTTCGGTCTCGACGTCCGATTCGGATTTCGAGAGGGTATAGGAAGCCTCCAGCGCCCAGCCGCGGGAATAGCGCTTGTTGAGGGTGAGGTAGATGGCCTTATAATCGCTCTTCCCGCCGTCCGTGATGACCCATACGTCGCCCTTGTCCATGTTGGGCCTCTCGTAGGAGGTCCCCGGGATGACCGGGTTCTCATTCTCGTACCGGGTCAGGCGATAACCCTTCGTCCAGATCAGGTCCGCCGCGATCGAAAGGTCGGGCATAAGGGCCCGCTCGATGCCTAAAGTGGTCTGGACGCTGTAGGGAGCGACGGCACCCTGTTTCGCCTTGTATTCGCCGACGGACAGCGACCCGGGGATCGTCGGGAAGAAGGGATTCGGCTGGAAGGGATCGGGATAGTTCGGGAAGATCATCGTCTTGACCGCGATCTGGTTCATGAAATAGGCCAGGAGCCCGCTGTTCAGCATGGGGTTGGCCGAGAACGTGCCGAATCCTCCACGGAGGGCCGTCTTCCCGTCCCCCGTCAGGTCATAGCTGAAGCCGAGGCGGGGATTGAGGTTATGGATGTCGCCGTTCTTGATCTTCAGGCCTTCGCACGTGTAATGGTTGTACCGGAACCCGAGGTTCAAAGTGAGCCGGGGGAAGATCTTCCACGTGTCCTGGGCGAAGAACGCGGCCTCGGAGTATGGGGAATTGAGATTGACGTCCCCGTTGTTGTACAGGAACATCAGCGGATACGTCGAAAAGTCCGCCGCGTTGAAGGGAGCGTCCGTGGTGAAGATGAAATAGCCCGGGTTGTACTGATAGATATAGCCCGTCAGGGGAACGTTCGAATAATCGAAACCGAGCTTCAGGGTATGGTTTCCGAGGAAGATGCTGAAATTGTCGACGATCTGCGTCCGCTTCTCGAGGGTCTTCTGAGGCATGTTCGCGTACTTGCCGAAATAGCCGGAAGGCCGGGCGATGAAAAAATCGCCCTCGTTCAGGGGGATGAGGCTGAAATCCGTCCGGGCATAGAGGACCCGGAGCTCGTTGATCGTATTGTCCGACGGATAGAAGGTCCAGTTCGCCTGGAAATCGTCGATCGTTGCCTTGTCGGTGAAGACCAGATCCTTTGTATCGAGGCCGCCCGGGCCCTGGTTCTTGGCCAGGTTCCGGTTCATGGTATACCGGAACGTCAGGAGGTTCTTCTCGTTCAGCTGGTAGTTGATCTTGGCGACGAGCTGATGGTTCGTCGACGGCTGTTTGATGGTTTCCTTGTCGACGAGCGGCGAGGTGATGGTCGAATAGCGGTTCTGGCTGAGCCCCTCGTAAGCGACGAAGAAATGGGCCTTGTCCTTGACGATGGGCCCGCCGAGGAACGCGGAATAGTTATAGTGGTCGAAGGGGGTCTTTTCGTAGGCGCTCTTGGGAAGCTTGTCCCCCTTGTAGCCGTCGTGATCGACGAAATAGTTCACGGAGTCGAAGGCCTGGTCCCTGTAGAAGAACGAGGCCCTCCCCCGGAGGGTGTTCGTCCCGGAGCGGGAGATGGCGCTCATGATCATCCCGCTCGAGTTCCCGTATTCCGCCTGGAACTGGTTGGTCAGGACACGGAACTCCTCGATGGCATCCGCCGGGACGGACGCCCGCGTGATGTTCGTTCCCACCCATTCGTTGGAAACGCCGTCGAGGAGGATCTCTTCGTTCCCCCGCGACATCGCGTTCGAACGGCTGCCTTCCTGGACGCCCGCCTTGAGGACGACCAGAGAGGCGAAGTTCCGGTCGAGGAGCGGGATGTCGTCGATCTTCTGGCGGTCGACGACGCTCGAGACCTCGGACTTCGAGACCTCGATGATCGGGGCGGCCGCCGTCACCGTGAGCTCTTCCTCGAGGGTTGAGGGCTTCAGGGTGAAGTTGACCGTCAGCCGGGAGCCCACGTTGAAGACCATGCCGGTGTTCTTCTGGGCGCCGAAACCGGCGAGCTTCACCTCCACCTCATAGGTCCCCGGCTGGATCCCGGAAACAGCGTAACCGCCGTTGGCCCGGCTCAGGGCGCTGTAGAGATAGCCCGTCTCCGTGTTCCGGATGGCGATCGCGGCGCCGGGCAGGGCGTTGCCCTGTTCGTCCACGATCGTCCCTTCCAGGATGACCTGGGTCGCCTGGGGGAATGCGCCGGCGGCCATTACGAGAACGGCCATCGCGCAGAGGGCCAGCGACAGGAGCCCCCGTTTCGTCCGAATTGTTCTGTCCATCATATATCCCTCCTCCACTAAGTGGGTTCGGGCCTCGGCGACCGGCGACGTGAAGAACGCCCCGCCCGCCCTCGGGCCCTTTCCCCAAGCCTATAGCCTATACCCAATTTCTCAAATCTATGTGATGTGCCGCCGGCCTGTCAAGTCCTAATTGTTCTGCGCGACCCGGCCGTTCCGGCAGGCATGGCTCTCCCCTAGTATCGGTGGACCCTCCCGTCGACGATGACGATCTCGGGGTTCCCCAGGACATCGAACGACATGAGGGGGTCGCCCTTGACGACCTGGATGTCGGCCAGCTTCCCGGCTTCGATGGTCCCGATCTCGCCGGCATGGCCGAGGATGATGCTGCCGTTCTTTGTGGCCGTGACGAGCGTCTCCATCGGGCTGATGCCCAGCGCAACGAATTCCTTCAGCTCGCCGAAATAGGCGGCCGGATAATGCTTCGGGTCGATGACGTAGTCGGTCCCGATGCCCATGAAGATCTTGCGCTTCCGGGCCTCCCGGAACAGGTTCTCGTGCATGTCCCAGGTCCAATGGCGCTCCTCGACGAGACGTCCGGCGTGATGCCCATCTTGTAGAGGTCGTGATAGACGGCCATCGTCGGGACGCAATAGACACGCCCTTCTTGGCCATCAGATCGAGGACGTCGAACTCCATCTCGTTGAGATGCTCGATGCACTGGACCCCGCCCTCGACGGCGATGCGGGTCATCGTGGTCGGCGTCGTGTCCGACGCGCCGCCGCCGTGGGCGGTGATCCGCATGCCAAGGGTCTTGGCCTCGTCGGCCGCGGCCGAAACTTCTTCAAGGGTGAACGTCGGGCTGATCTTGATATGATCGAACCCTTCCTTGCTCATCTGGCGGACGGCTTTGCGCCATTCCCAGGGTCCGTTGGCGGCCGCAACTCCCTTGAGCCCGTCGCCGTGGCCGCCGGTCACGGTGATGAGGTCCCCGCACGGGAACAGCCTGATGGAGTCGACATAGCCCGCCCGCTCGGACCTCAGCAGGGCCTTCAGGGAGGCGACGTTCGAGCCGACGTCGCGGACCGACGTGACGCCGCTCCGGAGATAGCCGTTCATGATGTAGAGGGCGCGGAGCGTCATCGACGCATCGTCGTCGGTGAATTACTCGATCTCGCTGTTCGGATAGGTCGTGTGGATATGGCAGTCGATGAATCCGGGCAGGATGAACTTGCCCCGGACGTCGATCTTCTCCGCCGTGGCGGGCACTTTGACCGCCGCGGCGGGGCCGGCCTGAAGGATCTTCCGCCCCTGGATGAGGACGACCGCGTCGGGCACGGGGGCGCCGCCGTTCCCGTCGATCAGTGTCCCTCCCGTCAGGGCGATGACGGGGGCCTCCTTCTTCTGCGGTTTCTCCTGGGCCCGGGACACGGCCCCGCCCACGAAAACGAGGACGGCCGCGAGGGCCCACACCGGACGTGGAAATTTCATACGACTCTCCTTCCTTCCAAATGGCCCCGGAGCGCCGTGCCCCGGGACGTTTGGCCTATATTTATATGCTTTGGCAGGCATGTCAAGCCTTGTTTTGAAGGACGGGCCCGGCCCCTTAAATGATGGGCCAGGCGTGTGGGAAGAAGAGCTTTTCGTAGAGAGCCAGGGCGTAGCTGTCGGTCATGCCGGCGATGAAGTCGGCCGCGCGGACCTCGACGGGGTCCGCCGCGGGGTAGGGTTTGACGTGGTCGTCCGGCCGCTCCAGGGCCCGGGCGTAGAGGTCCCGGATGATCTTCTCGGTCTTGGCCAGCTCCTCGCGGGCCTCGGCGCTGAAGTAGACCTTTTCGTAGAGGAAATCGCGAAGCTCCTTGACCGCCTTCATGATCCTGTCGCTCATGGCGATCCGCTCGAGGCGGTTCGCGAGGCTCGCTTCGACGACGTCCATGACCATCCGGTCGATCCGTGTCGCGTGCCATCTGCCCAGGGTCTTCACCAGGGCCGGCGGGATGTCCTCGTCGCGGATGATGCCCGCCCGCGTCGCGTCGTCGACGTCGTGGTTGACGTAGGCGATGACGTCCGAGACGCGGACGATCTGCCCCTCCAGGGTCTCGGGCATGTCCGCGGCGTCCTCGTCCAGGATCTCCCCCCTCCCCTTGGAATGACGGTTGATGCCGTCGCGGACCTCGGCCGTCAGGTTCAGTCCCTTGCCCTCGTACTCGAGCTTTTCCACGACGCGGAGGCTCTGCTCGGAGTGATGGAATCCTCCCGCGAGAAGCTTGTTCAGGGTCGCTTCTCCGGCGTGACCGAAGGGTGTATGCCCCAGGTCGTGCCCGAGGGCGATGGCCTCGGTCAGGTCCTCGTTCAGCCGGAGGGCCCGGGCGACCGTCCGGGCGATCTGCGACACTTCGAGAGTATGCGTCAGCCGCGTCCTGTAGTGGTCCCCGAAGGGTGAAAGGAAGACCTGCGTCTTGTGCTTGAGGCGCCGAAAGGACTTGGAATGGATGATGCGGTCGCGGTCCCTCTGGAAATCGGTCCGAAGGGCGTGCGGGGCTTCCGGGCGGGCCCGACCCTTGGAGTCCCGGCTGAGGCAGGCCCTCGGCGACAGGACCTTCTGTTCGGCCGCCTGGATATCCTCCCGGATGCTCATGGAGATCTCATTCCCTCGACGGCGGGGATTATAGCACAGAAATACGATATAATGTCCCCGCCATGATCGCCGCGAACGTCCAACGCATCCTCGAGGAGCTCCCTCCGGGCACCGAGCTCGTCGCCGCGGCCAAGAGCCAGCCCGCCGAAAGGGTCCTCGAAGCCGTCACCGCCGGAGTTCGTATCGTCGGGGAGAACTATGTCCAGGACGCGATCGCGCACGTCGCCGCCGTCGGGAGCCGGGTCCGCTGGCACTTCATCGGCCACCTGCAGAAGAACAAGGCGAAGAAGGCCGTCGAGATCTTCGATATGATCGAGACCGTGGATACCCCCGAGCTCGGCGCCGAGCTCGACAAGCGCTGCGCGGCGGCCGGCAAGGTCCTGTCCGTGCTCGTCGAGATCAACAGCGGCCGGGAAGCCCAGAAGGCGGGAGTCTTCCCCGAGCGGGCCGAAGAGCTCGTCCGGAAGCTGGCCGGCTTCGGGAACCTTCGGGTCGAGGGACTGATGACCATGGGGCCCTTCGAAGGGGAACCGGAAGCCGCCAGGCCCTATTTCCGGGAGACGCGGGCGGTGTTCGACGCGCTCCGGACCCTGTCCCTCCCCGGCGTTTCGATGACCCGTCTCTCCATGGGGATGACCAACTCCTACCGCGTCGCCCTCGAGGAGGGCGCCACGATGGTCAGGATCGGCACGAGGATCTTCGGCCCCCGGGGCTGAGCCCGCCGCCCCGAACCCTCAGCCTCCGTTCTCCCGTCCCCTCCCCTTCCCCGTCGTTCCCGGCGACGGCCTCGGCTTCCACGAGCAGGGGTTCCGGCTCGAGGCCGCGCTGTTGCCTGAGCTCTTCGATCTGCCGGAGAGGCCTCTCGAGCTGGTTCCGCCGCGTCGCCGTCAGGCCATGGAACTCGGACTGGGCCTCGTCCAGCCTCTTCCCCATCTTCTCCATCGACCGGACGAACAGGCCCCATTGTTTATTGAACGCCCCCATGAGCTTCATCATGCTTCCGGCCGTCTCCTCCATGTTGAAGTTGTCCATCGCCTGACGAATGATGGCCAGGATGGCGTACAGGGTGAACGGCGAGCAGAGGATGACCTTGTTCCGCAGGGCCTCGTCGATGAGCGAACGGTCGTTCTCGTTGATGAAGGCGTAGACCTGTTCATTGGGGATGAAAACGAGGACATAGTCCAGGGTGTTCTCCTCGAGATTGATATAGTCCCGGGTCGTGACCTCCTTGATCCGCGCCTTCACGTCCCGAAGGAATTGGGCCTTCAGGGCCTCCCGCTCCGCGTCGCGCTCGCACTCCAGGAACCGGACGTAATTGTCCAACGGGAACTTGACGTCCATGTTGACCTTCCGGCCCTGGGGCAGGGGGAACGTATAGTCCGGGCGGCCGGCGGCGGTCTCGAGGGCCTTCTGTTTCAGGTAGTTGACGCCCTCGATGAAGCCCGACAGCCGGAGGACGTCCTCGGCCATCCGCTCGCCCCACTGGCCGCGCGCCCGGGTGCTCGACAGGGCCTGGCGGAGTTGGTGGGCCGTTTCCTGGAGCAGGGCCGTCTGCTCGGCCGCGTGTCTTCAACTGGCTGGCCACCTGGCCGAACTTCTGCTCGCGGTCCTTCTCCAGGCTCTGCATGAGGTCCTCGACCTTGCGGAGGTCGGTCTTCATGCCTTCGAGGCTCTGGTCGATGAGCTTCTTCTTGCCCTCGAGCTCCTTCTCCCCCAGGTGCGACTGCCGGGCGAGGGTCTCATTGGCCAGCTTCAGGAAGTCATCGGTGTTGCTTTTCAGGGCTTCGAGCGAGAGCGCGCCAAAGGAGTCCCGGACGCGGCCCATCAGCGCCTCGAGGTCCTTCACCTTCTCGGTCTCCGTCTGATTCACGAGCTCCCGGGCCAGGGACCCGGCCTCGCGCTTCCGGATGAGGTGGATGACCAGGAAGAGGCCCACGCCGAAAACGGCCCCCCCGATGAATGCCAGGATCACGCTCATTTCCGTCCTCCGTTCGCGGTCTTGCCAGGGATAGGGCCGCCGATCGGCACGAAGGCGGTCCTTCCGTCCGTTCTCAGGATCACGCCTTTATCCGATATCTCCAGGAGCTCGAGGCCCGCAAAACTCTCTCCGACCCTGAGCGTCCGCTCCGACCCGGCCGCCCCTCCGACGATGGCCAGGGAACGCCCGCCCTCGACCGACAGCAGGACGCCCGTGAGCAGGGCGCCTCGGCCGGGCTCGCCTTTCGGCACGGAAGGATCGGGGAGGGCGCCTTCGCCGGAACCGGGGCCCCCGGCCGGTCCTTCGAGCCGCGGCCCGAACGGGGCGGCAAGACCGGACAGGCTCGTTATCGAGGACGCCGATGTCGTGAACAGGTCCGCGGTGGGCCATTCGGTCACGCCCTCGACCGCCTTCCAGAACGTCTGATCGAGTTCCGTGGTGAAGCCGTCGGCGTCGGCCGGGCGCGAATTGAACAGGCCGACCCAGGATAATCCGTTCGAGGCCCGGACGATGATCGACGTCGTTCCCGGAAGGGAGCCCGTGTGCCACCAGTTGGCATCACTGCCGACAGGCCGCACCGACCAGCCCAGCCCGTAATGAGACGCGGCGCCCTGCCAGTCGGGAAGGTCAGGCCTGGCGGTCATGTCCTGGAGCGTCGCGGCGCTCAGAATGTCCGCGCGGCCGGTCCGGCCGTCGCAGACGGTGAGGAAGCGCATCAGGTCCTCGGCCGAGGCCAGCCAGGCGCCGTGGGAATCCATCGCTTCGAGATAGAATCCGCCATAGGGCCAGGCCACCGGGTCCTCCTCCCCCGGGAAGATCGAAGCCGCCAGGGAGGCGCCGAGGTAATCGTAATAACGCACTTCGCCGTCGGCCCGGTTCGCGAGGCGGGTCCGGCCCAGGCGCATCCCGGTGATCCCGGCCGGGTCGAGGACCAGTTCCTTCATGGCCTCGAAGTAGACCTTGCCGGTGATCTTTTCGATGACCCGGCCCAGGACGCAATAGCCGAAGTTCGAATAGGCGTAGCGGGCCCCGGGGGCAAAGTCGAGCCGACGGCCCGTCATGTAGCGGATGATGTCGGCGGCTGACGCGGGCCCGGGCTTGCCCAGGGCCTTCGAGATCTCCGCCGACCGGAACATGGGATCGAAGCTCACGTCCCGGTCCCAGCCGCCGGCATGCTCGAGAAGGTGACGGACCGTGACCTCGAGGAGCCGGGGGTCCATGGTCGTCCCCGGAGGCGGCGCGGGGACGAGGTACTTGCGGAAGACCTTGTCCTCGAGACCGAGCTTCCCCTGTTCGCGAAGCCTGAGGACGGCCGCCGCCGTCAGGGGCTTGGAGAGGCTGGCGATCCGGAACAGCGACGACCGGGTCGCCGGCGCGCCGCTTTCCGTATCGGCCTTGCCGTATCCTTTGGCAAAGATGAGCCGGTCGTCCTTGACCAGCGCCACCGCCCCGCCCGGGATGCCCCACCGGGACATCAGGCTCGGGAAGAGCGCATCGAAACTCTCTTCCGGCGACGTCGTGTCGGCCGGCGGAGTCTCCTGGCATGACGGGTACGCGAGGAACAGGCAAAGAACGATGATCTGGAACAGGACGACAGGTCTCAAGCGCATTTCCAACTCCTCAGGAACGTTCGGTAAAAAGGTTGACAATTCGAAACGTCCATTATATTATACCGCCGTCGGCGAGAGATGGCCAAACCGAAATCGATCGAACTTCCCGCCACGATAAGTCAGGCGATCTACGATCATTTGAAGAAGGCCATCATCCGCGGCGAGCTCAAGCCCGGCCAGCGGGTCCAGGAAAAGGAGATCGCCGCCCTCTTTCACGTCAGCTCCACCCCCGTCCGCGAGGCCTTCTTCCGCCTCGCGGCCGAGAAGTTCCTCCTGATCACGGCCCGCCGGGAGGTCCTCGTCCAGGGCACCTCCGACGCCGAGGTGCGGGAGCTCTACGAGGTCGTCCGGGCCCTGGACGGCCACGCGATGAAGAAGGTCGTCGGGGACCTCACGGACCATGACCTCGAGAGACTCCGGATGATGACCGTGAAGCTCGGCGAGTATTATGAGGCCGGGGACCACGAGCGCTATCTCGAGCAGAACCTGAAGATCCACGACCGGTTGTGGCAGGCCTGCGGGAACAAGTATCTCTACGCCGCCCTGGCCCAGCTCATGGAGAAGATCGCCATTTACAGGAAGCATTGCGACTTCTTCCCGTTCGCCGACATCAAGTCCATGGAAAAATCCTACCGGGACCATCTCCGCATCCAGGAGTCCCTCGAGCACCGGGACCTGGACGGCCTGGAGAGGGTCATCGAGACCCACTGGGGCGAGGAATTCATCAAGCCTCTGGAATCCAGGGCCAAAGAGCCCGAAACCGGAGCTCTCTAGCTTCCGGCCCGGTCTCCCCGGGCATCCCCTCTTCCCCTTCCCGGACAGGCGCCCGTACGCTCCGCGCTCGACCCGTCCGTCTCCCCGATCTGGAACCAAGGGGATGCTCAGGAAAGATACTCAGCGGAGAAGATGCTCAGCGGAGCGTTTCGTTCCGATTCGAAGATCGGGACCTTGCGCCTGCGAAGGTTCGGAGCAAAAAAAAAGGCCGGCGCCCGGTTTCCCGGGCGCCGGCGCTGACGTACGTAACTTTGTCCCGAGGACGGTCCTCAGAACCGGTAAACCAATCCGAGCTGAACGTACCGGGGGCCCATGATGCTGTAGACCCTCTGGCCGGCAGCGGTCTTGAACCAATCCCAGTTCGTCACGTTGCCGATGCCCGTCGTCTGGTTGGAGTTGAAGACGTTGTAGACATCGACCTGGAAGCCGAGCTGGCCCCTCCAAACGTTGAAGGACTTCTCGACCCTGACATCCAGCAGGTGCTGGTTGGGGAGCTTGTAGGTGCCCCGCTCTTCGGCGTTGATGGTCACGGCACCCTGCCACAACTCGCCGAGTCCGGACTCGTAGGTCCGGATGACCCGGGTGTAGGGAACGCCGGAGCCGAACTGATAATGGGCGCCGATGTTGATCCCGAGGGGGCCCTGATAGGTCGTCTGGACCTTGACGAGGTGTTCCCTCTGGTAGTCCAGGCGCCCGAACGCGTTGATCATGACGTTCGGATTGTCGTAGAAGGCGCTGTAGGCGCCGCTCTGGTCGCGGGACGTGTTCAGGATGCCTTCACCCTTGGACCAGACGTAGCTCGTCTGCATGGCCCAGCGATGGGACATTCTCTTGTTCAGCTTGAGCTCGAGGGCGCGGTACTTCCGGGCGGTCCCGGGGATGTTCGTGTAGACGAAGCTGTAATCGCCGAAATCGGAGTTCATCTCGTAGAACGTGACGCTCTTGCCCGTGAACGGGTCGGTGCCCTGAACGGGGTGATAACCCGTCCAGACGAGCTCGCCCGTCGTCCGGAGCTTGTTGAGGTCGAGGTGGGCGGCGTCGACGTCGTCGATCATGTTCTTTTCCCACTTCGCGATGACGGTCGCGGAGAAGGTCAGGTCTTCGACGAGTTCCCTCTCCACGCCGATGTTGATCTCGTCGGCATAGGGGGCCTTGACCTTGCTGTCGATGAAGTTGGCGGACGGGGTCCACGGCGGCGTGGTGTAGTTGATGGACCAGTCCGGATTGAGGCTGGCCCAGAATTCCGTCCGGCCGTTGGGATTCGCGTTGTAGTAGAGGAGCATGATGAGCGGGGCGTAATAGCGGCCGTAGTTGGCCCGGATGACGGTCTTGCCGTTGCCGAACGGGTCAAAGCTCACGCCGAGCCGGGGGGAGAACGTGTTGAAGGTCATGGCCTTCAGCCGCTTCTCGTTGACCCACTGATCCGTGCCCTTTCTCTTCTGCGGAGGATAGGCGCCCTGAGCGAAGTCATAGCGGACGCCGATGTTGAGGGTCAGGTTCTTGACCGGGGACCAGGTGTCCTGGGCGAAGATGCCGGACTGGAGGAGCTGGTTCTTCAGGGTCTGTTCCTGTCCGACCCAGGCCCATGCCGGGACGCCGTCCCAGAGCTGAATGTCGACGGCCTTGAATCCCGCGGGGAAGATGCCGTCGAAGTGGGAGTCCTGATAATAACTGCCGTCGCTCGAGTCGTTGGCGAACTCGACGTTGGCGCCGGCCTTGAACTCGTGGTTCCCGAGCCAGTTGTCAACGAAATAGGTGATGTCCGTGTTCGCCTGGACGCGCTTGCGGTAATACCGCCAGTCGGAGCCCGCGCCGCCGCGGACGATGCCGTCCGTCAGCTCGACGTACGGGGGAAGGTTGTTGCGGGCCAGGATGTACTGGTGGAGGGAATAATAGGAGCTCTTCAGGTTGAAGAACAGGTTGTTGCTGAGGGTCTTGGTCCACTGGACGGTCCCCAGCCAGACGGCCG
This sequence comes from Candidatus Aminicenantota bacterium, assembly GCA_963784525.1. Classification (GTDB taxonomy): domain Bacteria; phylum Acidobacteriota; class Aminicenantia; order Aminicenantales; family Saccharicenantaceae; genus JALHVH01. Next base: position 131,900 of record CAWART010000019.1, on the reverse strand, counting down.
AGTTTTCCTTGGAGTTGGCGTCGACCGTGGTCCAGCGGCTGGCATTCCTGTGGTCCCAATAGTACTGCCTGAAATAGCCGGACGCGACGATGCGGGACGTCTTGTTGGGCTGCCAGGTCATCTTGAGGAACGGAGCATAGGTGTCCTGCTGGGTCGGCACGCTCTCGGGCGTCGCGCCGCCGATGGTCTCAGGAGCGGGGAATCCCTGGATATAGGACGCGTTCTTGTCGACGTCGAAGCTCGCGAAGAACCAAAGTTTGTCCTTCTTGATGGGGCCGCCGAACGAGAAGCCGGGGAGGTACTGATTCTTGAACCCGACGAACGTCTTCCCCGCGAGCGGGGTCCCCTTGGTGTTGTCGGACTGGAGGCTCTTGTTGCGGAAGTAGAAGTTGACGCCGCCGCTGAACTCGTTGCCGCCGGCCTTGGTGATGACCTGGACCAGGGCGCCCTTGACGGCGCCGTATTCGGCCTTCTGGTTGCTGGTCTCGATCTCGACCTCGTCGATGGCGTTCCAGGGGACCGTCTGGTACGGGTCGCCCGTGACCGGGTCCTGCATCTTGACGCCGTCGACCACGAAGTCGTTGGACCGGGCGTCACTGCCGTGCGCCGTGCGCGAGAACATGCCCGGGGCCGCGTTGAAGATGGACGACAGGTCGCGGGCGAGGGGCAGGCTCGAAATGAGGTCCTTGGTGAAGGTCGTGCCCGTCTGGGTCTTCTCGAGGTCGACCGTCGGGGACTGCCCGACGACCGTCAGGGTGTTCTCGAGCGCGCCCTGTTCCAGGGCGATGTCCAGCGTCGTCGTATGGGTGGCGCTGACGAGGATGCCCTCGCGGATGACGCCCTTGAATCCCTGGAGCTCGAAGGTCACCTTATAGGTGCCCGAGGGCAGGTTGAAGAACTTATAGAGCCCGTTCTCGTTCGTGACGAACGACATCTGGGCCAGGATGAGCGAACGGCTGCTGATCGTCACGTTGACGCCGGGCAGGGGCCCGTTCTCGCTGTCGGAGACGGTGCCCGTCAGTTTCCCGGTGGGAATGGTCTGGGCAAAGGCCGTGCCGAAGGCGAGCGCGACGATGAGCAGGGAAAGAAAGATCTTTCTGATCTGCATGAGTTATCTCCTTTCTTAGGTTGAAGCCAAAAGGACAATCGGATGCCGCAATTCGAGAACCGCGATATCACCTCCTTTGGCGTAATCAGGCATTTCCCGAGATCTCCGAGAATTCCTCCCCCCAATGGGAGGAAATGATCGTTTCGAGGGCCGCCCGGTCGCCCCGTTCGAGGGCTTGCATGATCCCGACGTGGTCCGCGTAGGACTTGTCCAGGGCCTTCCGGTCGGCGAAGGGGGAAAAGCCGTTCGATTTCCTGTATATGGCGATCTTCTCCATGAGCTGCGTGAGCGTCTCGTGGAGAGAAGCGTTGCCGTTGGTCCTCCAGAGCCAGTCGTGGATCCGCAGGTTCTGTTCGAGATATCGCTGATGGTCGTTGGCCTCGTAATATTCGCCGAGCTTCCGGGTCATCGCCTCGATGGTCCGGACGTCCCCTTCTCCGAGGGTGCCGGCGAGCTTCTTGACGGCATACAGGTCCAGGGCCCGGACGACCTCGTAGAGCTCCTGGACCTCCTCGATCGAGGCCCCCTGGACGAGGACCTCCTTCCGGGCGTTGATCGCGAGGTATCTTTCGGCCGCGAGGCGGAAAAAGGCCTCCCGGACCGGCGTGGAGCTGACGTTGAAGAGCGCGGCGACGTCCTTTTCCTGGACCCGCTGTCCCGGCTTCAGCTCCCCGGAAACGATCGCTTTCTTCAAGTGGAGGTATATAGTTTCGCTGATCGTCCGCGGGAGCTCAAGGGTCTTTTCTCTTACGCTCATGGGAAACGATATATTTTATATTCTATATATTATAAGATGTCAAGTAGAAGTTCCCCGGGTGTTCTTAATTCCTTCATAAACATGGACTTACAGGACATCTCTTTTCACGCGGCGGTTCTATGCCGGCGAACGCGCTTCGGACCCGGGTTTGACTTGTGCCGGGCGCCTGTCCTATAGTAGTTCCAAATGAGATTACCGGCGACCGCTAGGACGGGAGAACCGGCCCCCCGGAACTTCCCGCTCGCAGATATCCCCGACATCACGGATTTCAAGGAGGTTTCACGATGAGTCCCGCTATCCATCATTCCGGGATCCAGACGAAAGAGCCCGGGCGGAGAATGTTCCTGAAGCAATCCGCCGCGGCCCTGTTCCTCATGGACCCCGCCCTCGGACATCTTTTCGCTGAAGATTTCACCCTTCCGACGTCCTCCCCCGATCGCTACGGGAGCATGTTCGTCATGGAGAGCGCCCCGGGCCCCGAGACCGTCATCAACGGGAAGCGCTGCGTCTACTTCGGCGGCACGGGCTACTTCGCCCTGCACGGCCACCCCGAGGTCATTGACGCCGGTATCGCCGCCTACCGCAAGTTCGGCGTCCACAGCGCCACGTCCCGGACCGGTTTCGGCCATACTCCGGTCACCATCGAGCTCGAAAAGCGGATCGCCGAATACTTCGGCACGGAGGATTCGCTCCACTTCGTCTCCGGATACCTCGACAATCTCTTCCTCGTCCAGGCGTTCCGCGACAAGGTCGACGCCGTCTTCATCGACGAGACGTCCCATTTCAGCATCAAGGACGCGGTCTATTCGGCCCGCAAACCCGTCATCATGTTCCGCCACCGCGACCCCGAGGACCTCGCCGCCCAGCTCAAGGCCAACCTCAAGCCCGGCCAGGTCCCGCTGGTCATGACGGACGGCATCTTCCCGACCTTCGGCGTCATCGCGCCCGTGCCCGATTACGTCAAGGCCATCGAGCCCTACAAGGGCATCCTGTGCATCGACGACTCCCACGCCGTCGGCGTCCTCGGCCCGAAGGGCCGGGGCACCTATGAGCACTTCGGCATCACGTCCGACCGCTGTTATTTCGCGGGCACGATGAGCAAGGCCTTCGGAGGCCACGGAGGCTTCATCACGGGCAGCAAGGCGTTCATCGACCACCTCAAAGCGACGTGCGGCGCCTATCCCGGCGCGACGCCGAGCCCGACCCCGGCCGCGGCCTCCTCCCTCGCGGGGATGGAGATCGTGATGCGGGAGCCCCAGCGGCGCGAACGCCTGCGGCGGAACGTGAAGATGGCCAAGGACGGCATGCGCAAGCTCGGTTTCGAGATGAACGACAATCCCGTGCCCATCGTGACCTGGGTCCTGAAGTCCGCCGAGGACATGAAGAAGATCCAGAAGGAGCTCATCGACCGCGGCATCGCCGTCGCCTACATGAAGTACGTCGGCGCTCCGGCCGGAGGGGTCCTGCGGGCCTCCATCTTCTCGGAACACACTCCCGAGCACATCAACCGGCTCCTCGACGAGATGAAGAAGCTGGCCTGAGGCCCGCCGGAAAGGACCAACCATGAAGAAGCTCACCCTGTTCACGTTGATCTTTGTCCTTGTTCAGCGGCCTCGTGGCCGCCGAGGCCCCCTTCGACGTCAAGGCCGTCGACGCCCTCGTCGCGGCCGAGATCCAGGCCCGCGGCCTCGTGGGCATCACGCTGGCCGTCGCCCGCGACGGCAAGATCGTCCTCTCCCGCGGCTACGGCCTGGCCTCCCTCGCCGACCGCCGCCCGGCCACCGGGGAGACGATGTTCGCCATCGGCTCCGTCACCAAGCAGTTCACCTGCGCCTGCATCCTTCTCCTCGCGGAGGACGGGAAGCTGTCGCCCCAGGACAAGGTCGCCAAGTATTATCCGGACCTGACGAAGGCGGACGAGATCACGATCCTCGACCTGATGAACCACGTTTCCGGATATCCGGATTATTACCCCCTCGACTTCGTCGACCGGCGATTGGCGACCCCCCGGCCCGTCGACGAGGTCATCCATCTGTATGGAACGGGCAAGCTCGATTTCGAGCCGGGCACCCGCTATTCCTATTCGAACACCGGGTACGACATCCTCGGCCGCATCGTCGAGAAGGTCTCCGGCCTGCCCTATGGCGAGTTCCTCTCCCGCCGCATCCTGAAGCCGCTCGGCATGGAGAATACGACATACGAGCCCGACACCGCGGGCGTACGATTCGCCGAGGGTTATTCGTCCTTCGCCCTCAGCGGGCCCGAGCCCGCCCTCCCCGAAGGCAAGGGCTGGGTCGCCGCCGCGGGCGCCATCTACTCGACGGCCTCGGACCTCGTCCGCTGGGACCTCGCCCTGATGTCGGGGAAGGTCCTCAAGCCCGAGTCCTACAAGCTGATGACCTCGCCCCGCAAGCTCGCCGACGGCCGGATGTCCAACTACGGCTGCGGGCTCTCGGTCGGCGATCGGGGCGGCATCGCCGTCCTGGGCCATAACGGCGCCGTCGCCGGCTTCCTCGCCTACAACACGATGGTTCCCGCCACGGGGACCGCCGTCGCGATGGTCTCCAATTTCGACGCATCCGGAGACGCGAGCGCCGTCTTCCGGAAGGTCCTCCTGCCCCTCCTCCCCCCCGTCCCGCCGGCCCCGCCGGTGACCGAGACCAGGAAGGAGGCGGCTCCCCGGGTCGATCCCGGCCTTCCGAAGATCGCCGGCCTCCCGGCCGCCGAAGAAGCCCGCGCCCTCTTCCTCATGCTCCGGTCGGGCAAAGTGGACCGCTCGGTCTTCAGCGCGGATTTCAACGAATTCCTGACCGACGCGAAGATCAAGGGCGCGGCGGAGCGCCTGGCCCGGTTCGGGGAGCCGACGGCGGTCGCCCTGGAATCGGCGAACGAGCGCGGCGGGATGGAGGTCGCGAACGTCCGGCTGACCTTCGCCTCGGGCTCGCTCCGGGCCCTCATGTACCGGATGCCCGACGGCAAGGTCCAGCAGTACTTTCTCTATAAGGATTGAATCCGGCTCCGCGGGCGCGCCCCGCGGGCCTCGAAAGCTCGAAGAGGGCCGGTTTCCCGGCCCTCTTCTTCCCTCCGATCTTCAGCCTTTCTTGTTCTTGTTCAGGAAGTAATCGTAACCGGCGCGGGCCATGAGCCCCATCTTGTGCTTCAGCTCGTAGTGGATCTCGTTGAGGTCGTTCCCCCAGACACAGATGACGAGATGGCCGGCCCCGTTGGGCAGCCAGATGACGGCGGAATCCAGGAGGACCGAATCCTCGCCGTCCTTGGAAAGACTGCCGCCCTTGCGGGCGATCTCGGTGGAGAACGGCAGGTAACGGAGGATGAGCTCGGCGCCCGTGTGCGATTTCATGGTCTCGAGGACCTGGTCGCTCGTGGCCCGGTCCACGATCTCGCCCCGGACGCACTTCTCGAGGAGGCGCCCGATATCGGAAGGCGTCGACGTATTGTGCGTCGAGGCCTCGAAGGCCTTCTGCCGGGCCAGCCGCTCCGGGTCCTTCCACACGGATTCCGGGAGCTGGCCGACCTCCGCCGGGGTCATCCGGCTCGTCGGATCGAGCCCGATATAGCCCAGGATGAGCCCGCGCGTGTCCACGTCGATGGTCGTATCCTTGAGACCGAGCTCGCTCATGTAGGCGGCGATGGCCGGCTGGGTGACCAGGTCGTAGAGGATGTCGGTCGCCGTGTTGTCGGAGCGGGCCATCATCAGGAGCTGGAGGTCCTGGACGGAGATGTTCAGCCCCGGCCTCATCGAGGACATCAGGCCGCTGCCGAGCGTGATCATCTTCTGTTCGAAATTGATCCGGTCGTCGAGGGAGACCTTGCCCTGATGGATCTGCTTGTACAGCGTGACGAGCACGGGGATCTTGAAGACGCTGGCCAGCTGGAACCGCCGGTTCTCGTTGAGGCCGACGGCCTCCCCGGACTCCACGTGCTTCATGTAGACGCCCACGACGCCCTTGATCGAGGCGGCGCCCGCTTTGAGAGCGGACTCGAGCTCCGCTTTGGTCTTCGGTGCCTTGAACTGGAATTCCTGGCCGTAGGACATTCCCGCCGCGAACACGACGGCGGCCAGGGTGACGGCGATGAGTTTCTTCGACATGCCTTTCTCCTTTCGTGATCTATCGGGGACCGTCCCGAGGGCGATACCTTAGTCCTATTCCCGCTCCATATCAAGACCTTCCGACGGGAACGCCCCTCGGGGCCCGGAGGCTCACCACTTCTTGAAGATGAAGAACGCGGCGGCGAGGATGAAGAGGAATCCGACCAGCGTGTTCCAACGGAAGTCCTCCTTGAGATAGAGGACCGAGAATATCGAGAACACGACCAGCGTGATGATCTCCTGGATGGTCTTGAGCTGGGCCGCCGAGTACTTGAGATGGCCGATGCGGTTGGCCGGGACCTGGAAGCAGTATTCGACGAAGGCGATGGACCAGCTGACGAGGATGACCTTCCAGAGGACCGTGTTCTTGAACTTCAGATGCCCGTACCACGCGAACGTCATGAAGACGTTCGAGAAGAGAAGGAGGACGATGGTTTTCATGCGAACCTCCGGCGGACGTTCGCTCCCGCCGCAGAAGCCGCCCATCTTACGCCGGCCATCGGCCCGCGTCAAGCTTCGGCCCCCCTCCGCGCGCACGGCCCCGGCCGCCGAACCCGGGGGACGAACTTCGCGTTATCCGGCCTGAGCCCGATTTGACCCGGCGCTTTTCGTGTGTTATAAGCCGGCCGAGAGGTCATCCATGACGAAAACCCACCGATCCATCTCCTGTCCGGCCGTCTGCCTTTGTCTGGCTTTGACGGCGGCCCTGGCCTCCCCTGCCGGGGCGAAGGACGCCTCCGCCCCGCAGAACGCGTCCATCCGGAAAGCGGACATGAAGGCGGACATGCTTTTCCTCGCGTCCGAGAGCCTCAACGGCCGGGAGAACGGGACGCACGATACCGACATCGCCGCCGAATTCATCAGAGCCCGCCTGGACCGGATGGGGCTCGAAGGGGCCGGCGCGGGAGGCGCGTTCTTCCAGCCCTTCGACCTGATGTCCGCCTCGCTCGGGCCGGACAACCGGCTCGAGGTCGCGTTCGGCGGCGGGCTCACGATGCGCCTTCGTCCCGGACAGGGCTATTATCCCCTGAAGTTCAGCGCCAGCGGCACGGCCCGGGGGCCGCTCGTCTATGCCGGATTCGGGATCCGGCCGGGGGACTACGGATCGTCCGTCAAAGGGCACGTCGTCCTCGTCCTCGATCACGAGCCCGGCGAGTTCGATCCGTACAGCCCGTTCGACGGCCTGGTCCGCTCGGAGGCGTCGAGCCCCCTCCGCAAGGCCCTCCTGGCCCAGGAGAAGGGCGCCATCGGCATCCTCTTCGTCCGGGACGTCCACAACCATCCGTCGCCGGTCGATATCGAATCGGACGCCCGGGACTATTGGCCCGACGAACAGACGCCCTCCGGCTGGCGCGGCCTGGCCGAATGGGTGGACAAGCTGTACATTCCGGCGGCCCAGATCTCCCCTTCCCTGGCGGAAACTCTCGTTCAGGGCACCGGCCGGAAATTCACCGACCTTTCCAGGGCCGCCGAGGCCGCGAACGGAATGGGGGCCATTCTCCTGCCCGGGCCGGTGGCCGAGCTCACCGTCTCGGTGGACAGACATGTCCTCCCGACGAAGAACATCGTGGGCATGATCGAGGGTTCGGACCCGGCGCTCAAGGACGAGTGCGTCATCCTCTGCGCCCACCACGATCACCTTGGCGTCGTGAACGGCGAAGCCCTGCCCGGGGCCGACGATAATATCTCGGGAGTGGTCGCCGTCCTGGATATCGCCGAAGCCTATGCCCTGGCCGCCCGGGAAGGCTCGGTACCGAAGCGCTCGGTCGTTTTCGCGTCCTGGGACGCCGAAGAATCGGGGTTGTTCGGGGCCTGGGCCTTCACCGAACATCCCCTCCTCCCCCTGGACAAGATCCTGGCCGTGCTCGATATGGACATGATCGGCCGCAACGAAGAGGTCCCGGCCGCCGACGACGGACGCTTTCGCGGCCTCGAGGCCCAGACGGCGGAATCCAATGCGAACACTCTGAACGTCCTTGGCTTGAACCGCTTCCCGGACCTCCGGGCGCCGCTCGACAGGGCCAACGCGGCCTTCGGCCTCGACATCAGGATGAAGCTCGATAATAACGCCTCCAACCTGCTCCGGCGAAGCGACCACTGGCCGTTCATGCAAAGGGGCGTGCCCGCCCTTTGGTTCTTCACCGGGCTCCACCCGACCTACCACCGGGCCGGGGACCGCCCGGAGCTTATCAACTGGGACAAGCTGGAACGGATCGCCCGCCTGGTCCACGAGATGAGCTGGGAGATCGCGAACAGGTAGGCACGCGCCGGGGCTTCCCGATCCCCTCCTTGCACAGGGGGGCGCGGGGGGATTCGTTCGGCGACGGGCCAGGGCCCGCGGGAGGCGCGCCGGCGCCGGGATATCCTAAAGGACCGAAAAGAGAGCGGCTACACGGTCCGGCGCGCGGCGATATAACGGCGCAGGAACCTCAACGCTTCGTCCGACCGGCGGAACACGGGGATCCCGGCCTCTTCCAGGAGCTCGCACATGGGGTCGTACAGCTTCCCCGCGTCGAGGTTGACGACGAAGGGCTTGTCCGTCGTCCGGGATAGGATGACGATCCTCTGGGCGAAGCTCTCCGGGTCCAGGATGCCCGCCCCTCCGTCGGGCGACGGGGCGAGCGTTCGCATGGCCGGCGTCATGGGCACGGGCGAGATCACGGCGCAGTCCACGCCCGGGTCCCCGAGCACGGCCTCGGCGCACGCCGTGAACGCGGCGTCATCCGCGACGGGCGTCACGTCGAGCGGGTTGTGGACGTCCTGGAGCCGGTCGATGCCCAACGGCCGCAGGGCCGCGGCGATCCGCGCCCCCGTCTCCGCGGAGAACGCGGCGAGCTCGAGCTCCCCGCCGTCCCCCTTGAGGCTGTCGGCCATGATGACGCACTCGAACCCCGCGTTGCTGACGAGCCCGACGCGGTTCCCGCGCGCCTTCTTGTCCGCCAGGGCCTCGAACCCCCGGACCATGTTCTCGAACTCCTCGATATCCTCGCAGACGACCGCCCCGGCCTGTTCCAGCACGGACCGGCAGACGGAATAGTCGCCGGCCACCGAGGCCGTGTGGCTCGAGGCCGCTCCGCGGCCTTCGGGCGAGCGCCCCGATTTATATACGATGACCGTCCGCCCGGCCGCCGCGATCTCCTTCACGGCGCGGGCGAAAGCATGCCCGTCCCCGGGCCGGAACCCCTCCATGTACACGGCAAAGGTCCGGACCTCGGGCTCGGCCTTGAGGAATTCGAGGTAGTCGGCCGCCGTCAGGTCGATCTGGTTGCCCAGCGAAACGGCGTAGCGCGGCTCGATGCGGGGCATCTTGCTCATCCGGGAGATCATGAAGGCGCCGCTCTGGCTGAGGACGGCCATGTCCGACCTCGGGCCCCTGGGCCGCGGCAGTTTGTCCTCCGTGATGAAGGTCGTGTCATATCGCCCCGGCCTGGAGACGATGCCCAGGCAGTTCCCGCCGTTGACGACCGGCGTGATCTTTCCCGCCGCGCGGCCGCCGGCGATGATCTCGCGGATCTCGGCTTCGAGGCCCTGGCTCCCCTCCTTTTCGCCGAGGCCGCCGGCGATGAGGATGACGGACCGGGCCTTCTCGTTGTCGGCAAGCTCCCGCAGGAGGCCCACGCTCTGCTCGGCCCCGAGGGTCAGGACGAACATGTCGACGGTGACGGGAAGCTCCCGGACGGACGGGACGCACCGGCATCCCGCGATCTCGGAAAGACCGGGCTTCACGACGAAGACCTTTTCCTTCGGGAAGCCGTTCTTCAGGATGTTCTCGAGGATGATGCGGCCGATGTTCCTCTTTTCGGAGACCCCGATGATCCCGATCGTCTCCGGCCGGAGGAGGCGGCCGATCGCCGCGACCGGCCTCGTCCCGGCCGCGCTTCCCGCCCGGGAGAACCGGCACAGTCCGTCCAGAGGGACGAGCCCCCCGTCCCGGATGACCAGCGGATTGACCTCGAACTCCTCGATGACGTAGGGCGAGCGCCCACCGGTCGACGAGAGGTCCCGGGCCAGTCGCACGAACCGGCGGAGCGCGGCGGCGAGCGTCGCCGGCGCGATCAGCGGTTTGCGGCCCCGGAAGGGAAGGGCGACCTTGCCGAAGAGGGCCAGCGGCTCGATAAGGGACGAGAGGCGGGCCTCGTCGACGAGGGGGACCGAGAACAGGGTCACGGACCGGCCCTCTTTGATCCTCTCGTTCATGTACTCGACGTCCAGGCCTCCCCCGCCCACGGTCATCACGGTCCCGAACTCGCGGCTGTTCCGGACCCCCACCAGGAGCTCCGAGCCGAAGCCGACGTCGTCGAAAGCGACCTTCTCGCAGATCAGGACGCCGCGGAGGGAATCCGCGACGGCCTTCCGCGTCGGCCTCCCCTGCCCGCCGGCGCGATCGGTCCTCTTCGACCATTCCAGGAACCGCCCGGGAACGGAAGCGAGCATCTCCGCGCAGGCCGTTTCGACGGCCCGGGGCTCCGCCTTCGCGAAGCGCACGCCTCCGGCATCGGACTTGTGGAGGACGAGAGGCGAGACGATCTTCAGGACGACCGTGCCGGAGCCGAGGGCGGCGAGGTCGGCCTTCCGCACCGGCCGGCCTTTCGGCACGAAGACGTGCCGCGGCGTCACCAGCCCGGCCAGGTCCAGGAGGTCATAGACCTCGTGCTCGAGGAGGAACGAGCGCCCGTCCCTCTCGGCATTCGCGAAGATGGCGGTGACCTTGGATATGTTCATGGTTCCGTTCCTTCCATCGGCCGGACGCCCGGCGTCAGGACGCGGCGGACGCCGCGCGGCCGAGGTCGAAAGCCCTGAGGTTCGCCTGGACGACGTTCTCGCCGCGGGCCTTGAAAAGGACCTCGATGAAGCGCTTCAGGCTCCCCTCCTCGAGGACGAGATGCCGCGAAGCGGCCCCGAGCATGACGGTGTTCTGGGCCTTCGAGGTCCCCGCCTCCCTAGCGAGCTTTTCGGAGTCGACGATGACGTGCCGGCCCGACCTGCGGACCTCCGCCAGGACCGCGTCGATCGGAGGGTAGTCCGGGATATTGACGAAGGGCGTCGCGCTCGTCACGACGATCCCGTCCGGCGCGAGGTGGCCGAGATAGCGCAGGGCCTCCAGCGGCTCGACGCTCAGGATCATGTCGGCCCCGCCGAGGGGGATGAGGTCGCTCCAGATGGGTTCCGAGGAGAGGCGCATGTGCGACTGGACCGCCCCTCCCCGCTGGGCCATCCCGTGCACCTCGGCCTGTTTGAACGACAGCCCCTCGGCCAGGGCCGCGTTGTCGATGACGAACGCGATCGACAGGATCCCCTGTCCCCCCACGCCGGCCAGAATGATGTCCTGCTTCATCGCTCAGCTCCTCTTCTTCTTCCGGCTCTCCTCAAGGCACTCCCTGACGGCCACGATGACCGAGAGGCCCTTGTGTTCGAGCTCTTCCCTGATGACGGCGACATTGGCCGCGTGGTGCCTGGGCAGGGGTTCGATGACCCGGATCCGTTCCTTCCGGACGCCGAGCCCTTCGACGAGCCGGAGAAGGTTCGCGCCGCTCCCGAAGCTCGGCTGGCCGCCGGTCATGGCCGTGGTCGCGTTATCGAGGATGATGACGGTCATGTCCGTGTCCGCGGCCGCGGCGGCGAGGAGCGGCGTGATCCCCGAATGGGCGAACGTCGAATCCCCGATGACGGAGACGGCGGGACGGATCCCCGCGTCCGAGCCGCCCTTGGCCATGCTGACGCTCGCGCCCATGCAGACGCAGGTCTCGATCGCGTTGTAAGGGGGCAGGGCCCCGAGGGTGTAACAACCGATGTCCGAAAAGACGCGGGCGCCGGGATAGCCCGCCCGGGCCTCGTTGAGGGCCTTGAACGTGTCCCCGTGCGGACAGCCGACGCAGAGCTGGGGCGGCCGGTTGGCGAGAGCGAGAGGCCCGGGCTCGCGGAGAACCGCGGCGGCCAGTCCCAGGGCCTTGCGGACCAGGTCCGGCGTGAGCTCGCCCGACAAGGGGAGGTCCCCGGAAAGCTTTCCTTTGAGCGTCTTTCCCGGGATGCCGAACTGGCCCTTGAGCTGGCGCTCGATGAGCGGAGCCCCCTCCTCGATGACGAGGATGGTGTCCGCATGGGCCACGAGGCGCGCCACGAGCGCATCCGGAAGCGGAGACGTTCCGATCTTGAGGACCGACGGCGCCGATTCCATCCCGCCCAGCCATTCCCTGAGATAATTGTATCCGAGGCCGGCCGCGACGATGCCCAGAGAACGGTCCGTTCCGTTGAGCGTGAGCACGTTGAACCGGGAAGACTCCGCGATCCGGACCATCTCGGATTGCTTCCCGAGGAGCCGGTCGAAGCGGCGACGGGCGTTCACGGGAAGGAGGATCCAATCCTTCGCCGCGCCGGTCCGGAGGGCGTTCTGCGCCCGCGGCTCGCGCGGCGCGACCGACGAACGGCTGTGGGCCAGACGGGTGACCATCCGGACCATCACGGGGGACCCCAGCTCCTCGGAGATATCGAAGGCCTCCCGTGTCATGTCGTAGGCCTCCTGGGCGTTCGACGGCTCGAAGCAGAAGATCTGGGCGAATCGGGCATAGAAGCGGCTGTCCTGCTCGTTCTGCGAACTGTGCATCCCCGGATCGTCGGCACTGACGACGACCAGGCCGCCGTCGGTCTGGGTAAAGGCCGAGTTCATGAAGGGGTCGGCGGCGACGTTGAGGCCGACATGCTTGAAGGAGACCATGGCCCGCTTCCCGGCGAACGAGGCCCCCAGGGCCTCCTCGTAGGCGGTCTTCTCGTTGACCGACCAGGACGCGGCGAATCGTGTCCCGCCGCCGGAGATGCGGAGGAGGTACTCCATGATTTCGGACGCGGGTGTTCCCGGGTAGGAGCTGGCCGCCGAAAGCCCGGCGTGGACGGCGCCCAGGGCGACGGCCTCGTCGCCGAGGAGGATCTCGTTCTTCATATCGGATTCCTTCTGTTGCGGAATGTCCCCGCGGAAGCCTCGAGAGCAGGACGGCCTCCGCATCGGATCATGTACGGAAGGATTAGGATACATGGCGGGCCGGAAGGCTGTCAACCCCAGACAGACCCCGAACCCGTCGGGGGGGCACCCGGAGCCTCGTTTCGCGCTCTGCGCTTCGCGTTTCGCGCCTCGCGTCCCGTCTCGAGAGCCGGGACATCGCCCACGCGAACAGGTCAACCCCCCGGCCAATGCTTATTATTCCTATATATTCATGTTGTCACCGGGCCTTGAATGGAATAGAATGGGGAACGGAAGGAGAGCGGCATGATCAGACTTTCGACCAAGGGACGATACGGGACACGGCTCATGCTGAACCTGGCCTGCCGCTATACGGCGGACGGCGATGCGGTCATCCTCAAGAGCATCTCCGAGGAGGAGGGCATCTCCATCCGCTACCTCGAGCAGATCATCATCCCGCTCAAGATCAACAAGCTCGTCAAGAGCATCCGCGGCGCGGGCGGTGGCTACACCCTGGCCAGGGACCCGTCCCGGATCAACCTCAGGGAGATCCTCCACGCTCTCGAAGGCACCTGCTGCCTCGTCGAGTGCGTCGAGGACGAGGACATCTGCGAGCGCCAGTCCTATTGCGCCGCCCACGATGTTTGGAAGGAAGCCACGCTCCTCCTGAAGGACTATTTCGAGAACATCACGCTGGCCGACCTGGCCAGGAGCTCCGAAAAGAAAAAGAAGAGATCGAAAGGCCACTGATCCGCCCGGGCGCGGGTCCCTTGGGACCATGAGATCCGTTCTTAAATTCCTGGGCTCGATCAAGCTCGCCCTCGCCCTCTTCATCCTCCTCGCGGCCGCCTCGGCCCTCGGAACCCTCATCCCCCAGCGCCGGCCGCCCGCAGAATACCGGGCCCGATACGGCGCCTCGGCGGCGGTCGTGACGGGGCTCCGCCTCGACCGCCTGTACGGTTCCCCCGCGTACCTCGCCCTGCTTATCCTGTTCGCGGCCAACCTCTCGGTCTGCAGCCTGACCCGGCTTTCCCCGAAGCTGAAAAGGACCTTCGGAAAGGACGCCGGCCCGGACGCCGCGTCGATGAACGCCCTGAAGCTCCGGGATGCTTTCGTCCTGAAGGGGGGATCGGAAGCGACGGTCGCGGCCGTGCGGCGCGAGCTCGAGAGCCGGCGGTATCGCGTACGCGAGCGTCCCGATCAGGGACGCACGTTCCTCCGGGGGCGCCGCCGCGTCCTCGGTCTCTTCGGCGCCGACATCGTCCATCTGGGGATCCTGGTCGTCCTCGCCGGCGGCATCGTAAGCGGCCTCGGCAAGTCGTCCGCCGACATCGCCCTTACCGTCGGCGCGACGGCTCCGATCCCCGGCGGGACGGCGACGGTCCGGCTCGACCGCTTCGAGACCGAGTATTATCCGGGCGGGGGCGTCAAGGACTGGACGAGCACGGTCACGGTGCTCGAGAACGGCATTCCCGCGGCCACGCGGAGGATCGAGGTCAACCATCCCCTGAGCTGGAAAGGGACCGTACTCTATCAATCGAGCTATGGGTGGGACTGGGAGAAGCCCGAGATCGGCCTGCGCGTCCGCCGGAACGATGACCCGGCGTTCCTCAAGAGGATCGTCCTCGGGCCGGGCGCCTCGGCCGAGGCGGGAGACGGGACGACCGTTTCGGTGCTCCGGTTCGTGCCCGATCTCGTCATCGGCGCGGACGGCCGGGCGGAGACGCGTTCAGCCGAGCCGAACAATCCCGCTGTCCTCATCGAGGGCCGGAAGGACGGCGGCGTCGTCTATTCCGGCTGGATATTCGCCCGTTTCCCCGAGGTCGCGCACGTCCGCCCCGAAGGGGCGACGGACCTCGTGTTCGAGCTCGAAAGGTACTCGACTCCCCAGTTCTCGGTCCTTCAAGCGTCCCGCGATCCGGGGGTCGGATTCATCTGGCTCGGCTGCGCCTTTCTGCTGGCCGGCCTCTTCCTCAGCTTTTACTGGCCTCCCCGGGAGGTTCGGATCTCGGTCGAAGCCCGGGACGGGGGAACGGTCGCGGTTTCGGCCGGGGGCTTCGCGTCCAAGGGCCGGGAGGATTTCGAGAGAGAATTCGCCGGCCTCGCGGCCGCCCTCAGGAGGGTCCCGTGAACGAACCGCTGTTGTTTTCCGCGGCCTTCATCGCCTATGGAGCGTCCGCGCTGGGCTACCTTGTCTTCCTGTTCTCGGGGAAAGCCCGATGGGCCCGGGCCGGCTACGCCCTGGCCGTCGGCGGGCTCGCCGTCCATACGCTGGCCCTCGCCGCCCGGACATTCGGGAGCGGCCACGCCCCGTTCACGAACATGTACGAATCCGTATCTTTCCTTGCCTGGTCCTCGGCCCTGGCCTACGCCGTCATCGAAGGCCGGTTCCGGATCCGCAAGGCGGGCCCCTATGTCCTTCTCATCGTCGTCGCCCTCATGGCCGTCGCCTCCTCGCCTCTCATGCCCAAAGAGGCCGCGCCCCTGGTCCCCGCTCTTCAGAGCTATTGGCTGTGGCTCCACGTCTCCGTGACCCTTCTCGGCGAGGCCTTCTTCGCCGTCGCCTTCGTCACGAGCCTCCTCTTTCTCCGGGCCGATGCCGGGAAACGGAAGGCTTCGGGAAGCGAATGGGCCCGGATAGCGGCAAGATACGATGACGTGAGCTACCGGGCGATCGCCGCCGGCTTTCCCCTCTTCACCCTGGGCGGGCTCGTCTTCGGGATGATCTGGGCCTATCGGGCCTGGGGAAGCTACTGGAGCTGGGACCCGAAGGAGGTCTGGTCGCTCATCACCTGGCTCGTCTTTGCCCTCTACCTCCATACCAGGATCGTCATGGGCTGGAAGGGCCGGCGGTCGGCGATCATCGCCGTCGTCGGATTCCTGGCCGCCCTGTTCACTTATTTCGGGGTCAATTATCTGCTGTCCGGATTGCACAGCTATGCGTGATAAGGAGATCCTCATGAAAAGGTTCGCGATCGTTCTCGGGATCGGGCTCACGGCCGGGCTGGTCTCCCTCTGGGCCGCCGATGTCCCGACCTACGTGGGGGCCGGCAAGTGCCGGGACTGCCACAAGACAGAAAAACAGGGAAAACAGCATCCCCTCTGGGAAGCCGGCAAGCATGCCCAGTCCTTCAACAACCTGAAACCGGAAACGGCGAAGGACGCCGCCGGGGCGCCGATCCCGGCCCAGCAGGCTCCCGGCTGCCTGAAGTGCCACGCACCTCTGTCGGAGAAGGCCGCCGCGGTCTCCGTCGAGGGCGTCACCTGCGAGGTCTGCCACGGTCCGGGCAGCCAGTACCGGAAGCTCAGCGTCATGGTGGACCGGGAGGCCTGCATAAAGAACGGTCTCGTCGTCTACACGTCCCCGGATGCCGTCAAGGCCCACTGCCTGACCTGCCATGACAACGCCCACGGGATCGCCTTCGACTTCCCGAAGGCCTGGGACACCATCAAGCATTACCGGCCGGGCAAGTAACGGATCAGGCCTTTTTCAGCCCTTCGAAGAACGCCGGCCAGAACGGGTCCTGCTCCGGGATGGCCAGGGGCATGCCGCTTCCGTACCGGCGCCTGAGCACGCGCCGGCGGCGGTTCGCCGTGATCCGGCCGATGACCGAAGCCTCGATCCCGGCGCCTTTCAACCGGCGCAGGACCTTCGGGGCCGCGGCGTCCTCGGTCGTCAGGAGCAGGCTTCCTTCGGCGATGGCGCACATCGGATCGATGCCGAACGCCTCGCAGACCATCCGGACCTCGTCCGGATAGACCATCAGCCCCTCGTCGGCCTCGAGGCCGACGCCGCTCGCGGAGGCGATCTCGAAGAGGCCGCCCACGACGCCTCCCTCGGTGGCGTCGTGCATGGCGGTGACCCCCCCTGCCTTCATGGCCGTCAGCGCGTCCTTGACGACGCTGATCTCGTAGCACAGGCCCTTCGCCTTCCGGATCAGGGCGGGCGCGTACTTCCCCCGAAGCTCCCTTTCCCGCAGGGCCGAAAGCAGGCCGGCCGTCTCGATGGCCGGGCCCTTGGTGAGGATGACCGCGTTCCCCGGACGGGCCCCGGCAGGCGTCACGTAGGCGCCCTTTTTAGCGAAGGCGAATACCGTGATCCCGCCGATGAGCGGCGCGGAGAGCCCCGGATAGAACCCCGTGTGGCCGCCGACAATGGCGATGTCCAGGGATACGGCCGTTTCATGGATGGAATCCACGATGGTCTTGAGTTCCCGGACTCCCGACTCGGGCGGCATCAGCAGGGAATACGTCATATAACGCGGCTTGACCCCCATAACGGCGACGTCGCTCGCCCCGATATGGACCGTGAACCGGCCGAACATGGCCAAGGGAAGCGCGGGCATGGTGAAGATGGGGTCCTCGGCGATGATGAGGACCCGCCCGCCGCCGGCGTCGACGACGCCCGCGTCCACGCCCGTGAGCGGCGGGACGATGACGGTCCGGTCCTTCCTCCCCAGCCGTCCGAGGAGGTAACGGCTGAACGTCTCCTGGTCGATCTTGCCTATCTTCATGGGGAACCTCCGGCGAGTTTCAGGTCCCGAGGCCGGCCTTGCGTTCGGCGGCTTCGACGGTATTCATAAGGAGCATCGTCACCGTCATCGGGCCCACCCCGCCCGGGACCGGGGTGATGGCCGCGGCCTTGTCCTTCATCGCTTCGAAATCGCAGTCCCCGACGAGCCGGTAGCCCTTGGGGTGCGAAGGGTCCTCGACTCGGTTGACGCCGACGTCGATGACGACGCATCCCTCGCGGATCATGTCCGCGGTGATGGCCTTGGGCGCGCCCATGGCGGCGACCAGGATATCGGCCTGCCTCGTGAAGTAGGACAGGTCCTTCGTCCCCGTGTGGCAGACGGTGACGGTGGCGTTGGCCCCCTTTTTCTTCTGCATCAGGAGCGCCGCGAGCGGCTTGCCGACGATATTGCTCCGGCCGCAGATGACCACGTGCTTGCCCTCCGGGCTGTGGCCGGCCCGGACGAGCAATTGGACGACGCCGTAGGGCGTACACGGAAGCGGGCAGGGCTCCCCGCGCAGGAGCCTGCCGACGTTGACCGGGTGGAAGCCGTCCACGTCCTTCGCCGGGGAGATGAGATTGATGACCTTGTCGGGGCTGACCCACTTCGGGAGGGGCAATTGGACGAGGATGCCGTTGAACCTCGGGTCCCGGTTGAGGCGGTCCACCATCGCCAGGATCTCCTCCTCGGTGGACGCCGCGAACATCCGGATCGTTTCCTCGAAGACGCCGATCTCCTCGGCCCCCCTGGCCTTGGCGCTGACGTAGGAGATCGAAGCCGGGTCCTCCCCCACCAGGACGACCCCGAGGCCGGGCGTGACGCCCCGGGCCTTGAGCGCGTCGACGCGCGTCCTGAGCTCGGCGCGGATCTCCGCGGAGACTTCCTTGCCGCTGATGATCTTGGCTGGCATCCCGTCCTCCTTGATGACGACGCCTCCCGGGCCATTAGCGCCGGGCGAGCCTAAGATAATCGATTGCGATCGGGGACACAATACCCATTTCCGAGTTTATTATTTCGCTGTTTTTCCCTGGGGAAAACCTGATAATTGGGAAAGGGGTATTGTGTCCCCCATTAAATTACAGGGAGCGGACGAGGGCGCCCCACTTCCGGTCCGATTTGAAGCCCCGCCGAAGGAAAAAGCCCGGCAGATAGGAATGGGTCAGGATGACGGTGACCCCCGAACCGGCCATCCGTCCGCAGAAATCATCGAGCATGGCGCCGCCGAGGCCGCCGCCCTGGAGGGATGAAGCGACGACCATGACGTCGATGAAGACCGCGTTCCGGGACATCATCCGGTAGCACAACCCGCCGACCACACGTTCCTGCCCGTCCTTGACCACGTAATGGCGGTCCTGCTCCAGGATCTTTTTCGGATAGTTCTCCTTGAAGAAGAGCCGGTAGAGACGGCCGATCTCGGCCGGATCGAACGTCTCGCCGAACGTGTAGACCTCGCCCTTGCGGTCGGTGAGGTACGAGTGGACGACGACCTGCCGGATCCCGCCGTCCCCGACCATGAGGATGTCGAGGGCCTGGGAGCCGCGGAGCCGGGGGAAGACCATCCGGCTGAAAACGAGCCGGTCCTCGTCCCGGCGGAGGGCCGCCTGGAGGTCCGACAGCTCCAGGAATTGCACGGCCGGCCGTTCGAGGTTCTCGGACATCTTCGCCAGCAGGCGGTCAAAAGCCGACCGCGCCTTCTCGTCCGCCCCCGCGAAATACGTATGCCGGTAGAGGTAATAGCGCACGACCTCAGGGTACCGCTCCAGCCTGTAGAGGCGGGTGACGTCGAGGAGCACGGCCTCCTTTTCCTTCGCGGGAGCCAGGTCGTTCCTCAGCTCCCAGGTCTTGTACCTCTCCATGGCGTTGATGGCCGGGAGAGGGATCACGTAGTTCTTCCCGAAATAATCCAGGTAGGCGTCGAGGGCGGAGCCGAGGTTCTTCCCGTCCGGGCCGACGACAGGCTCGCCGGCGAGGTCCGCCCTGAGCCGGTTCAGGAACTCCCGTGCCTCCTGCCTTCCCAGGGCCTCGGTGCAGGAATCGAAGATCCATTCGAGATCGAGCTGGTCCAGGCTCCAGGGATAATGGGCGACGGTCCTGAGATAGAAGTTGCCGACCATCGGCCGGACGAGCGAAAGCGTCCCCTCATAGGGCTTCCAGCCCGCCAGCGACGAGATCATCGGCTCCTCCCGGTAGTCCAGCTCCGGAACGATGATATTCGCCGGAGAGATCTGCCCGGGAACGATGCGGCGCGAGGAGTACTGCCACGCCCGGAAGAAGGCGGACATCGCCTCGATGAAGAGCCTCCGCCATAGCCCCGGCGCCCCGGGAGGTCCCTCGGAGCCGCGCATGGCGGCGAATTCGCGGATCTTCTCCCAAAGATCGAGGCCGCCGGGATAATGGACGGAAACGGCGCCGGTTTCCGGGCGGAAGCACCCGAGCGGAGGAAGCACGCGCTGGCCGTAAGGATAGCTGGCGATCGTCAGGTACCAGCGGACGGTCTCCCGGAACGCGTCCGTGGCCAGGGCCTCGTCCAGGATGAGCTGAAGATCGTAGTGCCGCCCGCCGGACGTGGTGACGCCGACGCGGTAGGACCTGCGGTAATTGGGAACGGGGAGTCGCGAGATCCAGACCCCGCCTTCCGGGACGTCCTTGAGCTCGAACGCTTCGGCTTCGAAGGCCAGGCCGAGGGACTTCTTCAGGAAGGCCCGTGTCCGCAGAACCTCCCCTATCCCGGCCGCCTCGTCGGGCCCGATGCCGTCATCGAAGGTCAGCTTCGCGGCCCACTCCTCCGCGGACGGCTCGGGCCTGTCGCCGGCCAGGAGCTTCTGCGAATCCCCGTCGAGCTCGGCCAGCAGCGCCCCGGCCCGAGCCGCGAGGGCGGGATCGGCCCGGTGGAGGGCCCAGCTCGAAAGCTCGGCCCGGACACTCCCGTAATATTCGGGATGATACCGGCAGAAGTCGACGAACAGACGGAAGATCCGTTCGAACTGAAGGCGGGACACGTCCCCCACCGGCCATTCCATCTGCTCACGGTAGGCGAGCATCCTCTGGCGCAGGGCGTCGAACCGGCCTTTGCCCAGGCGGGAAGAGGCGATGAGCTCGATGGATTCCTCGTTGAGGAACGACAGCCCTGATTGGACGAACGCCGACAGGGCCTTGCTGTACTCCGGGTTCGGCTCATCGAGGAGGAGGATCCTATAGGCCGCGCACCGGATCCGCTCGTCGGGATGACGGGCCAGGGCTTCCAGCCTCCCGCGGATAACGGACGAGGTCCGCAGTTCGGGCTCGCCGAAGAGCCGTTCGATCCCCTCCAGGGCCTCTGCCGCGGATCCGGCGTCGCCGAAGAAGGCCAGGGAAACGAGACGATGGACCTCCTTGAGGTGCCCGTCCGCGATCCGGCCCGGCTCGGGGATATCGTCCGGGACCGGGGCGCCTATGCGCGGGGAAGGCAGAAAAACCCGGCCGGAGACGGCCTCGAGGGGAACGTCCCACCCCTCTTTGCAGGGGCTGAAGCGGGCGAGGGAAGGATTTCCGATCCAGAGGCGCGGCTGGCGCGCGAAGAGCCCCAGGTCCAGGACATCGCCCCGCACGGCATATTCGAGGTCGCCGACGAGCACGGTCGAAGGATCGTCTCCCCTGCGGAGGGCGAGGGCGAGGCCCCGGGCCTGGTCGCGGAGCCCGCCTTCCCCGAATGAGATATCGTCTTCGAGGATGCCGAGGTCGCGATAGAACCAGTGCGGGACCCGGATACGGAGTCCCTCGCCCTCGAGCTCGACGAAGTTCGTCCTGTAGAGGCCCTCGATCTGGGATTCATGCTCGCGCTCGATGACCTTGCGGTTATAGGATCCCTTGGGCGTGATCTCGCCTCGCTCGCGATCGAAGTCCCTCTCGAGGAGGGCGAAGTTGATGACGCGCTCGTAGGGCGCCAGGTCCGTGTTGGCCGCGTTCACGATGCGCCTGTAGTACTCGCGTTCGTTCTCGGCCGTCAGGGCGGCCCCGAGAACGGCGTCGCCGCGGTCGGGGACGATGAACAGGACGTTGTGCGGCCGGCCGTCACCGACGAGGAAGGTCCGCCGGATACCCGGGACGCCGATGAACTTGTTCTCGACCTTGAGCGGGGCGACGGTCTGTCCGCGGTTGTTCTTGTAGATGTCCTTGATCCGGTCGACGATCTGATAATAGCCGTTATCGAGCCTCCGGAAGATGTCCCCTGTGGACAGCCAGGGATCCGTGTCCGGTCCCTCGGGGTAAGGGATGACATCGCCCGGGCCCTTGTCCTCCAGATATCGGGCGACATAGTGTCCGCCGATCTGGAGCTCGCCTTTCTCCCCCAGCCGGACCCATGCGCCCGGGAGCGGCACGCCCTGCGTGTTGTCGACGTACCGGCCGGGGGGTGTCATCGTGATCCCTCCGGTGCCCTCCGTCATGCCGAACCCGCTCGCGATCGCAACGCCGTTCCTCTCGAAGAAATGGAAGACCCTCGGATCGAGATAGCCGGCCGCGGACAGGCCCCAACGCAGTCTTCGTCCGACGATGTTTCGTATCCCGGCCCCGGCGTCCGCTCCGGGGCCCGCCGCATCGATCCTCTCGAGGCACTTCTCGTGGAGCTGGGCCCAACGGACGGGGACGCTGATGAAGCCGGTGGGCTCGACGCGGGGCAGGAGCGCGAGGAGCGTATCGACGGAGGGATTGCCGGGGAACACGTAGGTCCCGCCCCAGTAGATGGCCCCGAGCATCTCCAGGAAGCGGCCGAACGTGTGATAGAGCGGGAGGAAGCTCAGGAAAACCTCGTCATCCCCGACCTCGGGAAGGGCCGCCGCCCGGGCGAAGCGCTTGGCGACGAGCTGATAGATCGAGAAGCTCACTCCCTTGGCCTTCCCCGTGCTGCCCGAAGTGAACATGACCGTGGCCACCTCGTTCAACGGGCGGCGCCGGCGCCGGGCGAGCGTCTTTTCGACATCGGCGGCCGAGAGCGTCCCGCAATACTCGCCCAGAAAGACCGTGTGATCGTTCTCGGGGACGGCGTCCCGGTCAAGGGTCACGATTCGGAAGGGCACGACGGTCCGGGCCCGGACCTCTTCGAGGAGACGTCCGCGCTCGCGGCTGTCGACGACCGCGATATCGATGGCAAGACGGTCGAAGATCTGGACGAGGGTTTCCCTGTCGGAATGCGTGTTGAGCGGCGTGTCCAGGATGTCGTAGAACAGGCAGGCCAGGTCGGCCGCGGCGCTGTCCACGGTGTTCTCGCAAAAGACGGCCACGCGCGGGGCTCCGGCCGGACCGGAGGAGAGGCGGTAGAAGGCCGCCGCGATCTCGCGCGTCCGCCGGTCGATCTGCTCATAGGTCCACTGCAGGGGGACCGGGACGGACATGTCCTGGAACAGGACCTTGGACGGATGCGCTCTGACCCGCGTCCGGAACAGGTCGAGGAGGGAGAAGCCGGAGGCCTGGATGAGCTTGAAGGCGGCCTCGGCCCAGCGCTCGAGGTCCCCGGCTTCGGCGAGGCTCGTGAGGAAGGCCTTTTTTCCGGTCTCGTCGAGGACCTCGTGGGCGGCTCTCGGGTCGAGCGAGGCGAATCCATCGGAGCGGGCCATCTCCTCGAGGGCGCCCAGGACCTTGAGCGCGTTCTTCCGTGCGTCAGGCGTTAGGGATGCCGCCCGCCAGTCCCTGAGGCGGCGTTTCAGCCTGGAGATCCGATTCGACCGCTCATCCATGGGACATCCATTGTATTTCAATCAGGGGCACAATTTCAATTTCCGGACCCCGGGAACTCCCCGTCCCCGAATTCAGGTTCTCGGCTTGTATTCAAGCTCCCGGAAGGTGATGGTGAACGCCGTTCCGGGCTTTCGTTCGAGCTCGATCTTCCCTTCGAGCTGCTCGATGAGCAGGTCCACGATCTGCAGGCCGAAGCTCCCGGTGCGGCGGAAATCCAGCCCTTCGGGAAAGCCCACCCCGTCGTCCGCCACCCGGAGCTCCAGGCTCCCGTCCTTTTCCCGCCGCAGTCTGATCCGGACGATCCCCTTCCGTCCGCCGGGGAAGGCGTGCTTGAGGACGTTCGAGACGAGCTCGTTGATCAGCAGGCCGCAGGGCACGGCCGAATTGATGTCCAGGCTGACGTTCTCGAGGTCGGTCTCCAGCCGGACCTGCGCGGGATCGACCCTGAAGAACTGGAACAGGTGGGCCGCGAGGCTCTGAATGTAGGAGGCGAACTCGATCTTCGAGAGGTCGCGCGCCTGATAGAGCTTCTCGTGGATGAGGGCCATGGACCGGATGCGGAGCTGGCCTTCCTTCAGCATCCGCCGGGCGTCCGCGTCCGCGATGTGACCGGCCTGCAGGTTGAAGAGGCTGGAGATGACCTGCATATTGTTCTTCACCCGGTGATGGATCTCCCGGAGCAGGGTCTCCTTCTCCCTCAGGGAAGCCTGGATGGCCCCCTCGGCCTTCCTCCGCTCGGAGATATCCGTGTGTGTCCCCGTGATCCTCGCCGGAGCGCCGTTCGCATCGCAGGCAACGATCTTCCCCCGGGTGAGGATCCATTTCCATTCGCCCGATCGTGTCATCAGGCGCTGTTCGACGCTGAAGACGGGGGCCCTCCCGTCCAGATGTTCCGCAAGGGCCTTTTGCGTCGCATCCATATCGTCCGGATGGACCAGTTTCGCCCAGACATCGAACCTCTCCGTCATCTCCTCCGGTGAAAAGCCCAGGATCTCGCAGCCTCGATGGCTCATGAATACCTTGTTGCTCTTCATATCGACGTCCCAGAAACCGTCATTGGTTCCCTCGAGGGCGAAGCGCAACTGGGCTTCCTTTTCCCTCAGCGCCTCCTCCGCCCGTTTGCGCTCGGTGATATCGACGTTCACGCTGATGATGCCGATGATCCGGCCCTGGGCGTCGCG
Organism: Candidatus Aminicenantota bacterium; assembly: GCA_963784525.1. Lineage (GTDB taxonomy): Bacteria > Acidobacteriota > Aminicenantia > Aminicenantales > Saccharicenantaceae > JALHVH01. Next base: position 107,565 of record CAWART010000019.1, on the reverse strand, counting down.
CAAAGGAGCGGTGGAGATGCTGATATCGATGGGCGAGCCGTCTTTTTTCCGGCGGCGCGCCTGGACATCCGAGAAGCCCTCTCCCCTGAGGACGCGCTCGCGCAGGGCCCGGTGTTCATCACGCTTTTCGTCCGGCACAAGAGGCAGAAATCGCCCCAGGGACTCGCGTTCGCTCCAGCCGAACACCCGCTCGGCGGCCGGATTCCAGTGGGTGACGTTCCCCTCGGGGTCGAGCGAGATGATCGCGAGCGGCGAAGATTGGATGATCGCCTGCAGGGTTTCATTAGCCTCCTGCAGGGCTTCCTCCGCCCGCTTGCGCTCCGTGATATCGCGCCAGATGCAGTGATAGACGGAAACGCCAAGGATCTCCATGATCCGCGCCGTCACGTGGACGTTCCTGATCTCTCCCCCGCGCGTGCGCTGGAGGGTCTCGAAATCGTCCCGGCCGCCGCGCCGGATCAGGTCGATGTGCCGGCGGATCTCTTCGGGAGGCTCCCGGGCATCGATCTCGGAGAGGCTCAGCCGGGCGAACTCCTCGCGCGTGTAGCCCAGCTGACGGCAGGCCGCTTCGTTGAATTCCAGGGGCCTTGCCGTCGCCGGGTCCAGGATCACGATGCCGTCCGGCGACAGCTCGAACAGGAGCCGGTAGCGCGTCTCCGCTTCCCGCCGTTCCGCTTCTGTCCTTTTTCGCGCTTCGTTCTCCGCCTTCAGGTCCTCCAGGATGTTCAGCAGAGCGATGCGGTCCTTCGCCCCTGGGGACGGATGACGTTCTTCGCTCATTCCAGGATCCTGTATCTTTCCGGGAGGCCGGCCTTCCTGAGAAGCGCGTTGATCTCCTTTTTCAGTTCGACCATCCGGGCCTCCCGGCCGACCGTCAGCTCGTGGAATCGTTGAAGCTCGTCCATTCTCCTGAACAGCTCCTCTTCCGCCCGCTTGCGCTCCGTGATGTCGAGAACGAAGGCCGCGATCTGCTTTTCGGGGCCCGGGAGCATGGCGTCGGAAAGATAGACCGGCACACGGGTCCCGTCCCGTCTGAGGTATTCCTTCTCGTAAGGCGTGCACGTTCCCCGTTCGAACAGCTCCTTGATGGCCCGTTCGTCGGCGGGCAGCCATTCGGGCGGCGTGAGCGCCCTCCAGTCGACCCGCCCCTGCTCGAATTCCGCGCGCGAATAGCCGATCGTGCGCAGATAATAATCGTTGGCCTCCAGGATGCCTCCCGAGACCTCGGCGACGGCGACGCCGACGACGTTGGCGTCGACGAAACGCCGGAGGCGCTCGAGGGCTCGGCGCAGGGCTTCCTCGGCCGTCTTGCGTTCGGTCACGTCCCAGACCGTCGATATCATCAGCCCCTGGTCGGGCATCGGCATGTTCTTGGCCATGATGTAGGTCGTCGGCTCGCCCCGGCGGGCAACGGGCACATCATCCCAGTGCATGCGCGCCGGGTCGCCGCTCGAGGTCGCCTCGAGGACCTCGGCCCGGATCTTCTTCCGGAATTCCGGGTCCTCGTAGACCGCTTCCCAGAACGCGTCCGGGTCGGCGAGGGCCTCCCGCGTCGTCCGATAGAACCGGGGGAAATTCTCGTTCATGTACTTGAACGCGACGACCGGATCGACGGAGTTCACGGCGATGCCGATGGGGAGATTGTCCATGACGGACTTGAACCGCTCTTCGCTCGCTTTCAGGGCCCCTTCGGCCCCCTTGCGGGTCCTGATCTCACGTAAAAGGATCCGGTTCCAGGCGATCAGTCCCGCCAGGAGCAGGCCGAACGCGGCCAGGGGCAGCCAGAGCCGCCTGAAGCTGAACGCATATTCATACCTGATGGGCACCCATTTCTGGTAGATCGCGGCGCGTTCCGCTTCGGGGATCGGATCCAGCGCCTTTTGGAGGATGCGGGCCAGGATCAGCCGGTCCTTTTCGAACGTCACGCCCGGCCGCCGTTCGACGAGCCGCAGATGATCCTCGGCGATACCGGATGGGTCTCCCTTCCCGTCCGCGAACTCTATCGGCGGCCAGCCGGGGTCCTGGGCGACCCGGATGACGGGATGCGCGCGAAGCCAGGCCCGCTCTTCTCCGGTCAGGAGAAGGGGCGCGGCATCCGGGGCCTCGGGCGGGATGGCTCGGACCTCGTGAACCCGGTCGGCATCGGGACCGGAGGGCTCGAGGCACCCGCCGGAAAGGGCGAGAAGGGACACTCCCAGGGCGGCCATGGTCCCCTGGAGGGATCTTTTCGGGCCGTGTTTCATAAGGTGTCGTCCCATGGCTTCGGCCCAATCGGAAGTCCCTGAAGGACCACAGGTTTCCGCGGACAGCGAGGTCTGGGGCTGGGGCGCGCCGTCGGCGCGCTTTTGTCGGGCCGGGAAGCCAAGGTATAGGGGCTGATCCGGGCCGTCCGGCCGGACAGCGGGCCTCTCCGGTCCTCTGCCGTTCGTCCCTGTATCCCTCTCCTCGTGGCCATCATTTTTATATGAGGCACTCAAAACCCTACACCCAAGTTTACATGGGCCCGAACCGGGTGTCAAATCTTCGGCAACGACGCCGTGAACCCCCCATACGCATCCTGTTTCCGGGATTCAGGTCCTGGACTTATAGGTCGGCTCACGGAACGAAATGGTGAAGGCCGTCCCGTTGCCCCTATCGAGCTCGATCGCTCCGTCGATCTGTTCGACGAGCAGGGCCACGATCTGCATTCCCAGACTCTCGGTGCGGCGGAAGTCCAGGCCCTCGGGGAAACCGACCCCGTCGTCCGCCACCCGCATTTCCAGGGAACCGTCCTCCCGCCTGTGAAGCCCGATCTCCACCGCGCCCTTCCGGTCTCCCGGAAAGGCGTGTTTCAGGGAATTCGAGACGAGCTCGTTGACCAGAAGGCCGCAGGGCACGGCGGCGTTGACGCTCAACTGGATGGGCTCGAGGTTCGCGGCGAGCCGGATCCTGCCGGCCTCGATCCTGAAGAAATGGAACAGGTGGGCGGACAGGCTTCTGAGGTAGTCGGCGAAATCGATCATCGACAGGTCGCGCGACTGATAGAGCTTCTCATGGACCAGGGCCATGGAACGGATGCGCAGCTGCCCGTCCTTGAGCATCCGGCGGGCGTTCTCGGCCGTGACGGCTCCGGCCTGAAGGTTGAACAGGCTGGAGATGACCTGCATGTTGTTCTTCACCCGATGATGGATCTCCCGGAGGAGGATGTCCTTTTCCCGCAACGCGGCCTGGACGGCGTTATCCGCCTGCTTGCGCTCGGTGATGTCGATGACCGCTCCCCTGAGTCCCACCGGCCGGCCGCGGTCGAAGATGACGCTCGAGATGACGATGGCGGGAAAGGTCGACCCGTCCAGTCTCGTGAAAACGTATTCCGTCCCCTCGACGGCCTCCCCCTTCATCAGCCGTTGAATATTTTCCGCGGACTTTTTCACATCCTCGGGAGAAAGGAGCTTCCAGGCGTTGAACCCCTTCTTGAAGTCTTCTTCGGTCCCCCGGAACAACTTATAGACGGCGCGGTTGGCCGCCGTTATATTGGCCGCCAGGTCCATCTCATAGACGGGGATCGGCAGGAAATCGTACAGCTCGCGGTACTGCTTTTCGCTCTCCCGCAGCTTTTCCTCCGCCTGTTTTCGCGCCGTGACGTCCCGGACGAAGCCGATCACGACCGGCTGACCGTGGCGCCGCACGGCGCTCGTATTGACCTCCACGATGATCGCGCTGCCGTCCTTCCTCCTGAGCGTCATCTCGTCGGGCCCGGAGGGCTCGCCCCTGCCGTTGGCCTGCAACAACTCGGCGGCCCGGGCGAGGCCCTCCGCGGAGAGGAAATTCAGCTCCATCATGTTCTTGCCGATGATCTCCCGGCGCTCCAAGCCGGTGATCTCCTCCGTCCTGCGATTGCCGTAGAGGAAGGTTCCGGCAAGATCGCTCAGGTAAACTCCGTCGGGAGCGTTCTCCATGAAAGCCCTGAGCTGTTCTTCGCTCTCGCGGAGCGCCAACTCGGCCTTCTTGCGTTCGGTCGTCACCTCGGTATAGGTGATCATGCCTCCGATCTCCCCATTGGACCGGCGCCAGGGCCGGCATTCCCACCGGTTGTAGGTGATGGAACCGTCGGGGCGTTCGAAATGATCATCGTCGTCACGCTCGATCGCGCCGGCCAGACAGCGTTGATGCACCTCCCGCCACCTTTTTCGGCATCTCCGGAAACACGTCATAATGGCGTTTCCCGATGATATCCGCTTCCTTGATCTCATAATCCCGGAGGTAACGGTCGCTGACGGCGATATAGCGAAGTTCGCGGTCATAGACGGCGACGGCGTTGGGGTCGTGCTTGACGATGTAGCGCATGTTCTCTTCGCTGTCGCGCAGCCGCTCCTCCGCCCGCTTGCGCTCGGTGATATCGCGCCAGACGCAGTGATAAACGGGATGGCCCAGGATCTCGGTGATCTGCGCCGTCACGTGGATGTCCCGGATATCGCCCTGCTTGGTGCGATGCCGGGTCTCGAAATCGTTCCGGCCTTCGCGCAGGACGCTGGCGATCCGGGAGAAGGTCTCCTCGGGAGTTTCGGCCGCCTCATAATCGGTAACGGCCAGCCGCGCGAACTCTTCGCGCGAGTAGCCCAGCTGGCGGCAGGCGGTTTCGTTGAATTCCAGGGGCCGCGCCGTTTCCGGGTCCAGGATCACGATCCCGTCCGGCGAGTGTTCAAAGAGGAGCCGGTACCGGGCCTCCGCTTCGCGCAGGCCCTCCTCGATCTTCTTGCGCGTCTCGTTCTCGGCCCGCAGGGCCCCGCTCAGATCCATCGCGGCGGCGCGGCTCAGCTCCAGGTCCCGGTTCGTCTCCCGCATGGCTTCTTCCGCCCGGATGCGCTCGGTGATATCGTTGTAGACGGCGACGATCTCGCCGGTAGGCAGCTTGAAGACCCAGTTCTCCCGCCAGCTTCCCGGGTCGCGTTCATCCTTGTAGAGATGGGCCGGGAAATGTTCCAGGGTACCGGTTCGCCACACCCTCTGGAATACCGCGAAGATGCCCAACGCCTTCACTCCAGGGAAGGCCCCGGTCACACGCTTGCCGAGGATGTCCTCCCTGCGGACGCGCTCGATCTTCTCGGCCGCGGGATTGAGATCCCGGAATATGAAATCCGCGCCGTCGTCGACGGCCTCATAAATGGCCACGCCGCTGCTCATGAAATCGAAGAGCTCCCGAAACCGCGCCTCGCTCTGCTGCCGCGCGGCTTCGGCCTTCTTGATCTCGGTGATGTCGCGGACGACGGCCACCGCCCCGATGATGCGGCCCGATCGATCCCGGACCGGGGCGGCGCTGACCTGGCGATGCCGCAGGCCCGGCCCCGCGGCCGTGCGGACGAGTTCCTCCTGGTTCCGGACCACCTCTCCGGCAAGGGCCCGCAGGGGCGGGGCTTCCTCGACCGGTCGCGGGCTCCCGTCCGGCCGGAACACCTGCAGGCTCTTCGCGAGCGTCTCCACGTCGGCCAACCGTTCGGGATCGAGCGCGAACTCCCTGAGCGCCGCCGGGTTCGCCAGGGTGAACCGCCCCTCCGGATCGGCGAACCAGACCTCGTCGGCGATGCTGTCGATCAGCGTCGAAAGGTTCGTCCTCTCTTTTTGGACGGCGGCCAACAAGGACTCGTTCTTCTCTTCCGCCCGCTTGCGGTCGGTGATATCCAGACAATGGCCGATGTAGCCCAGGAATTTCCCCTGTTCGTCGAAGCGCGGCGTGCCGTCGTCCTGGATCCAGCGGAATTCGCCGTCATGGCGGCGCAGGCGGTACTCGATGCTGAAACGCTCGCGCCGGTCGAAGGCGGTCCGAAAGCGCTCGATACAGGTCTCCAGGTCATCCGGATGGACGCCTTCGAGCCACCCGTCGCCCAGCTCCTGTTCGAGGCTCCGGCCCCGGAACTTCAGCCACGGCAGGTTGAAATAGTCGCACTGCTTGTCCGGGCGGGATGTCCAGATCAAGGCCTGACCGGAATCCACGAGGCCCTGGAACCGGAGATCGCTCTCCGGAAGCGCCTGTTTCGCCCGGCACGTTTTCTCGTCCCGTATCGCCGGTTCCTTTCGATGGCCCCGGGGCCCCTGGGCCTTTTTCCCGGCGCTTCCGGACCCGGGCGTAAGCCCGTGCTCCTCCCTTTTGCCGGGCCCCGCTCCTCGTTTCGTTCTTCCGGCCATCGCCGTTCTCCTATTCGTCCATCCTCAAGATCCGGACATGCCGGCCGGTTTGCCTTCAAGCCAGCGATCAATGGCGCGCTTTTGGAAACGCCAATGGCGGCCGACCTTGGTGGATGGAACCTTCTCCTCCCGGGCGAGCTTATAGAGCGTCGATTTCGGGATCTTCAAATAGGCCGCCAGCTCTTCGATGGTCAGGACTTCACCGATGAATCTGTTCATGATGGCAATAAGACTCCTGCGGGGATGAATCGTTCACAATATCCCCTCTGGCTTGATCATAATTTACGTTTATTGACAGCTATTGTCAATAGAGAGATATTATTGCTGATAATGGGGATCAACGCTTCTCGGCGGATATTCCCCATCCTATCCCGGAAATGCCTCCGGTCGGGGTATAATGGACACCGGTTTCTGAGGACCCCATCGAAAATGGAGGGAGCGACGAAAATGAGAGTCGGCATTCTGACCGGCGGCGGGGACTGTCCCGGGTTGAACGCGGTGATCCGGGCCGTCGTCCGCAAGGGCATCGCGAATTATGGATACGACATCCTCGGCATCAAGAGCGGCTGGCTCGGCCTCATCGAAGGGAAGATCATCCCGCTCGACCTCGATTCGATATCGGGCATCCTCCCCCGCGGCGGGACCATCCTCGGCACGTCGCGGACCAACCCCTTCAAGGTCGAGGACGGCATCGGCAAGATCTTCGCCCAGATGTCCAAGTACGAGATGGACGCGGTCGTCGCCGTCGGCGGCGAGGATACGCTCGGCGTGGCCGCCAAGCTGTTCGTGAAGGGCGTCAAGGTCGTCGGGGTCCCCAAGACGATCGACAACGATCTCTCCTGCACGGACTATACGTTCGGCTTCGACACGGCCGTCTCCATCGTCTCCGAGGCCCTGGACCGCCTCCACACGACCGCCGAGGCCCACCACCGGGTCATGGTCGTCGAGGTCATGGGCCGCCACGCCGGCTGGATCGCCGTGGCGGGAGGGATCGCGGGCGGGGCGGACCATATCCTCGTTCCCGAGGTCCCCTTCGACCTCGCCGAGGTCTGCGCCCAGATCCAGAAGCGGCGGGCGCGCGGCAAGGAGTTCTCCATCGTCGTCGTCTCCGAGGGCGCGATGCCCAAGGACACCTCGCTCATGACCCAGACCGACGAGAAGGACGCGTTCGGGCACGTCCGGCTGGGCGGCATCGGCAACTTCCTCGGCAAGGAGATCGAGAAGTGCACAGGCTTCGAGACGCGGGTCACGGTCCTCGGGCATATCCAGAGGGGCGGCTCGCCTACGGCCTTCGACCGGATCCTGGCCACGCGATACGGGATCGGGGCCATCGACCTCGTCCACGAGGGGAAGTTCGGCAACATGGTGAGCCTGCAGGGGAACAGGATCGTCGCCGTACCGCTGGCCGAGGCCGTGGCCGAGATCAAGACCGTCGACCCCGAGCTCTACGACATCGCCAGGATCTTCTTCGGGTGAGCGCCTATCGGACCGAAGCTTCGATGATCCCCCCGCCGAGGACCGTGCTCCTGCGATAAAAAACGACGGATTGGCCCGGCGCCACGGCCCGTTGGGGAGCCATGAACACGACACGGGCGCCCGTCTCGCCGACGGGGGTGACGACGGCCTCCGCTTCCTTGTGCCGGTAGCGGATCTTCACTCTGGCCCTGAACGGCCCCTCCGGCCTGCTTCCCGAGATGTAGCTCACGCCGGACGCGATCAACCCCCCCGAATGAAGGGCCTCGTCCGGACCCGCGACGACCGTGTTCGATCCGGCGTCGACGGAGATCACATAGAGCCGCCCGGCGGAAGCGACGCCCATGCCCCGGCGCTGGCCGACCGTGAAGCCGGCGATGCCGCCGTGCTCTCCCAGGACGTGTCCGTCCGGATCGACGACCGGGCCCGGGCGGAAGGCCGAGGGGATCCTTTCCCTGAGGAACCCGGCATAATCGTCGCCCGGGACGAAGCAGATCTCCTGGCTTTCGGATTTTTCCGCGACCGCCAGCCCCATCCTCTTCGCCATCCTCCGAACCTCGGGCTTGGTATGGCCGCCGAGCGGCAGGAGCACCCGGGCAAGTTGTTCCTGGGTCATCGCATAGAGGAAATAAGACTGGTCCTTCGCGGGGTCCAGCCCCTTTTTCAGAGAATGCCCGCCGCAACGGGCGTCCCTTCCGGCACGGGCGTAATGCCCCGTGGCCAGGAGCTCCGCCCCGAGCTCTCGGGCCTTCCCCAGGAGGAGGTCGAACTTGATAAGACGATTGCAGAGAACACAGGGATTGGGGGTCCGGCCCTGCGCGTACTCCCGGCAGAAGTCCGAAACCACGAGCTTCTCGAAGGGGGCCCTCATGTCGGCCACATAATGGGGGATCTTCAGGGCCAGGGCCACGCGATGGGCGTCCTCGACGGCCCGGCGCCCGCAGCAGCTGCGCAGGCTTTCCGACCGGCAGACCTCGACGGGGAGGTCGACGAGCCGCATCGTCACGCCGGTGACTTCGTGTCCCGCCCTCTTCAGCAGGGCCGCCGCGACGGACGAATCCACCCCGCCGCTCATGGCCACGACCACCCGCCGTCTTTCCGCACGCATCGGTGACAGGATATCACAGAACGGCCCCCCGACCGAACAGCGCCGGCGGGGGAAGTCCGTTTCGTTTGACTGTCGCGTCCGACGGCATTGCCTTTAGAGCATCAGGAGGGGCGGGAAGCCCGAAGCGATCCCCGCGAACCCGAGGGAGCCTCATGAATACGATCCGGACACGGATCGCCCTCACGCCGGCCATGGCCTTCACCCTTGCTCTGCCCGGGGCGATCTTTCGGAAAGGCCTTTCTTTTTTTTCCGTTTTTTGCGACAATCGGATATGCGGATAGGCAAACGAGGAGGGTAAACAAAATGAATAAAAAAGCTTTATCGATCCTGGTCTGTGGTCTTATTCTGGTCTGCGCCGCTCCGGCCTTCGCCCAAAGGTTCGAGTTCGGCGTCGCGTGGAGCTTCTATAACCCCGGCTTCGACGCAAGCTACCACAATCGCTACTCCCCTCTCTACCTTTCGGGCGGGACGTATGCGAGCCTGGCCGAGCAGACTCTCAACCTCAAGGCCAAGGACGCCAGCGGGCTCTCGGCCTTCGTCAACGTTTTTGTGTTGCCCAACATCGGCTTCCAGTTCATCGCCGATTATTTCAAGGCGCCGATCGAGGGGACCAACGCGCCCTATCTTTATTCGCTCACCTACCAGCGCCCGATGCCCGACCATACGACCCAGACCGTGACCTACGCCAACCAGGCGGAATGGCCGGCCTCCGAGGGGGACATCCGCGAGATCGTCCTCAGCCTGAACGGCATCATCCGCCTGCCTCTCACCCGATCGCTCTCCCTGAGCCTTTCGGGAGGGCCGAGCTACTTCTACACGGAAGCCAAGTCGGGATTCATCGGCTATTCGAAGTTCTGGACCTCGGAGGACAGGCTCCTCCACATCCAGACGTTCCAGCTGGGCTATGAGTTCGGGCCCCAGTCCCGGCTCGGGTTCAACCTGGGCGCCGAAGCCGCCTTCCACCTCTCCTCCCTGATCTCGATCGTCGGGGAGTACCGCTATTTCAAGAGCAGCGGGGCGGAAACACCTCTGCACATCACGGCGGCCGACATCCTGACGGATCCGGTCGCGGACGTGGAGAGCCGCATAGGCCTCGGGTCCCTGAAGGTCGACCCGTCCTTCGCGCGGTTCAGCGCGGGGGTCAAGTTCAGCTTCTGAAGAGCTATTTTTCCACTTTCTCTTCGGCTTTCCTGGCCTTGGGGCATGTCGCGGGACCGCCGGCGGCCTTCATCGCGGCGAGGTGCTTCTGGATCAACTTGACGGCCTCGGGGTCCTTGGAGGAGATCCGGACGACGGCGCCGTCCGCGGTATTCTCGACGACGACCTCAGCCTTACCGGCCATGCCGCCGCATAAGGGGCATGCCCCCGGCGTCATGGGGCCCATCATCCCGTGCTTCATGGCCATTCCAGGCATCCTCTTCATCCGCATCTCCCTCTGGGCCATCATCGGACAGCACGGCTTCATCGCGCCTTTCATCATGGGACAATCCGGCATCGCGGCGCCGGGGGCGACGGCCGCGGGAGCGGCCGGAGGCGCGGGGGGAACGCCCGGGGCGGGCGCGACCGGCGCCTGGCCGGGCATCATCTTCATGCCCGACATTCCGGCGCAGCCCCGGCAGCACATCCCGCAGCACGTGCCCGCCGCGGGGACGGGCGTTTCAGCCGCTTCCACTTGAGCATATTTAGCCGGGTCCTTCAGGAAAGCCGCTTTACAGCTCTCCGAACAGAAATAATAGGGCGTCCCGAGATGCTCGGCCGTGAGGGCGTTACCGGCGACCTTGACGCTCATCCCGCACACCGGGTCCTTGGCCGTATCGACGGAAGTCGGGCCGCCGACGGCATAAAGGACGAGAAGGGACATAACGGCGAAGATCGTCCAGATCCTGAAATTCTTCTTCATAGGTTCCTCCTTGGTCTCGATGTTCAAAATATTCCGATTTCCTATCCGCATCCTATACCCTTATAACTCCCCTCGCTTCCGCTCCGATTCATCCGTCCGGCTCAGATCTTCGCCCGCCTCAGCCTGAGCGAATTCGAAACGACCGAAACCGAGCTGAAAGCCATGGCCACCGAGGCGATGACCGGATCGAGGAGCACCCCAAAGAACGGGTAGAGGGCCCCGGCCGCGATCGGGATGCCGATGACATTGTAGACGAACGCCCAGAACAGGTTCTGCCGGATGGTCCGGATGGTCCGGCGGCTGAGAACGATGGCCGAGGCCACCCCGTCGAGGTCCCCTTTGATCAGGGTTATGTCCGAGGCCTCCATGGCCACGTCGGTGCCGGTCCCGATGGCGATCCCGACGTCGGCCAAGGCCAGGGCGGGGGCGTCGTTGATCCCGTCGCCGACCATGGCTACGGTCCTCCCTTCGGATCGGAGCCTCCGGATCTCGTCGGCCTTCTGGCCCGGCAGGACCCCCGCGATGACCCTGTCGATCCCCGCTTCCCGTGCGATGGCTTCAGCGGTCCGCCGGTCGTCGCCGGTCAGCATGACGACCTCCAGGCCGAGCTTCCTGAGCCGCTTCACGGCTTCCGCGGCGCCGTCCTTGAGGGTGTCCGCGATCGCCAGGAGTCCGGCCGGGCGGCCGTCGACCGCGACGAATACCGCGGTCTTCCCTTCCCCGGAGAAGGCCTCGGCGGTCGCGACGAGCCCGCCCGTCCCGATGCCCCTTTCCGCCATCATCTTTGGGCTCCCGACGAGGACGTCGCGCCCCGCGATGCGGACGGCGACGCCCAGTCCCTCGAGGGCCAGGAAGTCCGTGGGTTCCGCGAGCTCGAGCCCTTTCCCCTCGGCCCTCCGGACTACAGCCCGGCCCAGGGGATGCTCGGAGCGCCTCTCCGCCCCCGCCGCGAGCCTCAGGACTTCGTCCCCGGAAAAGGGCTCGAGAGCGACGAGGTCCGTGACCTCCGGCTCCCCCCGGGTCAGGGTGCCGGTCTTGTCGAAGACGACGGTGTCCAGCCTGTGAGCCGTCTCCAGGCTCTCGCCGCCCTTGATGAGGATGCCGCGCTCGGCTCCCCTGCCCGTACCGACCATGACGGCGGTCGGGGTCGCCAGGCCCAGGGCGCAGGGACAGGCGATGATCAGCACGGCCACGAAATTGAGCAGGGCGAAGGTCAGGCGGGGCGCCGGGCCGAAGGCGTACCAGACGGAGAACGTGATGACGGCGACCGCGATGACGGCCGGCACGAAATAGCCCGCGATGACGTCCGCCAGCCGCTGGATGGGCGCCTTCGAGCCCTGGGCTTCCCGGACGAGCCGGATGATCTGGGCCAGGACCGTGTCCTTCCCGACCTTCGTCGCCCGGAACCGGAAGCTCCCGGACCGGTTGACGGTGGCCCCGATGACCTCCACACCGGGCCCTTTGGCCACGGGGAGGCTTTCGCCGGTGATCATGGACTCATCCACAGCCGAGTTCCCGTCGAGGACGGTCCCGTCCACCGGGATCTTCTCGCCTGGCCGGACCAGGACGATATCGCCCGGCGCCACGTCCTCGATGGGGATATCGGCCTCGGCCCCGGCCCGGATGACGCGGGCGGTCCGGGGCGCCAGTCCGGCGAGCCGCCGGATGGCGTCCGACGCCCTCCCCTTGGCCCGGGCCTCGAGCATGCGGCCGAAGAGGATGAGGACGATGATCAGCGCCGAGGTGTCGAAATAGACCGCGGGCATGACCCCGGCCCGATGGAAGAACGCCGGGAAAACGGTCGCGATCGCGCTGTAAACGTAGGCGGCGGACGTGCCGACGGCCACGAGCGTGTTCATATCCGCGGCCCCGTGCCGGAGGGCTCCCCATGCCCCCCGATAGAACCTGGACCCGAGGACGAACTGGACGGGTGTCGCCAGGGCCCAGAGAACGAAAGGGTTTCGGAGGAAGGCCGGGACCCAGGGGAACCAGTGCCCCATGGAGCCCAAAAAAACGAGGGATCCCAGGACGGCCCCGAAAAGGACCATGACCCTGAGGACGCGGTACTCTTTCTCGCGGAAGACGCGCTCCGGGTCGCCGGGGGCGCCGGAGGTGTCCTCCCCGACGACCTTGTACCCGGCCGTCGCCACGGCCTTGCGGAGCTCCGCCAGGCCGATCCTTTCCGGGAGATACTCCACGCGGGCGTGGTGTGTCGCCATATTGACCGCCGCGCGGACCACCCCGGGGGCGGTCAGGAGGGCTTTTTCGATCCGGGAGGCGCAGGACGCGCAGGAGATGCCTTCGACGGCCATCTCGACCGTCGAGGTCGCGACGCCGTACCCGAGCCCTTCGATCTTCGCGACCAGGTCCGCCGGCCCGACCCGGCCCGGATCGTAGATGACGGTCGCGCGGGCGTCGGCGAAGTTCACCGCGGCGCTCGCCACCCCCTCGACGCCGCTCAGGACGCCTTCGATCCTCGCCGAACAGGAGGCACAGCTCATCCCGGTCACGGGGATCTCGAGGCGCTCGGAAGCCTTTCCGGACGCAAGAGGCTTTTCCGGGACGGCGGCCTGAGCCCCGGGAACCTTCATCCCGCAGGCGGGACCCTTAGCCATGAGCTTTCCTCCAGATGCCCGGGAGATCCTTCTTCCGGAGCGCCGTCATTATATCATGGAGAGGCTCCCGATACATAATTCCTATAATATTTGTAGGTATTGGGAAAGACCCGCCCGTCCGTGGCCGCCCCGGCGCCGCACTTCCGTCTGTTGCGCGTCCCGGCCGTTTGTGTTAGAATTGCCCCGTCATTCTTCAAGGAGAAAACCATGTCCGGACATTCTAAGTGGTCTTCCATCAAGCATAAAAAGGCCGCGACCGACGCCAAGAGAGGCAAGATCTTCACCAAGATCATCCGCGAGCTGACGATGGCCGCGCGCGGCGGCGGCGACCCCGACACCAATGCCCGCCTGAGAAAGGCCATCAACGACGCCAAGACCGTCAACATGCCCGCCGACAACATCAAGCGCGCCGTCCAGAAGGGCACCGGCGAGCTCGCTGGCTCCCAGCTCGAAGAGATCATCTACGAGGGCTACGGGCCGGGCGGCGTCGCGATCTATATCACCGCACTCTCGGACAACAAGAACCGTACGGTCTCCGAGGTCCGCCACATCTTCTCCAAGAACGGCGGCCGGATCGGCGAGCAGGGTTGCGTCGCCTACCGGTTCAAACGGGCGGGCTACCTCGATATCGAAAAGACCCAGGCCGCCGAGGAACAGCTGATGGACATCGCCCTGACGGCCGGGGCCGAGGACATCAAGGACGAGGACAAGATGTGGGAGATCACGACCTCGCCCGACGCCTACGAGGCCGTCGTCGAGGCCGTCAAGGCCGCCGGGATCGAGATCGCGGACTCCAACGTCGGCTACATCCCCCAGGATTACACGAAGCTCGAGGGCAAACAGGCCCAGCAGGCCCTGAAGCTCGTCGAGGAGCTCGAGGACCACGACGACGTCCAGACGGTCGCGGCCAACTTCGATATCGACGAAGAGGAACTCGCCCGCCTCGAGCAGGCCTGAGGGCCTGTCCGGATGAGGGTCCTGGGGATCGATCCGAGCCTTCGATCCACCGGATTCGGCGTCGTCGAGGACGCCGGCAATACCTACGTCCCCATCATCTACGGCATCATCAAGCCTTCCCCCAAGCTCCCCTTCCCCGACCGATTGAACGAGATCCGGACCGAGCTCGAAAAGATCGTGGACCGGTTCGGGCCGGGAGAAGCCTCCATCGAGAACGCCTTCTTCGCCCAGAACGTCCGGACGGCCCTTTCCCTGGGCCAGGTCCGGGGGGCTGTCCTGGTCGCCCTGGCCTCGAAGGCCGTCGCGCTCTCCGAGTATTCGGCCCTCGAGATCAAGAAGGCCGTCACGGGATACGGCCAGGCGGACAAGGACCAGGTCCGGACCATGGTCCGGACGCTCCTCAACCTCGATGACGGGGCCCTCTCCCTGGACGCCTCCGACGCCCTGGCCGCGGCCATCTGCCACCTCAACGTCCGCATCTTCCGGAACGCCGTCGAACGGTCGTGAGCCGGGACCGCCGCCGGCGGACTCCCCGCGGCCTTTGATTTTGAAGCGCGCTTATCTTAGAATGGGAGCGATATGATCGCCTTTCTCAAAGGGACGCTGATCCGGAAACTGCCCAACCAGGTCGTCATCGACACCGGAGGCGTCGGCTATTGCGCGGCCGTTCCCCTGTCGACCTTCTTCAAGCTGGGCGAGATCGGCTCCGAGGTCGAGATCCTCGTCCACACCCACATGACCGACAACGCCCTCTCCCTTTTCGGGTTCGCGACGTCCTCGGAGAAAGAGATCTTCCTGAAGCTCATCGGGATATCGGGGATCGGGCCGAAGCTCGCGATGAACATTCTCTCCGGCATCGAGCCGGCCGAGCTCGAGGACGCCGTCCGGCGGACCGACGTCGCCCGCATCTCGCTCATCCCCGGCATCGGGAAGAAGACCGCCCTCCGCGTCGCCATGGAGCTGCAGGACAAGATCGAAAAGAAGGAAAAGGTCCTCGCCGCCAAGGGCTCGCAGGAGAAGGAGGACCTCGTCTCCGCCCTGGCCAACCTGGGCTTCCGGCGGAAGGAGATCGAGCCGATCGTGGATAAGGTCATGGCGGCCGCCCCGGAGGAAGCCGGGTTCGAAAGGATGCTTCGGGAATGCCTGAAACATATGGCCAAGTTCTGAGGGACGGCGGGACGGGCACGGCCGGAGGGACCCGCTGATGCCGGCGATCCTGAGCCCCGTCCGGACCCGCGAGGACGTCCTTTTCGAGGACAGCCTCCGCCCCCGGAGTTTCGACGAGTTCGTCGGCCAGGACACCGTCAAGGCCAACCTGAAGATCTTCATCGAGGCCGCCCGGAAGCGGGGCGAGCATCTCGACCACGTCCTCCTCTACGGGCCCCCGGGTCTGGGCAAGACGAGCCTGGCCTACATCATCGCCAAGGAGATGGGCGTGGGGATCAAGCCCACCTCGGGGCCGGTCATCGAGCGGACCGGGGACCTCTCGGCCATCCTGACCAACCTCCAGGAGAAGGAGGTCCTGTTCATCGACGAGATCCATCGGCTTCAGCCCTCGGTCGAGGAGATCCTCTATTCGGCCATGGAGGACTTCAGCCTCGACATCGTCATCGGCCAGGGCCCGAGCGCCCGCAGTCACAAGCTCAAGATCAAGAAATACACGCTCATCGGGGCGACGACGCGGGCCGGGCGCATCACGGCCCCCCTCCGGGGACGATTCGGGATCGTCCACCGCCTCGACTATTATAAGGATGAGGACCTGCGGAAGGTCATCGGGAGATCCGCGGCCCTGCTCGGTGTTCAGATCGACGACGCCGGGGCCGGGGAGATCGCCCTGAGGTCGCGGGGGACGCCGCGTGTGGCCAACCGCCTCCTCCGGAGGGTCCGCGACTACGTCGATGTCAAGGGCGACGGCATCATCACGGCTAAGCAGGCCCGCCACGCCCTGGACATGATGGAGGTCGACGAGGCCGGCCTGGACGACGTCGACAGGAAGATCCTGACGACCATCCTCGAGAACTTCGGCGGCGGCCCCGTCGGCATCGGCACCATCGCCGCGGCCATCGACGAGGAGAAGGACACCATCGAATCGATCTATGAGCCCTTCCTGATGCGGATCGGCTTCCTCGAGCGGACGACGCGAGGCCGGAAACTCACGCCCCGGGCCTATGAACATCTCGGCTTCGAGTATCCCCGGGAGCGCCGCCCCTCGCCTCAGAAGAAACTCTTCCAGGACAAGTCCTGAGCCGCAGGTCCGATGCTTATCCGGGAATTCGACTACGAGCTTCCTCCGGAGCTCATTGCCCAGCATCCCACGGAGCGGCGCGGGGATTCCCGGATGATGGTCGTCCGGCGGCGCGAGGGGACGATCGAGCACGCCCGGTTCGAGGACTTCCCGGAGCGGATGAACGCGGGCGACCTCCTTGTCCTGAACGACACCCGGGTGATCCCGGCCAGGGCGTGGGGGAAGAGGGGCGAGGCCGACATCGAGTTCCTGTTCGTCCGTGAGACGGAACCGGGCGTCTGGGAGGCCCTTTGCCGGCCGGCGCGGAAGGTCCGGGAGGGCGACCGCATCGTCTTCGCGCCCGGGGTCGACGCCGTGATCGCCGGCGAAGGTGCGGAGGGGCTCCGGACGCTCGGGTTCGGCCGGCCCGATGTCCTGGCCGTCCTCGGTGAGGTCGGGTACGCTCCCCTGCCGCCGTATATCAAGCGTCCGAAGGGCCGGGCGGACCTGAGGGCCCGGGACCTCGAGCGCTATCAGACGGTCTTCGCCCGAAAGGCCGGCGCGATCGCCGCGCCGACCGCCGGCCTGCATTTCACGCCCCGTGTTCTGACCGCGGTTCGGAAGCGGGGGGTCGATGTCCGGAGGGTCACGCTCGAGGTCGGCGTCGCGACCTTCCAGCCCGTCCGGGCGGAGCGCGTCGAGGACCATCGCATGCTGGAGGAAGGGTACGAGGTCCTCCCCGCTGCGGCCCGGGCGATCAACGCGGCGAAAGCCGCGGGACGCCCCGTCGTCGCCGTCGGCACGACCGTAGTCCGAACCTTGGAGAGCGCCTCCGGGGAAGGCGGGATACGGCCCGGAAAGGGCGCGACCTCCCTGTTCATCCGCCCCGACTACGAATTCAAGGCCGTGGACCGTCTCCTGACCAATTTCCATCTGCCGAAGTCCACGCTTCTCATGCTCGTTTCCGCCCTGGCCGGAACCGAGCTCATCCGGTATGCCTACCGGGAGGCGGTCCGGGAACGTTACCGCTTCTTTTCCTACGGCGATTGCATGCTCATTCTCTGAAGGAGGGCCCGTGCCGTTCACGAACGCGTTCATCGGAATGCCGACGAGCCCAGACGAGCGCGAGCTTGCCGAAGCCCTCGGCCCCGCCAAGGCCCTTTGGGACGAGCTGACGGACGGCCTGTCCGCGGGGCTGGGGATCGACGCGGCCGAATGGAAGTCCTATTCGCCCAAGTCCGGTTGGGCCCTGCGTTTGTTCCACAAGAAGCGGGCGATCGTCTACCTGTCCCCGGCCCGGGGCTGGTTTCTGGCGTCGTTCGCCCTCGGCGAGAAGGCCGTTCGGGCCGCGCTCGGGACAGGACTCCCCGCCCCCGTCGTCAAGATCATTGAAGAGGCGAAGAGATACGTGGAAGGGACCGCCGTCAGGATCGAGGTGAAACAGCCCGCGGACCTCGCGGTCGTCCTCACGCTCTCCGCCGTCAAGCGGGATAACTGACCGGCGGCCGGCCCCGTTTCCGCCGCAAGCTTACCGTCTCAGACCTTCGTCTCCGAGAAACGGATGAACGAGAACCGTTCTGGAATGTGGGAATCATAGACCCCATGCCTGTTCAGGGCCCAGCCGGGATGCGGCTCGGCCTTGACGCCGCAGTATTCCAGGCGTTCGAAACGAGAGAGGTCCATCCGCCACACGTCGCCCTCGCGCGGCGGGACCGGGCGGCTCCCGGCCAGGACGCCCATCCCCTTCCAAGGAAAGGCCATCTCGACGGTCCAGCCGCGGTCGATGTCCGAGGGGTCGTTGAGCGTGCCCTGGACACGGACGGCGGTCCGGAGCCCGGGGAAGTCCCAATCCATGAACGCCCAGCGCGCGCCGCGCGGATGACGCCCGTGGCGGAGGGCGTCCTGGAACCCGCCGAGGATGTCGACCCTGCGCCGGCGGAGGTCGAACTCCGGAAGATCGAAGCGGCTCCCCGCCCGGAGGGCGTCCTGCCAGATATAGAAGACCTCGTAGACCGTTCCCAGGGCGTTGACCTCGAGCTCGTAATAGCAGTCCTCGCCGCCGATGAAGAGCTCGACGTCGTTCTCGTTCCAGACGAGGGAGTCGCGTTCGGCGAGCCGGGCTTCGACGTCCGGCTCTTCGACGCGGAACGCGACGTAGAGATTGTCGTCGTCCCAGAGGAGGGCGGCGCGGGTATCGAGGAAGCCGGGGACGCCGCTGACGAGGTCGACGAAGCGGCCGGACCATGGCGCCCGGCGCCAGCAGGCCTTATCCAGGTCCCCGTCGATGGGGAACCGGTCCCCGGCCCGGAGGCACGTATACCGCGCCACCTCGCTTTCGTACATGACCTCCTCCCTTTCGGGCCCAAGATAACATAACGGTCCGCGCGGGACAACGCCCGTCAGCAAGGGACGACCGGTCCTCTTTTCGCGCGGAAGGCGTAACCTTTCGGCCCTTCCGAGCGTAGGAATGAATGACGGAGACAGAATGTGAGAAAACGCCGCGCTTTCGTCGAGATCCTGTCGATCTTCTTCGCCGCGGTCTTCCTCTTCGGCGTCCTGGCCATCCTCGCTTCGGGAAGATAGCCCCCGGGTCCCCTATTTCGTCTGCCTGGTCTCGAGGGGCTTTTCCGCCCCCTCGAAGAACATCTTCTGCAGTTCGAGGGTCTTCGCATCCGCCTTGACGGAGCGGATCATCTCGGCCAGCAGGTCGGAGTCCAGGCTCATGGCCAGCTCGCCGAACTCCCTGTTCCCGGCGGCGCCGTACCCCCGGTAATGGTTCGGCTGGCTCGCGTACCACCAGATCCCCGTGTAGGCATGCTTCAGGCCGGACAGCCGCTTCTGGTCCTCGCCGCTCTGTTCTTCGGCCCGGTCCATGTGGACGAGGTCCGGGCGGTGGGCCAACATGGTCGAGGTCTCTTCCTCCCCGGCGTGGCCGTCCAGGGTCGTCTTGCGGAGCCCGGCCAGCTTCGCGTCCATCGCCCCGTCGTCCGACGGGGCATACAGGAAGACCGCGTAGTCCTTCTTATGGGCGAGCTGGACCTGGCAAAAATACTGAAGGAACTGGGTGTTCCCGCCGTGGCCGTTGACGAGGATGATCTTCTTGACGCCGTTGCGGGCCAGCTCGTCGCACGTCTCCTGAAGGATCTGCTGCATGAGAGGGGTGCTGTAGGCGATCGTCCCGGGCTGATGTCTGGCTTCGAAGATCTGTCCGAAATAATACGCGGGGAAGACGATGGTGTATTCCTTCTTCGCGGCCCGCAGGACGAGTTCCCGGACATCGATGAGGTCCGTGCCCAGGGGCAGATGCGGGCCGTGTTTTTCAAGGATCCCGACGGGGATGACGCAGGTCGAAGCCGACCTGGCGACGGCCTTGACGAAATCCGGCGACGTCAGCTCCTCGTATCTCACCGAAAGGTCCGATGACGGGTCCCCGTTCGTCCGGGCCACAGCGAACCCGGCGAACGCCAAACCCGCCCCGAAGACCAAGGCGACAATGATGCCCTTGTTCATGTTCATCTTGTCAGGTACCTCCGTGATCGACGTTCCAGATCTCATCATATATATACCCGTGAGGGCCGGCGGTCAATTTCCCGTCCCCCGGCCCCCGGGAGCCGGCGGATGAGGGTCTTGGGTCATAAAACGCTGTTCTCCGGAAAGGGGTTCGGGTAGAATGGGGCGCGGAGGCGAACGATGGCCGAGAACGATTGGGTCCGCCAGTTTCCCGGGGCGGTCATGGTCTGCGACGAGAACGGGACGATCATCGAAATGAACGATCGGTCGGTCCGGACCTACGAGTCCCACGGAGGGCGGGCGCTCCTGGGAAACGACATCCTCGCCTGCCATCCCGAGCCGGCGCGGTCCAAGCTCGCCGCCCTGATGGACGGCCGCCGGACCAACGCCTACACCATCGAAAAGAACGGACAGAAGAAGTTCATCTACCAGGCCCCCTGGTTCCGGGACGGCCGGTACGCCGGGTTCGTGGAGATCTCCATGGAGATCCCTTCCGACCTGCCCCATTTCGTCCGGTCCTGAGAGGCCCCCGCCGCGGCTTGGCCCGCCTGGCCGGGTCCCGGTCCTGTCGGGGCCGATTGACCGGGCCGACCGGGCGTGATATGTAACTGTTATGATAGGCCGTACCCTCAAACATTACGTCGTCGAGGAGGTCCTCGGCAACGGCGGCATGGGCGTCGTCTACCGGGCGCGCGATACGCGCCTGGAAAGGCCCGTGGCCATCAAGTTCCTCAAAC
This sequence comes from Candidatus Aminicenantota bacterium, assembly GCA_963784525.1. Taxonomy (GTDB): domain Bacteria; phylum Acidobacteriota; class Aminicenantia; order Aminicenantales; family Saccharicenantaceae; genus JALHVH01. The sequence continues at coordinate 86,882 of CAWART010000019.1, read as the reverse complement.
CGGAGCTCGTCGCCGACCCCGACCGCAAGACCCGGTTCCTGCGCGAGGCCCGCGCCGCCGCGGCCGTCACCCACCCCGCCATTGCCCAGGTCTACGACATCGACGAGGACGACGGGACGACCTTCATCGCCATGGAGTACGTCGACGGCCGGACGGTCGGCCGCCTGGTCGCCGACGGCGAGCTCGACCTGATGGGCTCGGTCGAGATCACCCTCCAGATCGCCGAAGGCCTGGCCAAGGCGCACGAGGCCGACATCATCCATCGGGACATCAAATCCGATAACATCATGGTCACGAGAGAAGGCCACGCCAAGCTTTTGGACTTCGGGATCGCGAAGCTCCGGGACGCCCGGGCGGGAGACACAGAGGTGGACCTCCGCACGCCGTCCGATGGATGGACCATGACGGTGGAGAGGGCCCGGACGCTCCCGGGAGCGATCGTCGGGACGGTCCCCTACATGAGCCCCGAGCAGGCCCGGGGCCAGGCCCTCGATCCGAGGAGCGATATCTTTTCCCTCGGGGTCGTCCTCTACGAGATGGTGACGGGCGCCCTGCCGTTCAAGGGGGACACCCCGCTGGATACGATGCACGCCATCGCCTTCGAAGAACCGAAGCCGGTGAACTCCGTCCGACGGAATCTGCCGCCGAAGGTGCACATGATCGTCGCGCGGTGCCTCCGCAAGCGCCGCGAGGACCGGTACCCGGACGCCCGCGCCCTGGCCGCCGACCTGAAGCATCTGAAGCACGAGCTGGAGACCGGGACCAGCCTGAACCTCCCGGCCGGGGCCCGCCTCCGCGGGCTCCTGGAACGGGTCAACGCGGCCCTCCCCTTCGGCCGCTTCGGGACCTACGTCGTGGCCGCGGCCGTCGTCGCCGCCGCCGCGCTACTGCTCACGAACCTCCAGCTGGGAAATCTGTTCACCTTCGTCCTGATAGGTCTTTTCGGCTACAGGCTGGTCCGCAACAGGAAGCGGCGGATCCTCGCCGCCGTGACGAAAAGGATCGCGGCCTTCCCCGAGGTCAAGGCCGTCGTCGTCAGGGACGATCGGGTGACCGTGGTCGTCGGGAAGGCCCCCGCCAATATCTACATCCGGATCACGAGCCTCATCGATTCGGTCAACCGGAGGCTCTTTTTCGGCAAGGACGTCACGGGCGAGATCCGGGACGATGTCTCGGACAAGGAACTAAGGGCCCTCCTCCGCCAACCCGGCGTTACCTACATCCGGGACGACGTTGCGCTCGACTAGTCCCTGTGCGGCGGCAGGAAAACGTCGGTCTTCGGACAATGGACGACGGCCGTGACGTGCATCATGGCATGGGTGATCGGCGCGCCGACCGGGTTCCCCGAGAGCAGGGTCGGGACCGAGATCAGGGTGTTCCCGACGAGCGGCTTGACCATCTTGGGAGATCGGAAATCGGCATACCCCGCGTGGTAAGCGGCGGTCATGACGAGGATGAAGACCCAGGCGAGAACGCCGTAGGCGAACTTCCGACCTAACGGCTTCTCCGCGACGCCAAAGGCGCGCCACGTGACCACCCAAGGGAATACGGACAGCAGGAATCCGTCGGCCGCACCATAGGCCAGGCCCCTCCAGAAGATCGCCCCGACCAGGGCGGCGCCGCCGAGGGTTTCCGTGGCCGGGTTCGTCAGGACGAACCGGACCAGCAGGGCGCCAAAGACAACGCCCAGCGCAATTCCCCACCCCAGCCTTCTGGAGAACCAGGCCTTGAGGTCCATCCCTGTGCTCCGGACATAAACGGCAAGGAACGTCCCGGCCGCGAGGATATAGACAAGATAATATAGGTCCAGGGGCAACGTCAGAAGGTCCGCGAAAACGAACGGGACGGCGAATCCGACGACGAGGCCCCAGCCCAGCCACTTAAGATGAGAGATGTCTTTCATGGTGTCCCTGCCTTTCTCGGGCATTATAAACAAGGACGGGCCGCAAGTCATCACGGGACTTTCGAGCCGCTTCTCCCTGGAAGCGCTTCCGTCCGTCCGGGCTTGAACGGGCCGGGAGTTTGACCTAGAATCCTTTCATCGTGAGATCCATCCACAGATCCCTCCCGAAGATCGTCGCGCTCGTGCTCGTCCTCGCGGCGTCCTGTTCCCTGGGCCGCAAGCCCGTCGAGCCGGTCCTTCCCACGGCCGCCGTCTGGGTTCCCGTCGGCCAGCTCGTCAGGCCGGCGGGCATCCAGGTGGAGCTTCCCGGTCTCAGGCCCCAGGTCCTCGCCCTGAGTCCCGACGGCCGCCGACTCGTCACCTCCGGGAAGACGGGCGAGATCGTCGTCGTCGACCCGGCGACGGGGCGGCTCCTGGAGAGGATCGCTTTCCCGTCGGCCGCGGGCGCCGGTGCGGCCGGGGCGCCGTCGGAAAATATCCTGCGCCCCGATCAGGAAGGCCAGGTCAGCTATACGGGCCTCGCGTTCTCCCCCGACGGCTGCCGTCTTTACCTCAGCGACGTCGAAGGGCGGATCGAGGTTTTCGGAACCGGGCCTGACGGGTCCTTGAAGAGCCTGTTCCCGATCTCCCTCCCCCCTTCGGGGGTCGAACGTCGCGAGGAAGAGATCCCGGCGGGGATCGCCGTTTCGCCCGACGGGCGCCGCCTGTACGTGGCCCTGAACCTCTCCAACCGGCTGGGCGAATTCGAGGCATCCGACGGCCGGCTCCTTCGGCTATTCGATGTCGGCGTCGCTCCGTACGACGTCGTCCTTTCCGGGGGGAAAGCCTACGTCAGCAATTGGGGCGGGCGGCGTCCCGGCCCCGGCGACACGGTCGGCCCCGCGGGCCGGGGCACGACGGTCAGGATCGATCCGGATTCGGGCGTCGCCAACGACGGCTCGATCAGCGTGATCGATCTCCGGTCCGGAAGGGCCACGGGCGAGATCCCGGTCGGCCTCCACGCTTCGGCCCTCGCTCTTTCCCCCGGCGGCCGCCATCTCGTCTGCGCCAACGCCGCGAGCGACACCCTGAGCGTCATCGATACCGGGACCGATGCCGTCGTCGAAACCGTCTGGGCGAAGCCGAGCCCGGCCGACCTCTTCGGGGCGTCGCCGAACGCCCTGGCCTTCGACCGCGATGGGAAGCTCCTCTACGTCGCGAACGGGACCCAGAACGCCGTGGCCGTCATCGATTTCAAGCCGTCCCTCCGGGCTTCGAGACTCGTCGGGCTCATCCCCGTCGGCTGGTACCCCGGGGCGGTCGTCCTCCATCACGGCCTCGACAGGCTGTGCGTCGCCAATATCAAGGGCCTGGAGACGATCCGGGGGACCGACGAGCTGTCGGGCCTCACCGGCTTCAACTCCCGGCAATATCACGGATCGCTCTCCCTCGTGCCCGTCCCCCCCTCCTCGGACCTCCCGCGCCTCACCGCGTCCGTCTGGGAGAACTATCATCGCGGAAAGGTCGCGCAGGCCCTGCTCCCGCCTCGGCCCGGCGTGGCCCCGAGACCGGTCCCCGAGCGCGCCGGCGAGCCCAGCCTCTTCAAGCATGTCGTCTACGTCATCAAAGAGAATCGGACCTACGACCAGGTGCTGGGCGACATGCCGCGGGGCGACGGCGACCCGTCCCTCTGCATCTTCGGCGAGTCCGTGACGCCGAACCAGCACAAGCTGGCCTCCGAATTCGTCCTCCTCGACAACACCTACTGCTGCGGCATCCTGAGCGCCGACGGCCACCAATGGTCGACGACGGCGTTCGGCACCGATTACCTAGAGCGGTCCTTCGCCGGGTGGCCGCGGAGCTATCCGGACGGCATGGGAGAGGACGAGGTCGACGCCCTGGCCTACGCCCCGACCGGCTTCATCTGGGACAACGCCCTGCGGCATGGAAAAACCCTGCGGGATTACGGCGAGTTCGCCATCCCCACGGTCAAGTGGTCGGACCCGGCGAGACCGGGGGAACCCGACTGGGCGGCCTGCTGGCGCGAGACCAACGACCCCAAGGGCAGGATCATTTTTTCCAGCGAGCCGGCCGTCGCGTCCCTGCGGCCGCACCTGGCCGCTAAGACCGTCGGCTGGAGCATGGAAGTCCCGGACGCCTTCCGGGCGAACGCCTTCATCAGGGAGCTCGCGGAATTCGAGAAGCGCGGGACGTTCCCCGACCTCGTCCTGATCTGCCTGCCCAACGATCATACGAGCGGGACCCGGGAGGGCTCGCCGACGCCGGCCGCATGCGTCGCGGACAACGACCTGGCTTTCGGACGCATCATCGAGGCCCTGAGCCGGAGCCGGTTCTGGAAGGAGACGGCCGTCTTCGGGATCGAGGACGACCCGCAGGACGGCTGGGACCACGTCAGCGGGTACCGAACGACGGCTTATGTCGCAAGCCCCTACACGAAGCGCGGCCGGGTCGTCCGCACCCGGTACAACACCCTCAGCATCCTGAGGACGATCGAAAATATCCTGGGCCTGCCGCCCATGAACCAGTTCGACGCGGCGGCCGACCCGATGTTCGATTGTTTCACGGAGACTCCCGACCTCGCGCCGTTCGAGGCCGTGGCGAACCGCGTCCCCCTCGACGCGATGAATCCCCCGGCGGCGGCGATCGACGATCCCCTGCTCCGGGAGCACGCGGTCATCTCGGCGCGGCTCGATTTCGAGCGGGTGGACGCCTGCCCCGAGGACGTCCTCAACAGGATCCTCTGGCACGCGTTGAAGGGAAGCGGCGCCCCCTTCCCGGAACGAACGGGCGCGCCCGGCCCGGACGGCGACGATTGAGCGGCGGTCAGCCCTTTTTCGGGAGCGTCCCGTCGTCGCAGGGCTCGTCTTCCCTGTAGTTCCGGGCCTGTTCGGGATCGGCGATCGCCGCCGGACAGTACGGCAGAGGCTCCATCGGCATCCCGCAGCAGACCGGGATCTCGTCCCCTTCCTTGACCGTGGCCCGCCTGTTGCATTCCGTGCAGTGATAGATCGGATCGGCCATGACTTGCCCTCCCGAAACCACCTTAGCATCCCCGGCGCCCATTATCAACCCCTTGGCCCCCCCCGGCCGGCGGCCCGGAGGCGTGCCGCAGGCCGCAACGTTCGCCGGCGCCGGAGACGTCCCTTGACATCGCCTCCGGATGTTCTATAATAAGCCGGTCATGCGCAAGAAATATTCGCCGCTCGACTCTCACCGTATGATAATGCCTTGCCCGGATACGGGCACCCTCGGACTCTGACCCCGTATTCGGGACCCCTCAAGCCCTTCGGCCCCGCTATTTCTCTATTCCAAGGGATCAAGGAGAACACACCATGCCCGTAAAACAGGAACATCATCCCGATACGCTTTGCCTCCACGCCGGCCAGGAGCCGGACCCGACGACCGGCGCGCGCGCGGTCCCCATCTACCAGACGACCTCGTTCGTCTTCAAGGACACCGACCAGGCCGCGCGGCTCTTCGAGCTCAAGGAAGAGGGCCACATCTACTCCCGGATCTCCAACCCGACCGTGGACGTCGTCGAGAAGCGGGTGGCCGCCCTCGAAGGCGGCGTCGGCGGCCTTCTCGTCGCTTCCGGCATGGCCGCCGAGCTCATCATCTTCTCGGTCCTGGCCCGGCAGGGCGACAACATCGTCTCGAGCGCGTCGCTCTACGGCGGCACCAAGACCCTCCTCGGCGTCTCCCTCCCCCGCTTCGGCATTACGGCGAAGTTCTTTGACACCCGGGATCCGGAGTCGGCGGCGGGCCTCATCGACGACCGGACGAAGGCCTTGTACGTGGAGACCGTGGGGAATCCCTCGGGCGACGTCGCGGACCTCGAGGCGTACGCCCGGATCGCCCATGAGCACCGCCTGCCTCTCGTCGTCGACAACACCTTCGCGGCCTATCTCTGCCGGCCGTTCGAATGGGGGGCCGATATCGTCTTCCATTCGGCCACCAAGTTCATCGGCGGGCACGGGACCTCCATCGGGGGCATCATCGTGGACGGCGGCAGCTTCCCGTGGGACAGCGGCCGGTTCCCCGAGTTCACGACCCCGTCCCCGGGCTATCACGACATCAATTTCTGGGAGACCTTCAAAGAGTCCACCTTCATCGTCAAATGCCGGGTGGACGGGCTCAGGACCCTGGGGCCGGCCGCCTCGCCGTTCAACGCCTTCCTCTTCCTCCAGGGGCTCGAGACGCTCCACCTGCGCGTCCCGAGACACAGCGAGAACGCCGAGCGCGTCGCCCGGCACCTTTCCTCCCATCCGAAGGTCGCCTGGGTTTCGTACGCGGGCCTGCCGGGACACCCGTCCCACGGGCTCGCCCGCAAGTACCTGAAGGGAGGGGCGGGATCCATCTTCACGTTCGGGGTCAAGGGAGGCATCGAGGCCGGAAAGAAGGTCATCGAAGGGGTCAAGCTCATCTCCCACCTGGCGAACGTCGGGGACGCGAAGACGCTCATCCTCCACCCCGCCTCCACGTCCCATTCCCAGCTTTCGGACGAGGACCGGAGGCGGGCGGGCGTCACGCCGGAAACGATCCGGCTGTCGGTCGGCATCGAATACGCGGACGACATCATCGCCGACCTGGACCAGGCCCTCGCCCGGATCTGAGAGCGCGGGAGGACGAGCATGGACCCGAGAAGCGTCGGTATCGTCGAAAAACGGTTCGTCACGTTCGCCGGGCCGCCCGGAGAGATGCCGCTTCAAAGCGGCGCCTCGCTGGGCCCGATCACCCTGGCCTACGAGACCTACGGGAAGCTCAATGACGCGGGAACCAACGCGGTCATGGTCTGCCATGCCCTTTCGGGAAGCTCGCACGCCGCCGGGTTCTACGCGGCCGAGGAGGAGAAGCCGGGCTGGTGGGACAACATGATCGGGCCCGGCAAGGCCATTGACACCGACGCGTACTTCGTCATCTGTCCCAACATCATCGGGAGCTGTTACGGGTCCACCGGGCCCGGGTCCGTCGACCCGAACACCGGTCGGCCTTACGGGCTGAGGTTCCCTCTCTTCACCATCGCGGATGTCGTCCGGGCCGAAAAGAAGCTGGTCGAACTCCTGGGCATCCCGAGCCTTCTCGGCGTCGTCGGCGGCTCGATCGGCGGGATGCAGGCCCTCGAATGGGCCACCGCCTATCCGGAGATGGTCCGGTCGGTCGTCCCCATCGCCTCGACCTGCAAGCGATCGGCCCTGTCGATCGGGCTCTGCGAGGCCCAGCGGCAGGCGATCATGGCCGACCCCGACTGGAACGGCGGCGATTATTACGACCGCGAGCCGCCGCGCAAGGGCCTGGCCCTGGCCCGGATCATCGGCCACATCACCTATCTTTCGGAGGCCTCGATGCAGAGAAAATTCGGGCGGCGCCTCCAGGACAACGCGGCGTTCAAGTTCGACTTCTCGACCGATTTCCAGGTGGAGAGCTATCTCCACCACCAGGGCCGGAAGTTCGTCGACCGGTTCGACGCCAATTCATACCTCTACATCACGAAGGCGGCCGACTATTTCGACCTGGGAGAACAGCGGGGCGACGGATCGCTCGTCCGGGCCTTCGCCAGGACAGCGGCGAAGTATCTGGTCATCTCGTTCTCGTCCGACTGGCTCTTTCCGACCGCCCAGTCCCGGGAAATGGTCCGGGCCATGACCAAGGCCGGCCGCGACGTCAGCTTCTGCGAGGTCGACTGCGACGCCGGCCACGACTCGTTCCTTCTGGCCGAAGGCCCGATGACCCGGCTCCTATCGGGGTTCCTCGCCCGGGTCGCCGACGAGGAGGGACTCTGATGCGTTTCGACCTGCGGATCGTCACGTCGTTCATCGAGGAAGGCTCCCGGGTCCTCGACCTGGGGTGCGGCACGGGAGACCTCCTGAGCTATCTTCGGGAACATAAAAGGGTCGAGGGCCGCGGCATCGAGATCGACGAAAAGGAGGTCATCTCCTGCGTGGAGAAGGGCCTGCCGGTCCTCCAGGGGGACATGCACGAAGAGACCCGCGATCTCGCCGACGGCTCCTTTGATTACGTCATCCTCAGCCAGACCCTCCAGCAGGTCTACCGGCCGGAACGGGTCATCGGGGAGATGCTGCGCATCGGGAAGCGGGGCATCGTCAGCTTCCCCTGTTTCAGCCACTATGCCATCAAGGCCCAGCTGCTCTTCGGGAGCCGCGCCCCGGTCACGAAGGAGCTCCCCTTCCAGTGGTACGACACGCCGAACATCCGGGTCATCACGCTGAAGGACTTCCGGGCCTTCTGCGCCGACCGGGGCATCAGGATCCTCGAGGAGATCGCCGTCGCCACCCACCCCGGGGCGGAGTCGGGCCGCGTCGTCCGGTTCCTGCCCGACTGGTTCGCCCGGTACGGCATCTTCCTGATCTCGCGGGAGCCGTGATCCGGGCCCGCCGCTTTGACGCGGGGGGCGTTTTTGTCTATCATGGAGGCTCATGCGCACACTCCGAACGGACCCCCATGGACGAAGAGCGGACCTCCTGCAGCCCGCCGGATAGGCGGCCGGTCGTCCTGACGCGGGACGCCCACCCCATCTCGCGGAAGAACATCGACCCGGACGCCCTGAAGATCCTCTACCGACTGCACCGGCTCGGCTTCACGGCCTATCTGTGCGGCGGCGCGGTCCGGGACCTGATGCTGGGGAAGGCACCGAAGGATTTCGACATCGCGACCGACGCCCGCCCGGGTCAGATCCGGAAGCGCTTCCCGAACGTTTACGTCATCGGCCGACGTTTCCGGTTGGCTCACGTCCATTTCACGAACGGGAAGATCATCGAGGTGGCCACCTTCCGCCGCGACCCCCAGCCGGGCGAGATCGAGAACGGCGGCGAGGGATTCGACCCGGCCCGCCTCTTCGGATCGCCGTCCGAGGACGCCTTCCGGAGGGACATCACCATCAACGCCCTCTACTACGACCCGATCTCCTTTTCGGTCATCGATCACGTCGGCGGCCTCGAGGACCTGGCCCTCCGCCGCGTCCGGATCATCGGCGACCCCGACTGCCGCTACACCGAGGACCCCGTCCGTATCTGGAGGGTCCTCCGCCACGCCGCCAGGCTCGGATTCGGCGTCGAGGAGGCCACGGAGAAGGCGATCCACACGCACGGCCCCCTGCTCGCGTCGTCCCCGGGCGCCCGGCTTTACGAAGAGCTCAACAAGGACCTGAACTACGAGACCAAGCCCGTCATCGAGAGCCTTCGCGGCTACAAGCTCCTCCGCTACGTTCTCGGCGCGATCGGAGAAGCCTACGAGGCCGATTTCGGCCTGTTCTCGCGCCTGCTCGCCCTGCTGGACCTCGAAGGGAGGGTGCGGCGGGAAGGTTTCCTCCTCGCGCAGGATGAGACGTACGCGCTTCTGTTCTGGCCGTGGGCCGAGCCCCTCTGCGACGGCCTGGATGGGGATCCGGGCCCCGTCCTGCTGGACGCGCTGACTAAGGCCGGTATTCAGGCGACCATCCCCAAGGCCGTCCGGGCGGACGTTGTCCAGGTCCTGGGCATCCTCAAAGCGATGGTCGAGGCCTTGCGCACCGGACATATGCGGTGGTCGCTACGGAAACGGGCCCATTTCCTCCAGGCCTCCCGCCTCTGTTTCCTCATCGCCGAGGGGCGCTCCCCGAAGGAAGGGGAATCGTTCGAAAGCCTTTTCCGGCGGGCCTTCCCGTCCGCCCCGGCGGATTCGATGCAGAGGCGGCGCCGGCGGCGCCCCAGGCGCAGGCCCGGCAATGGCGGCCCGAAACCCCTCTAGAGCCCCGCGCCGATCGGGTACCGGTCGCTGACGCGGACAGGGAGCCGGCCCGACGGCTTGATCCCCCCCTTGAGCCAGGCGACGAACGTATCGAAATAGACGGCCTGGTTCCCGAACCATCCCCCCTCGCCGAAGCCCACCGCGAACGCGGGGACCTCATCCAGCTTCCGGACGAGATAGGGATTTCCATAGGACATCGCGAGGACGGCGCCCGGACGGGTCCGGACGATCTTCCCGATAAGGTCCAGGTCCCGCCCGCGCAGAGGGGCGGCGTCTCCGAGCCTGTCCCGCGGGACGAACAGGGAGAGGATGACGAGGTCGGCTTTCGTCGCCGCGTCCAGGATCTTGTCATAGGCGGACTGGTCCAGGTCGGGACGGAGAACGAAAGAGCGGATCCCCGGGAAGGCCGCCGCGAGCTTCGCCGCGAGGGCGGCGGGTGCCGGGTCGTTCTCAAGTTTCTGGACGCTGATGTTGACCGCGTTCTTCAGGCGCTCGGCCGGCACCGGAACGACGCCGTCGTTCCGCAGGAGGGTCAGCGAGAGGTCCGCCACCTTCCGCGCGACCGCGAGGTGGTCGGGAGTCCCGACGAGCGCGCTCACGCGGGAGTCGTCCGTGAACCGGTCCTTATGCAGGCCGAGACCCGCCTTGCAGGCGAGGATCTTCCGGACGGAGGCGTCGATCCGGGCCTCTTCGATCTCTCCGGACCGGACCGCTTCGGCCAGCCGCTTCGCCGTGGCGAACGGGTCCTTGGGCTTCAGGACGACGTCGTGGCCGGCCAGGACCGCCTTCACCGCGACCTCTTCGGCGCCGAAGCGGGCCACGACCTGGTCGTACCAAAGGTCGTCGGTGGTCAGGATGCCCTTGAATCCGAGCTTGTCGCGAAGCCATCCCGTCGCCAGCTTCTTCTCGACGCTGGCCGGGAGGTCCGAGCCGTCCGTGACGGACGGAACGGCGATGTGCTCGGTCATGACGAAGGCCACGCCGGCGTCGATGGCGTGCCGGAACGCCCGGAACTCCTGCGCCTCGACGTCGGCGGCGGGCTTGGAGATGAACGTGAAGCCGGGCCGGTCCGGCATCCTGTCGACGTCCCCGCGTCCCGGAAAATGCTTGGCCGAGGTCAGCATGCCGTTTTCCCGATAGCCCCGGACGTAGGCGCGGATCATCCGGCCGAGGAGGTCCAGGTCGCCACCGAACGTCCGGACGCTTTCCGCCGGGTTTTCCGGGTCCACGGAAACGTCGGCGACCGGAGAGTAGGTCAGGTGGATGCCCATCGCCCGGCCCTCCATGGCGCCTATCTTCCCGACCTCGGCGGCGAGCGCCTCGGAGCCGGCGGCCGAAAGCGCCATGTCCGCGGGGAACTCGGTCGCTCCCGCGATCTGCTGGCCGGGCCCGCCCTCGAAGTCCGACGAAATGAGGAGAGGCAGGGCCGCTTCTTTCTGGAGCCGGTTGAGGAGACGGGCGGTCTCCCCGGGCGTTCCCCCGTAGACGACGAATCCGCCGACCCCGAGCTCGCGGACGCAGCGCGTCCACAAGGCGAGCCGGGCGTCGCCTTCGGCGATATACCCTCCGGCGATGTCGACGCAGATCATCTGGCCGATCTTTTGCTCCAGCGTCATCCGTGACAGAGTCCCTTCGACCCAGCGGGCGGCCTCGTTGTCGGAAGTGGGCGCCGGCTGTCCGCCCGGGAAGGCCGGGCCCGGCAGAAGCGACAGGACCAGGGCCAGAGTCAGTGCGAAGAATGCCGTGCGGCGTGTCATGAGTGCCTCCTCGTTCGGACAAATTTGCGGTCCCGAACATTACTCCGGTCGGGAAGCCTTGTCAACGGACCGGACCGGCCCTATAATGGGACGGTTTCAGAGGTGACATGATCGAACTCGACGGAAAGCTCTCGTTGGAAGGGTTCCTGGGTGTGGTCCGCCGCCGCGAGCCCGCCCGGCTGGGAAGCAGTGCCCGCGAACGGATCCGGGGGGCGCGCGCCTCGATCGAGGGCATCCTGAGGGGCGGCTCCGCGGTCTACGGAGTGAACACGGGCTTCGGCAAGTTCCAGAACACGCGTATCGAGGCGGACAAGCTCAAGGAGCTCCAGCGCAACCTCATCCTTTCCCACGCCATCGGCGTCGGCGACCCCTTCCCCGCCGAGGTCGTCCGCGGCATCCTCCTCCTGCGGGCCCACAGCCTGTCGCTCGGCCACAGCGGCGTCCGCGAGACGGTCGTCGAGCGGCTTCTCGAGTTCCTCGAGATGGGCCTCCACCCCGTCATCCCCTCCCAGGGCTCGGTGGGCGCGAGCGGCGATCTCGCACCCCTCGCCCACATGGCCCTGGCTCTGATCGGCGAAGGTGAGATCGAGAAGGAGGGCGTCGTGCGCCCGGCGGCCGAGGCCCTCGCCGCGGCGGGCCTGGAGCCGGTCGAGCTCGAGGCCAAAGAGGGGCTCGCCCTCATCAACGGCACCCAGGTCATGGGGAGTCTTCTGGCCCTGCTGACGGCGGACGCCCGAACCCTGATCACGACCGCGGACATCGCCGCCGCCGTGAGCGTCGAGGCCCTCAAGGGAAGCCACGCGCCTTTCGACCCGCTGGTCACGGGCGTCCGGCCGCATCCCGGGGCGATCGCGACCGCCGCCAATCTCCGGCGTCTCCTCGAGGATTCGGAGATCCGGGCGTCGCACGCGGACTGCGCCAAGGTCCAGGACGCCTACTCGCTCCGGGCGATCCCTCAGGTCCACGGCGCCAGCCGGGACGCCCTGAAGCATGTGGCCGGGGTCCTGGAAGTGGAATTGAATTCCGTCACCGACAATCCCCTCATCTTCCCGGCCGAGGGCCGCGTCATCTCGGGCGGGAATTTCCACGGCCAGCCCCTGGCCCTGGCCGCCGACTATGCGGGCATCGCCATCGCCGAGCTCGCCGACATCAGCGAGCGGCGCGTCGAGCAGATGCTCAATCCCGCCCTGAGCGGGCTCCCGGCGTTCCTGGCCGAGATGGGGGGGCTTCACAGCGGCCTGATGATCTCCCAGTACACGGCCGCCAGCCTCGTCTCCGAGAACAAGGTCCTGGCCCACCCGGCGAGCGTCGACAGCATCCCCACGAGCGCCAACCAGGAGGACCACGTCTCCATGGGCACGATCGCCTGCCGCAAGGCCCGGCAGATCCACGAGAACGTCCTCTGGGTCCTGGCCATCGAGCTCGTTTCCGGCGCCCAGGCCCTGGATTTCCACCGGCCCCTCCGTCCCGGAAGGGGCGTCGCGGCCGTCCATGCGGCCATCCGGGAGAGCATCCCTCACCTGGCCCGTGACCGATACTTGAAGCCCGAGGTGGGCCGCGTCCGCGAGCTCATCCGGAGCGGAGCGCTGGTCCGGGCCGCCGAGACGGCCGCGGGACCTCTCCTGTGAACAGAAACGAAGAAAAGGAGGTCATCGACGTGACCGGTAAAAAGCTCATTCTCGTCTTCTCCATGCTCTTTCTCGCCCTCTCGGCTCCCCCGGCGACATCGGCCGCGCCGGGACAGAACGTTCCGAAGGTCCTGGATATAAGGGACAGGGCCGATCTCGTCCTGCGCGTCACCCGGGACAGGCTCGACGGGCTCCTGCCCGGCCTCATGCGGGAAGCCGGGTTCGACATGTGGATCATCACGAGCAACGAGGACAATCCGGACCCCGTCCTGATGACCATGATGCCCTACGAGAACTGGTGCCCCATCACCCAGATCCTCGTCCTCTTCGACCGCGGCCCGGAAAAAGGCGTCGAGAGGATCAACGTCTCGAGAACGGACACTCAAGGCCTTTTCCAGAACGCCTGGGACGCGGCGGCCTGGGATACGGGCAAGAAGGAAAGCCAATGGGCCTGCCTGGGCCGTATCGTTCGTGAGCGGGACCCGAAGCGGATCGGGATCGATACGGGCGAGGTCCAGTGGGCGGCCGGCGGCCTGACCGCCGTTCTCAAGGCCCGGCTCGAGGAAGCCGTCGGCACGGCCTGCGCCGCCCGCTTCCGGTCGGCGGAGCCGCTGGCGACGCTCTGGCTCGAGACGCTGGTCGACCAGGAGATCGAGATCATGGAACGCGCGGCCGCGGTCTCGCGGAGCATCATCGCCGACATGTACTCGACGGCCGTCGTCACGCCCGGCCAGACGACCGTCGACGACCTCCGCTTCTATTACTGGCAGAGGGTCGCGGACCTGGGTCTCGGCGTCTCCTTCAGTCCGTTCGTCTCCATCCGGGGCCGGGCCCCCGCGGACATCGAGAGGTACGGAAAGGCCGACAAGGTCATCCGGCCCGGCGATATCATCCATTGCGACGTCGGGCTGAAATACATGAGATGGAACAGCGATCACCAGGAGGTGGCCTACGTCCTGAAGACCGGAGAGTCGGACGTTCCGGAGACCTTCAGGAAGATGATGGCCGAAGCCAACCGGCTCCAGGACGTCTATCGCGGGGAATTCCGGACCGGGCTCACCGGGAACGAGGTCCTGGTGAACGTCCTCCGCAAGGCAGCCGGGCTGGGAATTCCCGGGCCGAAGCTCTATTCGCACTCCCTCGGCCACTTCCTCCATGAACCCGGGCCGCTCATCGGACTCCCCTGGGAACAGGCGAACAACCCGGGCCGGGGCGACGTCCGGCTCGTTCCCAACAGCTGTTTCACCGCCGAGATGAGCGTGACGGCCCCGGTCCCGGAATGGGGAGGAAAGGAATTCCGTCTTCCCCTCGAACAGGACGTCGTCTTCACGGGGAGCGAGGTCGCCTTCCTCGCCGGCCGCCAGACGGCGTTCCACCTGATCCGGTGACCCCCCGGCGCCGCCCGCGGCCCGATCGGCGGCCGGGGCCGGGCGTGCAACTTGCCGCCGGCCGCGGCGTATATATATAATGGACGGTGTCGAAGGGCGCGGGCTCGACGCGAGTCAAAGATGAAGCTTCAGACGGGACAGATGCTCTCGCACTATCTCCTGGCCGACAAGCTCGGCGAGGGGGGCATGGGCGTCGTCTGGAAGGCCCGAGACCTCCGGCTCGACCGCGACGTCGCCATCAAGGTCCTTCCCGAGGGCCTCGCGGACGATCCCGGCCGCCGCGCCCTCTTCGAGCGCGAGGCCAAGGCCGTCGCCGCGCTCCGCCACCCGAACATCGTCACCATCCACGCCGTCGCCGAATCCGAAGGCATCCTCTTCTTCACGATGGAGCTCGTGGAGGGCGACCCGCTCTCGACCCTCATCGTCCCCGGCGGGGTCCCCTTCGAGCGCTTCCTGAAGATCGCCGTCCCCCTCGCGGACGCCATCGCCGCCGCCCACGACAGCGGCATCATCCACCGCGACCTCAAGACGCGGAACATCATGGTCGGCCGGTCCGACGCCGTCAAGGTCCTCGACTTCGGGCTCGCCCAGGTCCTCGAACCCATCGCCGCCTCCGGGGGGAAGGAGGGCGACACGAGCACGCTGGGAGACGGCCTCATCGGGACGTTCCGCTACATGTCCCCCGAACAGCTCCGGGGGGAGCCCCTCGACCACCGCTCGGACCTCTTTTCGCTCGGGATCATCCTGTTCGAGCTGGCGACGGGCGAGCATCCGTTCGGCACGAGGACGGCGGCCGAGGCGCTGAACTCGATCCTCCAGAGCGAGCCCCGGCCCGCCCGGGAGCTCAACCCCCGTCTCCCCCGCGAGCTCGATCGGCTCCTCCGCCGCTGTCTGGAAAAGGACGTCGCGCTCAGGATGCCGTCCGCCGCGCTCCTCCGTCATGAGCTCGAGAAGCTCGGGCTGGAATCAGCTCCGGCCCGCGTCGGGGAACTGCCGTCGATCGCGGTCCTTCCGTTCACCGACATGAGCCGGGAAAAGGACCAGGCCTATTTCTGCGAAGGCATCGCCGAGGAGATCATCAACGCGTTGTGCCGTCTGAGCGGCCTCCGCGTCGCGTCGCGGACGGCGTCGTTCCTGTTCGGCGGCACGGCGGCCGAGCCCCGCGAGATCGGACGCCGGCTGGGGGTCGAGACCATCCTCGAGGGCAGTGTGCGCAAGTCCGGCAACCGGCTCCGGATCACGGCCCAGCTCGCCGAGACCACCGGGGGATTCCACCTCTGGTCGGAATCCTTCGACCGCGAGATCAAGGACGTCTTCGAGATCCAGGAAGAGATCGCCGGAAGCATCGTCCGGGCGCTCCAGGTCACCCTCAGTCCCCAGGAGAAGGGGGCTCTCCGGACCTCCCCGACCCGCCATGTCCAGGCCTACGATTATTACCTGAAGGGCCGCAGTTTCTATTACCGGTACGGCCGGAAGGACATCGAGTTCGCCCTGCAGCTGTTCAAGAGAGCGACCGAGCTCGATCCCGGCTACGCCCTGGCCTATGCAGGCCTGGCCGACTGCTGGTCCCACATTTATCTCAATTCCGAGCGGAGGGATGAGGTGCGCCTGCAGGCCGACGCGGCAAGCCGCCAGGCGGTCGAGCTGGCCCCCGAATCCGCCCAGGCCCAGGCCTCCCGGGCCGTGACCCTCTATCTCGGGGGAGCCTCGGAAGAGGCCGAGCGGGCCTTCGAAAAGGCCATCCGGCTGGACCCCGGGCTCTTCGAGGCCTGGTATTTCTACGCCCGCCAGAAGTTCGGCGCCGGAGATCTGCCGCGGGCGGCGCGGTACTACGAGGAGGCGATGCGGGTCCGCCCGGACGACTACCAGTCTCCGCTTCTCATCGGCCAGATCTACGACGACCTGGGCCGGCCGGAGGACGCCCGCGCGAGCCGCCGGAGAGGGGTGGCCCTGGTCGAGGAGAGGCTCGAGCTTTATCCCGACGACGCCCGGGCCCTCTACATGGGGGCCAACGGCCTCGTCGCCCTCGGCGAAACAGAGAAGGGCCTCGATTGGGCCCGCCGCGCCCGGGCCATCGCCCCGGACGACGCGATGCTCCTCTACAACCTAGGATGCATCTATTCTTTGGCGGGAGAGATCGACGAGGCCATCGACTGCCTGGAGAAAGGCATCGCGTTCGGCCTGAAGCACAAGGGGTGGTACGAGCACGACAGCAACCTCGACGCCCTGCGAAGTGACCCGAGGTTCCAGGCCCTTATCGATAAATTTTAAAGCCGCGTTCCGATCTCCCCCTATTTCCCGCCCTTCACCCACTGATCGAGCCAGGCCAATACGGTCTCGTGCCAGAGGATGGAATTCGCCGGTTTCAGGACCCAGTGGTTCTCGTCCGGGAAATAGAGAAGCCGGCTCGGGATGCCGCGCCGCTGGAGGGCGCTGAAGCTCGAAAGCCCCTGCGTCTCGACCACGCGGAAGTCCTGCGCCCCGTGGATGATGAGCATGGGCGTCTTCCAGTTCTTGACGTAGTTGACCGGATTGTGCTTCTCGTAGCCCTGCGCATTGTCCCAAGGCGTTCCCTGGTGGTCCCACTCCGGGAACCACAGCTCTTCGGTGTCGAAATAGGCCGCCCGCTCGTCGAGGTTCCCGTCGTGGCTGACGAGGCACTTGAAACGGTCGGGCCAGTTCCCGGCGATCCAATTGATCATGTAACCGCCGTAGGAACCGCCCAGGGCGCCGACGCGCGTCCCGTCCGCCCAGGGGTACTTCTTCAGGGCCGCGGCGAGGCCTTTCTTGAGGTCCTCGAGGGGCTTCCCGCCCCAATCGCCGCGGATCGAATCGCAGAACGCCTGCCCATAGCCTGTAGAGCCGTGGAAATCGACCATGATCGCGGCATAACCCGCCCCCGCGTAGGCCTGCGGGTTCCAGCGGTAATGGAAGTCGTTCCCGAACGACCCCTGCGGCCCGCCGTGGATGAGGAAGGCCACCGGGTACTTTTTCGCCGCATCGAAATCGGCGGGCTTGACGACGTAGCCGTGGACCGTCTCGTCGTTCCAACCCTTGAACGTGAACTGTTCGGGTTCTCCCATGCGGGCGGCCGCGACCCTCGCCGCGTTGATCGCGGTCAGGGCCCGCTCGGGCGCCCCGGCGGCCTTCACCGCATAGATCTCGGTCGGAGACGTGAGCGTGTTGCGCTCGAAGACGACGCCGTCGCCGGCCGCGGCGAAGCCGGCCACGGTCCCCTGCCCGACGAGGACTTCCGGTTTCCCCGTTCCGGTATCGACGGTGAAGAGCGCCGTCTGCCCTCTGTCGGGAGCGGTGGCCAGGATCCTGGTCCCGTCGGGCGTCCAGGCGAACGCAGCAATGGAGCGGTCCCAGGTTTCGGTCAGGACGCGCGCCTCCCCGTCCGGCCACGGCTTGAGGACGAGCCTCAACCGGTCGGCCTCATATCCGGGCCTGGCCATGGCGAGGTAGGCCAGGGTCTTCCCGTCGGGCGAGAAGGCCGGGGTCGTATCGGTCGCCCGATTGCCCTCGGTCAGGCAGACGGGCGCCGCCGAGCCGTCGGCGGGAACGTAGTAAAGGTCCAGGTCCGTGGACCAGGCCTCTTCCCGGCCGACGTCGCGGGCCGTGAATGCGAGCCCCTTCCCGTCGGGCGTGAAGGCGATCTCCTCGGTCCCTCCGAAAGGCTTGCTCGGCGCGTCGGCGTCCATCGCGGGCATGAGGTCCTTCGCGTCGCCCCCGCCCTTCGGCACGATGAAGAGATGCGAGCGCCGCCCATCGCTCCAGGCATCCCAATGCCGGACGAAGAGCTGGTCGTACAGGCGCCCCGTGGCCTTCCGGCCCGCGATGTCCTCGAGCTTCTTCGCCGTCGCCTCCGGGCTCTTTCCGGGGAAGACCTCCATGGTGACGGCCAGGGCTCCGCCGGCGGGACCGACGACGAGGTTGCCGACGTCGAGCGGGAGCCTGGTGACCTGCTCGGCCTCTCCCCCGTCGGTCTTGATCCGCCAGACCTGCGCGGAGCCCGACCTCGTGGACAGGAAGAACACGCACGTGCCGCAGGGCGACCAGCGGGCATTGAAGTCGGACGCCGGGTGGGCCGTCAGGCGGCGCAGGCCGGCGCCGTCGGCGCCGACGATCCAGATATCGGTCCGACCGCGGTTCCCTTCGAGATCGGTCTCGCGGACGTTGAAGAGGACCCACTTCCCGTCCGGGGAGACGCGCATGTCCGAGATCCGGTCCATGGCCAGCATATCGCGGACGGAGAACGGATGGGTGGCCCCGGCCTCCGGAGAGGACGGAACGGGGACGGCGAAGGCCGCGCCAAGGCCGAGGGCCAGGGCGGCCGAGAAGACGATGGAAGTTCGACGCATGAGGTCACCTCCAGGGGAATTCGAGACGGTTATAGCATACGGGCTCCGGCCTTGACAAGGGAGGGGGTCGGGGCTATATTTCCCTGCGACTTCAGGAGGAGAAAACCCCATGCCCACCAAAGCCAAGAATCCCCACCTGCCCTTCGGCGACCAGCAGACGGCGCCCTGGTACGGCAAGGACATCCTCTCCGTCAAGCAGTTCAGCCGGGCCGACCTGGAGTACGTCTACGGCGTGGCCCACGAGATGCGGATCATGGTCGAGCGGATCGGGACCTTCGACCTCTTGAAGGGCAAGATCCTGGCGAACCTGTTCTTCGAGCCGTCCACCCGGACGTCGTCGTCGTTCATGGCGGCCATGCAGCGCCTGGGCGGGGCCGTCATCCCCATCAGCGAAGTGAAGTACTCCTCGGTGGCCAAGGGCGAAAGCCTCCCCGACACGGTCCGGACGCTGGGCTGTTACGCGGACGTCATCGTCATCCGGCACCCCGAGGTCGGCTCGGCCGCCCTCGCCGCCAAGCACGCCCGGAAACCCGTCATCAACGCCGGGGACGGTGTCGGCGAGCACCCGACCCAGGCCCTCCTCGACACGTTCACCATCCGCGAGGAGCTGGGCCGGCTCGACGACCTGACCGTGACCATGCTCGGCGACCTGAAATACGGGCGGACGGTCCACTCCCTCGCCCGCCTGCTGACCCAGTTCAATAACATCAAGCTGAACTACGTGTCTCCCGATATCCTCCGGATGCCCAAGGACGTCATGGAGGAGGTCGCGGCGAAAGGCATCCCGCAGGCCGAGCACACGACGCTCGGAAAGGTGCTGGCGAAGACCGACGTCCTCTACGTCACCCGGGTCCAGAGGGAGCGGTTCGAGGACCCCGCGGTGTACGAGAAGGTCAAGAGCGCCTACGTCATCGCCCCCGAGGTCATGAAGGCCGCCAAGGAGAAGATGATCGTCATGCATCCCCTGCCCCGGGTCACCGAGATCAGCATGGATTTCGACGACGATCCCCGCGCGGCCTACTTCCGCCAGATGGAATACGGGCTGTACGTCCGGATGGCCCTCCTGGCGATGGTGCTCGGCAAGGCCTGAGCCCGCGGCCTTCGGCCCGGCGACCAGGTTCGGAATGAAGAACCGGATATCGCGACGCGCGTTCCTGGCATCCTCTCTGGCCGTGATCGGGGGCGCGGCCGGAGATCGCGGCGCCTTCGCGCGCCCGGCCAAAACCGCTCTCCCTGCCCCGATCCCCTCCTTGACCGGTATCGACGAAAAGTGCGGGCAGATGATCATGGTGGGGTTCCGGGGCCTGACGCTCGAGCGGGATAACCCGGTCGTCGCCGACCTCCGGGCCGGCCGGATCGGCGGGGTCGTGCTCTTCGACTATGACGTCCCCTCCAAGAGCGACGTCCGCAACATCGGATCCCCGGCCCAGGTGAAGTCGCTCATCAGGGACCTGCGGGCCGTCGCCCCCGGCCCCCTGCTCGTCGCCGTGGACCAGGAGGGCGGACGCGTCGCGAGGCTCAAGGAGAAGTTCGGTTTCCCCCCGAGCCTGTCGGCGAGATCCCTGGGCGCCCGCGACGACATCGAGGCGACCCGGAAGGCGGCCCGGGCGACGGCCGAAACGCTGGCCGAAGCCGGATTCGATCTCAATTTCGCCCCGGTGGTCGACCTCGACGTCAACCCGGTCAATCCCGTCATCGGCGGCCTCGAGCGCAGTTTCTCCGCAGACCCGGAGATCGTGGCCCGGCACGCCGCCGCGTTCGTCCAGGCCCATCGGGAATGCGGCGTTCTCACCTGCCTGAAGCATTTCCCGGGACACGGGAGCTCCAGGGCCGATTCGCACCTCGGCTTCACGGACGTGACGGAGACCTGGTCCCGGACGGAGCTCGCGCCCTACGCGAGCCTCATCGGGGCGGGGCTGTGCGATTCCGTGATGACGGCCCACATCTTCAACGCCGCTCTCGACGCGGACCTGCCGGCAACCCTGTCCCGAAAGATCGTCACGGGCCTCCTCCGCGAGGGCCTGGCCTATGACGGGCTGGTCATCTCCGACGACATGCAGATGAAGGCGATATCGGTCCATTATGGTTTCGAGGACGCCATCATGAAGGCGGTCGCCGCCGGGGTCGACATCCTGGTCTTCGCCAACAATTCGATCTTCGACCCGGACGTCGCCGCTTCGGCCGTCGGGATCATCGGGCGGGCCGCCCGGGACGGGAAGATCGGCGTGGAGAGGCTCGACCGGTCCCATGCGCGGATCCCAAGGAGAAGGATATGACCATCAAGCCCCGCAACGTGCCGCCCGCTTCCCGGATCACCGGGTCCGCGTTCCTGGCATCGGTCTTCGCCTGCCTGTTTCTCGCCCCGATCGCCGGAGCGGGAGAGACCGTCCCGGCCGACGCGCCCCGGGCTCTCACGCCCGAGCTCATTTGGACCCGGAAGTCCATCGCCGACCTTCAGCTCTCGCCCGACGGAAGCCGGCTGGCCATGGTCGTGTCCGAGCCCCTCATAGGATCGGAGACCCGCCGGAACATCTGGATCTGCGATCTTTCCACCCGGAGGATCCGGCCGTTCACGACCTCGGTCAAATCCGACGGCCGGCCCCGCTGGTCGCCCGACGGGCGGACCCTCGCCTTTCTCTCGGCTCGAGGGGGGTCGAACCAGGTTTACAGGATCGACCTGGACGGGGGCGAAGCCCTTGCCCTGACCGAGGCCAGGACCGCCGTCGACTCCTTTGAATGGTCCCCGGACGGGAAGCGGATCGTCTTTGAAACGTCCGCTCCCCGGACCGACGAGGATGAGAAGAAGGAGAAAGAGAAGGACGACGCCCGGGTCTTCGGCAGGGAAGCAAGGGATCCCCTTCTCCAGGTGATGGACGTCGCAACCAAAACGGTCCGGACGCTCGCCAAGGGGCCTTGGCGCATTTCCGAATACGTGTGGATGCCCGATGGCTCGGCCCTCGTCGTCAAGGCCACCGACGACCCCCGGCGCGAGCTGTTCTCGGACAAGATCTATCGCCTCGAAGCCGGGGACGGAAAGATGACTCTTGTCGCGAGCCCCTCCGGCCCCTTCGGGAACCTCAGGGTCTCCCCGGACGGAAAGACGCTGGCCTATACCGGCTCCCGTACGGACGGCCCGGAAGCCCATGACCTTTTCGTTCAGCCGTTCGGCTCGGGGCCGGCCCGGAATCTCACGGCCGCGTCCATCGATCGTCCCATCGCTCCAATTCGCCTGGGAGGACGGCGCAAGCCTCTTTCTTCTGGCCGCGACCGGATTCGGATACGGCCTTCTATGAGGTCGGCCTCGACGGCGGGGCGAAGAGGTCCGATTGGACTCCCGACCTCACGGTCCGATCCTACGTCAAGGGAACGAACGGCCTGGCATTCGTCGGAGAAGGGGCGGTCCGGGCGCCGGAGCTTTGGCTGGCCGCCGCTCCCGGCCGGCCGGAAAAAGCGAGCGGCTTCAACAAGGATTGGGACACCGTTCCGCTCGTCGAGCCCGAGATCATCCGCTACGCGAGCTTCGACGGGACGGAGATCGAGGCCGCCCTGCTCCGGCCCGACGGTGTTCCTTCCGGCGTCCGACTGCCTCTGATCGTCCTCGTTCACGGCGGCCCGACGGGCGCCTGGACCGACCGGTTCGACGCCTGGGGCCAGCTCCTCGTCCGGCGCGGCTGCGCGGTCCTCTATCCCAACATCCGCGGCTCGACCAACTACGGGCACGATTTCATGGTCATGAACCGCCGGGATTGGGGCGGGGCCGATTTCGCGGATGTCATGGCCGGCGTCGACCGGCTCATCCGACAGGGGATCGCCGACCCGGACCGCCTGGGCATCGGCGGCTGGTCCTACGGCGGCTACATGGCCGCCTGGGCCGTGACCCAGACGACACGATTCAAGGCTTCCGTCTCGGGCGCTCCGATGACCGATCTGGCCTTCGAATACGGAACCGAAGAAGCGGGCATCAACGCCTATGATACCTGGTTCATGGGAACGCCGTATGAGAACCTGCCTCTCTTCACCGATCGTTCGCCCGTGACCTTCGTCCGGAGGGCGAAAACCCCCACCCTCCTTCTCTGCGGGGAGAACGACGCGACCGACCCCGTCGAGCAGTGCGCCCAGTTCCACCGCGGGCTCCGGCGTTACGGCGTCGAGACGGAGTTCGTGATCTACCCGCGGGAGGGGCACGGCATTCGCGAGGAGAAGCACGCGATCGACGTCCTCAACCGCGTCGTCGGCTGGTTCGCGAGATACTTATCCCTCGAAAAGGCCCGTTGAGAGGGCTCAGCCATCGAGCTTGACCTCCTCGCGGTAGTCGGCGGTGACCCGGGCGCCCTTGCGGGGCCTCAGCAGATCGACGACCTTGAGGAACGTCCGGTTCCTCTTCTTCCAGGTGCGGTTGAGCTTCCGGGCGTAGTGGGCGATGGCGATGCTCAGCCACTCGCCGGCCAGGGCCTTTCCCACCGACCGCTTCACGGAATAGAACTTCCGGTGACAGAACATCTGGGCCTTTTGAAGGTCGAAGAGCGACAGTTTGGCCGGCTGGAAGACGGCGTGATGGGCGTCGTAGAGCGCCCAGTCGCGGAACCGGAGCCGGTGCTCGGACTTCAGCTTCTCGAAGAGCTCGGAGCCCGGCAGGGGGGTCAGGATGAGGAATTGGGTCGTCGACAGCCGGACCTTCGAGGCGAAGCGGACGGTCTTCTTGATGGAGGCCCAGTCGTCGTCGTCGAAGCCGAGGACGAACATGCCGTGGATGTGGATCCCGTTGCGGCGGAGGATCTTGGAGGCCCGGGCAAGGTCGTCCACGGTCTGTTTCTTCTTCATGTGATCGAGGCTCGCCGGATTGACGGATTCGAACCCGATGTACACCGTGTGACAGCCGGCCTTCTTCATGAGCCGGACGAGCTCGAGGTCCCGGGTGATATCGGCCCGGACCTGGGTCGTCCACGGAAAACGGAACTGTTCGCTGATCATGGCCCGCAGGAGCTCCTTGGTCCGCTCGGGGTTGGCCGCAAAATTGTCATCGTAGAAGAACACGGCGCTCCCCGGCTTGTCGTAACGCTTCAGCTCCTCGATGATGTTCGCCGTCGAGCGGAACCGATACTTCTTCCCGAACATGCCCGTCACCGAGCAGAACGAGCAATCGAAGGGGCACCCCCGGGAGGTCTGAACGGGGACGGGCGGAGCGTACTTCCGGTGCTTCGGGTCATGCTTGAGAAGCGCGAAATCGGGGTACGGGATGACGTCCAGGTCCTTCTCCATGGGCAGCATCGGATGATGGACCATCCGGCCTTCGACCTTCAGGGAAAGGTTGGGGACGGCCGAGAAGTCCCGGTCCCCCTCCCACGCATCGGCGAAGGCCGAGAGCGCCTTCTCGCCTTCCCCGCGGATGATATAGTCGGCGTGTTCCAGGGCCTCCTCGGCCAGGAAGGTCACGTGCGGCCCTCCCATGAGGACGGGGATCCCCATCCCCCGGACCCGGTCGGCAATGGCGTAGGCCCGGGGCGCCGTCGAGGTGATGGTCGAGATGCCGACGAGGTCCGCGCGGGAGACATCCTCGTAATCGACGCGCCTGAGGTCCTCGACGTAAACCTCGACCTCCCATCCCCTCCGCTTCATCATCGTCCCGAGGATGAGCGCCCCGAGGCGCGGCAGGGGGAACTGGGAAAAGATGTGCAGGTTCGGGGCCTGCGGCTCTATGAACACGATCTTAGGCATCGGCTTCTCCTTTTTTCGGGGCGGCGTCCGCCCTTTTCCGGTTCCTCTCTTTGAGGGAGAGGATATCCTTCCTTTTCTTCTTGAGGAGGTCCTGCCAGCGGTCGATCCCCTCCCCGAGCAGGCGCATCCGGTCGCGAAGGGCTTGAATGCGCCCGAGCATGCCCTCGAGCCTTTCACCGACGTCCGCCTTCGGGAACCGGGCGAGGTCGCCTTCGATGGATACGAAATCGCGAACCTCGTCCGATACGTCCTTGATCTCCTCGAGGGTGTAGCCGAAGAGCTGGAGGTCCCGGATGAGCTGGCAGAGGAAGACGTAGGAATCGGAATAGAGCCGGAAGCCACCCTCGGTCCGCATGTCCGGCTCGATGACGCCCTTGTCCTCCCAATGCTTGATCGTCCGGGGGCTGACCCCGGAACGCTCGGCCAGGCTCCCGACCGTGAGATACGGGGCCTTCTTGGGCTTCTTCCTCCCCTTCTCCCCGGCCCCGGCGGGAAGCCCGACCTTTCGAACGATCTTCTGGATCTCCTCCCGCCCGTAACCGAGGCCCTCGAGCTTCCGGATATGGGTGATCCGGTCGAGCGCTTCCACGGCGTAGAGAGGGCTCTTGTCGTCCGCGTAGCCGGCCGGACGGACGAGCCGGGCCTTCGTCCAGGCCTCCAATTCGTCCGTGGACGCACCGGCCTTCAGGGCCAGGTCGGTCAGCGTGAATACGTCATTGTTCATATCGTACCTTCACGTATACTTAGTATTATTACTACTCGTAACGTTCACGTATAGGAATATACCGACCGGAAAAGGATTTGTCAAGGGAATATTCGCCGGCCCGGATCAGGGCGTCCGCCCGGCGGAACGGAAGAGCCTCCCCAGATAGAGGAGACCGGCGAGAGCCAGGATGTCCAGGGCGACGGCCGCGAAGGCTACCGCCGGGAATCCGATCCGGTAGAGAAGGGGCGAGACCCAGGCGCCCGCGGCCCGGCCCAGCGAGAAGGCGGCCGTGTAGAAGGCCAGGAGCGTGGCCCTCGCCTCCGGGAGGATCTCGCTCATCAGCGGGATGACGCTGACGACGGCGAACTCGAAGGTCATGTAGAAGGCGAACAGGGCGACAAGGGCCGTCCCCGTCGAGCGCCCGCCGAGGGGAAGGAGAAGCGAAACGACGGTGTTCGCCCCGAAGCCCAGGAGGAGCGACCTCATCTTGCCGAGGCGGTCGATCGTCCCGGCCACCAGGGTCTCCCCCCCGAGTTCCGACAGCCCGATGACGGCCGACGCGGCACCCAGGGCGGCGATCTTCAGGCCGAACGAGTCCTCGAGCCAGACGCCGAAGACGACGTTGACGGTCTCGTTGGCCATGCTCCCGACGAAGATGACGGCGAGGGCGACGCGTGCCGCCGAAGACCGGAACACGACGCCGTACTTCGCCATGTGCTCCCCGAGTCCGTTCCCGGCGCCCTTCCCGCCCGCCTCCGGGCGCGTGGCCCCCGGACCCGCATTTCCGGAGAAAAAGACCCTGAGGACGGCGGCGGCGGCGAGGCCGAGCCCGGCCAGGACGAGGAACGGCGACCGCCAGCCGAACCGGACGATGAGGAATCCCGCGGCCGGCACCCCGAGGATGAAGGCCGACGACCACCCCCATTCCGTGAGGGCCAGCGCCCTCCCCCGCCGGGCGAACGGGACGACGTCCCCGAGGTGGGCCTGCATGGCCGGGTCGAAGACGTACTTGCCGATGGTCGTCATCACGAGGGCCAGGACGAAGAGCGTGAAGCTCGAGCCGAAGAAGGCCAGCGCGGCTCCGGCCGTGAAGAGTGCGACGCCGAGGGTCATCCCGAACGCCCGGCCCTTGCGGTCCGAAAGCGGGGCGGCCAGCGGGCCGAGCGCCCCGGACGCCGCCCGGATCGACAGGGCGAGCGACATCGTCCGGAGGTCCACCCCCAGTCCGCGGGCGATGACGGGGAGGAAGGGGTAGATCATCCGGTACAAGGTGTTGAGGACCGCCTTGACGGCCACGAAGAACAGGAGCTGGATCCGGATATGTTTCATGGAACTTGCCCGTTCGCGGGAAAGGGAACTATATCCGCGACCCGGGGCCCGGTCAAGGGCCCGTTGGACGCCCAAATTCGCCGACGCGGCCCTCCTCCATGATCCGGCACCGGTGCCGGGGAGACGAGGGTTGCCCCTTCGCCGATACGGCGTTCCGCAAGCCAAGAGGGACGCGGAGCGGGAAGTTCGGCTCAGGGTTCAATCCCCATACAGACCCGCGGTCCGTATGGGGTTGACACCCGCGCGCGGCGTTTGTTAAGTTTGGGGAAACTGGAGGCCACATGAACCATCGTCATTTCCTCGCATTCCTCGCCTTCCTGGGTTTGGTCGTCTGCGCCCTCGCGCCCGGCCTCGCCCAGGACGCGAAGCGCAACCTGACCGTGGACGATCTCTTCCAGATCAGGGATGTCGGAGACCCGCAGGTCAGCCCCGACGGCAAATGGGTGGCCTACACCGTCACGGCCACGCTCCTCAAGGAGGAGAAGACGGAGACACAGATCTGGATGGTCCCGTTCGCCGGCGGCGAACCCGTCCCGATGACCGCCAAGGGCGGCTCCGCGTCGCGCCCGCGCTGGAGCCCCGACGGAAGATATCTCTCGTTCCTCGCCGCCCGCGGCGAGGGCAAGGCCCAGGTCTGGCTCCTCGACCGCCAGGGCGGCGAGGCCCAACAGCTCACCGAGGTCCCTCAGGGCGTCGGCTCCTACGACTGGTCGCCCGACGGGACGCGGCTCGTTCTCGAGGTGCAGGACCCCTCCCCCGAGGAGATCGCGCTCCAGAAGGACGAACAGCAGGGCGTGAAGCCCGCCCGGGCCCGCACCCAGCCGCCCTGGGTCGTCGACCGCCTCCAGACGAAGCGCGATGACGTCGGTTACCTCGACCACCGCCGCGTCCATCTCTATGTCCTCGACGTGAAATCGAAGAAGCTCACCCAGGTCACGAGCGGCGATTACGACGACGGGAGCCCCGCCTGGTCCCCCGACGGCCGGTTCCTCGCCTTCGTCAGCAACCGGGACAAGGAGCCCGACGCCACGTTCAACACCGAGATCTGGCTCGTCGCGTCGGACAATCCCGACCAGGGCCGGACGCTCGTCCGCCTGACGAACAATCCCGGCGAGGATGAAGACCCCGTCTGGAGCCCCGACGGGAAGATCCGTCGCGTACGTCACGAACGTCGCGCCGGAGCTGTTCTGGTACGCGACGAGATACCTGGCCGTCGTCTCCGCCAAGGGCGGCGCGCCGCAGGTCCTGACCCGGGCCCTCGACCGGAACGTGAGCTCCCCGCGCTACGCCCCGGACGGCCGCTCGATCTGGTTCAACCTGGAGGACAGCTGTGAACAGCGGCTGACCCGGATCCCGGCCGCGGGCGGAGACGCGCTCTCCGTGACCGAAGGGCCGCGGGTCCTGCGCGCCTATGTCCTCGCCAAGGACGGGACCCCGGTCGCCCTGATATCCGAACCCGGCCTCCCCGGCGAGATCTTCGTCGCCGAACGGGGCAAGAACGCGCAACTGCGCCGTCTCACGAAGACGAACGACGCGTTTCTGACCCCCATCCGGCTCGCCGAAGCGGAGAAGATCCGGTTCAAGAGCGCCGACGGCACGGACGTCGAGGGATTCCTCTACAAGCCGCCGGCCTTCAACCCCGACCTCAAGTATCCCACCCTGCTTCGCATCCACGGCGGGCCGACGGCCCAATTCGACTACGGCTTCGACACGGAGGCCCAGCTCTTCGCGGCCAACGGGTATCTCGTGGTCCTCGTGAACCCGCGCGGCTCGACGGGCCGCGGCCAGGACTTCTGCAGGGCCATCTTCGCCGACTGGGGGAACAAGGACGTCGAGGACGTCCTCGCCGGCGTGGACGACGCCGTCACGAAAGGCATCGCCGACCGGGACCGGCTCGGCGTGGGCGGCTGGTCCTACGGCGGCATCCTGACGAACTACGTCATCAGCAGGACGACCCGTTTCAAGGGGGCCATCTCCGGAGCCGGCGGGGTCCTTTGGGCCGGGTCCTTCGGTCACGACCATTACCAGCGGGAATATATCGCCGAGCTCGGCGAGCCCTGGAAGAAGCGCGACGTCTGGGATCGCGTTTCATCAGCCTTCTACAACGTCGAGAAGATCACGACGCCGACCCTCATCATGGGAGGCGAGGTCGATTGGAACGTCCCCATCCTGAACAGCGAGCATCTCTACCAGTCGCTCCGCCAGCTCGGCCGGACGACCCAGCTCGTCGTTTATCCGGGCCAGCACCACGGCATCCGCAAGCCGTCCTATCAGAAGGACCTGTTCGAGCGCTATCTGGCCTGGTACGATAAGTACGTGAAGGGAGGGGGCCCGAGCGCCGCCAAGTAAGTTCCTGGATCGAGCTTCCGGGGTTCGGAGGCCGCCCCTTGACCCCAGACCCAGGAACCTGCGAGCAGGTTCCCCCATCGCAAGAGCGATGGGCCCCCTTCCCGACTGGGGTTTACGGGGCGGTCCTCCTCGCCCCGGGCACGCCGCGTTTCTTCCTTCCGACGCTCCGGCGGGTGCTTTACCGTCCCTCGGGCCGCCACCCCCCGGGCTCTTCTGCTGGCGACAAGGACCTTTTGGCCAACGGTTCCCGGAATTGGGAGAAGAACCTGTTTATCTCCTTGTCACGGAAAAGAGCGATGAGGGTCGGCCTCCGCCTTGCATCGGACCCCCCTTTCCGACAAGAATGGATGTAAAGAAAGCGCCCGTGCCGGACGTATTTACCGGTGAAGGACAGATGGATGACCGACAGCGAACTGGTCCGGGAATGCCTCGAGGGGAGCACGGATTCCTTCCGGGAGCTCATGTCCCGCTACCGCGACAGCGCCATGGCCGTCGCCGTCAACATCCTCCTGAACCGAGAGGACGCCGAGGACGCGTGCCAGGAGGCGTTCCTGAAGGCCTTCCGGAACCTGAACACGTTCGACGCGGGGCGGAGCTACAAGAACTGGTTCTACGCCCTGCTCGCGAACCACTGCCTGGACATGGTCCGGCGGCGGACCCGGTTCAGGG
This sequence comes from Candidatus Aminicenantota bacterium, assembly GCA_963784525.1. Classification (GTDB taxonomy): domain Bacteria; phylum Acidobacteriota; class Aminicenantia; order Aminicenantales; family Saccharicenantaceae; genus JALHVH01. The sequence goes on along the minus strand of CAWART010000019.1, from coordinate 57,331 downwards.
GTTTCCTCGGCCGGTTCCGCCACGAGGTCCCGATCGTCGTCCCGGCCGAAGGGAGAGCGGGACGGAGCGCCGAAGAGCTGGATTTCCGATATCTCCGGCCGCTCGCCCCGAAGGAACGGATGGCCCTGTACCTCTGGGCCCAGGAAGGCTATTCGTCCGCGGAGATCGCCGCCTTCCTGGGGTGCCGGCCCAATACGGCCGCGGTCCATCTGCACCGGGCCCGACTCAAGCTCAGGACGATATTGAAGGAGAACGCCGATGCGAAGCCATAAGCCGGTCCGGGAAGAACACGAGGACGGGCTCGCCACCCTGGAAGAAGCCAGAAGGGCGACGGTCTCCGCCGACCGGCTGAAGGACGTCAGGGATTTCTGGCCGGGATTCGCGGCCGCCGTCCGCCGGGAGGGGGAGAAAAGGACAGCCCGGTCCGCCTTCCGGCCCGCCTGGCGCTGGGCCATGGGAACCGCCAGCCTCCTGGCCGTCGTCGGGATCGTCGTCCTGGTCCCGATGTTGACACGCCGGGAGCCGCCTCGGGCCGCCCCCTCCGAAGGGCCGCTCGCGTTCCGCGTCGATTCCGTCGCCATCGAAGAGAAGCCTGCGCAGGCCTTCGTCTTCCATACCCAGGACCCGGATATCACCTATGTCTGGGTCGAACGACAGCTATAAGGAGTCAACCATGAGAACCAAGGGTCTTTGGGCGATCCTGGGCTTCCTGGCGGGGCTGGCCGCCCCGTCCCTCGCGGCGTCGGACCGCCTCGAGATGAAGCTCAGGGTCTTCGAGGGCGCCCGGCAGGGCACGCTTTCGCCTCCGGAATTCGTGACCACCTCCTACATCCGGCCGACCGTGACGGCCAGCCTCGAGATGAAGGCCGGGTCGGGCGCCGACAAGGAAAAGGACCAGATCCTGAGGGTGTTCAACCTTCAGGACGCGCGTCTTCTGACGGAGGCCGACCTCATCATCGGGGAAGGCGGGGCATCGCCCGACACCGTCCGCCACTACTTCCGTTTGAACGGGAACGCGTTCATGATCGTCGTCCTCCTCAAGGAGGAGGGAAATCCCAACCGCTTCCTGGTCCTCTTCAACGAGATGGAAGCGGACAAAGCCAAGAACGTTCTGACCACGGAGATGCTGCTGGCCGGCGGGCACGGGGCCGTGTTCGGCTTCGAGGACCGCCTGGGGAAGCCCTATTTCTGCTCGTTCCATATCACGGGCCCGCCGGAGAAGATCCTCCCGCCCCCGCCCTCGCCTCCGCCCCCGCCCGCGCTTTCGCCGGAGCAGAAGAAAGCCCTGGCGAAGTTCGAATCCGGCGCCGAGAAGGCCTGGAACGAGGTCAAGCCCCCGCGCCTCATGAAATCCGTCCAGCCGGTCTATCCCGAAGAGGCCCGGAAGGCCAGGACCCAGGGAGCGGTCATCCTGAACGTCAGGACCGACAAGAAGGGCAACATCAGCGAGGTGATGGTCCTCAAGTCGGTCGACGAGGCTCTCAGCCGGGCGGCCGTCGAGGCCGTGAAGCAGTGGAAGTACGAGCCGTTCATCAAGGACGGCCAGGCCAAAGAGGTCGTTTTCACGGTCACGGTGATGTTCAAGCTCCACTGATAGAGATCTCGCTCCAGAGGGGACACGGCCCCGGGCGGGGCCGCGTCCCCTCATCATTTCCGGGACCCCGTGCGAATCCCGAATCCCCGAGTTTCCCGTCCGGACCCTCGAATTTGATTTCCCGCCCGCCGGATGCTAGTCTAGTGATTCCGAGAAAGGGACCTGTCTTGAACACGAAAAGGCCGACGGGACCGCTGGCGACGGGGTTCGCCGCGCTCTGCGCCCTCCTGGCCGCCGCCGGGCCGCTCGTCGCCCAGGAAAAGCCCGAGGAGATCAAGGGCTCCGGCATCACGGTCACCTCGGTCACGCTGGCCGTCACCGTCCAGGACGGGCGGGGCCGTTACATCAACGATCTGACGCAGGCGGACTTCACCGTCACCGAGAACGGCGCCCCGAGGACGATAACCCGGTTTTCCAGAGATTTCAACGCGCCCCTGAGTCTGACCATCCTCCTCGATGTCAGCGGCAGCATGGCCCTCCAGGACAAGATGGCCGAGAGCCGCCCGGCGCTCGCCCGTTTCATCTCGGACCTGCTCAAGCCCTCGGACGAGGCCGCCCTGCTCATTTTCGCCGACGGAGAGGTCGAGGTCGCCTCGGGGTATTCCGAGGACAAGACCGGACTCCTCGAGGTCCTGGCCCGGACGGAGGCATACGGCAAGACGGCCCTGAACGACGCCGTCGCGGCCTCCCCCGAGTTCGCGAGGCGGGGACGCCACGAAAGGAGGGCCCTCCTCCTCCTCACGGACGGCATCGAGAACGACAGCCAGTACTCGCAGGAGCAGGCGGCCGAGATCGCCCGGCAGGTGGAGGTCCCCATCTACACGATGGGCTACAAGATCCCGCTCGACGAACGGCTCCTCGGCAAGCACAAGCGGGCCGCCGGCCTGACGTCCGCCGGGATCGTCGCCTCCCTGGAATATTTCTCCCGCGCGACCGGGGGGAAGGCCTACTTTCCGAATACGCCCGAGCAGCTGGCCGCGGCCCTCGAGGAGGTCCGGAGGGAGACGGGGCACCAATACATCCTGGGCTATACGTCGCACGGGAGCCTGGACGGCGGGTATACGAAGATCAAGGTCGGTACGAAGAACCGGAAGCACCGGGTCCGGGCCCGCGAGGGGTACTGACGCGTTCGACGGCGCGGGCCCCCATCTTCGGATCGGGAGGTCGATGGGGGGATTTTGAATTCGGCCCCAAGTGGCCTATAATATGTAAGCTATCGCCCGCGCCCGAAAAGGCCGGGTCAAAAGGAGGCATCGATGAGAAACAAAAGGATCATTGGGGTCGCCGGCGTCCTGCTGTTGGCGTTCGTCGTCGTCGGGACCGGCTGTGTCACCAAGAAGCATTTCCAGACGGAGATCGCCGCCCTGGACCAGAAGGTCGAGGGCGTCGAGACGTCGGTCGAGGAGAGCCAAAAGAGGATCAAGGAACACGACGAGCGCCTGACCTCGATCGGCTCGCTCATCACCCAGCACGATTCCCAGTTCGTCACCGTCGACGGGAAGATCGAAGAGGTCAAGAAGATGGTCCGGGGCAACCTCATCTTCACCGAGACCCTGAAGAGCAGTGACGCCAAGTTCAAGTTCGACAGCGCCGAGCTCGCCCCCGAAGCCCAGGCCGCCCTGGACAAGTTCGTCGAGCAGCTCATCACCCTGAACCGGGGCGTCTACCTGGAGATCCAGGGCCATACGGACAAGACCGGAGAAGAGAGCGTCAACGTCTACCTCGGAAAGAAGAGGGCCGACGCCGTCATGAACTATCTTTACATGAAGCACCACATCCCCCTGCACCGGATGGAGACCATCAGTCTCGGCAGCTCCATGCCCGTCGCCGACAACGGCAACCGCGACGGCAGGGCCCAAAATCGCCGGGTCGACATCCTCGTCTACGAATAATGTCCTTACCCGTCCCGCCCCATCCCGTTCCTAAGGACGGGATGGGGCGGGACGGTTCCTCTCCTTCCCTTGCTTGACCGGGGGAGTCCCTTTCTCGAGATACGGCGCGGCCGCCTTCAGGGCCAGGTCCGCCGCGTCCGCGTCACCGCGATTGCTGAGAACGATGACCGTAACGCCGTCGTCGATGAAGCGCTGGATCGCCGTCCGGAAGCCGATCGTCTCCCCGTAATGCCAGGCGCGGGCATGCCCTTTCCAGGGATTGAGGAACCAGCCGAACCCATAGGCCGCCGGCGTCCCGTCGGGCTCGACGGGCGGGCCCTCGGGGACGACGACGGGAGTCATGATGCGCTCCAGCTCGGCCGCATCGAGCAGGGTGCGTTCGCGGAGCGCCGCGTCCCACCGGGCCATGTCGCGGAGTGAGGAATAGACCCCTCCGTCGCCCAGGGTCGCCGAGGTTGGGCTCTGGTCGGTCTCCCGCCATTTTCCGTTCTCGAACGAGTGGCCGCAAGCCCGGTCGCGGACCTCGTTCTTCCCGCGCTCATAGGCCAGGGTGCCGTCCATCCCGAGAGGCGCGAAGATCCGGTCCCGGAGGAACCGCCCGAAGGGCAGGCCCGACGTCTTTTCGACGACGAGGCCCAATATGACATAACCGGAGTTGCTGTACTCCCATCGCGTTCCCGGCGGGAACTTCCCGGCCGTTTGGCGTTCGAGGAGGCCGAGCACCCCGGCATCCGTGATCTGGGCTTCCTCGACCGGGACGCCCGGGCCGGGCGGCGCCATGAGGTTCTCGTAATCGGGGAGGCCGGACGTGTGTTGGAGCAGTTGACGGATGGTGATATCGCGGCCGTAAGCCGGGAACTCCGGGAAGACGGACGTCAGCGTGTCCTCATAACGAAGCTTGCCCTCCCTGACGAGAAGGACGACGGCCGCAGCCGTGAACGGCTTCGTCACCGAGGCCAGACGGAAGTTCGTCAGTTCGTCGACGGGCCGCATCGTCCGGAGATCGGCGACGCCGAATCCGCGCGCGAAGACGGCCCGCCCGTCCCGGAGGACGAGGACCGCCGCGCCCGGCGCCCGGTCCGAAGACATGCCCGAGAAGACGTCCTCCACGCTTCTCGCCCGCGAATCCGCCCCCCCCGGCAGCGACACGGCTATCGTCATCAAGACCATGGCCACGACCTCCCCCGCTCTTGTCGGATGTTTCATCTCGCCGAAATGATAGGCCACCGAACCCGGGGAAGTCAACCGGACGGGCCTCGACCTCAGCCCACCTTCTTGCGGAAGCGCAGGACGCTCAGGGTCAGGATGGCCGCCCCGAAGGCGAGCATGGCCAGGCCCTGGCCCCAAAGCTCGTGAAGCCCCACTCCCTTCAGATAGATGCCGCGGACGACGACGAAGTAATAGCGGAGGGGTACGACGTAGGTCACGGCTTGGACGATCTTCGGCATGTTCTCGATGGGGAAAGCGAACCCCGAGAACATCATCATGGGCATCATGAAGAAAACGGCCGTCAGCATGGCCTGCTGCTGGTTCGAAGAGACGGTCGAGATGAAGAGGCCCAACCCGAGCGTCGTCAGCATGAAGACGAGGCTCAGGCCGAAGAGGAGCAGGAGGCTCCCCCGCATCGGCAGGCGGAACAGGAGGAAGATGAGGCCGACGATCATGACCACGTTCACGACGCCGATGATGAGGAACGGCAGGAGCTTCCCGGCGATGAGCTCGAACGGTCGGACGGGCGTGACGACGAGCTGTTCCATCGTCCCCGTTTCCTTCTCGCGGACGACGGCCATCGAGGTCAGCATCATGGTCATGACCATCAGGAGGAGGCCGAGGATGCCCGGGACCATGAAATTGCGGCTCTTGAGCTCCGGGTTGTACCAGACCCTGACCTCGGGCGTCAGGCGGACCGGACGGACGCCGATCGCCCGGAGCCGGTCGAGCGACGCGGCGACGAGCCCCTGGGCGTGGGCCGAGACGATCATCGATACGGTGCTCGCGCCGATCGTCGCCGACTGGCTTTCCGACCCGTCCACGATGACCCCCACGGTCGCCGGCGTCCCCGCGGCGAGCTCGTCCGCGAAGCCCCGCGGCACGACGACGGCGATGGCGGCCTTCCCTTTCTCCAGGACGAGGTCGATCTCGCCCGGCGCCGCGACCGTCCCCGCCGGGATGAAATATCCCGAGTTCATGAACCGGGAGATGAGCGCGCGGCTCGCCGCGGTCCCGTCCTGGTCGCAGACGACCATCGGGATGTCCTTGACGTCGAGGTTCGCGGCGTAGCCCAGGAGGAGCAGCTGGAGAAGGGGCGCCAAGAACAGGATGGGGACGAGCTTGGGGTCCCGCCGGAGCTGGATGAACTCCTTCCGGATGATATGGGAGATCCGGCTCATCGCGGCCCCCTCCGTCGCCTCTTCGGCCCTTCCCCGCCGGCGTCCGCGTCCGATCCCCTCATCCGGAGCGTGCTCACGCCCAGCGTCAGGACGGCGAACCCCGCCAGATAGAGGAGCTCCTCCCGGATCGCGTGGAAGCCCGCCCCCTTGAGGACGATGCCCCGGAGCGCGCTCAGGAAGAAGCGCGCCGGGATCGCGGTGGTGATCGCCTGGACGACGGGCGGCATGTTCCGCACCGGGAAGATGAACCCGGACAGGATGAACGTGGGGAGGAAGGTGGACAGGATGGCCAGCTGGAAAGCGACCTGCTGGGTCCGGGTGATCGTCGAGATGAAGAGGCCCTGGCCCAGGCCGCCGACGAGGAAGAGGGTCATCGTCAGGAGGAGGAGGACATAGCTCCCCCGGACGGACACGCCGAACAGGACGTGGCCCAGGAGGAGGACCGCGTGCGACGATACGAGCGAGAGGAGGACGTACGGAATGGTCTTCCCGGCGATGAGTTCGAACGGTCGGAGCGGCGAGACCGCGATCTGCTCCATCGTCCCCCGCTCCTTCTCCCGGACGACGGAAAAGGCGGTCGAGATGACGACGATGACCATCAGGATGAAGGCCATGAGCCCGGGGACGAGGAAGTTGGCGCTCCGAAGCTCGGGGTTGTACCAGATCCGCGTCGCGGCCTCGATGGGCAGGCGGAAGCGCCTCAGCCCCCGGTCCGAAAGGAGCCGGGCCGTCGCCCGGACGGAATAGTTCTGGACGATGGTCCCGATGTAGCCCGCCGCCGTCGAGGCGCTCATGGAATTCGCCCCGTCGACGATGACCTGGACGGGGGCCTCCCGCCCGGCGAGGAGGTTCCGGGAGAAATCGCGGGGAATGACGACGGCCGCTCGGACCTTCTCCTCGCCCATCAGGCGATCGATCTCGCGCCGTTCGGCGGGCCGGGCGACGACGTCGAAGTACTCGGTCCGGGTGAAGTTGCCGGCCAGGTCGCGGCTGGCGGCGGTCCGGTCCTCGTCGCAGACGGCCAGGGGAATATGCTTGACGTCGAAGTTCAGGGCGAAGCCGAACATGACCAGCAGGAGCGCCGGAAGGCCGAGCAGGAAGCCGAGCGTGCGGCGGTCGCGGGCGATCTGCAGAAGCTCCTTCCGGATGACCGCGCGCAGGCCGCAGAACCTCACCGGGGGCTCCCTTCGATCCGGCTGATGAACACGTCTTCGAGCGAAGGCATGATCCTGTCCATGCGCCGGACCTCGATCCCGGCGGAGGCGAGGGCGGCCTTTACCCGCGCCCGTCCCTCGACCTCGTCCGCGACGCTGACGTGGAGGTAGGCCCCGAAGATGGAGGTCTCGATCACCCAATCCTCGCCCTGCAGAAGCTCCATCGCGTCAACGACCCGGTCGGACTCGACCTCGAGGATGGGATTCCTGATGTAGGTCCGCTTCAGCTCTCCGGGACTGCCCGCGGCGACGATGCGGCCGGCGTGGATGAGCCGGATGTCGTTGCAGTACTCGGCCTCGTCGAGGTAATGGGTCGTGACGAAGACCGTGACCCCCTCGCCCGACAGGCGGTTGATGAGCTCCCAGAAGTTCCGGCGGGACACGGGATCGACCCCGCCCGTCGGCTCGTCGAGGAACACGATCTCCGGCTCGTGGAGGAGGGCGCAGCCCAGGGCGAGCCTCTGCTTCCAGCCCGCCGGAAAGCTCCCGGGCCAGGCTCCGCTCGCGCCCCTTGAGTCCCGCCATCTCCAGCACCCCGGGCATCTTCTCCCGAAGGCGGCCGCCCGAGACCCCGTACACGCCGCCGAAGAAGGTGATGTTCTCCTCCACGGTCAGGTCCTCGTAGAGGGAGAACCTCTGGGACATGTAGCCGATGCGCGCCTTCACCCGGTCCGGCTCTCGGGCCACGTCGAAACCGCCCACGGAGGCCGAGCCGGACGTCGGCCCGAGGAGGCCGCAAAGCATGCGGATGGTCGTGGACTTCCCCGCGCCGTTCGCCCCCAGAAAACCGAAGATGTCGCCCCGCCGGACGGAGAACGTCACATGATCGACGGCGACGAACCTGCCGAAGACCTTCGTCAGGTCCCGGACGTCGATGGACATCTCCGTCGTCATCGGCGGCCGCCTCTCATTCGCCCAGAGCCTTGCGCAGTCTCGCCCCGGCGAGCGCGGCATCCACGAGCGTTTGGGTGAGGCTCGTTTTTGCCTGAAGGGCCAGGACCTCGGCGTCCAGGACGTCGGTATTGAGGGCGACCCCTTCCCGGAACCGTTCGCGGGTCACGCGGAGGTTCTCCTCGGCCTGGGCAACAGCCTCGCGCGCCACACCGATCTTCGCCCTCGCTCCGGCCGAGCTCGAGCCGGCATTGCCTGAGCTCGAGGGCCACGGCGTCCTCGACCATGCCGAGGGCGTCCCGGGCCTGGGCCAGCCTGGCCTTCGCCTGTTCGGTCTGCCGCGCCGTCGCGCCCCAGTTCCAGAGGTCCATGGAGATGTTCAGGCTCACGTCCCAGGTCGCGTAGAACTTATCCTTCGCCGGAAGGAGCCGCGGATTGGGCCGCAGGTCGTAATAGTTCCCGGCGAGATAGACCTGGGGATACCATCCGGACCTGGCCACGGCGACGCCCGCTTCGCCCGCCTTGACCCTGAGGTCCATGGCCCGGGGCTCGGGCCTTCGGACGAGGGCCCTTTCGAGGAGCCGGGAAGCGTCCTCCCTCTCCCCGGCCGCCTCCGCGACGGGCTCGGGGCCGCCGGCGGCGGCCTCTTCGCCGATCTCGGTGGTGACCTCGATCCCCGTGTCCAACGGGAGGCCCAAAAGGCTGGCCAGACGGGTCCGGGCCAGTTCCGCGGCGTTCGCCGCGTCCAGCCGGGCCATCCGGACGTTCGACAGCTGGACCTCGGCTCGGAGGACCTCGTTCCGGGTCAGGAGCCCCTGATCGAAGAAGTTCCGCACGTCGGCGAGATGGGCCTCGGTGCGCGCCACGTTCTCGTCGAGGGCCCTCACGAATTCGCCCGCCTTGTAGAAGTTCCAGTATCCGGCGCGAAGGGCGTAGACCGAGCTCGGCGCGGTCCTTCGCCAGGTCGAGCTCCGCGGCCTCCGCCCCGTACCTCGCCGCCGCGACGCCGGCCCGGAGGCGGCCGCCCGTGTACAGGGGCTGCTGGAGGCCGAGGCGCATCGTATAGCTGTTGAAATAGTTCGGCGAAACGATGAATTTTTCGGGCATCGGGAAAGGAAGCCCGGCCGGGAACGGGAGATGGACCTCGAATGGCGGGACCTCGCTGAGACGGGTGTATCCGGCTCCGAGCTTGAGGACCGGGAGGAGGGCGGCGCCTGCCTCCCTCGCTTTCGAGGCCGACGCCTCGACGGCCGCGGCGGAGGCATGGAGCCCCTTGCTGTTCGCCAGCCCGAGAGCGACGCATTCCTCGAGGGTCAGCGGCCTCTTTTCGGCGGCGACAGGCACGGCGGCTCCGAGCGCCGCCGCGACGAACAACGCCGCGATCTTCCTTTTCATGGGCGCACCTCCTTGTCCGCCGGCCCCGGAGAGCCCGTCACGGAAATGAAGACGTTCTCGAGCGAGGGCGGGATGATCCTCCGGTCCCGGACCTCGATGCCGGCTTCGCGCAACCTGTCCAGGACCGCAGGCAGGTCCCGGCCGGCGTCCCCGACGACGAGGTTCAAGCGGTCGCCGAACATCTGGACCTCCCCGGCCCCCGGCCAGCCCTTGAGGAGGCCGAACGCGCGGCGGATCTCGCCGCAGACGATCTCGACGACCTCGCCTTTCATCATCCCCTTGACCGCCTGCGGGGTATCGGCCGCCACCAGACGGCCGGCGTTCATGAGGCCGACCCGCGCGCATCTCTCGGCCTCGTCGAGATAGGGCGTGGCCATGAGGATGGTGATGCCGGTCTTGAGGAGGTTCGACAGGATCTTCCAGAAGTCGCGGCGCGACACGGGATCGACGCCGGTCGTCGGCTCGTCAAGGAGGAGGAGTCGCGGGGAATGGATGAGCGTGCAGGCCAGGGCGAGCTTCTGTTTCATCCCGCCGGAGAGCCGTTCGGCCAGCCTCTTCCGGAACGGTGTCAGGCGGGAGAATTCGAGGAGCTCCTCGCGCCGGGAAGCGTAGCGCCCGACGCCGTGGATCTCGGCGAAGAAGGCGATATTCTCATCGACGGTCAGGTCCCCGTAGAGGCTGAACCTCTGGGAGAGATAGCCGATGTCGCTCTTGACGGCGAACGCCTCCCGGGCGAGGTCGCGGCCGAGGATGGAGACCCGCCCGCCCGAGGGCTTGAGGATGCCGCAAAGCATCCGGATGGTCGTCGTCTTCCCGGCTCCGTCGGGGCCGACCAGGGCGAACATCTCGCCTTTGCGGACGACGAGGTCGAGGCCGTCGACGGCCCGGCGGCCTCCGAAGTCCCTGGTCAGCCCGGCCGTCTCGATGACCGGGACGTCCGACGGGGCCTTCCCTGCTTCGTTCATCCGGTCACCGTCCGTCGGCGACGATCACCGCGTCGGCGGGGAGGCCCGGCTTGAGGGCGCCGTCCGGATTGGGGATCTCGACCTTGACCCCGAAGACCAGCTTGACCCTGTCCTCCTTGGTCTGGATGTTCTTCGGCGTGAACTCGGCTTCCGGGGAAATGTAGGTCACCCGGCCCTTGAAGACGCGCCCGGGCGCCGCGTCGATGGCCACGTCGGCCTCCTGGCCCAGGCGGACGCGGCCGAGCTCCTTTTCCGTGACGAAGAGCATGACGTGGACCCGATCCAGTTCGGAGACCGTCAGGACCGTCGTCGCGGGGGAGACGAGCTCGCCCGCTTCGACGGCGCGCCGGGTCACGATCCCGGCCACGGGCGATACGATCGTGCTGTCGGCGATGGCCTTGCCGAGGAGGTCGACGGCGGCCGCAGCCTGCGCGAGGCGCGCTTCGGCGGCCCGGATCTCCTCGGGCCGGGCAAGCCGCCTGAGCCTGGACAACGCTTCCCTCGCGGAGGCTTCCTGGGCCTGGGCAACGACGAGGCGGGCCTCGGCGTCATCCCTCTGCTTCGGGGTCACACTGCCCCGGGCGGCGAGCTCGCGCATCCGGCCGGCATCGTCCGCGGCGACCTTGAGGTTCGCCCCGGCCTGCCTGAGGGCCTCTTCGCCCTGACGGATGTCCTCGGCCCGGGCGCCTTTCCTGAGGAGCGCGAGTTGGGCTTCGGCGAGGTCCGTCCCGGCTTCGGCCTGGCGGAGCTGGATGTCGAGGGTCTCGTGGTCGATGAGGACGAGGATGTCCCCCTTCCCCACCCGGCTCCCCTCTTCCGCCCGGATCTCGAGAACCTGCCCGCTCACCCGGGAGGCCACGTTGACCTCGCGGGCTTCGATGGTGCCGGACCCTTCGATCCCCCGGACCTGCCTCGGTCCGGAGCAGGCGCCGATGACGACGGCTTCCGCGGCGAGGGCGGCGACAGGACTGCGGCCCGCGCGCGGCCGCCGGTGGATGTTCTCATAACGGGACCTCCTTGATGGTTCCGAACGGATCGGGCTTCCGGCCGGCGAGCTCCACGCGGGCCCGGCCGGTGAGGATGCCCTCGAAGACCACTTTGAAGAGCGTCTCGAAAACCTCCCGAGCCGATCGCCGGAATTCGAGGAGCGCGTCCGGGTTGATGAAGTTCTGGACGAGGCCGAGGACCATCCGGAGGACGAGCTCGCGGTCGATGTCGGCACGGATGACGCCCTCGGCGACACCGGCCTCGAGGAGCGCCGTGAAGTTCACCAGGATCCTCTCCCTGCGGAAGCGGTCGATGTCTTCCCAGACTTCGGGGGCGTTCCGCCTCAGATCGCCGGCCAGGACACGGCCGAGCCTGGAGAGCCAGTCCCCCATGAAGGTCATCAGCCCGACAAGCTTCCCGAGGAAATCGACGGAGGCGTCGGCCACGAGAGCCTCGACCCCGGCCAGAACATCGGCCTTGATCGTGTCGACGGCGGCCTTGAGGATCTCGTCCTTGCTGGAGAAGTGCTTGTACAGCGTGGCCTTGCTGATGCCCAGACGCTCCGCGATCTCCCCGGTCGTGACCGGGACGAAGCCGCGTTGGAGAAAAAGCTCTCGCGACTCGGCGACGATACGCCTGCGAAGGGCCTCGCTCCCTGATGGATCGGCCTCGGGTACCGATAATACTCTTTTAGTTTTCACGGTACTATAATAAGGAGCCGCCCCGTCATTGTCAAGCCGTTCGCGCTATTCGACGATGCGGAAATCATCGATGAGATCCATCCCCCCGCCCCAGCCCGGCCGTCAATCGCGAGTCTGCTTCGGCGGCAGCGACAGGACCTCGACCTCCTGGGAGAGATTGCTCTCGATCCCGGCCGGTCGACGGCCGTGACGGCATAATAATATGTGGCGGCGCTCGAGACGCCCCTGTCGGCAAAGGTCGTTCCCTGAACGGGCTGTTCGTTGACCTTCTCGTAGAACCCGTGGGGGATCTCCGTCCTGTAAACGTTGAAGCCCGCAAGGCCGACCGAATTGTTCCACCGCAGGTAGATGTTCTTCCGCGTGCCGAGGATCGCGCTGAAGAACGCGGATTGCGCCCGGAGCCCTTCGGGCGGCGCGGGGCCCGTCCGAACGGGCTGGGCGAGGATGGCCGTCGTCGCCAGCGCCGCTTTCGTCGCCTGGGCGCAGAAATCGAGGTTCAGAGTGTCCAGTGTGTCCCCGATCGTATGATAATACGGGTTTCGGAGCGGCTCGTCCTCGATGGCCAGGAGGGCGGCGTAGCCGGTGTCCCAGAACGAGGCATGGTCGGAGTAGACCATGGCGGGATCGATACGCGTCCTGACGGACAGGCCCGCATAATCCGCCCCATCCCGGGCGATCCGATATCCCATCCACTCGGACGCGGCATTCACGAAGATCTCGAGATCCTCGGGGGTCCGGTCGGCGAAGGCGATCATATCGAGGTTGACGACGCCGACGATACGCTCCCTGGCCGAGCGGGCCCCGAGGGCGTAGCCTCGGCTCCCGTAGAGGCCTTGTTCCTCGCCCGTGAACGTGATGAATCGGACCGTGTAATCCGTCGGGTGGCGGGCCAGGATGCGGGCCGCCTCCATCACCGCGGCCGTCCCGCTCGCGTTGTCGTCGGCCCCGGGGGCCAGGGTCTCGGGCTCCGGGGACGTCGAATCCAGGTGGGCGCAGACGATGACGACATCGTCAGGAAAGGTCCTGCCCTCGAGTTCCCCGACGACGGCCTTGCCGTTCTCCATCGCGGACTCCCGGACGGCGGCCTCGAGCCCCTGCTTTCCGAAATAATCAGCGACGAAGTTCTCCGCCGCTTCGCACGCGGGCGAGCCGGTCAGCCGGGTGCCGAATTCCTGAAGGGATCGGATCAGGGCTTCCAGGTTTTCCCGGGAGACGGAATCGACGATGGTCCCGACGATCGGGTTGGATGCGACGGCGCTCGTCGGGACGGTGGGGGCCGGGTAGCTCCTTAGATAGGAAGTGATGGACGCGGCCGCGAGCGGTTTCCGGGCGAGCCCCGGCGGGATGGACGCCGCACCGTCGCCGGAAGGCGTCCAGAACAGGATCCGGCCCGGCTCGAGGGCCACGACCTTCCCCCTCCCGGACAACGCCGCGGGGGCCTCGCCCGTATCGGACCGGACGAGATAATAGGTCGTGCCCGCGATATCGCGATCGAGAAGCGTGACGCGGACCCCGGCGCCTCTCAGGAACGAGATATCTTCCCGGTCCAGCCGGCCGATGAAGCAGGTCGCGAGCTCCTGGGCGACGTCGAGCCCCCGGCTTCGGAACAGCGACGCTAGCCCGGGCGCCCCTTTTTCGATCCGCACGAGATGGACGGGTCCCGGTGCGGGGGCGGCGAGGGCGAACCCGAGGATCAGGAAGACAGGGAGGAGAACCCTCGGGAATCTCATCGTGTTTTCATTTAACCAGAATCGCCCGCCGAGTTCAAGCGGTCTCCCGCCCCGGCACCCGCCTTCCCGTTGACGCTCCGGCCCCGCCGTGCCAGAATGAGGAAGGGGGGGAAGAAGGAGGAGCGCATGACCGGGACGCCGGACAGGGCTTTCATGGAAATGGCCATCCGTGAGGCCCGGAAGAACCTGAGATCGCTCGACGGCGGGCCCTTCGGAGCCTGTATCGTCCGGGACAGGACCGTCCTCGCCGTCGCCAGGAACACCGTGCTCCGGAACGACGCCACGGCCCACGCCGAGGTCAACGCCATCCGCAGGGCCTGCCGCAGGCTCGGGACCCACGACCTGTCGGGCTCGGTCATCTATTCCACGACGGAACCCTGCCCCATGTGCTTCAGCGCCGTCCATTGGGCGCGCATCGGGACCATCGTTTACGGGACGAACATCGCCGACGCCGGGAGGACCGGCTTCCACGAGCTCGAGATCTCGAACCGCCGGCTCAAGACCCTGGGCCGGAGCCCTATCGCGATCTTCGGGGATTTTCTGCGGACGGATTGCCTCGAGCTGTTCGAGGCCTGGAACGCCCTGCCCGGCAAACGCCTTTATTGAACCCGGCCTCCGGCGCCGATCGAGATCCTGACATAAGGGCCCGTCCATCCGGCCTTGGGCCCCCCCAAGGCCTCCATTCCCTCGAGCTCCCATGATCCGTCGACGGGAGCGAGCACGTACCCCGCCCGGACACCGATGAAGATCCCGCGGCGGCCGTTCGGCCGGGCGGGCCCGAGCCACCGGTCGGCGCCGACGGCGACCTGCATCAGGAACCCGCTCGTCTGGAGCCGCGCGCTCCGGCCCGGATCCGCGAGGATTTCCTCGAACGAGGCCGACCCGCGGCCCGTTATCCGCGATGTTCAGGGATCCGGCGCCGACGCCGACGAGGGGATAGATCACGAGCCCGTTCCCCGAATAGACGACGCAGCCGGCGTCGAAGAATCCGCAGCCGCCGGAGAGGACCGTCTTCCACCCCGCGTTCCCCTCCCCTCTTTCCATAAGAGCCTGCCCTTCCCCGCCCAGGACGAGACGGCCGATGAAGGCGTGGCCGCCGCCGCCCACGGTGAGGAACGAGGTTGGGAACCGGGAATAGCCGCCGAGCTCAAGGGCCGCATTCAAGCCGTCAAGTTCGGGCAAGCTCCCCCCGAACATGAAGTATCCGGCGCCGCCGCGCGCGGATCGGTCGTCGGCGGCCGCCCGCTCCGGAGCGGAAAGGCCGGAGACCAGGCCCATGGCCAGGATGAACGGGGCCGTGCGGAAGAAGCTTTGTTTCTTCATGCTTTATGCCGGGCCAGTGAACGGACCAACTTTTCCCTGCCGAAAGGCCTTCCGTGCGCCGGGAAAAAGCGTTGCGCCCCGGTCTCGAGAAGCCTCTCCCAACTGCCGAGGAGGGCCGGAACATCGACGGCGAACGGCGGGAACACGGACCTTCTGCTGACGAGCGGCACGTTGAAACAGGCGTCGCCGACGAAGGCCTCTCCGGAATCGAGGACGACCGAGAGCGAGCCCGCCGTATGTCCCGGAGTATGGAGGACCCTGCCCGCGATGCCGAACGCCCCGAGGTCGAAGGCGTCTTCAACGAGGATCGTCGGGACGGTCGCCTCGTACGATCTCCTCGACAACAGGGCCCCGACCACGCAGAAGACGGCCTTCGACAGGAGCCGGGTCCCCCGCGCGGGCGCGTTCGTTCCTCTCTCGAGGGGCTCCTTTTCGGAGACGTGGACCAGGACCTCGGCACCGGAAAGCCGGCGGATCGCGGCCAGACAGCCGGTATGATCATAGTGGGCGTGGGTGACAACGACGAGAAGCAGTTCCCGGGGAGCTATCCCCTGCCGCTTGAGTTCGCCCGTCAGGGTCCGGAGCGTCCCGGGAACGCCGGTATCGACCAGGATGAATCCCTTGGCCGTGCCCAGGAGAGCGACGTGGCAGTGCCCCATCCGCAACGGATAGATCTCGGTCATGGCGTCCTTCATTCTATGACTTCTCGCGGCGATTTCAAGCCCGCCGTCGCGCGGGACACGGCTCGACCATCATTTCTCTTGACAAGGGGAAGCGGCCTCCGTATAATTCACGACCGATGTGTAACGGAAAGAGCGTTCGCGAATTCGTCGCCGGACCTCTATCCGTTTCGGCCCTCCTTTCCTGGTATTGGTGGGCGCCCTCCCGCGCCCTGTAATACGTCCTTTTCCGCACCCGACCCAGATCCCGAGGTTGAAATTCGTTCAAGGAGAATTATCATGTCACGATTCGCATCACGAAGATCCGAGTACCTGCCGACGCATTACTACAATATCAAGGCGGACCTCCCGACCCCGCCGGAACCTCCCCTCCATCCCGTGACCCGGAAACCGCTGGTCCCCTCGGACCTCGAAGGGCTCTTTTCCAAGGGATTCATCAGGCATGAGGGCGCGACGGAACGGGAGATCCCGATCCCCCCGGACGTCCTCGAGGCCTATTCGATCTTCCGTCCGACCCCGCTCATCCACGCCGTCGGGCTCGAAAGATACCTGGACACGCCCGCCCGCATCTTCTACAAATACGAGGGCGTCGGCCCCGTCGGCAGTCACAAGACGAACACGGCCATCATGCAGGCCTGGCTGGCGGCGCAGGAGGGCATAACGACCCTGACGACCGAGACCGGCGCAGGCCAATGGGGCTCCTCCCTGGCTTACGCCGGCTCGAAGTTCGGGATCGAAACGAGGATCTATATGGTCCGCTCGAGCTACCGCCAGAAGCCCGGCCGCCGCATCCTCATGGAGATGTTCGGCGGCACGGTCCGCGAGAGCCCGAGCGATACGACGGACGCGGGGAGGACGTTCTACGCCAGGGACCCGAACCACCCCGGGAGCCTCGGCATCGCCATTTCGGAGGCCGTGGAAGAGGCCGTCAAGAGCCCCGGGGTCAAGTACGCCCTCGGCTCGGTCCTCGACGCCGTCCTTCTGCACCAGACGGTGATCGGCCTGGAGGCCGAGAAGCAGATGGCCGAGCTCGGCGCCGAGCCCGATACGATCATCGGGTGCGTCGGCGGAGGTTCGAACTTCGCCGGCATCTCCTTCCCCTTCGTCCGGAGGAACCTCAAGGAAGGGAAGCACACCCGATTCGTGGCCGTCGAGCCCGAATCCTGCCCGACCCTGACGCGGGGCGAGCTCCGTTACGACAGCGGGGACAGCATCGGCATGGCGCCGCTCCTGTACATGCACACGCTCGGGATGGACTTCGTCCCGCCCCCCATCCACGCGGGCGGGCTCCGCTATCACGGGATGGCGCCCCTGGTCAGCCACCTCGTCAAGTCGGGGCTCGTCACCCCCAGGGCCTACCCGCAGGACAAGGTCTTCGCCGCGGCGACGCTCTTCATGAAAGCCGAAGGCATCCTCCCCGCTCCCGAGTCCTCGCATGCCATCGCCGCCGTCATCGATGAGGCGCTCGCGGCGAAGAAGGAAGGCCGGGAGCGCGTCCTCCTGTTCAACCTCTCGGGGCACGGGTTCCTGGACATCACGGCGTTCAACGGCAACGGACGCAAGTAGCTCGCGGCCCGCGGACGGCGCCGGGCGGACCCTGTCCGGTGCCGTCTTCACTCCCGCCGCCGGGGCAGGGAACTTTTCCCCGGAGAATTCGTACCTCGAAGTAGGAGAACGAAGCGCATGAAGATGAGAATGATGGCTCTTGTCTTGGCGGCGGCCGGGCTCGGCCTGGCGTTTTCTGCCTGCGAGGAGGCCCGGGAGACGCGAACCGAGTCCCGGACCGTAGAATCCGGGGGCGCCACGGCGGCCTCGGTCTCGGTCCGCATGGGGGCCGGGGAGCTCAGGTTATCGGGCGGGGCGTCCGCGCTGATGGAAGCGGAATTCACGACCAATAGGAAGTATTGGGTGCCTGAGCTGGACTATCGGGTCGTCGGCGACCGGGGCCGGCTCTCGGTCCGCCAGCGGAAGGGCCACGGTCTCTTCTTCGGGCATCGCCGCAACGATTGGGACATCCGCCTGTCCGGGGCCCTGCCCATCGACCTCGACGTCAAGCTCGGGGCGGGCGAAAGCCGCCTGGACCTGCGGGGCATCGACCTGGAAGCCCTGGATGTCGACCTGAGCGTCGGCGAGCTGCGCCTCGACCTGACCGGCCCGAGGACGCGGGACCTCGAGGTCCGGGTCCACGGGGGGGTCGGCAGCGCGACGGTCATCCTGCCCCGCGACATCGGCGTCCGGGTCGAGGTCGACGGCGGCATCGGCTCCGTGAGCGCCCACGGATTCGTCAAGGACGGACACCGGTACGTGAACGAGGCCTTCGGCCGGACGGACGCCGGACGGACGGGCTCCATCCGGATGAAGGTCGACGCCGGGATCGGGAGCATCGATCTGAGAACGGAGTAAGCCGGCTTCCCTCCTCCGTCGCCGCTCGTCGAGCGCCGGCCGCCGGGGGCCTTGAAAATCGGCGGTCGTTCCGTTAGACTTGAGCCATGTCCGACCGCGCTTCGGAAGAGAAACTGGCCGACATCCTCCAGCCCTCGGCACAGGCCCCCGTATTCCGGATCACCGTCGTCTTCGGCGTCAAGGCCGCCCTGAACTACGAGCGCGCCCTGGAGATCGCCCGCCGGAGCTCCGACTACACCGAGGAAGGGAGCGGCGAATGGCTCCGGCATTCGGCCGCCTTCACCCCCGCCGAGGTCGACGACCTCTTCGAACTTTTCAACCTCGTCGGCGCCTGGGACGATACGGAGGTCCTGGTCAACAACCGGAACCTGCCCTACGGAACATCGCTCTGGCTGCCGCTGATGTGGTTCTACAGGATCAAGTAACGAGGCGGGCGAGATAATAAGCTCGCGCAGGGGTTCCCTTCGACAAGAACAGGAACGGCCGGAGGCCCGACCTCTCGTCTCGCTTGCCCGGCCCGTCTCGCCCTTACCTGGGCGGGACGACCGACAGCTCCCGGATGTAGAGGATCGCGGCAGGGCGCCTGCGAGATGTCGTAAAGGGCGAGGAGAAGCCGTTTCCGGCCCGCCGTCGGATTGAGAACGGACGATTCGAACCGCCTTTCCTCCCCGGGCTTGAGGTCAAGGATGATCTTCTGGTCGACGAGCGTGTCGTCGAGAAAGACCCGGAGCAGGGCGAAGGAGACCGCGGCGACGCTCTCGTTCCGGACCCACCCCTTGAGGAGGAAAGTGCTCCCCGACGGGCGCCTCGATCGTGTCCTCGTCCCCCCCGAGACCCGCGCCGTCGATGGTTACCGCGCCGTCCAGAAGGAAGTCCACGGCGGGACGGGGCTCCGCGTCCGCCGTTACGAAATACCGGATGACCGGAACGGCGAACTCGGCCCGCGGCTGCATTAGGCTGAGCGAGACCTCGTGGAGCCCGGGCATGAGGGACGGCAGGCCCGGGACCCTGCCGGAATCGATGATCGTGCTTCCCGCGAACGACAGGTTCGTGAAGACCGTTTTGAACGGCATCCCGTCGACGAGCCACTGGGCCTGGAGAACGCCCGTGCCCTCGAACTTGATCTCGGCGAAAGCCGTCAGCGCGTCGAATTGCCGCGGAACGACCTTGTAGGACTTTCCGTCCTCGAAACGGAGGGCGATGAAGGAGACGGCGAACTTGGCCCGCGGCCCCTGGGCCGGGGCGACGGTGAGGGTCAGGGCTTTGGCCACCTCGGCCGCGCCGCTCCGGTCATAGGCCCTGACCGTCCAGGGCCCCGCCGTCAGGAACGCGTGGGCGACCCGGGTCCCGGCCGATACAAGGGTCCCGTCGCCGAAGTCCCAACGCAGGGTCGGCGACCGGAAATTGTGCGCCTGGAAGGTGATCTCCTCCCCGACCCGCGGGTCCGGAGGAGCGAACGTGATGAGCCTCTCCGGCAGAACACGGACCTCGGTCCGGGCGGACCGGGCGGCCCCGCCGCCGTCGAACGCGCTGACGGAATACGCTCCCGGACCGGGATAAACATGGGTGACGACGGGCGGGCTCGTGTCGTTCTCGACCGTCCCGTCTCCGAAATCCCAGCGCACGAGCGTGGTCGAGCTGAAGTTCAAGGCCCGGAACGTGATCTCCTCTCCGGCCCGCGGGTCCTCCGGGCTGAACGCGATGAGGCGTTCCGGAAGGACCCTGATCGTGACCTGGGCGGTCGGCGCACCGGACCCGCCGTCGAACGCGCGGATGACGAAGGCCCCCGGACCGCGGTAGGCGTGGGCGACGACGGGAGGGCTCGTGTCGTTCTCGACCGCACCGTCCCCGAAATCCCAGCGGATGAGCGAGGTCGAGGTGAAATCGACCGCCCGGAACTCCACGGGCTCGTTGACCCGGGGCTCCGCGGGGCTGAACGTGATCGACGGGACCCGGGAATTGCCGACGGTGAGCGTCGCGACGATGGAGGCCGACGATCGGCCGTCCCAGTCCCTGACGACGACCCTGTGCGTCCCGGCCGTCCCGAACGCGTGAGCCTGGCGGGGCCCGCCGGTGAAAGGGGCCGCATCATCGAAATCCCACTGGAGCGAGGCCGACAGGAAATTGTTGGCGACGAAGGCTCACGGGCTGGCCGATCGACGGGCTCGGAGGGGTGAAGGTGACGGATCGGCGCTCGACGACCCGGACCGTCGCCCGGATCACGGGGGCGACGGAACCGACCAGCTGGACCTGGGCCTGGACCGTATAGGTGCCGGCGGCCGCATAGGCATGCGACGCCGTCAGGACCCCGCCCGGCGATAGAAAGACCGTGCCGTCGCCGAAATTCCAGCGGATCGAGTTCTTGACCCCTCCCGTCGGCATGTATTGGAAGCTCACGTTCTGATCGACGTTCGGCGACGCGGGGTTATAGTTGATGCTGTCCGCGAAGAGCGGCGCGGCCGCGACCAGGAGCCCCAGGGCCGCCGCGACGGCCAGGGCCCTCCCCGCCTTTCCCCCGCTCCTTCCTTTGGACGTCATGATGTCTTGCCGCTCCTAGAACGAAAAATCGCACTGGGCCAGGATCGCGGAGACCGTGTTCGAATACCCGGTCATCTTCGTCCGGCCGTAATTGCCCCTCAAGGACAGGGTCGTCGTACCGGCCTTGATCAGCTTCTTCATCTGGAGGCTGAGCATGCCCGAGACATTGAGGGCGTCCGTCGTCCCCATCGAGCCGTTGTCGGACCGGGAGTATCCGCCCTGGAGGGAGGTCGTGAACCATTCGGGAACGATGGTGACCTCGGCGCTCAGGAAAGAATTATACGTCAGCTGACGCTCCCCGGTGAACCTGTTTTTGGCGTTGGCGTAGCCCAGGGTCGGAGAAATGGAAAGGATCGACCCCACGCGGAACGCCCCGCCGAGGTTCAGATTGAGCCCCGTGTTGTTGCACGGGGGCGAGGATTTGCTCGACGCGGTGGCGTTGGCGAGCTGAAGGTTCAGGCTCGCCGAAGGGCTGAAGCTGACCATCACGGCGCCCGAGACCTGTTCCGTCCTGCTGTCCTGGGGGAAAAGGGGCGTCGCGTTCTCCCGGGACGTGTCCTGCTCGCTCCTCTGGTAGCCGAGATTCAGGGAGACCTTGTCGGAGACGGTCCACATGAAGCTGAGGTTCCCGTTCGTGTTCGCCGTGGTGTCCCGCTCCGCGTCGTCCTTGACGTTGTCCTGCATGGATTGGAACGTTCCCGACAGGCTGAACCGGCCCTTGGACAGGCCGACGTTGGCCTCCAGCCCCCGCCGATCGTTCGCGAAGTACTGGAAGCCGATGGGATTGAAGGCCCCGCCGATGAACCTGTAGACGGCGCCCGCCTGGACGATCCCCGAGCGGAAGGTCCCGCCGACCCGCCAGGCGCTGTCCCGCCGCGATGCGGTCGTGTCGGAGATGTCGCCGTCGAAGTCGCTTCGGGCGTACTCCGCCCCCAGGGTGACCTTGTTCCGGAAGAGGCTCGTCTCCTCGACGAGGGCGAAGACGTTCCCTTTGCGCCCGCGGGCGTTGAAATAGGATTCCGATACGTTGATGCCGCGCGTGGGGTCGTCCTTCCCGGAGAGGTAGACGGCTTTCAGGGAGACGGCGTCCTTCAGGAACTTATAGCCGACCGCGCCGCCGAAGATGTTCAGGGCGGCCCTCGGGACCCCGAAGCCGTCGAAGCCCCGGGGTTGTTGGGAATTGATGTCGAAGACGTGGACCGAGGCCTTCGCGTCGCTGTAGGCGTACTCGAGGCCCCGGCGGCCGAGGCCCTGGACCGTGAACTCCGACTCCGTGATGTTGACGTCGCCGGCCTTGAGCGAGTGCCGGTCATGGACGACGGATACGGCCATGTTGGAAAGGTCGATGTTCTTTTCCCCCGGAACGGGGGTATTGGAGTAATTGAACGTGCTGTCGAAGACGACGTTCGTATCCCCTTTCCGGTAATCCGCGGCGAGGCGGACGTTCCCGGCCACCGGAAGGTCCTTGGGCGTGGCCGACTCGTCCTTCTCATGAAGGACGGCCTGTGCCGTCCCTGTCAGGGAGACCGGCCAGGTCACCTTTCCCTCGGCCGGAGCGGGAGAGGGCAGGTCGTCCGGGACCTCGGGCGCCGGGCCGCCCTCTCCGGCGGCCGTGAAGAAGGCGGCCGGGGCTCCCGCCGGAAGGAACGCGATCTCGCCCTTGCGCTCCGCCTCTACGTAATAATCGAAGGATGCCCCCGTGACCTCGCGGGTGTCGAGGGCATAGGTGAAATCGTCGCCGGCGCCCCGGATCATCTTCCGGACCTGGAACGCATCGACGCCGGGAAAACGGAAAAGGACCTTCATCCCCCGGGCCCCCGGGGCCCGCGCAGCGATGGTCAGGTTTTCCCCCGTCCGATAGGACGCGACAGGGGTATGTTCGATCAGCATGCTTTCGGGCGCGGGCCGCGCGGAAACGACCGCCTGCCCCGCCCACGCCAACGCCACGAGGGCGATGATCTGCCTCTTCATATTCCCCTTGTTGGTTCTTGGATATCACACGAAAACGGAAAAATCAACAGGAATGATGGCCGGACGCCGCCCTCAGGACCTCCCCGCGGCCCTTCAGATCTCTTCGAGCCGGGCCGTGAAATGGCGCAGGAACGGCGACTCCCGGACGATCCTCAGGCCCCGGACCTTGTCCCGGTTCGCCAGGAGCTCGACGAGCGACTCGGCCACGAAAGCGAGGTGGGACGCCGTATAGACGCGGCGCGGAACGGCCAGCCGGACGAGTTCGAGTTCGGGAAAGATCTCCCGGCCCGTCCGGACCTCTTTCCTGGCGAACATCACCCCGCCGATCTCGACGGCCCGGATCCCGGCCTCGCGATAAAGGGCGACGGTCAGCGCCCAGGCCGGGTACTGGTGACGCGGGATATGGGGCAGGAACCTGTCGGCCAGAACGTAGATGGCATGCCCGCCCGTGGGCCGGACGAAGGGCACCCCGCCGGCCTCGAGGAGGGCGCCCAGGTAGGCGATCTGGGCCGTGCGATGCTCGAGGTAGCGCTCGTCCAGGACCTCCCGGAGCCCTCGGGCGACGGCCTCGAGGTCGCGGCCGGCCAGGCCCCCGTAGGTCGGGAACCCCTCGCCGAGGACGAGGGCGTTCTTGAGCTTCTCCGCCAGGGCGTCGCTGTCGCAGGTGACGAAGCCGCCGATGTTGACCAGGGCGTCCTTCTTGGCGCTCATGGTCGCCCCGTCGGCGTAGGAGAACATCTCCTGGGCGATCTCCAGGATGGATTTCCCGGCGTAGCCCTTCTCCCGCTTCTTGATGAAGAAGGCGTTCTCGGCGAAGCGGCAGGCGTCGAAGAAAAGGGGGATCCCGCGGCGGCGGCAAACCTGGCTCGCCTCCCGGATGTTCTTCATCGAAACGGGCTGGCCCCCGCCGCTGTTGTTGGTGACGGTCATCATGACGAGGGGGACGCGCGCTTTTCCCTTCGCCTCGATGAAGGCCTTGAGTTTCGCGACATCCATGTCGCCCTTGAACGGGGCGAGGGAGTCGGGGTCGTAGGCCGCCCGGACGGCCAGATCGACGGCCCGGGCGCCCCGGACCTCGATGTTCGCCCGCGTCGTGTCGAAATGGATGTTGCTCGGGACGAAATCGCCCCTGCGGAGGAGGGTCTCGAACAGGATGCGCTCGGCGGCCCGCCCCTGATGGGTCGGGATGACGTGGGCGAATCCGAAGATGTCCCTGACCGAAGCCTCGAAATGGAAGAAGTTCCGGCAGCCCGCGTAGGATTCGTCTCCCGTCATCATGCCGGCCCACTGGTCGTCGCTCATGGCCGACGTCCCGGAATCCGTGAGGAGGTCGATGAGGACCTTGTCGGCAGGGACCTGGAAGACGTTGAATCCCGCCCGCGCGAGGAGCTCCTCGCGCTCCTTCCGCGTCGTTTGAGAGAGCGGTTCCACGACCTTGATACGGAACGGTTCCATGGGCATCTTCACGTCCGGCATGTCCCCCTCCCCTGCCGTCAGAAAGATACGAGCTTGCGGAATTCCCGATAGCGGGCGTCGATCTCCTCCGGCCGGAGCGTCAGGAACCGGTCGACGCCGAAGTCCTCGATGACGAACGAAGCGATGATGCTCCCGTAGACGGCCGCACGCCGCAGCTCCCTGCCCGTCGCCCGCGGGACCCTGTCCAGGTGCCCCAGGAACCCGCCGGCAAAGCTGTCGCCGGCCCCGGTCGGATCGACGACCTCGTCGCAGGGCCGGGCGAGGACGCCGAAGACGAAGTCCCGGCCGAAGATGAGGGCTCCATGCTCGCCTTTCTTGGCGACGATGAGGGACGGGCCATATTTCAGGAGTTTCTTTCCCGCCCGGACCAGGTTGCCGTCCCCGGCCAGAAGCTTGACCTCTTCGTCGTTGGCGAAGTAGATGTCGACACGACCGAGCTCCCGGACGACGGCGTCGGGTTTGGTCTCGATCCAGTACCGGATCGTGTCCATGGCCACGAGCCGCGGCTTTTTCGCCTGGGCGAGGACGGGCCCATGGAGGTCCGGATCGATGTTGGCCAGGTAGAGGATGTCCGCGGAGCGGTACGCGGGCGGGAGGCATGGCTTGAAGTCGGCGAAAACGTTGAGGTCCGTCCGGACCGTCGTCCTCTGATTGGGGTCCTCCCCGTAGCGGCCCTCCCAGTGGAAGGTCTTGCCCGACTTCACCGCGACGCCCTTGAGGTCGATCTTCCGCGACCGCAGGAAATCCAGAGTCCTCTTCGGGAAATCGCGGCCGACGACGCCGACGACGCGGGGCTTCGTGAAGAAGCTCGCGGCCAGGGCGCAATAGGTCCCGGAACCGCCGACGATCCTCTCCCGGCGCTCCGTCGGCGTTTCGATGGTGTCGAAGGCCAGGGAACCGACGATGACCAGGCTCATGGGTGCCTCCTCATGGCAGGTACTTCCCGATGAGGGGCCTGAGCCGGTCCCGGGTCTCGCGGGAAATGAAGGCCGGATTGGTGACGATGGAGCCCCGGAGGGCGTCGCCGCACCCGCAGGCCCCGTCGGAGCCCTCCGGGAGGGCGACCACGGCCTTCCGGACCAGGGCTTTGGCGTTCTCGATGTTGAGCTTGAGGTTCTCCATGATGAGGTCGACGCTGACGGTCTCCCCCTCGTCGCGCCAGACGTCGTAGTCGGTGACGAGGTTGAGGGTGGCGTAGCAGATCTCAGCCTCGCGGAACAGTTTGGCCTCGGTGGCCCCTGTCATGCCGATGACGTCGCAGCCCCGGGACCTGTAGGTCCGGGACTCGGCGATCGTCGAGAAGGCCGGCCCTTCGATGCAGATATATGTGCCGCCCAGGTGCATCCGGAGGCCGAGCCCGGTCCCGATGTCGTAAAGCGCGCGGGAGAGGTCCGGGCAGACCGGCCGGGCGAAGCCGATGTGGGCGACGATCCCGTCCCCGAAGAACGTGTTCGCGCGCCGGGTCCTGTCATAGAACTGGTCGGCGAGCAGGATGTCCCGGGGCCGGACCTCCTCCTTGAGCGACCCGACCGAGCTCACGGAGATGACCTTCCGGACGCCGAGCATCTTGAAGCCGAAGGCGTTGGCCCTGTAGTTGACCTCGGCCGGCAGGAAGCGATGGCCCCGGCCGTGGCGGCTGAGGAACGCGACGCGCCGGTCCTCCAGCGTCCCGACCATGAACGCGTCCGACGGGCTGCCGAAGGGCGTGTGAAGCGGGACCTCCCGGACGTCGCGGATGCCGTCGATCTCGTAGAGACCGGTCCCGCCCAGAATGCCGATCTCCGCGCCGGGGGTCGCGTCTTTCGAAAGGGCCATTTTTCCTCCTCGTTCGAGACTAATGATATATCCGCATTGAAACGGCAAGTCAAGCGCCGGCGGCTGGACTTGGGGATGGCCTTGCGCTATCCTAGGACGAAAGGCCGGATGCGAAGGGAACGACACGGATGAGCCCGACCGGCCCGAGGAACGATCATGAATTATGTCTATTTCGACGCGTCGTCGGGGCTGAGCGGGGACATGATCCTCGGGGCGCTCCTTGATCTGGGGGCCGACCCGCAACGCTTCATCGAGGCGATGGGCCGGCTCAGGCTCCCCGTCCGGATCGCCGTCCGGGAGACGGAACGGTCCCATCTGCGCGCCCTCAAGGTCGACGTCCTCGTCGAGCGCAAGAGGCCCGTGGAAAGGACCCTGGCCGACGTGGAGCGCTTCGTCACCCGGAGCCCGTTCCCCGCGGCCGTCAAGGACCGGGGCCGGAAGATCTTCCGGAGGCTGTTCGAGGCGGAAGCGAAGGTCCACGGCCGCCCGCTCCGCTCCGTCCACCTTCACGAAGCCGGGGCCGACGACGCCCTCGTGGACGTCCTCGGGACCTGCTGGCTCCTCGAGAGCCTGGGCATCGGAACCGTCTTCTGCTCCCCGCTGAACGTCGGTTCGGGTTTCGTCAGGACGTCCCACGGCATCCTCCCCGTCCCGCCGCCGGCCGTCGCCGAGCTCCTCAAGGGGGCCCCCGTATATTCCGCGGGGGCGGAGGAGGAGCTCGTCACCCCGACCGGGGCGGCCATCGTGGCGACCCTCGCCCGGAAATTCGTCCGATTCCCGGAGATCACCTACGGGCGGATCGGGGCCGGGGCCGGGAGCCGCGAGCTCCCCGGCCTGCCCAACATCCTGCGCGCCTTCTACGGGGAGGAGCGGGCGTTCGACGCCGGCAAGATGGTCAGCGTCATCGAGACGACCGTCGACGACGCCACGCCCCAGGTCCTGGCCCGATTCCTCGACCGGGCGCTCGAGCTCGGCGCCCTGGACGCGTTCCTGACCCCCGTCGTCATGAAGAAAGGCCGGCTGGCCACGAAATTGACCCTGCTCGCCGACGTTGATAGAATGGAGGCGCTGATCGAGGCCGTCTTCCGCGAGACGAGCTCCATCGGGGTCCGCTTCTACCCCGTCGAAAGACGGATCCTGGAGCGGGAGTACCGGAAGGTGCGGGTCCGCGGGGAGGAGATCGCGATCAAGGTGTCCCGCCTGGGCGGCGAAGCCGTCACCATCCAGCCGGAGTACGAGGACTGCCTGAAGGCGTCGGCGAAGACCCGCCTTCCCTTCAAGGAGGTCTCCCGGCTGGCCGTGAAGGCTTATGGCGGCCGGATGGCGGGAGGCGCGAAGGAGTCATGATGGACCTTAAGAAGATCGAAAAAGGGGTCCGGTTCATCCTGGAAGGGGCCGGCGAGGATCCGGAGCGGCCGGGCATCAAGGATACGCCCCGCCGGGTGGCCCTGATGCTCCAGGATACCCTCGGCGGGTCCGTCAAGGAGGCCGCCCGCGACCTCCGGGTCATCGACTGCGAGAAGCACGACGAAATGGTCCTCATCAAGAGCATCCCGCTCTATTCGATGTGCGAGCACCACCTCCTCCCCTTCGCCGGCGTCGCCCACGTCGCGTACATCCCCAAGGGGGGCCGGATCGTCGGCCTGAGCAAGATCGCCCGCGTCGTAGACACGCTCGCCCGCCGTCTCCAGGTCCAGGAGCGGTTGACAAAGCAGATCGCCGACCTGATCGACGAGCGCCTCAAGCCGCTGGGCGTCATGGTCGTCATCGAGGCCGAGCACATGTGCATGTCCATGCGGGGGGCCAAGAAGCCCAAGGCCATCACGGTGACGTCGGCGGTCCGGGGGTCGTTCCGCAGGAACGCCGCCACCCGGGCCGAAGCCATGATGCTCATCCGAGGAGGTCTGACCAGTGGCAAAGAATACTGATCCGGCGGACCGGGCGACGTTCTACGTCACGACGCCCATCTATTACGTCAACGACATCCCCCATATCGGGCACGCCTATACGACCATCATCGCCGACGCTCTGGCCCGGTTCAACCGGCTCCGGGGGCGGGAGGTATTCTTCCTGACGGGCACCGACGAGCACGGCCAGAAGGTGGAGAAGGCCGCGACCGAGCGGGGCCTCTCCCCCAAGGAGCATGTCGACCGCATCGTCGGGCGGTTCGCGGACCTCTGGAAGGCCCTCGATATCTCGAACGACGGCTTCATCCGGACGACGGACCCCGGCCATGAGCGCGGCGTCCAGAAGGTCTTCCAGCTCCTTCGGGACAGGGGCGACATCTACAAAGGGACGTATCAGGGGTGGTACTGCGTCTCCGACGAGAATTTCATCGCCGACGACGTGGCCCTGGGCGCGGAGGGTCATAAGGTCTGCCCGGACTGCGGGAAGGCCTGCACCCTCGTTTCGGAAGAGTGCTATTTCTTCCGGCTCTCGGCCTACGAGGACCGGCTCCTGGAGTTCTACGCGGCCCACCCGGAATTCGTCCGGCCCCAGAGCCGGATGAACGAGGTCACGAGCTTCGTCCGCCAGGGGCTCAAGGACCTGAGCATCACCCGGACGACGGTCAAATGGGGCGTCCCGGTCCCGGACGATCCGAAGCATACCATCTACGTCTGGTTCGACGCCCTGCACAATTACCTGACGGGCGTCGGATACGGCTCCGACGAGGACCGCTTCCGGAAATTCTGGCCCGCCGACATCCACCTCATGGCCAAGGACATCCTGCGCTTCCACGCCATCTTCTGGCCGGCCTTCCTCATGGCCGCCGGTCTCCCCCTGCCGAAATGCGTCTACAGCCACGGCTGGTGGCTCAAGGACAACACGAAGATGTCCAAGTCCCGGGGGAACGTCCTCGATCCGAACATCATCCTCCGGACCTTCGGTCCCGACGCCCTGCGCTATTTTCTGCTTCGCGAGATCCCGATCGGTCTCGACGGCAACTTCTCGCACGAGGGCTTCCTCCACCGGGTGAATTCCGACCTGGCC
This sequence comes from Candidatus Aminicenantota bacterium, assembly GCA_963784525.1. Lineage (GTDB taxonomy): Bacteria > Acidobacteriota > Aminicenantia > Aminicenantales > Saccharicenantaceae > JALHVH01. Next base: position 28,375 of record CAWART010000019.1, on the reverse strand, counting down.
AACGACCTGGGGAATCTCGTCCAGCGGACCCTGACCATGGTCCGGAGCTACTTCGCCGGGACGATCTCCGGCGCCGCCCCCGCCACGGAAGAGGACGACCGGATCCGGATAGGCTTCGACGAGCTGAAGGCGAAGGTCCACGACCTCTACGAGGCCTGCTCCCTGAACCGGGCGCTCGAGGAGGTCTGGGCCTACCTCGCCGCCGTCAATAAATACCTGGCCGACAACGAGCCCTGGAAGACCGCCCGGGACCCGGAGAAGAGGCCGCGGCTCGCGCGCGTCCTGCTCCAGGCCCTGTCCGCCGTCAGGGGCGTGAGCTATCTGCTGTACCCCGTGATGCCGTCATCGTGCGAACGGGTCTGGGAATTCCTCGGCGAGAGCCGGACCATCCGCGAAACGGCCTATGCCGGCCTCGCCTTCGACGGTTACGCGCCGGCGCGGCCGGTCGAGGAGCCGAAGGCCCTCTTTCCCAGGGTTCTGCTCAAGGATTTCCTGGCCGAGGACAAGCCCCAGGACGCGCCTGCCGCGCCCGAATCCCCCAAGGAGAAGACCATGGAAGGAAACCCCATAATGCCTCCGGCGCCCGCAGCCCCGGCGACCCCGGCCTCCCCTATCGTCACCTACGAAGAATTCATGCGGATGGACCTCAGGGTCGCGAAGATCCTCGCGGCCGAGCGTGTTCCGAACACGAACAAGCTCTTCAAGCTCGAGATCGATCTCGGGACGGAGCGGAGGACCATGGTCTCGGGGATCGCCGACGCCTATGCCGCCGAAGACCTCGTCGGCAAGAGCCTCATCGTCATCGCCAATCTCAAGCCGGCGAAGATCCGCGGTATCGAGTCCCAGGCCATGCTCCTCGCCGCCGTCGCCGACGACAAGGCCGTCGTCCCCTTCTTCGACCGCGACCTGCCGCCCGGAACCAAGGTCAAGTAAGGCCCGGCGCCGGATCGGCAACCCGGCCGCGGCGGTCCCTCTCCACTCGGACCACCCCCACGCGCTACCCTTCTGCCTGAAAGGCCCCTTTCCCGAACGCGCGAACTTGACAGACCGGCGTCCGTAGGCTAGCTTGGGATCAAGGAAGAGGAATCCCCGGAATCCCTGGGATGAGGGGAAGGAGGACTCATGAAAAAGACGCCGGGGATTTTCATCCTCATGTCGACCGTCATTCTTGTGTCGGCGGCTGCGGCCGCCCTCGCCCAAAGCGCCGCCCTACCCAAAAGAGGACCCCTGAATCCCGAATTCGTCGAATATCTGAGGGCCCGGACCCTGAGCCGGGCCGTGCCCCGGACCGCGGACGGGCACACCCTCGGCTTGATCCCCCTGCCTGTCCTGCCGTCGAATGTCAGGCCGGCCACGAAAGCCCTGGACCGCCTCGGTCCCCTGCCCGTGACGTTCGACCTGAGGGACGTCAGCGGCAAACTGCCCGTGGTCAGGGACCAGGGCAGCTGCGGCAGTTGCTGGGCCTTCGCGACCTACGGCACGCTCGAGTCCTACTTCTGTCCCGGAGAGATCCTTGACCTCTCCGAGCAGAACCTCATCGACCATTCGGGATTTTCATACGGGCCCTGCGACGGGGGCAATATTTATATGTCGTTGGCCTATCTGGCCCGCTGGGCCGGTCCCGTTGCGGAGGCCGACGATCCCTATGTTCATCTATCCGCTTATCCCGGCTCGATGGCCTCCTCCGTCCGAAAACACGTCCAGGACGCCGCTTTCTTCCCGAAGCGCTCCTCGTCGCTGGATAACGATCTCATCAAGTCCAGCGTCGCCAACGACGCCGGGGTCGTTTATGTCTCCATGTATTGGGCCAACAGCGGGTACAACGCCACCCATTCCAGCTACTATAACAACGGCGTGACCAGTGAGCCCTTCGGCGGGGGCCACGCGGTTTGTATCGTGGGCTGGGATGACAACTATCCCGCCTCGAATTTCAACGTCGCGCCTCCCGGGAACGGCGCCTTCATCGTCAGGAACAGCTGGGGGCCGAGTTGGGGGGAAGCGGGCTACTTTTATGTCTCCTATTACGATACGCAGTTCGCCCGGAGAGATGTCAGCGCCGTGCTGACGGCCGAGAGCACCGGAAACTACAGCGGCGTCTTTCAGTACGACCCTCTCGGCTGGTGCGACAACTGGGGTTATTCCGGCAGCGAAACGGCGTGGGCGGCGAACGTCTTCACGGCGCCGACAAGAACGTCCATTGCCGCCGCGGGGTTCTACGCGGTCTCGGCCAATTGCGCTTACGAGGTCCGCGTCTATACGGGCGCGACGGGCACCAACCCCAGGGCGGGAACGCTGAGGGCCACGGCGACCGGGACCTGCGACATCGCGGGATACGCGACCATTCCTCTTCCCTCTCCGGTCACGGTCACGGCGGGACAGAAATTCTCGGTCGTCGTGAAATTCACGACACCCGGCCATAACTTCCCGGTGGCGGCCGAAGAGAAGCTCTCCGGATACTCCAACGGGGCCGTGGCGCATATCGGCGAGAGCCTCCTCAGCTCGAACGGCTCCACGTGGGCCGACCTGATGAGGAATGCGTCCCTCTCCCCCTTTATGATCAATTTCTGCATCAAGGCCTATACCGCCCCCGTGCCCTCGATCGCCATAACGGATCCCGCCGCCGGCGCGCGCTGGATGCGGGGCACGACCCAGACCATCGCCTGGACGAAAAGCGGGGCCCAGGCCGACACCGTGAGGATCCAGCTGTTCCAGGGCACGACGAAGGTTTCCGACATCACCCTGGCCACGGAGAACGACGGTTCCTTCGACTGGGCCATCCCGGCGAAGCTCGCGCCGCGGACGGATTATACCGTAAGGGTCACGACGACGGACGGGAAGGTCAGGGGGACGAGCGCAAGATTCGCGGTCATCAAACCCACGCTCATGGTCACGGCCCCGGCCGCATCCGCGGTCTGGACGCGGGGAACGACACAGACCATCATGTGGACCAAGAACGGCCCGCAGAACGACCTGGTCCGGATCCAGCTTATCCGGTACGGCGTCCTTATCAAGGAGATCAGCGCGGGGGCCGCGAACGGCGGGGCCTTCGTTTGGGCCATCCCCACGAACGTCCCTAAGGGCGGCGGCTACAAGGTCCGGATCAAGACGGTCGACAACCTGGTCCGTGACGATAGCGGGCTCTTCGCTCTGAGGTGAGGCGGGCCTGGAGGCCTGCGCCCGGGATGATCAAAGAAACGGCGCCAGCGCGGCCGCCGGGACCGCCCCCTCGCGAACGACGCGGGGGCATTCGCCGCTGAGATCCACGATCGTCGAGGGGAGTCCGCCGGGCGTCGGGCCGCCGTCCAGGATGACGTCCACCTTCCCTTCGAAGAGGCGCCGGACCTCCGCCGGATCCGAGACCTCTTTCTCCCCCGAGATGTTGGCGCTTGTCGCCGTAATGGGGAGGCCGATCTCGGCGATGAGCCCCCTGAGCCACGCGGCCGGAGGGATACGGACCGCGACGGAATGGCCGGGACCGGCCAGCTCCGGGGGGAACGACTCGGCGGCCTTGAGGACCAGGGTCAGCGGGCCGGGCCAGAACTCTTCCGCGAGCCGGTAAAAGACGGGAGGGGGCTCCATGGCGAGCCTCTCGATCATATCCATGCCGGCGACGACCAGGGACAGGGGTTTCCCGGCGTCCCTCGCCTTCAGCCGAAAGACGCGGCGGACGGCCTTCCTCGAAAAAAGGACCGCCCCGAGTCCGTAGAACGTCTCGGTGGGATAGGCCATCACTCCGTCCGCGGCCAGGATGCCGACGACGGTCCGAAGGGCCTCCCCTTCCGGTCCTGCCGGATCGATCCTGACGACGCGCGTTCTCATGTTCCCCTCTCCATGGTATGGGGCGTCTCCGCGAAAGTCAATGCGGGCGGAGATCCCGCCTCGCCCGCGCGTCCCGCTCGAGACGGCGGATCCGCGCGTTTAAGGACATCTGCCCCCTTTTGGCCACACTCCGGGGCGCCGCCTCCCTGAAGAAAGGCGGACACCGGTTGGCACGCATTTTGCTATAATACCGGGTGTGAGGAGGACGACAATGAAAAGACACCTGATCCTGATCGCGGCCGCGCTCATCCTGGTCCCGAGCCTGGCGTTCCCCAACATCATGTCCCTGAGGGCGGGGTACTACTTCCCGAAGGCCTCGGGCGGGCCCGACAGCCTCTGGGCGATCGAGCTCGACCAGATGAGCTTCAAGAAGACCGATTTCAACGGGACCTATCTCGGCTTCAGTTACGAATATTTCGTATCCAAACAGCTCAGCCTCGAGTTCTCCATCGATACGTACAGCAAGCGCAAAGCCGGTTACTACATGGATTACGTCGGGTACTCCCTCGACGAGGGGGACTTCGCGTTCCCGTTCGATCTTTATGAGGGCGACTTCTCCATCACCCACGGCTTCAACGTCTCCATCACCCCCGTCCAGCTCTCGGCGAAGATCTACCCGCTCGGGCGCCGGAACCGCATCGTCCCCTACATCGGCGGAGGGGTCGGCGCTTATTTCTGGACCGTCAGCATCCGGGGCGAGATGGTCGATTTCACCGACGAGTGGATCTATACCGACCCGGACCTCGGCGAGGTGCCCATCTACGGGATCTCCCTGACCAACGCCCGGCAGGACACGCGGGTCGCGCTGGGCTACCATGCGTTCGCCGGGCTCATGGTCCCGATCGGCGACCGGGTGACCCTGACGGCCGAGGCCCGCTATCACTCCGCGAAGGGAAAGTTCGGCGGGAACGACGAGAGAAACGCGTTCCTGGACTTCGAGGATTTCGATCTCGGCGGCTACGCCCTGACGGCCGGCCTGAACTACTGGTTCTGAACCTGAAAGGGGCGGGACCCGCCGGACGGGCTATCGGTACCGGTCGTAGGATACGATCTCTTCCAGCACCTTCCGCCCCCGCGCGGCCGGGGACTCCGCCGGCCAGCCCAACGGGGTCATGGCCATGACCCGGGCCTCGTCGGGAACGCCCAGAAGGACCTTCACTTCGGCCTCCTGGAAGGCCCCGATCCAGCAGGTCCCCAGGCCCTCTTCGACGGCCTGGAGGATGAGGTGCTCGAAGGCGATCGCCAGATCGATGGGCCAGGAATTCATGAAGCGCCCCTGCCGGGGATAGGCCCTGTCGGGAAAGCCGCAGGCCGCGACGATGATATCCGCTTCGGACATGAAGGACTGGTCGAACGAGGCTTTCGCCAGCCCGACCTTGGTCGCCCGGTCGCGGACGACCACGAGCTTCCAGGGCTGAAGGTTCTTGGCCGACGGCGCCAGGCGTGCCGCTTCCAGGACGCGAGCCAACGCGGCTTCGGGGACCGGGTCCCCTGTGTAGCGCCGGACGCTCCGGCGATCGCGGATGGTCTCCAGGACGTTCATGTCTTCCCCCCGCAACTTCGTGTGCGCCGGGATCAGGTCCCGGCCTTGGCGGTCAGCGCCAACGGCCCCGATTTGTCGAAGGCGACAGTCAGGCGGCCCCAGACCGAATCGATGACGATCTCCCCCGAGAACCGGCAGGGCGCGGGCGGATCCGCGAGGAGATCGTAGACCTCCTTGCCCGTCTCGAAGAAGTCCAGAAGGAACGGCAGGGAGAGGGTCTTCTCCCCCATCGCCGGGACGCTCTTGTCGCCGGGGATCTCGCCCTTGAGGACCGTCGTCTCTCCGAACTTCAGATCGAAGCGGACCGCGTCCACGATGAGGTCCCAGCCGTTCGGGTTCGTGAACTTGACGTCGAAGACGACGTCCCCGCCCCCGACGGTGAGGTCGTTCACCCGGAGGGGCAGGAACAGGACGTCCGGGTCCTTGAAGATCGGGAATTCGCCGGAAAAGGCGAACGGGACCTTCTCCTCCCTGCCCTTCGCGTCCCGGAAGACGAGGTCGCCGACCGCGTCGCAGACGGCCTTGTCCTCGACCGGCCCGATCGCCTGGAACAGGAGGTCGTAGGTGACCTTCAGGGGAAGGGCGACGATGACCTCCTCTCCGGCCCCGACGGGGATGGGCTCGTCGAGGACGACGGGAAGGCGCAGGTACTCCTTCTGGTTGATGGTGACGCGATAAACGTAACGGGCGAGGGACACGGGTTCGGCTGAAGAGTTCCGGATGGACGTATGGAAGGCCAGGGTCAGCCCCCGGGAGCTCAGGTCCCGGATGCGCTTGTCCTTGAGCGCGACCGTCAGGTCCTTCCGGGAAAGGGCGAGGGAGGACGGGGCGACGGCCAGGACCGCCAAGGCCGCCGCGATGAGCGCCTTCCATTCCGCCGGGATTCGCATCCGCTTCATGATGGGACCATTAGGATACACGAATCGAACGGGACGGGCAAGGCGCCGCGCCTCCTGCACATTCCCGGCGCGTTGCATTTTCCCGCGCGTCCCCCTATAATCCGGTCCTCGAGCCGAAACCGCCCGAAGAACGGAGGTCATCCATGAGAAGACAAGGGATCGCCCGGAACGCCCTTCCGGTTCTCGCCCTGACCATCGCCCTTGGCGCCTGCGCGCCCGGGACAAAGACGTCCCCGGCGTCGCCGGAAGCCGGCGCGCCCGCTTCCGACAAGGCCGTCTACATCACCGAGAAGTATCCCGGCGGCGAATACCAGCGGCTGTCCTTCGACGTCTCGGGCATCGCGCGGCCGAAGAGTCTGGAGGAGTTCGCGGTCCTTCCCCACCTCTCCCCCGTCCAACAGCACAAGTCCGACATGTGCTGGTGCTTCGGGACGGTCTCGCTCCTCGAATCGGAGATCGCGCGGCTCGGCCGCCCCGCCTCAAGCTCTCCGAGGCGTACACGGTCTACTGGGAGTTCGTCGAGAAGGCCCGGCGCTTCATCGTCCGCAAGGGCGATTCCCTCATCCGGGGCGGCTCCGAGCCCGCCTCGGCCATCGCCCGGATGAAGCAGTACGGCGTCGTCCGGCTCTCCGATTACGGGCCTCCTCGATGGCAAGACCGAGCACGACCACGCGGCCCTTTTCGACGAGTATCGGGCCTACCTGGAGTCCCTCAAGGGCTCCGGAGTCTGGGACGAGGCCAGAGGCATCGCCGGGGTCCGGGCCATCCTCGATCGGCATCTCGGGCAGCCTCCCGTGACCGATCGATGTCGACGGCAAGTCCCTCTCTCCCCGTCGAATTCCTGGGACGCTCGGTCTCGACCTCGACGACTATGTTTCCATTCTCAGCTTCCAGTACCTCTCCCTTCTACACGAAGGGCGAATACAAGGTCCCCGACAACTGGTGGCATGATGATGGCTATTACAACGTCCCCCTCGACGAATTTGCCGCGGCCGTCCCCGCGGCCATCAAGAAGGGCTATTCGGTGGTCTTCGCGGCCGACATCGGCGAGCCCGGGAACCGCGGCGATGCCGACATCGCCGTGGTCCCGAGCTTCGACATCCCGCGGGCCGCCATCGACCAGTCGAGCCGCGAGCTCCGGTTCGTGCAGCGGGTCCTCGACCGACGACCACGTCGTCCACTGCGTCGGGCTCAAGGAAGGCGGGCCGGAGACCTGGTTCGCCGTCAAGGATTCCTGGCGGACGGCCTATCAGGGACAGGTCAAGGGATACTTCTTCTACCGGGACGATTACCTGAAGCTCAAGGTCCTGATGATCATGACCCACAAGGATGCCGTCGCGGACCTGCTCGCGAAATTCCCGCCGGCGGATTGAACGCGGGGCCGCTCCCCTCTGAGGCAATCGCGATTTCGCTTGACCCCGGGGTTCGGCCGATCCTATGATTCCTTGGAGAGGGAGAGCTACGAGAGACGACCATCCATCCCGGAGCCGCTGGCTCTTTTGCTTGTCGTTATTGACCTTCGTGACGAGCGTGCGATCGATGCCCTGGCCGGTGCGGCCGTCGGAGCCATCGGCGGTTTGGAAGCTCGAGGCCGGGGATAAAGCCGTTCTGGCCGATGCCCTGCGCTTGAAGTCGGATCTGGGCGAGGAGGTCTGGCGGGGATTCGGCAAGGCCGATATTCCGGTCGTCGTTTATGACGACGAATTCGAATACCTGTTCGGTTTACCGGACCCCCCCGCGTCCTGGGAAATCGTCGCCGACGACGATGACTTCGGGCGACCCTATTTCCGGCGCCCGGCCAAGGATCCGCAATCATTCGCGATCAACCTGGGCGAAAGGTGGGCGGGGAGTCTCTCCACCCTCAGCCGGATGAATCGAAGAATCCCGTTCAAGCTCGGATCGGATTGGTACGGCCTCGTCCTTATCCATGAGCTCTTCCACGCGTTTCAGGCCGAGGCGAACCCGGCGAAGTTCGCCGCCGCCCTTGAGGCTTATTCTCTCGAGAAGGGTTATCCCTTCAAGGACGAGGAATTCGCGGCCGCCTGGAATTCGGAGGGTGAGGCTCTGTCCCGGGCGCTGCGGGCCCCGGATCCCGCCGGAATGAAGACGGCTGTGATCGAGTTCTTCCGGATTCGCGACCGAAGACGGGAGAGCGCCGGTCTGGCCGGCGAGCTTGTCCTCTTCGAACGGCGCTTGGAATGGCTGGAAGGATTGGCCAAGTATGCCGAGATCCGGGCCAACGAATCGGCCGTGGCCCGGGCCGAGCAGGAATCGTACGTGCGTTATCGATCGGGGCTTCATTATCTGGTCCGGGCGGATCTTGCGCGTCTCGCGGGGTCTTTGGGCCGTCAGGAGGGAGACCTCCGTTTCTATCTCAGCGGAATGGCCATGGCCCGTCTTCTCGACCGGTTGGATCCCGGATGGAAGGGACGCGTGTTTGAAGACGGGGCCGAATTGGAGGATCTCCTGCGATCCGTGACCCAATATTGACCGCAGGCCAATCCTTCCCTATTGCGGCGGAAAATGGGCAGGAGGAGGGGTAATGCCCTTTGGCGAGGATGCCTTCTTCATGGGAAACGTGCACGGCCTCGATCATCAGGAGGCCATTTCATGGCGATCGCCAGGAACCTCGGGTCGGCAACCCCCAGTGCATCGCGGGGCCGCCAGTCGCGGTCCGTCTCGAAGATCAGGTTGATCCGCGGGGCCGTTCCCCCGGGCAGCTCCAGTCGGACGACGCCCCATTCGCTCCGCTCGAAAAGGACCTCCTTCAGAAGGCCCGTTTTCCGGAAATGCCGGTCGGCCAGGAAGATCCGGGTATGAACGGGGCGCTTCGCCAGGTCGGGATCAGAGGCCAGGAGCTCGAAGGACAGGACGTTCCCGTCGAGGAGAACGGAAAGGCCAGCCGATCTCCTCATCCAGCGGAATCCCGCCCCTGTTTCATCCTGTTCCTCGGAATAAAAGCCGAAATCCTGGTCCCACCCGTATCTCTCCGCCTCCTCGGGAATGGACAGCGACCGCGAGGAATTCCAGGCATGGACGCCCCCGAAGAGGAGGAGCAGGACCAGGAATCCCGCCGGGATCGTCCCGGGAGCGAGGTGTCTCCGTTCCGGGACATCTCCCCTGCCGGCCCCGAACGAAACGATGGCGACCAGGATCCAGAACAGGTAAATGACCTCGTAACTCCCGATATAGGAATGCAGCTGGAAATTCACGAGCATCGCGGAGATCGCGGCGACGGCCCCCATGAGGAGGGGGCCGTTCCCGGTCTTCTGTCTCGCCCGAAGGAGGGCCCTCCGCATCCTCCGGAGGATCTCGAGGAACAGCCAAAGGATGAGGGCAAGCCCGATACCGCCGAGTTCCGCCCCCGCCTGGAGGAAATAATTCAACGCCGAATCCGTGGTCCTTTCACGGCCGCTCCCGCGCGCGGGGACTACGTTCGGATACTCCACGATGTACGCGCCGACCCCCACGCCGGTCAAAGGATATTCCCCCATCATGCGAAGGGCGCCCGACCAGAGCTGGAGCCTCATGTTGAAGAAATCCCTGTCCGTGATCCCGCGGCTGAAGATACCGGAGCGCTGTTCCAGTCTTCGCTTGAGGATCGAATCCTTCCCGACGATTAGAACTCCCCCCAGGACCAGGCCGATTCCCAGGAGGGCCAAGCCGGCCAGAACGAGCTTCTTAGGGAGCCCCTCCCCGGATCGCCTGGAGCCGAATACGGCCAGCGCCGAGGTCGCGACCAGGAGGGCGGCGAATCCGCTCCTGGAGCCGATGGACGGGAAAACGAACACGCATAGAACGGCCAGGCCGATCCAGGCGATCCGGATAGGCTTTCGGAACGAGAACGCCGCCCCTAAGAAAAGAGGTATGCAGGAGGAAAGGAAGGCCGCGAACGAATTGGGGTCCTTGAAGGTCCCGTTGATCTGGCGAAGTTCCACCCAAAAGGGCATATTCCCGAGCCCGATCGAGTGATAACGCTGGACGAGGGCAAAAACCAGCGCTCCTCCCACGGAGAAGCCCAGGATGGCCACCACCTTCCTGATGTCCTTCCATGCGCGCAGAGTCTTTGTGAGGACGATGAAAAAGAGGAATCCCGTCAGATAATTCAGGGCGTTGAAGACATCGCTCATGATGGCTCCGCCCGCCCGCACGCCGCTGACGTTGACGACGAGTTCGCGCCTGGCGTCGGCGACGAACGGGAAATAGTTCGCGTACCGGAGAAAGGTGATCGCCGCCGAAACAAGGACGATGAGGGACAGCGCTCCGGCAAGACGGCCGATGGAGGAACCCCCCTCCGGGCCGGATTCCAAGAGGACTCCGTTGATGAGCGAGCCCAGGAGAAAAGCCAGGAAGAGGACAAGCGCCGTGGGCGCGTGCGGAATATGCCCGTAGATCCCGAAGAAATACGGGAGGTTGTTGATCAGAGGGAAGATCAGGACGAAGACCCAAAGCCCCTTTTCGCGGCTGACGGCGGTCACGACCGCGGTCAGGACCAGGAACGGAACAAGGACGGCCAGGTAGGCCCCGACGAGCGGGACATATATGACGAAGAACCATCCGAGGAGAGCCAGCGCCGGAAGGACGAGAAGAAGACTCGTCCTCCGCGACCGACGGGCGGGCGCGGCGTTCGCGACGGGGCCGGTCATGGTCAAAAGGCTCCTTCGTTCCGCAGGAGGACCCTGACCGTTTTGAGGAGGATGACCGTGTCCAGCCAAAAGGACCAGTTGTGGATGTAGAATTCATCCAGATGGAGCCGGTCGTCGAAGGTCAGGAGATTCCTCCCCCGCACCTGCCAGAGCCCGGTGATCCCCGGATCGATCTGGAAGATCAAACGGCCCCGTTCCCGGATGCGCTCCTGTTCGCGCGGCAGATAGGGCCGCGGCCCGATCAGGCTCATGTCCCCGCGGAGAACGTTGAGTAGCTGGGGGAGCTCGTCGAGGCTCCATTTGCGCAGGAATCGTCCGACGCGGGTCACGCGGGGATCCTTTCCCCGGATCTTCTGAAACTCCTTCCATTCCGCGCGGGCGGAAAGGTCCCGTTCCAGAAGGGCGTCGAACTGCAGGTCCGCGTCGATATGCATCGAACGGAACTTGAATATCTTGAACAGCTTCCCATCCTTGCCAACCCGGTCCTGGGAATAGAATACGGGTCCCCGGGAATCGAGGAGAATGGCCGCCGCGATGATCAGGAACCAGGGGATCAGCACGACGCACGAGATCAAGGCCAGGATCAGCGACAGGCTTTTCTTGATGATGAGGTTCTTGGGCTTGAGAAGATGGCCCTTGGGTATTCTTTCGATGTCGATCGGCCCGTTGCCCAGGCCTTCTTCCGGCGCTTTCCTTCTCACGATCTCCTTCACCAGCCTTGCGAGAAACCGCGCGTTGCCGACAGATATCGTTCCCAGAGCCTTCCCGGCTCCTGGATCAGCCGATAGAACCATTCGAGCCCCGCGGCCTGCATCCAGCGCGGGGCCCTCCTCTTCGATCCGGCGACGAAGTCGAAACCGGCGCCGACGCACACGACGGCGGGAACGCCCAGCGCCGCGAGATGCGCCCAGGCCCATTTCTCCGATTTCGGCGTTCCCAAGCCGATGAAAAGCGCGTCCGGCCGACGGCTCCTGACGCAGCTCGACGATCCTTTCGTTTTCCCCGGCGTCATGCTCGAACCCGAAAGGCGGAGAGTACGTCCCGCAGACGAGCAGGCCGGGATTCGTATCCGTCAGCCGCTCCGCCGCGCGGGCGGCTATCCCGGGACCGGCCCCGAGAAAGAACAGCCGGTATCCTTTTCGGGCCGCCGTGGGCAGAAAGCCGGAAGGATGTCCGAACCGGCCACCCGCGCCTTCAGGCGCCGGCCGAGGAGGACCGAGGTCCAGACGATCGAAACGCCGTCGGCGATGACGAGGGACGCCCCGTGATATGCCGACCGGAACTCCCGGTCCCGGCTCAAGAGATCGATGTGCTGGGCGTTCGGCGTGACGACGAGGGAAGGCCGGCCGGCCGCGATCAGGCCTTCGAGGGCCTCCAGCACCCCGGCCAGGTCCAGATTGTCGATCCCTATCCCGAAGAGGACCGTCCGGTCTCCGCGAGAATGCCGGGAGCCGGTATCAGGACCGTTCATCCCGGATCTCCTCCAGCCCGTCGAAAACCCTTCGGAGCACCTTGTCCAAGGTGTAGTCCGAAACGGGGGGCCGCGACGGGTCGAATCGCGGCGGGGCTTTCAGGACGCTCCACCGCCGCCCGGGCGATCGCCTCCGGGTCCCGGGAGGCCACGATCCGGCCGTTGACCCCGTCCCTGACGACCAGGCTCACGTCGCCGGCGTCCGTGCTGACGACGGGCAGGCCGCAGGCCAGCGCTTCCATCACCACTCGCGGCATTCCCTCGAACGCCGAGGTCAGGAAAAAGATCGTCGACACGTTCATGAGCTCGGAGACTTCCGAGCCGCTCTGGGGCCCAGCCAGAAGATGCTTTCCGCCAGGGAAAGCTCCTGCGCCCTCTTTTTCAGGCCCTCCTCCAGCAGTCCCTGTCCGACGATCAGGAGAACGGCGTCGGGGAGAGCCCGAAGGACCAGGCCGGAACGAGTCGAGAAGGAGGAACGGGGCCTTTTGCTCTTCCAGCCGCCCGACGAACAGGACGATCGAGGACCGGTCGCGGATCCCGTGCCGGGCCAGGACGCCTTTTCGATCGAGGTCCTTCCTGACGAAGAAGACCCTGGGATCGAACGCGGCCGGCATGAAGGTGAACCGGTCGCGGATCTTCGGATACCGCCGCCGGTAATATTCGCATCCCTCCCTGTTGACGACGAAGACGCGGCTCATGGATCCGATGAGGAGGCGCTCGAGCCCCTGATAGATCCAGCGGATGTTCTTCCATCGGCTCTCGGAGCTGGGATTGAAGAGGTCCCGGACGTCTCCGTGAGCGAAAAAGATCGCCTGGCCCTGACCCCGGCCAGCGCCAGGGCCGGCTCCAGGTGATGGAAGCTGAGGATCCGGCCCTCGAGGTCCATGTGCGAGCGCCATCGCAGGAGGCCGAGGGCGAAGCGGAAGAACATCGGGAGGCGCGTCCGCCGGTTCGGATCGTCGACCCGGATGACGGGGAAGAAAAGGATCCTTCTTCCGAAGAAATCCAGCTCCTGCCAGGCGCCGCACCGCAGGCCGCTGTCTTTCGTCACGACCCCGGCGATCCTCACGTCCCAGGCGGCGGGACGGACGTCGCCAGGCCCCGGATGAACGTCTCGATGCCTCCGATCTTCGTCCCGCCGGGATCAAGAGGATAAATGAACATGAGCCCCGATCTCCGCCTTTCCACGTCGGAAAGGGTCGAACGATCCTCTTCCGCCAGCCGCAGGGCGATGCCCAGCGCGGACCAGAAACAGAATTGCGACGAGGTCATGTTCATCACGTTCCCGGAGAGGCTCCCGACCAGCCAGGCCGCGAAGACGCCCATGAGCACATAGAGGAGGGCCTTGACGTCGGGCTCCCTCGCGAAACGGAAGGACCGGAGGATCCGGAAGCCGCAGACTGCCAGGAATCCCGCATAGATCGAGGAGCCCCAAGGCCCCCGTTTCGACGAGATAACGCAGGTAATCACTATGAGGGGGGATCCCCGCTCGCATCGATCCCGACGGATTGACGACGATCGCCGCGTGGAGTCCATGCCCGAGGATCGGTCTCTCCGACCAGATCGTCATCAGCTTCGACCAATGGGCGATCCTCCAGGAAAAGGATCCCGGGCGCTTGACGCCTTTCAGGACCTCGTTCACGGCCGACGGACGCGTCGACTGGATTCCCGCATCTTCTCCCTGCTGTCCCCGGAGGTCAGGACGGTCACGGCGAAAAAGAGGGAGAGCAGCCCGATCAGGAGCTTTCCCTTCCCGTCCTCCCCGAAGAAACAGAAGGCGAGCAGGATCCCCAGCATGACATAGCCGCCGATCGAGAGCGTCCTGGAAAGGATGAAAAGCTCCAGGAATATCAAGGCGAGCCAGGGGAAGCGTTTCGAGGTCCGGTATTTCCAAAGAGTCAGGCCGATGAAGAATACGAGAAACAGCCCGAGGGAATTCGGGTGCGCCATCGTTCCCGAAACGCGGTGCCTCCCGTCGACCACGTGGCCCGAGCGATGGATCAGCTGGCCCACGGCCGCGATGAGAGGAACGGGCAGGGCGAGGAAAAGAAGGTCCAGTGCCCTGCGTCCTTTCGTCTTCTCCCGGAAAAGGGAGAACGCAAGGGCGAAAACGGCCCCGATCGAAGACAGCCTGACCCATTCCCGGGCGCCTCCCATTCCGGCTTCGCCCAGGTTCCCGAAGCCGACGGCGACGGAAAACAGGAGAAACGCCAGCCAGATCGACCAGGCGATGAGGATCGGATGGCTGACGAGCCTCTTTTTCAGGATGTCCCGGCCGAACCGGGCCGCCGCCAGGACGATGATGAGGGCTCCCGCCAGGGAGGGGACATTGAGGAACGGAAAGACGACGCGCGTGTCCGTGAACGGATCGAGGCCGCTGCGGCCGATCACGAGGAAAAGAAAGACCCAACTCATTGACGCTCCCTCATACCCGTTATGTCATTCCGGCCGCTTTCGGAAACGACCTTATCGATCAGGGCCCTTAAGCGTCCGGATTGGAAGCCGACCGAACATTCCTTGAGCTCTTCCCAATTCGAATCGCCGATCCAGGACGCCCCGCCTCCAGAGATCGTGGAATTCGCCGATGGCGGAAACGATCGCCTCGATCCTGTTCCAGGCGACGAGTCCGCGCCGCCGTGTTTCGACCAATCGGGCGGCGATGTCATCGGCATCGGAGCGCAGGGCCAGGATCGGTCGGCCGGCGCCGATATATTCGAAAACCTTGGCCGGGATCTGGCGTCCCTTGGCCCAGCCCAGGAGAAGCAGGATGTCAGCTCCCTTCTGAAGGCTCAAAGCCCTGGCGTGGGGACAATGCCCCAGGAATATCACTTTACCGGATAGGCCCTTCCTCTCCACATCATCGACGTACCTTCTGGGGACGTCGCCGGCGATCACGAGCTCGAGGTCGAAATCGACCCTGGTCAACGCCTCGAAGAGGTTCTCGGGCCCCCGGTCCTTGTAGAAGATCCCCGTATAGACGATGCGGAAACGGTTCCCGCGTTCGGGGATGAGATCCGCATATTCTTCTTCGTCGTAGCCGTTGGGAAGAACCAGCGTTTTCCCCGGTCCCAGGAACCGATAATGGGCCCGGTAGCTCTCTTCCGCCTCCCGGGTCGTCACCACGACGGCATCCATGCGTTTCAGCAACGCCGCCTCGATGCGCCGGTCCAGGACCCTGCGTCTCTCCGGAAACGGCAGAGCGTCGTTGAACGCCCACGGATCGCCGAAATCCGCGATCCAGGGCAGGCCCGTTCGTCTCTGGATGAGATAGGCCAGGACATGATCCGAATAGGGGAAGGCCGAGGAGATGATCGCGTCATAGGGCCTGCGTTTCACGAGCCTCCTGGCGGCCCCATATCCCCACGGGAGCCATTCGACCATCTTGTCGGGGACAAGGAAGAATTCGAACACGGTCCGGAATATCTTCTTGAACGCGTTTCTCAAGGTCGTCGATCCCGCACCGGAACGCCCGCCGGGTTTCGCCGGGGGCAGAAGCCGGTAGGAGAATCCATAGAGGGGGCCCGGGTAGGTCCGATAGACCGTGGCATTCCCGGAGATCGACGATTCCTCGAGGGGTTCATAAGCCCCGACGCCCTTTGCGTGCCGGACGGTCAGAACGTCGAAATCATAGAACGGAGCCAGGTGTCTGATCAAGCGGACCCATCGGCGGCTTCGAGGACCTCCGTAAGGCGGAAAATGATGGGCGACGAGGAGCAGTCTTCTTTTCATTCCCGGACCGTCCGGGTTCCGTTCTCTCCCATGGTCCTGATCCGCTTGTTCCATTGAAGGGCGATCATGCCGGCGGCCAGGAGTCCTCCGGCAATATAGGTCAACAGGACCGAAAGCGCCGCTCCCGTCGAGGACAGCCTGGGAATAAGAATATAGCTCAGTCCGGGAAGGGCCACGGACAGCGCGGCCGCCTTGTAGAAAATGAACTGCGGCTTGTCGATGGTATAGAACAAGAGGAGCAGCGGCGACGAGAACATGATGACGATACAGCTCAGGGACAATATCGCGAATGGGGTCGCGGCCGGACGATAGGCCCTCCCCAGCATGAATTGGATGATCGGAACCCTCAACAGGACCAGGGCGAGCAGGGGGAAGGTCATCAGGACGGCCGTCCTGTAGCTCTTCACGAGATAGGTCCTGATATCCGAGTAGGAGGCCAATCGGCTCGCTTTGGGGTTGCCGATGATCTGGACGGCGCCCGTGAAGATCTGGACCAGGGCGGAGAGCCGGATCGCGGCGGAATAGGTGCCTACCGTGGGCTTGTCGGCGAAGTGCGAGAGGATGAGAAGGTCGATGCGCTGATAGAAGGAATAGAGGAGCGTCGAAAGAACGAGCCATTTGCCGAAATGGAATATCCGGCTGATGTCTTGCGCGGACCCTCCCGTCCCCGGCCAGGGAGCCGCGGCGGAAAAGAAGGCCTAGCGAAAGGAGGGACGTCGCCGCGAAGCTCAGGAGATAGAGGAGGGAATACGTCCGGAATCCGCGTGACCCGATCCCGAGGCCGAATCCGACGGCCAGCGCCAGGAAGAGGACCTGGGGGGCGGCCAGGAATACGCTGTAGAGGGAGAATCTTTCCTTCGCCTGCAGGTAGGACAAGGGCAAGGACATAAAATGCATGGCGACGCCGGCCAGCAAGGCCATGAAGATGAAGGCCCGGCTCCCGTTGAACTTGAGGTAAGAGGAGATCGGATCGAGGAATATCAGCCCGGCCAGAAGGATCAGGACCGACGAGGCCGCCTTGATGGTCAGGCTGGCCCGAAGGGCGGACGGGCTCCGGTCCATCGCATAGAAGCGGACGAACGAGGCGTCGAACCCGCTGAAGATCAGGGAGCTGAGGACCGCCAGCGTGAAGAAGATGGAAAAATCAGCGAATCCGCTCGGGCCCAGGAAGCGGGCCAGAAATACCGAAGAAAAGAACGCGAAACTGCGGGCCAGCCCGTTGCCGAAGGAAACGATGAAGATGTCCTTGATGTACGTTCCCTTCAGGACCCTCCGGACGGGCTTCATCACCGTTCGGACCATCGGGGATCCCATGAGTTCGGTCGAGAAAAAGGGCGCTCGGGACGTTCGAACCGGGAAGCGGATCGGAGCTCTTCGGCCTCTGTTCTTCTGGCATTTGTCCCCTGTGACGGCCCTCAGGGAAGTGGATTATATCCATTTCGGAATCGGCGCTCAACCGGAATCTCCCCGTTGCCAACCGCGCCGGGATTTCATATCATGTTTTCAATGGCTCATAAGCCCGTCCGTTATTGGGAACCCCTCATCCTGGCGGCGATGGGCGCGGGGCTTCTCCTCATGACGCTCCATCCCATAAGGGATCGGGTCCTGTCGTTCCTCTCCCCGTCGACCCCGTGGAAAGATCATGCCGATGGGCTCGCCCTGATCTGTCTCTGCTACGGCCTGGCTCTTCTCGCCTTGGCGGTGTGGAGCGTCCTCATGATCGTCAAGGGCTCGTCGCTGAGGCATCGCATCGTCCCGCTCCTTGTCCGGCGGGTCCGCGGTTTGAAAGCGAAGGCGTTCTCACTTTCGGGCCTCCCGGCGACGAGACCCGGCGATCCTGCCGGTCTTGCCGTCGCCTTGGCCATCGGTTTCGGGGTCCGGGCCTATTTCCTGTCCCTGCCCCTGCGCTATGACGAGTGCCGGACCTTCCTCCGGTTCGTTCAGAGGACCGCCAAGGATCTCTTCAGCTACTCGGAGCCCAACAATCACGTGTTGCATACGCTGAGCGTCAAGCTGTCGACTCTCGTATGGGGGAGCCATCCGGTCTCCCTCAGGATCCCGGCTTTTCTGGCGGCGCTCGCCTCGATCGTCCTCGTTTATCACGTCGCCCGGGCGATGGACAGGAAAGCGGGTCTTCCGTCCGCGCTGGCGGCGGCGGTCTTTCCTTATTTGGTGCTGTTCGGCTCGATCGCGCGGGGGTATTCCCTGCTGATCGCCCTCATGCTCGCGCTCGTCCTCGCGGGCTTCGGCTATATCCGGAACCCGGCCCCGGGCAAGATCGTGGCTTTTGCGGCGCTGTCGGCCCTGGGACTTTTTACGATGCCCTCCATGCTTTTTGCCGTCGCCGGGCTTCTCGTCTGGGTCGTCGCCGTGCTCGGGATCGAGAAAAGGCCCTTCGCGGACATCTTCCGGCGCTTCCTGGTCCCCTGCGCGCTCTGGACCACGGCCTTCACGTTCATTCTCTACACTCCCGTCATCATCGCCTCCAATGGCGTCCGGACGATCCTGAGCAACCGCTTCGTGACGCCCCAGCCTTTCATGGAATTCGTCCATGCCTTCCCAAGGCATCTGCAGAGGACGTACGCGGATTTCACGAGGGATATCCCCGCGGCTGCCGTCGTCTCGGGCCTTGTTTTGGTCCTTCTAGGACTCGGCGTCTCCATTCGAAGGAAACGCTGGGCGGCGGCCCTGCTCCTTCCCTCCCTGGTCTTCGGATCCCTGGCCGTCCTCTTCCTCAACCACAGGATCCCGTTCCCACGAACCTGGATCTTCCTGATCCCCGTCGCTCTCGTGATGGCCGATCTGGGTCTGCGCGGGCTTGTGGAGAGATTGCCGCCGGCGGGGACGACCCTCGTTCAGGCTGTCCTCGTTGTCGCGGCCTCGGCCTATGCTTTTCACTTGATGGCGGTCAACGCCGTCGGCCGCTATCCGGACGTCGGAACGTTTCCCGAGGCTCCGGCGGTCGTCGAATTCCTGAAGCCCCGGGTTCGTCCGGGGGATCGGGTCCTGGCGAGCGTCCCCGCGGATGAGGTCATGAAATTCTATCTCTGGTACAACGGTGTCGTCCATGATCGGCGCGTGAAAGAGAAGAACATTCCGCGCGAGCATTACCTCATCATCAAGCCGAGCCGCTATGGGACCTCGAAGTTGACGGGTAAGCCGGTCAGGAAACTCTTCGGCCTGGGCGACGCGGAGGTCTATCAGGTGGTCCGGGAGTGAGCGCCGCGGCGGGCCCATCCGTTCCGGCCGCTCACTTGATGTAGCCCAACGATCTCAGCTGTTCTTCGGTCGTCCGGTCGAGCCGGACCGGCCGGGGCCGGCCGACGGTCCAGGGACTGTTCTGGACCTCCAACAACCTTTCCCTCATCCGGGCGGCCCGGTCGCTCTCCCGGTCGATGAGATCGACCGTTTCGCCGGGATCAGATCGGAGATCGTAGAGCTCCTCCTTGAACGCGGCTCCGGGGTCCGCCTTTTCGTCCGGGGGCAGGCGGATATATTTCCATCCGTCCTCGATGATCGTGCCGCGCTTCCCCCTCCCTCCGCTGATGACGGGCCTGGCCGGGACGTCCTCGCCCCGGACGAGAGGCATCAGGCTGCGGCCCCGGCACTGGCGCCCGGCGGCGATCCCAGTCCAGGACATCGATGAGCGTCGGCAGGATATCGTTGAGCTCGACCGCCGTCCCGATCGCCTTCCCTCCGGCCGTTCCCGGAAGGGTGAAGATGAGAGGCACGCGAATGAGCTCATTGTAGAGGGTCCGGCTGTGGCCGATCCCGCCCGTGTCCCCGGGATGCCGGTCCAGGAATTCCTCGCCGTGATCGGCCGTGATGATGAAGATCGCGTTATCCGGACGAAGGCCGTGCGTCCGGAAAACGGCGAAGGTCCTTTCAAGAATGGTGTCCGTATAAAGGATCTCGCCGTCGTATTGGGACACCCAGAGGTCCCTGTGAGCAAGGTCCTGCGGGACCTCGGTCCTGGAAAGGATGTCCGTTTCCGGTTTCGTGCCCTTCGGCAGGAAGGACTTGTGGAAAGGCGGTGGGGGCGAATACGGTTCATGGACATCGCGATAATGCAGATAGAAGAAAAGAGGCCGGTCCTTCCGGAGCGCCAAGATAGCCTCCGATCGCATCGTGGATCCTCATCGCTGTCTCTGATTGCCGATAGATCGGGTCGTGCTTTCCCCTCCCCTTTCTTTATGGTCGGCATAGAGATCGAATCCCTGATCGAGGTTGTAATGCGCGTAGAGATGAGGATTGAAGACGAAAGCCGCCGTCCTGTAGCCCGCGTTCTTCAGGGCCTCGGCTACTGTCAGGAACCGGGGTCGAGACTGTCGATCCTGGGGTGGTCGTGAAGGGATCCGATGCTCGAAGGCATACGTGGACGTGAAGAACGAGGGAACGGAGGCGTGGGTGTAGGATTCCTGAGCGATGGCCTGTTGGAAGAGGAGCCCCTTCATCGCCAGGCTGTCGATGAAGGGGCTCGTGTTCTTTTCATATCCATAACAGCCGAGATGGTCGGCCCTGAGG
This sequence comes from Candidatus Aminicenantota bacterium, assembly GCA_963784525.1. GTDB lineage: Bacteria > Acidobacteriota > Aminicenantia > Aminicenantales > Saccharicenantaceae > JALHVH01. The sequence goes on along the minus strand of CAWART010000019.1, from coordinate 7,744 downwards.
GCGTCGATCGTGATCCAGACGACGTTCGGCAAGGGGGAAGACACGGCTCGATGACCGAGCGACCAGGCGGCGAGATTCATGGCCGCTGTGATGAGGACCGCGCAGGCGGCGGAGGCCCACAGAATCCCGCCCGGCCGATCGACCCTCGCCAATAAACGGCCCCACGGGATCCGGCCCATTCCCTTGACCGCTCCGATCGCCAGGAGAACGAGCGCGGCCATAGCCACCAGGACGGCGGCGATGACGCCGATCTTGGCAGGGTTCATATGGAGAACGCGGCCCAATGAGACGTCGCCGGTCAAAAGTCTGTTGAACCCGTGGCGTAAATATCCGAACTTCCGAGCATAGACCGAATAGCCTTGAATGCCCCGGATATGCAGGTGGATGCCAACCCAGAAGATCGCGGCCAGGACGGTCAACCCCACCGTGATCTTCGTCGTTCGATCGGGATCCGCTCTGACCGTCATCCGGATAAGGAACCAGGCGAGGCAAAAGAGGATGACTCCGCCTCCGCCCCAGGTCAGGGCCCGATTCCAGGATTCCGAGAAGCCGAGCGCGATGAGGCGGTACGCCTTGAACTGGAAATAGCGGTTGGAAACGATGTCGACGATCGCGGGGACGAGGCCGAGGAGGAAGCCGGCGACAAGGACGGCGGATATGAGGTTGATGGCTCTCCGAAGGTTCATGGGCTTGCCTCGGATCCGGATTCCATGTTTTTCAACTATAGCCGCAGCCGGACGGATCCGTCAAGCCTTCCCTATTGCGGCGGAAAATTGGTAGAATGGGGAGCGATGGCCAGGATCGCGGCGGAATTCAGGGACAAAGGCCTGTTCGTCAGGCTGTTCGGGGCGGACGTCTATGCCGTCGGCGGGTATGTCCGGGATCTCCTCCTGGGCCGCCCCTCCCCCGAGGTCGACCTTCTCGTCGCCCGCCATCCCCTCGAAGAGGTCGTCCGGAAGCTCGAGCCGCCACGGCAAGGTGGACCTCGTCGGCCGGAGCTTCGGCATCATCAAGTTCACGATCAAGGGCATGACCTATGACGTCGCCCTGCCCCGCACGGACGCCCCCCGGGACGCCGCCGCGGGCGTCAAGGGCCACAAGGATTTCGTCATCGCGGCCGATCCCTTCCTCCCCGTCGAAAAGGACCTGGAGACGGCGCGATTTCCGGGCGAACAGCATGGCCCTCCGCCTCTCCGACGGGACGGTCATCGACCCGTTCGAGGGCCGGAAGGACATCCGCGCCCGCCTCCTCCGGGTGACCAACCCGGCCGCCTTCCCCGACGACCCGCTCCGCGTCCTCCGGGCGGCCCGGTTCGCCTCGGTCCTCGGCTTCCGGATCGATCCGGCGATCTACGCGACGGCCAAGGACGTCGACCTCTCCGGCCTGAGCGTCGAACGGGTGGACGAGGAGCTCTTCAAGATCCTCCTCGATTCGCCGAAGCCCTCTGTCGGCCTCGAGGAGCTGTTCCGGGCCGGGACCCTCGAAAAGCTCTTTCCCGAGCTCTATCGCCCTGACCCTCTGCATCCAGGACGCGATCTTCCACCCCGAGACGGACGCGTTCGGCCATCATTCCGTCTGGGCCCACACCAAGCTCTCCGTGGACCAGGCCCGCTCCCTCGCCTCCGCCGTCGCCCTGGACCGGCCGCGCGCCCTCGCCCTGCTCCTCGCGGCCCTCTATCACGACGTCGGCAAGCCCGAGACGACGCGCTGGGACTTCAAGCGCGGCCGGATGGCCGTCACGAGCAACGGGCACGACATCCAGAGCGAGCGCGTCGCCCGCAAGGCGTTCGCCCGCCTCAAGATCCACTCCTGGAACGGTTTCGACCTCGAGAAGACGGTCCCCCTGCTCATCCGGGCCCATCACCGCTCGACCGAGCTCTGGCAGAACCGGGACGCCGTGACCAGGAAGGCGTTCAATCGCCTCGCCGCCGACGTCGGCGGGGAGATCGAGCTCATCGTCTACCTCGACGCCGCCGACCGGGCGGGCCGGAAGGCCGCGCCCCCTCAAGGCCCTCGACCGGGAAGCCCGCTGGCTTTTCGGAAAATTCGAGGAGCTCCGGGTCAACCGGGAGACCATCAAGCCGCTCATCCTCGGCCGCGACCTCATCAAGTTGGGGGTCGCGCCGGGGCCGGACATGGGAAAGATCCTCAAGCGCCTCTATGCCATGCAGATCGACAGCGCCTTCGAGACCCGGGCCGGCGGGCTCAAGGCCGCCCGGAAGCTCGCCGGCGGGGACGCGTCATGAAGGTCCTCGTCGCCGGCGGGGCGGGCTATATCGGCTCCCATACGGTCAAGGCCCTCCTCGGCGCCGGATTCGAGACCGTCGTCCTCGACGACCTCTCGACCGGGAGGAGGGAACTCGTCGTCCCCGGGTGCCATTTCCTGGCCGCCGACCTCCTGGACAGGGAGGCCGTGAGAGACGTCTTTCGGGACCACGGGGACGTCGCCGCCGTCCTCCACTTCGCCTCGCTCACCCAGGTCGGCGAATCCTGCCTGGACCCGCGGAAGTATTACCGTCACAACCTCGGAACGTCGCTGAGCCTCCTCGAGGGTATGATCGACGCGGGGATCGGGCGGTTCGTCTTCTCCTCTAGCGCCGCCGTCTATGGCGACCCCGAGGTCCAACCGATCCCCGAGGAGCACCCCCTGCGGCCCGCCAACCCCTACGGGGCCACCAAGGTCATGGTCGAGCGCATCCTGGCGGACCTCGACAGGGCCCACGGCCTGCGTTACGTCACCCTCCGCTATTTCAACGCCGCGGGGGCCGACCCGGACGGGACCCTCGGAGAGATGCACGACCCCGAGACTCACCTCATCCCCAACATCCTCCACGCCGTCCTGGGGAACAGGCCGGCCCTCGGCGTCTTCGGGACCGATTTCCCGACGCCCGACGGGACGGCCGTTCGTGATTATGTCCACGTCTCGGACCTGGCCTCCGCCCATGTCCTCGCCCTCCGTTACCTTCTCGGCGGCGGGTCCAGCGAAGCCGTCAACCTCGGGACGACCCGGGGGCACTCCGTCCTCGAGGTCATCAGGGCGGCCGAGGAGGTCGTCGGCGAGAAGGTCCCCGTCGCGCTCCTTCCCCGACGGGAGGGGGACGTTCCCGTGCTCCTGGCCTCCCGGGAGAAGGCCCGCCGCCTGCTCGGCTGGGAGCCCCGGCTCTCCGACATCCGGTCCATCCTCCGGACGGCCTGGGACTGGCACCGGAAAACCGTTTGACGGCCCTCCGGCCGGGATGGTATAAATAGGGACCAGATACGATCATGAACGGAAAACGATATATCTCTTTTATCGCCTATGCTTTGGCCCTGGCCCTCCTCCTGGGGGCCGCCGCCTGCGCCTCGGGGAGGAAAGCGCCGAAAACCACCCCCGCGCAGGACGTTTCCGTCAAGGCGGCGCCCCGGAACGGAAAGGCCCCGGCCAAGCCCGAGGCCGGACCGGCCGAGCCGCCCGCCCGGACGGCGGCCGCCCTCCCCGTCTTGGGAAGGGACGATCTCGCCGAGGAGGCCGAGGCCGGCGCGAACGGCGCCCAGGCGCCGGAGCGGGAGGAGGCCGCGGCCGTCCTCGAGGACGCCCTGGCGGCCTATCAGGAAGCCCAGGCCGCCCTGGACAGGGGCGAGACAGAGACCGCCATGGCCGGTCTCGACGAAGCCTACGGCCTCATCCTCAAGGCCGAGACCCCGCCGGACTCGGACCTTTGCCAGGAAAAGAACGACCTCCGCATCCTCATCGCCCAGAGGATCCAACAGCTCTATGCGGCCCACATCAGCACCCCCTCGGGCGGGAACGGGACCATCCCCCTGGTCGAGAACAAATGGGTCGAGGCGGAGATCCGCTCGTTCCAGACCCGGGAGAAGAACTACTTCCTCGACGCCTATAAACGCTCCGGTCTCTACCGGCCGATGATCGTCGAGGAGTTCCGGAAGGCCGGGCTCCCCGAAGCGCTCTCGTGGGTTCCCATCATCGAGAGCGGGTTCAAGCCGCGCGCCCTGTCTTCCGCCCGGGCCCTGGGCATGTGGCAGTTCATCCGGTCGACCGGCTATCGGTTCGGCCTGAAGCAGGACAAGTACGTCGACGAGCGCATGGACCCGCTCAAGGCGACCCGGGCGGCGATCAAGTTCCTGACCGTTCTCCACGAGTTCTTCGGGGACTGGACGACGGCCCTGGCCTCTTACAATTGCGGCGAGTTCCGGGTCCAGAACGTCATCAAGGCCCAGAAGATCGATTACCTGGACAATTTCTGGGACCTCTTCAGCAACCTCCCCTACGAAACGGCCCGGTTCGTCCCCCGCATCATCGCGGTCATGCTCATCATCGAGAACCCGGCCAAGTACGGGTTCACGCTCCCCGCTCCGGACGCGCCGGTCGCCGTCGATACGGTCCGGGTGAGCCAGCCGGTCAAACTCGCCTCCCTGGCCTCGAGCCTCGGCATCGATCCGGTCCTGCTCTCGTTCCTGAACGCCGAGCTCCGGCACGATTCGACCCCGGACTACGAATACGAGCTCAAGGTCCCCGCCGGATACGGGGAGAAGGTCATGGCGGCCCTGCCGAGCCTCCCCCGCTATATCCCGCCCGACGCCGTCTACGGATGGCACAGCGTCCGGTCGGGGGACACCCTGGGCGCCCTCGCCCGCAGGTACCGGACGACCTCCCAGGCCATCATGCGGCTGAACGGCATCAAGAACCCGAAGACGCTCCGCGTCGGCCAGAAGCTCAAGATCCCCGGAAAGGGCGATCCGTCCGAGCCGGAGCCGGGCACACGGACCGCCGCGGCGTCATCCAGGATCACGAGGTCCCCCGCCCCGGCGGCGAAGGCCGGCGAGGTCACGAGCTACACGGTGAAGGAAGGCGACACGCTCTTTACCCTGGCCAGGCAGTTCAACACGACCGTGGACCGCATCAAGGCGGCCAACGGCCTGGCCAGCGACAGCCTGAGCATCGGCCAGAAGCTCGTCATCTCCGACCGCAGGAGCTGAACCTTACCCCCTCGAACCAGGGTTCCGGGAGCGCGCCGCAGAACCGGGCGAGGAGAACCGCTCCCGAGACTCCAAACTGAATTCCCCTTGAAAGCGCGCTTTCTTTTTTGCCCTCTTATCAATGGCGCAGGGGTGATGCCTGGAGGAGGTCGTCTGAGGGCGGAGCGGCACGGTTCCTCGCCTCGGGGCGGATCCCGCCCCTGAGGCGAGGAGAGCGAAGCCCGAAGCGAAAGCGATTTGGCGCGCTGGGCCAAATCGCGTCCGACGGAAGGCACACCCCGAGCCGGAAATTCCTCCGGGCACAAAAAGAAAGCGCGCAGTCCGGACTCTTCTAGGCCGGGATGCAGGGGCAGCGGGAGCGGTCCTCCGAGCCCCCTATTTCCAGACGTCCCCGGTCAGTCCGAGCCCGGGCTCGTCGGACACGATCATCCTGTCCTTGTCCCTCTTGAACCCCTTGAACGGGTCGTTCGCGATGAGCAGGTTCCCGTCGAGGTCGGCGTAATCGACGAGTGGCGCAATGGAGGCCGCGGCCGCGATGGCTATCGAGGTCTCGGTCATGCAGCCGATCATGATCTTGAGGCCCAGGGCCCGGGCGATGGCGATCATCCGGAGGGCCTCCTGAACGCCGCCGCTCTTCATGAGCTTGATGTTGATGCCGTGGAACCCGTCGACGAGGCTCGGGATGTCCCGGGCCGTCATCATGCTCTCGTCGGCGAAGAGGGGGAGCTTAGACCGCTCCTTGAGCCACTTGTACTCGGCGAACATCCCGGCCGGCATCGGCTGTTCGATGAGCTCGACGCCCTTGTCGGCCATCCAGTCGATCATGGCCAGAGCCTCTTCCTTCGTCTTCCAGCCTTCGTTGGCGTCCGGGCGCAGGGGCTTGTCGGTCACCTCGCGGATGCCCTCGATGATGGCCTTGTCGTTCGGCGTGCCGAGCTTGATCTTGTAGTGGCCGAAATCGGGGTAAGCCTTGATCTTCTCCTGCATGACCTTGACCTCGTCGATCCCGATCGAGTAGGTCGTAACGGGCATCCTGGCCTTGTCCAGGCCCAGGAACCGGTACAGGGGGATGCCGAGCCTCCGCGACACCCAGTCCAGGATGGCGATGTCCAGGGCGCACTTGATGGCGTGTTCCCCAGGGGTCACGGCGTCGACCTCGTTCCATCGGTCGACGTACTGCCAGAGGTCCCGGTCGAGGATGGGCCGGGCCTTTTCGATGAAGGCCATGCCGCTTTCGGCCGATTCATTGTACCGGGCGATGGGGGCCGATTCCCCCATCCCCGCGACGCCGTCCTTCTCCAGCCGGATGAGGACGTTCTGCCGGACGTTCCAGGTCCCGCGGGAGAGGGTCCAGGCGTACTGCATCTTGACCTCGAAGACGCGGGCATCGAGCTTCGCCGGCCCGGACGCAGCCTCCTTCATCTCGCCGAAGGCCAGACCGCCGGGCAGGGCCGCCCCGGCCATCATCAGGCCGGACAACCCCAGGAATTCCTTGCGTTTCATGAATGCCTCCTGCCGATCATAGTAAGATGGGCCGATTATAGGACAAACCGGCGGACGGGGGAAGCGAAAAATGCCTTGCCCGGCCGCCCTTGCGTGTCCAGGAGACATTGTTCTATAATCCTGATTCCATCATATCGGAGGAGGGATTCATGAACAGAACGGTCCTCATCGTACTCATGTGCGCGGTGCTCGCGCTCCCCGCGGGACTTTCGGCCGGCGCGGGGGCGCCCGGAACCGCCGTCGTGATCAAGTCCGTCGCGAACATGCACAAGACCTCGAACGACACGGTCGAGCTCGTCAGCCAGGCCATCCTCGGGACCAACGTGAAGATCGTTGCCTGGGAAAAGAACGGCGGCGAGGAATGGTTCCGGATCGAGACGCCGGACACCTATCAGGGGTGGGCGCTCGGAACCTCCCTGCTCGTCCGGCCCGAAGGCGGAAAGGCCTACGCCTCGGAGGGCTCCGTCTTCGAGGTCACCAGCCTCTTCGCCAACATCTACGCCGTCGCCGACGTCACCGAAGGCAAGCCTCTCGTCGTCGCGCCCCTGAGCGCCCGCCTCGAGGCCGGAGAATGCGGGGAACGGTGGTGCGAGGTCACTCTCCCCTGCGGACACAAGGGATGGGTTCAGAAGGGCGACGGGGAGATCAAGGACGCCGCGGCCGCGCGGAAAGGACTCGCGCCGGAAGAGACGGTCGCCCTGGCCAAACGGCTCCTCGGGGTCCCCTATCTCTGGGGCGGGAACACGCCGGCGGGCATCGATTGTTCCGGCTTCGCCCAATTGTGCTACCGGCTGAGCGGGATAGAGATCCTCCGGGACGCCGGCATCCAGATGACCAAGAGCGGCCTCGTCGAGGTCCCCAAAGGCCAGGAACGGACCCGCGATCTCGTCTTCTTCGGGTCGGCCAAGAGGATCACCCACGTCGGGATGATGATCGGCCCCAACGAGTTCATCCACTCGACGACCCACGACAAGCCCATGGTCCAGATCTCGGACCTCCGGGACCCCTACTGGACGAAGCTCCACCAGGGGACCCGGCGGCCGCAGGGGCAATAAGCCCCGGCCCTCGCGGCTTCCGGGGTTCGGAGGCCGCCCCTTGACCCCAGACCCGGGAACCTGCAGGCAGGTTCCCCCATCGCAAGAGCGATGGGTCCCCTTCCCGACTGGGGTTTACGGGGCGGACCTCCTCGCCCCGGCCTATTACCTCTCTCGAATACGATATTCTCGGGCGCGCCGCTGACTTCGCGCATAACAGGCGCGGGCT
>CAWART010000018.1:0-101143 GCA_963784525.1 Candidatus Aminicenantota bacterium | reverse complement strand
AGCCCGACCGGGATGAGGAAGATCGAGAGCATCTGGACGAAGTTCGAGAGGGGGGTCGGGTTCTCGTACGGATGGGCCGCGTTGGCGTTGAAGAAGCCGCCGCCGTTGGTTCCCAGCATCTTGATGGCGACCTGGGAGGCCGCCGGCCCCTGGGCGATGACCTGAGGCGCGCCGGCATGGTCCGATCCGCCGCCGAAGCGCTCTCGATCGGAACGGCCCCGACATAAGGCTTGAAGTTCTGAACGATGCCCTGAGAGGTCAGGAACAGGGAGAAGACAATGGAAAAAGGAAGGAGGAGATAGAGGTTGACCCGTACGAGGTCGACCCAGAAGTTGCCGATGGTCCGGGCCGAATGGCGGGCGAGGCCGCGGACCAGGGCCGCGGCCGCGGCGATGCCGGCGGCGGCCGAGACGAAATTGTGGAAGACGAGCCCGACCATCTGGGAAAGATAGGAAAGCGTCGCTTCTCCCGCGTAATTCTGCCAGTTCGTATTCGTCGCAAAGCTCGCCGCGGTGTTGAAAGCAAGATCCGAAGGAACGGGCCCCAGCCTTTGCGGATTCAAGGGGAGAAGATGCTGAAAACGGAGCACGACGTACGTGAACGCCAGCCCGGCCAGGCTGAAAACGATCAGGGAGCGGGCATATTCCTTCCAATCCTGTTCCTTCCCCGGGTCGACCCCGAGCCCCCGATAGATCGACCGTTCGACGGGCTTGAGAGGACGGTCCAGCCAGGTTTTCCCGTCGGGCTCCAGGACCCGGAGAAGATACAGACCCATGGGTTTCGTGACGAGGAACAGAAGGCCCATGAAGAGCGTCAATTGGATCCAGCCGTAGATGTCCATCGTGATCACGCCTTCAGAATCTATCGGGCCGGAGGATGCTCGCCAACAGGTAGCCGATGAGCAGAACGGCAACGATGAGGCCCAGGATGTCGGTCATGGCCGGACATCCCCGCCGGGGTGCCGGTCGGCCCGGCTGAGCGTGAACGTGAATGTGGCCCCGGCTCCCGGTCGGCTCTCGGCCTCGATCGTCCCCCCGTGCGCCTCCAGGATCTCCTTGACGATGGCCAGGCCCAGCCCGGCTCCGGCCGCCTTCCCGCCGCCCGGGACCCGAAAGAACGGTTCGAATACCCTGGGCAGGAACGCCTCGGGAATCCCCTCTCCGGTGTCCGAAACGGAAAAGCGGACGAAGTCCGCATCGGCGACGGCTCCGATCGAGTTCCTGCCCCCGGGATGCGTGAACTTCAGGGCGTTCGAGATGAGATTGCCGAACACGTGACCTATCCGGGTCACGTCCACAAGAACGTCCGGAAGGTTCTCCTTGAGCTCCGCCTTCAGCTCGACGCCCTGGTCCTGAGCCGCCCTCATAAAGGGCCCTATCGCGTCCATGATCACGGTCCGAGCGGAAGCCGCCCGGAATTCCAGGATAGCGTTCCCGGATCCCATCCGGCTGATATCGAGGAGGTCGTTCAGGATGCCATGAAGGCGGTCGCTGTCCTCCTTGGAGGTCAGCAGGAGTTCCGCTTGTTTCTCGTTCAGGGGCCCCACCTTTTCCTCGAGGAGAAGGTGTATCGCCATGCGGATGGACGTCAGGGGCGTCCTGAGCTGGTGCGACACCATGCGGATGACGCCTTTCTTGATCTCGTCCTGCTGACGGAGCTGGGTGACGTCGCTGAGGAACAGGACCACTCCGTCGGCGAGGCGTTCGCGGTCGAGGATGGGCACGGCTTTCGGACGGAAGTATCGTTCCTCTCCCGCGACGAACATCTGGATCTCTCCCCGGGTCCCGGGAACGGCGACACGGCCCTCTTTGAGCGCCGTCCGAAAGAGTTCGGCCAGCGCGGCGAAGGGGATATCGAAGATCCGGACCCCCGGCTTCAGCCCGAAAACGGTCCCGGCGGGCCCAGTGGCGACCTCCACCTTCCCCTCGGGATCGATGACCGCGACCGCGTCGGGAAGGCTGTCGAAGGCTTCCTGCGTGGCCCTGCGGATGCGCACGAGCCGGGCCTGGTCGGTCCGCCGGAATTCGCGCAGGCTCGCCGCCATCGCGTTGAAGGCTTCGGAAAGCCGTCCGATCTCGTCCCGGGAGCCGGAAGCGACCACGAGATCGAGGTTGCCGCGCCGGATCTCCTCGGCGGACCCTGTCAGGCGCTGGATGGGCCGGAGGATCCATCTCCCCGTAAGCAGGAGGAAGGCGGCGGCGAGGAGCGTCCCCGCCAAAAGGAGCACGAACATCTGTTTACGGGCGGAGGCCGCGCTATGCCTGGCCCGGTCATTAGCCTCGCTCATGTTCTGCTGGTTCATCTGCAGGATCTCGCCCGCACCGTTCTTGATGCGCTCGAACAGGGGGAACACGCGAACGAAATAGGCGTCTCTCCGGACGGCCGCGGGCAGGCCCGGGTCGACGACGCCGGCGAGCTCCGATGCGAACCGGCCGAAGGAATCCCGGACGAGCGCGGCTTTTTCGCCTTCGCCGGGGAGGGTGAGCGTATCCAGTTCGACCTGAAGGGCCGCACGGAAAGAGGCCGTGTTCGCCGCGATCAGGGCCTCTCCCCTCGCCTGCTCGCCGAGCAGGGTGAAAAGGAGCCCGCTGTCCATGCGCTCGAGCGCCTCCTTCATCTGCTGGCAGGCGATGACGCTCCGGTAATTCTCCCGGAGGATGACGTCGACGGAGGCGCCCAGGCTCGAGAAGTGCCGGACGCTCTGGACGCCGAGAATGACGAGAAGGACCAGCATCCCGCCGAAGCCCAGGAACAATTTCTGTCGGAGTCCGAACATGTTCATCTCCTTCGGCCGGATGAGATGCATGCGGCGTGCCAGGTCGGCCGGCGTTCATGTCCTTGCGAACATTATGTTTGAGAGTGTCGGGCTATCATCTGCCGTTGCATTCCGCAAGGCGGGGGGAAGAATGGCGTTGAATTCGGCAAGGGGCGCGGCGCGGAAGGGAGAGGCTCTTGGCCGTCAGATCCCGTATTTCTTGCGCCGACGCCAAAGAGTGGCCTGATCGATGCCGAGCACGGCCGCGGCCTCCTGCAGGGACGCCGCCCCGGCGAGGACTCTGCGGATGTGCTGTTCCTCGATCCTCTCGAGGGTCACGGGGTCTCCCAGGCGGGGCGACGCGTCCTCGGGGGCGATGGTTCCGGGAAGGCCTTCGATCCCGATGCGCTCCGAGCGGGAGAGGATGGCGGCCCTCTCGATGACGTTGCTCAGCTCCCGGATGTTGCCGGGCCAGGAATAGGCGGCCAGCGCCCGGACCGCCTCCTCCGTGAAGCCGGAAAAGGACCGGTGGTTGTTCCGTCCGTGGAAGATCAGGAGCCTTTCCGCAAGCGGCCTGATGTCATCGGGCCGTTCGCGCAATGGGGGGATCTCGATCTGGAACACGTTGAGCCGGTAGTAGAGGTCCTCACGAAACGCCCCGTCCCTGACGGCCTTCTCCAGGTCCACGTTCGTGGCGGCGATGAGCCTGACGTCCGCTTTTCGCGTCACCCCGTCCCCAACGCGCTCGTACTCCTTCTCCTGGAGGAATCGAAGGAGCTTCGGCTGAAGCGCCGAGGGCAGGTCGCCGACCTCGTCGAGAAAGAGCGTCCCGCCCTCGCAGGCGGCTACGCGGCCGGGATTGTCCCGGACCGCCCCGGTAAACGCTCCCTTCACGTGTCCGAAGAGCTCGCTCTCCAGAAGCTCGGAGGGAAAAGAAGGGCAGGAGATGATGCCAAGAGGTTTAGCCGACCGGGGGCTCCACTCATGAATGGCCCTGGCCAGGACCGTCTTGCCCGTGCCGCTTTCCCCCCGGAGGAGGACCGTGGCCTCTGAAGCGGCCACGCGGCGGGCAAGGTCCACGGCTTTCCGCATCGGGAGGCTTGAGCTCGAGAGATCGATCTCGGGGTGCCCCCGCCCCAGGTCTTCCTGCAGGGCGGCGATCTTCTGCTCGAGCGTCCTCATCTCGAACACGCGCCGGACCGCCAGTTTGATCTGGGCCGGCGTGAACGGCTTCGGGATGTAGTCGCTCGCCCCCCGCCGCATCGCCTCCACGGCCGTATCGATGGACGCGTAGGCCGTGATGACGATGATCTTCAGCCAGGGGACCGCGGCAAGAAGCGCCGGGATGAGATCGAGCCCGTCCTCGGTCCCGAGCCTCAGGTCCACGAAGGCGAGCTCAAAGGGCCGACGGGCGGATTCGGAAAGGGCGTCGCGGGGATTACCGACGCCGATGACCCTGTGGCCCTCCGTTTCGAGGCATATGGACAGGGTCCGGCGGATGTTGGCCTCGTCGTCGACGACGAGGATGTTCAGATGCGGGCTGATCGGGTCGATCTTCAGGCTCCCTGCAGGCTCAATGGTTTTAACATACAAGAATGGGGCCGGGAAATCAATTTTGCCGGGGCTTCGGATTGACCGGCCGGGAGGCATGGGATATAAGGGGATTCGATGGGACCGGCTTCTCTCCCGCCTCCACATAGAGCGCGCGCTCTCGCGCTCCTTTCCCTGACGGAGCTCTTGGGAATGTCCGTCTGGTTCTCGGCTTCCGCGGTCGTCCCCGCTCTGACGACGGCCTGGGCGCTCACGGCCTCCGGGCAGGCCTGGCTCACCATGTCCGTCCAGATCGGCTTCGTCGCCGGAGCGCTCGGCTCGGCCATTCTCAATCTGGCCGACCGTGTTCCGGGACGATGGCTGTTCGCAACAGCATCGTTTCTGGCGGGAGCGGCAACCATCCTGATCCCGGCCGCGGGAGGAGCCCTGCCCGGGGCGCTCGTCCTGCGTTTCCTGACCGGCCTCTTTCTGGCCGGAGTCTATCCCGTCGGGATGAAGATGATGGCGACGTGGACGCGGGAAGATCGCGGCTTCGGGGTCGGGCTTCTTGTCGGGGCCCTGACCTTGGGGTCGGCGGCACCTCACCTGCTCAAGGCATTCGGCGCGATCGGCGATTGGCGGTCCGTTCTCGTCCTAAGCGGGGCGCTGGCCGCGGCAGGAGGGCTCCTGGCCGGCGCCTTCGTTCGCGAAGGCCCCTATCGGACGGCCGCCCCGAAATTCGATTGGAAGTATGTCGGCACGTTAGGCCGGGAAAAGCCGATCGCCCTGGCCAACCTGGGTTACTTCGGCCATATGTGGGAGCTTTATGCCGCCTGGACCTGGGTCCCAGTGTACCTGGCGGCCAGCTTCGGCGTCTCGGGCGGGAGCGAGCGGGCGGCCAGCCTGGCCGGCTTCGCCTTCATCGCCGCGGGCGGCGCCGGGAGCCTTGTCGCCGGGAAGCTCGCCGACCGGCTGGGACGGACGGCGGTTACCTCCGCGGCGATGGCCGTCAGCGGACTATGCTGTCTGGCGTCCGGGCTTTTGTTCGGCGGCAATCCCTGGCTTCTGGCCGGGCTCTGTCTCGTCTGGGGGTTCGCCGTGGTCGCGGATTCGGCCCAATTCTCGGCGGGAGTGAGCGAGCTCTGCCCGAGCGACCGGATAGGAACGGCCCTGACCCTTCAAACGAGCCTGGGATTTCTTTTGACCCTGGTGTCCATCCGCCTGGTGCCGACGCTCGCGAGACTCGTCACCTGGCGCTGGGCATTCGCCTTCCTCGCTATCGGTCCGGCCGCCGGGATCTGGGCCATGCTCCGATTGCGCCTTAGCCCCGCCGCGGCCAAAATGGCCTCCGGCCGGCGATGAGCGCACGCAGCCCTTGTTGTCGTCGCACCGTTAGATGGCGTTCAAGAGAGGACGCAGGCTGAAGCCTGCGGCTACACGCCTGTCCCCGCGTCCTGCGATTTCAACCTGAGATCACAGCTTCTTGCTGACCATCGTCGTCGAGGCCTGGGCCGTCGGAAGGACGAGCATCTCGGCGACGTCGACATGCAGGGGGCGCGTGGCGCAATAGACAACGGCCTCGGCGATATCCTCGGCGATGAGCGGCATGAAGCCTTTGTAGGTCTTCCCGGCCTTCTCGGCGTCGCCGTGGAAGCGGACCATGCTGAATTCCGTCTCCGTCAGGCCGGGGTCGACCGTCGAGACCCGGACGCCGGTGCCGTTGAGGTCGAGGCGCATGCCCTTGGTGAGGGCGCCGACGGCGAACTTGGTCGCGCAATAGACGTTCCCGCCGGGATAGACCTCCCGGCCGGCGATGGAGCCGATGTTGATGACGTGGCCGCGGCCGCGCGCGACCATGCCGGGGAGGACGGCCCGGCTGACGTAAAGGAGGCCCTTGACGTTGGTGTCGATCATCTCCTCCCAATCGGCGAGCTTCCCCTCCTGAACCTTGTCCAGCCCGCGGCTCAGGCCGGCGTTGTTGACCAGGACCTCGATGTCCTTCCATTTCGCCGGAAGCTCCGCGACGGTCTTCGCCACGGCCTTACGGTCGCGGACGTCCAGGGCGACGATATGGGACGCCGTCCCGAACGCGGCCTTCAGCTCGGCGGCGAGCCCGGTCAGCTTGTCCCGGCGCCGGGCGGCGAGGATGAGTTTCGCCCCCTGGGGAGCGAACGCCTGGGCGCAGGCGTGGCCGATCCCCGCGCTCGCCCCGGTGATGAAGACTATCTTGTCCTTGAGCGAATACATGCCGTTTCTCCTTTGGTCATCGGCCCTCAGGCCAGGTAGCTCTTATCGAGCTCTCCGGCGAAGTCGGTGGTCATGACCTCCCGTATCTTATCGTAGGGGTAGCGCTTCAAGGCCCACATGAGCTTCACGGTGAGCATCTCCAGGCTCTGATCGAACCCTTCGACGACCCCGAGCTTGAGGGCGCGCCGTCCGACGTCGTAACTCTTCATCTGCGTCATGCCGTGGAGGCACTGCGAGGTGACGACCACCGGGATCCTGTTCTTCCGGGCGAGCCGGAAGAAGGCGTCGAAATCGTAGGGGATGTTCCCCGTGCCGTAGGCCTGGATGACGATGCCCCGGATCCGGCTGTCGTTGAGAAGGAAGATGAGGTCGCCCGGGTCCGCGCCCGGGGTCAGCGTGCTCACGAAGATGTCGGGCTCGAACCCCGGCCGGAGGACGAGCGCCCCGGCCCGCCGGCGGGGCAGGCTCCGGTCCAGCCGGATGCCGACCCGGATCTCGCCGGCGTCGGGGGCGTTGACCGAGGTGAAGGCGTCGAGCTTCGATTCCGAGGCCTTCGACGCCCGACTGCCCCGGATGACGCGCTCGTCGAAGACGACGTAGACGCCGGCGAGGTCGCGCACGGCCAGCTTCATGGCGTTGACGAGGTTCCGCCGGGCGTCGGTGTCGATCTCCCAGCCCGGGATCTGGCTCCCGGTGAGGACCACGGGCTTGCCCAGGTTCCCGAGTCCCAGGCTGAGGGCGGCGGCCGTGTAGGCCATCGTGTCCGTCCCGTGGGTGATGACGAACCCGTCGTAGCTCCGGTAGTGCCGCCCGATCTCGTCGATGATGCGGTCCCAGTTCCGCGGCGTCATGTTCGTGCTGTCGACGTTCTCGACGTACCGGATGCGGAAATCGGCGACCTCGGGGAGGCGCGGCTCTATGGCGCGGAGGATGCGGACGGCCTCCGCCCTTCCCGGGACCTCGAGGCAACCGTCCCGGCCCTTCTTCATGATGATGGTCCCGCCGCAGAACAGGACGAGGACCTTTTTCCTGGCTTTCACAGATGCTCCATGACGATCTTGATGCCGATGCCGATGAGGATGAGTCCGCCGAGAAGCTCCGCCCGCTTTCCGACCGCCCGCCCGACGAGAGGCCCGAGCTTGGCCCCGACGACCGTCAGCGAGAAGCAGACGACGCCGATGAGGGCCGCCGGAAGGAAGATGTTCGTCCGCAGGACGGCCAGGCTCAGCCCGACCGCCAGGGCATCGATGCTGGTCGCGATCGAGAGGAGGAGGAGAGGCGCGCCCTTGGTCCGGTCGACCGGAGCCTCGTTCCTTTTCTCCCCCTTCTCGAACGACTCGCGGATCATCTTCAGGCCGACGAAGGACAGGAGGGCGAGGGCGATCCAGTGATCGAACCGTTCGATGTAGCGGAGGACGTTCTCCCCGGCGAACCAGCCGAGGACGGGCATGGCGAACTGGAAGAGGCCGAAGAAGAAGGCCATCCGGAGCGTTTGCCGCCCGGTAAGCCGCGTCGCCCCGCAGGACATGCCCATGGATACAGCGAAGCAGTCCATGGCCAGGGCCACCGCCATTCCAAGAACAACGAGGAAGTTCATATCGGTCTCCTGATAAGGAGAGCTATTATATCACGCCGCCCGCGGCGACAAATCCCCCCTGGCCCCCCTTTTCCAAAGGGGGGAATTCGCGCGAAGCCCAGCCCTTTATTCATGCGAGGCTTCGGCCATATATTCATGCGAAGCCCAGCCCTTTATTCATGCGAGGCCCGGCCATATATTTGTGCGAGGCGCCAGCCGGTATGTTCATACAAGACTCCTGCTGGCGTTTTGTGTAGCCGCGGCCTCAGCCTGCCGGTGTCGAGCACTTGCCTCGGTCTTCCGGTAACAGAGCCTGATTCAGCCTTCCGGCGTCGACAGAACTTGTTTCTGCTCGCCGTTGTCGACAGCTCTTGCCTCAGCCTTCCGGCTCCGGCACTTGCATCCGCCTGTCAGCAACAGGGCTCGCTTCCCCCCTTTCCTAAAGGGGGGTTTAGGGGGGATTTATGAATTCAGCAAATCCCCCCTTTTCCAAAGGGGGAAGCCACGAGGCCCACTCCCCATATTACCAATGGGAAAACCGGAGACCGCAGTCTTCAGTTCTTTTTGTAGCCTCAGGCTTTAGCCTGAGTTCTTCTGGACGCAGGCTGAAGCCTTCGGCTGCATCAAGAAGCGTCGATGCTCTCCCGCTCGTCTCGCGCGCCTGGCTCTGGTATAATATATGTTTTGCACGAGCACGAAATGAGCGACAAGAGCATCTCCGCGCGAAAGACGGAGGGGACCCCCGGTAGACAGGGCGATGAGGGTCGCCCTGAAGCCCCAACACCGTAACTGGAGGGAGAGAAAAAAAAAAAAAAAAAAAAAAAAAAAAAAAAAAAAAAAAAAAACCCGTCCGTTGGACGGGGGGCCCCCGCGATCGTTCCGGGGCGAACCCGGGACAGGTTCCAGGGGGTCGGGGGGAGAGGGGCGGCCCTCATCGCCCCCAAACCAAGTCCTTCGAAGGCGATCCGAAGACATCGGAATAACGCGAAATGAGCGACAACATCATCAAACTCCGCGGCGTCCGGGTCCACAACCTGAAGAATGTGGACGTGGACATCCCGCTGAACAAATTCGTCGTCGTGACGGGCGTCAGCGGCTCGGGGAAGTCCTCCCTGGCCTTCGACACCCTCTACGCCGAGGGACAGCGCCGCTATATCGAATCCCTATCCGCCTACGCCCGCCAATTCCTGGAACGAATGGACAAGCCGGACGCCGACCTCATCGAGGGCATCCCCCCGGCCGTCGCCATCCAGCAGAAGTCCTCGGGCAAGAACCCCCGATCCACCGTGGCGACCGTCACGGAAATTTACGACTTCCTCCGCGTCCTCTATGCCCGGATCGGGACCGTCTATTGCGAACGATGCGGCCGGCCCGTTCGGAGGGACACGGTCGACGGGGTCGTCGACGGCCTCCTCGCCCTGCCCCCGGGGACGAAGCTCTCCATCAGCTTCGCCTGGCCGGCCGGCAAGGGAACCGCCGAGCTGAAGAAGGAGGGCTTCTTCCGCATCCTCGAGGGCGGCGAGATCGTCAACCTGGAGCAGGCGGGGCCGGCAAAGAAGGGCCCGTTCGACGTCCTCGTCGACCGGCTGGCCCCGGACCCCGACGAGCGGGAGCGCCTGGCGGACTCCATAGAGCTGGCCCTCAAGAAGGGCGGCGGCCGGGCCCTGGTCCGGACGGCGGACGGCCGGGCGATCCCCGTCTCCGACAAGCTCGAGTGCAAGGAATGCGGCGTCGCCTACGAGGACCCCTTCCCGAACCTGTTCTCGTTCAACAGCCCCCAGGGCGCCTGCCCGGAGTGCCACGGGTTCGGCGACATGGCCGTCCTCGACGAGGACAAGATCGTCCCCGACCGGAGCCTGCCGCTCGACAAGGGCGCCATCGAGCCCTGGACCAAGCCCCTGTCGCGCGGGCTCCAGCGCGAGATGCTCGCCGAGGCCCGGAAGAGGGGCATCCCGACGAACGTCCCGTTCCGCGACCTCGCGCCCGAGGCCCGGCGCTTCATCCTGGACGGCGGCGACGGCTACCACGGGGTCAAGGGCTTCTTCGAGTGGCTCCAGTCCAAGAAGTACAAGGTCCAGGTCCGGGTGCTCCTCGCCCGCTACCGCAAGTACGTCGCCTGCCCGACCTGCGGCAAGACCCGGCTCAACTCCCGGGCCCTGGGCGTGCGCGTCGGCGGCCTCGGGATCGGCGAATTCGTCCGGATGACCGTCCGCGAGGCCTCCGAGTTCCTCGCGGCCCTCGATCTCGCTCCCTTCGAGCGCCGGGTGGCCGATAAGCTCGTCGCCGAGATCCGGAACCGCCTCCGGTTCCTGCTCGAGGTCGGCCTCGACTACATCACCCTCGACCGGATGACGTTCACCCTGTCCGGGGGCGAGGCCCAACGGATCAACCTGGCCGCGGCCCTGAGCTCCGCCCTCGTCGGAACGCTGTTCGTCCTCGACGAGCCCAGCGTCGGCCTCCATCCCCGGGACAACCAGCGGCTCATCCGGATCCTCAAGTCGCTCCAGGACATCGGAAACACCGTGGTCGTCGTCGAGCACGACCCCGAGATCATCCGGGCCGCCGACGCCGTCGTCGACCTCGGCCCGAGGGCGGGCGAGGCGGGCGGCGAGATCGTCTTCGCCGGCCCGATGGACGCGTTCCTCGCGAGCCGGGCGTCCCTGACCGCCCAGTACATGCGCGGCGAGAAGGTCATCCCCGTCCCCGGGACGAGGCGGAAATCCCGAAGGCACGTCGAGATCAGGGACGCGCACCTGCACAATCTCGACCATCTCGACGTCCGCATCCCCCTCGACGTTCTCTCCTGCGTCACCGGGGTCTCGGGGTCGGGCAAGAGCACGCTCGTCACCGAGGTCCTCTACCGCGGGCTCGAAGGCACGGCGACGAACGGGTACGGCGCCATCCTGGGCGGCGAGGAGATCGGGAAGGTCGTCCTGGTCGACCAGTCGCCCATCAGCGTCTCGCCGCGGTCCATCCCCGCCACCTACACGAAGGCCATGGACGGCATCCGGGACCTCTTCAGCCAGACGCGCGAGGCCCGGATCATGGGGATGAAGCCGGGATCCTTCTCCTTCAACACCGCGGGCGGCCGATGCGAGGAATGCCAGGGAGCCGGCCAGAAGATCGTCGAGATGCAGTTCCTCTCGGACGTCGTCCTGACCTGCGAGGCCTGCAAGGGAAAGCGGTTCAAGAGCGAGGTCCTCGAGGTCCGCTACGAGGGCCGGAACATCCACGAGGTCCTCGGGATGAGCGTCACCGAGGCCAGCCTGTTCTTCGCCGGAAGGCCCGACATCACGAAGAAGCTCTATCCGCTCATCGAGGTCGGGCTGGGCTACCTCAAGCTGGGCCAGCCGACGACGACCCTGTCCGGGGGCGAGCTCCAGCGCATCAAGCTGGCCTACCACCTTGTCCACGACAAGGGGGAACGGGTCCTCTACCTGTTCGACGAGCCGACGATCGGGCTCCACCAGAACGACGTCTCGGTCCTCCTCCGCTGTTTCCAGAAGCTCGTCGACGCCGGGCACGGCGTCGTCGTCATCGAGCACAACCTCGACGTCATCAAGTGCGCCGACCACATCATCGACCTCGGGCCGGAGGGCGGGGCGGCCGGCGGCCGCATCGTCGCCCAGGGCACGCCGGAAAAGGTCGCCCGGTCCAGGCGGTCGATCACGGCGAAGTACCTCAGGGATTGCCTGTAGGATCGGCCCGCGGCCTTACAGCTTCAGCCTTCAGCGCTTCCGGGCCGTGTCCGCGCTTTCCTCGAGCCGCTTCCTGTAACCCTCATAATCCGGAAGGATCCGGGCGTACTCTTCATGCATGAGCGGCGAGGAAATGATGAAATCCGCCGTGGCCCGGTCGCAGGCGACGGGGATGTTCCAGACGACCGCGATGCGGAGGAGCGCCTTGACGTCGGTGTCGTGGGACATCGGCTGGAGGGGATCCCAGAAGAAGATGAGGAAGTCGATCTCGCCGTCCGCGATCCGCGCCCCGATCTGCTGGTCGCCGCCGAGCGGTCCGCTCTGGAGCCTGCGGACCTCGAGGCCGAGCTCCTTCTCGATCAGGGCCCCCGTCGTCCCCGTGGCATAGAGGGTGTGGCCCGAGAGCGACCCCTTGTTGAACTCCGCCCACTCGAGGAGGTCCCGTTTTTTGTTGTCGTGGGCGACGAGGGCGATCCTCTTGCTTTTCCCGATGGGGAGCACGGTCTTTTTCATGGATTCTCCTCCGAAGGACGGCTTTCCCACAGGATACACTCCCCGGGCGGCCGCGGCAAGGCGGCGGTTTCCGTTTGACAGCCGGGGGACCCGATTGTATAGTCTCCTATCAGATAACCGGAGGGAATTCATGGCCATCCCCATAGCCGACCTGCACTGCGACACCGCCATCGGCCTTGCGGCCGGCAGGCGGCTCGACGACCCCGGCCTCCAGGTCAACCTGCCCGCGATGGCGGAGGCCGGCATCGGGCTCCAGGTCTTCGCCTGTTATATCCCCCCCGCGGTCCCGGAAGGCCGGCGCTTCGAGTTCGCGTCCCGGATCCTGGACGGCCTGGACCGGGAATTGGACGCCTTCTCCGACGACATTTCCGTCTGCCGGACCTCCCAGGACATCCTCGACGCCCGGCTGGCCGGCCGGTTCGCGGCCGTCCTGGCCGTCGAGAACGGGGACGCCCTCGAGAACGACCTCGGGAACCTCGAGCGATTGTACGCCCGCGGCGTGCGGCTGATGACCCTGGTCCATTCGCGAAGCAACGCCTGGGTCGTCTCTTCGGCCGACCGGGAGCCCGCCTTCGACGGGCTGACCCGCTTCGGCGAGGAGGTCGTCGCCGCCATGAACAAGATGGGGATGATCGTCGACGTCTCCCACGCTCACGACTCCGCCGTGCGGAAGGTCCTGTCGCTGACCTGCCGCCCGATCGTCGCGTCCCATTCCTGCTCCCGAACGCTTTGCCCCGTCCCGCGCAACATCAGCGACGAGCTGGCCAAAGGCATCGCGGCCGGAGGCGGCCTCGTCGGGGTGAACATCTATCCGGGCTTCCTCGACGCCCGATATCGGAAGGAATCGGAGCGGGCCGGGGACCTGTTCGAGAGGCTCGGCCGGGAAGAGGAAAAGGCCGGAGCCGATCCCGTGGCGCATTTCGCCCTTCTCCGGGAGCTCGCGGCCCAATTCGGCCGGGCGATGGAGCAGTACCGGGTCCCCCTGGACCGCTACCTCGAACACATCTATCACCTGATCAACATCGCCGGCGAGGACCACGTCGCCTTCGGCTCGGACTTCGACGGCGTCCCCGACCTTCCCGCCGGCGTCACGGGCTGTCGCGGCCTGCGGACCGCCCAGGAGCGGCTCTCGGAGGCCGAGATGCCCCGGAAGACCCTCGAGAAGGTCTGCTGGACGAATTTCCTCCGCGTCTTCAGGGACGTCTGCGGCTGAGCGCCCGCCGCCGCCGCGGCCTCGCCCCGATTGACGCGGTTCCCGACGCTGTGCTATACCGGATTTCCGTGACAAGGAGGGCATGATCATGTTCATTCCGGACCGTATCCGCAAGGCTGTTCTTCCGTTCGTCGTCGTCCCGCTGGCCGTTCTCTTCGCGGGCGCGGCCCTGCCGTCGGGGCAGAAGGCCGCTTCGTCGAAGGGCCTCAAACCCCTCGAATACAACAAGGACATGCTGGTCATCCAGGCCGTCGTGGGCTTCATCGCCCCGGCAGGATTCAGCGACTCGCCCTATGACATCGACCCCGACGGGAACATAAGGCTCAATCCGGGGACCGGCAGCATCACCTACAATTTCCGTTCGGGCGACTCGGCCATCAACCTGGCCGGCGATCACGTCGAGCCCGCGGTCACCCTGTTCAATCCCGGCGCCGATAACAACCGGGCCGGGCGCGAGAGCCGCGGCTTCAACACCCTGGCCTGCATCGGGAACAAGGTCAGGATCTGGACGGGCGACGGCAAGGGCGCGACGGGGTTCGTCATCGGCAAGCACGGCGGCGCCGAGCACGTCATGGTGGACTTCCCCGACGCCTCGGTCTTCGAAAAGCTCACCGTCGGCGACAAGATGCAGATCAGCGCGGTCGGGTTCGGCCTCGAGCTCGGGAACGCCCCCGGCGTCACGGCCCTGAACATCGGCCCCGAGCTCATCGAGGCCCTGACCGGGCTCGGCATGGGGGTCACTCCCCAAGGGAAGCTCCGCGTCCCCGTGGCGGTCATCGTCCCCGCCAGGATCATGGGCTCCGGCCTGGGCGCCGACAACGCTTACCGGGGCGATTACGACATCCAGATGTTCGATGAGAAGACCGTCAAGGAATACGGCCTGGACCGCCTGAGGTTCGGCGATCTCGTCGGGATCGTGGACGCGGACACCACCTACGGCCGGATCTACAGGCAGGGCGCCATCACGGTCGGGAGCATCTCCCACAGCAAGAGCTACGTGGCCGGACACGGCCCCGGCGTGACGGCCCTCTTCACTTCGAAGGAAGGCAGGATCGATCTCGTCGAGGACCGCGCCGCCAACCTGGCGACGCTTCTCAAGATCCGGTAGGGACAGGAGAGCGGACATGAGATCGAAGGGCTTCGCCGCCTTCATCCTGGCCGGCCTCGCGGCCTCGAGCGCCTACCCCTGCACGCTGGCCGTGATCTCCGGAAAGGCGACCCGGGACGGCCGGGCGCTGATGTGGAAGAACCGGGACACGGACAAGATCGATAACAGGACCCTCTACCTCGTCGGCCCCAGGTACGCCTTCATCTCCCTGATCAACGCCGAGGACGCGAAGGGCGAGGAGGCCTGGGGCGGGCTGAACTCGGAAGGCTTCGCCGTCATGAACTCCCAGACCGACGACCAGGGGGCGCCCGGCAAGGACGGCGCCGACAACGGCCGGTTCATGAGACGGGCCCTCGGCGAATGCGCGACCGTCGCCGAGTTCGAGGCCCTGTTGGGAAGCGTCAGGGGAAAGCTCGACCTCACGGCGAACTTCGGCGCCATCGACGCCGGGGGGAACGCCTGTTTCTTCGAGACCTCGCCGACGTCGTTCGTCAAGTTCGACGCGAAGGACCCGCGCGTGGCGCCGTTCGGCTACATCGCCCGGACGAACTACGGATTCACGTCGCCCGACAACCTCAAGGGCGGGGGCTACATCCGCTTCGAGCGCATCTCCCACATTCTCGAGGCGGGATTCGGCCGGGGCGAGCTGGATCCGGCCTTCATCCTCCAAAAGGCCTCGCGCGACCTCGTCAACGAGAAGCTCCACTCCTATCCCCTGACCCGGGAGCTCCCCGACGACCCGGCCGAGCCGCTCTACATCAACACCAACGACACCATCAACAGGAACTCGAGCGTCTCGGTCATCCTGTTCCAGGGGGCGCCCTCCCGGGACAAGGCCCATCTCGCGACCATGTGGGTCAACCTCGGCCAGCCGGTCACCTGCGCGGCCGTACCGATGTGGGTCGCGGCCGGCGAGGTCCCCTCGGCGACGACCGGCCCCGAGACGGCCCCGCTCAACGACTGGTCGAAAAAGCTCGTCTCCTATCTTTATCCGGACCGGCGCGGCCGGATGCCGCAGTACCTCAACATCGACAGGCTGAAGACCTGCGGCGGCGAGGGCGTCCTCCCGAAGCTCGCCCGTATCGAGAACGAGGCCATCGCCCGCGCCTCGGATCGGCTCGCGGAGTGGGAGGAGAAACGGCCCGCGCCCGCCGCTGTCGCCGAATTTCAGGAGAATCTGGCCGCCTGGGTCTTCGCGTCGTTGAAAGAGGCGTTTCCCGAGATCCGCTGACGAACGCTCCTCGACGATCCCGGCCGGCGCCTTTCAGAGCTCGGCCGGCCCGATGATCCCGCCGGATATGACCACGTTCATCGCCTCCGGGACCGTCCAGGAAAGGTCCTGGACCTTGTCCGGGGGGACCATGACCACGAAGCCCGTCGTCGGATTGGGCGCCGTCGGGATGAAAAGCTTGAGAAGGCGCTGGCCGCTCGCCCTGTCCACCACCTCCCCGGTGACGAATCCGACGGAACGGACGCCCGGCTTGAAATGCTCGACGAGGACCGCCCGCTTGAACGCCTGCTTGTCGGGGAGAGAGAGGGCCGTGCCGAACTGCTTTCCGACGTGATAGATGGTCTTGATGAGGGGGATGCGCTCCATCACCCGTTCGATGACGCGGAACACCTGCTTCCCCGCCCAATGACTTGCGGCGAGCCCGACCAGGTAGAGGATGAGGAGGACCAGGACGATGCCGAGGCCCGGGATGCGGAAGCCGACGACCTTCTCGATGAGGTTGGCCGCCTTTTGGTCCACCGCAAGGTAAAGGAACCGGATGACGAAATAGGAGAGGACCAGCGGGACGATCGCCAGGAGCCCGCGGAAGATGAACGTCCGGATGTGCTTGAAAACGGCTTTCATCGGCCTAGAACCATTTCTTCTTCTTGAAGAAATAGACCATCGCGGCGCCGACGCCGCCGATGACGCCCCAGACCAGGAAATACCCCCACCGCCATTCGAGCTCGGGCATGAACTTGAAGTTCATGCCGTAGACGCCGACGATGAAGGTCAGGGGGATGAAGATGGTGGCGATGATGGTCAGGACCTTCATGACCTCGTTCATCCGGTTCGAGACGCTCGAAAGGTAGGTCTCGAGCATCCCGGACAGGATGTCGCGGGACGTCTCCATCGTGTCGATGATCTGGACGATATGGTCATAAACATCCCGAAGGTATACGTCTGTCGTCGGCTTGATGAGCGGGGTTTCGAGCCGCTCGAGCCCGCTGATGACCTCGCGGAGAGGCCAGGCGGCCTTCCGGAGGTAGATCATCTCGCGCTTCAGGCTGTGGATCCGCTGGAGGATCTCCCGCTTCGGGTCGGCGACGAGCTCGTCCTCAAGGGTCTCGACCTCCTCGCCCAGCCTCTCCAGGACCCCGAAATAGCTGTCCACGATGCCGTCGATGATGGCGTAGGCGAGGTAATCGGCCCCGAGCTTTCGGAGCCGCCCCTTCCCCTTGCGGATCCGGTCCTTCAGGCCGTCGAAGATGCCGGTCTCCCTCTCCTGGAACGTGATGACCACGTTCGGCCCGAGGACGAGGCTGACCTGATGCATCTTCTCCTCGGGATTGCCGTTGCGGACGAACACTTTGAGGACGACGAAGAGATAGTCGCCGTAGTCCTCGATCTTCGGCCGCTCGGCCGTGTTCAGGATGTCCTCGAGGATGAGGGGATGCAGGTTGTAGTGGGTGCCGAGACGCTCGATAAGGCCGACCTCGTGGAGCCCGTCGACATTGATCCAGGTCACGGTCGGGGAATCCCGGAACGGGAAGCATTCTTCGACGTTGGTGACCTCTTTCTCTTCGAGCCGCGACTCGTCGTAGTCCATGACCGTGACCCGGGCCTTTTCCACGCGTTTGTGGCCGATATGGACGAGCGTCCCGGGCGACAACCCGGCTTTCCGCGAGCTCTTCTTGTTCTGGGTCGTCATTCGCCTGCCTCCGCTATGTCCTTTATCCCGTAAATCGGGGAAAAAGGCAAGCCGGAGACTCGGCTTCAGCCTGAGCTGTTCAGTTCGAATCCCCCCCTTCGTAAATGGGGGGTGAGGGGGCCAAAATACCCCCCTTTGCAAAAGGGGGGTTGAGGGGGCGTTGGGGGAAGCGATACCCCCCTTTGTAAAAGGGGGGCTGGGAGGATTTACGGCGAGCTCAGGCGATCGACCTTGCGAACATAGGCGTCGGCGTCGAACTTGCGGCGCAGGCCGGCGGCGTTCATGTAGCGGACGGTCCCGAATACGGGCCTCTCGGCCCAGGGCCGGTCATGCCTGCCGAAGCACCAGGCGACGCCCGCGAACCCGTTCGGGTCGCGTCCGTCGAGCTCGTATGTGTCGTTCAGCCGGAGCGCCGCCTTGAAAGCCTCTTCCGGCGTCTTGGACCACTCGAGGATCTTCTTGCCCCAGTACATCCGCATATAGCCGTGCATCTTTCCGGTGAGGGCCATTTCCTTCTGAGCGGCGTTCCAATAGGGGTCATGGGTCCGGGCGCCTTCGAGCTGAGCGTGAGTATAGACGTACTCCCGGGGGACCTTGCGGTGCTTGGCGAGGGTCGCCCGGCTCCAGGCCGGAAGGGAGGCATATTCATCGTACCGGGGATCGTAACGGACGAAGTTCACGGACAGCTCGCGGCGGACGATGAGCTCTTCCAGGAACGCGGCCGCGCCGGGACCGCCGTGCTTCCGGACCGCAAAAGCGATCTCGAGCGGCGAGATCTGGCCGAAGTGGAGGTACGGGCTGAGGTTCGATTGCCCGTCCAGGCTCGGGTCGTTTCGCGCCTCGGGGTAATCGTCGAGC
Source organism: Candidatus Aminicenantota bacterium (assembly GCA_963784525.1). Classification (GTDB taxonomy): domain Bacteria; phylum Acidobacteriota; class Aminicenantia; order Aminicenantales; family Saccharicenantaceae; genus JALHVH01. Next base: position 82,724 of record CAWART010000018.1, on the reverse strand, counting down.
CTGTTCTCGACGAAATCGGCCAGAAGCGCCCGGGCCTTGGACGCCCCGCCCCGGAACGCTCCGGGGCCGAGGTTCCTGTCGATGCCGAGCTCGGCCAGGATCCTGTCGGGGTCCCTGAGATCGACGGAGTCCAGCCGCAACGAGAGGGAGTCCTTCTTGAGGTGAACATGCCGCAATGGGACGAGGAAGCGCTTGAGCTGGCGGCGGATCCTGGGCCGGAACGTGGCCGCGGAGTACTCTTCCTTGGGGGAGGCCGTGTCCGAAGGAACGATCACATTCGATTCGACCTCGATGAGAGGGCATTCGAGGGCGCGGGCGGCTTCGGCCCGCCACTCGCGCTCGACGCGCAGGTATCCGCGGTCCACGACGACGAGCGAGGCCCTGCGCCCGAGGTGGCACGCCAGTCTCCCGGGGGAGCCGCTCCGGACGACCATGCGCACGCCGCGCTTATCGAGGTCCTTCCGCGTCTCTTCGAGGCCCTCGAGCATGAACAGATAGTGCCGCGCGTTGGCGCCGGGAAAATCGGAGGTCAGGCCGAAGAGGACGACGAGGGGTTTCCCCAGCTCGTTGGCCTTCTCCGCGGCGTATTCGAGCGCGTGGTTCTCCCAGGCCCGCTGGGAGGCCTGCATCCAGTACAGGACGAAGTCATGGCCGAAGGTCCGGACCTCCGCCCGGCCGGCGGGCGGCCCGACCCTTTCGGGCTGGATCACGAGGGGATCACCTGAGCCGGGCTTCGACGGCTTTCCAATCGATGTTCTTGAAGAACGCTTCGATGTAATCGGCCTTCTTTATCCCGTAGTCCGTCATGTAGGCGTGCTCGAAGACGTCCATGACCAGCAGGGGCGCACAGCCCGCGGGATGAGCGGCGTCGTGCTCGTTGATCCAGGAGTTGAAGAACCGGCCGGATTCGGGATCGAGGTACAGCACGACCCAGCCGATGCCGCGCATGGCGCCTGTCGCCCGGAAGTCCTTTTCCCAGGCCTCGAGGCTCCCGAATTCCGCGACGAGCTTCCCGGCAAGCTTTCCGGCCGCGTCGAGGCCGGCCTTGCCGCCCAGGTTCCCGAAGTAGAGCTCATGGAGCCGCATGCCGTTCCATTCCCAACCCAACCGCCGCTTGAGCTCGGCGTATTCGTATGCCCCGGCCTTCCCTTCCTTGAGCATCTGGGCCAGCGTGTCGAGGACCTTGTTGGTGTTCGTCACGTAGCCCCCGTACAGGGTGAAATGGTTCTTCAGCAGGGTCTCGCTGAAGCCGGCCATCCCGATGAGTCTCCGCATAGTCCTTCGCGACATAAGCCATTGTCTTTTCCTCCTTTACGGTCGTCCTTGTCCCCCGGGAACGGAATCCCGGCAGGAGCCAGGCCGTTCCCCCCAGGCCGAAGATCGCCAGGAATTCGCGCCTGTTCGCCATGATGGTATCCCTCTTCCCCAAATACTACCGGAAAAGTAGGAATTGTTCAAGCCGGGAAATCCCCCCACCCCCCGTTTTTAGGTTCTTCTCCCGTTCCCGGGATACGTGCTTTCTTTTTGTGCCTGAAGGAATTCTCGGCTCGGGGTGCGCCTTCCGTCGGCCGCGATTTGTCCCGGCACAAATCCCCCCGCGCCCCCCTTTTCTAAAGGGGGGACGATCAGAAAGGCGCTTTCGCTTCGGGTCCCCGGCCAACCGTGCCCGCTGTTCCTCTGCCGGCGGCGCGGTCCTCTTCCGGGTCCCCTTCTCTATTGAGAGAAGGGGTAGGGGATGAGAAGAAACCGGGTCGAAGTCTTGGGCGCGCCGCCGTCCTCCAGGCATCACCCCTGCGCCATTGATCAGAAGGCACAAAAAGAAAGAAGATCTCCGACGGGTTGATGGAGGCGTGCCCGGGGCGAGGAGGACCGCCCCGTAAGCCCCAGTCGGGAGGGGGGCCAGCCGTCAAGGCCGATCGGCTTTCCGGCAGGGGAACCTATTTATAGATTTCTGGGTCTGGGGCCAAGGGGCGGCCTCCGAACCCCGGAGAACGCCTACTTTGCCCTGGACCGGCCCTCGGGTTTCGCCTCAGGCTTTTCCTCGGGCTTGGCGTCGGAGTCGGCGTGGACGAGCCCGACCTTGGCCCGGATCTCGGCCTCGAGCCTGGCGGCAAGCTCCTTGTTCTCCTTGAGGAGTTTCTTGACGTTGTCCCGCCCCTGGCCGAGCCGCTCGCCCTTGTAGGAGTACCAGGTCCCGGTCCGCTCCAGGATGCCGTGGTCCAGGCCGCAGTCGACGAGGTCCCCTTCCCGCGAGATCCCCTCGCCGAAGATGATGTCGAACTGGGACTCGCGGAAGGGCGGGGCCATCTTGTTCTTGACGATCTTGACCTTGACCCGGTTGCCGACGATGCTCTCGCCGTCCTTGAGCGTCGCCAGGCGGCGGACGTCGATGCGCATCGAAGAGTAGAACTTCAGCGCCCGCCCGCCGGTCGTCGTCTCCGGATTGCCGATGAACATGCCGATCTTCTCCCGGAGCTGGTTGATGAAGATGAAGCATGTCTTGGACCGGGCGACGATGGCCGTGAGCTTGCGCAGGGCCTGGGACATCAGGCGCGCCTGGAGGCCCATGTGGGCGTCTCCCATCTCGCCCTCGAGCTCGGCCTTCGGGACGAGGGCGGCGACCGAGTCCACGACGATGACGTCGACGGCGCCGCTGCGGACAAGGACCTCGGCGATCTCCAGGGCCTGTTCGCCGTAGTCGGGCTGGGAGATGAGCAGGTTGTCGATATCGATGCCGAGCCTGGCCGCGTACTTGGGGTCCATGGCGTGTTCGGCGTCGATGAAAGCCGCCTGGCCTCCCCGCTTCTGGGCCTCGGCGATGACGTGGAGGGCCAGGGTCGTCTTGCCCGTGGCTTCGGGCCCGTAGATCTCGACGACACGCCCTCTTGGGAACCCTCCGATGCCCAGGCTCAGGTCGAAGGCGATGGAGCCCGTCGGGATGGCGTCGACCGGGACGGCGGCGCCCTTCTGGCCGAGGCGCATGACACTGCCCTTGCCGAACTGTTTTTCGATCTGCGAAAGGGCGGCTTCGATGGCCTTGCCCTTGGACGTCTGCTTTTCGGACTCTTCGTCTTTCATGGATCCCTCCTGGCGTATATCTTCTTTGCGTTTCATGGTCTTTGTCTCCCGATGGTCATGACAGTCCCGTGATCTCCCCGTTCCCGTCGACGTCGACCCGCTCGGCGGCGGGCGCCTTCGGAAGGCCGGGCATCGTCATGATATCGCCGCAGAGGGCGACAACGAAGCCCGCGCCCGACTTCAGGACGACGTCGGTCACGACGAGCGTGAAGCCCGCCGGCCGGCCGGCAAGCTGGGGGTTGTCGGAGAGCGAGTATTGCGTCTTGGCGACGCACACGGGGAGCCCGCCGAATCCGTCCTTTTCCAGTTTCTCGAATTTCCTCTTCGCCCTGGGCTCGAGCCGGATGCCCGCCGCCCCATAGATCTTTCGGGCGACGGCCTCCACCTTTTCGGCGAGCGGCATCTCGAGGGGATAGAGATAGGCGAACCGGTTCTCGTCCTTATCGATGGCCGCGAGGACCTCGCGGGCCAGATCGAGGCCGCCCTCCCCTCCCTTGCCATGGACGTCGCTCAGGGCGAATCGGACGCCCTGCGCGCCGCAGAACGCCTTGAAGACGGCCGCTTCGGCTTCCGTGTCCGTCGGGAAGAGGTTGAGGGCGACGACGAAGGGAACGCCGAATATCCTCAGGTTCTCGATGTGCTTGTCGAGATTCTCCAGCCCCTTTTCGACCGCCGCGGCGTTCTCCTTGTTCACGTCGGCCGCCTTGACCCCGCCGTGGAGCTTCAAGGCGCGGAGCGTGGCCACGAGGACGCAGGCGGACGGCGGCGGGATGTGCCCCGTCCGGACGACGATGTCGAAGAACTTCTCCGCGCCGAGGTCCGAGGCGAAGCCCGTCTCCGTGACCAGGTAATCGACGAGGCGAAGCCCCAGGCGCGTCGCGATGACGGAGTTCGTGCCGTGGGCGATATTGGCGAAGGGGCCGCCGTGGATGAGGGCAGGCGTCCCTTCGAGGGTCTGGACGAGGTTGGGGTTGATGGCGTCCTTGAGCAGGGCGGTCATGGCCCCGGCGGCCTTGATGTCCCGGGCGAAGGCCGGCTTTCCATCGGGCGCGTCGCCGAGATGGATGGCCCCGAGCCGGGCTTTCAGGTCCTGGAGGCTCGCGGCCAGGCAAAAGATGGCCATGACCTCGGAGGCGGCGGTGATGTCGAACCCGGTCTCCCGGGCGATCCCCTTGAGCGGCTCGCCGATGCCGACAACGATGTCCCGGAGGACCCGGTCGTCCATGTCCAGGACCCGCTTCCAGGTCACGGACCGGGCGTCGAGCGGGCCGCAGGATCCGTCGAAGTGGAGTCGGTTGTCGACCATGGCGGACAGGAGGTTGTGGGCCGAGGTGATGGCGTGCATGTCGCCCGTGAAGTGGAGGTTGATGTCGTCGGCGGGCGCGACCTGGGCCCGGCCGCCTCCCGTGGCCCCTCCCTTGAGGCCGAAGACCGGCCCCAACGAGGGCTCCCTTATCGCGACCGCGGCTTTCTTCCCGAGGCGGCGCAGGGCGTCGGCGAGCCCGATCGCCGTCGTGGTCTTCCCTTCCCCGGCGGTCGTCGGGGTCATGGCCGTGACCATGACGAGCTTCCCCTTGGCGTCGGGCCCGACAGGAAGCTTCTCGAACAGGACCTTGGCCTTGATGCGTCCGCACGGGATGAGGAATTCCTCCCCGATGCCGAGCTCGGCGGCGACCTCGCGGACGGGCCTCAGAGCGACGGCGCGCGCGATCTCCCTGTCATTGGGCATGAACCTCTCCTGTACCCGCAGTTTACCTGTTTTCTCCCCTCATCTCAAGCCGTCGACGAACGACCGGTTGTATTCCTCGATGAGGCCGCGGTCGGCGAAGGAGTAGTAGCGGTTGTTCCCGATGACGATGTGGTCGAGGACCTTGATCTGCATGACGGCCGCCGCGAAGACCAGGTCCCGGGTGATCTCGCGGTCGCACAGGGACGGCTCGGGGTCGCCCGAGGGGTGGTTGTGGACGAAGATGAGGGACGAGGCCTCGCAGTCGAGGGCATCGCGGATGACCTCCCGGGGATAGACGGCGCTCGAATCGACCGTCCCCTCGAACAGGGTCTTCTCCTCGATGATCTGGTTCTTCGTGTCCAGGAAGATGACCTTGAACTGCTCCTTCCGGAGCTCCCGCAGGGCGTGATAGAGATAATCGAAGACCTCCCGGGAAGAATGGCAGACGGGCCGGCTCATCATCCGCTCCCGGAGGAACCGCCGCGAGACCTCCTGGACGAGCTTCAGGCCGAAGACATTGTGCGGACCGATGCCGCCGATCCTCTGGAGCTCCCGGGGGGAGGCCTCGAGGACCGCCTGGAAGGTCTTGAACTCCTTCAGCGCCTCCCGGGCCGGGGCCTTGCAGTCGCGGCGGGGCGTTCCCAGGGTCAGCAGGAGCTCGATGATCTCGGCGTCGAGGAAGCCCGAGAGGCCGCCCTTGAGGAACTTCTCCCTCAGGCGTTGGCGGTGCCCATCGGTGGCTGCGCCTGTCCCGGACAAAGGGGTCCGCTCGTTGCCCATCGCATCAATATAGGACGGCGGAACCCGCCCGATTTTCTCGACGTCGAGGAGGCCCGCTCCGTAAACTCCGGTTGGGAAGGGGTGCAAATCCCCCCTCGGCCCCCCTTTTTCAAAGGGGGGAAGTTCACAGGGCCTCCGAGCCCCCCCTCGGACTCAGTCCTGGTACAGGGTGTCGATGATATCCTTGTACTTGCGCTCGACGATGGCCCGGCGGACCTTGAGGGTCGGCGTGATCTCGCCCGCTTCGATCTCGAAATCCCTGTCGAGCACGGCGATCTTCTTGACCCGCTCGTACGGGGCCAGGTTCGGCGTCGTCCGGCCGACCTCGGCCAGGAGGAAGTTGCGGACCTCATCCTTCGCCACGAGTTCGGCCCGGCTCCCGAAGGGGATGTTCGCGGACCGGGCGTAGGCTTCGAGCTTGTCGAAGTCCGGGACGATGAGGGCCGAGATGAACTTGCGGTTGCCGCCGACGACGACGGCGTTCGCGATGTAATGGTTCGTCTTCAGGAGGTTCTCGATCGGCTGGGGAGCCACGTTCTTGCCGCCCGCGGTGACGATGATGTCCTTCTTCCGGTCGGTGATGATGAGGAATCCGTCGTCGTCCAGGCGGCCGATGTCTCCCGTCTTGAGCCAGCCGTCCTCCATGATCTCGCGCGTCTCGGCGTCCTTCTTATAGTATCCCTTCATCACGTTCGGACCGCGCGTCAGGATCTCGCCATCGGGGGCGATGCGGACCTCGACCCCGGGGATGGGCCGTCCGACGGTCCCGAACCGGACCCCCTCGATGGTGTTGCAGGCGACGACCGGAGAGGTCTCGGTCAGGCCGTACCCCTCGATGACCGTCAGGCCCAGGGTGTAGAAGAACTCGGCGATGTCCTTCGACAGGGGCGCCCCGCCGGAGACGAAGAACCGGACGCGGCCTCCCGTTTTCTCGATGATCTTGGAATAGACGAGCTTCCGGGCCAGGTTGTGCTGGAAGGCGAGGAGCCCGGGGATGGGCTCGCCGCGGAGGCGCCTGGCCGCGTGCTTCTTCCCGACGCCCAGGGCCCAGAAGAAGATCTTCTTCTTCAGGCCCGGCCCGGCCAGGACCTGGTCGATGACCTTGACGTAGATCTTGTCGAAGAGACGCGGGACGCTGACCATGATGGTCGGGCGGGCCTCGATGAGGTTCTCGGCCACGGTCTCGATGCTCTCGGCATAGGCGATGGAGGCCCCGACATAGAGAAAGGCGTACATACACATCCGCTCGAGGACGTGGGACAGGGGGAGGAACGAGAGGATGCGGTCCTTGTCCGTGAACTCGACGATGGACCGGAGCGCTTTAATGTTGTGGAGGAAGTTGGCGTGGGTCAGCATGACGCCCTTGGGAACGCCCGTCGTTCCCGACGTATAGATGATGGAGGCGAGGTCTTCGGGCTTGACAGCCAGGGCCAGGGCCTCGAATTCATCGCCCCGGCTCGCGGCGTACGTCCGCCCGCGGTCGATGAGCTCGGCGAGGGGCATGGCGCCGTCGATCCCTTCCGGATCGAACGCGACGAAGCGGGCGACCTTGGCAAGCTCGCCGCGGATGGCCGCGATCCTCGGCCACAGCTCGCGGTTCGAGGCGAAAACGATCTTGGCGTCCGAGTCGTTGATGATGTACTTGATCTGGTCCGGCATCAGGGTCGGGTAGATGGGGACGACCACGGCGCCGAGGCACTGGACGGCGAAATCGGTCATCGTCCACTCGGGCCTGTTCTCGGAGAGGATGACGACCTTGTCGCCCGGCCCGATGCCCAGGGACCTCAGCCCGAGGGCGATGTTCTTCACGCGTTCCTGGATCTCCCGGGAGGACAGGCTGGTGTACGCCCCCGCCTTCTTGAACATCATCAGGTCGTCCTTTGGGTACGATCTGACGGTATTGAGGAACAATTGGCTGATGGTTTCGACGGCCATATCTTCTCCTTATTTCTTTTCGTGGGCGAGGAGCCATTCCTTGCGCCAGAGCCCGCCGCCGTACCCGGTCAGCCCGCCGTCCGCCCCGACCACGCGGTGGCAGGGGACGACGATGGAGACGGGGTTCCTGTGGTTGGCCCCGCCGACGGCACGCGTCGCCCGCGGATTCCCCAGGCCCTCCGCGATGTCCCGGTAGGCGACGGTCCGGCCGAACGGGACCTTCAGGAGCTCGCCCCAGACCTTCTTCTGGAACGGCGTCCCCCTGAGATCGAGCCGGAGAGAGAACGTCCGGCGCTTCCCCTCGAAATACTCATCGAGCTGCCGGAAGCACTCCTTCAGGCAGGGCGCGGGCGGGCCCGCGGGGATATCCTTCCGGTGCGTGAATTCGATGAGCCGGATCCCCGCCTCGGTGCCGATGACCTCGAGGGGGCCTATCGGGGATACATAAAGGGCATTATGGACCGGGGCGGTCGACCCTATTCCTCCGGCGGCGCGCTTCGTTCGTCCCGCCATGGCCGGGCCCGGATCAGGCTTCCTTGAGCCGGATGAAGACGTTGGTCCGGCCCTTGTCGTCCTGGAACTTCATCTCGAAGAGGTCCTGATAGGACTTGATGAGCTGGGAAAGCTGTTTGTGCCCGTAGGTCCGGGGGTCGAAACCGGGATCGAGCTGGCGGAGATAGAAGCCCATGGTGCTCAGGCTCGCCCAGCCGCCTTCCTCGACGGCCATGTCGAAGGCCCCGCGGAGCAGGGGCACGGGGTCGTATTTCCTCGGCCTCTCCTCGGCGGTTTCGGCCTCGGGCTCAGGCTCCGGCTCGGGCTCGCGGCCCGGCTGGGCCTTCCGGCGGGGCGCCGGCCTCTCCTTGCGGGAGCGCTGCTGTTGTTTGGGAACGAGGTTCTCGGTGTAGATGAAAATGTTGCAGGCGTTGACGAACGCCTTGGGCGTGGTCTGCTTCCCGACGCCCATGACGAAGAACCCGATCTCCCGGACGCGGGTAGCCAGGCGCGTGTAGTCGCTGTCGCTCGATACGAGGCAGAATCCGTCGACCAGGTGGCTGTGGAGGATGTCCATGGCATCGATGATCATCGCGCTGTCCGTCGCGTTCTTCCCGACCGTGTACCGGAACTGCTGGATGGGCTGAATGGCGTTGTCGTTGAGCGTGTGCTTCCAGCCCTGCATGTTGACGGTCGTCCAGTCCCCGTAGATGCGGCGGATGGTGACCAGGCCGAACTTCCCGGCCTCGGTCAGGATCTTGCCGATCAGCGACGGTTGGGCGTTGTCCCCGTCTATGAGCAGGGCTATCTTCTTGCGCTTGACGTCCTCGAACATTTCATTGGTCATGGCGATTCCTTGCGTTTCGGGACCCTGTCGGCCTCCCGTACGGCTATCTTAACCGTTCCCGGGGAATTTTTCAAAGCAATTTGATACAATGGGCTCCCATGCCCGCCCGAATCCCGCCCCGGACCGACCGGCCGAAGGTCGGGCTCGTCCTGGGGAGCGGCGGCGCCCGGGGGATCGTCCACCTCTCCATTCTCGAGGCCCTGACGTCGATGAACATCCCCATCGATTTCATCGCCGGGTCGAGCATCGGAGCGGTCGCGGCGGGCGTTCACGCGGTCGGCAGCCTCCAAACCCTGAAGAAAGACCTTTGCACGATGAAGCGGGACGCCCTTTTGAAGCTGTTCGATCCCGTACTCTCGCGCTCGGGGCTCTTTGCCGGGAAAAGGGCACTGGCCTTCCTCGCCCGGTACATCCCGCGGCACGCCCTCATCGAGGACCTGCCCTTCCCGCTCGGCATCGTCGCGACCGATTTCGACACGGGTCGGGCCGTCGTCTTCCGCAGGGGCAACCTCCTCGCCGCCATCAGGGCCAGCGTGTCCATTCCGGGCCTGTTCACCCCGACCGTCTCCGGACGCAGCCTGCTCGTGGACGGCGGGGTCGCCAATCCCCTGCCGATCGACGTGGTCCGGGCGATGGGGGCGGACCTGACGATCGCCGTCAGCCTCCACCCGGCCCTGGGCAAGCTCGGCCTCCTCCCCGGAAAGCGGCCCGGTACCGGAAAGGCGGCCGGCGCCAAGCCGGCCGCGAGGGTCCTCCCCGTGGAAAGGCTCGTCCATCGCCTCCTGGAGAAGGACCCAACGGGAGGAATGGGCGTCCTCAGGGCCGCCGACCTCTGGCTGGATACACAGCGGGCCACGGCGGATTCCCGGCGGAAGATGCCGAACCTGTTCGAGATCCTCACCCGAACGATCGACATCATGGAATACGCCAATACCCGGCTGATGCTGGCATCCAATCCCCCGACCGTCCTCATAGACTTCGATTTTCCCGAGGTCCCGATCCTGGACTTCTCGATGAGCGCCTTTCTCCTCGAGGAAGGCCGGAAAGCCGCCGAGTCCAAGGGGCCGGAACTCCTTAAGAAGATCAAGAACGCCGCGCCGTGAGGTGACCATGAACGGAAACATCCCGACCCTGTATGTCGAAGGCCGGACGCTCCCCGAAGCCTGGGAAAAGGCGGTTCTGGCCTGTTGGAATCACGGCGCCGCCGTGCCGACCGAATACGACAAGCCCGGCGACCCGCCCAGCCGGGACTGCACGATCCTCTGGGCTGTCGAGGACCCCTTTGCCGAACCGCGCATCCACCGCGCCTTCCCCGGCGGGCTCGAGGACCTGGAGGTCTACCGTCAGGAGGTCGTCGACGGCGTCCATGACAAGTGGATAGCCCCCGAAGAGGGCAAGTGGACCTATACCTATCATAAGCGCCTGTTCGCCTACGATATCGAAGGGGAGACGGTCGATCAGATCGACGCGATCGTCCGCAAGCTGGCCGAGGCCGGGCACTCGCGCCGGGCCCAGGCGATCACCTGGAACCCGAAGCTGGACCCGCCGACCTACGATCCTCCCTGCCTCCAGCGCATCTGGTGCCGGATCCTCCCTGACAGCGGCGGAGCCGCCGTCCTCAACATGAACTGCCATTGGCGGTCGCGGGACGCCTATAAGGCCGCTTACATGAACGCCTTCGCCCTGACCGACCTTCAGCGCCTCATGGCTTCCCGGATCGCCGAAAAGATCGGCCGGCCGGTCCGTGTCGGGCGTTACGCCGATCTCGTCGACAGCTTCCACATCTACGGGTCGTATTTCGGCGAGTTCCAGGGCTTCCTGAAGATGGTCGAAAAGCGGTCCTTCGAAGAACGAACCTGGCCGTCGAGCTATGCCGAACCCATGTTCCGGGAAGGGCGGGAGCGGCTGATGAACGAAAAAGACTGACCACATACTGAACATCTTTTTGATGCCTTGTTAAACATCTATTTATCTGTCATTTAGAAACGCTATATAGATATTAGTGTTCTTATACTGAACACTTTTCTAACAGCCTTCCATCCTGCCGATATCGTTGTATCTCGTTTTCTTTCTTAGTCTTACAACTGTTTCATCTTCGTGGCACCCTTCTTGCTTTTAATAAGGGCATCATGAGCACGAAGGAGACGAAGATGAAGACGAAAATCAGCCTGGCCGTCATCGCGGCCGTTTGCATCCTTACGATCGGGTCCGTCAGCGCCAAAGAGATCGAGTTCTCCCTCGTCGGGACCTCCGCCGAGCCCCAGAGCTCGCTGTTCTCCCCCGAGGTGATGAACCTGGCGGCCACGGTGGCCGCGGCCCCCGTTCCGGCCCCCGCCGCCGCCCTGCCGATCAGCATCGTGCGGCCCCAGGGCTTCGGTGACCCGTTCCGCGGGGAGCGGCTGGAGAAGGGGCTCTTCACGGCCTCCCTGGTGGCCATGACCGCCCTGAACGTGGCGGATTACCTCTCCACCCGCCAGGCCATGAAGCAGAACGGGCTGGTCGAGGGCAATCCTCTCATGAAGCCCTTCGTCAAGAACGCCCTCCTCTTCGCCGCGGTCAAGGCCGGGACGACCGCCCTCAGCGTCTGGGGCATGAAGAGCATGTTCAAGCGCGACAAGACGACGGCCTGGGTCATGACGACCCTCTCCAACTTCCTTCTCTCCTACGTGGTGGCCAACAATATGCGGCTCATCTCAAGAGCGCGTCCAAGGTAGGGGCGCGGGGCGCCCTCTCCACAGCGGGCGGGGCCGGGCCGCAAGGCTCGGCCCCCTTTTTTTTGGGGCGGGAACCGGGAGAGTCCGGCAAGACGCGCCCGGCCCGATGTGGTACCATCGGCTCAGGCACCATGGTCATCTGGCTTTTGCTCTTCTGGGCGTTCGTGTTCGGCGCTTTGACGGTTCGGACCTACTATAAAGGCCCCAGGCTCCTCTACCTCGTGTTCCGCCCCCTCACCATGACCATCGTCATCGGCCTCGTCATCGAGGCCGGCAAGAGCGCGGCTCCCGCCTACCGGATCGCCGTCGCCGCCGGGCTCGCCGCTTCCCTGGTCGGGGACCTCTTCATGATGCCGCGCCGCAAGCGTTTCACCGCGGGCCTCGCCGCGTTCCTCGTTGCCCAGGCCTTCTATACCTTCGCGTTCCTGTCGGGCCTCCGGCTCCGGTTCGCACCCGTCCCGGCGCTGGCCATCCTCGTTTACGGAGCGGTTCTGTTCGCCATCCTCTATCCTGGGCTCAAGGGTCTGCGCGTCCCGGTCCTCGTATACATCCTGGCGATCAGCGCGATGGCCCTGGCCGCCCTGGAACGATACATTCGGATCGGAGGGACCCCGGCCCTCGCCGCCTGCGCCGGGGCGTTCCTGTTCCTCGTTTCCGATTCCGTCCTGGCCGTTGACCGGTTCGTCAAGCCGTTCCAGGCGGCCCAGGCCGTCATTCTATCCACCTATTTTGCGGCTCAGGCCCTCATCGCGCTGTCCGCCTGTCTCTGACGGAGCGGACCCGGCATCGGAGGTCTTCGCCGGAAACCTCTCCTACAGGCAAGGGTTCATCGGTCGAGGCCCAGAAGGGCCGCCGTCCGGCCGAGCTCTTCGTCGGTGAATTCGAACGCCCACTCGTCCTTGAGGATGCGGCCGAGGAGCGCCCGGCCCCCTTCCCTGTCCGGGAGGAGGGAGAAGAACCTCGCCGGGATGTCGGGCGACACCGTGAAGACCTTGATGAGGTCCGCGATCCCGTATTTGATGTTTCGGATGCTGACGGGGTCGAACATGCACTTCTGGGCCATCAGGGGGCAGGTGACCTTCTCGCGCTCCAGGCCGAATTCGAAGAACTTGCGGCACATGCCGCAAAAATACTTTCCCATGTCCCTCTCGCCGAGGATCTCGAGAGAATCCAGCTTGATCGCATGGTCGACGCCGAGCGATCCGGCCAGCTCCTCGAGGCCCGGCCGGAGAATGGAGAACAGGACCTCCCTGTCCCATATTTTTGACAGGTCCGTGACGACGAACGTGACCTCGTCCCAGCTGACCCTCTGCGCGGTCTCACAGCCGCTGACGATGAGGACGAAGCTCTTCAGTGTCTGCATGAGCTGGCCGCGGTGCTCGATCTTCCAATCCTCGAGAAAATCCAGATAGGCCCGGGCCATCTCCCTGCCGATGGGCGAGAATCGGGCCTTGAGAAGCCCGGCCAGGACCCTCTGCGGGATCTTGGGATAGAACAGGGCCGTCTTCTCCAGCCATTCGGTCGATTCCGGCGGGAAATTCTCGATGGCGATCGGGGTGTTGACGCACATCGCGGTCATGTAAGGGCAGACGGGCGCGTCGAGACGGAACAACTTCTTGCAGGTCACGCACCAGTAGCGGCCGGACGGGGACGGGCTCCCGGCCGGCAGACTACGGATCCTTTCCATGAGCTGTTTTTTTCGGTCGAACATGGCGGGCCCTCCTTCCCCGCCCTTCCGGTCCCTCCCCCCCATCAGGGTACCATGCGAACGGAGCCGATTTCAATCGGTCCGCGGCCCCCCCGTGTCCCGGGGGCTATCGCGCGCTTCCGGCGTTCTTCATCGACAGGCCGATGCGCTTGAGCTCCGGATCGACCTTGAGCACCCGGACCTTGACGACCTGGCCGACGCGGACGACCTTGCGGGGGTCGGCGACGTAGCGCTCGGCGAGCTCCGAGACGTGGACGAGGCCGTCCTGATGGACGCCGATGTCCACGAAGGCGCCGAAGTTCGCGACGTTCGTCACCATGCCCTCCAGGACCATCCCCGGGACGAGGTCCGAGATCTCCCGGACGGTTTCCGAGAATGAGGCGTATTTAAAGGCCGAGCGCGGGTCGCGGCCCGGCTTTTCGAGCTCGCGGAGGATGTCGTCGATGGTCGGGAGCCCGGCGTCGTCCGTGACGAAGGCCTCCCGGTCCAGGGAGCCCAGAAGCCGGGGATTCCCGATCATGAGCTCGAGCGTCGCCCCGAGCGTCGCGGCCATTCTCTCGACAAGGACGTAGCGCTCCGGGTGGACGGCCGAATTATCGAGGAGGTTCCGCGCCCCGGGGATCCTAAGGAAGCCGGCGGCCTGTTCGAAAGCCTTGGCCCCGAGCCCCGGCACGGACCTGAGCTCGGCCCGCGAACCGAAGACGCCGTTCTCGTCCCTGGCGCGGACGATGTTCCCGGCTGTCTTCCTGTTGAGGCCCGAGACATGCCTCAGGAGCGCCTCGGAGGCCAGATTGACGTCGACGCCGACGAGGTTGACCGCACTCTCGACGATCTCTTCGAGCGAGGCACGCAACCGCGCCTCGTCGACGTCGTGCTGGTATTGGCCGACCCCGATGGACCTGGGGTCGATCTTGACGAGCTCCGAGAGGGGGTCCTGGAGACGGCGGGCGATGGAGACGGCGCCGCGGACCGTGACGTCGGAATCGGGGAGCTCGCGGGCGCCCTCCTCGGAGGCGCTGTAGACGCTCGCCCCGGCCTCGCTGACCATGACGCAGAGGGGCCGGCGCTCCGGCGGGAGGGACGCGATCGCCTTCCGCACGAAGAGCTCGGTCTCGCGCCCGGCCGTTCCGTTGCCGACGGCGATGACCTCGATGCCATGGGCCGCGATCATCTCCAGCAGGTCCTTGGCCGCTTCCTCGGTCCGCTTTTCGGGCTCGTGAGGGAAGATCGCCCGGTACTCGAGGAACAGGCCGGTCCGGTCGACGGCCGCGAGCTTACAGCCCGTGCGAAAGCCGGGATCGACGCCCAGAACCGGGCGCTGTCCGGCCGGAGGGGCCAACAGAAGATCGCGGAGGTTATCGCCGAAGACCTTGAAGGCCTCCTCCTCCGCTTTGCCCCGCGTCTCCCGGCGGACCTCCGTCTCGGTCGCCGGCGCGAGCAGGCGATCGAAGGCGTCGGCGGCCGTCTCGCGGAGGATGGGGGCCGCGGCGCTCTTCGGATGCCGGACGAGACGGCCCTCGACTTGGGCGAGGGCCTTGTCCCGGGGGAGCTCGAGCTCGAGCCGGAGGACCTTGTCCTTTTCGCCGCGAAGCATGGCCAGGAACCGGTGGGACGGAACGTCGGACGCCCGCTCCCTATGGTCCCGATACATGTCGTACTTGGTCTTCTGCTCGGCGAATTCCTTCCGGACGGACGCCCGCAGAATGCCCTCCCGAACGGCCAGGTCCCGGAGCTTCTTTCTCGTGTCGGCGTCTTCGGCGGCCTCTTCGGCCAGGATGTCGCAGGCGCCGCGGAGGGCTTTGTCCGGCGAATCGTAGCCTTTGTCGGGAGCGACATATTCTGCGGCTTTCGCCATCAGGCTCGTCCGGGGATCGTCGAGCGCCTCCAACCAGCGGGCCAGCGGCTCCAGTCCGGCGGCCCTGGCTTTGGAGGCCCGGGTCACGCGCTTCGGCTTGAAGGGGAGATAGAGGTCCTCGAGTTCGGTCTTGCTCGCGGTCGCGAGGACCTCCGCTTCGAGCTCTGGGGTCAATTTCCCTTGGGAACGGATGGAATCAAGCACCGTCCCGCGCCGCTCGTCGAGCTCCGTGAAGTACGCGTGACGCCGGGCGATCTCGCGGATCTTCGTCTCATCGAGATCCCCGGTCCGCTCCTTCCGGTAACGCGCGATGAAGGGGACGGTGGCGCCCTCCGCCATGAGCTCGACGACGGCCGCGACCGAGGCGGTCCCGAGCCCTAGTTCCCTGCCGATGTGCTTGATGATGTCCATGGGTGCCGGTCCAGTTTACACTCCAATGAATGCCGCGGCAAGAAATCCCCCCACCCCCCCTTTTCCAAAGGGGGGTATCTTCCCCCCACCCCCCTTTTTACAAAAGGGGGGTATACTCCCCCCATTCCCGTTCTTACAAAGGGGGGTATACTCCCCCACCCTCCCAACCGCCCTTTTGCAAAGGGGGTATCTTCCCCCCTGCCCCCCCTTTACAAAGAGGGGGCTCATCCCCACCACCCCCCTTTTACAAAGGGGGATCTCATCACGCCGCCCCCTTAACAAAGGGGGATAAGCTCCCCCCCAGCCGTCCGCGCTTTCCCCCCTTTCCTAAAGGGGGGTTTAGGGGGGATTTTTGTCAGGCGGGAATTCCCCCCTGCCCCGCGTTTGCAAAGGGGGGTATCGCATCGTCCGCAAGCGTCCTGGGCGGCAACCGGCCTCGGCCGGCCGGGCGTCGCCTGGAAGAGATCTTCTAAAGAGAGCCGCACGGATATCCCCCCTTTAGAAAAGGGGGGCGGGGGGGGATTTAGGCATGGTCCCTTGAACGAATGGCTCAGGCTGAAGCCTGCTATGACAACAAGAGCAGGCCCGGTTCCGGGATGCAGCCTCAGACTTCAGCCTGAGTTCTTGAGCGAAGCTGATCTGGAGCGGGCGGCATGCGAAGGAAACTCGGATCAAAGCCTGTGGCCGGAAGCGGCGGCAACGCGGGCGTGCGCCGGCGGCCGGCCTCAGGACTTGCGGCCCTTGGCCAGAAGCCGGTCGTAGATCGCGAGGCCCGTCATCGAGACGAGGCCGACGCCGGCGATGATGAGCCACATGGCCATGGAGTTGGTCGGCCGGCCCTCCTTCATGGGCGTCTGGATGTAGCGTTCGAACAGGGCCCCGCCGAGCGGCCCCCCGAAGATGCTCCCCAAGGCCACGGGCAGGTTGGCGTATCCCAGGTAGAGCCCCTCCTCGCCCTTGGGGGCTATGGCCCCCAGGTACTCATAGATACGCGGCGAGGCCATCATCTCGCCGACGGCCATCGAGGCGATGGAGACGATGAGGAAGACCCCGGCGAGCGGCAGGGCCAGGCCGAGGATGTCGACCCGCCGTGAGACGTCCCCGCCGAGGAGGGTCGGCACGACGTTCATCAACATGCCGGTCGTCGTCACGGCCACGCCGAAAAGGATGGATTTGATGGGCGTCCACTTCTTCATGAACCGGGTGATGAGCATCTGGAAGGCCACGATCATCACCGGATTGGCCAGGGTGTAGAGCTCCATCGGCGCGTCGGGATCCACGGCCCGGAGGAACAGGGGCATCAGGTTGTAGAGCTGGACATAGAGGACCCAGAACATGCCGATGACGATGAGGAAGAGGACGAACCGGGCGTTCCGGAGGACGACGAATATGCCAAGGATCGCCTGGCCGAGCGTCTTTTTCCGAACGGCCTGCCCGTCCTTCTTTCCGTCGCTCACGTACTCCGGCTCCCGATAGAAGAACAGAACGATGACCAGGCCGACGAGGGCGAAGAGCGAGGAGGCATAGGTGAAGATGGCAGGGATGCCGAGGCTCGTCCGGATGAAATAGGACACCCCCCGCCCGGTGATCGACCCGATGTTGATGACCATATAGAAGATGCCGAAGCCGAGGGTCGCAGCGGTGCCCGAGGTCTTCTGGACGGTCCCCGCGATGCAGGGCTTGACGATGGACCCGCCGATGCCGATGAGGACGATCCCCAGAACGACGGGCACCGTGAAATCGACCGCCTCGGCGGCGGTCCGGCCGATGAGCCCGGGCCAGAACCGCTGGAGGTTGCCCATCGTGAAGTAGCCGGCCGAGATGAGGACGAAGGCGATGGTCAGGGACCGCTTGTAGCCGTACTTGTCGGCCAGCGTGCCCGAGAGAATGGGCATGAAATAGATGAGCCCCCAGAGGAGCGACCCGTTGAGGAAGGTCGCGAACGTCGGGCGCATGCCCAGCGTCTCCTTGAGGTAGATGACCATGAACGAGGCCATCCCATAATAGGCCGCCCGTTCGAAGAGCTCGATGGTGTTCGCGGTCCAGAAGGTCCGGGGGAAATGCGCCTTGGCCGGTCTCGGGTCGCTCATGGGACGGCTCCTTCGCGGTTTTGGCGAATGATATCACATCCCGGGGAAAGGGCAAAGGCGGGCGGACGCCTCCCTGCGAATACGATCCCGGGGATCCCCGTTCCGCCGGACGCCTCGCGGCGCCCGCCTACTTCTTGGCTTCCGCGGCCGCCTTCTCCTCTTCCAGCTTCTTCAGGAAGGCCTCGTAGTCGGCCTTGTTGGCGGAAGCGGCGAACTTCTCCAACAGCGATTTGTAGGATACGATGGCCTGGTCGAGGTTGCCGGCGAGGTAATAATAGTTGCCGAGGACGAGATAGGCGTCCTCGAGCTCGGGCTTGGCGGCGATCGCCTTGCCGAGGAGCTCGGGGATGTTGGCGTATTCGGCCGCAATGGCCTTGACCTTGGCCATGACGTCGGCCTCTTCCTTGTTCGCCCGGATCTCCGCCACCTTCTTATCGAGCAGCCCGTACTCGTTCTTGGCGATCATGTAATCGGCGACGGAGGAGAAATTGTTGGCGGTCTCGCCGACCGAGAGTTCGATGTACTTGCGCAGGAAGCCGTTCGCCTCTTCGGGCTTATCGAGGAGGCTGAGGTTGAATCCCATCATGTAATGGGACAGGACGAAGTTCGGCTTGGCGACGGTCGCGGCGTCGGGAACGGCCAGGAGCTTGGTGAAGGCCTCGACGGAAGCGTCGAACTTGCGCGCCTGGAAGGCGCTGACGCCCATGTTGAAGAGGCCGTCGATGTAGACCGGCTTCCGGGATGTCTCGAGCCCGGGGATGGCAATGAGCCGGGTGAAGTAGGGGATCGCCTCGGCCGGCTTGCCCTGTGTGCTGCACTGGCGGGCCTTCTCCGAGAGGAGCTGAGCGTAGGCGTCGACGCCCCTGGCGAAGGCGGGATCCGCCTGGACGGCCTTTTCCAGGTTGGACAGGGCGTTCCCGTCGTCCTGTTTCATACGATAGACCATGGCCGCGGTCAGGAAAGCCGGAGCATAGGCGGGCTCCAACTTCTGAACCTCGATATAAAGGGCGAGGGCGCCGTCCAGGTCTTTGGCCTTGACGGCCTTCTCGGCCTTGTCCATGAGCTTTGCCGCGTCCTTGGTCGCCGGCTTGGGCAGTTTTTCCTGGGCCCCGAGCGATGCCCCGGCGGCCATGAGGATCACGACCCCGGCGGCGATGATCTTCTTGTTCATGTTTCCAATCTCCTTGATATCCGGCGCATCCGGCGCCTGTATAATTTCCGGAATATTATACCACAAGACTTCCCCCCGGGCGTTTCCGGGGCGACCCCGGCGGCCCGCCCCGCCTACGCGTTCACGATCTTCCCGTCGATGCCTATGACCGTCGCGCGAACCTCGATGGGAACGCCCGAGGCTTCGACGGCCCGCCGGACCAGCCGCAGGAGGCCGGAACAGCAGGGAACGGTCATGATGGCCACGGTCAGGGACCTGAGGCCGTTCCGGCGGATGATCTCGGCCAGCTTCTCGACATAACCGTTGCAATCGTCCAGCTTGGGGCAGGCGATGACGAGCTTCTTTCCTCTCAGAAGTTCCCCGTGAAAGCCGCCCAGGGCGAAGGCCGTGCAATCGGCGGCAACGAGCAGGTCAGCCCCCTGGAAATACGGGGCCAGGGGCGAGACGAGGTGGATCTGGATGGGCCACTGGCTGAGGCGGGACTTTGCCGGGGCCTCCGGCCCGTCCGAAACGCCCTCTCCCCTGTCCGCCGGAATGTCGCGGGCGGCGCTCCCCGGACAGCCGGCAGGGCGGGAAGCGTCCTTCGCGACCGGAGCGCCGTGGACCCGGGAAGCCGCGTCCCGGCCCCGGGTGGCGAGCACGTGGTCGTAGGCAGCCGCCGGATCGTATTCACCCCCCTCCCGTTCGATGATCCGGAGGGCGCCGGTCGGGCAGACGTCCAGGCACGCCCCCAGGCCGTCGCAATAGAGCTCGCGGGCGAGGACGGCCTTTTTCTCGGCGTCGAGGACCAGGGCGCCTTCGGCGCAGGCCGTGGTGCAGAGGCCGCAGCCGTCGCACAGGGCGCGGTCGATCTCGATGATCTTCCTTTTCGTCATTTGCCGAAACGGGGATTGACGATATTGCTGTAGATGGAGCCGAACGTGTAGTTCAAGCCCACCGAAAGGCGATAATTATAATTGGTGGCAAGCATCTTCTTCTGGAGGAGGATATCCTCCAGGCTGGCCCCCGCCTTCGGAAGGGATAATTGGTCGTTGATCCGGGAATAAAGGCCGTAAACGCCGAGGGACAGGCCCTTCCAGAGCTGGAGGTTGACGCCGCCCCAGAATTCCAGGCGGTTCTTGCCGAGGTCGCGGAAGTAATGGGACCCCTGGAGCGAGGAGCTGATGTTGCCCCAGGGCTCCTTGATCTCCAGGGTCATCGTCAGGGTCTGCCCCAGCAGGTCCTCCCGGAGCTTCGAGAAGATGGTCTCCTCGACGTACTTGTTGAAGCTGAAGCCGATCCTGTAGAGAACCCGGAGCTGGCGCCGCGTCGATTCCGCGTAAGGGAAGAAGCTGTATTCGATGGCCGGCGAGGGGCAGATGGAGAAGGCGATGTTGTCGTAGCTCGACGAATAATAGGAAAGCGAGGATCCGGCCGACCAGTGGTCGTCGAGGCTGACGACGTAAAGGCCGCTGAAGCTCCGGCTGTCGGAAGACGAGGCGACGGGCCCCTCGTCGAGCTCGAAGGAGCTTCGGCTGTAATCGGCCGACAGCCCCAGCCTGAGCTTGGAGCCGGCCGTCACGCGGTTGATCGACAGGTGCCCGTTGAGGGCGCTGAAGTCCTTCTGTTCCTCGCCCCTCAGGTTCGCGCTCATCCCGACGTTGAA
This sequence comes from Candidatus Aminicenantota bacterium, assembly GCA_963784525.1. Taxonomy (GTDB): domain Bacteria; phylum Acidobacteriota; class Aminicenantia; order Aminicenantales; family Saccharicenantaceae; genus JALHVH01. The sequence continues at coordinate 62,269 of CAWART010000018.1, read as the reverse complement.
GACCCAGGAGTTCCACCTGTCGACGACGGCCATGGGGATCGCCTTCCGCTCGAAGCCGACGGTGATGAAATCGGCCATGGAGGTCTTGGCTGCGTACGGGACGAGCCCGACCTTGAGGACGCGGACCAGGCTCCGCCTCTGCTCGTCGTCCGAATCGCCCTGGTTCGAGATGCACTTCAGGGTGTTCCGGATGTCGATGTAATCGTTCTGGCCGATGAAAGCCAGCGTGTATTCCCGGCCGCCTCCCGCGGTGGCCTGGATCGTGACCATCACGAAGACGTCGGCCTGTTTGCGCTCGCGGACGAAATTGACGAAGGTGATCTCCGTCCTGATGTAATCCATATCGCACTGGTGGCAATCGAAGAAGACCTTGGGTGCGTCCGTCCTGGAGCTGTCCGGGACGGAAGGAACGGCCTGGGAGAACGCGGCGGTCGCTGCCGCGAGGAACAGCAGGCCGGACGCCGCGATGGTTCCGATAAGACTGCTCATGAAGGTGTTCCTGGTTCCGCCATCTTAGCAGACGCAGGCCGAAAAGACCATTCAAAAAATGCGCCCGTAAGAGGCCCTTGGAAAAGCGCCGGCTCAGCTCATCCGGCCGCGCCGAACCAGGCGCTCGCGTCGCGGCCCGCGAGGCCGGTGAGGACGAAGAGGCCGAGGATCGTCCCGACCGGAAGGAGCGGGAGCATGAGCCCGCCGAGGACGAAGCCGCCGATCCTCCCCCAGGCCTGCCGCCGGCTGATCCCCGCGGCGACGAGGAGCGCGAGGGCCGCGAAGAGGAAGGCCGCGCCGATGATGACGAGCCCGAGTCCGCCGAGAATGGCGGAGCCGAGGAGGGCGTGTTCCTCCCGGGTCAGGCGCAGGATGAGCGATCCGTAAAGGACGATCCCCAGGACGGCGGCCGACGTGATCAGGCCGAGCGCCCCGAGGACGCGGAAGACGGATCTCGCGGTATCGACCTTCCGGGGCATTTGAAGTTCATTCAGCATTGTCGTTATCCGCTCCCATTGTACCCGAGCCGCCGGAAAACGTAAATGAGAAATCCCCCCAACCCCCCTTTAAAAAGGGGGGTATCATTCCCCCCAACCCCCCTTTACAAAGGGGGGTATCATCCCCCCAGCCCCCCTTTAGAAAGGGGGGTATAATTCCCCCCCGTCCCCGCTTTACTAAGGGAGGTATCATTTTCCCCATTCCCCCTTTTAATAAGGGGAGTGTCCATTCCGCCCACCGTCCTTTTACAAAGCGGGGTAATAATTCCTCCGCCCCCTCTTTTATAAAGGGGGAGTAACAAATCCCCCCCAGCCCCCCTTTAAAAAGGGGGGTATCATCCCCCCCATCCCCGCTTTACAAAGGGAGGTATCATTTCCCCCGGCCCCCTTTTGCAAAGGGGGCATCCGCCGCGGGCGAGGGGCGGGGACGCGGCGTGCCTGGCGACGGCGGCCCGTTTTTGATATACTCGGGACAGATAACGAGGAACCAAGGAGGTCCCATGAAAAGAACGGTCACCGCTATCCTTTGCGTCCTGGCGATCGCCTCGTTCGCGTCCGCCGACATCTACGTCAAGTCCAAGATCCACACCGATCCCATGAGCATGATGGGGCAGAACCAGCCCGCCAAGGATTCCGTTTCGGAGCAGTGGATCGGCGCCGATAAGTTCGCCATGGTGTCGGACCAGGCCGCTTCGGTCATCGACCTGTCGAAGAACGTCATGTACATCATCAACCATAAGGCCAAGACCTACATCGAGGCCAAGCTCCCGTTCGACTTCACGAGCCTCCTCCCCGCCCAGATGGCGTCGATGATGCAGGGCATGATGAAGATGACCGTGACCGTGGCCCCCACGGGCGGCAAAAAGACCATCGGCTCATGGGCCTGCGACGAATACGACGTGACCATGAACATGATGATGATGCCGATGAAGATGAAGGTCTACGCGACGACCAACGTCCCCTTCGACCTCGCCGCCTACATGAGCAAGGTCTACGGGACGATGCTCAAGTCCCAGTTCCGCCTCGACGATGCGTCCGTGAGCGAGATGATGAAGGTCAAGGGGTTCTGGATCTCGTCCGAGACCACCATGGAGATGATGGGCACCAAGGTCCGGTCGACGAGCGAAGTCGTCGAGATCACCCAGAAGGCCGCTCCCGCCGGCGCCTACACCGTCCCCGCAGGATACGCCAAGCAGGACAAGCTCTCGATGCAGGACCTGCAGAACAAGTAAGCCGCGCGTCGGGCGCGTCCCGGAGAATCATGGAGACCATCAGCCGTCTCAACCCGCTCCTCGAGGTCCTGAAGGCCTCGCCCGAAAGGGTCAACAAGGTCTTTGTCCAGAACGAGCGGGGGCCGAACCGTCTCGGGGAGGTCATCCGCGAGGCCCGGCTGCACGGCATCCCCGTGGTTTTCGTCCCCAAGTCCAAGCTCGACCAGGAGTGCGCCCATCATCAGGGCGCCATGGCGGTCCTCTCTCCCCGGGGCTTCGCGTCCCTCGAAGAGGTCCTCTCGGCTTCCAAGGTCCCGTTCCTCGTCCTTCTCGACGAGATCGAAGACCCCCAGAACATGGGCGCCATCATCAGGACCGCCGAATGCGCCGGGGTCGACGGCCTCATCATACCCGAGCACCGGTCGGCGGGCCTGACGGAAACCGTCTCCACGGTCGCCGCCGGGGCCCTCGAGCACATGAAGGTGGCCCGGGTCGTCAACCTGGCCCGGACCATGGAGAGATCAAGGAGCGCGGCCTTTGGCTCGTCGGGGCCGAAGGGGGCGGCAAGGCGCCCTGGCACGCCTTCGACTACACCGTTCCCGTCGGTATCGTGCTCGGTTCGGAGGGCAAAGGCCTCCGCCCCCTCGTCCGGAAACGATGCGACACGGTCCTTTCCATCCCCCTGTACGGCCGGATCACCTCGCTCAACGTGTCCGCCGCCGCGGCCGTGTTCCTTTTCGAGGTCGCGCGCCAACGGCACAAGGGGTGACAGCCAGGGGTGGACCTTCGCCCAGGCTATCCCGTCATAAACGACGGGGACGAAAAGCGAAGATCAGGGTTCATCCCCCGACTCCCCGGCATGAATGCCGGGGTCGAGGGGTTGACAATATTTCGCCCGAATCTATAGAATAGACCCGAAATGCAGAATATCGCCGACTTTTACAGGCTGGAAAAACCCATCATCGAGCTCAAGGAGCAGATCGACGCGCTCCAGGAGAGCGATGATCCGGCCCGGAAGGAGCGGATCGCCGCCCTGCGCCTCGAGATCGAGCAGGAGTGGGCGAAGATCGTCCCGGAGCTGACGGCCGTCCATATCGTCCAGCTCGCCCGCCACCCCAAGCGGCCCTATTCCCTGGACTATTTCGCGAACCTGTTCACGGATTTCATGGAGATGCACGGGGACCGGCGATTCGGGGACGATCCGGCCATCGTGGCCGGCCTGGCCTTCTACAAGGGCCGGACCGTCGCCCTCATCGGCCATCAGAAGGGGCGGACGACCCGGGCCCGCATCGAACGGAACTTCGGCCAGCCCAACCCCGAGGGCTACCGCAAGGCCCTGCGCATCATGCAAATGGCCGAGAAGTACGGCTTCCCGGTCATCACCTTCATCGACACCCCGGGGGCCTACCCGGGCATCGGCGCCGAGGAGAGGGGCCAGGCCGAGGCCATCGCCAACAACCTCAAGGTCATCGCCAGGCTCCGCACCCCCATCATCAACGTCGTCATCGGCGAAGGCGGGAGCGGCGGCGGCCTGGGCATCGGCTTCGGGGACGCCCTGCTCATCCTCGAGCACGGTTTCTATTCGGTCATCTCGCCCGAGGGGTGCGCGTCCATCCTCTGGAAGGACACGAGCAAGGCCGGGCAGGCCGCCGAAAACCTGGGCCTCCGGTCCGGGAAGCTCCTCGAGCTGGGCATCGTCGACAAGATCGTCCCGGAGCCGCCGGGCGGCGCCCACGTCGACCCCGAACAGGCGTACCGGAACCTGGATAAGTTCCTCGCCCCGACCCTCAAGAAGTTCGAGGCCAAGCCGGTCGAGGAACTCCTCGAGGAGCGCTACCGGAAGGTCCGGAAGCTCGGGGTCTTCGTCGAGAAATGAGCGAAGAGGCTCCGGCCAGGAAAGACCTCTCCGCCGTCAAGGGAACCAAGGACATCCTCCCGGCCGAGGTCGGCGCCTGGCAGGCCGCCGAAGCCGCCGTCCGGGAGACCTTCGAGCTTTACGGCTACCGCGAGCTCCGGGCCCCGGTGCTCGAGCACACCGAGCTCTTCGAAAAAGGGACCGGCGCGACCTCCGACGTCGTCGTCAAGGAGATGTACACCTTCATCGACAAGGGGGGCCGGTCCGTCACCCTGCGCCCCGAATACACGCCCTCCGTCGCCCGGGCCATCGTCGAGCACCGGCTCGATCTCCAGCCCGCGCCCCTGCGCTTCTACTACATGGGGCCCATGTTCCGCTACGACAAGCCTCAGAAAGGCCGCTACCGGCAGTTCCACCAGATCGACGTCGAGGTCTTCGGCGAGAAGGACCCGGCCATCGACGCCGAGCTCGTCGAGATGGCCCACGCGCTCCTCGCCCGGCTCGGGGTCGGGGAAACGAAGACGCTCGTCAACTCCGTCGGATGCACGGCCTGCCGGCCGGGGTACCACACCCTCCTTCGGGCCGCGGCGGAGGCGAAGAGGGCCGTCCTCTGCCCCGATTGCCAGAGAAAAATAGAAGCGAATCCGCTCCGTATCTTCGACTGCAAGCTCGAAGCCTGCCGGGAAGCGGCCGCTTCCTTCCCCAGGATCACCGACCATCTTTGCGGGGAATGCCGCGACCATTTCGACCGGTTCCGCGCCGGCCTGGACCTCTACGGCATCCCTTACGAGGTCGATCCCACGCTGGTGCGGGGCCTGGATTATTACACCAAGACCGCCTTCGAGATCGTCACGACGAAGCTCGGGTCCCAGAACGCCATCTGCGGCGGCGGCCGATACGACGACATGATGAAGGGGTTCGGGGGGCCGGACCTTTGCGCCATAGGGTTCGCCATGGGGATGGAACGGCTTCTCGCGGTCGCCGACATCGCCGTGAAGCGCGGGAAGTTCCTGTATGTCGCCCATCTGGGGGACGAGGCTCGCCAGGCGGCGATGACGCTGGCCCGGCAATTCCGGCGGGCCGGTGTCGAGGGCCTTCTCGAATACAGGGCCCGGGGCCTCAAGGCCCACTTCGGGCGGGCCAGCAAGCTCGAAGCCTCCTGGGTGCTCATCGTCGGGGAGGACGAGCTTCGGACCGGCCGGTTCACGCTCAAGAACATGGCCTCCGGGACCCAGACGGAAGGGACTCCGGAAGAATTGATCAGGGCGGTCAAGGGCGACTCCTGAAGCCCGGCCTGCCGTTACGGGGAAGGACCATGAACGAAACCAAGACACCGATATCGGACTGGAAACGGACGGATTACTGCGGCGACCTTCGCCCGAAGGACGAGGGACGGGCCGTGACCCTCACGGGGTGGGCCCAGCGGGTCCGGGACATGGGGAACCTCCTGTTCATCGATCTCCGCGACCGGCAGGGCGTCGTTCAGGTCGTCTTCTCGACCGCCGACCCGGAGCTCCTCGAAGAGGCCAAGAAGGCCCGGCCGGAATTCGTCCTCGCGCTCCGCGGGAGCGTGAGGAAGAGGGACCCGAAGTCCGTCAATCCCCATATGGGGACGGGCGAAATCGAGGTCGCGGCGGCGGCCTTCCGGCTCCTCAACGTGTCCAAGGTCCCGCCGTTCGTGATCGCCGACGACGTCCAGGCCTCCGAGGAGCTTCGCTTCAAGCACCGCTATCTCGATCTGCGGCGACCGAAGATGCAGGGCAACATGAGGCTCCGGCACGAGGCCGCCCTGCTTGTCCGGAACTTCATGAGCGCGAACGGCTTCTTCGAGATCGAAACGCCGGTCCTCGGCAAGTCGACGCCGGAAGGCGCCCGGGACTATCTCGTGCCGAGTCGCGTCTATAAGGGGCGGTTCTATGCCCTCCCCCAGTCCCCCCAGCTCTACAAGCAGATGCTGATGATCTCGGGGTTCGACAAGTATTTCCAGATCGTCCGCTGTTTCCGGGATGAAGACCTCCGGGCGGAGCGCCAGCCGGAATTCACCCAGATCGACGTCGAGATGAGCTTCATCGACCGCGAGGACGTCTATGCCCTGGTCGAAAGGCTCATGGTCGCCCTGTTCGCCCTCGTCGGGGAGAAGGTCGAAACGCCCTTCCTTCGGCTCTCCTACAAGGAAAGCATGGAGAGATACGGGACCGACAAGCCCGACCTGAGGGCCGGGTTGGAGATCAAGGACCTCACGGACGCCGCCCGCGGCGCGGGCTCCGAGATCCTCGACAAGGTCATCGGCGCGGGAAGCGCGGTCAAGGCCCTCGTGATCGACGGGGCGGGCGCGTTCTCCCGGAGCCGTATCGACAAGCTCGTCGATCGGGCCAAGTCCCTGGGAGCGCCCGGTCTATTCTGGATGAAGAGGGCCGGCGGCATGAAGGCCTCCTTCAAAGCCCCCGAGGCCGGCCTCGAATCGCTCTGGAAGGCGTCCGGCGCCGCCGAGGCGGACATGCTTCTCATGATCGCGGATAAGGGGATCAAAGCGCTCAAGGCCCTGGGGGAGATCCGCCACGACTTCGTCCTCGAGCGCGCCGAGGGGCGCCGGGAATTCAAGTTCGCCTGGGTGACCGATTTCCCGCTGTTCGAGTGGAGCGAGGAGGAGGGCCGGTACGTATCGGTTCACCATCCCTTCACTTCGCCGCACGAGGAGGACATCGAATACCTGGAATCCGACCCCGCCCGGGTCCGGGCCAAGGCCTACGACATCGTCCTCAACGGCTACGAGATCGGCGGGGGGTCCATCCGTATTCACGACCAGGACCTCCAGGCCCGCATCTTCAAGGCCATCGGCCTCGACGAGGCGGAGGCCCGGGATAAGTTCGGGTATTTTCTGGAGGCTTTAAGCTACGGCACTCCGCCCCACGGCGGGATCGCCTTCGGTTTCGACCGGCTGGTCATGCTGCTCGCGGGCGAGGGCTCCATTCGCGAGGTCATCCCCTTCCCCAAGACCACGAGCGCCCTGTGCCTCCTCACCGGCTCGCCGTCGACGGTCGACGAGCGCCAGCTCGACGAGCTGGGCCTCGTCCTCAAGAAATCCTGAGCCTATCGACAGCCTGACGCTTCGCTCTTGGCCGCCGCTCAGAATTTGGGGGTTCACGGGGCGGCCCTCCCCGCCCTGATCTCTCTCGGCGTATGGTCTCCGCATCCCTAATCTTATAGCGCGAAAAGAAAGACCCCTCGTCGACCTTTACCTGACGTCGCAGACGGCGGCGTTCAAGACCTCTTTCGACGTCTTTTCCTGGACGAAGAAGACGACCTTGAGCATGTTCCGGGCGATCTTGTGGTGGCGCTCGGGGAATCTGTACGAGGATTCCCTCTCGTACCGGTCGAGGCGCTCGGCCGCGGCCGCCTCGGCGGCGGCGACGTCGATGACGTACTTCTTATCCGCAAGGGCCGCATCGTTCAGGGTGACGAATTCCCGGACGACCATCTTGTGGAAGATGATCCCGCTCGTGCCCGCATACTTCTCTTCCGCCTGGACCAGGACCAGGTTATAGTCGGCGCCGGGACCGATCTTGTCCGCCTCGAACGCGACCTCCACCAAGTCGCCGCGGGCCGTCGCCCGGACCTTGACGTTGACCGCCGGAACCTCATAGAGCCGCTCGTTGACCGTGGAAACGTAGTCGTTGTACTTCTCGCGGGCCATCGCCCTGTCCCCGCCCGCGCCCGCGGCCTTCCTGCCGTCGAAGAACGACGTGGGCGTGCTCTGGACCCCGTAGTAAAGAGCCCTTTGCCTCGAGGCGTGGTTGATCATCGGGTCCGGCCTGGGAATGGGAAGATGATATTCGAGGACCGCCAGGTACTTGGGGCCGTAGGTGTCGATAAGGCCGTCGAAGCCCAGGTCGGAGGCCAGGCAGGGCGGGCATTCGGAGCCGGTGAAAAGCTCGGCCAGGACCGCCTTCCCCTTCCAGTCGGCCCCCGGCTTGACCGGCACCGGGGTGAAGGGGATCTTTTTCTGGCCGGCCTCGAGGGCCGCGTCGAAGCCGTCGAGGCCGCCGTTGAGTTTCCGGTAAAGTTCCCGGGCCCGGTTGAGCGAATCCTTGTAGTTGTCGACGGCGGCGTTGAAGAAGGCGTCGTAAGCCTCCTTCTCCCTGCCGAGAAGGAGATCGACCCGGCCGAGGGCGTGATAATAGGTCTTGTCCCTCAGCCCGCCGTTCTTTTCATAGGACTGGATGGCCTCCTGGGCCATCCGGGGGCTTTCCTCGTTGACGAAGGCCAGCGCCTCGGCGACATACAGGTTGGGGGTGTAGAGCTTGAGATATTTCATCGGGTCCGCCGGGATGGCGGCGAGGAACTCGGGATCTTTCGCCAGCTTCAGGCCCTCCTGGCAGTAGGCGAGAACGGCCGCCGTGACCCTCTTCCTGTCGAATCGGGCGAGGTTCGGATGGTCGAGGATATCCATGCTCGCGAAATAGTAGGCGAACACCCTGCCGATCCCGACCGCCGCCTGGAACCCCGGCTTCTGGAGCTCGAGGATGTCGTCCACGGAATTGGCGAGCCCGATACGGGCGTTCCGGAGGGCGTTCTCCAGGAGGCTCAGGAATCGGGCCCCGGGATAGGCCGCCTTGATCCTCTCGAGCTCCTGGACGCGGGCGGAGAGGTCCGGGATCTTCATGGCGTTGACGAATTCCCTGTAGCCCGGAGAGCGCTCCTGGCCCTGCTGGGCGACTGCCAGGGAAACGGCCGCGGCCGCCATCAGGATCACCAACCCGAGCATCCGGAAATCTCGTTTTCTCATTCGTGCCTCCGAACAAAGATTCTAACACAATTCGCGGGCGGGAGGGATTTGGCGATCCCGAGGAACGCCGATGGCGCTTGCCAACGTCGCGTCGAAAAGCTATCATTGGCCCCTTATCGGCCGGAACGCCTGAGATCCCGGAGAGAGCCATGAACATCTGGGCCACGAAGACGCCGCAGCAGATGCACGACGCAGCGGAGCACACGGAACTCAAGAAGAGCCTCCGCGCCGTCGATCTGGCCGCCCTGGGCATCGGCTCCGTCGTCGGCACCGGCATCTTCGTCGCCACCGGACAGGGCTCCCAGATCGCGGGGCCGGGGATCCTCCTGTCGTTCATCATCGCCGCCTTCACCTGCGGCCTTTGCGCCCTGACCTACTCCGAGCTCGCCTGCATGTTCCCCGTGGCCGGCAGCACCTACTCCTATTCCTACGTCGCCTTCGGCGAGGTCATCGCCTGGATCATCGGCTGGGACCTGATGCTCGAGTATCTCGTCTCGGCGAGCGCCGTCGCCTCGGGCTGGTCGTCGACGTTCATCGGCCTCCTCAAGACGGTTGGCATCGACCTGCCCAAGTCCATCACCCTGACCCCGCTCGCCGGAGGGATCATCGACCTCCCGGCAGTCGTGATCACGATGCTCATCACCTGGATCCTGTTCATCGGCATCCGGGAGAGCGCCCGCATCAACAACATCATCGTCCTCATCAAGATCGCCGTCATCCTCCTCTTCATCGTTCTCGGCTCCTCGCACATCGACTTCGCGAACTTCAGGCCCTTCGCCCCCTTCGGCTGGAAGGGCATCATGGCCGGGGCCGCCATCATCTTCTTCGCCTACATCGGCTTCGACGCCGTCTCGACCGCCGCCGAGGAAACGGCCAACCCCAAGCGCGACGTCCCGATGGGCCTGATGCTCTGCCTCGGCGTCGTCATCGTGCTCTATGTGGCCGTGGCCTTCGTCCTGACCGGGATGGTGCCGTTCAAGCAGATCGACGTCGGCAACGCCCTGCCCGCGGCCCTCTCCAGGATCGGCATCCACTGGGGAGGCGCGCTGGTCGCCACCGGGGCCATCGTCGGCATGGTCTCGACCCTGCTCATCACGGTTTACGGGCAGATCCGCATCTTCATGGTCATGTCCCGCGACGGCCTCCTGCCGAAGGTCTTCTCCCACGTCCACCCGGTCCACAAGACCCCTTATCTCTGCACCTGGATCACCGGCGCCATGACGGCCGCCATCGCCGGCCTCTTCCCCCTGCCGATGATCATCGACCTCTGTAACATCGGCACCCTGTTCGCGTTCATCCTGGTCTCGGCCGGCGTCATCGTGCTCCGCAAGACGCGGCCCGAGGTCGAGCGCCGGTTCAGGACCCCCGGCGTGCCGTTCACTCCCCTGCTGACCATCGCCTTCTGCTTCTATCTCATGGCCAGCCTGCAGGGAGTGACCTGGATCCGGTTCGCCATCTGGCTCACGCTGGGCCTGATCATCTACTTCGCCTACAGCGTCAAGCACAGCAAGATCCAGCACCTGCTGGCGCGGAAAAGATAGCCCCCGGCAGGACGAGCGGGCGGGCCTTTCGCCGCTTTCGATACGGCCGCCCGGCCGGAGGACAGGATGCGCGAAGCCGACCATCTCTCGACAGGAACGAACGATCTCGGGCCGATCCTGGGATTGGCCCTTGCCGCTCTCGCCTTTCATCTGGCCGTCAACGCCTTCGGAGGCTATGGGATCTTCCGGGACGAGTTCTATTACATCGCCTGCAGCAAGAGGCTGGCCGCGGGATACGTAGACCAGCCCCCGCTCGCGATGTTCCTGATGGCCGCAGGCCGGAAGCTTTTCGGTGTCTCTCAGCTCGGGCTCCGGGTCCTGCCGGCCCTGGCCCATGCCCTGACGGTGCTTCTGGCCGGACTCATCGCCCGGAAGCTCGGCGGGCGGCGCACGGCCGTCATTCTGGCCTGCCTGGCCGCTCTGACGGCCCCTCTCATCATCGGCCACACGAACATCTTCCAGATGAACGCCTTCTCCCATCTTTTCTGGGCCCTCGCGGCCTACGTCCTTGTGCTCATCGTCGAAAGGAGTCGCCCCGGCCTCTGGCTCCTGCTCGGAGCCGTCATGGGCCTGGGCCTTCTCAATAAGCTCGATTTCCTCTGGTTCGGGGCCGGGCTCGCCGCGGCGCTCCTGCTGACCGGCCTGAGGAAGCACCTGGCGACGCCCTGGCCGTATGCGGCCGCCGGGGTGGCCCTCCTCGTCTTCAGCCCGTTCCTCATCTGGAATGTCACGCACGGCTTCGCCCATCTCGAGTTCATCCGCAACGCGACGGCCGGAAAATATTCGGGGCTGACGCGGCTGGACTTTCTCGCGGGCCAGGCCCGGCTCCTCAATCCCGTCAATGCCGCCTTATGGCTTCCCGGACTCGGCTTCCTGTTGTTCGGCCGGGACGGGCGGAAGTTCCGCGCCCTCGGGATCATCTACCTGACGGCGTTCGCCGTTCTCCTGGCTAACGGCCACAGCAAAGCCGAATACCTCGGTCCGGCCTACACCATGCTTTTTGCCGCGGGAGGCGTGTTCTGGGAACGATGGGCCGCGCGCGGGCGCCGGGCCCGTAAAGGCGGGATCGCCGGGCTGGCGACGGCGAGCGTCCTGACGTCGCTGATGCTCCTGCCTTTCGCCGTCCCGGTCCTGCCCGGTCGAGACCTTCATCAAGTATAGCGCCGCACTCGGCGTCGAGCCGGACTCGGCGGAGAGCAATGAGCTGGCGGAACTGCCCCAATTCTACGCCGACATGTTCGGCTGGGAGGGATTGGCGCAGGACGTCTCGAAGGTCTATCTATCGCTTCCCGCGGAAGAGCGCCCGACGGCCATCGTTTTCGCCCGGAACTATGGCGAGGCCGGCGCGCTCGAATATTTCGCGAGGAAGCCTATCCCCTGCCGAAGGTCATCTCGACCCACAACAGCTATTGGGTCTGGGGATATCCAACGGGCCCCCTCGGGACGATCATCATCCTCGGGGGGAATAGGGAAGACCACCAAAAGGGCTTCGACGAGGTCCTCCTGGGCGCCGTCCATACGTGCCGCTATTGCATGCCGTACGAGAACGACCTGTCGATATATATCTGCCGCGGCCTTCGCGTCTCGTTGGCCGATGTCTGGAGAGAAGAGAAAGGCTTCCGCTGACCGGCGATCAAAGATAGCCGGGATCTCCCTTTTTCAGGATCTCGACGACGTCCTTCACCTTCTGGTCCAGGTCCTTCCGGCAGATGAGGAGGGCGTCATCGGTCTGGACGACGATGAGGTCATTGACGCCGATGAGGGCGGTGAGTTTTCCGGGGTTGTGGACGAGACAGTTCCCGGAATCCAGGGCGACGGTCTCGCCCCGGAGAGCGTTCCCGGCCTCGTCGCGCGGCCAGACATCGAACAGCGACGACCAGGCCCCGACATCGGACCAGCCGAAATCGCCCTTCGCCACCAGGGCTCCCGTGACCTTCTCCATCAAAGCATAATCGATGGAAAGCGCCGGGATCTCCCGGAATATCCTCAGGAGCGCCTTGTTGTCTTTCTTCGTCAGGGCTTCGAGCATCCGCTCCCAGAACGGATGGAACGCGGGCGCGTGCTTTTTGAGCTTGCGGGCGAACGTGTCCGCGCGCCAGAGGAACATGCCCGAGTTCCACACGTAGCTCCCGTCCGCGAGAAACGCCTCGGCCGCCGCCAGGTCCGGCTTCTCCTTGAATTCGAGGACCGGGAAGAACGCCTCACCCGAGATCCTTCGCCCTTTGTCCCCGGCAAGATGGATGTATCCGTAACCGGTGGAAGGGAACGTCGGCGGGATGCCGAAGGTGACGATGTGATCGCCTTTGGACGCGGCGAGCGCCCCGGCTTCGAGCACCGTCCGGAACCGCTCAGGGTCCCGGATGAGGTGGTCGGCGGCCAGGGCCGCCACGACCGCTTCGGGATCCTCGAGCCAGACCCGCGCCGTAGCCAGCATCAGCGAGGGCGCCGTGTTCCGTGCCAGCGGCTCGATGAGGAAGTTCTTTTTCGGCAGGCCCGGAAGCAGGCGCTTCAGGGACTCCGTCTGCCCGGCGTCGGCGATGGTGAGGATGTCGCGCGGGGCGACGAGGGGGGCGAGGCGCTCGACGGTCTCCTCGACCATCGATCTCGCGCTGACGATGTCCAGGAACTGCTTCGGCCGGGCCTTGCGGCTCAGCGGCCAGAACCGCGTGCCGCTCCCCCCGGCCATGATGACCGCGCGAATTCGGGGAAGGGTCCTCATTGTCCGTTGAGCCTCGAAATGACCTCGGACAGGACCCCGCGGACCTCCTTCTGGATGGCCTCGAGGTCCGCCTCCGTCTCGCCCTCGAACCGGAGGACGAGCAGGGCCTGGGTGTTCGACGGACGGACCAGCCCCCAGCCCTTCGGGAAGAGCGCCCGCACCCCGTCGATGTCGATGACGGGATGGCGCTTGGCCAGCTCCTTCCGGACCTCGTCGACGATGTGGAACTTCACCTCGTCGGAGGCGTAGACCCGTATCTCGGGGGTCGTGAAGGTCTTCGGGAGGTCGGAGAGCATCTCCGAGAGTTTCCGGGGGGTCTTCGAAAGGATCTCCAACAGCCGGGCCGAGGAATAGATGGCGTCGTCGAAGCCGAACCATCGGTCGGCGAAGAAGATGTGGCCGCTCATTTCCCCGGCGATGAGAGCCTTCTCCTCCCGGATCTTTTTCTTGATGAGGGAATGGCCCGCCTTCCACATGACGGGTTTGCCGCCGAGCCTCGCGATCTCGTCATAGAGGACCTTGGAGGCCTTGACCTCGGAGATGACGGCCGCGCCCGGATTCGCCGGCAGGAGGTCGCGGGCAAAGACGATCATCAGCTGGTCGCCCCAGATGATCTTTCCCTTGTCGTCGATGACGCCGATGCGGTCGGCGTCGCCGTCGTAGCCGATGCCGAGGTCGGCTCCCGTCTCCAGGACCTTCGCCGTGAGGTCCTTCATGGCCTCGGGGAGGGTCGGGTCGGCGTGGTGGTTCGGGAAGCGCCCGTCCATATCGCAGTAGAGTTCGACGACGTCGCATCCGAGCCTCCGGAGGAGCGGAACGGCCACGACCCCGCCGGTGCCGTTGCCGGCGTCCACGACGACCTTGAGCTTCCGGGCGAGCTTCACGTCGGCGAGGATATAGTCCAGGTATTCGGGGACGAGGTCATAAGCCTTGCGGACGCCCTTGCCCTCAGCGTATTTCCCCTCGGTGATGATGCCCCGGATGGTCTGGATGTCGGCGCCGGAGAGCGTCTCCTCGCCCGCCATCATCTTGAACCCGTTGTGTTCGGGAGGATTGTGCGAGCCGGTGATCATCACCCCGGCCTCGAGCTTCTTGAAGAAGATGCTGAAGTACAGGAGGGGGGTCGGGACGATGCCGATGTCCGTGACGTTACAGCCCGTCGCGAGGAGGCCCGCAGCGAGGGCTTCGGCGAAGGACGGAGAGCTCAGCCGGCAGTCCCTGCCCATGGCCACGGCCCGCTTCCCGCGGCCCAGAAGATATGTCCCGATGGCCCGGCCGAGGGTCAGGACGACGTCCTCGTCGAGGTCCTGACCGACGATGCCCCGGATGTCATATTCCCGGAAGATGCTCGGGTTAATGTCCACAAGGCCCTCCCTTCGGCTGATGATCTAGATCCCCGCGCCCTTGACCTCATGGACCCGGGCCGCGACGTCCTCCCATTTGCCCTGGGCCTTGAGGATGAACTCGAGGAATTCCCGGACGGCGCCCTGCCCTCCCGGAGTCCGACAGACATAATGGCAATGCGCCTTGACCTCCGGCACCGCGTCGGCGACCGCGGCCGCGAGCCCCACGGTCTTCATGACCGCGAGGTCGCCGATGTCGTCCCCGATGAACGCCACGGCATCGGCGGGAAGCCCCCGCCTTTCGAGGATGCCCTCGAGGACGCGCGGCTTGTCCAGGGCGCCCTGGTGGAGCTCGATGACGCGGAGGCGCGCGGCCCGCTTTTCCAGGCCCCTGGAGGTCTTGCCGGTTATGATGCCGAGGTCGAGGCCGCCCATCCGGGCCAGCAGGATGCCCAGCCCGTCGCGGACGTGATACGTTTTGAGCTCTTCGCCGTCGGGCATCACCGTGAGACGCCCGTCGGTCAGCGTCCCGTCCGCGTCCATCAGGACGAGGACAATTTTCCGGGCGCGTTCCTCGGCCGTCATCAGAACATCTCCGTCCGCCACAGGTCGTGAAGATGGACGATGCCGTCGATCCGGCCTTCGCGGTCCCGGATGACGAGCGACGTGATCTTCTTCTCCTCCATGATGTTCAGGGCCTCGGTCGCCAGGTCCCCCTTGTCTATGGTGACGGGGTCCGGGGTCATGCAGTCGCCGGCGGTCTTCCGGAACAGCCCGCCCCGGTACCGGGACAGCTGCCGCCTCAGGTCGCCGTCCGTGATGATCCCGGCGAGCTTCCCGTCCGCGTCGACGACGCAGGTCATCCCCAGCTTCTTCGCGCTCATCTCGATGAGGACGCCGCGTATCGACGTCGAGGCGGCGACGCGCGGGACCTTCGCTCCGCGGCGCATGACGCTCTCCACCCGGAGGAGCTTCCGCCCCGCCTGCCCCTTGGGGTGGACGAAAGCGAAGTCCCGCTCGCTGAAGCCCTTTTTCGCCATCGCCGCGATGGCCAGGGCGTCCCCCAGGGCGAGCGCGGCCGTCGACGAGGCCGTCGGGATGATGTTGCCCGGTCCGGCTTCCCGCGGGACGGCGGCGTCGAGGACGATGTCGCTGTATCGGGCGATCTTGGAGTTCCGGTCCCCGGTGATGGCGATGAGCTTGATCCCTATCCGCTTGAAGAAATCCAGGAGGTCCACGACCTCCCGCGTCTCGCCGCTGTACGAGATGGCGATGACGACGTCCTCCTTGAGGATCATGCCGAGGTCGCCGTGAGCGGCTTCGGCGGGGTGGATGAAGATGGCCGGCGTGCCGCAGCTGGCCAGGGTGGCGGCAAGCTTGCGGCCGACGAGCCCGGACTTGCCCATGCCGAGCACGATGACGCGCGTCTTGGTCCGGCAGAGAAGGCCGACGGCTCGGGCGAAATCCTCGCCCAGCTTCTGGCTGAGGTCCGATACGGCCTTCCCTTCGAGCCGGAGGACGTCCCGGCCGGTCTCGATGATCTGCTTCTTGGTCATGGTCGCTCCGGCATCACGCTTCGCCGGCCCCGACGGCGGCCCGGATCCGGAGGAGGGCCGCCAAGAGGCCTTTCAAATCGTTCAGTTTCAACGAGTTGGACTTGTCCGAGAGGGCTTCCCCAGGATCGTCGTGGACCTCGAGAAAGAGGCCGTCGGCGCCGACGGCGAGCCCGGCCTTCGCGACGTACGGAATGAATTCCGCGTCGCCGCCCGAACGCGTCCCCTCGCCGCCGGGCTTCTGGACGCTGTGGGAGGCGTCGATGAGCACCGGGTATCCCCAGCTCCGCATGACCGGGATGGAGCGGACGTCGAAGACGAGATTGTTGTAGCCGAAGCTCGTCCCGCGTTCCGTCAGCAGGATCCGGTCGTTGCCGGCGCCGAGGGCCTTGTCGAGCACGTTCCGCATATCGGCCGGCGCGAGGAACTGGCCCTTCTTGATGTTCAGGGGCTTCATCGTCCGGGCGGCCGCGACGACGAGGTCCGTCTGGCGGCAGAGGAGCGCGGGGATCTGGATGACGTCCAGGACCCGGGCGGCCCGGTCCACCTGCGAAGTCTCGTGGACGTCGGACAGGACGGGAACGCCCGCTTCCCTCTTCACCGTCGCAAGGATGGCCAGTCCCTCTTCGAGGCCCGGGCCCCGGAACGACGAACCCGACGAGCGGTTGGCCTTGTCGAACGAGGCTTTGAAGACATAGGGAACGCCGAGGGCGGCGCAGACCGCCGCGATCTCCCGGGCCAGGAAGACGGCGTGCGCCTCGCTCTCGAGGACGCAGGGCCCGGCGACGAGAAGGAACGGGCCGGGGCCGCCGGCCTCAATTCCCGGCGCGATGTTGATCCCTTTTGATGCGGTTGGCATAGCTCGCTCCGATGAACGCCTTGAACAGAGGATGGGGCTCGACGGGGTTCGACTTGAACTCCGGATGGAACTGACAGCCCAGGAACCACGGGTGGTCCCTGAGCTCGACGATCTCGACGAGCCCGTATTCCGTGTTCTTCCCCGAGATGACGAGCCCGGCGTCGGTCAGGGCCTTTTCGAACTTGGGATTGAACTCATAGCGGTGGCGGTGGCGCTCCTTGATGGACGTCCGGCCGTAGGCCCTGAAGGCCGTCGTGCCCTTCCCTATCCGGCAGGCGTACTGTCCGAGCCTCATCGTCCCGCCCAAATCGCAGTCCTTCCTGAGCTCCCGCCACATGGTGACGATGCGGTGCGGGGTCCGGGCGTCGAACTCCGAGCTGTTCGCGCCGGCGAGGCCGGCCACGTTGCGGGCGAATTCGATGGAGGCGCACTGCATCCCCAGGCAGATGCCGAAGAAGGGGACCTTGTTCTCGCGGGCGAACGTGACCGCCCGGATCTTGCCCTCGATCCCCCGGCCGCCGAAGCCGCCGGGCACGAGGATCCCGTCCTTCCCGGCGAGGGTCTCCTCGATCTCGCCCGTCTCCAGGTTCTCGGCCTCGATCCAGTCGATCTTGACCTTGAGCCGATGAGCGAACCCGCCATGGTCCAGGGCCTGTTTCAGGCTCAGGTAGGAATCGTGGAGCCCGGCGTATTTCCCGACCAGGGCGATGTCGACCTCGTCCTTGGGGTTCTTGATCCGGTCGAGAAGAGCGTCCCAGTCCGCCATGTCCCTCTTCCGTGCCGGAAGGTGGAGGAGCCGGAGGATGATGTTGTCCAGCTTTTCCTTGGCGAAATTGACGGGGATCTCGTAGATGCTCTCCGCGTCCTTGGCGGAGACGACGGCTTCGAGGGGGACGTTGGTGAACAGGCTGATCTTCGCCTTGAAATCCGCGGGGATGGCCCGGTCCGTGCGGCAGAGCAGGATGTCCGGCTGGATCCCGATGGCCCGCAGTTCCTTGACGCTGTGCTGGGTCGGCTTCGTCTTCAGCTCGCCGGAGGTACCGATGTAGGGAACGAGCGTCAAGTGGACGAAGACGGTGTTGGCCGCGCCCACCGATCAGGCGCATCTGGCGGATGGCCTCGAGGAACGGCAGGCTTTCGATGTCGCCGACCGTGCCGCCGATCTCGACGATGACGATGTCGTTCCCTTCGGCGACGGAGCCGAAGGCGGATTTGATCTCGTCGGTCACGTGGGGGATGACCTGGACGGTCTTGCCCAGGTACTCGCCCTTCCGCTCCTTCCGGAGGATGGACTCGTAGATCCGGCCCGCCGTCCAGTTGTTCGCCCGCGACATCCGGGCCGATGTAAATCGCTCATAATGACCCAGATCCAGGTCGGTCTCGGCCCCGTCGTCCGTGACGTAGACCTCGCCGTGCTGGAAGGGGCTCATCGTCCCCGGGTCGACGTTGAGATAGGGATCGAACTTCTGGATCGTGATCTTGTAGCCGTGGCTCTCGAGGAGCCTGCCGATCGACGCCGCCGCGATCCCTTTACCGAGGCCCGAGATGACGCCTCCCGTCACGAAGATATATTTAGTCATGTCCATGTTCCCTGAGGTATCTTTCGACCTCGATTATATCCCGCGGCGTATCCACGCTCAAGGTGGAATGCGCGGTCTCGACCATCCGGATCCGGTATCCGTTCTCCAGCGCCCGAAGCTGTTCGAGCCTCTCGGCCTTTTCGAGGTCGGAGGGCGGCAGGGCGCAAAACCGGAACAGGAAGTCCTTCCGGTAGCCGTAGATGCCGATGTGCTGGAAGAATCCGTCCGGTGCCCGGCAGGGGATGGGCGTCCTCGAAAAATAAAGGGCGTTGCGGTCCTTGTCCACGACGACCTTGACCCGGTTCAGGTCCTCGAAGGCGGCCGGGTCCTTGACGCGGGTCATGAGAGAGGCCATGAGCACGGACGGGTCCTGGAGCGCCTCGACGAGGGCGTCGATGGCGCCCGGATCGAGAACGGGCTCGTCGCCCTGGATGTTGACGATGAGCCCGGCGTCGAGATCGCGAGCGGCCTCGGCCGCCCGATCGGTCCCGGAGCCGTGCTCCGGCGAGGTCATCCGGGCCGGGATCCCGAGGTCCGCGCACGCCTTCATGATCCGTTCGTCGTCGGTGGCGACGAGGACCTCGCCCAGGAGCCGGGCCCGCCGGGCTCTCTCGTATACCATTGATATCATTGGTTTTCCGAGAATATTGGCCAGCGGTTTCCCGGGAAACCGGCTCGACGCATATCGGGCCGGGATGATCCCCGCCGCTTTTTCCACGCTCAGGCCTCCGCCTTGGGTGCCGCGGGGTCCGGAGGCGCCGCCTCCGTCGTCTGGCAGTTGGCTTCGAGATAGGCGCCTTCCTCCACGATGAGCTTCGGGGTCTGGATCGTACCGAAGACCCGCCCCCTGCCGTGGACCTCGACGCGTTGCGCGGCTTGGATGTTCCCGCGGACCTCGCCGTTGATCACGATCTGGCCGACCTTGATATCGGCCTCGACCCGGCCCCTCTCCCCGACGATGAGCAGGGAATCCGAGTTGATGGTGCCCTTGAAATTGCCTTCGATCCGGAACGAGCCCTTGAAGGTCAGGTCCCCTTTGAGCTCGGTTCCCTGGTCGATCAGGCCGGCGATCTTGGAATCCAGGATCTCCCTTTCTTTTTCTTTCATCGCGACACTCCTTTGATCCTTTCGTAGATCCTGTTCAGGTCATCCAACGAAAAGTAGAATATTTTCAGGGTTCCCTTGTTCCGATTCCCCGAGATCAGGACCTTCGTCCCGAGGGCCTTGAGCATATCCTCCTGGAGAGCGTGGAGGTCGGGATCCTCCAGACTCCGTTGGACGCGCGGAGGCCTCTCCTTGAGCTTGTTGGCCAGCTTCTCGGAGCTCCGCACCGAAAGTCCCTTGTCCATGATCTCGCGGAAGGCCGCGAGCTGGGCTTCGGCATCCTCGAGGGCCAGGATGGCCCGGGCATGCCCCATGGACAGGCTTCCTTCCCCGAGAGCGTCCTGGATCTCCTGGGGGAGCTTCAGGAGCCGCATATAATTCGTAATGGATGTCCGGTCCTTGCCGACCTTATCGGCGATCTCTTGTTGGGTATAGCTGAGGTCCTGGGACATCTTCTGGTAGGCCAGGGCGATCTCCAGGGGATTGAGGTCCTCCCGGTGGATGTTCTCGATGATGGCGATCTCGAGCTGTTTCTCCGGGGGAAGGTTGCGGATCATCACCGGGATCTTCTTGAGCCCTGCCTTCTGGGCCGCCCGCCAGCGCCTCTCCCCGACGATGATCTTGAAATGGCCTTCTTCCTGGACGACAAGAACGGGCTGGACAACCCCGGACTCCCGGATGGATTGGGCCAGTTCATTAATGGAATCCTCATCGAACTTTATCCTGGGCTGGAGGGGATTGGGCTTGAGCTGGGTGACGTCGAGCTCGGCGTACCGTTCCTCCTTGATGATCCCGAATTCCTCGGGGATGAAGGCGCCGAGGCCTTTCCCCAATGCTTTTTTCATCATTTGCGAAGTATCTCCTCTGCCAGATTCAAATAGGCCTCCGCCCCCTTCGACCGGACATCGTAGACGACGACGGGCTTCCCGAAGCTCGGCGCCTCGGCGAGCTTGACGCTCCTCGGGACGAACGTTGCGAATGTTATCGCCTGGAGAGACTTCCGGATCTCCTCGGCGACCTGTTTGGAAAGGTTTGTGCGCTCGTCGAACATCGTCAGCAGAATGCCCTCTACGGCCAGGTTCGGATTGAAATAGGTCCTGACGGTCTCAAGGGTATGGAAAAGGTCCGGGATCCCCTCCATGCAGAAGAATTCGCATTGTACGGGGATGAGGATGGAATCGGCCGCGGTCAAGGCGTTAATGGTCAGGAATCCCAGGGACGGCGGGCAGTCTATGAGAATGAAATTGAAGTATTTCCTGACCTTTTCCAAGGCGATCTTGAGCAGTTTTTCCCGGTCTTCCCTGGCGTACAGCTCGGCTTCCGCCCCGGAAAGCTCAGGCGAACAGGGGCAAATATAAAAATTATCCAGGCCGGCGCCCTGGATACAGTCCATCACGTCCTTGTCGTTGAGGAGGGCCTGGTAGATACCCTTTCCGTCCTCTTTCTTGACTCCCAGGCCCAAGGTGGACATCCCCTGGGGATCGAAATCGACCAACAGCGTGCGCATATTCCTCATGGCCAGGGCGGCCGAGAGGTTGATGGAGGTCGTGGTCTTCCCCACCCCTCCCTTCTGGTTGGCGACGGCGATGATCTTATTCATTGTCCGACGATGTTCCACGTGGAACATCTTTTCCTTTCGCGGACCGATTTTTCCGTCCTGCCTCTATGAACAGGCTCAGGCCGAATAGGGCGGCCGGGGTCAGCCCGGAGATCTTTTTGGCCTCGCCCAGGGTCGCCGGGCCTATATTTCTCCAGCTTTTCGACGGCCTCCCGGGTCAATCCGGGGACATTTTCGAAGCTGAGCCCGGCAGGGATCTTCATCCTGTCCGTCCTGGCGAGCCTGGAGACTTCCTTTTCCTGTCTCTTGATGTAGCCTTCGTACTTGATGTCGGATTCCAGGCATCTCATATCTTCATCGCTCAAGGCTTCCGGAATTTTTCTACATTTTAACACATCGGCAAGCCGAATCTCAGGATTTTTTAGATATTCCTTGAGAGAAACGGTGTCGTTCTTCCCGTCTCTTGTCTTTTCCCGCCCCAGGAAGGCCGCCGCTGTCCGGAGGCGCTCCTGCCGAGCCTCATAGAGCTCATAGGCCTCGTCCGGGATCAGGCCCAGCTTCCGCCCCAGGGGAACAAGCCTCCTGTCGGCGTTATCCATCCTGAGATGGAGCCGATGTTCGGCCCGGGCCGTAAAGAGTCGATAGGGCTCGTCGACGCCCTTGGAGATAAGATCGTCGATGAGCACGCCGATATAAGCCTGGTCGCGCCTTAGGACGAACGGCGGCTTCTTCCGGAGCCTGAGGGCGGCGTTGATCCCCGCCATCAGGCCCTGGGCCGCGGCTTCCTCATATCCCGAAGTCCCGTTTATCTGGCCGGCCAGGTACAGTCCTCCGATCCTCTTCGTCTCGAGGGTTGGACTCAGCTCGGTAGGGGAGACGGCGTCGTACTCGATCCCGTAGGCCGGCCTGACGATCTTGGCCGCGGCGAGGCCGGGAATGGTCTCCAGGATCGCCTTCTGAACCCCCAACGGGAGGCTCGAGGATAGGCCGTTGACATATATCTCGGTCGTTTCCAGCCCCTCCGGCTCGAGAAAGAACTGATGGCGGGTTCTCTGGGGGAATTTGACGACCTTGTCCTCGATCGATGGGCAATAACGGGGGCCGATGCCCTTGATCTTGCCGCTATACAGGGGAGAGAGGCCCAGGTCCTTCCTGATGGCCTCGTGGGTCGCCGGGTTCGTATAGCCCGTATGGCAGAGGACTTTGTTCTCGAGGCGCCGCGTCGTCCTGAAGGAGAACGGGACCGGAGGCTCGTCCCCGGCCTGGGGCGAGAACCGGCTCCAATCGATCGTCAGGGCGTCCAGCCGCATCGGAGTCCCCGTCTTGAGCCGCATCATTCCGAATCCCATGGCTTCGAGGTTTTTAGAAAGCTCCCGCGAGGGGGGCTCGTTGGCACGGCCTGCCGGATAGCTCTCGAGGCCGATATGGATGACGCCGTTGAGGAAGGTCCCCGGGGTCACAATAACGGCCCGGCTCGATAACACGGCGCCGTCCAGGGTCCGGATCCCGGCGACTTTGCCCGCCCGGACGACGACCTCCGAAACAATGCCCTGGAACAGGGTCAGGCCCGGAGTCGTTTCCAGGCGCCTTTTCATCGCCAGCCTGTAAAGGGCCTTGTCGCACTGGGCCCGGGGCGCCTGTACGGCGCCGCCGCGGCTCCGGTTGAGCAACCTGAATTGGATGCCCGTCGCGTCGGCCAGGAGACCCATCAGTCCGCCGAGGGCGTCGATCTCCCGGACGAGGTGCCCTTTGGCGAGGCCGCCGATGGCCGGGTTGCAGGACATCTGGGCGATGGTCTCGAGATGCATCGTGACCAGGCACGTCTCGAGGCCCATCGCGCTCGCGGCGACCGCGGCCTCGCACCCGGCGTGGCCCGCCCCGATCACGATGATGTCGAAATCAGCGCCCTTCATGTCCAGACCATTATACACAGAACGGGGGGGATCATTTCGTCCGGATCAACGAATGTCACGAAGTGAGGCATCGTCTTATGTCCAGCCTCTTGCGGGCTCGACGGCAGGCGAGACTCGCTTAGCGAATCCCCCCTCCCTTCGCGCCCCTATTTGCCCACACAAAATCTGCCGAAGATGTCATCGACAACCTCATCGGCCCGGATCTCCCCGGTGAGCCTGCCCATTGCGGGAAGGACGCCGCGGAGCTCTTCCGCGACGATCTCGTCGGGATGGCCCGCGCGATGCCGGTCGCGGCTTCGTTCGAGCGCGGCGAGGATCTCTTCCAGGAGCAGTTTCTGACGCAGATGGAGGACGACGTCCTCCTGCTTGCTCTTCGACGGCTTGAATGTGTCGTGAAGCCGGGCCTTGAGGCCGTCGATGTTCGTGCCCTTCAAGGCCGAGACGCGGACCGTCGGAATGGCGCCCGCCTTTCCCGCGAGGCCCGCTCCCGAAGCGTCTCGGGAGATGTCTATCTTATTGATTATAATTACTTTTAACAGATTTTCGGAACTTGTCGAGAAGATCGAGATCCTCCGCGTCCGATCGGACGGGAGCCGTCGAGGACGAGAAGGACGCCGTCGGCGTCCCGGGCCTGCCGCGCGCCCCGGCGCATCCCTTCGCGCTCGACGGGATGGGAAGGCCGGCCGATCCCGGCCATGTCGACAAGATGAAATACGGAGTCCTTGATGATCAGTCTTTCTCTCAAGAGGTCCCGGGTCGTGCCCGGATAGGGCGTTACGATCGCCCTGTCCTGTCCGAGGAGCGCGTTGAAGAGCGTGGATTTTCCGACGTTCGTCCTTCCCGCGATGGCCAGCGTGATGCCCTCCGCGAGGGACCGCCCGGCCTCGTATCCCGCGATCAGCGCCTCGACGTCGAGGACGAGCGCATCCATCTTTCGCGCAGCAGCCGACCGGGACACCCGCAGGTTTTCGTCGGGGAACTCGATCGCGGCTTCGATCCCGGCGAGAAGGCGGACGAGCTTTTCGCGGACCGAGCCGATCCTCCTGGACAGGCTTCCGCCGAGCTGGCCGAACGAGATGCGGGCCTGGGTGAGCGAAGCCGCCCGGATGAGGTCGTTGACGGCCTCGGCCTGGATGATATCCAGCCGGCCATTGAGATACGCCCTGAGCGTGAACTCCCCGGGCTCGGCCGGGCGCGCCCCGGCGCGGACGCCAAGACGGACGACCTCCTCGAGAACGACGGGACTTCCGTGACAGCTGATCTCCACGACATCCTCGCGGGTGTAGGAATGCGGCTTCTTGTAATAGGTCAGGAACGCTTCGTCGAACTCCGTCCCTCCGACGGGGCCGTGGACGGCTCCGAAGACGGGTTTCCCCGGCGTGATGCGACCGCGCCGCGGGTTGAAGAGCCTCCCGGCGATCCCCAGGGCCTTCGGGCCGCTGAGCCTTACGATCCCCAAGCCGCCGTATCCCGGCGGCGTGGAGATGGCGATGATGGTGTCTTCGAGCATTCTTCCCGGCTGGGGGGCACGGGAAATCCCCCCTCGGCCCCCCTTTTACAAAGGGGGGTATTTCAAGGGCCTTGCCTCGGTATAAAAGCCTTACCCTGTCACAGGGGCCTTACCGCGGTCTAAAACCCCTGCCGCGGTATAACGGTCTTACCGCGGTATCGCGAAAACCTTGACCCGCTTCAGAAACCCGTCGCCGATGCTCTCGCTGGTGATGCCCTGGACCTGGTTCACGGCGATGTGGATGATGCGGCGCTCGTACGGGATTCATGAAATCGAGGACCTCTTCCCGGCCGGAGTCACGGACCTGGTGGGCCACCTGCTGTCCGAACTCCCTGAGCTTCTTCTCCTTGCGCTTGCGGAAGAACTCGCAGTCCACCTGGACCTTGACGGGGGAGACCTTGTTCAGGATGTGCTGGAGGGCCAGGAGGAGCGTTCCGTCGTTGCGGAGGAGCAGGTTCTTGTCCTCGCCGTCGAAGACGACGTTGATCATGTCGCTCCGTTTCGTGATCCGGTATTCGAGCTCGAGCGGGAAGGCCGGCATGAGGCGGGCGAGGAAGTCGGCGGCGGCGTTCTCCTCGGAGGCCTTCTTGGGCCAGGCGCGGATGACGATCTCCTTGGTCTTGATCCCGAAGAGCTTGGTCTTCTCGGTCACGATCTCGTAATTGAACTCCTCGCGGGGCGTCTTGAGCACGTGCTCCGCGAGGCTGATGACGTCCTCCAGATTGCGGCCCTTGAATTCTTGCCTTTCCTCGGGCCCGGGGGCTGTCTGGAGCTCAGTCTTTTCTTCTTGTTCCATGGGCTTCCCTCTTTTTCTTCGCCGCCATCTTGTTCATGATGGCCTGTTGGGCTATCTGCAGGACGTTGTTGGTCAGCCAGTACAGGATCAGTCCGCTCTGGAAGTTCATGAAGAAGACCGTCATGATGACCGGCATGAGGAGCATCATCCGGGCCTGGGCCGGGTCGGCCGAGCTCGGGGTCATCTTCTGCTGGACGAACTGCGTCGCCCCCATCAGGAGGGGCGTGATGTAAAAAGGATCCTTCACGGACAGGTCCCCGATCCAGAGCAGGAAGGGACTGTGGCGGAACTCGACGGCCACGACCAGCATCCGGAAGACGCCCCAGAAAACGGGCAGTTGGATGAGCATCGGCAGGCACCCTCCGGCGGGGTTCACGCCCTGCTCCTTGTAGAGCTTCATCATCTCTTCGTTCATCTGGCGGCGCTGTTGGATGTCCTGCTTGGCCTTCTTGTACTTGGCCCTCAGGGCCTTGACCTTGGGCTGGAGCTCGGCCATCTTGGCCATCGACTTCATGGAGCTGTAGGTCAGCGGGAAGAAGATGATCTTGATGATGAAGGTCATGATGATGATGGCCAGTCCCCAGTTCGGGAAGGCCTTGTGGATGAACTTGATGCCGACGAGGAGGATCTCGGCGATGGCCCCGAAGAAGCCGAAATTGATGATCTTCTTCGCCTCGCGGCCGAAGGCCTTGAGGTCATCGAGCTCCTTCGGGCCGATGAACGCCTTCTCGGGCCGGTCGGAGGCCAGGAAGAAATGGGGAACGCCGTCCCGGACCTCCTTGATGAAGACCGCCTTGCCCGCCCCCTGGCGGAGGACGAACAGGGCCGCGAAGTAGTTCTCCTCGTAGGCCGCCCAGTCGGCGAAGGAGAACGCGCTCGTTTCGGGCTTGAACTTCCTCTCGTCCATCCGGAGGACCTTGCCGGCGGCCAGGACGGCCGCCCCGGTGCTGGAGCTGAACCTCTGTTTCATCTCGGCGGGGGAGGGGTTCCCGATCCCCGGCCCCCAGAGGAGCCAGGGCTCGATCTCCCGTCCGTCCTTCCAGGCGCGGACCTCGATACCGACCTCGTACGTCCCGCCCGTCAGGGTGAACGTCTTCTCGACCTTCAGGCCCAGGCCGTCGGCGTACTCGAACCTGACCTCCCCCTTCTCGCCGTCGGCGAGGCGGGATGCCGGGAAGGCCGCCTTGTAGACCGCGGCGTTGGCCGCTTCGGCGAAGGCGGCGTCCTCGGCCCAGAGGGCGAAGGGATAGCGCCCGGCCTTGGCGGCCGGCTCGGGGACGAGCTCGAGGTCCTCCTTGACGGCGTTCTTATGCTTCCGGAGCTTCCAGCTCGTGAGCACGCCGCCCTTGTTGCTCCATTCGGCCCGGTAGAGGGAGGTTTCGATGGTGGTCCTTCTCCTCGGCCTCGGCGGAGACCGCCTGCAGGTCCGCGGCCTGGGCCTCGGCGGGAACCGCCGGAGCGTTCTCGATAGCCGCCGGCGAGACCTTCTCGACGGGCGCCGGCCCCGGCCCGGCAACCCTGGGCGCGGCCGCCGGCGCGGCCGGAGCGAGGGCTCCGGGCTCTTGACCAGGAAGGCCTGCCAGAGGACAAGGACCAGGATGGATAGCACGATGGCGATGACGAGTCGTTTTTCCATATGTCAACCTCTCAAGGGACTGGGTCGATCCCGCCTTCGTGGAACGGATGGCATCGGAGGAGCCGCTTCCCGCCGAGGAACGCCCCCTTCCAGAAGCCGTAACGGCGGATGGCCTCGGCCGTGTAGACGGAGCACGTCGGGTAATAACGGCAATGCGTCCCGAGGAACGGAGACAGGACGGCCCGGTAGAGCCGGATCAGGGCCAGGGCGACGGCTTTCATCAAGCCGACCGTTCCCTGAAGATCCCGTCCACCGCGGCCGCGTATCGGGCGGCGAGCTCCGGCCAGGAAAGGTCCAGGATCTCCTTTCTCGCGATGAGGATGATGTCCATGGGCTTCGTGAACAAAGCTTTGTTCCTGCGGAACAGGGTTCGGACCCGCCTTTTTATCCGGTTCCTCTCGACGGCGTTGCCGACCTTGCGGCTGACGACGACGGCCATCCTCGGGAACCCGAACGTGTTCGCGTGGTAAACGAGATGAAAATGGCGTCCTCGGTAACGGCGGCCTATCCTGTACAGGGTCTCGAAATCCTTCTTCTTTCTGATCCGCTCCCCTGGGGTCAGGCGTTCGTCCATTTAGACCGCGAGTTTCTTCCTGCCTTTGCTCCGGCGGCTCTTGAGGACCTTCTGTCCCCCGGCGGTTTTCATACGGACGCGGAATCCGTGGGTTTTCTTTCGGCGACGGTTGTTCGGCTGAAATGTTCGCTTCATGGCATACGTCTTCCTTTACTGTTAAGGCAACTATGTTAATAAAGTGTGAGTTATCTGTCAAGTGGACGAAGAGAATCGTTGACCCCCGCCTCCCGTTGGGGTATAATGAAGACCGAATGAACTCATTGAAAGTCGGGGATAAGGTCATTTATCCCAACCAGGGACTCGGGATCGTCGAGGACATCAGGGACGGCTCCTACAACGGGGAGCAATTCAAGATCTTCCACGTCCGGATCGTCAACAACAACACGCTCGTCCAGGTGCCTTCGGCCAGCGCGATGGAGATGGGGATCCGCCGGCCGATCTCCGAAAGCGCCATCAAGAAGATCTTCCAGTTCATGCGGAGCGGGAACGTCGATCTCTCGATGAACTGGAAGGGGCGCTACAAGGAGCACATCAACCTGATGAAGTCCGGCACGCTCCTGGACATGGCCCTCGTCCTCAAGAGCCTGTTCTGCCTGAGCCTCCTCAAGCCGCTGTCCTTCCGGGAGAAGAAGATGATGGAGCGGGCCAAGGAGCTCATCGTCAGCGAGATCTCCGAGGCGTCCTGCGAACCCCTGACCCGGGTCGAGCGGAGGCTCCTCGAGACCCTGTCCCGGTGTTTCAAGGACAACAAGCCCCGATTGGACGCCTGACCTTCGATGCTTCTGCCGGCGCTTCTGCTCTTCCTGCTGTTTCTTGTCCTCAGCGCCTTCTTCTCTTCCTCCGAGACGGCCTTCGTGGCGGCCAACCCCTATACCCTCGAATCCCTCGAGGCCCGGGGTTCGAAGAAGGCCCGGCTCGTCCGCCGGGTCGTCGCCCGGATCGACGCGCTCCTGGCGACCATCCTCATCGGGAACACGCTGGTCAACGCCGCGGCCGCCTCCGTGGCGACCTCGGTGTTCGTCTCCTTCATCCCCAACAAGAACGAGGCCGTCCTCCTGGCCACTCTGGCCACGACCCTCCTCGTCCTCTTTTTCGGGGAGATCAACCCCAAGACCTTCGCCGCCCACAACCCCGTCAAGACCGCCTTTCTGCTTCATCCACCCCATCCGTTTCCTCATGGCGGTCTTCAGCCCGCTCGTCCGGGTCCTTTCGTTCCTGTCCCGCGTGCTCTTTCCCTCGCCGCGGGGACGGGCCGACGGGCTTGCCGAGAGCGATGGGGGAGGAGGAGGTCCGGATCCTGCTGGGCTCGGGCGTCCGGGGCATGTCCTCGCCTCGCCGGAGGATGATCTCCGGCATCCTGGACATCGGCTCGCGCCCCATCAAGGAGATCATGGTCCCCCGGCCGCAGGTCCGGGCCATCGAGGCCGACGCTCCGATGGACCAGGTCCGGGAGACCATCCGCTCGGCCGGATTCTCCCGATATCCCGTCTTCAAGGGCCGGATGGACAACATCGAAGGGCTCCTCCACGCCAAGGACATCGTTCCCCTCCTTCTCGAGGGGAAGGAATTCGACCTCAGGTCCGTCCTCCGGAAGCCGTTCTTCGTCCCCGAGTCGGCGCCCATGGAAAAGGTCCTCCTCCAGATGCAGGAGAACGCCGTCCATATGGCCTTCGTCGTGGACGAGTTCGGAAGCCTGGAGGGCATCGTGACCCTCGAGGACATCATCGAGGAGATCGTCGGCGACATCCGGGACGAGCAGGACGAGATGTCCGAGGCCTGGTTCCAGAGGGCCGAGGGGGGCGATTACGTCATCAAGGGCTCCGCCTCCGTCAAGGAGATCAACCGCATCCTGCCCTTCAAGCTCCCCGAGAAAAGGGATTATACGACCCTGGCCGGATTCCTCCTCTACGAGTTCGGCCGCATCCCCAAGGAAAAGGACGCCCTGGACTACGAGGGGCGCCGTTTCGTCGTCGAGCGGATGAACAAGCGGCACATCAGCCTCGTCCGGGTCCGCCCGGCGCCCGCCGCCGAGGGGACCGACCCGATGAAGACCGTCGCCACCAACAAGACCGCCTACCACAATTACGAGATCCTGGAGACCTTCGAAGCCGGCATCGCGCTCCTCGGAAGCGAGGTCAAGGCCATCCGCGAGGGCCGCATCAGCCTCAAGGAGAGCTACGCCGAGGTCAAGGGCGGGGACGTCGTCCTCGTCAAGTGCCACATCAGCCCCTACGAGGCCGCCAACATCTTCAATCACGAGCCTCTGCGCGAACGCCGGCTCCTCCTTCACAAGCGCGAGATCCGGAAGCTGGCCCAGAAGATCAAGGAGCGCGGCTTCACCCTCGTCCCGACCAAGGTCCTGTTCAACGACCGCGGCAAGGTCAAGATCGAGATCGCCCTCGTCCGCGGCAAGAGGGAATACGAGAAGCGGGACGTCCTCAAGAAGCGGGACACCGACCGCGAGATCCGGGCCGAGATCAAGAAGCGCCTCCGCTGAGATCCGGGGAAAGCATACCCGTTTCTCGTCTCCCGAAGGCGGCGGAGAGAGCCGGGAATTTGGGTTTGTGCCCCCGTTATGTTATCATCCGGGCCTGGGGAAGGCTTAGAATCGACCTAGAGATCCCCGGGGGGCCGGCGAGGCCGCGAATGAAGCTCTTATCCGTTCATCGCCACTTAGAACGCGGGACCGCAGAAACGTGATCCTATCCGTCATCATCCCCGTCTATAACGAGATCCGGACGATCGAAGCGATCCTCAGGCGCGTCAAGGCCGTCGATATCGCCAAGGAGATCATCATCGTCGATGACGGCTCGACGGATGGGACCCGCGAATTTCTTCATTCAATGGAGAACGAGAAGGGTTTCAAGGTTCTCTTCCACGCCGGGAACAAGGGGAAAGGCGGGGCGATCCGGACGGCGATCCCTTACGTCAGCGGAGATATCATCATCATCCAGGACGCCGACCTTGAATATGATCCGCAAGATTACCATAAGGTCATCGCCCCGATCATCGAAGGCCGCGCGAGCGTCGTCTATGGCTCGCGATACTCCAGGCTCGAGAATTACGTTCCTTTCACCCGCTACATGATGGGAGTTCTTCTGCTGACCGCCATGGCCAATGTTCTCTTTGGGGCCAGAATCACCGACGAAGCGACCTGCTACAAGGCATTCCGGGCGGATGTGCTCAAGAGCCTACCGCTTAAGTGCGTCCGCTTCGAGTTTTGTCCCGAGGTGACCGCCAAGGTCCGTAAAAGGGGTTATAGGATCACGGAGGTCCCGATCTCGTTCCACAGCAGGAATGTGAAGGAAGGCAAGAAAATTGGCTGGAAAGACGGCCTCGAGGCGGTCCTTGTGCTGATCAAGTATAGGTTCATCGATTAAAGGCTCGATGATCGATATTACGCGGGTTGGACCCAGGGTTCTTTGGGGAGCGGGTGGGCTCGCTTTCGTCCCGGCCCTTTTCCTTGTCCCTGCCTGGAACAAGATCTTCGCCGGGCACCCCGGCGCCACCGTTCTATCGACGTTCATAAGCTGGCTTTGGATAGCGGTCATTTTCATCAGTGGGATCGCCCTCTGGCAAGGGAAAGAAAGCCGATTATTCGGCCTAACGGGCTATATCGTCTGCCTGTCCACGGCGCTCAGCGGATTCTGGCTGTTGGTATTTTATCCGGCCGTCATGTCGGTGGATGCGCTGGGCCAGTGGCAACAGGCTTTAGCCGATCGATATTCCACCTGGAACCCTCCTCTATTGCCCATGCTCATGCATCTCACCCAGTATTTTGTAAGGACTCCGGCTTTGCTGAGCTTCATCCAGGGCTCGCTCTTTTGGGGGGCTCTTTTCTACCTGATCCGCCAGGTGGCCAAAGGCAACCGGGCATTCCTGGTTCATTCCGCCCTGGTCACCCTGCTGCCTCCGCTCTGGCTGTACTCGAATGCTACGATCTCGATGACCTGGGGGGCCATCTTCCTGATGCTGGCGATGGCCTTCCTGATCAGATCGGTCCATGGCCGGAAGGAGGCCGCGCTCCTTCTCTCCATCTTGTCGCTTTCGATCGCCGTCATGTTCAGGCGGGAAGCCGCTCTTTGCGTCATCGTGCCCATCGTGATCTATCTCTTCTATTTTCCGCAAAAGAGCGGTTGGCTGAAGAAGACCGCGATCACCGCGGGCATGATCGTTCTGAGCGTCGCACCCGGCCGGATCCTCGAACTCAGCCCTCACGTCGCCCGGATCTCGAAGTCCCAGTTCCACGGAATATTCACTCAATATGTCGGAACGGTCGTCCATTCGATGCGCCGGATGAGTCCGTCGGAGATCGACATGGAGAGACGATCCATCGACGGGGAGTTCGGGAAAGGGGTCTTTCAAAAGCTCATCCAGAGATATGACTGCAGCTCGGGAGATTATATAATTTTCAAAAGGGATTTTCCGCCGGTTCTCAGAAGGATCCCCAACGAAAAGAACCTCTTTATCCTGAAGAAGGTCATACGTACGGCCATCCGGCATCCCGGAGGATATCTTAGACATCAGCTCTGCTATTTCGGGTATCTTTCCCAATTTTCGGAGATCGGCTATCAATCATGGG
Organism: Candidatus Aminicenantota bacterium; assembly: GCA_963784525.1. Taxonomy (GTDB): domain Bacteria; phylum Acidobacteriota; class Aminicenantia; order Aminicenantales; family Saccharicenantaceae; genus JALHVH01. Next base: position 30,163 of record CAWART010000018.1, on the reverse strand, counting down.
GAGTCCTGAAAGCGGATCCGAAGTATGAGGCCGGCAGGGCCCGGCTCGGGATCCCTTACGGCTCTCGGCTCCCGTCGATCAAGGCCGGCTATGTCAAGCTGATGAACATCCTTCTCGAACGCCCGGTATTCTCGCTGATCTTTCGACACTATGTTTTCCTATTGTTCTCAGCCATATTCCTGGGCCTCGGATTCTTTACGCGAAAGGTCGAATGGATCGTTCCCTCCCTTGTCAGTCTTGTCTACCTCTCGGCGTATCTCGTGGCCGGCACGGCCAGCCTGTGGAGATACTTGTTGCCGTCTTATTTGGGCTCTTGGGTATGCCTGCCGGCCATCGTCTCCCACATACTTTCGCCCGATAAGAAAACGAGACGGGACGGGGAGGAGGGATCTGGGCGACAGCCCGTTTCGCCCTGACTCACGCGCTCATTCAATCCGCCCGGCCGCGCTCCGAGACCTCATGCCCGATCAGAGGTATCCCAACGATTTCAATGCTTCGATCTCCTTGGGAGACATCTTGGGGAGATTCAACGGGCCCAAAGGCACGTCCAACTTCTCGAAATTCTTGTACCAACTGATGAACCGGGCTTCAAAGAGGGTCGCGATCCGAGGATTCAGGGAGAGGACGTCGCGTTGCGGATCTCCATCGAGCTGATAAAGCTGGGCCTTGCGCGTTTTGGTATCGAGCAGATAATACCAGTTCCTCCAGCGCAGGGAATAGGTCGCAGGGTCTTCTCCTGTGGAAAACCACCCCGTCCTGGACACGGCGAATGTGTCATCCATCTGCGTCTGGCCGAAAAAGCGAAGCGCGTTCCCGCCGTCGCACGCCAGCGTCTTCCCGAGAAGACCGGCGATCGTGGGAACGATGTCGACAAGCTGCACCAGGTTGGAGATCCGGCCTTTCAGTCCCAGGCTCTTGGGCAGCTTGACGATCAAGGGCACGTGCGTCGTCTCGTCGAAAACGTTGACCCCATGCGACCAGATCTGGCCATGTTCGAAGAATGCCTCGCCGTGATCGGCGACCAGGATGATCACGCTCTCGTCGTACAGATCTTGCTCCCTCATCCTCTGCCAGATCCCGCCCAGTTGAAAGTCGATGTAGGCGATGTCGGAATCGTAATCGGCCCTCGCATCCTCCATCTCCGCGGCGGAGAATTGGTGGCCGCTGTTCTCCAGTTGTCGCATTCGGTTATAGAGGCCGGCCGGGACCGTGCCCGGGCCCGACGACTTGAACATGTTGAGGAACGGCCGCGGCGGCAAAAGCGGCCAGTGGGGCTCCATGAAATGGAGATAGGCGAAACGCGGGCCCGGCTTGTCGAGCCAGCGCAGAAAATCCTTCTTTATGGGCGGGGCCGAGCCGGCAGACGATTCGCCGGAAGCATTCGGCTTCGCCCGCATATAATGGGGGATGTAATCATCCACACCCTTGCTGAATCCGAACTTGGGCGTGACGTTATAGGAGGAACTGAACACCGCCGTGTGATAGCCCAGGGACTTCAAGAACTCCGGCAATATGATGACGCCTTCCGGCAGCCGGTTGACTTGGATCCTCACATTGTGCCGTTCGGGATAAAGGCCGGAAAGGATCGTGGCCACACTGGATGGCGTGAAGGTCGCATTGGCATAAGCATTATCGAACACGACGCTGTCGCGGGCCAGAGCATCGATGGCCGGAGAGGTCTTTCGCTCATATCCATAAGTGGAGAGGTGCTTGGCCTGGCAGGCATCCATGAGAAAAACGAATATGTCGGGCCTTTTTCCGGTCGTCACGGGACTCGGAAGCGGCGTCACCCTTTTTTCCCGGAATTCATGTCGAAGGATATCGAAAGCCCCCCTTTTCGCCGCGATCTTCAGGTAACCTATTCTCGAAAAAGAGAAATCATAAGGGATATCCTTTTTTAGACGGACGGATTCCAATATCCTTGATTCACTCCCGATCTCCCCGTCCCGGGTTTCAGCTTTTTCAATGACCAAGGAACCCTTGCCATGGAACAGAATGGAGCCGTCACCGGGGGAAAAATACTCAACCAACTGTTCGCCTTCGCTGAGAAGGCGATCATCGTCAGGGCCTTCGCCGATCCGGATCTCGCTTATCCTGAGAATATCCCCGGTCTTCTTTGCCGTTTCGATAAAACTGAATCCTTTCTTCACGTTGAATTCGAAGAATGCCTTTGAGAGCTTTCGGTGCCGGCGGCAGGACGACCTTTTTTTCGTTGCACATCAGGATACAGCTATTGGGCTGCAGCGAATACGTGATCTGAAACCGCAACGAACCGCCCCTGTTTCTCCAGAAAACGAACCGCGAGCGGTTCTTGCTGGCTTCAAAATAATCCGCTTGGACGGCCCATCCCTCCCAGACATTCATGCCCCCGGTTCTCGGATGGATGATCGTTTGGTCCTTTTCCCAGACGATGGTCGCGGGGAGGTCCCGGGAGGGCTCGGCTCTTCGGCTGCAGGCGGGAGATGCCGTGAGGGCCGTCCCGGCAAGCAGAATGAATAAAACTCTCTTTACATGAATATTCATCTTGAAACCTTTGCCCGCCATCTCAGGCTTGGGCCCGGGAAATCGATGCGCGTTCTCCATTCGCTTGATGGGGCGCATATCAACTATATACCACTTTCCGTTCTAAAACCAAAAGAGGCGGCTGACACTCGGACTCCGATTTCGAGAGTGGGGCGGCGAAAGGAGATCCCGTTGGACCCGGGCAGGTGATCCACTTATCGGGAGGCCGTGAGCCTGGCAGCGAGGCGGAGGGCCTCGATCATGCTGCGGGGGTCGGCGATGCCCTTGCCGGCGATGTCGAAGGCGGTGCCGTGGTCGGGGGATGTCCGGATGAAGGGCATGCCCAGCGTCGTGTTCACGCCGGTCTCGAAGGCCACGAGCTTGAAGCCGATAAGCCCCTGGTCGTGGTAGATCGCCACGACCATCTTTTCGGGATGGTCGAGGGCCTTGAGGAACACCGTGTCCGGGGGATAGGCCCGCTGACGGGAATGCCTTCTTTGCCGCCGCCTCGATCGCCGGCCTGATTTCTCCGTCTCCTCCCGGCCCAACAGGCCGTCCTCGCCGGCGTGAGGTTGAGGCCGGCGACCAGGATCTCGGAACCCCCGAATCGACCGCGTCCAGGCTCCGATGCAAGGCCCGGAAAAACTCCGAGGAGCGTTTCTTCGGACCCGTCCCAGGGCCTCCCGCAGGGGGAGATGGTGGCTTAACAGGGCCACCCTCAGGCGCTCCGACCAGAAGCTCATGATCGCGTCCGGGTAAAGCGAATCCAGGTACTCCGTATGTCCCCTCCACGCGAGCCCGGCCAGATGCCATGAGGTCTTGGAGATCGGGCCGGTGACCACGGCCCCGCAGGATCCCTTGCGCGGCCCATCCGACGGCTTTCTCGAACGACAGGAAGGAAGCCCTCCCGTTCGCTCCGGACGGCCCGGCCCCCGCGATTTCGGGCGGAGACGCCGCACCGGATGGAACGACAGATCCCGGTTCCCGGGGCGGAATTTCGCCGTCCCAGGGGGTCAGGTCCAGGGAAAGCCCCAGACGCCCGCTCGCGTCCCAGACGGACGTGTCCCCGAACACGATGTAACGGGCTTCGGGAAGGGATTCTTCAAGGGCAAGCGCCTTGAGGACGACTTCAGGCCCCACCCCCCCGGGATCGCCGAGGGTGATCCCGATCGCGGGGAGGGTCATTTTTTCCGCTTCGTTTCGGCCTCGGCGGGCTCCGGCGCCTCGCCGACCTTGTAGATGTATTTGATATGGCTCTTGTAGACGAGCATGTTCGGGGCGTTTTCCCTGTTGAGCTTGATGCAGTTGCGGTCGTACCACTCGATGTATCCCTCGAGCACTTCGCCGTCCGTGAAAACGACGGCCATGGGCGTCTTCTTGTTCATCTGCTTGAGGTAGTAGTAGTTCTCGGCGAACGTATCCGAAGGGGGGTGCATCTTCCTCTTTTCGCCCTCCTTTGTCCCGGTTGATCTTGTCCTTGATTTCGGACAGATTGGGCCGGATGAGTTTCCTGTTCATGAATTCTCTCTCCACGGTTTTGCTGCCTTAGAAAGATTTATTGAGGTTATCATATCACCGCGGCTCAAAATGCAAGAGATAAGCTCAGCGGCCGGCCGCCGGACCCGCGTCCCGGATGGCCGCGTGCCAGTTCGCGGCCATGGCCTTATAGCCCTCCGGGCTCGGGTGGACGCCGGGGAGGAGCCCCGGGGAGCGCGGAACAGGGCATGGTTGTCCACGAAGCCGAGTCCCGAGGTCCGCGCAGACGGCCCTGACGGCCGGGATTGATCTCGGCGATCGACCCTCGCCCCGGAATCGGGGCCGAACGGAAACGGCGTCCCTTCGGGAATCGGGGGAATGGCCGCCAGGAATACGGCGGGAGGCTCCCCGGCCCTCGTCCGGAACCCCCTGAAGATCCCGACGATCTCCCTGATGTTCCTTCTCGAAGTCCTCGCGGGAACGCGATCCCCGTCCACGCGGACGTCGTTGGTCCCGAGCTCGAGGAGCACGAAATCCGGCTGTTCCGCGCCGAGCCGTCCCTGTCCCCTTTCAGGAACGCCAGGTATTCGGCGACGTGTTCCCGCTCCTGCCGTAATTGAGGACCCGGGCCCGGATCCCGTCCTTCCGGAGGGCGGCCCGAGATACGCGGAATAACCCTGCTCGGTGATGCTGTCGCCGGCGCACAGGATGATGACGCCGCGTTCCGGGCCCGACGCAGGAACAGAACGCCCCCAAGGCCGACGCCGATGAGCCCTCCCGCGACGCCCCGCCGAACGTTCATCGCCACCGATTGTACCGCGTCCCGGGCCGCCGTTCCAGCCCTTCCCGCGCCCCGCTTGTCATTGACAGGCAAGGACTTGACACATACAATGGTCCCTGATGTCCGTCAATGAGCGGCGCGAATTCGCGGCGAAAAGCCTCCTGACCCTCGTCCTCGTCCTGTTCTCGCTCAACACCATCTCTCACGATTTCCTGTGCCATGAAGAGCTCGAGGGCGTGTGCAATCCCCTTCACTGGTCGGCGGCAGGGCCTCGCTCCCGTCCATCTCTCGACGATCCCCGTGGCCCCCAGCCGCTTCCCGAGCCTTTCCGCCCGCCGGAGACCCGGACGTCATCCCCGGGTCCATCTCGGACATCTACCACCCGCCCGATTAAGCCTCATCCGAAGACCGCCAAGTTCTCTCAGGCGCTGTAATTCGGCTTGGAGGTGCCCCATGAGATCCTTATGGGCCCTTTTCCTCATCGTGGTGTCGGGGCTCGCGCCGGGCCTGTCCGCCCGGGGCGAAGAGCCGCTCACCCTGGACCGCGCCCTGGCCATCGCCATGGAGCGGAACCCGCGCATCCTCGCGGCCGCGCAGGAAGTCGCCGCTTCGAAGGGCCGGACGCTCCGGTTGAAGGCCTTTTCCGACCCGTCTCTCTCCTTCAGCGACGAAGGCCTCTCGTTCCGCAAGGACAGCGCGCGGGGAGAAGGAATACAGCTTCGGCGATCGAGCAGTCCTTCGAGTTCCCGGGAAAGCGGGCCCTCCGCGGCCGCATCGGCAGGTTCGGCGAGGAGCGGGCGGCCCTCGAACTCGAAAGGGCGCGCCTCCTCGTCGGGGCGGAAGTGAAGCGCGCCTATTTCCGGGCGGTCCTCTCGCGAAGGACCGTCGAGTCGCTGGAGCGCTCCTCCGCCCTCGTCGACCGCCTGCTCGAGAACCTGGCCGCCCGGCGCGCGCCGGGGCCGCTTCCTCGAGCGACGTCCTGAGGTCCCGCGTCGAAAAGGCCCGGCTCCGGAACCAGATCATCGAGGAGAAAAAGGAAGGCGCCGCCGCCGCGTCGGATCTCAACCTCCTGATCGGCAGGAACGGCGACGCCCCGACCGATCTGGTCACGGACCTCGTCACCGTCCCGCTCGACGCGAACCCGTCGGCGCTCCGGGCCGGGGCCCAGGCGTCCCGCCCGTCGCTCAGGATCGCGGCGGCACGGCGCGGAGAGGCCGAAACGGGACTGGCGCTGGCGCGCAAGAGCGGTCTCCCCGACCTCACCCTCGGCCTGTTCTTCCCCAGCCTGAGGGCGGGGGGCTGGGGTTCTCCGTCGGCCTTTCCCTGCCTGTCCTGGGCCAGAGGCGGAAGGGCGAGGTCATGGAGGCCGCGGCCGCCGAAGAGATATCCCGACTCGCCGCCGCCGGAGAAGAACTCCGGGTCGCGGCCCGGATCGGGACCGCCTTCGAGGCCGCCCGGGCCGCCGAAGAACAGGTCAAGGTCTTCGAAGGGTCCCTCCTGAGGGACCTGGAGGACGACATGACGCTCAGTCTGAGCCGATATCGGTACGGCGAGATCGCGTTCTTCGAGCTCCTCGACCTCTACCGGACGTACGCATCCGCGCGGCTCGAACATCTGAGGGCCCTTTATCTCTATAACGTCTCGCTGGCCGACCTCGAGGTCGCCGGCGAGGAATCCGTCGAATGAGGAATCGCCATGAATAAGAAGACCTTCGCTCATATCGCCCCCGTCCTCCTCGTCCTGACCGCAGGCTTCGCGGGCTGTCGTCCCGGCCCCGCGGGGGAAGCCGAAGAGAAGGCGGGGGACCCCGTCATCTCCGAATCCGTCGCCCTGACCCCGGAGGCCGTTCGTACGGCCGGCATCCTGACCGCCGAAGCCGAGCTCCTGCCGGTCGTCCGAACCGTCCACGCGCCCGGAGAGGTCTCCCTGGATCCCAGGCGCCGGGCCCATGTCACCGCGAGGACGCCCGGGCGGATCGAGAGCCTCGCCGCCTATCCCGGCGACCGCGTCCAAGCGGGGCAGGTCCTCCTTTCGCTCTACAGCCCGGACCTCCTCATGCTTCAATCCGAGCTCCTCCTATCCGCCGCCCGCTTGAAGCGTCCTGCCGAGGACTCCAGCGGAGAGGGCGTCCTCGGAAGCCCTTGCCTCGTCGATCAAGGACAGGCTTCAGGCCCTGGGCCTTTCGGACGCCGACATCTCCGGGATCGAAAAGACCGGCGTCCCCCTGCCGCTCCTGCCCGTTCGAGCGCCGATGTCCGGCACCGTCGAGGAGAGCCCCGTGACGGCCGGGGACCGCGTCGAGCTCGGAGTCGACCTCTTCCGGCTTGCCGATCTTTCGATGGTCCGGGCCGTCCTCCGCATCTATGAAAAGGACCTGGCTTCCGTCCGCGTCGGGGCCGAGGTCGTCCTCCGGACGGCGTCGGCGCCCGGCCGCGAATACAGAGGACGCATCTTCCGGCTGGGCAACGCCGTGGACACGGGGACCCGGACCGTGGAGGCCCTGGTCGACCTGCCCAACCCGGACGGGACGCTCCGGCAGGGCCTTTACCTCGAAGCGGACATCACCGTACCGTCCGAGGCCGAGGCCGTCTTCGTGCCCGAGGCCGCGGTCCTCGAGATCGGAGACCGGAAGATCGTCTTCGTCCGGACCGGGGAGAACGCCTTCACGCTCCGGGACGTCGTCACCGGGCCCGCTTCGGGCGGACGGGTCGAGATCGTCTCCGGCCTGAAAGCCAAGGAGGCCGTCGCCGCCGCCGGGAGCTTCTTCATCAAGTCCGAGCTCCTCAAGAACAGCATGGGCGAGGAGTGATCATGATCGACCGCCTCATCTCCCTCTCGCTCGAAAAGCGCGTCCTCGTGCTTTTCGGCGTCGTGGTCCTCGTCGCCCTCGGCGTCCAGTCGTTCGTCCGGCTCCCCATCGACGCTTTCCCCGACGTCACCAACGTCCAGGTCGAGGTCCTGTCGAACGCGCCGGGCCTTTCCCCGCTCGAGGTGGAAAAGTTCGTGACCCACCCCGTCGAAATGACCATCCGGGGGGTGCCGCGGCTCGCGGGCCTGCGTTCCGTCTCCAAGTTCGGGCTCTCGGTCATCACGGTCGTCTTCGAGGACGGCGTGGACATCTACTTCGCCCGGGAGCTCGTCCTCGAGCGCCTGATCGAGGCCCGGGAGAAGGTCCCGGAAGGCGTCGAGATCGCCATGGGGCCGGTCTCGACGGCCATGGGGGAGATCTACCAATACACCCTTGAGGGGCGGGGAGCCGGGGAGTCGCCGAACCCCGTCCGCCGGCTCACGGAACGGCGCACGGTCCAGGACTGGGTGCTCTCGCCGATGCTCAAGTCCATCCCGGGCGTCAACGAGATCAACTCCTTCGGCGGATACATCCGCGAGATCCAGATCGTCGCCGATCCCGACAAACTGCTCAAGTACGGCCTCTCGACCGCCGATGTCGAGGCGGCCGTCCGGAAGAACAACCGGAACGTCGGGGGCAATATCCTTCAGGGCGATTCCCAGCAGTATCTTGTCCGGGGCATCGGCCTGCTCGAGTCCATCGAGGACATCCGGCGCATCGTCCTGAGGGCCGAGCGCGGGGTCCCGCTCCTCCTTCGCGACGTCGCCGAGGTCCGCGAGGGAGAGGCCGTCCGGCAGGGCGCCTCTTTCAAGGACGGGAAGGACGAGGTCGTCGGCGGCATCGTCATGATGCTCCGCGGGGCCAACAGCCGCGAGGTCGTCAAGGCCGTCGAGGCCAGGGTGGCCGAGATCAACGCGGGCGGCGTCCTCCCGCAGGGCCTTAAGATCCGGCCCTTCTACCGGAGGTCGGACATCGTCGCCAAGAGCGTGCACACCGTCACCGAGGCCCTCCTCGTCGGCTCCCTCTTCGTCGTCTTCGTCCTCTTTCTCTTCCTGCGGAGCTTCCGGGGCGCCGTCATCGTCATCCTCGCCCTCCCGCTGTCGACGCTCTTCACCTTCATCATGATGCGGCTGGCCGGGCTCTCGGCGAACCTGATGTCTCTCGGCGGCCTGGCCATCTCCATCGGGATGATCATCGACGCGACCATCATCCAGGTCGAGAACGCCCAGCGGCACCTGGGCGAGAACGGGGCGGCCGCCGGAAAGCTCGCCGTCATCCGCCGGGCGGTGCTCGAGGTCCGGAAGCCGAGCATCTTCGGCGAGCTCATCATCGCCCTGACCTTCATCCCGATCTTCGCCCTCCAGGGGATCGAAGGCAAGATGTTCCTCCCGCTCGCGTTCACCCATGTCATCGCCCTCTTCGCCTCCCTCATCCTCTCGCTGACGGCCATTCCGGCGTTCTGTCACCTCCTGCTCAAGGCCCGGAAGGAGAAACGCAGCGTCGTCGTGGAGGGGGCGCGAAAGGTCTATCTCCCCCTCCTCGGCTGGGGGCTGAAGCACAGGCTCGTCCTTCTCGGCGTTTCGGTGGCCCTCCTCGCCGGGTCGCTGGCTCTCGTCCCGCGGCTCGGGACGGAGTTCATGCCCATCATGGACGAGGGCGCGTTCGACATGGACATGCAGTTCCTGCCGGGAATCACGCTCCCCCAGTCCCTCGAGATGAGCCGGAAGCTCGAGGAGAAGCTCATGGCCTTTCCGGAGCTCGAGACCATCGTTTCCCGGACCGGACAGACCGGCATCGCCCTCGAGGCCCGCGGCGTCGAGAAGACGGGCTACGTCGGCATGCTCAAGCCGCGGTCGGAATGGACGTCGGCCCGGACGCGCGAGGAGCTGACCGAAAAGATGCGCGCCGTCGCATCGACCTTCCCGGGAATGGCCTTCTCCTTCAGCCAGCCCATCGCCTGCCGCATCGATGAGCTCGTGGCCGGGACGCGTGCCCAGCTCATCATCAAGCTTTTCGGCGAGGACCTCGACGTCCTCGAAGCCAAGGCCGAGGAGATCGGCCGGGTCCTGTCCCGTATCCGCGGCGCCGCCGACCTCGTCGTCGAGAGCGTCGCGGGCCAGCCGTACATTTCCGTGCGCGTCGACCGGGACCGGATCGCCCGTCACGGCCTCAACGCCGAAGATGTTCAGAGCGTCGTCGAAACGGCCGTCGGCGGCAGGGAAGTGACCCGTTTCTACGAGGGCGAGAAGAACTTCGCCGTCAAGCTCCGCTTCCCCGAGGACAGGAGGGACTCCGTCGAGGCCATCGGGAACATCCTCGTCGCATCTCCGGCCGGGACGAAGGTCCCGTTGAGGGAGCTCTCCTCGATCACGACCTCCGAGGGGCCGTCCCAGATCAGCCGCGAGTCGGGGGCGCGCCGCATCGGGATCGAGTGCAACATCTCGGGCCGCGACCTCGGCCGGTTCGTGGCCGAGGCCCGGCGCCTCGTCCGGAGGGAGATCTCCCTCCCGCCGGGCTATTACCTGGCCTGGGGGGGTCAGTTCGAGAACCAGCAAAGGGCCATGCGCCGGTTGGGCATCATCCTTCCCGCGACCGTCGGACTCATCATCCTGCTCCTGTTCCTGACGTTCAACTCCCTGCGCCTGTCCCTGCTCGTCCTCGCCAATCTGCCGTTCGCCCTCATCGGCGGCATCCTCTCGCTGTATATCTCCGGGCTCTATCTCTCGGTCCCGGCGTCGGTGGGATTCATCGCCCTCTTCGGCATCGCCGTGCTCAACGGCATCGTCCTCCTGTCGTACATCAGTCAATTGCGCGAGGAGGGGACGCCGCTCGCCGAAGCCATCACAAAGGGCTGCTCGAACAGGCTCAGGCCGGTGCTGATGACGGCGACCATCACCATCTTCAGCCTGGTGCCGTTGCTTTATGCGGCCGGCCCCGGATCGGAGGTCCAGAAGCCGCTGGCGGTCGTCGTCGTCGGGGGACTCATCACCTCGACGCTGATGACGCTGCTCGTTCTACCGGCCTTCTATTCCTGGGTCGAATCAAGGAGGAAATAGCAAATCCCCCCGACCCCGCTTTTATAAACGTTCTACTCCCGATTCCGGGGAATCGTATGTTTCGTTTCTTTTTGTGTCTGGGGAAATTCTGAGCTCGGGACGCGCGTCCCGGGGTTCGGAGGCCGCCCCTTGACCCCAGACCCGGGAACCTGCTGGCAGGTTCCCCCATCGCAAGAGCGATGGGCCCCCTTCCCAACTGGGGTTTACGGGGCGGACCCCCTCGCCCCGGACGCGCTTTGGCTCAGCACCTGGCATTGTTCGCGGGGAAGGGTCCCCGGAATAGGGGGGAGATAATAATTAGGGACACAATACCCGTTTACCTTTTCCCAGGGGAAGCCGCGGGAATTGGGAACTTGGTATTGTGTCCCCATTTCTTTCCCAAACAACGGACTTGATCCGCGCCGGAAGGGCATGAATCAAGGGCCGGTACGATCCCATCAATGGATAGCATTTTCAGGCTTGACCCATGGGTGGAGGAGTTGAAGCATTGCGGTTCCTCTCACCCAGCCAAGGTAATTGGGCTGGGTGCCAGGACGGATCGGACTGAGCGAACGTGGAAGGTTTAGCCCGACCGAAGCCGATTTCGAGGAGATTCGGGGTCGTATGTCTGAGCGTACGGGAATCTCGGGCTCATGCCACGTAGGGCATGATTTGCATACAGAGCTTAGTACAATTTCGCGAGTTACGAGCCCGCCGAAGAAATCGGCAAGGTCGCGGCGTTAAAAACCTGACCGGAAGCGAAGGCTGATCCGTCATGGCTCTTTATCCAGCCCACCTGAGATTGCCGTATCCGAGAATTCAAGTCCCCTAAAACGATCCGGTTAGAGCGGCCCTTAGCTTATTCGGTGCGGGCGAAGTCCGCAAGCGTCATGTTCTTGTTCTTGAGGCTTGTGCCCAGGGCCCGGTCCAGGTCGGCCACCGACACATTGTAATCGACGACGGCCTTGAGCTCGGTGCTCCGCGCGGTCGCCAGGTCCCGCTGATATTGGAGGACCAGGTAATTCGTGCTCAGCCCGACCTTGAGCTTCTCCTCTTCGCCGGCGAGCTTCTGCTCGGCCAGCTCCCGGGCGACCTTATAGGCCTGAACACGCTTGGCGTTGGTCTCGGCCGCCCGGACGGCGGTCTTGATCTCCAGGAAGACCTGCTGTTCCTTGTTCTTCAGGTCGAGCAGGGCCTGCTGCATGTCGAGACGGGCCTGGGTGTATGAGGCCCGGGACAGGATGTTGCCGACGGGGACCGTGAGCGTCAGGCCTACCGACCAGTTGTTGTACTTGAAATTGAGCGCGTCCTTCAGGGAATCTTTGGACCCGCCGGGGACGGTCTGGAGGATGATGCCGCTGAGGGGATTGTCGTTGAGGTAGACGATGCGCGTCCCCGACACGCCGGGGCTCCAGTAGGAGGCGTTCAGGTTCAGTCCGGGCAGGAGCTGGTTCTTCGCGTAGCTCAGGTCGAGCTCCCGGTTCTTCAGGCCGATCCGCGTGGCCCTCAGGTCGGGCCTGTTGTCGAGCGCCGTGGCCAGCGCCTCGTCCAGGGAGATCTTCTTTTCGGGGATGACCGGCCGGTCCTTGGGGACGATGGACGCGGCCGCCTTGTCCTCGTCCTGGGAGAGGTTGAGGAGCGTCTTCATCTGGTCCTCGGCGTTCTTGACCTGGGCCTCGGCCTGCAGGATATCGGCCTCGCGCGTCGCCACCTCGGCCTGGGCGCTCAGGATCTCGATGGGCGCCAGCTGGCCGACCTCGACCGACCGGCGGTTCTTTTCCAGGAGGTCCTTGGCCAGCTGGAGGGACTGGCGCCGGACCTCGAGGTTGTCGATGGTATAGGCGAGCGTCCAATAGGCGGATTCGACCTGGTAGATGGTCGACATAAGGGTCGTCGCGAGGTCGCTCTCCGAGATGGACAGGTTGTTCCGGGCGATGAGGATCTCCCGCCGGCTGATGTTCCAGCCGAAGTCCTTGAGGAGGGGCTGGGTAAAGTCGAAGGTCAGCGTGCTCCCGTAACGGGGATTGATGGTCTGGAAGCTCCGGTTGGAGTCGTTCATGTTCGAGCTGAGGGACACGCCGACGGTCCCGCCGCCGGGAACGGACTGGCTGATGTCCATCGAGTAATCGTTCATCCGGGTGACGACGCTGCCGGCCGCGTCGAGCCAGGAATAGGACGCGCTGTCGGTGCTCCTCTTGTTGAACCCGAGGGACAGGGTGGGGTAGTACTTTTCCCCGGCCTGGGTCACGGCGGCCCCGGCGATCTCGGGGTTCAGGACCTGGATGGCCACGGAGAGGTTGTTCTTCATGGCCCTCAGGATGCATTCCTCGAGGCTCATCGAAAGAACGCCTCCCTCCTGCTGGCCGCGCGCGGGCAGGACGGCCGCGGCGAGGATGAGGGCGGCGGCGGCATATGTTCTCGGTTTCATGCGGATTCTCCTTGGCTTGAGAGGATGGTCGTCATTCGTATCTCAGGGCCTCGATCGGGTCGAGTTTCGATGCCTTGCGGGCGGGGTAAAAGCCGAAGAAGATGCCCACCGAGGCGGAGAAGGCGAAGGCCAGGAGGATGGCCTGCGGCGAAATGACCGTCTTCCACCCGGCGAAGATGGGGATATACTTCAGCAGCTTGGAGCTTGCGACCCCGAAGATGACGCCCAGGGCGCCCCCGAGGAAGCTCAAGACGACGGCCTCGGTCAGGAACTGGAGGAGGATGTCCTTCTCCCGCGCTCCGACGGCCATCCGGATGCCGATCTCCCGGATGCGCTCGGTCACCGAGACGAGCATGATGTTCATGATCCCGATGCCGCCGACAAGGAGCGAGATGGCGGCGATGCTCCCGAGAAGGATGCCCATGATCTGGGTCGACTGGGCGGCGCCCTCGGCGATCTCGGCCATGTTCCGGACCTGGAAATCGTCGTCGGCGCCCGGGGCGATCTTGTGCCGGATGCGGAGGAGCTCCTCGATCTGTCCCTTGGCCTCGACCGTCCGGTCCATCGAGACCGCCTGGACGTCGATGCTGTTGATGTGGTCCCCGCCGGCCAGCCTCTTCATGACCGTCGTGTAGGGCACGACGATGACGTCGTCGCGGTTGAAGAACCCGCCGGCCTCGCCCTTGGACTTCAGGATGCCCAGGACCCGGAACGGGATCCCCTTGACCCGGATGACCTTGCCGAGCGGGTCCTCGTCCTCGAACAGGGACTTTTTGACCTCTGTCCCGAGGACACAGACCTTGCCTGCGGCGATGACCTGGGCCTCGTCGAAGAACGTCCCCGCCTCGATCTCCCAGTTCCGAACCTCGGGATAGCGGGCCCCGACCCCCTGGACGGACGTGTTCCAGTTCTTGTTGGCGTAGATGACCTGGGCGCGGGTGCTGGCGGACGGGGAGACGTACTTCACGGCGTCGCACTGGGCGGCGATGGCCTCGGCGTCCTCGACCTTGAGGCTCTGCCAGCCGCCGCCGCCGGAGCTGATGCCGTGGTGGTTCCGGCTGCCGGGGAAGACGTTGAGGAGGTTCGTCCCCAGGGAGTTGAACCGCTCCTCGACGCCCTTCTTGGCGCCCTCGCCGAGGCTGACCATGGCGATGACCGCCCCGACGCCGATGATGATCCCCAAAGCCGTCAGGAACGACCTCATTTTGTTCCGGGCCAGGGCCCGGAGGGCGATGCGGCTCGTGCGCAGGATGTTCATAGGGACGTCTCCTTGTTCCCGGGATCAGTCGCAGCCTTCCTTGCCGCGTTCCTCCCGGATGATCTGCCCGTCACGGACGTAGATGCGCTTCCGGGCGTAGCAGGCGATGTCGGGCTCGTGGGTCACCATGACCATGGTGATCCCCTTCTCGACGTTGAGCTTGGTGAAGATGTCCATGATCTCGTTGCTCGTCTTGGTGTCGAGGTTGCCGGTCGGCTCGTCGGCCAGGATGAGGGTCGGGCTGTTGAGCAGGGCCCGGGCTATGGCGATCCTCTGCTGTTCGCCGCCGGAGAGCTGGTTGGTCTTGTGCATGGCGCGGTCCCCGAGCCCGACGGAATCCAGGGCCGCCATGGCCCGTTCGTGCCGTTCCCTGCTGTGGGCGCTGGTATAAAGCAGGGGCAATTCGACGTTCTCGAGGGCCGTCGTCCGGGAGAGGAGATTGAAGGTCTGGAAGACGAACCCGATCTTCCGGTTCCGGATGCGGGCCAGCTCGTCCTTGTTGAACGTGGAGACGTCCTGCCCCTCCAGAAGATACTGGCCCGACGTCGGCTTGTCGAGACAGCCGAGGATGTTCATCAGGCTCGATTTCCCGGAGCCGGACGGGCCCATGATGGCCAAAAAATCCCCCTCTTCGACCGTGTAGGACACGCCCCGGAGGGCCCGGACCTCGGTGTCCCCGATCTTGTATGTCTTGACCAGGTTTTGGAGCTCTATGATCTTCTTTGCCATGGTTTCATCCCGGCCTTCGGGCCCCGTTCAGCGGCGGGGTCCCATCATGAACATCCCCGGGCCGCCCTGAGCGGCGGCCCCCGACGGCGACGAGGACGCCAGCCCGACGATGATCATCTGCCCGTCCTTGAGATCACTGCGAAGGACCTCGGTATAGGCCGTGTCCGCGACGCCCGGCTTGATGAAGGCGACCTGGAGCTTCCCGTTCGCGTCCTGGTACCAGACCCGGGACGGCTGGCGCATCCGCATTCCCTGGGGAAGCGCGCCGCCCCGGCCGGACGTCTGAACGCGGTGCCCGCCGTCCGGCGTGCCGGCCTGCGCCGAGGGGGCAGCCGGAACGGCCTGAGGGTTCCCTCCCGCGGCGGCGGGGGCGGCTCCCTGACCGTGCCCGCCCATCATCCGCTGTCCGGCCTCCATCATGATCTTCTGGAGCTCTTCGGCCGGAATGTTGGGCGTGAACCGGAGGGCGGCGTTGGGGACGCGAAGAACGTCCGTCGCCTCGCCCGTGATGATGGAGACGGTCGCTGTCATTCCGGGCCGCAGCTTCAGATCCGGATTGCCGACGTCGACGATGGTCGTGTACGTGACGACGTTGGACGTGGTCGTCGGGGAATAGCGGACCTGGTTGACCGTGCCGGTGAACGTCTCGTCGGGGAAGGAATCGACGGTGAACCGGACCGTCTGCCCCTCCTTGACCTTGCCGATGTCGGCCTCGTCGACGGCGCACTCGACCTGCATCTTGCTCAGGTCGTTGGCGATCTCGAAGAGCTTGGGGGCCGTGAAGCTGGCGGCGACGGTCTGGCCGATGTTGATCAGCCGGTTGATGACGACACCGTCGATGGGGGAGCGGATCGTGGCATAGGCCAGGTCGACCTTGCTCGAATCGAGCTGGCTCTTGGCCTGCACGAGCCGGGCTTCGGCCGACTGGACGTCCGTCTTCGCCCCGAGGTAGGCGGCCTCGGCGGCCTCGATCTCCTCGAAGGAAATGAGGTTCTTCGCGAAGAGGGTCTTGGCCCTCTCGTACTTCTTCTCGAGGTTATCCAGGGTGACCCGGGCCTTCTCGAGAGACGCTTTGGCGCTCAGGTAGTTGGCGTTGTTCTGGTCGATCTTGGCTTTGAGGAGGGACTGGTCGAGCTCGGCCAGGATCTGGCCCTCCTTGACCTGGCTGTTGAAATCCACGTAGAGCTTGTCGATCTTGCCCGAAACCTGACTGCCGACCTCGACGAGACGGACGGGGTTGAGGGTCCCGGAGGTCACCACGAGGGCTTCGATGTCGCCCTTGCCCAGGGCTTCCGTGCGGTATTTGACGACGCCGTTCTTCCGGCTCTTCAGCGCCCCCAGACCGAGCAGGGCGGCGATGATGACGGCGACGGCGGCGACGATGAGCACGATTCTCTTCTTCATCGGGCTACTCCTTTATCTCCCAGTTCTTTTTTTCGTTTTTCCTTGAATTCCCTGATCCGGGCTTCCAGCCTGGCCTTCTGCCCGGGGGTCAGGACGGCCTTGACCTCCGTCAAGAGCTGTTCGCGAAGCTCGCCGAGGCGCTTGTGGAACTCCCCGCTGAAGGTCTCGAGCCGGGCTTCGTTGTTCTTGAAGATCTCGCGGATCCTGTCCTGCTGTTCCCCGTTCAGGCCGAGGTCCTTGGCCAGGGTCTCGACGGTGGGGAAGTGCGACGGCCGCCCGTCCCCGCGCTTGTCGGAGCGCATTTCGTGCCTTTTGTGGACGACGTAGCGCTCGCCGAAATAGCCGACGGCGACGCCGATGGCGAAGACGGCGATGAGCGAAACGACGATCCAGAACTTCAGCTTGGCGTTCATGGCATTCTCCTCTGGAGGTCACGCTCGTCCGACGCGGCGAACAGGAGCTCCATCTGCCGGGATTCCCCCCGGCCGTCCGCGAACAGGGCCCCGGCCTCGGTCACGGGATTTTGGTCCCGGAAGAGAAGCTCGGCCGGCGTCAGCGGGGTCCGGACCGGCGGGGCCAGGAGGACCAGGCCGGCGCCCAGGGCCACAGCGATCCCGAGGAACGCCGGGATGGCCCGCAGGCACAACCTCTCCCAGACGATGAGGGAAAACGCCTTCTTCTCCTCGGCCAGACCGGGCTGGAGGCGCTCCCAGAAGCGGGGGAGGGGCTCTTCGGACGTCCGTTTCCGGAGGAGGCCGAACATCTCCCGGTATTCCGCGGCCGCCCGGGCACAGGCCGGGCAGGACGCAAGGTGGGCTGCGAGCTCGCGTTCGCGGGCGGCGTCAGGCCGCCCGTCGACGGACCGAAGGAGCCATTTCTCCGCTTTACGGCATCTCATGGGCGTCTCCTTTCCGGCCGAGGGCCGGGGCCGGGCTTCCCAGTCCCGGTCCTGCCAGGACCGGGGCCGGGTTTCCCAGTCCCGGTCCCGTCAGGACCGGGGCCACCTTGTTCCGGAGCATCTTCCGGGCCCTGTGGAGGCGGGAGTCCAGGGTTCCCGGAGACAGCCCGAGGACCCGTGCGATCTCGTCGTAAGGAAGCCCCTCGACGTCCCGCAGGGTCAGGACCATCCTGTATTTTTCCGGGAGTGTCGCGAGCTCCCGGCGGACCAGGGTCCGTCTCCTCTCGTCCTCCCGCTCGCTCTCCAATCCCGCGATGGCGTCGCCGGCGGCCGCAGGCTCCCGGACCGTTTCCAGGGAGATCTCCCGGACCTTCGACCTCTTCCTGAGAAAATCCTTTATATGGTTCGCGGCGACCCGATAGAGCCAGGTCCCGAACGTCGAGCCGAAACGGAAACGGGGGAGGGCCAGATAGGCCTTCAGGAAGATCTCCTGGCTCAGGTCGTCGGCGGATTCCCGGTTGCCCGTGAAGCTGTAGGCCATACTAAAGACCTTCGACTGGTAGGCACGGACGAGCTCGGCATAGGCGTCCGCCCGCCCTTCCCGGGCCAGCTCCACCAGTTTCTTTTCTTCCATCGAGCGACACTCTCTTTGCCTCCGTACACAGGATTAGACGGAGGCCCGAGGGTTTTCTTCCTGTTTCGAGGGATGTCTCTTCTTTGAACGTTCCCGAACCGGGTCCGGATTCAGGGGAAGAGCGGCTCAGGACGCGGCCGTTTTCCTCTTGGCGGACCACTCCGCGGTCCCGATGTTCCCCCTCTTGACCTCACCCTTCATCGCGTCGCCCGCCACGACCCCCGTATAGGCGATTTCCATCTCTCCCCGCGGCGTGGAAACCTTGAGGGTCCATTCGATGGCGTCCCCCTTCAAGGTCCCCGGGCTCTTGATCGAGTTGCCCTGTGGCCCCGTCATCGTCACTTCCAGGGTTTCCCCGGTCTGGACGAAGACGACCTTCCAGTTCACGTCGCCCTTCTTGGATGCGGCGACGAGGTCCCACTCCCCGGTCACGGACACGTCCTGGGCCCGGAGGGCGAGCGCCGAGAATGCCAGAAGACACACACCTATCCCTAATATCCTACGAGCCATCGCGGTCCTCCCCGACAGGCAGATCTGCATCGCTATCTATTATACTGGAAACAACTTAGAGGTCAACGAGCAGGGACCGGCCGGGCTTCCGGGAGCGCAGCGGGTCTTCTGTCCGTCCCGCCGCGGGTGGACCGGATGGCGACCTCGACCGCGAACTTGGCCGGGTCGAGGACCTTGACCTTCCAGCGGACCTCCCGTTTCTCTCCCGCCCGAAGCCAGCCGATCTCGCGGACCGCCTCGCTCCCGACGACCTCCGCCGTCTTTCCGTCGAGCGTGAGCTCGGCCGTGTCCGGCTTGACGATCTTCACCCGCTTCGCCATCTCCAGGGCCGTGGGCAGAAGCCCCTCGTTGGCGAGGACGGCCCGGATCTCGTAATGGCCCGGCTCCTTCTTCACGGCTTCGACGGCGATCGAGACGACCTTCGCCCTCGGGAGGGACTTCGCCAGATGGAGATTGAACTCCGCTTCCTTGGCGGCCCATTCCTCGAGCTTCTCGGGCGGCGGATTCTGGCGGAAGAACTTCGGGTTCACGCCGCCGATCTCGACCTCGCCCAACTGGGGATGCTGAAAGGCGTGCCAGTTCGTGAAATACCTGCCGCCGAGCTCCTCGTCGTTCCAGCGCAGGGTTTCGGCCTCGGTGATCTTTCCGTCCCCGTCGTAGTCCTTGATCCGCCCGGCGCACCAGAGCTCGTCACCGTACCAGACGGCGCCGTAATAGAGGTAGCCGAAATCGGGCGAATGACCGAAGAGCGGCGAACCCTTCATCTCCTTGTCACCCGCCTCACCTTCCCATCCCCTCTCCAGGTTGGCGTAGGTCCAATAGACGTCCCCGGCGTAGGGGTAACCGGTGATCCTCTTCCCCTCTTCGTCGAAGCGCTCGTAGATCTTCCTGTCTTCGGGGAACATGGACTCCTCGCTCCGCGAAGTGGACGGCGGCCGGAGGAGCATCGGGACCATCGTGTCCAGGGTCTGGCCGACGGAGACATTGGGGTGCTCGAGGAGAAAGACGACGACCGCCCGCGTCTCGGGCTCGGACAGGGGATAGGCCCCGGCGCCCTGCTGGGTCCAGCCGCGGCCTGTCCGGTCGAGGCCGGGCTCGGGACGCCAGTTCTCCGGGTAATTCCGGTGAAGGTCGAGTCCGCCGATCCCGTCTTCGTTGTATGTGCCGTCGCCGTCGCTATCGACGCCTTCGACATATATCTTATAGTCTCCCTTGCCCTCGCCGACCCGTTTCATCGAGCGCCCGGTCTTGTCCTCCGGGTCGACGACGTGCGTCCCTTTCCCGGCGTCGACCTTCTGGCGCATCTGCAGGAGAAAACCGTCCCCGTCCAGGTCCTCGCCCGGGTCCTCGTCGAGCAGGCCGTCGCCGTCGTCGTCGTGCGGCCTGACCGTGCTCCGGTTCGACTGGGCGGTTTTGAGATAGAGCTCGGCGCCGTCGGGATTGTTCCGGGGCTTGACGTACAGGGCGCTCGTGTCGAGGAGGCGCGTCATCTCCGGGTCCTTTCCGTAGCCCGAAAGGATGCGCTGGGCGAAGTACAGGGCCGATACGGTACCCGTCACCTCCCCGGAATGCCGGTTGGCTTCGAGGAACATGGCGGGCTTGTCCGTGTCGGGCCCGGTCGATCTGTTGGTGATGGTCATCTGCCAGATGTCCCGGCCTTCGAAGCTCTCCCCGACGGAATAGAGCGTGACGAGGTTCGGGTATTCCTTCTCCCATTTCCGGAGGATCTCGAGGACCTCGGCGTTATCGGGGTAATGGGCAAAATCCAATTCCCCGGCGGCCTTCGGCTTCACCGCGTCGTAGGCGACGGCGCCGAAGAAGCTCGCGCCGTGCCGTTCCCCACCCACGGTGTAGGGTTTCGGGACCTTCGTTTCTTCGGCCGGGACGAAGGCTCCGGCGGCGAGGAAGACGAACGCGAGAACAGGAAATGGGACCATCCGTCGCATGCCGCCTCCTTCATTGCGATGATAGGACCGGAGGATAGACCCGCCGAGCGGATGAAGTCAACCCCTCGGCGCCCCGAATGAAGGCCGGGGCGGGGTCCGTAAAGGGCTAACGGCGGGCGGCGCTACACGCTCTGCGTCTCCGCCTTGAAGAGCGGTCCCGGCGCCGGCGAACGGGACGACCGATGCAACTTTTTGACGGGTCGTCTCGTCTATAGAGATGTAGGTCACGGTCAGTTAAGATAAAGATATTCTTAAGGATAATGGAGGTCTGTCATGAAATTCGGAAAGAAAGTGATCATCGCAGCGGCGGCCGTCCTGATGACGCTCGCCGGGTTCAACTTGCTCGTCTCGTCCTCGACCCTGGACATCATCCGGGCCGGAAGGACGGCCGGCATGGAGATCGTTGTCACGGCCCAGGCCCTGCCCCCGACGGCCCCTGCGCACACGAGCTGACATGGGCCAGAAGCGTGATCTTTCGGGGATCCCCCGCGAAGGATTCGGCGGGCCGGTGTTGAAAGCCGCCCCTTCCCCTTTGCGGGAAACGGCCGGGCCCCCCTCCGCCACGGGGAATTTCAGAGCCGCCTGCAGTGCGGTTATTCCATCGGCCCTTCGCGTGGCGATCAGAGCTCAGCATGGTCCAGGTGCCGGAGCTGAAATAGGGGGACACAATACCCGTTTCCCATAGACTTCAGCCGCATCTGGGATCCGGGAAACGGGTATTGTGTCCCCCTATTTTTGGCGGAGGAGGACCGTGGCGAGGCAGGCGATGGCCTTGCGCTGACCGATGGGGCCGAGGCCTTCGCTGGTCTTGCCCTTGATGCCGAGCGCGTCGGGCTCGATGCCCAGGACGGGACAGAGGGCCCGCTTCATGGCCGCGACGTGAGGGGCGATCGCCGGCTTTTCGGCGACGATGACCGTGTCCGCGTTCACGACCGCGAATCCGGACTTGCGCAGGCGCGCCATGACGGCCTTGAGGAGGACCGTGCTGTCCGCATCCTTCCATTTCGGGTCCGTGTCCGGGAACAACCGCCCGATATCGCCTTCGCCCGACGCGCCGAGCAGGGCGTCGATGAGCGCGTGGACGAGAGCGTCGGCGTCGGAATGCCCGGTGAGCCCGACGGGAGAGGGAAGTCTGACGCCGCCGAGAACGAGCTTCCGGCCCGCCGCCAGCCGATGGATGTCGTAGCCTATCCCGGTCCTAAGCTTCAAGGAGGGTCTCCGCGATCCTCAGGTCGAGAGGCGTCGTGATCTTGATGTTGCGGGGCTCGCCGGCGACGGCGGAGACCCGCCTCCCTGTCCTCTCGACGAGAGACGCCTCGTCCGTTCCGACGAATCCGTCCCTGTCGGCGGCGGCGAAGGCCTCTTCCAGGACCTCGTAAAAGAATCCCTGCGGCGTTTGCGCCCTGTAAAGGACGCTCCGGTCGTGCGTCCGGAGGATGCCTCCTTCGCGGACCTCTTTCACGGTGTCCTCCAGCGGCAGGACCGGGACCGCCGCCCCGGATCGCGCCGTCTCGTCGACGACCCGGCCGATGAGGGCGCTTCCGGCGAGCGGCCGGGCGCCGTCGTGGATCAGGACGACGTCCCGGCCGCCGCCCCGGACCGCGCCGAAGCCGTTCCGGACCGAGTCCTGCCGCCGGGGCCCGCCCGCGACGACCGCCGCAACCTTCGGGAAACGGCGGGCGAGGCCCTCGCCGGACGGGACTTCGGGAACGACGAGGACGATCGCGCCCACCGCCGGGTGGCCCGCGAAGGCCTCGACACAGTGCTCGAGAAGGGGTCGTCCGCCGAGAAGGGCGAACTGCTTGGGGCCGCCGAAGCGCCGGCCTTCGCCGGCGGCGACGATGAGGACCGACGCTCCGCTCACCGCCCCTCGTCGTTGTTGAACCGGCCGAAGATCATCTTGCCGACCGTCGTCTGGAGGACCGATGTCACGGTGATGTCGATCGTCTGGCCGATCATCCGCCGGGAGTTGTCCACGACGACCATGGTGCCGTCGTCGAGATAGGCGACGCCCTGGTCCTTTTCCTTGCCCTCCTTGAGGATGAAGACCCTCATCCCCTCGCCGGGGAGGACGACGGGCTTCAGGGCGTTGGCCAGCTCGTTGATATTGAGGACGGTGAGGCCCTGGAGCTGGGCGACCTTGTTCAGGTTGAAATCGTTGGTGACGATCCGGGCGCCGAGGCTCTTGGCGCACTCGATGAGCTTGGAGTCGACGTCGGGGACGTCGGGGAAATCGGTCTCGGAGATGATGACGGTGACGCGGGAGGACTTCTGGAGGTGGTCCAGGACGTCGAGGCCGCGCCGCCCCCGCTGGCGCTTCATGCCGTCGGAGGAGTCGGCGATGAGCTGGAGTTCCTTGAGGATGAACTGCGGCACGACGAGCGTCCCCTCGATGAAGGCCGTATCGCAGATGTCGGCGATCCGGCCGTCGATGATGACGCTCGTGTCCAGGACCTTGTAGCTCCGGACGACCGGCTTGCCCTTGAAGAACCCGAAGACGTGGGCGGGATCGAGCCACTCGGACTTCCGGGTGCCGACGATGAACCCGATGTAGGGCATGATGATGAGGAAGAAGATGCGGATGAAGGCGGCCATCGAATCGCCGGAAACGACGGATTTGTAGATGCCCCCTATCATCCAGCCGAGCAGGATCCCCAGGAACGTACCGACGGCGGCGCTCCAGATGGCCTTGAACTGGGCCTTCCGGATCCGCGTCTCGAAGAACATGAACGCGGCCCCCAGGGCGAAGGCGACGGCCGCCCCGGCCTCCCGGCCGAGGGCGAACGGCGGATGAAAGTACCCCCCGGCGGCAATTAAAAGAATGACGACGATACGGAAAATAAAAATGCCCATCGGAACAATCCTTTTATGAATACGTTAGGAATATTAGAACACATATTCCAGCGCCTGTCTAACGCTTTGGGCCCCCAGGCAATTCAACGGAGGGAGCTCCTTCCTGTCGAGCTGGGCAAGGTTCCCGGCGGGAAGGATGATGGTTTCGAAGCCCAGGGAGTGGGCCTCCTTGATCCGGGCGAGAGGCTGGCCGACCGACCGGATCTCGCCGCTGAGGCCGATCTCCCCGAAGACCGCCATCGCCTTGGGGATGGCCTTGTTCTTCAGGGAGGAGACGACGGCCAGGACGACGCCGAGGTCCGCGGCCGGCTCCTCCAGGGACATGCCTCCGGCCACGTTGAGATAGACGTCCTCGCCGGAGAAGTTGTAGCCGGCCTTCTTTTCGACCAGGGCGAGGAGCATGGCCGCCCGGTAATGGTCCAGCCCGACCGTCATCCGCCGCGGGTTCCCCGTGAACAGGGTGGACGAGACGAGGGCCTGGACCTCGGCGAGCAGGGGCCTCGAGCCCTTGATCGTGCAGATGACGGCGCTTCCCGGCTCCTCGGTCGGCCGCTCCCGGAGGAAGAAGGCCGAGGGATTGGAAATGGCCTGGAGGCCCGAGTTCGCCATTTCGAAGACGGCGAGCTCGGAGACCGGGCCGAACCGGTTCTTCAGGGCGCGCAGGACCCGGTGGCTGTGGTCCCGCTCCCCTTCGAAGAGGAGGACGACGTCCACCATGTGCTCGAGGGACTTGGGCCCGGCCAACGCCCCCTCCTTGGTGATGTGGCCGATGAGGAACGAGGGGACCTGGTTCTTCTTGGCGAAGCCGAAGATCCGGTGGGCGACCTCGCGCACCTGGCTGATGGTGCCGGGAGAGGACGTCAGCTTCGAGGAGAAGATGGTCTGGACGGAGTCCACGACGAGGGCCCGCGGCATCAGCTTTTCGGCCTGGGCCAGGATCCGCTCCAGGTTGGTCTCGGCGAGGAGATAGAGCTTCCCGTCCCGGACGCCGAGCCGGTCGCCGCGGAGCTTGATCTGCTCCAGGGATTCCTCGCCGGAGACGTAAAGCACCGGTTCGTCGCCCGAAGCGATGTCCTTCGAGACCTGAAGGAGCAGGGTGGACTTGCCGATGCCGGGCTCGCCGCCGATGAGGACGAGGGAGCCCAGGACGACGCCGCCGCCGAGGACCTTGTTGAACTCCTCGATGCCGATCCGGAGGCGGGGCTTGCGGAGCTCCTTGATGTCCTTGTAGAGAACGGGCTCGGAGAGCGCGAAGGACGCCTCGGACGGCGCGGTCTCCGCCTCCTCGATCTCCTCGATGAGGGTGTTCCATTCCCCGCACTGGGCGCAGCGGCCCATCCATTTCGGGAAGCGGGCGCCGCAGCCCTGGCAGATGAAGACGGTCCGGTCCTTCATCGGAGCCCAACGCCCAGCCCGAAGAAGACCTCCCGGCCCGAAGCCAGGGTGAAGTCGTCGACGCCGGCGACGAAGAAGAAGCTCTTGGTGGGGTAGTACCTGCCGTACAGCCGGAAGCGGGGCCCGGGGTCCCGGTTGAAATCGAAGCCCTCGACGCTCAGGGCCAGCCTGTCCTTGAGCGCATAATAGTCCACGCCCGCCCCGAACTCGGATTCGATGATGCCGGCCCGGGGGGCCAGCCCGCCCCAACGCATGCCGCCCTGGAGAGAATAGACGAACCGGTCCCGCCAGGGATCGTGGGCGACGCCGGCCGAAAAGAGCTTGTCGCCGGCGCGGAGGCCGAGCCCGAGCGAGCCTTTGACGAGGTTGCTCGAGCCGTAATAATCGCCCCGGAGCTCGACGCCGGCATGGAGCGCGGAGACGGGGTTGACGATCTTCCGGACGTCGGCGACGGCCCCTTCGACCTCGTCGTAGAGGGCGGGGTCGTTGACGAGCTTGCCCAGGCTTCCCTCGCTCTTCCGGATCTTTTCCAGGGATTCGTTCAGGCTTTCGACGGCCTTCCCGATCTCCTCAAGCAGGTCCTCGATCTTCTTCATGCTCCGTTTCGCGCCCTCGCGGTTCTCGCCGGCCAGCGCCCCGTATTCGGCGACGGCCTTGTTGATGTTCTCGGAGACCTCGCGCAGGCGAAGGCTCGCCTCGTCGGCGGCGCGGGAGGTGTTCTTGACGGCGTCGCTGAGCCCGGCCTTGTTCTGGGAGACGAACGAGCTCAGTTCGGAGGTCAGGGTGGACAGGTTCTCGAGCGTCCTCCGGAAATCGGCGGCGACGTCCTTGTTCAGGACGTCCCGGAGAGATCCGCTCAACTGCTTGATCTCGTCGCTGATGGACAGGAACATGCTCCCGATCTGGTCGAAGCTCACCGTGGGCAGGGCTTCCAGGGATTCCCCGGGAGCGAGAAATTCCGCTTCGGTGCCGGGCACGATCTCCATGAATCGCTCGCCCAGGAGGCCCAGGGACGCCAGCGTCGCCCGCGACCCCCGGGGAACCCGGAACTGCGGGTAGACGTTCATCACGACCCGGGCCCGGCGCCGGTCGAGGACGATGTCCTTGACGTAGCCGATCTTGATCCCGGCCATCTTCACGTCCGAGCTCTTCTCCAGGCCCAGGGCCGAGCCGATCTGGACGTTCAGCACGTATCCCGGCTTCCGGAACAACTCGGTCAGGTCGCCGACGATGAAGATGATGACGGCCAGGATTATGAACGCCCCCGTCAGGAACAACCCTATCTTGATCTCTCTTTTCATGTTCGTTCTCCGCTCACCAATCCGTGATCGGGCCGTGGGCCCGGCCGTGAATGAACTGCCGGACCACGGGGTTCGCCGAGGCCTGGATCTCGGCCGGCGTGCCCGTCTCGATGATACGGCCCTCGTAGATCATGGCGATCCGGTCCGCCACCTTGTAGGAGCTGGTCATGTCGTGGGTGATGACGACGGAGGTGGCGCAGAGGTCCTTCTTGGTCTGGATGATGAGGTCGTTGATGGAATCCGCGCGGATGGGATCGAGCCCCGTGGACGGCTCGTCGTAGAGGATGATCTCCGGCTTGTAGGCGATGGCCCGGGCCAGGCCCACCCGTTTCTTCATGCCTCCGGACAGCTCGTAGGGCATGAGCTTCTCGATGCCCTTGAGCCCGACCCTCTCCAGGCTCTCGGCCACGATCCGCCGGACATCCTCCGGCGAGTGCTTCGTGTGCCGCTCGAGGCCGAAGGCGACGTTCTCGCCCACGGTCATCGAATCGAAGAGGGCGGCGGCCTGGAAGAGCATGCCGAACTTCCTGGTGATCCGGAGGATCTCCTCGTCCCGGAGGCGGGAGATCTCGAGGCCGTCGATCCAGATCTGTCCCTTGTCGGGCTTGAGGATCCCCATCAGGTGCTTGAGGAGGACGCTCTTGCCGGAGCCGCTCTGGCCGATGATGACCATGGTCTCGCCGCGGGCGATCTCCAGGTCGACGCCCCGGAGGACGCGGTTCGGCCCGAAGGACTTGTGGAGGTCGACGATCCTGATCATGGTCTTAAAGCGTCGTGGGCAGGGCCTTGCTGAGGAAGAAGTTCACGATGAGGATGCCGATGCTGGCCACGACGACGGTCTTCGTGGTGGCCCGGCCGACGCCCTCGGCTCCTCCCTGGGTGTTCAGCCCCTGCCAGCAGCCGATGAGCGCGATCATGACCCCGAAGATCGAGGCCTTGATCATCCCGCTGACGATGTCCCAGAGCTCGAGGTAGAGGAGCGTGTTCCTGAGGTAGATGACCTTGTTGATCCCCATGCCGTAGATATTGTAGATGAATCCGCTCATGATGCCGATGATGTCCCCGTAGAGCGTGAGGAGGGGGAGCATCAGGAAGGCGGCCAGGACCCGGGGGACGACCAGGTAGCGGTTGGGGTCCGCTCCCAGGCTGTGGAGGGCGTCGACCTGCTCCGTGATCCTCATCGTCCCGATCTCGGCGGCCATCGCCGACCCCACGCGACCCGAGACCATGAGCCCGACCAGGATGGGGATGAGCTCCTTGCTCAGGCCGAGGGAGAGGATGGGGCCGCCGTAGGCCTCGGACCCCTGCCCGACGTACCGGTGGAAGCCGATATAGGTCTGGAGGGCGAAGACCAGGCCGCCGAAGGCCGCGGTCAGGGAGACGACGGGCAGGGACCTCACGCCGATCTCCTCGAGCTGTTGGCGGAAGATATCCTTCTCGAACGGCCGGCGAAAGAAGTTCCGGAACGTCCGGGCCATGAGGAGCCCCAGTTCTCCCACCTGGTAGAGGAACGGCGTCACGAAGGAGATCCTGCGGACTGCGGGCATGCTCATGCCTCCGGAGGGGGGTACTCCAGCTCGGCGAACCGGGCGTATTCCCGGATGAAGGCCAGGTTGGCGCTTCCCGTCGGCCCGTTCCTCTGCTTGGCCACGGTGACCTCGGCCAGACCCTTGAGGCTCTCGTCGTCCGGATGGTAGTACTCGGGGCGGAAGATGAAGACGACGACGTCGGCGTCCTGCTCGATGGCGCCGGATTCCCGGAGGTCGGACAGCTGGGGTTTCGGCTCGCGCCGTCCCTTCTCGGGCGCGCGGCTGAGCTGGGAGATGCCGACGACCGGAATGCGGAGCTCCTTGGCCAGCTCCTTGAGGGAGCGGGAGATGAAGGACATCTCCTGGTTCCGGTTCTCGAACCGGCCGCCGGTTCTCATGAGCTGGATGTAGTCGAGGAAGACGATGTCGAGGTTCTGCTCCATCTTCAGGCGCCGGGCCTTGGCCTTCATCTCCATGACCGTGACGCCCGGCGTCTCGTCGATGGAGATCTTGGCCCGGGACAGGGTCTCGGCGGCCAACTTGAGCTTCTTGAACTCCCGGTCGTTGATGAAACCCGTCCGGACCCTCCGGATGTCGAGCTCGGCCTCGGCGCAGAGGAGCCGGATGACGAGCTGTTCCTTGGCCATCTCCATCGAGAAGAAGGCGACCGACTTGTCCGTCTTCGTCGCCGCGTGCTGGGCGATGTTGAGGGCCAGGGCGGTCTTGCCCATGGACGGCCGGGCGGCCACGATGACCATTTCCGACGGA
Source organism: Candidatus Aminicenantota bacterium (assembly GCA_963784525.1). Taxonomy (GTDB): domain Bacteria; phylum Acidobacteriota; class Aminicenantia; order Aminicenantales; family Saccharicenantaceae; genus JALHVH01. The sequence continues at coordinate 1,868 of CAWART010000018.1, read as the reverse complement.
TGGAAGCCCGAGGTCAGGTTGTCGAGGGAGCGGAAGCCCGAGGACACGCCCGTCACCGCCTCCCCGCGCTCGGAGAGGACCCGGATCATCTCCAGGGTGGGCTCGGTCAGCATCCGGACGGGGACGAACCCGGGCCGGATCCTCTGCTCGGCGACCTCGATGATGGAAGACTGGGCCTCGTTGAGGAGGTCGTCGGCCTCGTCCTTCTGCTCGTAGCTGGCCGAGATGATCCGGGCCGAAGAGACGATGAGACGCCGGAGGAGGGCTTTCTCCTTGATGATCTGGGCGTAGTATTCGACGTTGAGGGTCTTGGGCACGCCGTCCATGAGCGAGGAGAGATAGGCCATCCCCCCGATCTCCTCGAGAACGCCCGCCTTCTGCATCTCCTCGCTGAGGGCGAGGATGTCGACAGGGCGCCCCTTGTCGACCAGGACGGCGATCCCCTCGATGATCTTCCGGTGGGCCTCCCGGTAGAAGTCCTCGGGAGAGATGACGGAGAGGACGACGTTCAGGCCGTCGTTATTGACCAGGATCCCGCCCAACACCGCCCTCTCGGCCTCGAGGCTGTGAGGCGGCGTCCTTTTCAGGAACAGCGCGTCCAGTTCCACGGAGGTCCTCCCATCCGGACCGTCCCAGGCCCGGACCTATTCTTTGTTCTTGTCCGCGCCCGCGTCCGCGGCGGGCCCGGCAGGCTTCTCCTCGACCTCTTCCTTGACGACGACGACCTTCACGGAGGCCCGGTCGTCGTGGTAGACCTTGATGGGCACGGTGAAGTTCCCCAGCCTCTTGATGGGCTCGTCGAGGACGATCTTCTTCTTGTCGACGTCCAGGCCGAGCGCGACGAGCGCGTCCCGGATGTCTCCGGACGAGACGGAGCCGAAGATGACGTCCTTCTCGCCGGCCCGCCGGGCGAAGGTGAGCGAGGTCTGATTCAGCTTTTCGATGAGCCCCTGGAAGGACTTCCGCTCGGCTTCGACCTTCTTCTTCAGCGCCGCCCGCTCGATGTCGATCATCTTGACGTTCGAGGCGGTCACGACGAGGGCCAGCTTCTTGGGAACCAGGAAGTTCCGCCCGTAACCGGGGGCGACGTTGACGACGTCGCCCTTCCGGCCCAGTTTATCCACGTCCTGTTTCAGGATCACCCGCATGTTTTCCTCCGATCTCGACCCCGGGGGTCAATCCTCGACGTAGGGGAGCAGCGCCATCAGCCGCGCCCTCTTGACGGCGAGCGACAGCTTCCTCTGATGGAAGGCGCAGGTCCCGGTGATCCGCCTCGGGGAGATCTTGCCCCTATCCGGGATGTACTTCTTCAGGATCTCCACGGACTTGTAATCGATGGCCTTGATGTTCCGCTGGCAGAAGCGGCAGAACTTCTTCTTGGGCGGGAAGAACTTCCGGTACGAGCTCCTCTCGGGTCTGTCTTCTCTGGCCATGTTACTTCTCCTCCCCGTTGGCGACGGCGGGAGCGGGCGCGGCGGCGGCCGCCGCGGCGGCAGCTTCCCGGGCGGCCCTCTTCTTCCGGCGGTACAGGTCCTTGTCGTCCTTCTTGACCGTCAGGAACCGGATGACGGAATCGGTCTGCTTGAACCGCCGTTCCAGCTCCTGGGAGACATCGCCCGGCCCTTCGTAGAGGAAAAAGACGTAGGTCCCCTCATGGTATCTCTTGATGGGATAGGCAAGCCTTCTCCTGCCCCAGACGTCCTGTTTGACCATCCGGCCCTTCTTCTGGGCGACGACCTCGGCCATCTGCTTGATGAAGCCTTCGGTCTCCTCTTCGGACAGACCGGGGGACAGAACGAACCCCGTTTCGTATTGTCTCATCAATTCCTCCTTATGGATATAAAGCCCCTTCCTCTGCGGGAAGGAGC
>CAWART010000017.1:0-161097 GCA_963784525.1 Candidatus Aminicenantota bacterium | reverse complement strand
CACAAGATCCCGAAAAGCTTTTTGGTCATGAGAACCCTCCTTTTGACCGGTTCATGGTCAGAAGATGGGGCTTTGGGGCGGGAAGATTGTCAAGAAGTTGTCAATAATCCGCAAAGAAAGGGCGGGACCGCGGGCCCCGCCGCGGATCAGCCCGGGATGATGTGCGTTCCGGCCGCGATGGCGACGACGTGGATGTTGGGGACCTTGCCGGTCGCCGTCTCATAGGCGCGGGCGACGCGCTCCCGGAAGGCCGGGACGGCGCCCTCTTCGACGAGAGCCACGGCACAGCCGCCGAAGCCGGCGCCCATCATCCGCGCCCCGAGGACGCCCTCCACGAGGGCGGCCGCTTCGACCATGATGTCGAGCTCGGGCGAACTGACCTCGTAGCCGTCGCGGAGCCCGGCATGGGAGGCGGACATGAGCTCTCCGAACTTCCGAAAGTCCCCGTCGAGGAGGTTCCGGCAGGCCTGCTCGACCCGGATGTTCTCGCGGATGACGTAATCGCACCGCTTGTACACCGACGGATCGAGCTCGGCCCGGTGCTCCTCGAGAAGGCATAGCCCGACGTCCCTGAGGCTCCGGACGGACGGGGCGAAACGCCTCAGGACCGCGACGCCCTCCTCGCACTGCCGCCGCCGGACGTTGTACTCGGAGGAAGCCAGCTCCCTCCGGACCATGGTATCGGCGACGACGATGCGGAGGTCGGACCGCTCGAAGGGAAAGTAATCGAACTCGAGCGAACGGCAGTCGAGCTTGAGGACCATATTCTCCCGGCCGTGGAGGTTGATGAACTGGTCCATGATGCCGCACTCGAGGCCGACGAATTCGTTCTCGGCCCTCCGCGCCAGCCGGGCCAAATCGACGGTGTCGATCCCGAGCGCAAAGATGATGTTGAGGGCGAACGCCAGGCCCCCCTCGACCGCCGCCGATGAGGACATCCCGGCCCCGATGGGGATGTCCCCGCCGAAGACGCATTGGAACCCCCGGACCGGGTACCCTCCCCTCGCCAGCTGATCGACGACCCCCGCCAGGTAGTCCGGCCAGTACAGGGGCGAGCGCGCCAGGTCCTGGATATCGAACCGGACCTCCTGGCCGAAATCGAGGGAAATGATGCGACAGCTCGTATCGACGCGCGGAGAGATGGCGAAATATACGGCTTTGTCCGTGGCGGCCGGGAGGACGAAGCCCTCGTTGTAGTCGGTGTGCTCTCCGAGCAGGTTGACCCGGCCCGGCGAGCGGACGAGGAGGGGCCCAACCCCGAACCGGGCCTTGAAAGTATCCGCGATCTCTCCGGCAGTCCTTCCCAAAACATCACCGGTTCTTGAAAAAGAAGATGGCCCCGGCGATGACCATGACGGCGCCCCACCAGACGTCGGGGTGGAGGCGGGCAAGGACGGTCGCGTGCGCGGCCCCGGTCGCGAGCCGGATGATCCCCGTCAGGAGGATGACGGCCCCCATCGACATAAGGACCAGGCCCACGAAATACCATATGGGCTTCATTTTCTTTGGTTCGTTGGGTTCGTTCATGATTCCGCCTCCCTGCCTCACCAGAACCAGATGTTGAGCGCGACGAGGATCGCGAGCGAGAGAATGGCCCAGAAGCCGGGCTTCCTGAACAGCGGCACAGGCGCTCCGGCGACCTTCGGCGTCAGGCCCTTGACCAGGCCGGCCAGCTCCGCCTCGGGCTTCTTCTTCGTGAACAGGCTGATGACGATGGTCACGACGAAGCAGATGAGCCAGGCCCACCAGGCCCGCCAGAAGTTGGCGGCCATGTCGCTCTGAACGCTCGACATGGTGATGAGGCGCGGGTCGATCCAGCTGAACTTCACGGCCAGAAACAGCGTGAAGGACGACCCCATGCCGCAGATGAGGCCCCAGAAGGCCCCGTTGGGGGTGATCCATTTGACGAACATGCCCAGGAGCATCGTGGCGAAAAGCGGGGCGTTGACCCAGGAGAAGATGGCCTGCATATAGTCCATGATGCTCGGGAAGCTCTTGGCCCAGTACGCCGTGCCGACGCTGAGGAGGATCCCGACGAGGGTCGCGGCCCGCCCCATCCAGAGCAGGTGCTTGGAGGACGCCTTCCTGTTGAAGAGCGACTGGTAGATGTCGTAGGTCCAGACGGTGTTGAAGGCGCTGATGTTCCCGGCCTGCCCGGCCATGAAGCCGGCGAGGAGGGCCGTTATGCCGAGCCCGATGAGGCCCGGCGGGTAATAGCGCGCGATGAGCATCGGCAGGGCCGAGTCGTAGTTGATCTTCCCGCCGTCCTGGAGGAGGGCGAAGCCGCTCGAGGGGTCGCGGGCCAGGGCCAGGGCGATGAGGCCGCCCATGATGACGAGGAAGGGCACCGCCATCTTGAAGAAGGAGGCCAGGATGGGCGTCATGCGGGCCGAGCGCAGGTCCTTGGCCGAAAGGGCCCGCTGGACGACCAGGAAATCGGTGGTCCAGTAGCCGAAGGACAGGACGAAGCCGAGGCCGAGGACGATGCCTCCCCAGGTGACCAGCATCCCGTTCTGGGTCGGGTCGCCGGAGGTGGACCAGAGCTTGGCGAAGGCCTCCGGGATGCGGGCGAAGACCTCGCCGGGCCCCCCGATCTCGAGGATGCCCAGCACGGAGACGAGGAAAAGGCCGAACCAGATGAGGAAGAACTGGATGATCTCGGTGAAGATGGCCGACATCAGGCCGCTCAGCGTGACATAGAGGGCGACGGTCACGGCCGACGCCCACATGCTGACGTCCCAGTTCCAGCCGAGGAACGTGTGCAGGACGAGGGCCATGGCATAGAGGTTGATACCGGAAACGAGCAGGGTCATGACGCCGAACGAGATGCCGTTGAGGACGCGGGTCTTCTCGTCGAACCGGAGCTTGAGGTAGCCCGGGATGGACTTGATGCGCGAGCTGTAATAGAACGGCATCATATAGAGGCCCAGGAAAAGCATGGCCGGAATGGCCCCGATCCAGTAGAAGTGGGCCACGTAGACGCCGTACTTGTAGGTGTTGCCCGTCATCCCCAGGAGCTCGAGGGCTCCCAGGTTCGCCGAAAGGAAGGCCAGGCCCGCCACCCAGGCGCTGTTCTTGCGCCCGGCCAGGAAAAAGTCCTCCTCCGTCTTGGTATATCGGCGGAGATAGAACCCGATGCCCAGGACGAAGCCGAAATAGATGGCGATGACCAGCCAGTCGGCGAACGTCAGTCCAATGGCTTGCATGTTGCCGCTCCTTTCACAGGGGCTTCCGATAGCCGAACGCCAGGGCGTCCTCGGCGGGCTTCCCGTGAGGCGTGTAGCCCGTATCGTCCGGGCCGCCTTCGTCCGGATCGGGCATCCACTGCCACCAGTACAGGCCCGCGAGCCAGGTCCGGCCTGCGACCATTCGCAGGGCCGCCTGGTAGCATTTCCGCTGGGTGATCAGGTCCACGGGGCCTTGTCTCTGCCAGTCCCAGGTATTCTGGGCTCCGCCCTCGACACTGCGATAGCCGATCTCCGTGATGACGAGGGGCCTTCCCCATCGCTCCGACAGGACGCGAAGCTTCTCGAGATAGCCTTCCCAGCCGTGACAGAGGCTCGAGACGGACGGATGTTTCTGGGAGGAGAGGGTCGGGTAGGCGTCCATGCCGATGAGGTCCAGCGCGTCCCACCAGGTCACGGCGCCGGGGTTGCTTTCCGCCTGGTCGTCGGCATAGATGAGCGGCCCCGGATAGACCTCCCGGACCGCGGCGATCACGGATCGCCATTCGGAGACGCGCTTGACGGTGGCGTCGAGCTCACAGCCGACCGAGAAGAGATCGGCACCGGAATCCCGGGCCAGCGCGGCGTAGTGGAGGATGAACGACCGGTAGGAATCGAACCACGCCGCCCATCCGGCTTCGTCGAACGCGGGACCGATCTCGCCGCGCCAGCGGTCGCCCTCGAGGACGTCGACGTGGGGCTTGAGCATGACCTTGAGCCCGAGATCGTGGGCATAGCCGATGATGTCGGACACCGAGGCGTCGGTCGGCGTCCCCTCGCCGTAGAGGTCGATCTCCGTGGACGCCACCGTGTCCTGATAGGCGGTGACGAGGAGGCTGATCCACTCCGCGTTCACGGCGGCCACGTCCCGAAGCGCCTGCCGGGGGCCTTCGCCAGCGTAAGAGTACCGGGAATATCCGGTGAAGGCCACGCCCTTCTGAAAGGCGCGCCGGGCGGATGCGCGTTCCGGTTCCCGAACGCGCTCAGAGGTCTTGTCCGGCCCCGCGATGATCAGGCAGGAGGTCAGGAAGAAGGCCGAGAGCGAAAGGACCGCCGGGAATGTCCGGACCCGGGGCGGCTTGGGCATGATACGACTCCTCGGGGGCATTCATAACAAAAGAGGCGGGGAAAGTCAACGCGGGCCGGGCCCGGGCGAGCCTGTCCGGATGTCGCCGGTCAGCAGGGAGAGATCAGCGATGCTCCCAGACCGTCGCCGGCCTTGCAGGGCACGAACCGGCCCTGCGGGCATTCGCTGCAAAGCCAGTTGAATTCGGCGGCCCTCCGCCGGGGCCATTCGATACCCCCGGAATTCACCACCTCCCGGATCTCTCCACAGCAGCGGGCGGGATCGATGACGGCGGAGGCGCAGATCTCGAAGAGCCGGGGCACCTCCCTGCCGGTGCCCTCCCAATACCATTTCTCGCAGTCGCGGCATTCCATGAGCCGGCGGGCGCTTTCGGCCCCCGCACGCCGCGGCGGCGACCCCACCCTGGCCACGTTCCTATTCCAGCAGAAGGGACATCTCGTATCCATGACCGCCTCCCTAATCCCGGATTCTCCGGTCGCCGGTCGGCTCCTCGGAGTATCGTTCGACAAAACGCTTTTGACCCGCGAAGTAGCCAAGAATGAGACTCGCCATAAAAAGAAACGGGATCCGGAAGTTCTTCATTCGATCTCCTTTGCGCAGTCATCTATCCAAGAAACGTGCCAAGTCCCGGTCGCCCTTTGGGCCCCTCCCGCAGGCACCCTCCCCTGGAAAGGCGCGCATTGAAGAGCCGTCCGGCGGGAATCCGTGCTGAAAAAGAGGACGGTTGTGCCGCCGGAACGACGGCCGATAAGACTTAGAACTTGCGGGTCAGCACGCGACGGATGGCCACGGCGATATCCCGGGCCGAGAACGGTTTCAACATGAAAGCCCGGATCCCCATCGCCAGGGCCTGTTCCTCGTCGATCGTTTCGGAGTATCCGGTGCACAGGATGATGGGCAGGTCCGGCCGGAGAGCCAGGGTCTCCCGGGCCAGTTCGACCCCGGAGAGGCCCGGCATGGTCTGGTCCAGGATGGCCAGGTCGAACGCCCCGGGATCCCGGCGGAGGGTCTCGAGAGCCGCCTGGCTGTCCGTCATCCCCGAGACGCGATATCCCAGGTGCTCGAGGAGCCGGCTCATGGCCCGGACCTGGATGTCCTCGTCGTCGACGAAGAGGACACGCTCGGTCCCCTTCGGATACGGGGCCGGGGGCTCTTCCTTTCCGGCCTCCGGGGCGCCGGGCGCGCGGGGGAGCAGAAGCGTGAAGACCGTCCCCTTTCCCGGCTCGCTCCGGACGGAGATGGCTCCGCCGTGGCTTTTGACGATGCCGTGAACGACGGACAGGCCCATCCCGGTCCCCTCGCCCGTCTTTTTCGTCGTGAAGAACGGCTCGAATACGCGGTCGGCGATGTCGGGCGTCATCCCGTGGCCGGTGTCCTTCACCGTCAGCCGCAGGTATTCCCCCGGCGCGAGGTCAACGAACCGGGCGGCGGCCGTCTCATCGAGCCGGGTCTCCGTCAGCCCGACCTCGAGGAGCCCTCCCTTTTGCCGCATGGCGTGGGCCGCGTTGCTGCCGAGGTTGACGAGGACCTGGTGGATCTGGGTCGGGTCGGCATAGGCCCGGGCGGACGCGACCTCGATCCTTTCGGAGATCCGGATATTCTTGGGCAGGGAGACCCTGAGGAACTCCAGGGATTCCCGGATGACGCGCGAGAGCTCGACGGGGCGGCGCTCTTGCTCCCGGCGCTGGGAGAAGGCGATGATCTGCTTGACCATGTCCTGGCCGCGCCGGGCCGCTTCCAGGACCTGGCTCAGCCGGTGGGCGGTCGGGCCGTCCGCCTTGCCTTCATCCAGGGTGAGCTCCGTGTTGATCATGATGGGCAGGAGGAGGTTGTTGAGGTCGTGGGCGATCCCGCCGGCCAGGGTCCCCAGGGCCTCCATCTTCTGCCACTGGCGGATCCGTTCCTGGAAGACGACCTCCTCCGTGACGTCCCGTTCGACGGCGATCAGGTTGACGACGCGGCCCGAAATGTCACGGATCGGCGATACCGACAGGTCGAGCTCGCGTCCCCCGCCCTGGGGCATGTTCCGGGAAAAGTGCCAGGACCAGGATCTCCCTTCGCCGATGGCCTTGAGCATGTCGTCCAGCATCCCCGCCTCCCCGGCGTCCATGCCCAGGACATCGTTGAAGCGGCGGCCGATGATCTCCGGCCGGCGGAAGCCGTGGTGCCCCGCGAAGGCCGGGTTCGCGGAGAGGATCCCGCACTCGAGGTCGAGGACGGCGACCCCGTCCTTGATCTGTTCGATGGCCGTGGCCAGCCGCAGGCGCTCCTGCTCGGCGGCTTTAAGCGCGGTGATGTCCCTGGCGGCGGCGAAGACGCCGACCGGCGCGCCGGCCTCGTCCTTGAAGACGACGGCGTTATAGAGGACCTCGGTGATCAGCCCCGATTTATGGCGGATGGCCAGGGGGTAATCGCGGACCGAACCCTCGGAGAAGACCTTCTCGTATCCCCCCCTGGCCATGGCGGGTTCCGTGAAATAGTCGGAGAAATCGCTCCCGACCAGGCCCGTCCGCGGGACGCCCGTCGCCAGTTCCGTCGCCCGGTTCACGTCCGTGATCTTCCCGGCCGGGCTGATGGCCACGAGGGGGTCGAGGCTGGCCTCGATGAGGCCCCGGGTGTAAAAAGAGGAACGCCGGAGCGCTTCCTCGACGCTCTTGCGCGCCGTGATGTCCCGGTTGATCTCGAGGATGGTCGTCGGCCGCCCTCCCCGGTCGCGGAGCAGGACCCAGCGGCTTTCGACGACGATCGTCCTCCCGTCCTTCCGGGAATGGGAAAGCTCTCCTTCCCAGTGATCGTCCCTGGCCACCCGGCCGTTGATCGCGGTCAGAGGCTCGGAGAATCGAGTTCTCAACAACCGATGGACGATTTTGCCCAGGGCCTCCTCCTTGGGCCATCCATAAACGACCTCCGCCCCATGGTTCCAGAACGTGATCCTGTCGGCGGAATCGCAGGCGATGATCGCGTCCGAAGCCAGCTCGAGGAGGGTGGACTGCTCCCGGACCTTCTTTTCGTCTTCCAGGCGTTCCGTGATCTCTTCGTTCAAGATGACGGCCCCGGAGACGGATCCGGAGGGATCGCGCAGGGGAAGAGCGGAGTTGAGGATGGACCTTCGCTTTCCGTCATGGCCTTCGATCTCCATCTCCTCACGGAGGACCATCTCCCCCCGGGTTATCGCCCGGGCGGCCGGCCACTCCCCGGCGAGGACGGCTTTCCCCGTTCCCGGCCACCAGGCCTTGACCTCTCCGTAGCGCTCGAGACCGATATCCTTCGTCCCTCCCCATATCCTCAGCCCTGCGGGATTGCGGACCAGGACGCGGCCGTGCCTGTCCATGATCCAGACGCCGATCGGGACCGTGTCCAGGACCGTACGGAGCAGAGCTTCGTTGCGGCGCACATCTTCGTTCGCCCGCGTTTCGAGCGTCACGTCGTCCAGGGCAAACACCAGAAACTCCACACGCCCCCGGTCGTCCAGGACCGGGTCCAGCGTCCAGTCCCAATAGGTGACGCCCCATTCCGGATGGTCGGGGTACGCGAACGCCTTGGCCTTCACCTGGAACGGCTTCCGGAGCCTGACGACCCTGCGGAAGATGGCCTCGTTCTCGCGGCTCGGGAAAAGCTCGAAATGGTTGTGTCCGGGGAAATCATCGACCTTTCGCCCGCAGGCCTTCGCGTACGCCTCGTTGACCCGGACGAAGTTGAAGTTTCTGTCGAGGACGACGAAGGGGCTGAGCCCGGAGGTGAAGCGGGCCTCGAGGATGCGGGTGGTCCGCCGGAGGGACTGTTCGGTCAACCGTCGCTCGGCGACCTCGCCGCGGAGCTCGCGGACGGCCCGGTCGAGATCGGACGTCCGGCCGCGGACCTCCCTCTCCATCCCGTCCAGGGCCTCGCGGAGCGCGCGCTCGGCGCTCTTCTGTTTCGAGATGTCGAGGACGAAGCACTCCCACCGCAGGGGCGAACGCTCGATGGCCGCCGCCCCGACCAGCAGGGGCACGCGGCTCCCGTCCTTCCGGACGTATTCCTTTTCGAAGGGCCGCGCCGTTCCCCGCGTTTTCAGCCATCTCAGGGCCTCGTCGTCCCGGCGCCGGAACTCGGGCGGGGTCATGGAGCGCCAGCGGATCCGGCCGGCCTCGATGTCCTTCCTGCCGTATCCCGTGATCCGCAGGAAGGCCTCGTTGGCGTCATGAACGCGGTCCCGGCTGACGGTAGCGATGCCGATGATATCCGACTCGAACAGGGTTTTCAGACGCCGCTGGCTCTCGCCGAGCTCGGCTTCGGCCCGCTTCCTCGGGCTGAGATCCTGCACCTGGACCAGGTAGCCGGAACGCGTCTGCGCCCGGCCCGCGACAGGCATGATCTGGACGTCGAGGTCGATGACTCCTGTGCGGCAGGTCCGATAGAGCTTCCGCCGGCGGACCTTGCCGAAATCGAAAGGAGCCTCATATCGGACAGGGCGTCCCCTTTTCAACCGGTCCCGCGCTTCGGGGGACAGGTTTGGGTCCTCGAATAAACGGAATCCGCGCACCTCCGATGGATCGGCGACGCCGAAGATGTCCAGGGCGGCCCGATTGACCTCGACGAGCCGACCCTCGGCGTCGTAGAGCTCGATCCCGATGGGGGATTCCTCGAAGATCTCACGAAATCGCTCCTCGCTCCTCCGGAGGTCGGATTCGACGGTTTTCCGAACCGCGCTCTCGATAAGCGTCCATTTCCCGTTCCGGCGGATGAGGGTCTGCTTGTGGTTGTTGAGGACGTCGACGATCTCCTGGACGCCGCAGCGGTCCAGGGAATAGGTGCAAAGGGCCAGCATTCGATTGCGGCGGACCGCGTCGTCGACCCTGGCCTCGTAATCCGTGAACCGCTCCCAGTCCTTGCTCTCCAGCCAGAACGTATTTCCGGAGAGACGGAGCCCTTCATAGCCCCGGGCCAGGGCGGCGTCCAACCTGTCGGCCCAGGCCTTGAGAACGCGTTTGGCCCCAAATCGGCCCCGGCGGATGTACCAGGCGTCATGAGCCAGGATCTCGATCTGTCCCTTCCGCATTCGGGCCGGGAGGTCGGGGACGACCTTGCGGAGGGCGCTGACGGCTTCGTCGACGCAGAACGGCTCCGAACAAATCCATATGCAGGCCTCGTTGGCCTCGAGGCCGGCCCTGAAATAGGGCACGAGGATGTCCAGAAGGTCGCGGCGCGTCCGATAGAACTGGCAGAAATGCGTCCCCCAGGGGACACAGCCGAGCGCTTTGATCCCCGTGTTCCGCAAGGCGACGTTCAAACGGGCCTCTTCTCGGTCAAAATCGCGGACTCTCCGGCTCCGATCTTATCATAGAAGCCGGGGCCTCCGCCCGCTCTTTTGCCAGCTGTTTCAGGATGCAGAGGATACCCGCAAGGCCGTTATCGACATAGCCGATATAGGTCGGAAATAGCCTGTGGGACAGCGCGATGGTCTCCTCGCCCTGGTCGGAAAGGGCAAGAAGGATCTTCGTCCACTTGAGGCAATCCCGGAGGTCGGCAAGGCCGCGCAGGTCGTCGTGCGTCGGATCATATATGAGGACAACGGTTCCCGGATCCTTGGGCCGCCGCACCCGCGCGGCGAAGCTCGGGAGGTCGGCGAAGATCTCCAGGCTTCCGTGGGAGGTCAGGGGGAGAAGGTCGGCTACGAGCCGCTCCCCCTCTTTTCCCGGGCCGCGGCATAAATATGAGCAGGTTCATGGCACTCGATCTCCATGCAATCCAAGAATCGTGCCAGGCCCGCGCCCCAAGGGAGCCCGGCGACCGGGGGATGAACGTCCCGGGAGATGGGAAAAAGGTCCGCCGGAGAGGACGGGTCCCGAGGGAGCCGGGACTTCGCCGGGGCCGGCGGTCAGCCGGAGGGCGAAATACCGTACTTTTTCAGGAGGGTATAGAGACGGGACCGGGAAAGCCCCGAGACCCGGCAGGTTTCGCCGATGTCCCCGCGGGTCTTCCGGATGAGGGAGGTCAGGTAATCGCGCTCCGCGCGGGCCAGTTCGGCGTCCCGATGATCCTTCAGGCTCGCCGGCCCCGCCGACCCGGGAGAGGCCTCTTCGGGACAGGGCGCGGGGGCGCCCTTGGGACGGATGGCCGCGCGGGCCAGGCGGACCCGGATATGCTCAGGGAGGTGCTTGGAAAACAACACGGGCTCGTCTCCCGTGCCCACGACGGCCTTCTCCAACGCCTGGACAAGCTCGCGGACGTTCCCCGGCCAACCGTAGGCCATCAGGGCGTCCAGGAACTCCGGGGAGAAGCTCTTCATCGAAACGCCGTACTGATCGCAGAGTTTGACCAGATAATGGAGGGCGAGGTCCCGGATGTCCTCCTTTGATTCCCGGAGAGGGGGCAGTTCCAGGACGAGCGTTCGGATACGGAACAACAGGTCTTCGCGGAATCCCCCCGACGCGACCATGGCTTCGAGGTCGCGATTCGTCGCGGCGACGAGCCGGAAATCGCTGGAGACCTCCTGGCCGCCGCCGACAGGGCGGAACCGCCGCTCCTGGAGGACACGCAGGAACGCCTTCTGCACGGTGATGGAAAGCTCGCCGATCTCGTCGAGGAATAGCGTTCCGCCGTCGGCCTGCTTCACGAGGCCGTCCCTGGGCTTGTCGGCCCCGGTGAACGCCCCGCGGAGGTGACCGAAAAGGGTGCTCTCGACGAGGGTTTCGGGCAGGGCGGCGCAGTCCACCACGACGAAGTTCCGGGCCGCCCGGGCGCTGTTCCGGTGGATGGCCCAGGCAAAAAGCTCTTTGCCTGTCCCCGTCTCACCGGTGATGAGGACATTGGCGTCGGACGCGGCCGCGCGGGCCAGGGTGTCCAGGCAGGAGGAAAGCTTCGGGCCCGTCCCGATGATGCCCTCCGTCTTCAGGGCGACCGGCTTCGCCGCCGACTGTCGCTTCTCCCGATATTGGAGGGCCCTCTCCACGGATAACATCACGTCTCTTACCGACAGAGGTTTTTCGACGTAATCCCAGGCCCCCTTCCGGATGGCGAGCTCCGCCCCGTCGGGATCTCCGTATCCGGTGATGATGATAACCTCGGGCGCGGGAGCGGCCGCCCGGATCTTCGGAAGGATGTCCAGGCCCGAACCGTCGGGCATGCGGACGTCGCAGAAGACGATATCGAAACCCCCGCCCGGGAACATCCCGAGAGCTTCGCCGACGCTCGCCGCGACGGAGGGCTTGTGGCCCATCTTCTCGACGACCTGGCGGAGGGAATCCGACACCAGGCGGTCGTCGTCGACGATGAGGATGTTGGCCATCGCGTACAGGTACCGAGGCCGGATTATATCGGAGGCCGTTTCCTCAAGTCAATCCGGGAAGCCGTCATTCTGCGCACCGGACGGCGGGGACGCGAAGTTGACAAACAGGCATCCGCAACCTAAATTGAAATCATCAAGGCAGCAAAGGGGCGCCCGGGGGGGCGTTCATTATCGGGGGGGGTCGCCCGACTAAGTTCATTGCCTGGCCCGTCGGGGCTTCAGCAAGGAGGGAATCATGAAAAGAACGATCGCCGTGGTGATCGCGGTCGCCCTGGGAATGGCCGTTTTCGTGACGCCGGCCCTTTCCTGGGAGAAAGGAACTCACCTTTACATCGCCGACAAGCTCAAGAAACAGGGAGGGATGAATCCCTCGAACCTGGACGAGATGTACGGGGCCATGGCCCCCGACATCTTCAACTACGTGTTCGACCTGCCGGCCGACGTCTACGCCTGGCTGTACGACCAGACCCACCACCAGTACATCAATATGTGGAGAGCCGTGAAATGGGGCTATGAGAAGCCCCTCGCCTTCGGTTTCGTCTCCCACAACGACACCTGGGGGGCCGACCGGACGGCCCATCACCTGGCCCTGACCACAGGGCTCGCGGAAGGCTACATCATCACGAAGGCCAACCTGCTCTCCGCCGCAATGGATTGGGGTGCGCTCGAAGCCGTCGTCGGCCCCATCCCGGCCGATGTTCGGCTCGAGATGTGCCACAATATCGTCGAGGCGGCCGGGGACGTCGTCCTGAAGAGGTCCTATCCCCAGCTCGGCCGGAACCTGGTCGCGGCGGGGTCGCGTGTCGACAAGAGGTTTCGGGCCCTGTTCCTCAAAGCCTATCTGCCCGGCCTCACGGCGCTCGTCGGGAGCGAAAGCGCGGCCCGGGATATCCTCCTGAACGGCGAATCGGCCTTCCGGACCTATCAGGTCGTCCTGTACGGCTGGCTCCTCCAGCAGGACGAGGCCGTCGTCATTGACGGCATCGCCGCCCAGTTCAACAGTCTCGTCGGCGGCTATCTCGCCGCGAAGGGCATCGTCGTTCCCCCCGGCACCGACCTGACCGGCGTCATCCACGACCTGTTGGTCGGGGGCGTCGCCCTGACCGAAAGCGACTATATGCTCGAGGTCGACGCCACGGTCAATTATGTCCGCGCCCAGATGAAGGCGCGAAGGTTCTGGGGGGCCGCGAAAAAGGGCACCGTCTAAGGTCCGCAGGGCGTATCCGGCTTTTCTTTTCTCCGGGCGGGGAGTAGAATACCCCCCTTGCGCCGCCCGCCCGAGCGGCGGCGGAACCCGGAGAATCGATGAAAAGAGTTGACGGGAAATTCGGACTTTCCGGCTACACGCTGGACATATTCTTCGACAAGGTCGTCCGGAGCTATGCCGACCGGCCGGCCCTGGCCATGGCCGGCGAAGCCCCCTTCACTTACGCCGAGTTCGGCGAGCGCGTTCGCAATCTGAGGCAGGGCCTCGCCGCCCGGGGGATCCGGCCCGGCGACAAGGTCGCCCTCCTCGGGACGGGAAGTCCCAACTGGGGCGTCGCTTTCCTGGCCGTGACGACCATGGGCGCGGTCGCCGTCCCCATCATGGAGGATTTCCCGGAATCCGATATCGACCACATCCTCACCCACTCCGAGGCGGTCGCCCTTTTCATCTCGTCGGCCCTCCACCAGTCGCTCAACCTGAACAGCCTCCGGAAGCTCGCCCACGTCATCAGGCTGGACGACCTCGCCTCCCTGTCGGGAAAGGACGGGGACGACGGGCTCTGGGGGCAGATCCAGAGGCTCCCGAAGAGGATCATGCGATCCATCTCCAAGCCCGCTCCCGCCGAGGCCCCGGGCCCCGGCGAGGAGGACCTGGCCGAGATCCTGTATACGTCGGGGACGACCGGGCAGTCCAAGGGCGTCATGCTGACCCACGCGAACCTCGTCAGCAACCTCTTCGAGGGGCCCGACCTGCTGGGGGTCATCGACCCGGGCAGCGTGGCCCTCGCCTTCCTCCCGATGGCCCACGCCTTCGGCTCGACCTCGGCCTTCCTCTCGCTCATCTATCGCGGCTGCGCCATCCACTACCTCGGCAAGAAGCCCTCGCCCAAGATCCTGATGGCCGCCATGCGTGAGGTCCGCCCCCATATCATCGGGGCCGTGCCCCTGGTCTTCGAGAAGATCTACCACAAGCAGGTCCTCCCCACGCTTTACGAAAAGAAATTCCTGCGCTGGCTGGCCCGGACCCGGGCCGGGCGCCGGACCATCCACAGGATCGTCGGCCGCAAGATCATGCGCGGCTTCGGCGGCCGGCTGAAATGCGCCATCATCGGCGGCTCCGGGCTCAATCCCGAGGTCGAATCGTTCCTGCGCGAGGCCCGCATCCCCTTCGCCGTGGGGTATGGGCTGAGCGAGTGCTCCCCCCTGGTCACCTTCTCCTCCATCCCCGGCTCCCGGATGGGTTCCGCCGGAAAGGCCGTCACCGGGGTCTCCGTCCGCATCGCCGATCCCGACCCGGCGACCGGCATCGGGGACATCCTGGTCAAGGGCCCGAACGTCATGAAGGGCTACTACAAGAACGAGGCGGAGACCCTTAAGGCGTTCACGCCCGACGGCTGGCTGAGGACGGGCGACCGGGGATTTCTCGACGAGGACGGGTACCTCTTCATCAAGGGCCGGTCGAAGAACGTCATCGTCGGGCCCTCCGGAGAGAACATCTATCCCGAGGTCATCGAGGAGAAGCTCAAGGAGTCGCCGTTCGTCGAGGAAGTCCTGGTCTATTTTGCCCAGAACGAGGTCGTCGCGCGGGTCTATCCCGACTACGGCTACATCCAATGCCTGGAGAAGGGGAAGGACGAGCCCGCGATCGCCTCGAACATCACACAGCTCCTGGAATCGGTCCGGGCCGAGGTCAACCGGAAGCTCGCCCCGTCCTCCCGCGTCCGGAAGATCATCGAGCAGACCGAGCCGTTCCTCAAGACCCCGACGAACAAGATCAAAAGGGCCGAATACGTCCCGGATTCCTTCGCCCGAGACTGACGTCGGGCGACGCGCGGAGCGGGCGGCTCCGGTGATATAATGGAGCCATGAGCAGGATCCTCAAAGATCGCCGCGAGCTGGCCGACCTCCTGAGAACGACCGACGGGGTCTTCGTCCTCTTTTATGCCTCCTGGTGCCCCTTCTCGACGGGGTTCCTCCCCGCCTATGAAAAACAGGCCGCGGGCCGCGAGGAGCGTTTCTGCCGGATGACGCTCGATGGCAACCAGGGCTTGTTCGACGAATACGGGATCGAGGTCTACCCGACGGTGCTCTACTTCAGGGCCGGGAAGGTGGACAGGCGGCTCGACGGGAAGCACATGGCGGGATTGAAGGAAAAGCAGCTCGCCGATCTCATCGCGTCCTGCGGTGTCGGCGAGGATCGAGGCGCGCCGCCGGGACGGCAAGGGAGGCCGCGGCCATGACAGATTCGAAACGAAACCCGCGCATCGAAGTGACGAAGGACGGCCCCTATCTCGTCACCGGGGGGGTGCCTCTGGCGCGGGAGAACATCGTTCTGGGCGGCGACGGGGAGCCGGAAAGATGGGAGGACGGCCCCGCCTCGCCCGCGCGCGACAGCTACGCCCTTTGCCGATGCGGGGCATCCAAAGACAAGCCGTTCTGCGACGGGAGCCACTTCGAAGCCGGTTTCGACGGGACCGAGACGGCGAGCCGGGAGGGCTTCCTCGAGCGCGCGGAGCGGACGACCGGCCCCGGGGTCGATCTGACCTGGTCGGCCGAGCTCTGCGCGGCGGCCCGCTTCTGCCATCGGGGCGAGGAGGCCTGGGGTTACGCCGAACGCTCGGACGATCCCGTGGCCCGGGCGGTGGCCGTCGAGGAGGCCTGCGCCTGCCCCTCGGGCAGTCTCGTCGCCCATGACAAGGGGACCGGCACGGCCATCGAGCCTCCCCTGGAACCGTCGATCGGCCTGGTCGAGAATCCCGGGTCCGGGACCAGCGGCCCCCTTTGGGTCAAAGGCGGCATCCCCCTCGTCTCCGCGGCGGGCGCCGCCTATGAGCCAAGGAACCGCGTGACGCTCTGCCGCTGCGGCCGGTCCGGCAACAAGCCCTTCTGCGACGGCACGCACGACCTGATCGGGTTCAAGTCCGGCGTTTGACAACGCGGCCCGCTTCCCCTATAAAGGAATCTCATGAAATCCACGAACTTTAGGGGTGCATCCATGAAGATCCGGAAGGCGATATCCTTCGTATTCCTGGCCGTGGCCGGGCTCATCCTGGCCGGCGTCGTCTCGTTCGGCGGCGACGATACGGGCGCCTGCCCGACCTGCGGGCAAGAACGGCTCGAGGGTTGTACGGTCATCATGGTCGGAAGAGCGGCCTCGACCGACGGCTCGATCATGACGACCCACACCTGCGATTGCGGCGAATGCGACTGGACCTGGCGCAAGGTACCGGCCGCGGACCATCCGGCCGGGGCCGTCCGGAAGATCTTCCACGTCAACCAGTTCGGGTCCTGGCCCCCCGACGAAGGCCTCAAGTGGGAGACGGTCAAGCGCGAGAACCTGATCGTCCTGGAGATCCCGGAAGTGCCCCACACCCACGGCTATATCCACGGGGACTTCGGCTATATGAACGACCGGCAGGTGGCCATCGGCGAATCGACCATCGGCTGCCAGAGGAGGATGGAGAACCCCACCCCCTCGGCCAAGCTCGACATCACGATGCTGTCGCTCCTCGGGATGGAGCGCGGCGGAACGGCCCGCGAGGCCATCCGGGTCATGGGGGAACTGGCCGAGAAGTACGGCTACGGGAACACCGACACCGGCGAGATGCTCGCCGTGGCCGACCCCAACGAGGTCTGGGTGTTCGAGGTCATGCCCGTCGGCCCGCTGTGGACTCCCCAGAGCGGCAAGCCCGGGGCCGTCTGGTGCGCCCAGCGCGTCCCCGACGACCACGTCTCCGTCTGCCCGAACGAGTCGCGCATCGGCGAGATCGACCTCTCCAAGCCCGACTTCTTCATGGCCTCCCCCAATGTCGTTTCCCTGGCCGTGAGCATGGGCTTCTACGACCCCAAGGGCGGCAAGCCGTTCAACTGGAAAAGAGCCTACAATCCCGAGCCGGCGAGCGCCGTCAACTCGGAAGGAGCCCGGGTCCGCATGTGGCGGTTCTACGACCTCGTCGCCCCGTCGAAGAAGTTCAGCCCCGAGACCCTGAACATGGATTTCCCCTTCTCCGTCAAACCCGAGCGGAAGCTCTCCGCTTATGACGTCATGCAGATGACCCGCGACAACACCGCGGGGACGCCCTGGTGGCCGGCCCGCGGCATCCAGGGAGGCCCGTTCCAGAACCCCAATTACCTCCCCTACGGATTCGAGCTCGAAGGAAAGAAATACAACACGCCGCGCGTCATCTCCGTCAACCGGGCCGAGTACGTGACGGTCACCCAGAGCCGCGCCGCGTTCCCGGATCCCATCGGCGGCCTCGTCTGGCTGGCCTGGGGCTACCAGGACACGTCCTGCTTCATGCCCCTGTACGCCGGCATCACGGAGATCCCCAGGTCGTTCGAGATCGGGGACCACTTCCAGTTCGACCGGGCGTCGGCGCGGTGGGCGTTCGACTACGTCGACTTCCACACCCAGGTCGTCTATTCCAAGGCCATCGAGGACGTCCGGGCCGCCCAGGCGCTTTGGGAGAAGCCGGTCGTCGACAGGACGCCGGCGATCGACGCCTTCGCCCTGGACCTTTACAAGCAGGACCCCGCCGCGGCGAACAAGTTCCTGACGGATTACTGCCTCGGCAACGCCCAGCGGGTCATCGACGCCTGGTGGAAGCTCGGCGACGACCTGCTGGTCAAGTACAATCACCTTTGGGTCTATGACGTCCAGACGCGGAAGCGCAATCCGATGATCTTCCCGGATTGGTGGCTCAAGCTCCTCGTCGAATACAACGGCCTCAAGCCGAGGGTGGAAGAGAAGAAGTGATCGGGAGCCGGAGAGCCTGGGATCGGCAGGGCCGCGCGAGGCCCGACAGGCCCGGCAAGGAGGGCCCCATGAAAATGGCGAGCTCCGTCATTCTGTTCCTTTGCGCCGCGGCGACAGCCGTCCCCCAGACCCTCAGCCTGGGCCAGGGCGTCTTCTACAACGACGGGGGCGCCATCCTCGTCGCCGTCGACGCCGGCGTCGCCATCCGCAAGATCAAGAGCCCTTATGTCATGTTCCGGATCTTCATGGCGGCCACGCGCGGCGAGAGCATCGTCGTGGACAGGGCGGACGTGGTCATGGTCTACGACGACGTGGAATATATGATGCCGGCCTACAAGGACTTCCAGAAGGCCTACTCGGCCAGGGGGAGCGATCTCAACCTTTACCGGAACCTGGGAAAGGAATCCCTCGCCCTGTCACCGATGCGGGATTACCAGTTCCCGGGAACCACGGATTTCTTTCCCCTTCTCGGGCAGACGGGCCCGTCCCTGACGAACGAAGGGTCGATGGTCGGCAGGATCGGATTCATGACGACGCTCTATTTCAAGAACCCGGGGTTCAAGAAGGGCGACACGCTCGTCATCAAGGTCAGGGACAAGAAGAACCCCGACCTCGGTGGAGCGGTGGCGGTCATCCTCGAGTAGCCGGAGCCCGGGGGATCGGATGCGTTCTTGACCCGGCGCCGCTTTCGGTTACAATAGGCCCGGATAAGAATACGATGTTCTCGTTAGGATGGATAGCCGGTTCATGCCTGGCCGTCATTCGGACGGCCGTCCTCGTCCTCCTGGGGACGGCGCCGCTTCCCCGTGCAGAAGGGACCTCGCCGGCCACCCTGCTCGCCCTCGACGACGCCGCGTTGAGGTCGATCGTCGAGACCGACCCGGCGTCCCTGGGGACCCTGTCCATCGGCTCTCCCTCGAGCGGGATCCTTCTCAACGGGACCGTCATGCCCGCCGGCCCGGAGTGGGAAGTCCGCCTGCCCGCCGAATCCCTGGGAACGGCCGAGACCATCGCCTTCGTCCGGACCGCCATCGACAAGGTCAACGAGATCTACCCGGGCTCCCCTCCCCTCTCGATCGGAGACATCAGCGATGCCCAGGGCGGACGGCTGAACCGCCACATTTCCCATCAGGCCGGACGGGACGTCGACATCGGTTTCTATTACAGGAACGGGAGCTCTCGCTGGTACGCGGCGGGGACGGCGGCCAACCTCGACCTTCCGCGCAATTGGGCGCTCGTCCGGGCCCTGCTCCTCTGCACCGACGTCGAGACGATCCTCCTGGATATGCGCATCCAGCGGCTCCTCTACGCGCACGCCCTGTCGCTCGGCGAGGACAAGGCCTGGCTGGACCGGGCCTTCCGGTTCGTCAAGGGCACCAAGGAAGCCAGGATCTGCCATGCGAGCGGCCACAGGACCCACTATCACGTCCGCTTCTTCAATCCCGTCGCCCAGGAGCTCGGCCGCCGGGCTTATCCGCATCTCATCCGCCTGGACAAGATCAAGCCGCCCGTGTTCACCGTCCGCCACACCGTACGGACGGGCGAGACATTGGGGCACATCGCGCGCCGCTACGGCGTGACCGCCCGGGCCATCCAGCAGTACAACGGCCTGCCGTCGACGCTGATCCGGGCCGGGCGGACCTATCGCATCCCCCTCAAGGGCGTGGCCGCACCGCCTTCGGTCCCGTTGGCCATTCCCGCCCGGATGCTCGCCCCCCGGACACCGGCGGCGCTGGCGGCGTTCGATTGGCCCACCCCGGGCGCTCTCTACGGCGAGATCCTTTTACGGCTGGCGCGCACGCCGCTCCTCGCGGGCGGGATGACCCCCCTGCGATGACTCCGCCGGCGCGGATCAGGCGGGCAGCTCTTCCATGAAACGGTCGAAAAACGCGTCGACGAGCCGCGGATCGGCCGCCGTGGGGCAGAAACTGGACGTGACCGACAGCTGGTCGCGGAACGAATAGATGCTGATCAGGAAGTTCGGCGGGAAGGTCACCGGTCCGAACATGCCCAGGTCCGCCGTCACCGCGTCCCCGAAATCGAAGATCCGGGGATCGATGACCCCGAGATTGGATAAAAAAGGATGCGCTCTTCCGGAAGCCAGCTCGCGTCCTATGATCCTCTGAGCGAGGCGGGTTTGAAAGCCGGAGGGCATGAGGGTCGCGAGTTCCAGGAACAGAGCCGACCCCAGCCAGGGATGGCCGGCTTTGGCCTTCGTGACGGCGGCCCGCACATCCCCCAGCGTCCGATCGAAAGGGACTCCGGGGCGGTTCCGGATGACGGGATAGTAGGCGCCGGCCAGATCACAGATCGCGTTCGCCTTTCCCGACGGAAGATAACGCCGGAGGTCGATGGTCAACTGGACCGGCAGGCGCGCGCCGGCCGGGGGATCCAGGACGGCGCACAGGGCGCGATAGAACGCGGTGACGAGAACATCCGTGAAATTCGTCCGTTCGGTCCTGCAATAGGCCTTCAATCGGGCGATCCTCTCCGGGCCGACCCGCCGTTTGGGGAACGCCCGGCCCGACACGTCGGAGCCCGTTTGCGGGAAGCCCCATTGCGTCCGGGGGTAGCGGGTATGAAAACATCCCTGGATCAAGGCGCGCGGTCCCGCCCCGCGCAGGAACTGGCCCTGCCCGCGATCCTCCGCGGCCACAGCCGGCGGAAGGTGATCCGGATCGGTCCGTAATCGCCGATAGAGACCGCTGAGCATGCGGATATAATCCAGCACGCCCGTCGCGTCGGCCGCCAGATGGCTCAGCTTCACGCAGAGCGCGTCCCGGGCGGACCGGACGAGACGGACCTCGACCTGCGGGCCCCGCAAAGGGTCCATCGGCTCGCCCAGAAAACGGTCGATCTCCCGCTCCGGGTCCTCCGCCCGCACCTGCCTGAACGCTATTGCCGAGCCGGGAGGAGAGCACTTCTCCCACCGGGACTGCCAGGGGTGGCAGACATACCTGGAGCCGAGGACGGGGGCGGCCTCCAGGGAAAGTTCCACAGCACGCGCCATCCGGGCCCCGTCGAGACGGCCGTCGAGGGTGATCACGCACCGGCACTGCCCGTCGTGGAAAGGGTGGACCTGGTACATCAGCTTATCCAATGCCGTTGTGCGAAACCGGGCCGGCTTGGGGGACGTTCGGCCGTTCACGGGAACCGTGCCGCCGGATCCGGCACGAATGGCAGGCCTTGGGTCATGATTCATCGCACGTCGATATAGGTCGTTCCGCATCGTTCTTGAAGCTCGCGCACGATCTCGTCTTCGGGGTCGGCGACCGGGAAGAAGTAGAGCGTCTGCTTCCGGACGTACTTGACGAACTTATTGGCCCGGATCGGACGGGGCGAGTTGTAGCCGATGGCGAAATCCGTGGCGAAGGCGACATGGGCGGCCTTCAGGTCGTGGAGCAGCGCCCTGACGAGGAGCCTTTGATCGGCGAACGGGATCCGTTCATAGTGAAGGTTCTCCAGGATGGCGATCGTTCCGAGATGCCCCTTGATGCTGAAGGGAACGACCACCGCGTTCACGACGGCCCGGACCTCTCCGTCGACGTCCAGCACCTTGCTCCGGATGATGGGATTCGCATAATAGAGGGCCACCTCTTCGAGGTCCCATACCCGGCTGAGATCGAGGTCCCGGGAATAGCCGTTCCAAAGGTCCCTGACGCTATCGTGATCCCCGGGACCGACGTCCCGGATCCTCGGATCGTCGACGGGCGCGACGCCTTTCAGGAGCCGGACGGCGATCCGTTCATACCATTTCATGTTCAGGTATCGCCCGAGTTCCCCGACCTCGAGGGGCCGGATGCAGGCATGCTCATGCGTCCAGAGGGAAAGCCGGTGATCGAGCAGATCACGGTCGACCGTCTTCAAGCCCTTGGACCCTTCTTCCACGAGGGCCAGCGAGCCTTTGACCCCGAGGCTCTTCCCGGTCGCGGCCGCCTGCTCCCAGATGGCCCGGGCGATGCCCCGCCGCTGGAACTCCGGATCGACCGTGATCAGGCTGCCGTAAGCGAAAAGGTGGGGTCCCTCGCCGTGGACCATCATCATTCGGGGCATGACGAGGCCGAATCCGATGATCCGGCGGGACCCGGCGGCGAACGCCAGCCAGAAGCAATCGTTCCGGCGAAAGGAGTCCCTCGCGTACCAGTCGAACAGGTTCCGGTCGAACCGGTAGAATCCCTCGTCGTGATAGACGTCGAGCCACACGCGGTTCATCAACGCGATGATCTCATCGATCTCCGGATCCCGCGGCGGCCTGTTCTCGATGGTGTAATCGATCATGGATCTGCTTTCGCTAGAGGTAGAGCTTGAAACCGGCCAGAATCCGGCTCGCCGTGCCGCCGTATTCGCTGCGCGGAACGCCTCCCGGCCCGGGCCCGTGTCCGACAGCGACCAGCGCGCCCAGGAAAACCTCGGATTCATCGGTGACCGACCAGGCGAGCCTGGGGATCCAGGCCGCGGACGCATCGTCGATGTTGACGAGGACCGTGTCCGTCAGCGTTCCGAGAGGATGGAATTGCCAGGTCACCGTCGTTCCCGCGTGCCAACGGCCCAATCCGCCGACCTCGCCGCGGCGCATCCGGTCCGACGCGAGGATCGCCGGATATCCGAGGACGTCCGAGTCCCCATACCCGTTCCCCGCCACTTCCACCGCCAGGTTCACCGACGACGAGAGCTGACGCTCCAGCCCGAGCCCGCCCCGCCAGAACGACGGGCGCCGGAGGCGGTCCCGATCGTCGCCGGTCCTCGTCCACGAGATCTCGGCTCTCAGGAGATTGCCGGCCACGCTGGCCGTCACGAATCCGCCCGCCACCGTATCGCCGTGAAAGGACCCGCCCATCAGGCCGAGATCGGCGGGTCCGGCGTTGACGCGCAGCAGGACCGCGCCCGCCCCGTCGCGCTTCCGGGAGTCGCCGAGCACCGCGCCGATGGCCTGGACCTCCGTTCGGGAGCCGAGCGGGACCGTCAGCCTCACCGCGTCCACGCCGGGCTTGTAATCCCGGTCCACCCGCGTCGGGGCGAACGGGGCGAACAGGTCCAACGCGGGCCAGAATGTGTTGACGCCCCAGGTGATCGCCTGGCGCCCCACCACCAGATCGGCGCCCGAGGCATGGATGCGCACGTTCAGCCGGTCGAAGTAGCCGGCGAATTCCGTGGTTCCCCGCCGGCCGGGATCGGGATCGATCGGGAGGTAGGTGCGAGCCCGCCCCGCCACCATCGTCGCGGCCGGAGATCCGGCCGGAGAGGTCATGTCCAGCACAAGGTGGCTCTCGATCCTTAGGACCCGGCCGAAGGACACCTCCGGCATGAGACGGAATGAGACGAACTCCGTGTCATGGCGCGACGACGCGTCGCCCGCCTTGTCCTCGAGCCGGAGGAAGTCGTAATTGCGTAACGACGCGCGCAGTTTGATCTCCGAGACGCCGGCCGTCGCGGCCGTCGCGCTCAGGGCGACCGCCGTGAACGCGATCACGGTCAGGGCCGCGGCGTCACGAGGGCGCATGGCCCGGCCCTCCGGAGGCGGATCCGTTCACCCGTTCGTCCCGCTCGATGCGGCCGTCCACCATATGGATGATACGGTGCGCGCGGCTCATGACGCGGGGGTCGTGGGTCGAGAAGAGGAAGGTCGCGCCGTGTTCGCGGTTCAGCCGCTCCATGAGGTTGAGCAGGGACAGCGCCGTCCCGGAGTCGAGGTTCGCGGTCGGCTCGTCGGCGAGCACGAGCCGCGGCTCGGCGGCGACCGCGCGGGCGACCGCCACGCGCTGCTGTTGGCCGCCGGAGAGCTGGCCGGGCCGGCGCGATTCGAGCCCCTCGAGGCCCACCTCGCCGAGGAGCTTCCTGACCCGGGGGCGCCGGACCGCGGTCGGAACGCCCTGCAGCAGCAGGATGAACTCGGCATTCTCCTCGGCCGACAGCACCGGGACGAGGTTGTACGCCTGGAAGATGAACCCGACCTGATGCAGGCGCAGCTGCGCAAGCTGTTGGCGCGTCAACCGCGACAGATCGCGTCCGTCCAGCCACACGGTCCCCTCCGTCGGCCGGTCGAGGCCGGCGCAGACGTTGAGCAGGGTCGTCTTGCCGGACCCGGACGGCCCGGCCACCGCGATGAACTCGCCCCGCGCCGCCGTCAGGGAGATCCCCCGCAGGGCGTGGACCGTCTCGTCGCCCTGTACATAAGCCCTCGAGACGTTCTCGAGACGAAGCAGGATATCGCCTTGTGCTTTCATCACGATTGCCCCAATAGATGCGCGTCGACCTCGGTGGCCGCCTTCCAGGCGGGCGCCAGGGCCAGCACGATCGTCAACAGGAATACGAGCCCCACGCCGACCGCGGTCCGGTGCGCCGACAGGACGGAATAGACCATCGGCTCGATCGATGTCCCCGCGACCGAGACGCCGGTCTCGAAGAACAGGCTCAGGTTAAGCCCCCGGAACCGGAAATAGGAGTGCCCCCCGTAGCCGATGAGGGCGCCCGACACCGCCGACAGGATGCCGATCCAGGTCGCTTCCAGCATGATGAGAAGGAACCGCCGCGTCGGCGTGAGCCCGACGGCATCGAGGAGCGCGAACTCGCGGCGGCGCTCCAGGACCGACATCAGCAGCGTGTTTCCGACCAGGAAGGCGATGATCAGGAAATAGATGGTATCGATGATGAACATGCCGGCGACGTCGATCCTGATGAGGTCGCGCAGGCCGGGCATCAGCTCGTCCCAGCCGAGGACCTCGACGTCGGCGCCCGCCGAGGCGCGGAGGACGCGCGCCGCACGCCGGCTCTCGTCGGGGTCATCGAGGATGAGGGCGGCCTGATGGACGCGGCCCGGCAGGCCCAGGAGCGCCTGGGCGGTGGCCAGCGGCACCATCACCATGAACTCGTCAATGTCGGCGCTGCCCGTCCGGGTGACGCCGGCGACGCGGATCAGCACCGACTGGATCTCGGTCGATTCCGGTCCCTGGGCCATCAGCACGCACTTGTTGCCGGGGGCGAGCTTGAGCTTCCGGGCCACGCCCTCCCCAATCACCGCCTCGTTGACGGAGACCTCGCGAAGGAAACTACCGGCCTGGAGCTTGTCGTCCAGCAGGGAGACGCGGCCTTCGGCCTCGGGGTCGATGCCGACGATGCTCACGCTGCTCGAGCCGTCGGACGAAGAGGCCAGGCCGGAGGCGAAGACCCGCGGGACGACCGTCGCCGGGCCGAATCCGCGTCGCATGAGCATGGAAGCGAAGCCGGCGACGCGGTCGGCCGGCATGGTCAGCTCGATCGCCTTCTTCGCCTGATACCCGCGCGCCTGGACGGCCACATGCGCGCCGCCCGTCCGCACGGCGTTCTGCAGCATCAGCCGGTGACTGCCGTCCCCCAGGCCGAAGAAGACGAGCACGAGCGCGAGCCCGCCCGAGATCGTACCGGCCGTAAGAAGCGTCCGGCGGGGATTGCGCCACAGGTTGCGCCAGGCGATCACGCAGAGGATCTCGGAGGCTTTCATCGCGTCCCTTTCCCTCTCATGACATCACCGGCGCCCGCAGGGCTTCGACCGGGTCCACATGCGTGGCGCGGCGCGCCGGCCAATAGGCCGCCGCCACCGCCGCCACCGCGAGGCTGGCGGCCGCCCAGGGGATGAGCCGCCAGTCCCAGGCCGCCTTGATGATCGGATCGAGACGCGTATCGACCATGGCCACTTCGCCCGTCCACCACTCCAGGTTCACGCCGTGGGTCATCAAGTATTGCATCATCAGCCAGCCCAGGCTGAGGCCGCCGGCCAGCCCGAGCGACACCAGCAGGAAGCTTTCGACCAGCACGGCCCGGATGACGGACCCCGGCCCCATGCCGATCGCGTTCAGCATGCCGAATTCGCGGATGCGCTCGAAGGTGGCCATGGTCATCGTATTCAGCACGCCCATGCTGGCGAACAGGACGACGAGCGTGACGATGAACCGGTTGACCGCGCCCACCATCTGGACGTAACTGCTCAGCTGCGGAAGCAGCTCGCGCCAGCTCCGCACCTCGGCCCCCGGGGGGAGCCCGGCCCGGCCGGCCAGCGCCCGCGCGACCGCCGGCGCATCCATCGGATCGTCGATCCTGACGGCGATCTCGTGGATCCGCCCCGGCGGCAGGGCGAGCAATTCCTGGGCGTCCGCGAGGCGGATGACGGCGAGCGACCGGTCGAGCTGGGGCAGCCCGGTCCGCACGGTTCCCGTGACGCGGAACAGCGAGTTGCCCAGCGTCCCGTCGGACGCCTGCGTCACGATCGCCACCTCGTCGCCGTCGCGCGCGCCGAGGTCGAGACCCAGGAGCTCGCCCACGACCAGGGACCCGGGCGCGGCCAGGGCCGCGGCGATCTCCGCCGTGAACACCCGGCTCAGCGAGCCCTCGGACGCCGGTTCGACACCGACGATCTGCGCGCCCGAAGACTTGTTGCCCGTGGAGAGGAGCGCCGAGCCGTAGACGCGCGGCACCGCCTGGCGCACCTTCGGTTCCCGCTTGAGCCGCTCGATCAGGCCCTGCCAGTCCGCGCCCCCTGCGCCGCCGATGGTCCTGTGCAGGACGCGGTCGGGAAGGTACCGCCCGTCGTGCACCTGGATATGCCCTACCATCAGCTCGGTCCCGTTGCGCAGCATCTGGATGCCGAGGCCGCGACCGAAGCCGACGAGCGCGATGAGGAAGGCGAACGCGAACGCCAGGCCGCCGATGGTGATCAGGCTGCGGCGCTTGTTTCGCCAGAGGTTGCGCCAGCCAAGGCGGAGGGTTATCAAGCGCCGGGGCCTTTCAGGGCGTTGAGCGAGAACGTCCGCGCCGGGATCGCTATATTGAATTCGAGCGAGAGGTAGTGCAGTTCCGTCCCGTCATTCGGGCTGTCCTCGGGCGTCATCCGCATCCGCGACGGCACCAGCCGGCCGCCCATCGTCCTGTAGTCGGAGAACGTCGCCGTTCGCCGCAGGGCCCCGTCCTCGCCGTAGAACCTGGTCAGCACCGGCATCAGGTCCCCCTTGCGGACCACGTAGACGATCCGGCCCCAGACGACCGGCGCCTCGGGCTTGGGCGTCAGCAGGAACTCGTACACCTCGCTCCCGTCCCGGAGGCCCGCGAACGTCGCCGCGATCTCATAGTCCCGGACGAGCCGGCTCTCTTTCACGAGATCGTCGTTGGTGAAGTGCGAGCCCATCCACGACGCCATCATCATCGACGTCGGCACGCGGATCACCCGGTCGATCTTCGGAAGGTAGTTCCAGATGTTCCCGGTCGCGCGCAGGGTGGCCGTGCCCTCGTCCTTCTTCGGCTGTTCCACCCGGATCAGCACCTTGTCGGTGCCCTCCGAGCAGATGGTCATCCGGGTGACCCGCTTCCATTCCGGCGTCATCACGGACATCTCCACGGAGCCGCGCGAGGAATCGCCGCGCAACATCCGGTCGACGTGATCGATGATGCGCCGGGACTCCTGCGCGTCCGGGAGACCGTCCTGCGGGGCGGGAACGGCGAGGCCGGCCAAGGCGAGGATCGACAGCAGGGCCAGGCCCGCCGAACGCAAGCGCACCGGGCTCAGCGGCTCGAGCGCGCGCGTGGCCCGCTCCGGCCGGCCGGCGGCGATGAGGTTCATCCTCTGATGTTCCCTGGAAATGCTCATGCTATGGGACCTCGGCCTTCGCGTTCGACCGGAGGGAAGGGATGCGGCCGGAAGGGAGACGATAAAGACACCTGCCCCTGACGGACCTCTACGTAAGCTCGTTCTCAAAAACCCTTCCCGGCTTCCAGCGCGATGGATGATAAAGAATAATAACGCGAGGGATGATAAAGAAGAGCAGGGGGAATGTCAACTAAGAGTTAGAATTATGTCGATCCATTCCCTCATTTGAAATCTGCGATTACTATATTCACAATCCGGCGCGGGTCCTCTTCTCTTACTTTTTTGCCAGCCTGCCTTCCAGGTCCTTCTTGAAGGCGGCATTGACCCTGACGCCATTGGCCTCGGCTTGGAGGAGGAAGTCCAGGGCCTTTTGATATTGTCCGATCCCGAGGTAGAGGCTGGCCACGTTGTTATAGGCGAATTCGTGTTGGGGGTCGAGCCGGATCGTCTCCACATACTGGTCGGCGGCCTCCCGAAACCGTTTGAGCTTGACCAGGATGTTGCCGTGGACGTAATGGTAGCCCGCCGGCATGGCCGGGTTCTCCGGGATGGGATCCCGAAGCTTCTGGTCGAGCCTGCCCAGGACGGTCCTCTCCTGCTGGATCTGGTTCTCGAGGCTGGAGATCTCCGCCTTGTCCGGCCCCGTCCTGCTCTTGAGCTCGGAGAGGATATTTTCGCGGTTCGCGATGCTCTCCTCGACCTTTGCCTTTTGGTCCCGGAGCTCGACCATCATCTCCTGATGATAGTACATGTAGAACTGCTTGGTCTCGGCAAAAGAGGCCTCGGCGCTCTCGATCGAGGAGAGGGCGGCGTCGGCGTCGCCGCGGTTCAGATGGATCTGGGCCATGAGGTACAGCGCGCCGGGATTCTTCGGAAAGACCTCCAGGCACTCCCGGAGCTTCTTCTCGGCCGGGTCGTACTTCTTCTTGAGGAAGAGCGCCTGACCCTCCTTGAGCTTGGCGATGGACGCCTTGTATTTCTGGACGAGCATGCGCTCGTCCTGTTCAAAGCCGGCCTGGCCGAACGCCGTCGATGACAGGATCCCCAGCCCCGCCATAAAGATCAATGAAGCATAAACGCGGCCTTTCATGTCCCGATCTCCTTTGGCCCAGCGATCATCGGCGTCCCTGCGCCGCAGGGGAGATCCGACATCGGATCGTTCGAACCTCATTTCCCTGCATCTCCGGGGAATGTATCGCACATCGGGGCCGATATCAAGCGGGACGGACCCTTCCCGGCGTCGTACCGAGGCCGGAGGCGCGATCGGACCGATTGAACGGGAACCCGGCTTGCCTTAAACTAGGGAATACAAGGAGGAGCCTTATGTCCAGATTCCATCGGCTTCGTGCGCTTTTGTTGGTCGTGGGCCTCGGCACCGCGCTGTCGGGCATGGCATCCGGCCAGAGGACCGGCTATTCCCGGGACGAGTTCGTGCACAGACGGGACATCCTGATGACCCAGGTCAAGGAGGGGGCGATCATCCTTTTCGGCGAAGTCGCGGCGATCCCCGGGGGACATTTTCTCCAGGACAACGATTTCTTTTATTTTACCGGGGTCGACGACGCCGGCGCGATCTGTCTGATGATCCCTGAGTCGCGAAGGGCCGTCCTCTTCCTTCCGCAAAAATCGGACCGGGAGAAGATGGTCGAAGGCCCCAACCTGCTTGACGAACCGGCTTCGGCGGCGAAGGCGGGCTTCACGGACATCCTCCCCGTGAGCGCCTTCGATGAATACATCGCCAGAAATGCTCGCGGGAACGGGTCGAGCTTCCACCTGCGCCTCTCCCCCCGGGATTCCGTGGACGAGGCCCGGTCCGAAACGTCTATCTTTTTTGCCCGCCGGAGCCGATCGCCCTATAACGACCAGACATCCCTGGACGGCTTCCGGATCGCCAAGCTCAGGGAGAGATATCCCGCCTCCGCCATGAACGACATCACGCCGATCGTCGACCGGATGAGGATGATCAAGTCGGCGGAGGAGATCGCCGTCCTCCGCCGCAACGGCAGGATCTCGGCCGAGGGCGTGAAGGCGGCGATGAGGGCGACGGCGGTCGGCGCCTATGAGTACCGGATCGAGGCCGCGGCCATGGGGGTCATCCTCGAGAACGGGGCCACGGGAGCCGCCTATGCTCCCATCGTGGGGTCAGGCCCCAACAGCTGTATCTGGCATTATGACCAGAATTCCAGGAGGGTGGAGGCCGGGGACCTCGTCCTCATGGATTTCGGCGCCCGCCTGGACCACCTGACGATGGATATCACGAGGACCTGGCCCGCCTCGGGGACCTTTTCGGAGGAACAGAAGCGGATCTATCGAACCGTCCTCGAGGTCGAGAAGGCCTGCATCGAGGCCTACCGGCCCGGGGCAACGGAAGAGGACGTCCGAATGCATGTGGCCGCCGTCCTGAAAGAGAAAGGGATCGATCCCATGGGACTCGAGGGCGGCCTCGGCCATTTTGTCGGCTTGAGCGTTCACGATGTCGGGGAGGGGGACCTGCCTCTCGAAGAGGGCATGGTATTCGCGATAGAGCCCGCGCTCTATTTCCCGGAAAAGAATATCGGCATCCGGATCGAGGATACCGTTCTCATCACCCGGGAGGGATGCGAGGTCCTGACCCGGGACGTTCCCAAGGAGATCGAGGAGATCGAAAAGCTCCTGGCCCGCGCCGATTGATCGCTCGAACAGCGACGATCCTATGAATTCATGGAGTCACCCTTATGAAAGCCGCTATCTACACAAAATACGGGCCGCCGAATGTTCTTGGACTAAAGGAAGTAGAAAAACCGGTTCCCAAGAGCAATGAAGTCCTGGTGAGGGTATGCGCGACAACAGTAACGGCAGGGGATGCGAGAATGCGAAGCTTCACCGTTCCCCGCGGGGAATGGCTCTTCGCGCGGATATATTTGGGTATCCGAAAACCAAAGAGATCCATACTCGGAATGGAGCTGGCAGGGGAAATTGAATCAACCGGCAAAGACGTAAAACTGTTCAAGAAAGGCGACGCGATTTTTGCCTCTACCTGCGGGGTGAACTTTGGCGGTTATGCCGAATACAAATGCCTGCCTGAAGACGGGATGCTGGCAATGAAACCGACCAACATGACCTTTGAGGAGGCCGCGGCCGTCCCTGTCGGGGGAGCTACAGCGTTACGTTTTCTAAGGAAAGGGAACATCCGGAGCGGGCAAAAGGTTCTGATCTATGGAGCTTCCGGAAGTGTGGGTTCTTTTGCGGTACAACTGGCAAAGCACATGGGAGCAGAGGTTACCGGGGTATGCAGTACCACGAATCTAGGGTGGGTGAAGGCCCTGGGAGCAGATAGGGTCGTCGATTATGCAGAAGAGGATTTCACCCGGAGCGGCGGGTCCTATGATCTTATTATTGACGCGGTAGGCAAGGGCTCATCTTCACGGAGCAAAAGAGCGCTGAATGAGAACGGAGTCTTTCTTTCTGTGTTGGGAGCTTCCGGAAAAGAAAAGACCGAAGATCTCACCTTCCTCAAAAAGCTTATAGAGGCGGGAAAATTGAGATCGGTCATAGATAAGCGCTATCCCCTGGAACAGATCGTCGAAGCTCACCGGTATGTAGACAAAGGACATAAAAAGGGAAATGTCGTGATAACCGTGGGACACAACAGCAATATTAGCTGAATAAAGGGGTCATCAAAACACGGATGCTGGCAGGGCCACGGGGATTCGAACCCCGGTCTGATGGCTGAGAACCATCTGTCCTGGTCCCCTAGACGATGGCCCCGCACGGAGAGAAAATACCAGAACCTCCCTATCCTGTCAACCGTTTGACAGGCATCGGAAGGCCGCTTACAATCGCGGGGAAGACGGAGTATCCCGAAAACCTCTCGAAGGGGACGATCATGGACAAGAACTGCGGATCGGACGCGAAGCGCTTGAATCGCTGCTGGGGCGACGGCGACGAATTGATGACCGCCTACCACGACGTGGAATGGGGCGTGCCGCTCCACGACGACGGCAAGCTCTTCGAGTTCCTGGTCCTCGAAGGCTTCCAGGCCGGATTGAGCTGGAGCACCATCCTCCGGAAGAGGGCAAACTTCCGGAAGGCCTTTCACCGATTCGATGTGGAAAAGGTCGCCCGTTACGGGGAGAAGGATATCGCGCGGCTCCTCGCGGACGCCGGCATCATCCGGAACCGGCTGAAGGTCGGCGCGGCCGTCGAGAACGCGCGCCGGTTCCTCGAGGTCCGGAAGGAGTTCGGCACGTTCGACCGCTACATCTGGGAATTCGTCGATGGAAAACCCATAACCAACAGATTCCGCTCGCTTTCGGAGGTCCCCGCCCATACGCCGTTGTCCGACCGGATCAGCGCCGACCTCAAGGACCGGGGATTCCGGTTCGTCGGCTCGACCATCATTTATGCCCACATGCAGGCCACGGGCATGGTCAACGACCATTTCACGAGTTGTTCCAGATACAGGCACTCACGAGCTGGAATAAATCCCCCCTAACCCCCCTTTTTCAAAGGGGGGACCTCAAAATCCCCCCGCACCCCCCTTTTACAAAGGGGGGAACACGAAATCCCCCCTCACCCCCCTTTAGGAAAGGGGGGAAGCCATGCGCAGACCCAAGCCTGAAGCTGCATTCCTTTGGAAGCCGAGGCCGTCGTTTAAGCCTCCGGCCGTTAAGCATGAGCTGCTGAGGCTAACGGGAGCTACTGAATTTCCCCCCTTTGTAAAAGGGGGGTTGGGGGGGATTTAAGGCCTAGCGCTCAGATCCTCCGACCGGCCGGCATGAGCTCTTTATCTCCCCCCCTTTGTATAAAAGGGGGGGGCGGGGGGATTTATTGAGGCTCGCGTTACAGCCGGCGGCCGGCGAGCATGAGCTTGGCCGTCGTTTCCCCGCCGTTGGTCCGATAGAGCATCGGGGCGGGCCGGTCCAGGCCCTCAACGTATTCGGGAGCGTTCTCCCACCGGCCGTTCAGGACGCAGGCGTAGTCCGAGAAATGCTGCCAGCGGCGGCGCGGCAATCCCGTCACCATGTGGATATGGTTGGCGGGCACGCCCATCTTGATGAGGCCCGCGGGCACGTGCTCGAAGGTCAGGAAGGTGTGCGGCCACGTGTAGTCCGAAGCGTGACAGACCTTTTCGAGGAGCGGCGCCGGGAGGGCGACGCTCTCGGCCTCGTCCTGGACCATGGTGAACATCCCGGAGACGTCGGAATAGGCCAGGCGGCCGGCGACGCCCTTGATGCCGCCCGGCGAAACATAGCCCACGGAGAATCCCGAGCCGGGGAAGTAGTGCCCGACGGCGCGGAAGAGGAACGCCTTGCCGGCGTAGTCGAGAGAGGCGGAACCGGAGTTGTTCCCGTCGACGAACCCTCTCTCGAGCCATTTCGCGCCGGCGTGGGCTCCGAGGTCGAGCCCCAGAGCCTTCGCGTTCACGGCGATCTCCCAGGGCTCGTAGACCTTGCGGAAATCCATGAAAAGAGTGGGCTTGCCTCCCGAGAGGACGTTGTGCAGGACCATGGTCAAGAGCCCCTGGACGTCGTTCTCGGTGGCGAAGGGGATGACCGGCTTCCGGCCCGTGTGGTCCGCGCTCGAGTTGAACAGGGATTCGGCGATGTCCGCCGTGGACATCGGCAGGCCCCGGCGGTCCGAGCCCCAGGCGAGCTGGTTCGTCCAGCCTCCGCCGGCGGCGTTGATGCCCTTCATGAAATCACGGAGGATGAGATAAAGGGCCAGGCCTTCGTCGAGCTTCGCTTTATCGCCGGCCGACAGCTTCGGCGGCCTGATCGGCTTCCCGGTGTAGAGCGGGGTCCCGGCCTCGAGGACCGCCTCCGTATTGGGGAAGATGCGGTCCTTGAACCGGACGTTGACGACCCAGTCGCGGAGCGCGGCGAGTTCTTCGGGATCGTATCCTCCCCTCTTCCGGACCATGTCGGCGAAGAGCTTCATGGATTCGCGGGCGGATTCGAGGCCGAAGAACCGCCGGGCCGCGTGGACGTGGTTGAGGGCCGTCTCCATCTGCATCGAATCCGTGTCCACGGAGAGGAAGCGCCGGCCGCGCAGGGCGATCTTCGCCAGCATGGCGTAGGCCAGGTCGACGACCTCGGCCTGCGTCCCCGCGTCGAACTCCGGCTCGGGCCCGGTCTCGGGCATCGTGCCGATGACCATCGGGCAGAGCCTCCCGGTTTGGGCATAGGCGCCGACAAGGGCGTCGATGCCGACGACGCCGGGCTTGGGGGCGTTGTTCCCGCCGACGCAGGCCAGCGGCGTCGAGGGCGGGAAATGGGCCGTCAGGGCCATGGCGGTCTTCCCCGGGAAGAACCAGGTGTCCGGGGTCATGACGAGGCCTTCCGCGCCGGCGTCCT
Organism: Candidatus Aminicenantota bacterium; assembly: GCA_963784525.1. Lineage (GTDB taxonomy): Bacteria > Acidobacteriota > Aminicenantia > Aminicenantales > Saccharicenantaceae > JALHVH01. Next base: position 127,609 of record CAWART010000017.1, on the reverse strand, counting down.
TGAGCTCCCGGGCCCCGAGGTCGGCGGCGGCCTCGGAATCGACGAGGCGCGAGACGTGGAAGACATTGGGCGCGGTCCCGTCGGGCAATACGAGCGCCCGGGCCAGCAGTCGGGCCGTCATCCGGCCGATATGGAAGGCACGGGCGCGCGATCCCTCGTCGATGCGCGGGTCGCAGGGCACGAACACCCCCAGCGTCGGCGCTCCGGGTCTCTTTTTGGCAACGTACGGCATATTTCCTCCAAAGGACGCAGGCGGATGCCCGCGGATGTATCAAGACGCAGGCCATAAGGCCTGCGGCTGCGACTAAATGTACTCGATGGTCGCCGGCGGCTTGGGCGTCAGCTCATAGGCCACCCGTGTGACCTCGGGGATCTCCGTGACGATGCGCGTCGCCATCTTCATCAGGATGTCCCAGGGGACGGGCGTCGCCTGGGCCGTCATGGCGTCCAGGCTCTCGACGGAACGGATGATGACGACGTGGCCGAACTTGCGGCGTCCGGCCTCGATGCCCGTGCCCATGTCGTTCATCAGGACGGCGAAGGCCTGGAAGGGTTTGAGGGGGGCGATCTCCTCCTCGACGATGGCCGTCGCCGAACGGACGAGGGCGACGCGCTCCGGCGTCACTTCGCCGATGATCCGGGTCGCGAGCGCCGGGCCGGGGAACGGCATGCGCCTGAAGATCTTCTCGGGGAGCCCCAGGGCCTCGGCGACCTCGCGGACGTCGTGCTTGAACAGCTCCTTCAGCGGCTCGACGACCTTGAAGCCGAAGCCCTTCTCGGGATCGATGCCGATCTGCTCCAGGATATTGTGCTGGGTCTTGACCCCGCCCTTGGTCTCGATGATGTCGGCGGCGATGGTGCCCTGGATGAGGAACTTGGCCTTGCTCTTGACGACCTCCCGGCCGAAGGCCTTGTAAAAAGTGTAACGGAACGCCTTCCGCTTCTCCTCGGGATCGACCTTGCCCGCGAGGGCGGCGAAGAACTCGTCGGCCAGGTCGACGATGGCGACGTCGATGCCGAGCTTCGCGAAGATCTTCCGGACGTCCTGGGGCTCGTTGCGCCGCATCAGGCCGTCGTCGATGAAGATGACCTTGAGCTGGCTCCCGAGGGCCCTGTGGGCCAGAACGGTGCAGGCGGAGCTGTCGACCCCTCCCGAGAGGGCGGATATGGCCCGGCCCCCGCCCACGGCCTTCCGGATCTCCTCGACCTGTTTTTCGATGAACGTCTTGGTGTTCACGGCCTCCCTCCTCGGTGGTTTGCGTCCCTATTATATCAACTCGAGCGGCCGTGTCCATGTCAGTGTATGAGCGAGACGGGGGCATGGAGACGCAGGCGTCAGCCCGCGACCTGGGCCTGAAGGGGCGTGAGCCGGGGGCGATAGGGGCCTCCCCTTTCGGGGTGAGGAGGGGCGGGGGAATTTCACCCCCCGGACCATCGGGCCGGACGATTGACCGGTCCCCGGGGGGATGCGAGGATGATGCCAATGAACAAGGAGGGCCGCATCCAAGGCTTTTGCGAAGACAACGGGGAGCGGGGCTAACGTCCCTCTCCCGGCCCTCCTTTCAACCTCCTCCATTCCCGGCCCCGATTGAACAAGGGCCGGGTGTTTGTGTAAGATAACCTCTACACCCTGCAGGAGGTCGTCGATGCACCGAAAAACCCCTCTTGGCGCCCTGATGTTCCTTTTGGCCATCTTGATCCCCGGAACCACCCTCGTCGCGGCCGCCGGGGCCGCGGCGACGGGGGCTAAGCCCATGGACGCGAAGTTCAAGGCCGCGACGGCCGGGATCGCCTCCGGGCTCATCGCCGTCCGGCGCGACATCCACGCCCACCCCGAGCTCGGCAGGCAGGAGAAACGGACGGCGGGCATCGTCGCCGCCTGGTTCGAAAAGCTCGGCCTGGAGGTCCGGACGGGCATCGGCGGGACGGGCGTCCTGGGCATCCTCCGCGGCGGCAGGCCCGGCCCCGTCGTCATGATGCGGGGCGATATGGACGCCCTGCCCATCACGGAAGAGACGCCGCTCCCGTTCGCCTCGAAGGAGAAGGCCGTTGTCGACGGCCGGGAATGCGGCCTGATGCACGCCTGCGGCCACGACATCCATACGACCATGCTCCTCGGGACGGCCTCGGTCCTCTCCATGTTCCGGAACGACCTGCCCGGGACCGTCCTCTTCGTCGCCCAGCCGGCCGAGGAGCTGAACGACAGCGGCGCGGCCGCCATGATCGCCGACGGCGTCTTCCGGGACATCAAGCCCGAAGCGGCCTTCGCCTATCACGTCGACGACACGCTCAAGACCGGATATGTCCACTTCACCCGGGGCTGGGCCTCGGCCAACTGCGACGAGTTCACCCTGGACATCCTGTCGGAAGGCTGTCACGGGGCCGACCCCGACTCCTGCGTCGATCCCATCGTCGTCGGGGCCGGGATCGTCCTGGACCTTCAGGTCATGATCGCCCGCCAGCTCGACGTCGCCCACGATACGGTCATCACGGTCGGCGCCTTCCACTCCGGCTCCGCCAGCAACATCATCTCCCGGGAGGCGCGCCTTACGGCGACCGTCCGGACCTACGGCGACGACCATCGCGCCCTGGTCAAGGAGAAGATCGAACGGCTCATCCGGGGCGCCTGTGCCGCCTCCGGGGCCGACTATAAGCTCGATTACCGGTACGGGACGCCCGCGCGCTATGACGATCCGGCCCTGGTCGATGAGGTCCTGCCGACGGCGGCCAGGGTCCTCGGCGGCAAGGACCGCCTCCTCGAGGCCGCACCCGAGATGGGGGGCGAGGACTTCAGCTATTTCGCGAAGCTCATGCCCGCCGCCATGCTCAACCTGGGCGTCGTGCCGAAGGACGTGGCCAAGACCTCGGTCCACTCCCCCACCTTCATCGCCGACGAGGACGCCATTCCGCTCGGGGTCACCCTGATGTCGGCCATCATCTGGGACCATCAACACATGAAGCGTGGCGGAAGGAACTAGCCCGTCGCGCGCGCCTCGCGGCCGCGGGCTTACCCCCGCGGCGCCGAAAGAACGGGCCGGGGCGGGCGGCAACGGACGGCCCGGCCGGGAAGTTGATGGTTTCTAGAGGGCGATTCGTATAAAATAACGGCAGGAGTTGACCATGAGAACACATCCGTCCTTCCGCGCTTCGATCGTCTCGATCGTCATCATTGCCCTGGCCGCGCTCGCCGCCGGGACGGCGTTCGCCCAGAGACCGTCCCGAAGGGGGGGGCCGATGGGGCCCATGAGCGAGGGCGAATTCGCCCAGACGCTGACCAACTGGTTCATCCAGGCTTCGGCCAAGGTCGCCGAGGGCGGAGAGAAGATCTCCTCGCCCGGGCTCGCCATGAACCGGTGGTACCCGGCCACCGTCCCCGCGACCGTCCTGGGGACCCTCGTCCAGAACGACGTTTACACGGACATCTACGTCGGGGACAATCTGAAGAAGATATCCTCCGAGCCGTTCCAGGGCTCCTGGTGGTACCGAACGGAGTTCCCGCTCACGGCAGACCCGTCGAAGACGACCTTCAAGCTGGAGTTCGACGGGATCAACTACCGGGCCAACGTCTGGCTCAACGGCAGGAAGGTCGCCGACGCCTCCGAGGCCTACGGCGCTTACCGCCGCCTCGAGTTCGACGTGACGGCGGCGGCCGTGAGGGGCGGACAGAACGTCCTCGCCGTCGAGATCTTCCCGCCGCGGGGCGGAGAGCCGACCGTGGGCTTCGTGGACTGGAACCCGGCGCCTCCGGACAAGAACATGGGGATCTGGAGGGAAGTGCGGGTCAAGGCGACGGGAGACGTCTCCATCGACGCCCCGTTCGTCATGACCAAGCTCGACCTCCAGGCCTTCAAAGAAGCCTCTCTCACGGTTTCGGCCGAGCTCAGGAACAACACCGCGAACAAGGTTTCCGGCACCCTGGAAGGCCGCCTGGAATCGCAGACGTTCCTGCGGGAACTGACCCTCGAGCCGAACGAGATGATGAAGGTCGTCTTCGCGCCCGAGACGACCCCCGAGCTCGTCCTGAAGAATCCGAGGGTCTGGTGGACCCACGACCTCGGAACCCCCGAGCTCTACGTTCTCGGCCTGGCCTTCAAGCCGAAGGGCGGGCCCAAGGTCGACGTCGCAGCCGCCGAACCCAAGGAACCCCTGAACAAGCCCGACGCCGGGGATAAGGACAAGGATAAGGATAAGGAAAGCCCCTGGGCCGACGCGAAGAAGCGGCCCGGCCTGCGCAGCCTCTATTCGGACGTCAAGCTCGTCAGGTTCGGCGTCCGCGAGGTTTCCGACTATATCAACGAACAGGGCTGGCGCGGCTTCAAGCTCAACGGGAAGAAGATCCTCATTCGCGGCGGCGGCTGGACCGACGACCTCCTCCTCGACAACCGGCCGAAGAAGGTGGCCGCCGAGGTCGCCTACGCCCGGCACATGAACCTCAACGCCCTCCGGGTCGAGGGCTTCTTCGGTTCGAGCTCCCAGCTCTACGACCTCTGCGACACGAACGGCCTCCTCATGATGGCCGGCTGGAGCTGCCAGTGGGAATGGGAGAACTATTTCGGCAGGCCCGTCGACGAGAAATACGGCGGGATCGTCTCTCCCGAGGACATCAAGCTCGTGGCCGCGTACTGGAGGGACCAGGTCCGCTGGCTCCGGAACCACCCGAGCATCTTCGTCTGGATGGAGGGGAGCGACCTCCTGCCCGCGCCCGAGCTCGAGAAGAAGTACATCGCCATCCTCAAGGAGGACGATCCGACCCGGCCGGCCGTCATCTCGGCCAAGGAGATGACGAGCGAGCTGACCGGAAGGTCGGCGGTCAAGATGCGCGGCCCCTACGACTGGGTCCCGCCGACCTATTGGTACGTCGACAAGAAGAACGGCGGCGCCTTCGGCTTCAACACCGAGACCGGCCCGGGCCCCCAGGTCCCGCCCATCGAGAGCCTGAGGAAGATGATCCCCGAGACGAACCTCTGGCCCATCGATGATATCTGGTACTACCATTGCAGCCGCGGCGAGTTCAACACGCTCGATACGTACAACGAGGCCATGACGAAGCGGCTGGGCGCCCCGAAGGACCTTACGGATTACCTGGCCAAGGCCCAGTTCCTCAACTACGAGGCCATGCGCGGGATGCTCGAGGCCTTCGTCGCCAACAAGCCCGTTGCGACCGGGGTCATCCAATGGATGTACAACTCGGCCTGGCCGAAGCTCTGGTGGCAGTTCTACGACTATTATCTGATGCCCACCGGCGCCTTCTACGGCGCCCGCAAGGCCGGAACCCCCCTCCACCTCATCTACGACTACGGAACCGGCTCGGTCCTGGCGGTCAACAGCACGCTCCAGCCGGCCGAGGGGCTCAAGGCCGTCATCCGGGTCTTCGACATCGGGCTCAAGGAGAAATTCGTCCGCGAGGTGCCGCTGGCCCTGGCGGCCGACGAGGTCAGGAAGCTCGATATCGCCCTCCCCCGGGAAGGGCTCGACAAGGCCTGGTTCCTCGACCTCAGGCTGTACACCAAGGACAAGGACGTCGCGACCGTGAACTTCTACGCCCTGTCCCCGAAGCCCGAGACCATGGACGACGCCCGCGCGCTCTGGTACCTGACCCCGGTCAAGGACTTCGCCGACCTGACGGCCCTCCAGAGCCTCCCCCGGGTCTCGATCCGCGAAAAGCATTCCTTCAAGAGGGACGGGATGGGCCAGGTCGTCACGGTCGAGCTCGAGAACCCGACGCCGAACCTGGCCTTCCAGGTGGAGCTCAACGTCTATAAGGGCGACTCGGGCGAGGTCGTCCTGCCCGTCTTCTGGGAGGACAACTACGTTTCGCTCCTGCCCGGCGAGAAACGGAAGATCCGGGGATTCTATGCCCTGGAGGACCTGAGCGGCGCCGAGCCCGAGCTGAAGATCAGGGGATGGAACATAGAATAAGGATGGGAAGGCGTGTTTCGCCGCCCTCGATGCGGCTGATCGCGCTTTTTTCCTTCGCCTGTCTGGTCGCCCCGGGGCCCCGCGGCCTCGGGGCCCTTTTTCCCTCGGCCCCGCGCGAACAGGCCTCCGCGGGCGCGACCGGCCGGGATCCCCGGTTCCTCTACGAAGAGGGCGGCATCGTCCGCGGGGACGTCTCGAAGAAGGCGCTCGCCCTCATCTTCACCGGGGGGGACTTCGCCGACGGCGGCCCTCACATCAGGGCCGTCCTCTCGGAAAAGGGCGTCAAAGCCGGGTTCTTCTTCACCGGAGACTTCTACAGGTCCGCGCCGAAACGCGATCTTGTCCGGGGCCTCATCGCGGACGGCCATTATCTGGGCCCCCACTCCGACAAACACCTCCTTTACTGCGACTGGGAGGACCGGTCGAAGACGCTCGTCGCGAGGGACGCCTTCGAGAGGGATATCCTGGCGAACTACGCCGTCATGACGGAGTACGGGATCCTGAAGCGGGACGCGCCGTACTTCATCCCCCCCTACGAATGGTACAACAGGGAGATCGTCGCCTGGTCGGAGGGGCTCGGCCTCACTCTCTTCAACTTCACGCCGGGGACGTCCTCGAACGCCGACTATACGACGCCCGACATGCCGAACTACCTGTCCTCGGACGTGATCTACGACCGGATCCTGGCCTGCGAAGAGCGGGACCCTCACGGCCTCAACGGGTTCATCCTGCTCATCCACATCGGGACGGACCCCCGGCGCACCGACAAGCTGTATGCGCGGCTCGGCGAGCTCATCGATACGCTCGGCGCCCGCGGTTACGCCTTCCTCCGGATCGATGAATTGCTGTCGGCCCGATCTCCAGCGTGATCTCCCGCGAAAGGCCTGGAAATCCCCCCTCACCCCCCTTTTCCAAAGGGGGGAATTCCAAGATCCTGACCGGGATCGGATCCGTTCAGTCCGGGCCCAGGGACGGCCCACGCCGATTCTCGATGCCGTCGCAGGTTTCAGCCTGCAGGATCTTCCCCGAACCGGATCGTGACATATCCCCGAGCTTCAGTCCGCATGAATACCCCCCTTGGAAAATGGGGAAATTCCAGGGGCCCGACACGAAGCGGACCTGACCCTTCCAGGTCCTTACCCAACCTGCATGAATGCCCCCCCTTTGAAAAAGGGGGAATCGGGGGGAATGTTACCCCTTTTGTAAAACGGGGGCTGAGGGGAATGTTACCTCCTTTGTAAAAGGGAGGTTGGGGGGAATGCTACCCCCTTTATTAAAAGGGGGGGCGGGGGGAATAATACCCCCCTTTGTAAAAGGGGGGTTGGGGGGATCCACCCCCCTTTGAAAAGGGGGGATGGGGGGAATCTACCCCCCTTTGGAAAAGGGGGGTTGGGGGGATTTACTTCTGAGCTCGTCGACGAGCTTGCGGATCTGGGGCTGATCGGGGCTGACCTCCAGGGATTTCTCCCAGGCCTTCAAGGCCTCCTCCTTGTTCCCCATCTTGAAATAGCAGGTCCCAAGGAGGTTCATGACCTCGATGTTCGCCCCGAAGCGCTCGAGGTATTCGCGATAAAGGGCGGCGGCCTCGGCGAACTCTCCGAGGGCGTGGCGCGCCCGCCCGAAAGCCGCCAGGACCTCGGCGCTCCCCTGTCCCCCGGCCGCGAGCGGCGCGAGGACCTCGCTGGCCCTCCCGAAGTCTTCGGCGGCCATCAGGCAGAGTCCGTAAGCGGCCGCGATGTTCGGATGGCCCGGCTTCAGGGCGAAGGCTTCGGCCAGCCGGGACACGGCTCCTTTGACGTCGCCGGCGTTCATGAGCTCGAGACCCGTCGCGTACAGATAATCCTCCCGCCCGTAGGTCGAGGCCACGGCGGCGACGACCATCGGCCGGGGGATGGACGGCCGGAGGGAAAGCTCGAAGTCCGCGGATCTCGTGTCGAGCCGGGCGCCTTTCGCGTCGAGGAGCTCGGTCCGGACCTTGTAGTATCCGGGGGCCAGGGCCGACAGCGGCTGTTCCAGCACGGCGAGGTCCCCGGCCGGCAGGTCCTTCAGGGCCTGATCGAAGGTCGAGGATTCCACATCCTCCTTGAAGAACGTGAACTTCAGCCGCCCGTCGGCCCGCAGGGCGGGCGTCAGGTTCAGGGCCTGGAGCGCCACCGACAGCGTCTCTGCCTGGGCGAAGACCTTCTGCGCGGCCGACAGGATCTGGGTCCCGCCGATGCTGAAGGGGGCCCTCTCGCCGGGCCCCTGTTTCCGGGTGGCTCCGTAGCCGAGAAGGATCGGGCCCAGGGCGGGCGCCGCCCCCCCCTCCGGGACCTCGACCTTCGCCGTGACGCTGGTGAATTCTCTCGAGGCGACGTTCTTGAGGAGGACATCCAGGGTAAAACGGCCGGCGATGAGCGGGAACGCATCCTGGATGGACACGTTCATGGAAGCCCTCCGGCCCTCCTCCTTCTCGATGCCGAACGTGAACGGCTTGTCGAACTGGAGGATGGTGCGGCCCGAGGCGTCGGTGACCCGGCCGTTGAGCTGGAATCTGGCGTCGAAGCGGTCCCCGGCGTCCTCGACCGAGATCTTCTTCGGCTCGACGGCGTAATGGACCTCGAAGAACCCCGAAGGATCGCGGACGACCCACACCTGGCCTTCGCTCTCGAAGTAGTTGGCCGTGTAATCGACCTCGACGAAATCCTTGTACTTCAGGATGGCGTCGGCGTACGCGTCCTTGACCATCTTCCGGGGCATGGCATAGATGTTCGCGATGAGGGTGTTGGAAGCCAGCGATAGCGATCCCGGCACGTTCCGCTCGCCGGGGATCAGGGAGAGCGTCTGGTAGGCCAGGTTCGGCGCGAGCTTCTTCAGCGCCTCATAAGCGGTCCGTTCATCGCGGAAATTGCCTCCCGTCTCGGCGTTCACCGCGACCAGGGCCCCGGGGCCGTGCTGGCTGGGCGAATAGAGGATGTAGTCCCCGGTCCCGTGCTCCTTGAAGAAGATGACGTTGAAGGCCGTCGGCAGGCCGGCTGCGGGATCGCCGAGGTACGACCAGATCTCGGTCGGGTAGACGTTCGTCGTCGTGTCGAACTGCTCGATGCTCTTGGGCTCGCCCAGCAGGATATAGATCCTCCCGCGATCGGTCTTCCAGCCGGCGAGCGGCGTCCCCCGCCCCAACATCCTGTTGGCGTAGCCGATCCGGCGGTAATGCTCCTCCCGGAACTCGTTCTTCGGCGTGCCGGGAGTGGGGTCGCGCTGTTTCCAGAAGGCCTCGACGAAGATGTCCCGTTCCTTGTCGGACCCGAGCTTGAGGAAGACGTCCCGCTCCTTGGGCGTGATGATGTAGACGGCCTCCTCCTCGAGCCACGTCCGGGCGCCGTCCGGGAGGCCGACGAGCCTCTTCCCCTGCCCGGGCAGGGGCGCGCACAGGGACAGGACCAGGAGCCCGGCGGAAAGCGTCTTCATCATGTCACACCTCGATCTATACTCTAGAACAAACGGGCGGGGACTTCAATTGGACGGGCGGCCGCGATAAAAAACCCCCCGTTCCGGCTTGAGCCGGAACGGGGGGACGCGTGCGTCAGTGCGCGTGTGTCAGAACTGGAACAGGAAGCTGAACCGGAACGTGCGGGGAGAAACGATGGACCCGATCTTTCCGAACTCCCACTGGTAGTCGACGTCGGTCGCCGTGTTGGTGTTGAACGCGTTGAAGATGTCGAGGACGACGTGCAGGGAGCCGAACTTGGAGAGATTGAGGGCCTTCTCGAACCGGAGGTCCATGAGGCTCTGCGTGGGCATGTAAACGGGCGTCGTGGAGGAGACGATGTTGGCGAGGCCGCCGGTGATGACGCTCCCCTCAGGATTGCCCCACTGCGAGTGAACGGGGTATTCGTCCAGCTTCCAGACGGGACGGCCGGAATGGACGCGGAACCGGACGCCGAAGTCCAGTTCGATGACCGGGACGGTGTAGGACCCGGAGATCTTGAATTCGACCTTGGGCGTGAAGGGCAGAGGGCCTTCCATGTTGTTGATGGTGTAGTTGAGCGTGCCCATCCAGTTGTTGTCGGTGACCATCGGGCCCTCGAAGTTCATGCTCTGGGACATGATCCGGTTGGCCATGCCCGACGAATGAGAGAACAGCAGCGAGGCCAGGCCCTGCCACCGGTTGGAATATCTCTTGTTGAAGACGAGCTGATAGCCCTGGTAATCCCTCTTCGGCTTCTTGCCGTCGAAGGCGGTCATGTTCCGGACCTGGAAATCGGTGTTCCGGCCGACCCAATCGACGTCGCCGCCGTCGATGGCGCCGTCCCCGTTGTAGTCCTTCCACTTGATGCTGTAGAGCTCGACGGTCTTACCGGCGGAGGTCGTGAAGGGAACCCGGTCGTATTCCCATTCCTGCTGGGTCTGCCTGTTGAGCGGGATGTTGGCGAAGATGTTGGCGGAGTGCTTGTAGATGAACGTTCCGCTGACGGAGAAGTTCCTGAGGAGCTCCCGTTCGATGTTCAGGGTGATCTGGTCGGTGTACTGGTCTTTGAGTCCCGGAGCAACGTTGAGCTTCCAGGAATAAGCGTCGCGCGGCTCCTGAACTTCCTCGGAGATGGGGGTCGAACCATAGACGTGACGGGCGGCATCCCGCGTTTCGATCGTATCGATGAACCCGTCGCCGTTCGCGTCCGCGATGTCCCACGGGACGCTGAAGAACTGCATGGTCCGGGTGACGAGCGGGGCGTCGGGCCCGTAGCGCCTCAGGTATTCGACCGTGAGGGGCGTGAAATAGCGGCCGTAGCTCGCCCGGGCGACGGTCTTTCCGTCCTCGGTCAGGCTGTAGGTCAGCCCGATCCTCGGGGAAACCGTCTTGAAATCGAAGATGTTGCCCGTCCCCGCCCTATCACGAAGGAACTTGGGGTCGGCGATGTCGGTGGGCTTGGTCAGGGGCTCGTAAACCTTCCCCTTGCCGTACTTCGTCGTCATCCGGTCATAGCGGAGGCCGACGTTGACGGTCAGGCGCTTGCCGATCGTCCACTGGTCGTCGAAGAAGAGGCCCAGGGAATCGGCCGTTCCGACGGTCAGGAAAGGATTGACGGCGTCATGATAGTTGTAGAAGAGGAGCCCGGTATCCCCATACCAGCTCTGCATGTACTGGACGTTCTGCGTCCAGCGATAGGGATAAAGGAAGTTGGCGTAGCCCTGGAAATAGCCGCCCAGCGAGTTGCTGCGGCCCTTGGTGAACTGGACGCCGAACTTGATGTCGTGCTCACCGAGGAAATTCTCGGCGTAATAGGAGACGTCGGCCTGGATCGTCTGGCGGTTGGAGTGCCATCCCTCGATGTAGGGGAAGGCTCCGTCGATGCCGTAGGAGGCCCACTTCCACCAATTGATGTAGCAGGGATGGTCCGGGGCGTCGTCCGGGACGTGGGGCGTGTCGTTCGTCCAGAATCCCAGGTACTTCGCCGTGAAGACCATCCGGCTGCTGGGCAGCCACTGCCACTGGGCCGAAACCGTATTGTTCTTGCTGGCGACGCCGTAGGTCGCCGTCGTGTCCCACTGCGGCTGGCTTCCCCAGCTGCCGCCCGTATAATCGTTGCTCTCGAAATGGTAGGACACCCAGGCCCTGTGGCTCGCGAAGGGCTCGGCCGAGATCTTCATGTCGGCGTACCGGCCCCAGGATTCGGCCAGCAGGTCCCACCGCGGCCGCTTGCCCGCGTTGTAGAGATAATCGATGGCGCCGTAGAACCAGACCTTGTCCTTGATGATCGGGCCGCCGAGGGTGGCGTTGATCTCGTAGTCCTTCTTGGGCGGTCCGCCGTAGAGCGTGTCGGCCGGATCGACATAGAGCCAGTCCCGTCCGAGCTTGTCGCCCGTTGAGGGCTGGTTGCTCGTGCGCCACTTGACCGGCTCGAAATAGAGGGCCGCGTTGCCGTGGATCTGGTTGCTCCCGGACTTCGTCAGGACGTCGATGGCCGCGCCGGAATAGCTGCCGTACTCGGCTTTGGAGCCGAGGGCGACGACACGGACCTCTTCGACGGCGTTATAATTGACCCGGACGAGCGACCCGAAGGACGAGCCGCGGGGGTTGGTCGTGTTGACGCCGTTGACGAGAAAGACGTTCTCGTTCGACGAGCCGCCGTAGGCCGTGGGGCTCGGCAGCCAGCCGCCGTTGCTCCCGTGGTCGAACATGCCCGGCGTCGTCAGCGAGAGATCGTAGAACGCGTCGCGGCTGGTCGGCAGCTTCTCGAGCATCTGCCGCTCGATCTTGGAATCGATCGTCGAGGACTTGGCATCGACGATGGGCCCGGCCGCGGTGACCGTGACCGTCTCTTCGAGAGCGCCCATCGACATGACCAGGTTGACGTTCAGCGCGCTGCCCACGGTGATGTTGATGTTCTCCTGGACGGTGGTCTTGAAGTTCGGCATCGTCGCCGCGAGCTTATAGCTCCCCACCGGCAGGTTCAGAAATACGTACGTTCCCCTGCCCGTCGTCACGGTCGAGCGCTTCCCGGAGATCAGCGCCGGGCTCGTGACTTCGACAGCAACGCCGGGGAGCGGTTCGCCCTTGTCGTCCGTGATGGTCCCGGTCAGCTTGCCGTCAAGGATGGACTGGGCCTGGACCGTCATCACGCCGGCAAAAGCGACAAGAAGGACGAGAAACGAGCTCACAAACAGGAACCGTTTCGCTCTTAGCATATCGAGTTTCCTCCTGTCTCTCCTGTTCTTGTTCTAACCCCGTTTCTTCCGGAAGTCCCCGGCAGAAACGACACCTTGCCCTCGTCGATGTGCTCTTCTTCGATCCCACCTCCTTCTTCGGTCACGCCCGTAAGCATGGATCGTTATCCCTATGGCAATCCGAGTTCGCGGTTCAAAAGCAGAGCGGCCGCCCCCAGGATCACGATATCCGATCCCAGGGTCGAGATCTCGACCGTGGTATCGTCGGCCAGGCCCGGCAGGGAGCGTCCCTTGATCTCCCGCCGGATCGGTTCGAGCAGGGCTGAACCGAAACGGGCCAGGCCGCCGGCGATCACGATACGGTGGACGTTCAGGATGCCCACGAGGTTGGCCGCGGCGAAACCCAGATAACGCCCCACCTCGGCGATGAGCGACCGCACGGCGGGGTCCCCGGCCTCGAACGCCCGGGACACGCCGTCGATGTCGATCCCGTCCGGCGACGCGCCCGGACGATTCAACGCGGAGAGGGCGTCGTGCCGGGCGATGGCCTGGGCCCTTCTGACGATGGCCTGACTGCTGGCGACCGTTTCCAGACAGCCGAGGTTACCGCACCGGCAGCGTTCGCCGTTCTCGACATAGGTCACGTGGCCGAACTCGCCGGCCCCGAAACCGTCCCCGTAATAGATCTGGTGGTCGAGGACGATGCCGGCGCCCGTTCCGCGGCCCAGGTTGACCACGATCAGGTTGGGGACGTTCCGGCTCTCCCCGAACGTATGTTCGGCCAGAGCTGCGGTCTGGCTGTCGTTGGCGATGCAGACGGGCATCTTGTAGCGCTCGTCCAGGAGGTCTCCCAGGGGAAGGTCATGCCAATCGAGGTTGACGGCGTTCCGCACGACCCTTCGTTCCGAATCGATCAGCCCCGGCGTCCCGATGCCGATGCCCAGGATAGGGCCCTCGGCGAGGGGGATCAACCTGTCGAGCAGGCCATAAACGGACGCCAGGGCGGCGTCGCCGTCCCGGCCCATGACCGCCAGGCTGAGCCGATGGACGATCCTTCCTCTGAGATCGATGACCGCCCCCCGGAACTCGGTCTCCGCAAGGTCGACTCCGATGAGATAGCGGGCATTATCCACCATGCTGAGAAGAATGGGGGGTTTGCCCGTCGGGGAGGGGCCGATGCCGACCTCGGCCACGAATCCGTCCTTCATCAACTCCGTCACGGCATCCGAGACGGTCGCCCGGTTCAATCCCGTCAGTCGGGCGATGTCGGCCCTGCTGATCTTGGTGCTGTTATAGATCGTTCTCAGGATCAGGAGCCGGTTATGGGCCTTGGTCTGCTGAGAATTGACCTTCTTCATAAATGAATCATCTTCCCACCGACATTTGTTAGTTTATCAAACTAACAAAGTAAAACTAATATAATACTATGACTATGTCAAGTCCATAAATCACACCTTTTTCCGGGGGAAGACGGGGGGTCAGGCCAAAGAAAAGCCCGCCCCGCCCTCGGAGGGCGGGACGGGCTGATCAGCGCGTGCCGGAACGATCAGAACTGGAACATGAAGCTCAGGCGGACGCGGCGGGCATCCGTGATGCCCGTGATCCGGCCCCACTGGCCGGACCAGTCGACGTTGGTCACATCCGCGGTGTTGAAGATGTTGAACGCATCGATGACGAAGATGAGCGACCCGATATTCCGGATCGGGATCGATTTCTCGAGCCTGAGGTCGGTGACGCTTACAGCGGGCATCCAATCGGGCTCCGAGCTCGATACGATCCGGTTGGTGCCGCCCGGGGAGATGACCGAGCCCGGGATGCCGCCGCCCGTCGTGCGGGTGGGATAGGATTCCACCTGCCAGATCGGCCGCCCCGAGTGCCAGCGGAAGCGGATGCCCAGGTCCAGCTCGATGACGGGGATCCTGTAGGAACCGGAGGCTTTCAGCTCGAACTTGGGGACGAACGGGAGGGCGCCGCTCATGTTGTTGATGGTGTAGTTCACGTTGCCCATCCACGTGTCATCCGTGATCATCGGGCCCATCATGTTGTCGCTTTGCCTCATGGTCCGTTGGGCCGTTCCGTTGGACCAGGAATAGACCAATGAAGCCATCCCCTGCCACCGGTTGGAGATCCTCTTGTTGAGGACGAACTGCAGGCCCTGGTATGTCCGCTGGGGCTTCTTGCCGCCGTACGACCGCATGTTCTCGACGCGGACGTCGTTGTTGTCGCCGATCCACTGGATGTCCTGGCCGTCCACGGCTCCGTCCCCGTTATAGTCCTTCCAGAGGATGCTGTACAATTCGACCGTCTCTCCGGTCTGCGTCTGGAAGGGGAATGTCTCGTATTCCCATTCCAGGCCCGTCACGCTGTTGATGGGAACGTTGACGAACAGGTTGGCCGAGTGCTTATAGATGTAGGTGGCGCTGAGGGAGAAATCCTTCACGAGCTCCCGCTCGATGCTCAATGAGAACTGGTCGGTGGACATATCCTTGACGTTGTCGGCGACGTTGAGCTTGTAGGCCTTGTTGGCCGAGGTCGTGGATTCGAAGATCGGGGTCAGTCCGGGGAGTTTCCGGACGTTGTACTGCAGTTCATTGAGGCCGTTGACCCCGAAGATGTCGATGTACCCGTCATGGTTCGGGTCGGCCTGGTCCCAGGGGATCATGAAGATCTGGCGGGTCTCCAGCATATTCGGCGTATCGGGGCCGAATCTCCTGAGGAACTCGACGGCCAGAGGCATGTAGAAACGACCGTAGCTCGCCCTCAGGACCGTCTTTCCGTCATTGGTTAGCTGATAGGTCAAGCCGAGCCGCGGCGAGAAAGTCTTGAAATCGAAAATGTTCTCGGACCCGTCGCCCGTGGCCAGGACCTTGAGGTCGCCCTTGATATCGGAGGGCTTCGTCAGGAAGTCATAGGTGATGCCCTTCCCGTACTTGGTCGTCATCCTGTCGTAACGGAGCCCGATGTTGAGGGTCAGGCGCCTGGTCGGCGACCACTGGTCGTCGAAGAAGAAGCCCAGCGAGTCCGCCGTCCGAACGGTCTCGAAGGGATTGAGCTGTTGCTTGTTATTGTAGAACATCAGGCCGTCGTTCATGGTGATACCGCCGTAGTTGTACCATGAATGGGCCTTGAGGTCGGCGATGGCATATCCCTTGCCGGCCACGTATCCCCACCATCCGCCCAGCGGATAGGCGAAGTTCGCGTAGCCCTGGAAATAGCCGCCCAGCCAGTTGCCCCGGCCCATGCTGTACTGGACGCCGAACTTGATGTCGTGCTCGCCGAGGAAATTCTCGGCATAGTACGACATGTCCGCCTGAATGGTCTGGCGGGTGGATTTCTGGGCCTCGATGTAAGGGAAGGCCCCCTCGATCCCGTACTGCGTGTTCCACTTCCACCAGTTGATATAGCCCGGGTGGCTGGCGGCGTCTTCCGGAAGGACCGGCAGGTCATTGGTCCAGAAACCCAGGTACTTCCCCGTGAAGATGATGCTGCTCGTGGGCAGCCACTGCCACTGGGCCGAGATCGTGTTGTTGGCGGTATCCGAGCCGTAGTTCATGGCCGTGTCCCACTCCGGCTCCGTACCCCAGCTCCAACCCCGCCCCTGGTTCGACTCGAAATGATAGGACATCCAGGCCCTGTGGTTCATGAACGGTTCGGCGGAGATCTTGATGTCCGCGTAGCGGCCGGTGTAGGTGTTGAGCAGGCTCCAATTCACCGGCAGGGTCTCCGACTTGACGTAATCGAAGGCCCCGTAGAACCAGACCTTGTCCTTGATGATGGGCCCGCCCAGGGTGAAGTCCAATTCCCAGTTGGACTTGACGTCCTCGGTGAGGACGTCGCCCCGCTGGACATAGAGCCAGTCGCTGCCCTTGAGGTCTCCCGAGGGGGGCTGGTTCGCCTTGAAGAACTTCCCGCCGAGCTGGGTATAATACGCCGCGTTCCCGTGGAACGCGTTGCTTCCGGACCTGGTCAGGACGTCGATCGCGGCGCCCGAGAAGCTCCCGTACTCCGCCTTGGAGCCGAGGGCGATGATCCGGACCTCTTCGACGGCGTTGTAATTGACGTTGATCAGGGGCCCGAAGGCCGCTCCGCGGGGAGCCGT
The DNA here is from genome assembly GCA_963784525.1 of Candidatus Aminicenantota bacterium. Taxonomy (GTDB): domain Bacteria; phylum Acidobacteriota; class Aminicenantia; order Aminicenantales; family Saccharicenantaceae; genus JALHVH01. The sequence goes on along the minus strand of CAWART010000017.1, from coordinate 110,943 downwards.
CGTATTGACGCCGTTGACGAGGAAGACGTTCTCCATCGAGGAGCCGCCGTAAGCCGTCGGGCTGGGCTGCCAGCCGCCCGTGCTTCCGACGCCGAACATGCCCGGCGCCGTCAGCGACAGGTCATAGAACGCGTCGCGGCTGGTCGGCAGCTTTTCGAGCATCGCCCGCTCGAGCTTGGAATCGATCCCCGAGGTCTTCGTATCGACGATGGGGCCGGCCGCCGTAACCGTGATCGTCTCTTCGATGGCGCCCATCTGCATGGTGAGGTCCACGTTCAAAGAGGCGCCGACCGAGATGACGATGTTTTCCTGGACCGCGGTCTTGAAGCTGGGGATCGCAGCCGAGAGCCTGTATCTCCCCACCGGAAGGTCCAGGAAGACGTAGGTCCCCCGGGCCGTCGTGGTCGTGGCCCGTTTGCCCGAGATCAGGGCGGGGCTCGCGACTTCGACCGCGACGCCGGGGAGCGGCTCTCCCTTGTCGTCCATGATCGTCCCCGTCAATTTCCCCCCGGAAATGGACTGGGCCCGGAGATCCGTGACGCCGGTAAGGAGGACGAGGACGACGAGCAATCCACATACACTCAGGATCTTGAATGCTCTTTGCATCTTTTTTTTACCCCCTATTATCCCGTTCTTCCCCATTTACCTGTTTCTTCCGGAGATCCCGGCAGAAACCCCCCAGGCCTTTTCGTGCGGATTTTTCCCTCGATGTCCACCTCCCGCCAACGGAGTCCATGCAGAGTACTCCCCGTTCCTGTTTTTAAGGACTGACCCTGTTTCGTATTTTGAACCGTATGCAGGTTCCGTGTCAAGCACGGACTTCGCGCGGAGAAAGAGCCGGAGGGGCGGAAAGGCAGACCCCGGCCCGGGCCTTTTCGAGGGCTCCGGGGGGTCCCGGGTTACTTCTTGATCTGGAGCTTGAGCTGTTGGATGAGGTCGTCGAGGAACTTCGATCGTTCGGGGTCGTTGTAGGCGACCTTGGCCTTCTCCAGGAGCTCGACCGCCTTTTCGAAATCGGCCTTGTTGATGTAACAGCGCCCGGCCATTTCGAGATACGCGGGGTCATCGGGCCTCTGGACAGTGGCCTTCTCGAATCGGGCCAGGGCGTCGTCGATCCGGTTCAGCTTGAAGAGGATCAGGCCGGCGTTATAGAGGGCGTCGGCGTTGGCGGGGTCGAGTTCGTTCGTCCTTCCATACGCCTCGAGGGCCTTTTCGGGCTCGTCCAATCCCTGATAGGCGATGCCCAGCTGATAGAAGGCGGCGGCGAACTTGGGCGCCAGCTCGGTGACCTGGAGGAAGGCCGCCTTGGCCTCCGCGTGCATCGTCTTCTTGGCGTAAGCCATCCCGATGAGGAAGAGGGCGTTGGGGTCCCTGGGATTCGTCACGAGGAGCCCCTTGAGCTTGGCGATGGCCCCGTCCGGGTCGTTCGCCCGGATGAGGTCGGCGGCTTCCTTGACCCCGGACTCGGCCTCCTTCAGCTTCTGGATCTCTTCGACCTGGGTCTGGGAGACCAGCGTGATGGCCGGGATCTCGACCCTCTGCATCGTGTCCTGCGGGGTCTCGAACCGCCACTCGTCCTGCTTGAGGGCGAACCCTTCCTTTCGGATCTCGACGGAGTAGACCCCGTGGGGCAGGCCGGCGAACTTGAACTCGCCCTGCTTCCCCGTTTTCAGGCTGTAGCCGCGGCTCGTCTTGATGTCGCGAAGGCTGATCTCCGCTCCGGCGACGGGATTCTTCTGCGTGTCGAGGACCTTCCCGGTGAGATAATACTCGCGGTATTGGGCCAGGCCGGGGATGGCGAGGGCGAGAACGGCGATGAGCGTGATCAGGCCGAGGGACCTATATGTCCGGTTTCTCATGATGAACACCTCTCTCTTATCGATCTTGGGATCTGTATGAGTTCGCCTTTTGCAAAGCGTCCTGCATCCTGTCGGGCTCGTGCCGCCGATTGTAGACGTCGGCCATGAGGAACCAGCCGAGCGCCTTGAATTCGGAGGCCCGGGCCAGCGAGAGCCCCTTTTCGACCATGGCCTGGACCTCGTCGAGGGGGGCGGACTCGGCGAGGAGCCCGCGGGCCAGGAAGAGATACCCTTCCGGCTGTTCGGGGGCGAGGTCTTTCACCTGGGTCATCTGATCTTTATACCCCTGGAGGTCGCCCGCCTGGAAGAGGAGCTTGCCGAGGTTGAACCGGGCCATGTGATTCTTGGGAAAGAGGGCGATCTCCTCGGAATAAGAGGCCCGGGCCTCTTCGAGGTTCCCCTGTTCTTCGTACATGACGCCCAGATCGAAGTGGGCGAAAGGAAATTTCGGGGATTCCGCGAGGATCTCCTTGAACGCCTTCTCGGCCTCGCCGTAGCGCTTCAGGCCCACGAGGCAGGCGGCCAGGGTGAGGCGGTTCTGCGTGAGTTTCGGCTGGATGGCGACGGACCTTTCGAGATATGACAGGGCCTTGTCGAAATCCTTGAGCTTGATGTAGGCCTCGCCGATCAGGGCATGGGCCTGGTTGTTGCGATCGTCGACGGCCAGCGTCCGTTTCCCCAGGGCGATGGCGTCCTCCGCCTTCCCCTGCTTCATCAGCAGGTTCGTCAGGGAGATGAGGGCCTGGACGTTCTCGGGGTCTTCCTTCAGAAGCAGGTCCAGGCTCGTCTTGGCGCCCGCGTCGTTCCCCATTTCCATAAAGGTGGTGGCCTGGAGGAGGAGGGCTTGAGGGATGCCCGGTTCCTCTCTGAGGGCCTGCTCGAGGAGCCCGACGGCTTCCTGGTACTGCTCTTTCATGACCAATTCCCCGGCGTGGGTCACGAAATTGAAGACCTGGAGCTTATCCTTGGGGTCGGCCAGCGTGGCCTGCCCCCTCGAGGCGGCGGTCTTCGCCGGCACGGGAGCCCCCACGTATCCGAGGGCGGCCAGCCGCTCAATTGTCTCCTTGTCGAGGTTGGCGGCCTGGGGGGTGGGGGCGCCGGCGCTGGTTTCCGCGATGAGTCCGTCGAGCTCCCGCTTCATGGAAAGGGCCTTATCGGGAAGCCTGTTCTGGACGTCCTTTTCTTCCCCGGGATCCTTGACGAGGTCGTAGAGCTCCGGGCGCGGGGCGTCGATGAACTTGTAGCCGGGCGTCCGCAGGGCGTGGAGAGGGCTCCACCCGAACTGAATATTCGGCGCCATGGACTCCGAATAGGCGGGCGCCTGCGGCGCACCCTTCGGATCGAGCATCGCGGGGACCTGGGACCGGCCGTGGACCCTGCCCGGAGCGGGGATCCCGGCGAGCTCCAGGACGGTCGGAAAGATGTCGGCGGTCCGGCTCTGGCCGGCCACCCGGACCCCCTGGAATTCCCGGAACGGCGTGACGACGATGAAAGGAACATGGACGGCGTAATCGTAGACGAAATATCCGTGCGTCCCCTCGCCGTGGCTTCCCAGGCCTTCCCCGTGGTCGCCGACGAGGACGACGATCGTCTTCCTGTCCAGCCCGCTCGATGCCAGCCAGTCCACGAGACGCCCGATCTGGGAATCCATGAAGGCGATCTCCCCGTCGTAGAGGCCGACGTGCCCCTTGCCGCGGTATTCCGACAGGAACGGCTCCGGCGGTTCGTAGGGAGAATGCGGGTCGTAGAGATGGATCCAGGCGAAGAAACTGCGGTCCTTCTCTTTCTCGAGCCAGCCCAGGGCCTCGTCCAGGATCTCGTTGCCCGGCTTTTGTACGGCGCCGAGGTCGAGCTGCTTGTATTTCTTCAGGTCGAAGGAATCATCGTAATGGCCGAATCCCTGGTTCAGGCCCCAGCGGCCGTCGAGGACGAACGCCGAGATGAAGGCCCCGGTGTCGTATCCCCGGCCGGAGAAGACCTCGGCAAGGGTGGTTTGGGCCTCGTTGACGGCGGTGTTGCCGTTGACCCGGACGCCATGATAGGTCGGGTACATCCCCGTCATGATGGTAGCGTGCGAAGGCAGGGTCAGGGGCGAACCGGCGGCGCATTGCTCGAAGAGGACGCCGCGGCCGGCCAGGGTGTCGAGGGTGGGCGTCCTGACCCCCGGATAGCCATAGCAGGCCAGGTGGTCGGCCCGCGTCGTGTCCATCGTGACGATGACGACATTGGGTTTGTCGACGCCCAGCCTGCCCCACCGGCCCGGAAATCCCGGCCCGCCCGGCTTCCCCGGGCGCAGGACGAAGACGACAAGGACCGCCGCCGCGATCGAGACCGCGACGATGATGTAGAGAAGGACGTTCTTCTTCATGGGCCCAAAAAATATAAAATACCCTTTAGGCCCTACTTTTTCAAGAGAGCCTCGTAAACGGCCCAGACGGCCCCGGCCCGCATGTATTTCATCGGCCGGAAGAGCCTCTTGCCGTAAAGGACGCCCGGCCGGTTGAAGACCTCTTCGTCCGGGTTCCGGTAGGCTTCGGGCGTCTTGAAGAAATAGCCCTGGCCATACGGGCTGTAGATGACGTGGTACAGGCCGTAGGCCGTGTGCATCCCCTCGTCCTTCATCCCGTTGAGGATGCAGTTGGCGGCGAAGGCGTAGGCCGTGCCGACCCAGACCTCGTCACCCTGGTCGCTCTTGAGCTGGGCGCCGGCCGCGGTCCGGCCGTTGACGGCCCCCAGGAGGCCGTCGCCGTAGCCGAGGACGTTCTTCTCGTAGATCGTCCGGAGGGTCCGGCGGACCCGGTCCTCCGCGACGATCGGGACCCCCCCGCCTTTTCCGACGCCGGTCATCGCCGCGTACCAGGCGCCGAAGAGCTGGTCGGTCATGATATCGTCGGTGTGGGCGTCGATATGGAAGTACCCGGCCCCTTCGTCCCAGAGCTTTTCGAGGGCGGGCCGGCCCGCGTCGAACCAGGCGTCGTACCGGGCGACCGTCGCCCGGACGTCCAGTCCGTCGAGCGTCGCGACGCCGGCGGCCGCCAGCTCCTCGCCCATTTCCCGGGTCGCACGGAGAGCGGCGAGCCAGAGGTGGCCGACATAGGCGCTCTCGCCCTTCATCCGCCAGGTGTCATAGGTCTGGTCGGGAATGCCCTCGTTGAGCGGCACGTGGCTCGCCGGGTCGCCGAACTTCTTCTCGAGCGTGTCCATGGCGACGACGGAAGCCCTGAACATCTTCTTCAGGAACTCGAGGTCCCTGCCGCCCGACGCCCGGTGGTCGCGGAGAGCCCGGAGCGGGAACTTGGGATTGAGGTCCTTCCAGACGTTCCCGTTCTGCCAGTCGAAGGCGTTGAGGATGACCCAGGGGCGGGCCCGGGGCGAGCCGATGTCGTGCGGGACCATGCCCCGGACCTTGTTGGCGTTCCAGTAATAACCCAGCTTGTCGGGGGGGACGTCGCCGGGCTGGAGCACGGCGTATTGATAGGCCTTGTACGCGGGATCCTCCCAATCGATCGTCCCGGCGACGAACTTCATGTTGTCGAGCTCGAGCTTCGGCCAGAGCTTGAGGATATGCCAGCAGTAGGCGTCGACGTCGAACGTCCCGTACATCAGGTAATCGGCGCTCTCGAGGTAGGTGTGGAGGTCCGTCGACGCATCCCAGATGCTGAGCTCCGTCAGCAGGTAGAGCTCGTTGATGAGCGCCTGTTTGAACCAGTCCGGGAAGCGGGCGTCCTTGACGATGGGGGCCTGCCAGTCATCCACCGCCTTTTCCCAGGCCCGGAAGTTTTCGAGCGCCTCGCGGGCGATGCGGAACGCGTTCCCGCCGTCGGCCCCGAAGAACTCGGTGTATTTCCTCCGGAACTTGGTCCCCCGTTCGAACTCGTAGAAGGGGAAGTCCCAGGCCACCGTGAACGGTACCTCGAGGCGCTCTCCGGGCCCGAGGCGGAACTTGACGGCAACGGCGGCGGCCTTCGCCCCGTCGCGTCCGTTCCCGGCCGCGAGGGCCTCGTCCAGCGTGCCGTCGGCGGAGAACGTCCGCCAGACCTCCTCGCCGTTCCCCCGCGGATCGAACTCGGCGAGACGCATGACCTTCGTCCGTCCGGGCGTCTCCAGGGCCGCGATCGCCATCGTCCCGGTCATGGCGTTCCCGGACCGGACGTCCGCTCCCGCTCTTCGGAAGACGATCCCCTTCGCCGCTCCCTCCTCGGCCCGTTCGTTCCGGAGCCCGGCCGTCGAGCGGTCCCAGGCGAAGAGCGCCGGCTGGCCGATGGGATCGGGCGCCTTCGCTTCCCAGCCGACCATGTTCTCCCATGTCAGGAGCAGGCTCACCTCGACCGGACGCGACGAGGGGTTCTCGACGATCCATTTGTACACGGCGACCGGGTAGCTTGTCTCCTTATAATTGTCGGGGATGATCGGCGAGAACTGGACGACGGCGAGCTTCACCGGCAGGTCCGCGTTCTTGTCGTAGGTGAACCCCGATTTCGGGAAGAGGGCGTAATACGAGCCCCTCCCCGACGGATAGTTCCACTTCCAGCTCGCCAGCTCGCCGCCTTTGGGGGCGTCGACCGAGAGGGTCTGGGCTGAGGTGCGGGAGCCCGACCTCACCCAGACATGGAACTGGTCGGCCCAGACGGTGTCGTCCACCGTCCAGCCCGGCTTGAGGAACCAGGTCCGGAAGTTGCCGCTCATCGTCCGCTCGAAGCTCCCGGCGCCGATCCCGCCGACGGGGCAGGCGCTGGCCTCGGCCGTCCCGTCCATGATCCCGGCAGGGAACGCATGCCCGTAATCCAGGAGCTTTTCGCCGATGGGCCTGTCGAAGGCGCAGGCGGGAAAGCCCGCCAGGTTCTTCGGGGCGTAGTTCAGCCGGGAGAGGACGAACTGGACCGTCCCCAGGCCGGAATCGAACCCCCGGCGCGCAGCTTCAGCCACAAGCTCGCCGAGCCGGCCGCGGATCTCCCGGCCGCGATCGTCGCAGAGCCCCTTCTCCATGAGGAGCTGGGCGTGGTTCTTGAGGAGAAACTTCCGGGCGGCCTCGCCTCCGGGCGCCGCCAAAGCGCCCGACGCGGCCCCGGCGGCCGTCCCCGCGAAGGCCAGGGTCATGACGATGGCCGGAATGATCGCCCGCCGCCGGGCGTTCCGAGCGTTCTTGCGATCCATGGGACCCTCCGTTTCAGGGATGGGGCCTGGCGCCGAGGACGGGGCGTCCGCGCAGCCAGGTCTCGATGACGCCGAACTCCCTGTCGAGGACGGCGATGTTGGCCAGCTTGCCCGCGGCGATGCTCCCGACGCGGTCGTCGAGGCCGAGGTTCCGGGCCGGGTTCAGAGAGGCCATGTTGACGACCTCCCAGACCTCGGAGCCGGTCCACTCGATGATGTTCCGGACGCCCTGGTTGAGGTGGAGGATGCTCCCGGCGAGCACGCCGCTGTCGGAGAGCCGGACCTCGCGCCCCTTGAGGACGATCTCGAGCTCGCCCCACTTGTATGTCCCGTCGGGCAGGCCGGAGACTCCGAGCGAGTCCGTGATGAGGCAGATCCGGTCCTTGCCCTTCCGGGCGACGGCCAGTCGAAGGAAAGAGGGATGGACGTGGACGCCGTCGGAGATGAGCTCGGCGTAGACCTCGTTCGAATCCAGGGCCGCGCCGATCCCGCCGGGCTCGCGATGCTGGAACTCCCTCCAGGCGTTGAAGAGGTGGGTCGCGTGGGTGACGCCGGCCCTGACCGCCCGGAGTCCCTGTTCCCAGGTTTCGTCCGAATGGCCCATCGAGACGACGTATCCGTGTTCGACCATCTCGGGGATGAAGGACAGGTTCTCCCCCACCTCGGGGGCCACGGTGATGAGGGTCTTGAGCCCGGAGGTGGCCTCGTACAGCCGGTCGAGGCCGCCGCGGTCGATCTCCTTGATGTACTTGGGGTCCTGGGCCCCCTTGCGCTTCATGGAGACGAACGGTCCCTCCAGGTGGACGCCGAGGACCTCGGCGTCGAGCGGGAGCGCCGCGGCCTTCTTCACCGAATCCACGGCCCGGCAGACGGCGTCGAGCGGTCCGGTCAGTGTGGCCGGCACGAATCCGGTGACGCCGCAGAGGGCCTGGTGGCGGGCCATTTCCCGAAGGCCGGCGACGTCGGCGTCCATCACCTCGTGCCCCAGGGCGCCGTGGAGGTGGACGTCGATGAGGCCGGGCGAGATCCAGGCGTCGCCGTAGCGGCGATACTCGATGTCGTTCTCGGGAAGTCCGCTCTCGTTGTAATAGACGCCGGCGATGTTCTCTCCTTCGATGAGGACGACGCCGCCGGACAGGACCTCGTCGGGAAGGATGATGTTGCCGGTGAGGGCGATCCGCTTCATGGTGGCGACTCCTTTCCGCCGGGCCGGCCCCCGTTCTCAGGCCGTCGCCCGGCGCCGTTTCACGGCGCGCGCGATGAGGATCTGAAGAACGATAATCATAGCGCAATTCACGACCGGAAGGAATAGGCCCTGGCGAAGGCCGGCCCCGCGGGCGATGCGTCCGGCCAGCCACGGCGCCAGCATCCCCCCGGCCAGCCCGACGGAGATGACGACGCTGAAGGCGGTGCCTGTGAACGCCGCGAAATTCTCCCCGACGACGGCCAGGGTCGTCGGGTAGATGGCCGCGAAGCCGAGGCCGATGAGCACGGCGCCGGCCGCGGCCGGGACCGCGGACGGGGCCCCCCTGAGGAGGACCGCGGCGGCGAGGGCCACGACGGCGCTCAAAAGGACGAGCCGCGACGGCCCGAGGGCCCGGAGGACCCGGCTCGAAACGAACCGGCCGGCCATGACGGCGGCCCAATAGCCGGCCAGCACCAGCGCGGCCGCCGCGGGGGCGACCCCGAAGCTCTCCTGAAGGTGGGTCGAGATCCAGCCGCCGACCGTGAACTCGTTGCCCGACTGGAAGAACAGGAGGAACGCGCAGAGCCAGAGGAGCGGGTCGCGGCCGATCCGGGCCGCGTCCTTGATGGGAAAGCCCTGGGCCTGTTTCGCCCGCGGGAACCGCGCGACGGCGAACAGGATGAACGGGACGAGGCTCAGGACGACGGCCATGAGGAGGATCCTTCCCATGCCCAGGACCGCGAGCAGGGTGCCGATGAGGAACGGAATGGTCAGGGCGCCAAAGCCGAAGAAGACGCCGAGAACGTTCATGGCGGGGCCGCGCTTGTCCGCGTCGTGGATGTCGCTCGTCAGGGCGTTCGTCCCGCCGTTCAGCCCGCCGCCTCCGAAGCCGAGGACCACGGCCGCGGCGAGGATGAGGCCGTAGGTCGAGGCCACGGAGAGGAGGAAGAAGGCCCCGGCGACGAGCAGGGCGCTCGCGACGAGGAGGGCCTTGAACCCGAACCGGTCGACCATCGGCCCGAACAACAGGGTCATGACGAGCATGGCGAAGTTCATGGTCAGGAACAGGTCGCCGGCCGCGCCCTTGTCGAAGCCGACCCTGGCGAAGAGGCCCGGCAGGATGGCCCCCAGGATGGCCATGACGATGCCGAAAACGAACATCCCCGAACAGGCCGCGGTCATCAGCTTGCGGGTGTTCGTCGGGATCACGACCGCAGTTCTATTCATCGGATTCTCCCAGCGCACAGGCTCGAGGTTCGAGAATATGATGGACTGGAGCTACGGACAGGATCGCCGTACGAGGGACGGAGGGGATATCCCGGAGGAAGCCGTCGAGGGGCGGAGCGGGCACGGTTCCCCGTCCGTGAGGACGGGGAGAGCGCAGCCCCGAAGCGGAGCGGATTTTCCGCGCTGGGGAAAATTCGCGTCTTCAGGAGGGATGTCCCCGAGTCCCGAGCAGGCGATCCCCCAGAGTCCAAGGCCACGAACCTACTTCCTGAAGTCCCGTGCATAATAAAATTCGGTGAAAGCCCTGTAAACCGAATCCATGTGCCCCTTGGGCACGCCGTGGACGTTCGGCGAGACGAAGGTCGGCGGGACCTTGCCCTTTTTAGCCAACTGCGCGGCCGTCTCGGCCACGAGCGACATGGCGACGGTCACGGCCGCGACCGTCGAGCCGGCGGCAACCTTCTCCAGCTGGCCGACGTCGACGAGCGAATCCTCGGGCGGAACGCAATTGTCGATGGCCACGTCGGCGATCTCGGACAGGACCTTGCCCGAGGAATGGCCGCGCCGGGCGACCTTCACGTTGGCGTGGGACGAGACCGTGATGACCTTCAGGCCCCGGGCCTTTGCCTCGAGGGCCATCTCGATGGGGGCGGCATTCAAGCCTCCGTGCGAGAAGACGAGCATCGCATCGCGCGCTTCGAGGGGGTAGCTCTGGAGGAAGATCTTGGCGTAACCTTCCTGCCGCTCGAGCCAGAGGAGCTCGCGGGCGCCGCCCGGCCCGATGACGTTCGACCACATGAGCCTCGGATCGTAGAGCGGGAAGAACCCGACGAAGCTCCCGTAGCGCGGAAAGATGTCGAGGACAGGGATGACCGAATGGCCGCTCCCGAACATGTAGACGCGGCCTCCGGAGGCGATCGTCTCCGCCATGATCTTCCCGGCGGCCCGGATCTTCTTCAATTCCTTCGTCTTGATGGTCTCCAGAACGCCCTGGATCGAATTCAGATACTTGACGGCTGACATGTCACGCCTCCTTCTTGGCTTTCACGGGAGTTTCGATGCCGTCCCAGGCCAGCCGGCCGCAGCCGGAGAGCCCGGCGTCCTCGCCGAGGGTCGAGATCTCGATCCGGACGGACCGGGCCGCGAGGGGCTGGGCCCAGCGGCGGAACTCGCGCCGCACGGGCTCGAGCAGGAGGTCGGACGCCTGGAACAGACCTCCGCCGAGCACGACGACCTCCGGATTGAGGATGCTGACGATGTTGGCGATGCCCATGCCGAGGTAGGTCACCGTCTCCCCGATGAGGTTCTGGGCCAGAAAATCCCGCTTCCGGGCGGCCGTCGCCACGATCTCGGCGGTGACCGCGTTGATGTCCTTCCCGGCGAGCTGTCGCATCATCGTCGGCCTCCCCGCGCGCAGGGCGCGGGCGGCCTTGCGTCCCACGGAATTGCCCGAGGCTTCGGCCTCGAAGCATCCCATGGAGGCGTATTCGTCCTTGAAATTCGGGTTCAGGGCGAACCACCCGACAGCTCCGGCGATGTCCTCGGCGCCGTGGAGGACCCGGCCGCCGGCGATGATGCCGGCGCCGATGCCCGTCCCGACCGCCAGGAAGACGGCGTCGCTCGCCCCCTTCGCCGCGCCGAGCCATTGCTCGCCCAGGACATAGGCGCTCCGGTCGCTTTCGATGAACACGGGAGGCCGGCCCTTCCCGCTTCGGGCGGCGGCGATCCTCGTCCCGAGCGGAAATTGGTCCCACTCGGGGATGTTCGGGGCCCAGACGAGCCCCGTCTTCTGATAGACGACGCCGGGGATGCAGAGGGCGGCGGCGCGGAGCTTCCCTCCGTTTTCTCCGGCCAGGGCCTCCATCTCGGCGACGATGCCGGCGACCTGCCCGGCCGCCGCGTCCCCGCCGGCCTTGTCGATGGGGACCTTGGACCTCGCGACGATGTCCCCTTCCCTCGTGAAGAGCGCCGACGCGATCTTCGTCCCGCCGACGTCGATCCCCGCGCAGAATTCCTTCTTCATGGACACCTCGACATGAGCGTTCTTTCCTTTATCCTTTATTCCGGATGAGCACGACCCAGGCCTCGCCGGGCTCGAGGGCCCGCTCGACGACGACGCGCCCGCCCTCGCGGACGAAGGCGACGGCCTTCTCCGTTTCGAGCTCGCGGGCCTCGAACGTCCCGCCGGCCATGAGGACGCCGAAACGGGCCGTCGTCCTCTTCTCCCCGCGGTTGAACCCGAACAGGACCCTGTAGCCGTGGCCCTCGAGGGCCCGGCCCTCGACGAGGACCTCGGGGTCGGAGGAGGCGACCTCAATGGGCCGCGCGATCTTCAGCCAGTCGGCCAGGCCCGCGAAGAACCTGCCGTTGGCGGGGTTCCTGAAATGGAAATAGGCGGAGCCGGGGAACGACCCGACGATGACGGCCTTCCCCTTCCCGAACGGCGCGGCGACCATGGCCGGCCGCCCGTCCTCGAACTCGGCAAGGACGACGCTGTCCTTGCCGAAGACCTCGAAGCTCTCCTCGAAGAAAAGGGCGTCGAGCTTGTCCCCGACCGCGAGCCGGGGGATGGATTCGTGGGCGGTCCGGATCCTGATCGCGGACGTCTTCGGGATGGGCGTGAGCATGAGCTCGCGGCAGCCGAGGGCCTTGTGGAGCCCGCCGCCGGGGATGACCGGGCTCGACACGCCCTTCTCGTCCACCCAGCCGCAGCGGGCCTCGGTGACCAGGGTCCCGCCCTCGCGGACGAAATCCAGGAGCCTCCGGACGTGGGGCTGGGCCATCTGGACCGGATAGGGGGCGATGAGGAGCTTGTAGCCGGCCGCCCGGGGCGTGCCGAGGTCGCTGACGTGGAGGAAGTCCACGGGAATGTTCCGTTCAAAGAAGGCCTTGTGGATGCCCTGGAGCGATTCGCTGAGGTTGTTGACGCCCACGGTCTGGCCTTCTCCGGTGAAGCTCTGCTGGCCCCCGACCATGTGCGACAGCGGATTATAGAGGATGGCGACCTCCGCCCTGGACGGCAGGGCGCCGAGGAAGAGGTCCTTGTTCGCCGTGACGACCCGGGCGACCTTCCCGGCTTCGACGGCCCGCTCGGTGACCTTGCCGTCGAGCTCGACAAGCCCGTATCCCCCGGCCTCGTAGCCCGTGCTCATCGGGTAATAGGCGTAGATATTGACGGCCCGGGAGCCGTAGGCGATGGTGCTCCACATCCAGTCGCGGAGGTCGGACCCGACGACCGGGTAGCTCATCTTCATGCCGAAGACCCCGTAGCCGGCCTGGAGCTCGCCGATGTAGAAGCCGTCGTTCCCCATCCCCATGGACCGGACGAAGTCCAGCCCCGACGACCGGTAGAAGGGCGACCAGGGCTTGATGGTCCAGGCGTGCTTGGGATAGATCGAGGAGCCGTAGAAATCCACGCTGTTGGACATCTTCCTGTCGTCGGGCGTCCCCGACCAGTCCGGGCGGGTGAAGATGCCCGGCCCGGCGGAATGGCTCGTGACCACGGTGTCCGGAAGGACGGCCTTGACGGCCGCCGCCTTGAGGGCCAGGTCCTCGGCCAGCTTGTCGGAGATGTATTCCTTCCAGTCGATATAATCCGTGAATGTCAGGATCGTCCCGAAGCGGGGGGGCTCGATCTCGGCCCAGTCCTTGACGGTCCGGTACCAGGCCTTGTTCAGGGCCTCGACGCTTCCATACCTTTTCTTCAGCCACTCCCGGAAGCGGGCCTGGGTCGAATGACAGTAGCAGAACTGGACGTTGCGGAGGTCCCCCACGTAATAGACCTCGGCCCAGTTGATGATGTGGGGCTCGCTCCAAAGGTCCCATCCGTAGAAGGCGGGTTTGTCCTTGACCGCCTTCGCCGCCTCGCCGAAGAACCGGAGGATCTTTTCCCGGACGCCGTCATGGTCGAAGCAGAAGCCGGGAGACGCCTGGGACTCGACGGCGACGCCGTTCGAAGAGACGAACTTGGAATCCGGATATTTTTCTCCGACCCAGTCGGGAGCGGAGTCGATGTAGACCTGGAGGCCGACCTTGAGGCCGGCTTCCGCCGCCAGGTCGCAGATGGTCCTGAGCCCCGAAAAGTCGTATCGGCCTTCTTCCTTCTCGCAGGCCGTCCATTCGATCCAGCAGCGCACCATGTTGAACCCGAGGGCCTTGATCTGGGCGATGTCCTTCCGCCAGACCTCGGGGGAGCGCGGGGTCACCGCCTCGAGCATGGGCGCCCGCGCCGTCCCCCCTGCGTACCAGACGGAGACCGGGAAGAATCCCTTTGTCCTGTCGCCGGTCCGGGCCGGAGCCGCGGTCAGAGAAACGGCGGTCAGAACGGCGAACGCGAGGTATGCGACCGCTTGATAAGATGCTTTCGTGAAGGTCATATTCCTCTCCTCCTTTCGAGCCCGGGGGCCCGGGATCCCGTCTTATCTCGCCCCGAAGGCCGCGCCGATGACGTTGAGCAGGTGCGGCGCTCCGTCGACGGAGTCCCCGGTGATCTCCCAGATGATGACGCCGGCCGCCCCCTTGTCGAGAACGTACCGGCACTTCCGATAGACCGAGCGCATGTCGTCGAAGCACAGGATGGTGCCCCCGTCAGGACTGCGGAGGTAGGGGACCTGGGCGCAAAAATCCCAATTATAGCGCCAGCCCGCGTCCTCGAGGGCGACGGTCTCGGCGTAATCGGCACTGCCGTAGGCGGCCGCCTTCTTGTAGAGCCCCGCGGCCTCGAACGAACGGCCGTAGAACGGGATGCCGAGAACGATCCGGGCCGGGGGGACCTTCCGCATCAGGGCGTATCGGAAGGTCGCGTCCACGGAGCCGCAGGGGTCGTCCTCGCAGGAGTAGAGGGGGGAGTTGTGGCCGGCGTGGTCGGTCCATTCGCCGTGATAGTCGTAGGTCATGAAGCAGATGAAGTCGAAGTCCGAAACGAGGTCCTCGTAGGCGATCCATTGGCCATGGTCTCCGCCCGAAGGGACGGCGGCCGTCAGGAGCAGGGGCGGCGACAGGGCTTTCAGACGGGCCGCGAGCTCCTTGACGAACGCGGTGAAGTTCCCGCGCTCTTCGGGGCCGGAGACGAACTCCCAATCGATGTCGACGCCGTCGTAACCGTTCGTCGTGCAGAAATCGAGGATCTGGCCGATGAGCCTCTGCCGCTTGGCCGGATCGGCGACCATCGGCGCGAATCCGTCGCAATTCCCCCATCCCCCCATGCTCATGTCGACCTTGACGCCGCGGGCGTGGGCCGACGCGACGAGCTCCGGATCAAGGTAGTCCGGCGGGACGACGAGGTTCCCCTCGGCGTCGGGCTTGGTGAACGCGTGGTTGATATGGGTCAGGTTCTCCCATCGGATCTTCGAAGGGTCGAATGTGGCCCTCTTCCAGGAGGGGTAGTATCCCAGGACGACCTTGGACAGCCCGGTGCGGCCGTCGGCCGGCCGCTCCTTCAGCGCGGACTTCCGGTCCGTCGCCCCGCAGCCCGAAAGACCCAGGGTCGCGAGGAGGGCCAGGACCTGGAGGACGGCCGCGTACCTCTTGATGGTCATGTATCCTCTCCTTCCTCCGGGGGATTCTATATGAACGAACGGCCCCTTTTCAATGGGCCGGCGCTCACCCGTCGTTCGGCTCGGCGTGGACGAGGACGCGGTCGAGCGCCGGGACCGTGCTCTTGAGCCGGTCCTCGATGCGCGACGAGATCTCGTGGACCTGGACGATCGATAGGCGCTCATCGAACGAGCAATGGAGCGCGACGACGTATTTCAGGCCGAGCCGGCGGACATGAACCTCGTGACAGCTCGGACCCCCGACGATCTCGTCGGCGAGCTTCCGAACGGTCTCCACGAGCCGCGTCTCCTGGGCCGTCACGTCCTCGCCCTCGCCGACGCCGGTCCCCCGGGACTCGATGTGGGTGTTGATCAGGGAGATCCGAGGCTGGTCGGCCCGGAGGTCCCGCTCGATGTGGCTGGCCATCTCGTGGGCCTGCTGGAGGGACAGGTGATCGTCGACCTCCATGTGGAGGTCCACCGTGAGCTGTCCCCGGTCCTCGTGAACGCTGATGTTGTGGACGGCCATCTGGTTCCGCTCGGCCACGGCCCGGATGCGGCGGGCGATCGTCTCCCGCTCCCCCTCCCGGGGGTCGGTGTGGATGACGACGTCGGCACCGGGCGAAATGGCCCGGATCCGGGATTCGACGGCGTCGGAGATGGCGTGGGTCCGTTCGAACGCGAGGTTGCGGTCGACCTCGACGGCGAGGTCCACGAAGACGCGGGGCCCGGAGCGCCGGACACGGACCTGGCCGACGCTCATCACGCCCTCGACCTCGGAGGCCGCGGCGGCGATCTCCCGGGTCATGCCGTCGGGCGCCGAGTCCAGCAGGACGTCGATGGTCCTCTTGCCGAGCCTGTAGCTGACGAAGAGAACGATGATCGCGACGCCGAGGGCCGCCGCAGAATCCGCCCGGGCCAGCACCTTCGCCGCGCCCGGGAAGACGTTCTGGCCGAGCCAGACCAGGGCCAGGCCGCCGATGACGACCGACGAGCTCCAAATGTCCGTGTGGAAATGGAGGGCATCCGCTTCGAGCGCCTGGCTGTGGTATTTCCGGGCGGCCCGATAGAGCATCCGGGACCGGCTGATATCCACGGCGATGGCGACGGCCATGACCACGAAGGCCCAGATGCTGGCGTTGACCTCCCGCGTATGGAAAAAGAGGCGTTGGACGGCCTCGTAAATGATCCAGGCGCAGGTGGCGAACAGGAGGACGGTCTCGACAAGGGCCGAGAAGTTCTCGATCTTGCCATGGCCGTAGGGATGTTCGTGGTCGGCCGGCTTGTCGGAGAAATGGACGGCCAGGAACGTGACGACGGCCGCGACGAGGTCGAGGGCGGAGTGGGCGGCCTCGGCCAGGATGCCGAGGCTTCCCGTCGCGAGGCCGATGACGAGCTTCATCCCCGTCAGGAAGACCGCCGCCACCACGGAGTTGGTCGCCGCCGCCTTCTTTTCTTTCTCGCCTGCCGTCGCGCTTGGAATCTCGCCCGAAGACATGGTCCGTCGCTCCATAGAGAAGTTCCATCATTCTAGCACGGCGCTCCCGGGAAGACAAAGGACGCCCGGTCCGGGGTCGAGGGGTCCGGCCCGCGTTGACGGGATTCCCGCGTCCGGGGAAAAAGTCTATAATCTCGGACGGACGGACTGAGGAGAGGCGATGAGCAAGACGACCGGGACGGGCGGAAAGAAAGCGGGGACGGCCGGGGATTCGCTCCTCTCGCTCCCGAACATGGGCAAGGTGACCGTGGCCAAGCTCGCGAAGATCGGGATCGACACGAAGGAAGAGTTCCTGATGCGCGATCCGTACGAGGTCTTCGAAGAGCTCAGGAAGAAGGTCGACCCGACCCTCTGCCGCTGTGCCCTGGCCGGGATCGTCGGCGCGAAAAAGGGCGTCCCCTGGCACAAGATCACCAAGGACTCCGCTAAAGAGTACGAGAAGCGGCATCCCCTTCACAAATGGGGGCCGTGCTAGGGTCGAAGGGCCGGAAAGGAGGGGGCACATGAGATGGCAGGGAAGACGCCAAAGCGGTAATGTCGAGGACCGCCGGGGCATCGGCGGAAAGCAGATCGCCGTCGGTGGGGGGCTTGGCGGCCTCGTGATCGTCGTCCTTCTGCTCCTTCTGGGCGGAAATCCGGACGAGGTGATGCAAACGCTCCAGACGGAAGGGACGGGTTCGCCCGCGGCGGCCGGCCGGCCCCTCAGCGAAGAGGAAAAGGCGCTGGGAGATTTTGTCGCCGTCGTCCTGGCCGACACCGAGGACGTCTGGGGAGAGGTCTTCCGGCAGGCGGGGCGGGACTATCGGCAGCCACGGCTCGTCCTGTTCTCCGATCAGGTATCGTCGGCCTGCGGCCTGACCGGGGCCGCGTCGGGCCCGTTCTATTGTCCGGGCGACGAGAAGGTCTATCTCGACCTCTCCTTCTTCGAGGAGATGCAGCGCCGGCTCGGAGCCCCGGGCGATTTTGCCCTGGCCTACGTCATCGCCCATGAGGTCGGCCATCACGTCCAGAACCAGCTCGGCATCTTCGACCAGGTCATGTCGCAGCGGGGACGCGTGGATGAGAGGGCCTTCAACCGGCTGATGGTCCGGCTGGAGCTCCAGGCCGATTTCCTGGCCGGAGTCTGGACCCACCACGCCCAAAGGATGGCGGACATCCTGGAGCGGGGCGATATGGAGGAAGGCATCAACGCGGCCGGGGCGGTCGGAGATGACCGGATCCAGCGGCGGACGCAGGGCTATGTGGTCCCCGACGCGTTCACCCACGGCACGTCGGAACAGCGCGTCCGCTGGTTCCGCAAGGGATACGAGACCGGGGACATCGACCGGGGCGATACCTTCAACGCCCCCGACCTTTAGGGCCCGGGCCGTCAGGCGACCGCGCGGATCTCGGCGAGCAGGGCTTCGAGGTCGGCGAGCCGGGTGCGGGGGTTGATGAGGGTGCATCTCAACCAGGCGCGGCCGCGAAGCTCGGCCTGGACGACGTAGAAATTCCCCCGCTCGAGGAGCGCCCGCCGGATCCGGCGCTGGAGCCCGTCGAGATCGGGCTCGCCCTTCTTCAGGTACCGGAAGCAGACGATGTTGCTCTCGGGCTCGACGGCCGTCTCGAAATCCCCGGAGTCCCGGATGAGTCCCGCGAAGTCCCGGGCCAGGTCGTAGGCGGCGGTGACGTAACCGGCGAAGAAATCCGTCCCGTAGGCGGCGAGCGCGACGAAGAGCCGCAGGCCCATCATCGTCTTCGTGCACTCCATCGTCCGGTGGGCGTAGTTGTACCACTCCTCCCGGGCCGCCCGCTCGAAGAGATAGGAGGCCTTCGCCGAGAACGCTTCGTAGGACCGCCCGCCGTCGCGGAAGAGGACGGCGGTGGCGAGGGCCGGGATGAGCATGTTCTTGTGGGCGTCCCAGATGAAGGAATCGGCCTTGTCGAGGCCGCGCAGGAGGTTCCGGTACTTGGGCGAGAGGAGGACGGCGGCGCCGTGGGCGCCGTCGACGTGGAGCCAGAGGCCCCTCCCCCGGGCGAACGCGGCGACGGCCTCGATATCGTCGAAGCTCCCGGTGGCCGTGGAGCAGGCGTTGGCGACGACGGCCGCGGGCCGGCGGCCCCGCTGGACGGCCTCGTCGAAGGCCCGGGTGAGGTCGTCGGGGCGCACGTGAAAACGCGCGTCCGAGGCCACGGGGACAGCGGCGTCCTCGCCGAGCCCCATGACGGCGACGGCCCGCTTGACGCTGTAATGGCACGTCTCCGGGACGAGGACGGCAGCCGGGGCCTCGCTCTCGACTCCCAAGCGCCAGACATCGCCTCCCGCCGTCGCCTGGCGCGCCGCGAGCAGAGCGGTCAGATTGCCGATCGTCCCGCCGTTCGTGAACACGCCGTCGCCGTCCGCCCCCCATCCGACGAGCCCGGACATCCAACGGATGAGCTGGCGCTCCATGGCGACGTTCACCGGCCCCATTTCATAGATGGCCGAGGCGTTGTTCAGGAACTCGCCGGCGAAGCCGCCGAGCGCGGCCAGGGGGAGAGACGTCGTGCATTGGTGGCCCACGTACCGCGGATGGAGAAGGTCGTTCGACCGGGCGAGGATCTCCGGGAGAAGTTCGGTGAACGGGGCGGCGGGCGCGGCCCCGAACCGGTCCGCCCAGGAGGCGAGCATGTCCCCGGGCTCTTCATAGGCCATGACGCGGGGGCGTTTCTCCGGGGTGGAGCCGGCCAGGAAATCGGCCAGGATGTCGACGACCCGGTGTCCTTCGCGGCGGAAGGACTCGGGATCGAAGGCGTTCGTCAGGAGTTCGGCATAAGGTTTTGCGGGGCTCATTGCGGCTTCTTTCAGGCCCCGCCCTCGGGGGCGGGATCACGGGCCCTTCACTATAGCAGATTTCCGGAACCCGAAAAAGCGCCCCCTCTTGACAGCGGGCCGTTCCCATATATAATATATATGTTATATAAGGAATTATTTATATGAAAGACACGAAACCGAACGCCGCGACCTACGCCGCGGCGGCCGAGCGGCTGAAGGCCATGGCCCACCCGGCCCGCCTGAGGATCCTGGCGCGGCTGAGCGAGTCCGAATGCTGCGCCGCGAAGGCGACCGAATGCCTGGGCGTCTCCCAGCCGAACACCTCTCAGCATCTCAAGGCGCTCCGGGACGCCGGCCTGATCGCCGGGAAGCGGCAGGGGACGCGGATCTGTTATCGCATCGTCGACGACCGGGTCGCGGCGGTATTGCCCATACTCCTGAAAGGATACAAGTAAATGGAACACGTGAAAGAGATCAACGAGGAAACGTTCGCCGGGGAGGTCCTGCGGTCGGACCTGCCCGTGCTCGTGGACTTCTGGGCCCCCTGGTGCGGGCCGTGCCGGATGGTGCGCCCCATCGTCGAGACGGTGGCGGCGAAGATGGCGGGCCGTGTCAGGTTCGCCAGCCTCAACACCGACGAGAACATGGCCCTGGCCGGAAAGTATGCGATCACGGCCATCCCCACCCTGATCATCTTCTCCGGCGGCGCCGAGAAGGACAGGATCATCGGCGTCCTCCCCGGGCCCGAACTCGAGAAGCGGCTCGCCGCGTTCGCGCCCGCTGTCCCCGCAGCCGTCTGAGGCCGTTCATGCCGTCCGTCATCGGGGTCCGGTGCCCGCAGAACCATCCCTGTCCGCTTGTCCGCGCCTGTCCGGCGGGCGCGATATCCCAGAAGGGATTCGCGGCGCCCGTGATCGACGAAGAGGAATGCGTCGATTGCGGCTTGTGTACGGCTTCCTGCGCCTATCGGGCGGTCGTCGCCGGGTGGGCGCAAGCGCGTCAGTCGCCCGCCTGACGCGGGGACGGGACCGGAGGATCTTCGGTCCCTTTCCTGTCGGGTCGGTTCGCCTGGCGTCGGCCCCCGTCCCCTCCCGAGAGGAGGAACAGGGGGGCGACGACAGCGGCGAGTCCCGCGGTCCCAAGCCAGAGGGCCATCCCCCCGAATCGCTCGTAGGCGCGGGTCCCGAGGGCGGGGCCGGCGATGAATCCCAGCCCGAAGGCGACGCTGAGGAGGGACTGGTAACGGCCCTGGTTCTCCTCCGAAGCCCTGAGGGAGATGAGCGTCGTCGCGGTCGGGATGAACAGCATCTCGCCGATCGTCCAGACGGCGACGGTCATCGCTCCGTAGAGCCATCCCCGTCCGAAGGGCATGAGGCCGAATCCCAAACCCAGGAACGCCGTGCCGACGGCGGCGACGCGCCCCCGCGGGAACCTCTCCACCCCGTGGATCAGGATCATCTGGAACAGCACGATGAGGACCGTGTTCACGGCGAAGAGCGGGCCCATGAGGTTCTCAGGCAGGGCATAAACATTGCGCACGTAAATGGGGAACGTGCCCCAGAGCTGGTTGAAGATAAGGCTGACGCCGACCGTCCCGGCCAGGATGGCCAGGAGGCCACGGTCCCTCCACCAGGAATCCCGCCGGACGGCGCTCGCGGGCGGGGCGGCCGGGACGAGGCGCCGCCCGCGGGGAAACAGAACGAAGAACGACAGCCCGGCCAGGAGGCAGGTCGCCCCGTCCACCCAGAAGAGGAGGCGGAAATTGTGGCCGGCCAGGAATCCGCCGATGACCGGCCCTATGGTCGCCCCGAGGTTGCTGGCAAGCCGGTTCAGCACGAAACCGCGGGCCCGGACGCCGGGAGCGCAGATCTCGGCCATGCCCGACGCGATGGCCGGAAAAAGGGCCGACGCAAAGAGGCCGTAGAGCAGAACGCATAAGAAGACCGGCGCGAAACCGCGGCTCACGCCCAGGGCGAAAAGGGACAGGCCGGCCCCGAACATGCAAAGCTGCTGGGTCGCCCGCGCGCCGATCCGGTCGCTGGCCTGGCCTCCGAGCAGGGCCCCGAACAGCATCCCGAACCCGTAGGCGCTCAGCACCTGCCCCGACTGGAAGACCGAGAATCCGAGCCGGCGCGTCAGGTAGAGGGACAGAAAGAAGATGACCATCGTCCCGCTCATGTCGATGAACAGGATGAGGCTCAGGGCCCAGGCATCCCGGGGCAGGCCGGAATAAGCCGCGCGATACCGGCCGGCGATGGTCTTCAGCATAACGGGGGGATTATATCAGGTTCTTCTCCGGATCCCGGGGTCCGTTTCGCAGGCGCGGGGATGGAGCCGGCCCTCTCCCCCCTGCCCCCTGGTGCGCCGCGCGGCGGAACAACAGAGCCGACCCGACCCACAGGACAACAAAGAATCCGTTGACGGCCAGGATCTCGGGCACGGAGCTTTCCGGCGATCGATGCATCCCGGCCATCAGCGCCACCGCGGCGACCGCTCCCTGGGCGATCGCCGTTGCGAACATCGCGCGCGCCATCCCCCGAGGCTTGAGGCGCGCGATAAAGGCGCCGATGGATCCGACGGCGAGCACCCCGAAATACGCCAGGTTGGCGGGATTCCCCTCGTTGCCGATGATGCCGACGGCAAGGTTCGCCCAGACGAGGAAGAGCGCCGTCCCGAGCGCGAGGCCGACGGCGGCTCGGTACACGAGAGTGCCCCCCTTCCCCGCCGCCAGCACATAGGCGAGGCCGGTGCCGAACAGGAGCCCGCCGGCGATAACGAAATCGGCCAGGCTCCAGACCACGTCATCGGTGATCTGCATCGCCGCCAAGGGCACCAGCAAAAGGATCGCCGTCGCCAGCGCAACACGGATGATGTTCTTGTTTTGCGTCATGATAGATGTCATGTCCTCTCTGAGAATTCCCGCGGATGTCTCGGCGAACACCCAAAGAACGAACCCGAACGATCCGCTTCCCCTATCTCTGCGGTCGCGAAGAAGGTCGTGGAAGGTTTGCTCCATGCCTTCGCCGAAGCGCTCACGATACGGCTTCGGGTAGAAGCGAAGCAGACGGGCGTAGAGATCTCGGCAGAGCGATCGTTCGTTCATAGGCTGCAGCTTTGAATGAATATGCCGGGCGAATGGCGTTTCTGCCTGGCGATCGCCACAACCTCGCGGTATCGCTCCAGTTCCGCCGCCAGCGCTTTTTGTCCGGGTCCGGTGATCCTGTAATAGATGCGGCGCTCGTCGTCCATTTCGGGGTCGACCTTTTTATCGCTCTCGCGGATGAGTCCCGCCTCGATCATCCGGCCCAGCGAGCCGTAGAGCGTCCCCGGCCCCATGTTCACTTTTCCCTGCGAATCCGCCTCGACCTGCTTCATGATCCCGTAGCCGTGTCGCTCCCCCGTCGAGAGCGCGAGCAGGATATGAAGCACGGCCGGAGTGAGAGGCGCGCCGGTCTTGTCGTTGGCCATGCCGGGATTATATATCCGTTGCGGATATATGTCAAGTGGTGCCGGGGACGGGAATCGAACCCGTATGCCCCTTACGGGGCGAGGGATTTTAAGTCCCTTGCGTCTGCCAATTCCGCCACCCCGGCAGAGATCGTCCGCGCACGGATGATTATAGCAAAGGCGGGGGCCCGAATATATCCGGAAATGAGATCGTCGCGGCGGGGGCGGTCCGGCGTCCCGGCCCGGCGCCCCCCAGCCGAATAATTCGCTTGATTTTCTGTTTGAGAGAGAGTATAGTGACTTTGAGCCATCTGGCAGGACAGTGTCACACCAAATTGTTTTCCCCCCAGAATAATAATTTCGGATGACGGTCGTCCTCTCATTTGGGATCGTATTTTTGAAGGAGTAAGGTATGAACATCTACGTCGGCAACATCCCCCGCGGCGTCACGGAGAACGAGCTCCGGGAGCTTTTCCAGGCTTTCGGCGAGATCTCCAGCGCGTCGGTGATCAAGGACAAGTTCTCGGGGGAATCCCGCGGTTTCGGCTTCGTCGAGATGCCGAACAAGGAAGAGGCCCAGAAGGCCCTTTCCGCCCTGAATGGCAAGGACTTCAAGGGCCGGCCCCTGACCGTCAACGAAGCCCGTCCCCGCACCGATAAGCCCCGCACCGGCGGCTTCGGCGGCGGCGGCGGACGCCGTTACTGACCGGCGGCTTCGAACCAGCCGAATCGGGGGGACGAGGGCCGCGAGCGGCGCCCGTCCCCCCTTTCCATCCTTTAGTTCCTAATCCTGCATCTCTGCGTAGGATCCGGAGACGAGCTCTTCGTCCTCGATCCCGAGTCGCTTCAGATAGTCGGCGCACTGCGCCCGCAATTTCCGCTTCCCGTATTTCCCGCCCGCGTCCCGGGCCTCGATCTCCACGAACGTCCCCAGCCCCCTGACCCTGTCGACGTGAAACTTCACGTTCCCGATGAAGTAGATCTCCCGGCGTTTATCAACCACGCACCGCACGCCCAGGGCCGCCGACAGGAGGGCCTTGAGCGCCGGGGCCGAGCTCGCGTCCGTCGGAACGAGCCGGGCCTCGCAGGATTTCGGCCCTTTCCGGTCCTCACGCTCATAAAAGATCAGGCACTTCTCGATCGTCCCTTCCCGGAGCTTGAGGCGGCCCCGGAGGACGTTGAAATATGTATCGACCTGGTGGTCCGTTCCCCGGAACTCGGCCTTTCGGGCCGCGAGGATCCGCCGGACGCGCGCCGGGTCGGCGCACCGGGCCTTGATCTCGACGTTGACGCCTTTCATCTTCAGAGCAGGAGCAGAGCGAGGGCCGACGCGGCGGCGCCGGCGGCCGAAAGGCCGAAGAGACGCCGCCAGCCCGGATTCCCGCTCCTCAGGACCTCGAACTCCGTCACGTAGATCGTTTCGCAGGCGCCGTTGCCCCGATCTCCGCGGCTCGTGCTCGTCCCGCGGCGGAAGGGCGTCCCCGGCCGTTCGTAGGATGCCAGCCAACCGCGGACCCGGATCTGATCCCCCCGCCGGACCGACCTGACCTTCCGGGCCATGCCGTCGTCCCCGGCGAGGAGGTGGTTGTTCGAGAGGCAGTTCTCGGTGAAGAGCCTGCCCGTCGCGGAGTCGGGATATGAATAATAGCAGGTGAAATCCCGGTTCCGGAACTTCATCTTTCCGGCGACGCCGGTCGTGACGTTCCGGCCCCAGACGAGGCAGACGTCCTTGACGTTCAGGTTGTCTTTCCAGCGTTCGTGCGCGAGGTCCGTAAAGGCCCGGCTGTCGTGCTCCGAGACGACCAGCCCCCGGATATCGTAGCCGAGGACCGGTGTCACCAGATAAAGGACGCCCTTTCGTTCGACCTCGAACGGGGGCGGAACCTCCCCTTCCGTCTGGACCGGGTCCGCGAAAAGGGCCGCGTCGATGAGGCCCGGCAGGGGGAGCCGCCTCCTCTCCCAAACGGAAAGGGCAAGCCCCGCCAGGGACAGGGCCAGGAGGATCCGGAGGCCGTGCCGGAGGGCCGCCCTCCGGACGCGCGCGCGGACAGCCGGGGATGTCATCGCGCCTCAGTATGCCGGGAAATCCCGGCGATTTCAAGAAGTCCTGCCCGCGGCCGGAGCCCGAGGAAAGCGCGAGCCCGGAGAAACCAGTTCCGTCGCTCCGTCGTATTCATATATAATCATGGCAATGTTCGCCCGAATTTCGCTTTCCGCATAAAGGAGAATTCCATGAAGAGATCCGCCGCGTGTTTCACCGTCCTTATGGCCGGACTGGCCCTCTTGTTCCAATCCCCGGTCCTCTTCGCCCAGATCGACGCCAGGATGCTCCAGAATCCCGACGTCTCGGCGACCCAGATCGTATTCGGCTACGCCGGAGACCTCTGGCTCGTCCCCAAGGAAGGGGGAACGGCGATCCGGCTCAGCTCTCCCAGGGGCCAGGAATCATTCCCCCGGTTCTCCCCGGACGGAAGCCTGATAGGCTATAACGCGGCCTACGACGGGAACCTGGACATCTATGTCGTTCCGGCGGCCGGCGGGACGCCCGTGCGGGTCACGAATCACGGATTCCCGGACCGCCTCATCGACTGGTATCCGGACGGAAAGAAGCTCCTCTTCGCCTCGACGCAGGAGAGCGGCAAGCAGAGATTCAGCCAGTTCTACGCCGTCCCCGCGACGGGCGGCCTCCCGGCCAAGCTCCCCGTTCCCTACGGCGAGATCGCCGGCCTCTCTCCGGACGGGACGAAGATCGTCTATACGCCCCAGACCCAGGCCTTCCGGACCTGGAAGCGATACCGCGGCGGCTGGGCCCCCGACCTCTGGCTGTTCGACCTCGGCACCCTGGCTTCGGAACGGATCGCCCCGAGCGACGCGGTCGACGAATTCCCGATGTGGCAGGGCGAGAAGCTCTTCTTCCTCTCCGACCGAGGGCCGGAGAACCGGATGAACCTCTGGGCCTACGACATCGCCGCGAAGGCCGCCCGGCAGATCACCCGCTTCGCCGACTTCGACATCCACTTCCCCGCTCTCGGCCCCTCGGACATCGTCTTCGAGGCCGGCGGAAAGCTGTACCTCCTCGGCCTGTCCGACGAGAAGCTCCGCGAGGTCCCGGTCCGCGTGGTAACCGACGAGGCCACACTCCGGCCGAGGACGGTGAACGCCGCCGGGCAACTGCAGTGGGCTTCCCAACCCGCCGGAAAGAGGGCGCTCGTCCAGGCCCGCGGCGACATCTTCTCGGTCCCGGCCGAGAACGGGCCCGTCTTCAACCTCACCCGGACGCCCGGCATAGCCGAGCGCTTCCCGGCCATCTCCCCCGACGGCAAGTCGGCCGCCTTTTGGAGCGACAGGACCGGGGAGTACCAGCTCGTCGTCATCGATCTCCAGAAGCCCGATGCCGGGCGGGTGCTGACCTCCTACGGCCCGGGCTTCCGGTACCGCATCGACTGGTCGCCGGACGGAAAGAAGATCGCCTTCGTCGATCAAAAGATGGAGATCAACGTCCTCGACGTCGCGACCGGGGCCACCGTCCGGGCGGACAAGTGCGGGAATCTCTTCGAGGGCGACCTCGAAGGCTTCCGCGTCTCCTGGTCGCCGGACAGCCGCTGGTTCGCGTACCCGAAGGACCTCAACGGGCGCGGCAGCGCGATCTTCCTCTATGACGTCGCCGCGGCCAAGGTCCACCAGGTCACGTCGGGCTACTATGCCGACGCCGGCCCGGTGTTCGACCCGAACGGCAAATATCTCTATTTCCTGACCGACCGGACGTTCTCCCCGCTCTATTCCGGCATCGACCGGACCTGGATCTACGCCAACTCGACGACCATCGCCGCCGTCCCCCTGACCGCCGACGTCCCCTCCCCGCTCGCCCCGAAGAACGATGGGTTCGAGATCAAGAAGGACGAGCCGGCCGACGCCAAGGCCCCCGCGGGAAAGGATAAGGGCAAGGGCAAGGATAAGGCGGCGCCGGGCAAGGCGGACAAGCCCGTCATCAAGGACGTGGCCATCGCGCTCGAGGGATTCGAGAATCGCATCGTCGCCCTGCCGCCCGCCCCGGGCAACATCAGGGCCGTCGCCGCCGTCTCCGGGAAGGTCCTCTTCCACCGTTTCCCGAACACGGGCGCGGCGGAGAGGACGCGCCCCCTCTTTTTCTACGATCTCGAGAAGCGCGAGGAAAAGAAGATCGTCGACGACGTCGATCTCTTCGAGGTCAGCGCCGACGGGACGAAGGCCCTCGTGGTCAAAGGCGACCGGTCGGCCATCGTGGACGTCGCCGAGGGCCAGAAGATGGACAAGGCGATGCCGACCGGACGTCTCGAGATGACGGTCGATCCGAGAGCCGAGTGGCGGCAGATCTTCAACGACGTCTGGCGGATCGAGAGGGACTTTTTCTACGATCCCGGGATGCACGGCGTCGATTGGGCGGCCCTGCGGGAGCGATACGGGAAGCTCATCGAAGCGTCCGTGACCCGCTGGGACGTGAACTACGTCATCGGCGAGCTCATCGCGGAGCTCAACGCCTCCCACACCTACCGCGGAGGCGGCGATACGGAGGAGGCGGCCCCGGTCCGGACCGGCTACCTCGGCATCGATTGGGAGGTCGCCGACGGCGCCTACAGGATCAAGCGGATCGTCGACGGCGCGCCCTGGGATAACGAGGTCCGGTCGCCCCTGCTCGAGCCCGGCTTGAAGGTCAAGGCCGGCGATTATATCCTCGCCGTGAACGGACGTCCGCTCGCCACGACCGAGGCCCCCTGGGGGGCGTTCGCCGGCCTGGCCGATCAGACGGTCGAGCTCACGGTGAGCGATAAGCCGGCGGCCGAAGGCTCCCGCAAGGTCCTCGTCAAGACGCTGGCCGGCGAGGACCGACTCCGCAATCTCGAGTGGATCGAGGGCCATCGCAAGCGGGTCGCCGAGGCTTCGAACGGAAGGATCGGATACGTTTACGTTCCGAGCACCGGTGTCGAAGGCCAGACCGAGCTCTTCCGCCAATACATGGCCCAATTCGACCTTGACGGCCTCATCATCGACGAGCGGTTCAACGACGGGGGCCAGATCCCCGACCGGTTCATCGAGCTTCTCGACCGCAAGCCGCTGGCCTTCTGGGCGGTCCGTGACGGCGTCGACTGGCGATGGCCGCCCACGGGCCACTTCGGACCCAAAGCCATGCTCATCAACGGCTGGAGCGGGTCCGGAGGGGACGCCTTCCCGGATTACTTCCGCAAGGCCGGCCTGGGACCGCTCATCGGCATGCGGACCTGGGGCGGGCTGATCGGCATCTCCGGAGCGCCGGGCCTCATCGACGGCGGGAACGTGACCGTGCCCACGTTCCGCATGTACGACCCGGACGGGGTGTGGTTCAAGGAAGGCCACGGCGTCGATCCGGACATCGAGGTCGTCGACGATCCGACCCAGCTGGCCCGGGGCGTCGACCCCCAGCTCGAGCGGGCGGTCACGGAAGTCCTGAAGTCCCTCGAAAAGGCCCCGGCGGTCAAGGCGCGGCGGCCGCCTTACGAGAAGCGCTGAGGACGGCGCGGCCCGGTCGGCTTGAAGTCCCTCCGGCCTTGTGATATCTTGGGGCTTCAGCGGAGGAAACCATTATGACCAAATCCGTCCCCATTCCCGAACCCAAGGGCAAACTCGGCGTCATGACCGTCGGCCTGGGCGCCGTCGCCACGACGTTCGTCGCCGGGGTCATGTCCGTCCGCAGGGGCCTGTCCAGGCCCATCGGATCGCTGACGCAGATGGGCTCCATCCGCCTCGGAAAGCGCACGGACAAGCGCTCGCCGATGATCAAGGATTTCATCGAGCTCGCCGGGCTCGACGACCTCGTCTTCGGGGCCTGGGACATCTTCCCGGACAGCGCCTATGAAGCCGCCCTGAAGGCCGGCGTCCTGCGCCGGGAGCACCTCGACCCCGTCCGCGAAGAGCTCGAGGCCCTCAAGCCCTGGCCGGCCGTCTTCGACCAGAGATACGTCAAGAAGCTCAGCGGCCCGAACGTCAAGGAGGCCGCGACCAAGTATGATCACGCCCTCCTTCTCATGGAGGACATCCGGAACTTCAAGAAGGCCCACAAGCTCGACCGGATGGTCATGGTCTGGTGCGCCTCGACGGAGATCTTCATGAAGCCGGACCCGGTCCACGCCACGGTCGCCTCCCTCGAGAAGGCCATGAAGGAGAACCATCCCGCCGTCGCGCCGAGCATGATCTACGCTTACGCGGCCCTGAAGAGCGGCATCCCCTTCGCCAACGGCGCCCCCAACCTGACCGTGGACATCCCCGCCATGCGCGAGCTGGCCCGCGAGACGGGCTCGCCCGTCGCCGGCAAGGACTTCAAGACCGGCCAGACCCTGATGAAGACCATCCTCGCCCCCGGCCTCAAGGCCCGCCTGCTCGGACTCAACGGCTGGTTCTCGACGAACATCCTGGGGAACCGCGACGGCGAGGTCCTCGACGACCCCGAGTCCTTCAAGACCAAGGAAGAGAGCAAGCTCTCCGTCCTCGAGTACATCCTCCAGCCCGAGGTCTATCCCGAGCTCTACGGCAACTACACCCACAAGGTCCGGATCAACTACTACCCGCCCCGGGGCGACAACAAGGAAGGCTGGGACAACATCGACATCTTCGGCTGGATGGGCTATCCCATGCAGATCAAGATCGATTTCCTCTGCCGGGACAGCATCCTGGCCGCGCCCATCGTCCTCGACCTCGTCCTGTTCATGGACCTCGCCAAGCGGGCCGGCATGAAGGGCATCCAGGAATGGCTGTCCTTCTATTTCAAGAGCCCGATGTGCGCGCCCGAGCTCTACCCCGAGCATGACCTCTTCATCCAGCTGATGAAGCTCAAGAACACGCTCCGGCACCTCAAGGGCGAAGAGCTCATCACGCACCTGGGGCTGGAATATTACGACTGACGCGCGGCCCGGAAAGGGGCCCGAACGCGACGGCTTCGCTCCCGGTCGGGTTTTTAACGCCGCGCCCTCGCCGATTTCTTCGGCGGGCTCGGAACTCGCGAACTTATCAGGAATGCCTGATTCTGCCCTCGTCCAAAGCGGCATAGGTCCGAGATCTTTGGACGCTCAAACATCCTCGCCCGAATCTCCTCGAAATCGGTTTCGTGCGGGCTAAACCCTCCAACGTCCGCTCAGTCCGTCCCGTCCGGGCCCCCCGGGCCGCCGAATTCAGATCTTAGGGAAGGGCCTGGAACACGGCCTTGGCGATTTGAATGTCCTGAACCGCCACGCCGGTCAGGTCCGCGACCGTCGTTTCCCCGTCCGAAGCGCGGCGAAGCGACGGGTCCATGATCACGGCCCCGAGCTCGACCAGGCGCTCCTTCGTGATCGCCCCCGCCCGCATGGCCCGGAACGCTTCCCCGCGATAGAGCGACTGGCTGATGCTGTCCACGACCACCCGGTCGGCCGAGGCCAGGATCGTCTCTTCGAGCTCCTGCTTCTCCGCGGTGTCCGAGCCCATGGCGGTGATATGGGTCCCGGGCCTGATGTCGCGGAGGCGGAGGAGGGGTTTCGTCGACGGGGTGCAGGTGACGATGACATTACAGGTCGCGGCCACTTCCGCAGGATCGAGCGTCGTCCGGACGCGAAAGCCGAGCGGCTCCATGTCCGCTTTATAGGACGCGAGTTCCGCCTCGTCGAGCCCCCAAACGCAGACGTCCCGGAACTCCCTGACCCGCCTCAGGTATTCGAGCTGGAGCCGGCCCTGGGCGCCCGCACCCAAAATGCCCGCGCAGACCACCTTCGCCGGGGCGAGATACTTGGCCGCGACGGCGCCCGCCGCCGCCGTGCGGATATTGGTCAGGAGGCATTCGTCGTGGAGGATGGCCCGCGGCTCCCCCGTCCTCAGGTCGAACAGGAGCATCATGCCGTTCGACGAGGGCAAGCCGCGCTTGGGATTGTCGTAGAATCCCGAGGCGAGCTTGACGACGTAATAGGCGTCGCCCCTGATGTATCCGTACTTGATGTGGACGTCGCCCGGCGGGTCCTCGAAGATCATCTCGCCCACCGGAGGCACGACGACCTCTCCCCGCGAATAGGCCGCGAATCCTTCCTCGATCAGGGGGACGGCGTCGAGCCCGCGGAGCGCCTTTCGGATCTCGTCCGGACCGGCGAACCGGATCATCGTTCCTTCCGGTCGACCGCGAACCCGAGCTTCTCCAGCGTGGCGAGGGCCCTCTCGAGGTCGCGGGACTTGACCAGGATGTGGTCGGTGGAATAGGCCGACAGCGCGCAGATGCCGATCCCGGCCCCGGCCAGGGCGGACGAGACCCTCGCCAGGAACCCGACCAGGCTGAACGGCAGGACCATGTCGAAGGTGATGATCTTCCAGCCCGCGTCGACCGCGAGCAGGCTCCTGCCCCCGGTCACCGGCTCCTCGACGAGGCAGGTCGTCTCCTTCCTGTCCCGGATGACGGCGATCGCCCCGCGGCAGGGGCGCTCGGCCCGGACCATGGCATAGGTCCCCTTCCAGACGTAGATCTTCCCATGTCTCATCATGTTTCCGAGTTTTCGCTTGTCCCCGATCATGTTCTCGGTCCCTCCGGCTCAGGCCGACCGTATTGTACGGGATGCCGGCGAAAAATGCCACGGGCCTCGAACCTGAGGATCGAACGGGTTGATTTCGGCGCCGATATTGAATAAGATTCCCTCTTCGGTCAGGAGACGCGACGGCTGTGAACGACCAGAACGCCAAGAGCTTCCGGTTCCTTCCGAGCGGCCTCATCACGGCGACCCTGAGGCTCTTCGACAGGGTTTCGGTCATTTTCGTCCGGCGGCATATCCATCCCAATACCCTGACCTACTTCGGCTTCGCGGCGGGCCTCGGTGTCGGGCTCGCCTATCTTTTCGAGAGGCCCGCCTGGGCGCTCGTCCTCATCCTGCTGTGCGGGACCCTGGACATCCTGGACGGCAAGGTCGCCGTCAATTCGAACCGGAAGAGCCTGTTCGGCGCCATCCTGGATTCGAGCTTCGACCGGTACACGGAGTTCTTCATCTGCACCGGGATCGCCTACCATTTCCGGGGAAGCTGGGTCGTCTGGGTCGTTTTCGCGGCCTTCCTGGGCTCCACCATGGTCAGCTACACGCGGGCGCGGGCCGAAGGCCTGGGCGTCGATTGCCGGGTGGGGATGATGCAGAGGGCCGAGCGCCTGGTCCTTCTCTTCGCCGGGACGTTCTTCGGCCTGATCTTCCGTGTTTATGATCCGGCCCTGATCCTGGTCATGGGGTTCATCGCCCTGATCGCCAATGTCACGGCCTTCCAGCGGCTGGCGTACGTCCGGGCGTGGGAAAAAAGAGGACCGCGTCCGGAGCCGACGAACCGCGCTCCTAGGAGGAGCGGCGTTTCTTCGCCGGGCGGCGCTCGCTTTTCCGCTTCGCTTCACGGTCCGCAACCCACCCTGTCTTGACGACCTGGCGGGCCCGGGCGATGGCCAGGGCTCCGGCGGGGACATCCTTGGTGATGGTCGAACCGGCGCCGACATAGGCCTTGCGCCCGACCTTGACCGGGGCCACGAGCTCGGTGCCCGAGCCGATGAAAACCCCGTCGGCAATGGTCGTCGGGTTCTTGTGGATCCCGTCGTAATTGCAGGTGATGGTTCCGGCCCCGATGTTGACGCCCTCCCCCACCCGGCTGTCGCCCAGGTAGGATAGATGAAGGGCCTTGGAGCGAGGCCCGATGACGGTCTTCTTCATCTCGACGAAATTGCCCACCCGCGAGCCGGCCTTCACCACGGTTTCCGGACGGAGGCGGGAGAAAGGCCCGGCCTGGACGTCGTCCTCCAGGACGCAGCCCTCGATGACGGTCGCGTCGAAGACCCTGACCCGGTTCCCGATCCGGGAGTCGGCGATGCGGACGTTCGGCGAGATCCGGCAGTCCTTTCCGATGCGGGTGGCGCCCTCGATGACGACGAACGGGGAGATGACCGTCTCCTCCCCGACGCGGACCCCGAGGTCGATCCATGTCGCGGACGGATCGAGGACCGTGACGCCGGCGGCGGCGAGTTCCCTTATCTTCCGGAGCCTGAGGACGGAAGCCGCGACCGCCAGGTCGTAGCGCGTCCCGACCTCGAAGAGCTCCTCGAAGCCCCGGGCCGGGCACCGGCCGGCGGCCCCGGAGGCGGAAACCAGGCCGACGACGTCGCCGATCGAAAAGGAGCCGTCGTCACGCCGGGAGATCTTCGGAAGGGCGGCCAGGAGGGCCCGGGCCTTGAAAACACATACGGGGCAGGGCAGGTCGCCGGGAGGACAGCCGTCGGGGACGCCCGGCGCGCGGAGCACCGTGACCGGATTCCCTTCCCGTCTATGGGCGGCCAGGAGGGCCCGAAGCGTCGCGCCGGTGAGGAGGGGCAGATCCGTCTGGATGACGAGCACGTCCCGGCCGGGATCGGCCCGGAGGAGGCGGCGCGCCGAAAGGACGGCGGCACCGGTCCCGCAAGCGTCCTTCTCGCGGACGATATCGGTCCCAGGAACCGAAATGGCCCTCATGTGCTCGGGAGACCAGGCGCCGGTCACGATCACGGTCCGATGGGGCTTGATGGCCCGGACGGCGTCGCCGACGAGCCCAAGCATCGTCGTTCCAAGAACGGGGTGGAGGGCCTTCGGAGTCCGGGAACGGAAGCGGGAATTGTTCCCGCCGGCCAGGATCAGGACGACCGGATCCTTGATCATGAGACCCGCGTGACGAGCTTGAATCTCTTGTCCTCCCATAGGGATTCGAAGTCGGATTCGTTCTGGGCGAGGACGGCGAAGAGCTTGTCCTTCTGGATGGCCTTCTTCAAGGCCTCCAGGCTTTCGTCCACCCTGCCCAGGAGGCAGAGCACGCCGGCCATGAGGAACTGGACCTTTGCCTCGTCCTTCTTGTATTCCAGGGCCTTTTCGAGGAGCTTGAGGGCCCCCTCACGGTCTCCGGAATTCACCTTGTAGACCGCATAATTGTAGTGGTCATCGAAATCCTTGAGGTGAACGGTCTCCTTGCGCGGCCGCTTCAGGGAGATGGCGAGGTAGATCTGGGCCCGGTCGACGAGCTCCCTTTCCTCGGGGAACTTTTCGATGAAGGCCTTGAGCCCGACGGCGGCCTTGTCCAGAACGCCCTTATGGAAATCCTTCATGGCCAGGCTGAACGCGGCCAGGGCCTTCTGATATTCGTCCTTCTTCGCTTTCTGTTCGCTCAAATGGCTGCTCCCTTGTCGTTGAATAGGCCCATTTTACATCATCCCGGGGCGCTTGACAAGATGGAGCAATCGCCTCCGAAGGGTTCGGTAATATATCTTCGGGCGGACTGGTTTAAGAGCTCAGACGGGTCGGGCTTCGCTCCCGGTCGGGTTTTTAACGCCGCGCCCTTGCCGATTTCTTCGGCGGGCTCGGAACTCGCGAACTTATCGGGAATGCTGGATTCTGCTCTCGTCCAAAGCGGCATAGGTCCAAGATCTTCGGACGCTCAAACATCCTCGCCCGAATCTCCTCGAAATCGGCTTCGTGCGGGCTAAACCCTCCAACGTCCGCTCCGTCCGGCCCATCTGAGCTTCCAGCCCTCCCAACTCTGCCTATATTGTTGCCTTCCCCTTCGGGTGGCCATCTCCGCTCCCAATATTAGGGGCTAGATCGTGATCTCCGCATGGTTACCGCCGTTTTTTTAACAGGCCCTGCCATCACGGGTCCGAGGTGGATCGCCGCGCGAAGGACGCAGGGGGATATCCCGGAAGAAGCCGTCGAGGGGCGGAGCGGGCACGGTTCCCCGTCCGCAGGACGGGGAGAGCGCAGACCCGAAGCGGAGCGGATTTGGCTCGCTGGGACAAATCCGCGTCTTCTGGAGGGATGCCCCCGAGTCCTGAGCCGGCGATCCAGAAGTGAATCCCGGATAGCAGCCCCTAAAGAAATCTATTCGACATATTCCCGGCATTCCGGGTGGTCGAGGAGGTAACGCACGGCCTTGATGTGGAGGGCATGTCCGGCCTTGCGGGCCTTAAAATATCCGCGGACGGGGACGCCGAGGAGGAAAAGGTCGCCGACGAGGTCGAGGACCTTGTGGCGGACGAACTCGTCCGGAAACCTCAGGGGCCCGTTGACGAGCTTCTCGTCATCGAGGAGGAGGGCGTTCGCAAAGGAGCCGCCCAGGGCCAAGCCCCGGCGATGGAGCTCCGGGACGTCCTTCAGGAACCCGAAGGTCCGGGCCGGGGCGATCTCCGTACGGAAGGACTCCTTCGTCACGAGGAATTCGGCCGATTGGGTCCCGATGGCCGGATGGTCGAACGCGATGACATAGGAGATCCTCAACCCGGGATCGGGGAAGGCCTCGACGGACGCCCCGCCCGCTTCGACGACGAAGGGCGCGACGACGTTCATGATCCTTCCCCCCGCCCCGCCGGCCGGGTCCCCGCCGCTGCGAAGGCTTCCGCGAAGGGCTGGGCGCTCCCGTCGAGGATGGGGATCTCGGGCCCGTTCGTTTCGACGTCCAGGCTGTCGACGCCGAAGGCGGAGAGGGTGGCGAGCAGGTGCTCGACGGTCTCGATGCGGCCATGCTCCGACTCCAGATAGGAGCAGTTCCGGGCGCCCGTCGCCCTCGCGTCGAGGACGAGCCCGGGTCCGTCCTCTCCGGCCCGGCGGAAGACGATCTCCCCCGAGTCCGAGGGATGGAGGGCAAGATCGACGACCTTTCCGGTATGGATGCCGATGCCCCGAAAGAGAAGGTCCCTGGCGATGGTCAGTTTGTCCATGTTCGAGGCGTTCATTTTAATACATCGGCACGGGGAATGCGAGACCGGCGGGACAAAGGAACGCCCGGAGCGATTCCCGCCTGTCCCGCTTGTCTCGCTTTCTTGGGTATATATGCTAGAATGGACGGGTGAAGACCCGTTTCGAAGACGTCCTCAAGAAGGTCTACGATCACCGACTGACCCCCGAAGAAGCCCTCGAGCACATCAAGGATTACCCCTACCGGGACCTCGATTGCGCCAAGGTCGACCACCACCGGGAACTCCTGAAGGGAACCCCGGAGGTCATCTTCGGTCTGGGGAAAACGCCCGACCAGATCCTGAAGATCTCCCGCGAGATCGTCCGGAAGGGCTCGAACCTCCTCGTCACGCGGGCCGGTCCGGAGGTACAGAAGGCCCTCAAGGGGAAGCTCCCCGGCGCCGTGTTCGATCCGGCGGCGGGGACCATCACCCTCAGGCAGAAAGAGCCTCCGCCGGGAAAGGGGAAGATCGTCGTCATGACGGCGGGGACCTCGGATATCCCGGTCGCCGAAGAGGCCGTCGTCACCTGCGAGATCCTGGGGAACGAGACCGTCAGGGTCTACGACGTCGGCGTGGCGGGGCTCCACAGGCTGTTCGGGGAGTTCGAGAGGATCAAGGAGGCCCGGGTCATCATCACCGTCGCCGGCATGGAAGGCGCCCTCCCGAGCGTCGTCGCGGGCCTCGTCCGTGTCCCGGTCGTCGCCGTCCCGACGAGCGTAGGCTACGGGGCCAGCTTCAAGGGTCTGGCAGCCCTCCTGGCCATGCTCAACGCCTGCCCCGGAGGCGTCGCCGTGGTCAATATCGACAACGGCTTCGGCGGGGCCTACCTGGCCAGCCTCATCAACCATCTGTGAACGGGAGGCCGCGGGTCGCTTGACAAGGTGAGGTCGACCCCCTATATTCTATAGGAACGTCTTAACTATAATATAATATGGAGATTATCGAGCAAGTCCGCCAGGTCTCATCCATCGTCGAGATCGCCTCCCAATACACCACCCTGAGGCGGCGGGGCCGGAAACACGTCGGGCTGTGCCCCTTCCACTCCGAAAAGACCCCCTCCTTCACCGTGGACGAGGAGAAACAGCTTTTCCACTGCTTCGGCTGCGGCGTCGGCGGCGACGTCTTCTCGCTGATCATGGAGAAGGAGAACCTCGGATTCGCCGAGGCCCTGAGGTACCTGGCCGAGAAGTACAGGATCCCCCTTCCCCAGAACCGGGTCGATCCCCAGCTCCTCAAGCTCGAGGAGAAGCTCTTCAAGATCAACGAGCTGGCCCTGGCCTTCTTCCGCCGGAACCTTTCCGGGACGCCCGAGGGCAAGAAAGCGCTCGAATACCTCAAGAAACGCGGCCTGGACGACGCCACGATCGAGACGCTCAAGGTCGGCTATGCCATGGACGCCTGGGGCTCGCTCGTCTCCCATCTCCGGACAAAGAACGTCCCGGCCGGTCTCCTCGAGAAGGCCGGTCTCGCCCTCCCGGGAAAGAAGAAGGACGAATATTACGATCGGTTCCGGGGGCGCGTCATCTTCCCCATTTTCAGCCTGACGGGAAAGGTCGTCGCCTTCGGAGGCCGGACGGTCATCGGTGCCGAGCCGAAATATCTCAATTCCCCGGACACTCCCCTGTATTCCAAGGGGAAACTGCTCTACGGACTGAACCTCAGCAAGGACGCCATCCGCGAGGCCGGGGAGGCCATCCTCGTCGAGGGGTACACCGACTATGCGGCCCTTTATCAGGCGGGGATCGGCAACGTCGTCGCCTCCCTGGGGACCGCTCTGACCCCCTTCCAGGTCGCCCAGGCCGCCCGTTTCACGCCCCGCATCATCGTCAATTATGACGGCGACTCCGCCGGGAAGAACGCCTGCGCCCGGGCCGTCCCCATCTGCCTCGAAAAGGGGATGAACGTCGACGCCGTCATCCTTCCCGACGGCCTCGATCCGGACGCATTCCTTCAAAAGCACGGCCGCGACCGCTATCTGGGATTGCTGAAGAAGAGCGTTCCCGGGCTCGATTTCCTGATCGACTCGTTCGTCCACGGCGTCCGGATGGACCTCCCCGAGGAAAAGGCCCGGGTCATCAGGGCCGTGGTCAGGGAGATCGACAAGGTGCCCGACGCCCTCGCCCGCGGCGAATACCTCCGCCGGGCCGGCGAGAGGCTCGGCGTCGACGAGACGGCGCTCCGGCTCGTCATCGGGCCCCGAAGCCCGGTCCAGGGGTCCGGCGAAGGGCCCTCCCTTTCGTCCGCCGAAAAGAGGCTCCTCCAGATCCTCTTCGAGAACAAGGAGATCGCCCCGGACATCTTCGAGGAGGTCCGGGACGGTGATTTCCGGGGCCTCCGGAGCGAGCCCGTCTTCGGCTTCATCCGGAACTGCTTCCGGAACGGCGTGGACTGGAACTTCTCGGACCTCAAGGCCTCCGTCGAGGCCCCGATCCTGGACTGCCTGTCACGGGCCCTGCAGGAGCGGCCCGGGGAAGCCTCGGCCAAGGAAGCCAGGGAATGCCTGCATTCGCTCCGGAAGATCGCCTTCCAGAACCAGCTCAAGGAGATCCAGGCCGAGATCGCGCGATCGCAAAAAAGCGGCGACAGGGAGAAGCTTGTCGCCCTAGTCTATCAGAAGCAGGACATCACCAAACAGCTCCTGGCGTTATGACACATGAGGAGACCAGAGTGACATCGGAAAGCAAGTTCCAGAAAGACGAGATCCACCAGCTCATCTCCAAGGGCCGGAAGCAGGGCTTCCTCCTGTTCGAGGAGATCGACAAGACCTTCACCGACGAGCTCGATTCCGAGGCGGACTTCGACGATTTCCTGTCCTCGATGGACGGCTACGGGATCAAGATCCTCGATTCCCGCCAGAAGGAGATGATCCCGCGGCGGCGGAAGAGCGACCTGGTCTCCCTCCACGGCCTGGAGCGGACGACCGATCCGGTCAAGCTCTACCTCCGGGAGATGGGGAACATCGCCCTCCTCACCCGCGAGGGGGAGATCGCCATCGCCCGCGAGATCGAGCGCGGCGAGAAGGGCATCATCAAGGCCCTCTCCAAGACCCGGATGGTCCTCAACGAGGTCCTGGACATCGAGGAGAGGATCAAGGAGGTCCCCGGCACCATCCAGGAGATGTTCGATTTCACCGAGGAGGACATCGCCGAGGGCAAGATCGAGGAGAAGCGGAAGCAGATCCTCGCCCGGATCAAGAAGGTCCGGGAGCTCAGCGCGAAGCTTCAAAAGATCCCGCCGGTCCGGAAGACCGTCATCACCCGGGGCCGGATCATCGTCGGGATCAGCCGGCAGATCCGGGACCTCAACCTCCGCACGGCCCACCGGGAAACGATCATCGACGACCTCCGGGAGAAGCTCCGCGTCATCAACGAGCTCGAGGACGCGCGCGAGGAGCTCCTGCTCAAACGGAAGACGAGCCGGAAGAAGAAGGAGGACCCCGCCGCCCGGAAGAAGGTCCGCGAGATCAACCGACAGCTCCGGAAGTTCCAGACGGAGATCGGCTTGGACCCCCAGGCCCTGCGCAAGGCCGTCCGGTCCATCACGACCGGCAAGAAGATCAGCGACCAGGCCAAGAAGGAGCTCGTGGCGGCCAACCTCCGCCTCGTCGTCTCCATCGCCAAGAAGTACAGCAACCGCGGCCTCCAGTTCCTGGACCTCATCCAGGAAGGGAACATGGGCCTGATGAAGGCCGTCGAGAAGTTCGAATACCGCCGCGGCTACAAGTTCTCGACCTACGCGACGTGGTGGATCCGTCAGGCCATCACCCGGGCCATCGCCGACCAGGCCCGGACGATCCGCATCCCCGTCCACATGATCGAGACCATCAACAAGCTCATCCGGGTGTCCCGGGCCCTCGTCCAGGAGATCGGCCGCGAGCCGACCTCCGAGGAGATCGCCCGGAAGATGGACATGCCCGTGAGCAAGGTCCGGAAGATCATCAAGATCGCCCAGGAGCCCATTTCCCTCGAGACCCCCATCGGCGAGGAGGAGGACAGCCACCTCGGGGACTTCATCGAGGACAAGCTCATCCCCTCCCCTCCCGACACGGTCATCCACATCAACCTTCGGGAACAGATCGAGGAGGCCCTGAAGTCCCTGACCGAGCGGGAGGCCCGGGTCCTCAAGATGCGCTTCGGCCTCGGGGACGGCAACGAGCACACCCTCGAGGAGGTCGGCCAGCAGTTCAAGGTCACCCGCGAGCGCATCCGCCAGATCGAGGCCAAGGCCCTCCGGAAGCTCAAGCACCCGAGCCGCAGCCGGAAGCTGAGATCCTTCACCAATAACCATTGAGCCCGGAGGACCCGTCCGTCCCCGGCCGGCGGCCCCCGGCGTCTAACCCTTAATCTTTCAACCACTTCATTGACTCTCCCGGCCGATTCTGGTATAAAATCGGGGCGAGGGCCTATAGCTCAGCGGTAGAGCTACCGGCTCATAACCGGCAGGTCCCAGGTTCGAATCCTGGTAGGCCCACCAGACTTGAGGACAATGTGGAAATCGACTTCGAAAAATTAACCCAGCTCCAGGACCTCGATACCGAGATCAAGCAGACGACCCTGTTTCTCGAAAGCATCCCCCGCCTCATAGAAGACATCGACCGGAAGATCAAGGCGGGCTCCCAGGCCGTCGCCGACGCCAAAGAGAAGCTCGCCGTGAACCAGAAGGCGCGGCGGGACCTCGAGTCGTCCGTCAAGGACGTCAAGGTCCGGATCGCCAAGTTCAAGCGCCAACTGGGCGAGGTCAAGACCAACAAGGAATACACCTCCCTGCTCCATGAGATCGAGGAAGCCCAGCGCGAAGTGGACGCCGTCGAGGAGAAGATCATCAGCGAGATGCTCGCCGCCGACGACATCGACGAGGAGATCAAGTCGGCCACCCGCCGGCAGGGCCAGGAGCACGAGAGCCTTCGGGCCGACCAGTCCGTCCTCGAAGGGAAGAAACGCGAGATGGAAAGCCGCCGGGACGTCCTCATCGCGGAACGGGAGGTCCTCG
This sequence comes from Candidatus Aminicenantota bacterium, assembly GCA_963784525.1. Lineage (GTDB taxonomy): Bacteria > Acidobacteriota > Aminicenantia > Aminicenantales > Saccharicenantaceae > JALHVH01. The sequence continues at coordinate 70,516 of CAWART010000017.1, read as the reverse complement.
TCCCCCTCATCCCGGCCGACCAGATGAAGCTCTACATCTCCATCTTCAACAAGAAGGGCGGCGCCGCCCTGTCCGTCGTCAAGAACGAGTTCTGTTCCCTGTGCCACGTCCGCATCCGGCCCCAGATGATCAACGAGATCCGGGACCGGAGCAAGATCTACCTCTGCGAGAACTGCGGGCGCATCCTCTACTGGACCGCGAAGCCCGAGCCCCGGTCCGAATAACCCTCGCCGTTCCTGTTGCCCCCCGGCCGCGGGGCGCCCGTCCCCGGCTTCGGCAGCAGGATTCCCGTTGACCGCGATCTATGCTAGGATGGTCCATAGTCCAGGCGCGGATTTGGGCACGCGGTTCCGGTCGCAGAGGAGAAGCATGGCGCATCGCAGGGCGTATTTCCTTCTCGTCCTTTCGGCGTTCCTTACGGGCCTGCCCCTTCGGGCGCAGGAGAAGAACCTGGACGAACTCCTGGCGCTCGATATGACGGACCTCCTCAAATTGAAGGTCGTCTCGGCCCTGAAGCTCCCGGAAACGATCAACAAGGTGCCGGCCACGGTCCGCGTGATCACCGCCGACGAGATCCGGGACAACGGATATTTCACGCTGGAAGACGCGCTGTCCGGCCTGCCCGGGTTCCAGTTCCGCAATATCCTGGGATTCAACAGCTACGCCTTCATGAGGGGCGTTCCTGGACAGAACAACAAGATCCTCGTCCTGGTGGACGGGATCCAGGTCAATGAGCTGAATTCCGGGGGGTTTTACGGCGGAGGGCAGTACAACCTGGCCAACGTGGAACGGATCGAGGTCGTCTACGGCCCCGCGTCCGCCCTTTACGGCACCAACGCCGTCTCCGGCATCATCAGCATCTTCACCCGGGATCCCAAGGACGCGCAGGGCGGCCGGGCCGAAGTCCTGGCCGGGAACTTCCACACGCGCCTGGCGGATCTTCGGTACGCCGCTTACGATAAAAAAGCGGACCTGGGGTTCTCCGTCGCCGCCATGTATAAGCAAAGCGACAAGGCGGACCTCAGGGGAAAAGCCGGGGACTCCAATTGGACCGAGGACATGGAGAACTTCGAGAACGACGCCGCGTTCGACGCCCGCGTTCGGTACAAGGGTTTCAGCGCAGGCTTCATGCTCCAGGACAAGGACGCATCCCGGGCGACCGTCCAGCGGGGGGTCGTGGAGGATGACCTGACCCCGGTCAGCGACCACGGGGTCAATTGGCATATCCGGTTCCTGAACGCCTGGGCCGCTTATGTCTATGACCCCGCAAAAACCTGGTCCCTTCGCTCCACAGCCTATTTCCGGAGCGCTACGGTCCTGAACGACACGATTCCCGTCATCGAGCTTCCGACGCCGGACTCTCCGGGCAGGCAGGTCCGATATTATCGGCCCAACGACCTGTTCGGGGTCGAAACCCAGTTGCGATGGGTTCCCGGCGCCCGCTGGCGTTTTTCCTTCGGACTGGTCCTGGAACAGGAGCATCTAGCCGAAACGTATTCCATAACCGAGAGCGGCGCCGCCGACCGGCGCCCGCCCGCCACCACCCGTCCGACGATGTTGAGCAGCCGCCTCATCAGCGTCTATGGCCAGTCCCAGACCTCTTTGTCCAGGACCGTGGACCTTTTTCTCGGTGTCCGGCACGACGACAGCAGCTATTATGGGGCCGTGACGACGCCGCGGCTCGGATTGGTCTTCAACCGGGGAAAGCTGACGGTCAAGGCCCTCTATACGGAGGCCTTCCGGGCGCCGAAACCCTGGGACTATACCGACGGTTCGGGGAATCCGGACCTGAGGCCGGAAAGGAACCGGTCTTTCGAGGTCGCCGGCGGCTGGTCCATCTCCCCCTCGCTCCGGTTCGATCTCTCCGCTTATCGCAACCGTCTTTCCAACCTCCTGACCCGGGTCGACGTCGGAGACAGCTTCCGGTGGGACAACTCCGGGGCGTTGACGACCGACGGCTGCGAGGCCGGATTGGAGTACCGACGGGGTCGAGTGAGGGCCTATATCAATTATACCTATACCCGATCGCTGGACATGCAGGATGAGCAGGTGCCGGAGATCTCTCCCCAAGGCGCCAACATGGGGGTCCTGTACGCGTTCACGTCCCGCCTGAGCGTCAGCCTGCGCGGCCAGTATCTCGGCGCTCGGAGGAACTCCGGGATCATCCCGACGACGGGCAACGATCGTATCGACGGGACCGTCGTCCTCCACACGACCCTGACACTGCGGCTCTCCCGGGGGATCGATCTACAGGTCGCCGTCAACAATCTGCTGGATGCCGTCTACTATCATCCATCGAACCTTCCGCCCAGCCGTTTCCGACAGCCTCAGCGCTCATTTCGGATATCCGCGGGATATTCATTTTGATCCAAGCCGCGTTCCGCACGACCGGGAAACATCCCCCGAGGCCCGGCTTCCCGTCCTGGCTGGCGCTGATCGCGCTGGGGCTCGCCCTGGCTGTCCCCGGCGACGGGCGGGTCCCGGGTCTCCCGCGGGAGGAGAGGACCCGGTTCGAATACGATGTCAAAGCGGTCTTCCTGTACAATTTCACGCGGTACATCGAGTGGCCGGAAGCCGTCGGCCCCGGGGGCCTGACGATCGTCGTGCTCGGAGAGAGCGCGATCGTCGCTCCGCTTCAGGAGATCGCCCGGAAAAGAGCCGTCGGTCAGACGCCCCTCGTGGTCCGGCAATGTCTCGAGATCGGACAGATCGGCCGTCCCCGGATCCTGTTCATCGCCAGGTCCGCCGTTCCGGAGATCGCCCGGGTCCTGGAAAAGACCCGCGGGACCGATATCCTGACCGTCAGCGAAGCGGAAGGTCTCGCCGCCCGGGGCGTGGCGGTCAACTTCGTCGAGCGGGACGGGACGATCAAGTTCGAGATGAGCGAAAGGACGCTGAAGGAAGCCCGGATCCAGGTCAGCTCTCAGCTCCTGAGACTGGCCATCCTGGTGGATGAAGAGAAGGGGGGTGGCGATCGATGAACGTCAAGAACCTGTCCGTCAAGAAGAAGCTCATCCTTCTCCAGCTCCTGGTCGTCTTCGCCGTCCTGGTTCTGCTCAGCATCTTTCATTCTCTGAACGATGCCCGGGTCTACCGGGCCACGATCAGCACCAAGCTCGTATCCGTGGCGAACGTCCTCGGATACAACTGCACGTCCGCCCTGAATTTCCGGGACGGCCAGGACGCCGCAAGAACGCTGATGTCCCTGGAAGCCGAAGCCGACGTGACCCACGCCTGGATCCTGGATGCCTCCGGGCAGGTCTTTGCCGCCTATACGAAGCCGGGAGGGGATCCCGAACGGCCCCCCGCTCTGGCAGCGGACGCCGAGTCGGACCAGGGCCGGACTCTCGTGCGATCGCGCCCTATTCTCCAGGACAAGGAGGTCGTCGGAACCGTCCTCCTGCGCTATGATCTGGGCCCCTACCGAAAGATGCTGCTTCGCAACTATCGCGTGGCGGGGCTCGCCCTGTTCGGAAGCATGGGGATCGCCCTGCTGCTGGCGCTCCTGTCCCATCGGGCGCTGTCGGCTCCCATCCTCCGTCTCGCCGAGATCGTCGGGCATGTGTCCCGGACGAAGGACCTGTCCATTCGCATCCATGAGCGGCGCGAGGACGAGATCGGCGTCCTCTACCGCGGCTTCAACGACATGCTGGCCGAGATCCAGAACCGGGAAAAGGACCGCGATCGGGCCACGGCCGCCCTGCGGGAGAGCGAGGAAAAGTACCGCACCCTGGTGGAGCACGCGAAGGACGGCATCGTGATCATCCAGGATCAGCGCTTCGCGTACGTCAACCCGAGCCTGGTGGCCATGTCCGAGAGCTCGCGGGAGGAGCTCATCGGCACGCCCTTTGCCCAGCATGTGGCCGAGGAGGAAGTCCCCAAGCTGGCGCACTATTATGAGAACCGGATGAAAGGCCTCGAGTCCTCGTCCATGTACGAGACGATCTTCAAGACGAAGAGCGGGCAGCGCATTCATGCCGAGGTGAACGCGGCCCTGATCCCCTACCAGGGGAGGCCGGCGGACCTGGTCATCATCCGGAACATCAACGAACGCAAGAAGGCGGAAGAGGAGATCCGGAAGCTCAACGAGACGCTCGAACGCCGCGTCGACGAGCGCACCCGGGAGCTCGCCGCGGCCAATGAGCGGCTCATCGGATTGGACCGGCTGAAAAGCCTGTTCCTGGCCAGCATGAGCCACGAGCTGCGCACGCCGCTCAATTCCATTCTCGGGTTCACGGGCCTGCTCCTGATGGGGCTGTCGGGGAGCGTGAACGAGGAACAGGTCAAGCAATTGACCATGGTCCAGAACAGCGCGACACACCTGTTGGAGCTGATCAACGAGATCCTGGACATCTCGAAGATCGAATCCGGACGGGTGGACCTGTCGATCGAGTCCTTCCCCCTCGCCGACCTGGCGAACGAAACGGTAAAGGCGGTGACACCTCTGGCCGCAAAGAAGGGCCTGGCGCTGGCCGTGGAGATCCCCGGCGGCCTCGTTCTCGAGAGCGACCGGCGCCGGATCAAACAGGTCCTGATGAACCTTCTCGGCAACGCCATCAAGTTCAGCGATCAGGGCTGCATTCAGGTTGCCGTGGAGGCGGCCGGCGAGGACGTGGCTGTTCATGTCTCCGACCGGGGGATCGGGATCCGCCCCGAGGACGCCGAAAAGCTGTTCAATCCCTTCAGCCAGATCGACATGTCCTCGACCAAGCAGTACGAAGGAACGGGGCTGGGCCTGTATCTGTGCAAGAAGATCCTGGCTCTCCTCGGAGGCACGATCTCCGCGAGAAGCGAATACGGCCGGGGCAGTACGTTCACCTTCATCCTGCCCCGAGAATGGAAGGAGCCCCCGTCATGAAAAAAGTGCTCATCGTCGAGGACAACGAGAACAATCTGTATCTGATGCGTTTCATCATCACGAAGCTGGGCCACCTGGTCATCGAGGCCCGGGACGGCGCCGCCGGGGTCAAGCTGGCCAAGAAGAACCGGCCCGACCTGATCCTGATGGACATTCAGCTCCCCGTCCTGGACGGATACGCCGCCACGCGGCTGATCCGGGAGGATGCCTCTCTCAAGGATATTCCCATCATCGCCGTGACGTCGTTCGCGATGGTCGGGGACAAGGAGAAGGCCCTTGAAGCGGGGTGCACGGCGTACGTCGAAAAGCCCATTCAACCGGCCTCCTTCATCGCCGTGTTGGAGCGCTATCTCTCACTTTAAGGCGAGGTTAAAATGAACGTGCTCATCGTCGATGACCAGGAAGAGAACCGCTACTTGATGAAAAGCCTGTTCACGAGCAGCGGGCATCGGGTATCGGAAGCGCCCAACGGGAAGATAGCCCTGGAGATCCTGGCGCAGGGCGAGTGGGACCTGATCGTCTCGGACATCCTCATGCCGGTCATGGACGGCTACCAATTGTGCCGGGAGGTCCGGGCCTCTCTCCGTCTGAGGGATATGCCGTTCGTCTTCACGACAGCCACGTACATCGACCAGAAGGACGAGGACTTCGCTATGAAGCTGGGGGCCGACCGGTTCTATCGCAAGCCCATCGACCCACGGATCTTCCTGGAAAATATCCGGGAGCTCATGGAGGAGATCGCGAAGGATACGGGCCGGGCGCGGCCGGCGGCTCCGGGGAACGAGAATGAGATCCTCAAGCTCTACAACGAGCGCCTGGTGAACAAGCTCGAGGATAAGATGTTGAGCCTGGAAAAAGAGGTCTCCGAACGCAAGCGGACGGAAGACGCCCTCCGGGCTTCCCTCCGGGAGAAGGAGGCCCTCCTCCAGGAGGTCCATCACCGCGTCAAGAACAACATGCAGGTCATCTCCAGCCTCCTCAACCTCCAGCTCAAGCATACGGGGAACGAGGAGTGCCACCGGGTCCTCCTGGAAGGACAGGCACGCATCCGTTCCATGAGCCTCGTCCACGAGCAGCTCTATCAATCCCACGATCTCTCGAGCGTCGACCTCGCCGCCTACATCCGGAAGCTCGCCGCCCACCTGTTCTCCCTCTATCTGCCCCGCACGACACGCGTCGGGCTCGAAATGGACCTCGAGGACCTGTCCCTCGACATCAATTCGGCCATCCCCTGCGGGTTGATCCTCAACGAGCTGATCTCGAACGCGCTCAAACACGCCTTCCCGGGGATGGACGGGCGTGATCAAGATCGGATTGCGGCGGCGGCCCGACGGCGCGGCGGAGCTCCGGGTGGAGGATAACGGCGTAGGTCTTGGGGCGGAGGTGGATTTTCACCGGACAGAGAGCCTGGGGCTGCAGATCGTGAATCTGCTCGCCGGACAGTTGGACGCGACCCTCGAGGTCGATCAAACGAAAGGGACGGGCATCGCCCTGATCTTCAAGGAACAGAAGTACAAGCCGCGTTTTTAAGGCTGAAAGCCCGCCCGGGTCAAGGCCCCCGGTCCCGCCGGCCCTTATCCGTTCCTCGGGTCCCCCCCCGCCTCCTCCGCGTACAATCCGTCGATGACGTCCTTGTACCGCTTGGCGATGATCCCCCGCTTGACCTTCAGGGAGGGCGTGATCTCGTCCCGCTCGATCTCGAAGTCCCGATCGAGGAGGGCGATCCTCTTGATCCGTTCGTAGGGCGCTAGGCCGGTCGTCGCCCGGTCCACCTCGGACATGACGAACGCGACGATGCGCGGGTCGCGGGCCAGGGCCGCCCTGTCCCCGGACGGGATACCGGCCGAACGGGCGTGATCCTCGAGCTTGGCGAAGTCCGGGACGATCAGGGCCGCGACGAACCTCTGCCGGTCGCCGACGACGACGGCCGTCGCGATGCAGGGGACCGTCTTGAGCAGGTTCTCGATGGGCTGGGGGGCGACGTTCTTCCCGCCGGAGGTGACGATGAGGTCCTTCTTCCGGTCCGTGATGACCAGAAACCCGTCCTCGTCGAACCGTCCGATGTCCCCCGTCCTGAACCAGTCGCCGTCGAAGACCTCCCGCGTCTCGGCCTCTTTCTTGTAATACCCCTTCATGACGTTGGGGCCCCGGGCCAGGATCTCGCCGTCGGGAGCGATCCGGACCTCGACGCCGGGAATGGCCTTCCCCACCGTCCCGAAACGGATGGCCTCGAGCGTGTTGGCCGTGAGGACGGGGGCGGTTTCCGTCAGGCCGTAGCCTTCGAGGATGACGAGCCCCAGGGCGTAGAAGAAATCGGCAATGTCCTTGGAGAGGGGCGCGCCGCCGGAAACGAAGAAGCGCACCCGCCCGCCCGTCTTGGCGATGATCTTGGAGAAGACGAGCCGGTGGGCGATCGACCTCCGGAGGGCGAGGCCCGCGGGGACGCGGGCGCCCGTGATCCTGAGGGCACCATACTCCCGGCCCACCCCGGCCGCCCAGAAGAAGATCTTCCGCTTGAGCCCGGAGCCCGCGAGGACGCTGTCCATGACCTTGGCGTAGATCTTCTCGAAGACCCGGGGGACGCTGACCATGATGTGGGGCCGGATCTCGATGAGGTTCTGGCCGACCGTCTCGACGCTCTCGGCGTAGGCGATCGAGCACCCCTTGTAGATGTAGGTGAACGTGACCATCCGCTCGAGGACATGGGACAGGGGGAGGAAGGACAGGACCGTGTCCTCGTGGGAGAAGGCGATGACGGCGGCGACGCCGAGGATATTGCTCAGGAAGTTGCCGTGGGTCAGGATGACGCCCTTGGGGACGCCGGTCGTCCCCGACGTGTAGATCAGGGACGCCTCGTCCTCCGGCCTGACCCGGAGGGCCTCCCGCTCGAAGAGGCCGGGATCGGCGGCGTCCGCTTTCCGGCCCATCTCGCAGACCGCCTCCATCGTCAGGACGCCCGCCGGAGCCTCGGGGAGGAAGGTGATGTAATGGCGGACCTTGTCGAGCCCGCTTCGCGCGGCCTCGATCTTCCGCCACTGGTCCTCGTTGGAGACGACGACGATCGAGGCGTCCGAATCGTCGATGATGTAACGGGCCTGTTCGGAGACGAGGGTCGTATAGATGGGGACCGTCAGGGCGCCGCGGCAAAGCGCCGCGAAATCGGCGACGACCCAATCGGGCCTGTTCTCGGAAAGGATGACCATCTTGTCGCCGGGTCCGAGCCCGAGCTCGCGGAGGCCGAGAGAGAAGTGCCGGACCTTGTCGCCGAACGCCTTCGTCGACAGCGGGACGTAGCCTCCGTCCTTCTTGGCGAGCATGAAGTCGGGCTTGGGATAGGACTTCACGGTGTTCAACAGGACCTGGGCGAGGGTTTCGATCATTCCTTCCTCCTTGGGCAAACTGGGCTCATTGTATTGACTGGGCCGGAAACCTGTCAAGGCATTAAAAAGGGTCTCCCGGACGTTCAAGACCCCGCTGGGGGGGGCGGCCGGGGACTGGGCCGACCCGGAGCACGTCCGGATCGAGCTCATGCACGCCCGGCGGTTCTATGACAAGCGCCCCCGCTGGGCGATCGTCAACATAACCAACAATCCCATCGAGGAGATCGCGACCGAGATCCTCGCCGTTCGCGGACCGTCCCGGAAGCGGGAACCGTCAACGAACGGCGAGAGCCTCTTTTGACCGGGAAGAGGCGGGCGCCTCAGCCGCGGTCGGTCAGGTATACGCCTCCCAGCACCAGCAGGGCCCCGACGATGAGATTGGCGCCGATGTGCTCGTGGAGGAGCACGGCGGCGAAGAGGTAGGTCAGGGGCGGAATGGCGTAAAGGTAGACGCCGACCTTCTGGGCCTGGGCGTGTTTGAGCGCCAGGAAATAAAGCAGGGGCGCGAGGAACGAGCAGGTGACGCCCAGGAACGTGATGGCCAGCCAGGCCTTGGGGCTGATCGAAGCCAGGGGGAACGACCGGACGGCCAGCTCGACGCCGGAAACGGGGATCATCCAGATGGCCCCGATGATGGTCGTGAGGCCGATCATGGCCTCCGGTCCGACCTCGTCGGCGACCTTCTTGCCGAAGACCGTGAACACGCCCCACATGAAGACGCTGATGAAGACCAGGGCGTCGCCGAGCACGTGGCCGCTCAGCTCGAACTTCGTCAATGTGTCGAGGCCCTGGACGACCAGGACGCCGAAGATGGCGAGCGAGACGCCGAGAGCCTTGCGCCGCGTGATGCGCTCGCCCATGATGGCCGCCAGAAGGACGATGGCCAGGGGGCCCGTCGTCGCGTAGATGGAGGCGTTAGCGGCCGTGGTGTACTGCAGGCCGATGGTCTGGATGCCGTAATGGAGGCCCGTGCCGAGGAGGCTCAGGCCGAAGAGCACCGTGAGCTGGCGGCGGCCGGGGAGCTTCGGCCAGCGCCCGAGCACCGCGTACCAGATGACGAAGCACAGCGCCGATATGACAAGCCGCAGGCCCGCCACGGTCAGCGGCGGCGCCGCGGTCACCGCGACCTTGGTCGCGATGAAGGAAATGGCCCAGAAGAATATGGCGACGAGCAGTCCCAGTCGTGCTTTGACCGGCATTAGAATCCTCCTCGGCCGGAGGGGCTTGTCCCCCGGCTCGCACAGACGTTCTGTCTCTCGAATCCGCTTATGAGCACCCGGGTCCTCCGGAGCGCCCCGTGCTCCAGGGGGCTCACAGGGCCACCGTGACCCCAATCCCCGCGGCGACGGCCTTCTCGTAGACCAGCTTCGCGGCCGCGGCGTCCTGGACGGCGATCCCGTTCGACTTGAAGAGCGTGATCTCCCTGTCGCCCGTTCGTCCCGCCTTCTTCCCGGTGACGAGGTCGCCCAGCTCGGCGTAGAAATGGGCCTCCGGGATCGCCCCCTCCTTGAGGGGGATGATGAGGTCCCCGGCTTCCTTGAAGCACGCCTCGCGGGAATCGCCGACGAACTTCGAGCGCTTGACGATCTCCGTGTCGAGTTCGCGGGCGTTGGGCGTATGGCTCCCGATGCCGTTGATATGCGTCCCTTCCCGCACCCGGCTCCCGTCGAAGACCGGCGTCGCCGATGAGGTCGCGGTACAGATGATGTCGGCGTCGAGCGCCGCGTCCGCCGAGCCGGCGCGGACGATCTCGAGCCCCAGTTTCGGGCCCATCTCCGCGATGAACTTTGCGACGGCCGCCTCCGAAACGTCGTACACACGGGCTTTCGCCAGGTCCCGAACGGACGCCATCGCCCAGAGCTGCATCTTCGCCTGGACGCCCGCGCCGAAGACGGCGCAGGTCTGTCCCTTGTCCTTCCGCGCCAGGTACTTCGTCGCGACGCCGCTGGCGGCGCCGGTCCTGACGGCGGTGAGATATCCGCCGTCCATGATGCAGATCACGTCGCCGGTCTCCGGGTCCTGCAGAAGGACCTTCCCGATCGTGGTCGGGAGGTCGTGTTTGACGGGGTTGTTCTTGTAGACGGACACCACTTTGCAGGCAAGCGCCTTCATGTCCTTCAGGTAGGCGGGCATGTAGACCGCCAGCCCTTCGGGCGGGGTGATGGCGATGCGCAGGGGCAGGACGGCGGTCCCGTTGGACAGCTCCCCGAAGGCCCTTTCCACGATCTCCACACAGTCCTTCATGTCGAGCACCGACATGACGTCGGAGCGGTTCAATAACAGAGTCATCGGACCTCCTTAGGCCATCGAGCGGAAGGCCCGCGCGAGCCGCTTGACGCCTTCCTCGATCTCTTCGGGCTCGGCATGGCTGTAGCAGAGGCGGACGTTGTTCGTCGGCGCGCCCAGCCCCTTCGGGCCCTTGCCGGCGTAGAACTTGCTGCCGGGGATGATGCCGACCTTCTCCTGGAAGGCGCGGGCCGTGAACTTGTCGGCGTCGACGCGCGGCGGCAGGGTCAGCCAGAGATAATAGCCGCCCTGCGGGACCGTGAACCGGACCTCGGGGAGCTCGCGCCTGAGCGCCGCCACCATGACGTCGCGATGCGCCCGATACGTGTCCTGGACGTTCTTCTGGTGCCGGGCGTACTGGTCCCCGTTGGTGACGAACTCCAGGATGATCCGCTGGGCGAGCGGCGACGTGCCCAGGTCCGCTTTCAGCTGGGCGAGCCGGGCGATCAGGTCCACGGCGGCGACGATCCAACCGACGCGCATGCCCGGAGCGACGAGCTTGGAGACGGTCCCCAGGACGAGCACGGAGCCGGACGTGTCGAACGCCTTGACGATGGGCAGCTGCTCGCCTTCGAAACGGACCTTCCGGTAGGGGCTGTCCTCGACGACATAGACACCGAATCGCTCGGCGACGCGGACCAGGCCTTCGCGCCGATCGAGGGTCATGGTCACCCCGGACGGATTGTGATAGTCGGGAACGTTGTAGATGAGCTTCGGGAGCGGCTTCCCTTCGTCACGGATCCGGGACAGGGTCTCTTCCAGCTCGCTGACGACGATGCCTTGCTCGTCCTGCGACACCTCGTAGAAGTTCGCGCCGAACGTCCTGAAGATGGGAAGCAGGGTGAAGTAGGTCGGCGCCGTGACGACGACCGCGTCGCCTTCGTCGAGGAGGAGCCGGCCGATGAGGCCCAGGCCGTTCTTCGCCCCGTTGACCACCAGGACGTTGTCGGGGCCGATGTCCCGCGCCCCGTTCTCCATGACGTGCCTGGCGATCCACTCGCGCATCTCCGGGAGCCCCAGGGTCGGGCCGTACTGCAGGGTTTCCGGGCGGTATTTGGTCAGCGCCGATCGCGCCGCCTCGGTCAGGTCGGGGAACACCTCGGGACAGCCGTGGCCGGACCCGAACGAGATGACGTCGGAAGGTTCTGCGGCCGGCAGGTTCGGGACCAGTCGCGCCGCGCGTCGCGCCAGGGCGACCCGCTGCATCGGAATTTCGGTTTTCATGGATTCACCTCTCATAATAACAGAAGTTGGGAATATTCCTTTCGGGACGGGGACGCCACATCACTATGGCCTATAGTATATAGATTCCGGTCCCGATAAAGTCAACCGTTTTCGCGTTTCAGTCCTCCTTGCCTCTCCACGCGGGGGCCGGCTCGCCGGCCGGCGCGTTGCGGACGATCGCGTCCGCCATCTGCCGCAGCAACGTCCCTATCGCGACGGGCCTCGTATGCCCCTTCATGGGCCGCCCGTAGGCGAACGAGCCTCCATAGTAAGGGTCCTTCGTCGACTCCAGGAAGTCCTCGGCCATATAGACGGCGAGGTTGAGATAATAATGGTCCATGTCGCCCGCGTAGAAATGCAGTTTACCGACGAGGTGCCTGCCGATGCGGGGCCATTGCGCGCGCATGTAATGGACCAGGTCGTATCCGTTGTCGCGCATGGAGTTGGCGACGTCCCGATCGATCTTCCCGGTCGCCTTGTCCCAGAGCGGCCTGGGATAGCCGTCCTCGCCCTGGGGGCCGTAGGTCGCGAACCAGACGTCCGTCTGCTCGCCGGACCGGCATTTCGAGCCCAGGACCGCCTCCAGCCGGCTCAGGTCCTCCTGGGTCAGCATCATCTGGCCGTCCGGCAGACGCAGGAAGGGGCGCTTCACGGTCTGCCAAGCCGTCGATCCCAGGCGCTTGTCGCCCGCCGGCGGCATGAAGAACGCGTTGTCGTCCTCGTAGATATCGGTCAGCCCCCAGCGCCGGAAATCGACCGGGTCGGGGTAGAAGATCCAGGCCCCGCCGAAGAATTCCGGATGCCGGAGCTGGAGGGCGAGCGCTTCCCAGCCTCCGGTGGAGCCTCCCGCAAGGACGCGGGCGTAAGGCTTGCGGATGATGCGGAAGCGGGATTCGATAGAGGGGACCAGCTCCTGCATGATGGCGTCGCCGTAGGGGCCGTTGTTGGCGGAGTTCACGGCGTAGGAATCGTCGTAATAGGGCGTCGGGTGGAGCCAGAGGACCATGATCATGCGCGGGAAGTCGTCCGCGGTCCAGTCCCTGTAGAGCTCGTAGCCCGCGTCCGGGCCGGGGAACGACGACCCCGGCAAGCCCCGCTCCGCCGGGTTCGGGGGCTCCGTCCGGAAATCGTAGGGCGCCCCGAGCTTGAAATGCTCCTGCTCGTACATCACGGGATAATAGGTGTCCGGGTTCTCGTCGTAGCCCTTCGGCAGAAGGACGACCGCGCCGAGGTAGATGGAGCGGCCCCAGAACTTCGTCAAGAGCTCGCTCTTGATCTTGATACGCTTCACCCACTTCGTGTCGGGCGGGATGCTCACCGGCGGGATGATCCGGTCGGCGTCCAGCTCCAGCCGCGCGCCGGACGCGTCGAGTCGGACCTTCCGGACCTCGCTGTAGAGATTGCCGGGCGACACGAACATGTGCTGCCCTTCCCACTGGTCCTCATGAAGCCACAGGGTATGGCCGTCGGAGCGGCGGAATTCGCTGTAAACGTTGATGAACGCCTGGACATAATAGTCCCCGGCAGGGATCTCCCGGAGACTGCGCACGGGGTAGCCGGGCGTGGATCCGTCGATGACGGCGGAAGCGCCCGGCTCGAGCCTCTCGACATCCACGCCGTAGAACGGGCACCCCATGTAGCGCGCCCCGGCCTGGAAGCGCGGCTCCGTACCGGCGTCCCGGGTGATCATGACGAACACCCGGCCGGTTATGGGGCCGGAATGCAGGGAGGCCGGGAAGCGCACCTCGAAACGGGTTTCCCCGGCCAGGACGAAGCCCGTCCCCGCCGAAAGGGCGAGGCACAGGAGACCGAACGACGCGACGACGCGGCGGATTCCCATAAGCGCACCTCCTTCCCTCTTCACCCCGGAACCGGACGTGCCGGAAACCCTCCGGGGGGCGGGGGGATATCCCCCCTTATTCGTAGACCGGCCTTCCGTCGACGAAGACCCGTTCGATACGGGTCTTGAGGCCGAGCGGGGGGCCGTCGCAAATGACGATATCGGCGTCCTTTCCCTTCTCCAGGGAGCCGACCCGGTCGGCGACGCCGAGGATCTCCGCGGCGTTGATGGTGACCGCTTTCAGGGCCTCGTCCTCGGGAAGGCCGAATCCCGCCGCCAACGCCGCCTCGAGGAGGAGCCACCGTCCCGGATGCCCGTACTCGGTGCTTTCGGCGCCGGCGCCGAAGCTCGCCAGGGCGATCTTCACTCCCGCCTGCGCCAGCATCGCGGCGTTCCTTTCGTCCCGGAAGGCCGAAACCTCGGGGGTGGACCGAGCCGGTCCGCCGGAGACGGCCGTGTGCGAGACGGGCCCCAGGACGACCGGGATCCCTTTCGACGCCAAAAGCTCCCGGACAACGTATGCTCCCGCCCCCCCGTCGATGACGAGGGCAAGGTCGAACTCCTCGGCAAGGCGGATGGCGGTCCGGATGTCGTCAGGCAGGTCCGCCTCGATGCGGGAAGGCACCTCCTTGCGAAGGGCCCTGGCCAGTGCCTCCGTCGCCGCGCTCCGCGGCCCCTTGGCGGAGGCCTCCGGGCGCGCCAGGGAGTCCCTGGCGCCTGAGAGCGTCCTGCGGACCAGGGCGGCGCCCCCCATCCGGGTGGAGGGAGACTTGACCGCGTCGCCCAAGGTCATATCCAAGCTTGCGGGGTCCCTGAGGACGTTCGCTTCCGGGAGCCTCCCGAAGGTCTTCAGGACCGCGCCCTGGCCGCCGACGGCCTGCGCGCTTCCCGGAGCGATGTAGATGCAGGTGACGCCTCCGGCCCACAACTCCCGCCTCCGGCCGTTCCCTCCTTCCTTCAAGGAAGCGACGGCGGGGCGATACGCCGGAAGTATCCGGTTCTCCGGAGTCGCCGGGGTCGACGCGTCGTTCCGGTCCGCGGGGCGCAGTCCGTGATAGGTCATGGCGTCGATGAGCCCGGGAAGGACGTACTTCCCCGATGCGTCCACGATAAGGGCGCCTTTCGGGATGACCACCTTGTCTCCGACCTCGACGATCCGTCCGCCGCGGACGAGGACCGTCCCTTCCCTGATCGGCGCCCCGGTCATGGTCAGGACCGTGCCGCCCGTGATGGCGAGAGCGGGCTCCGGATCGGAGGCCGCGACCGGGATGGACACGGACAGGAACGCCGAGGCGACCAGCGCGGAGGCCCGCAGGGGTCCCGGCCGGAATATCCTGCCGCTTTGGGCCGAGCGTTTCTCGAACATGTCATATCCTCCCGTCGTCAGTTCCCGTTCCCCGGCTCCCGCCCGAACACGAGACGGCCGTCGATGAAGACACGCTCGACCAGACTCTCCACCCTCAGCGGGGGACCGCTGAGGATGACGACGTCCGCGTCCTTCCCCGGCGCCAGACTGCCGACACGGTCCGCCACGCCGAGGATCTCGGCCGCGTTGATGGTCACGGTCTTCAGGGCATCCTCCTCCGAAAGCCCGGCGCCGGCCGCCAGCGCCGCCTCGAGAAGGAGCCATCGTCCCTGGGTCGGCTTGCCCGAACCCCCGTTATCGGCGGAGCGGCTGGAGATGGCGACCTTGACGCCCGCTTCGGTCAGCGAGGCCGCGAGCCCCGCATCCTCCATGGAACGGGCCTCCGCGAGGTCGTCCCTGCGGAAGAAATCCAACGGATGGGAAACCGGGCCGAGGACGACCGGGACCTTTCGGGCGGCCAGGACGTCGCGGACCTTCCGGGCTCCCACGCCGCCGTCGAGGACGAGGGCGAGGCGGAACTCTTCGGCGATATCGAGGGCGTTCAGGATGTCCTCCGGCAGGTCGGCCTCGATGCGCGCGGGGATCCCCCCGTCGATGAGGCGGGCCAGGGCCTCCCTGCCGAGATCGCGGGAGGGCGGGGCCGCCTTCTCCCGTTCCTGGCGGGGCTTTTTCGCGAAGTCTTCCAGGCCCTTCCGATAGTCCCGGGCGGCGGCGAGCGTTTTGCGGAGCAGGACGAGCGTGCTCGAGCGGGAGGGCGGGGCCGGGACTCCGGCCGCGCCCATCGGCGCATAGGCGATGGCCATGTCGACGCTCGCCGGTTCCCGCAGCACGACGCCGTCGAAATCCGCGCCGGCGGTCTTGACGACCGCGCCCTGGCCTCCGATGAGCTGGGCGTTCCCCGGGGCGATATAGATCGTCGTGACCCCGCCGCAAAGGAGCTCCGGCTCGGCCTGGACGCCGCCCGGCCCCCGCATCAGCTCCCCGTACGGACGATAGGCGTCGATGATCCTGTTCTCGGGCGTGACGGGCTCGGGGACATTGGGAGCGAACGGCCGGATGCCGTAGAAGCTCATCGCGTCGACGATGCCCGGCATGACGAATTTCCCGCGGGCTTCGATGACCGTCGCCCCCTTGGGGATCTTGACGTTCCCGCCGACGGCGGCGATCCTGCCGTTCCTGATGAGGACGGTCCCGCCCTCGAGCGGGGCCCCGGCCATCGTGAGGACCGTCCCGCCCGTGATGGCGACGATCGATTCCGCGGCCCGGGCCGCGGGAACCGCCCCGGCGGCGAAAAGAACCGCCGCCGCGGCCAGGGAAGCCGGGAACCGGCGCCCCGCCTTATTCCGCATCCGATACTGTATCAACATCAGTTTCCCTCCGCCATCGGCGATCCGTCCCGCCCGCGGTCGAATGCCAGGACGCCGTCCACGAAGACCATCTCGATCCTCGAAACGGGTTCGAACCATGATCCGTCGAGGACGACGAGGTCGGCGTCCTTGCCGCTCTCGAGGCTCCCCACCCGTCGGTCGATCCGGGCCATCCGGGCCGCGTCGATCGTCATGGCCGCGAGAGCCCCGTCCCCGGGAAGGCCGTGACGGACGGCCATGGCGGCGTTCAGCCGGAACCATTTCTGGGGAGAGACGGGATGGTTCGAGCGCATGGCGATACGGACTCCGGTACCGGGGAGGGAGGCGACCCCGCTCAACAGGTCCTCGGGGGCGTTGATGTTCAGGACCATCGGCATGCAGACGACCCCCACGTCCCGCCGGGCTATCTCGCCGGCGACCTTCCAGGCCTCCGGGGCGTCGATGAGCACGAGATCGAGGCCGAACTCGTCCTTCAACTCGAGGAGGGACAGGATATCGTGGGCCCACAGGACGTGCGCCCGGACCGTCTCCCCTCCCCTGATCGCTCCGGCCATCGCGTCCAGGCCGGGATCCTTCTCAGGGGCGGGGCCCTTCCGGTCCCCGGACTCGTAGGCCTCCCGCTTCCCGAGATATTCGCGGGCTTTGAGGAACTGGCCGCGAAGGGCGGGGAACTCGGAGAGATTCGCCCCCTTGAAGCTCAGCACCAATTCGCCCCGGGACTTCAGGACCCGTCGTTCGAGGTCCCCGCCGAACGTCTTCAGGGTGACCGATTGTCCGCCGATCCGGGACTCGGGCCCCGGCCCGGTGACGACGGTCGTGATCCCCGCGCGAACGGCTTCCGTCCAATCGGAAACGTCGAGGCGAAGGCTGTCGATGGCCCGGTTCTCCGGCCCCGAGGCCGGGGAGGCCTCGGGAGCGTCGCCGGCCGCCGACATCCCGATGCGGCTGTAGGCGTCGATCATTCCGGGGATGACGACCTTCCCCGTGACGTCCAGGACCTTGAAGCCGGCGGGAACGGCGACGTCCCGCCCCACGGCGGCGATCCTGCCGTCCTCGACGACGATGACGGCGTTCGCGATGGGCGCGCCGATCCCCGTGTGGACAAGACCCCCCTTCAGGACGAAAGACCTTGTCGCGGCCCCATCCACGGCTCCAAAGCCGGCCAGGGCCACGGACAGGGACAGACCGAACGCGGCGAACCCGGGCGCGATCATCGTTCCCCTCCTTGACGCGTGTAAACGCGCCGTCCGTCGATGTAGACCTCGTCGACCCAGGTGCGGATGCTCAGGGGCGGGCCGTCGAGGATGATGACGTCGGCATCCTTCCCCGGGGCGAGGCTTCCGACCCGGGCGTCGACGCCGAGGATCTCGGCGGCGTTGATGGTCACCATGCGGAGCGCCTCCTCGTCGGAGACGCCGTAGCCGGTCGCGTAGGCGGCCTCGAGGAGCAGCCAGCGGCCCTGGGTCGCCTGCCCGAAGGGCCCGAAGCTGAAACCGAAGCTGGCGATGGCCGTCTTCACGCCGGCCCGGATGAGTTCCCGGGCGTTGTATTCGCTCATTTCCGCGTAGAGCTCGGGGGTCATGCTCACTTCGCCGCCCTGGACGAAGGGATGCGAGGGCGGGCCCAGGACGACCGGCACCTTCCGGCGGGCCAGGATGTCCTTGACCTTGTACGCGCCGAGCCCGGAGTCGATGATGAGGTCGAAGCCGTTCTCCTCGGCGAGGCGCAGGGCCGTCCGGATGTCGTCGACGAAATCCGTCTCGACGCGCGCCGGGACCTTCCGGTCGAGGAGCAGGCCCATGGCCTCCAGCCCCGGCTCGCAAGCGGGCGGCCGCCCCTTGGCTTTCTCCTCATCGGACCCGGCCTCATATTCCTTCCGTTTCCGGGCATGCTCCCGGGCGTCGAAGAGCGACTTGCGGAGGAGCCTGGCGATCCCCATCCGGTTGATGGGGGACTTCGGCGCGCCCTGCCTCCGTTCGTACAGGGCGGGATCGCCGATGGCCATGTCGATGGCGGCCGGCTCGCGCAGGACCAGGCCGTCGAAGGTCGGTCCCCACGTCTTGACGACGGCCCCCTGCCCCCCGACGACCTGCTGGTCCCCGGGCGCGACATAAACGGTCGTCACGCCGCCGCTCAGGATCTCGCGATCTGTGGCGATGCCGGCGGGCCCCCGCAGGAAGTCGCCGAACGGATAATAGCCGCGCAGGGCCCTGTTCTCGGGCGTCAGGGGATCTTCCCTGTCGTTGAGGGACTGGGGGCGGATGCCGTAGTAGGTCATGGCGTCGATGATGCCGGGCATGACGAACCGGCCCGTGGCGTCGACGATCTGGGCGTCGCCCGGAACGACGACGTCCTTCCCGACTTCCGCGATCCTGCCGCCCCGGATGAGGACGATCCCGCCCTCGATCGCCGGACCGGCCATGGTCAGCACGGTGCCGCCCGTGATGGCGATGGGCTTGCCGCTGTCGCCCGGCGACGCCGCGATGGCGAGCGTCGCCGCCGCGATGACGGCGATCCCCCGGGCTCCCGGCTTCGACCGGGCCCTTCCGTTCCAGGGGCGTTCGTCCCTCATGATTCCTCCTTCGCGCGGCCCTCTTCCTGAGCCCGGTCATAGGCCAGGACGCCGTCCACGAAAACCATGTCGACCCGGGTTCGCGGCTCGAACCACGTCCCGTTGAGGACGACGATGTCGGCGTCCTTGCCCGGCTCGAGGCTCCCGATCCGATCGGCCACCTTGCTGCTCACGGCCGGGTTCAGGGTCACCATCTGCAGGGCCGCCTCTTCCGGGACCCCGTAGCGGATGACCATCCCGGCGTTGTTCCTCATGAGCTTCTCGTGGATGACGGGGTGGTCCGTGTGCAGACAGACCTTCACGCCGGCCTCGTAGAGCTTGCGGACGCCGAAGAGCATGTCGTCGGAGATGGCGATCCTCGTGAAGAACGGAAGGGCGATGACGGGGACGCGGCGCTTCGCGATCTCCGGGGCGATCTTATAGGCCTCGGAGGTGTGGATGAACGTCAGGTCGAGCCCGAACTCGTCCTTCAGCCGGAGGAAGGCCATCATGTCGTTGGCATAATGGAGATGACAGCGGACCTTTTCCTCGCCCTTCAGGACCGGCACCAGGGCTTCCATGGCGACATCGCGCTCGGGGGCCGGGCCGGTCTTGTCGCCGGCCTCGTAACGCTCCCACGATTCCTTATATTCTTTGGCCTTGAGAAGGGTCTTCCGGATGCTCGGGAAATGGGAGAGGTTCCGCGTATTGAGGGCCATCTTCGCTTCCCGCGTCTCCTTCAGGACCCTCTCCGCCGGGCTCTTCTCGAAGGTCTTGATGGTGACCGATTGGCCGGCCATCCGCTCCCCGCTCCCCGGACCGGTGATGACGGCCGTCACGCCTCCCTTGAGGGCTTCCCGCCACTCCGGGTGGACCAGGGTCAGGTTGTCGATGGCCCGGTTCTCGGGACCGATGGGCTGGGGAAATTCGTTGGCCCCGCGATAATAGACGCCGATATGGCTGTGCTCGTCGATGATGCCGGGGATGATCTCCTTGCCGGTCACGTCGATGACCCGCGCGCCCGCGGGGACGGCGACATCCCTCCCGATCGCGGCGATCTTGCCGGCGCGGATGAGGATGACGGCCCCCGGGATGGGGGGGCCGACGGCCGTGTGGACCGTCGCTCCCTTGAGGGCGATGAGACCGCCCGGCTCTTCGGCCGCCGAGAGGCCGGGGATGAGCAGAACCGAAAGCGCGACCAGGATCGTCAGCCGGCTTCCTGTTTTCATGTCACATGCTCCTTTTCGCGGGTACGGGCCGCCCGGCGTCCCGGGGACGCGGTTCGACACAAAGGGCGGTGTACGAGGGGATCGTCGCCGACGCCCGACACGGTTTCCTTAGGCCACGGTCCGCGGACCCGCGCCATCCCGGCGCCTCGCCGGGTCGCCGGGAACGCGGTCGACCCGATAGGCCCCTTTTCAGGGGCGCCCTGCCGGGGGCGTCAGTAATTCCAGGAACAGCTCTTCTCCCCCGCAGGCGCGCCCGCCTTGACCGAGGTCCCGACCAGGCGGACGAAATCCGCCCAGGTCCAGGCGTGCCAGGAATGGCCCTTCATGGGCCGGCCGTAGGTGAAATCCGCATCGGAGCGCGGGCTCGTCGTCGACTTCAGGAAATCCTCGAACTTGTACACCGCGAGGTTCAGCCAGAAATCGTCCATGTCGCCGCAGAAGAAATGGAGCTTGCCCTGGAGCTTGGGGCCCAGGGTCGCCCAGTTCTTCTCGGCGTAAGCGCGCAGGTCATAGCCGTTGTCGCGCATGTAATTCGCGACGTCGCGGTTGATCTGTCCCGTGTGATAGTCCCAGAGCTGGACCGGGTAGCCGTCCGGGCCCGCCGGGCCGTAGACCGCTTCCCATGCCCCCAGCTGGCCGAACGACCGCCCGCGCGATCCGAGGACGGCCTCGAAGAGGCTCAGCTGTCTCAGGGTGAGAATGGGCTGTCCCGTGGTCCATCGCTGAAAAGGCCGCTCGATCTTGAGGAACGCCCCCAGGGGAAAGGAGAAGGCGTTCTCGTCCTCATAGATATTGGTCGTCCCGTAGCACCGGAAATCGATGGGGTCGGGCTGGAGGACCCACGCCCCGCCGAAGAAATCAGGGTGCTGGAGCTGGAGGGCAAGCGTCTGCCAACCGCTGGTCGAAGCCCCCTCGACATGCCGCGCGTAGGGCTTCCGGATGATGCGGAAATGCTCCTCGAGATAAGGGATGACCTCCTCCACGACGGCGTCGCCGTAGGGACCGTTGTTGGCCGAGTTGACCGAGTAGGAATCGGCGAAATAGGGCGTCTGCTGCTGCAGGGTGATGGCGATGACCCGGGGGTAGTTGTCCCCGATCCATTCCTTGTACGTCTCGTATCCGTTCTTGAGACCCGTCACGGGATGAACGGCCGAAAGGTCGCCCGTCCCCTTCGGCGGCACGGTCGAGAAGCCGAACGGGACTCCGCCGTGGCCCAACGTGTAGACGCTCGGGTAATAGGCATCGGAGTGCTCCGCGTATCCCTTGGGCAGGAGCACGGCGGCGTGGATGTATATGGGCCGTCCCCAGAACTCCGTGAGCTTTCGGCTCTGCACGGTCACGTACTTGACCCACTCGGTGTCCTGGGGCTTCGGGGCCGCGGGCAGGACGCGGGTGACCGCGATCGGAACGGTCCCGCCCTCGCCGAACCGGACGGGAACGACGTCGCTGTACAGGTTGCCGGCGGCGGTCGTGAAGAACTCGATCCGTCCGTCGTTCATGTGGACCCGGATGGTCTTGCCGTCCGCACGGCGCACTTCGTCGTAAACGTTGATGACCGCCTGGACGAAATAGTCGCCGGCCGGGATGTCCGAAAGCTTGATGGGATAGGCCGGCAGGCTGTCGTCGACGACGACGGCCTTGCCCGGCTCGAGCGCGTCGATGTCCCGGCCGACGATGCCCGGACCGCGCATGGAAAACGTCAACCGCGGCTCGGGCTGGGCCGCCTTCGCGATGATCAGGACCAGGCGTCCGGTCACCGGGCCGGCGCTGGCCGCAGGCGTGTAACTGACCTCGAACCGGGGGGCCTCGGCGGACAAGGCCCCCACGGTCAAGGCGATGAGAACCGAGGCCGCGATCACCGCCCGTCGCATCTTCTTGAAGTGTTTCATGTCGTGCTCCTCGGTATTAAATATTGACGTCGTTACGAATCCTCAGAAATCGAAGCGGGCCCCCAGCTGGATCTGCCGGGGGTCATAGGCCGCGAGCGGCGTGCCGAACATCTCCGTCCCGAAATAGGGGTACTGGCCCCCGAAATTCGCCTTGTTGAAGACGTTGAAGGCTTCGGCCAGGAGCTGGAAGCGGAACCGCTTGATGGAGATGTACTTGGAAATTCTCAGGTTGAGATTGCTGTAGGCGAAGCCGCGGCGTGAATTGCGATGTTCGTCCGCGTAGTCGTTCCGCAGGCTGTCCAGATTCTTGTCGGTGGAGTAGACGGCGTTCCAGGGGAACGCGGAATGGTAGGAGAAGATGCCCGCCAGCTGGAAGCCGAGAGGCAGGTCGACGATCCCGGTGATCGCGAGCCGGTGGGTGGCGTCGTTGTTCGTCAGACCGAACTGCCGTTCCCAGGCGTTCGCGTCATAGCTCCAGGCCGACGTCTGTTCCGACTCCACATCGGCCTTCGACTGGGAGAGCGTGTAGGCGACATCCAGCGACCAGCCATGGGAAAAACGCTTGGCGAACGTCAGGTACATCGCCTTGTACTCGCTGCGCCCGTTATCGGCGAAGGTCAGGAGGTTGCCCTTGGTCGGATCCACGTGCTTGTTCCTGGTCCCGGGAATGATGGGGTTCCAGTTCTCGACCCGGGTGAAATGGGAGCCCTTGGTGTACACGAGGTCCATCCCGACGGAAATGTCCTTCAGGACTTCCCGCTCGGCGCCCAGCGTGATCTGGGTCGTCACCGGCGGGGCCATCTTGGGTGCCGTGGAATAGGTATCGAGAGGAAGGGTGCCGGGGATGGCCGGGATGAAGGGGTTCGGCTGGAACGGATCCGGATAGTTCGGGAAATACATCGTCCGGACCTCCATGTTGGCCATCAGGGCCGCGAACAGGCCGATGTTCAGCTGGGGGTTCTGGGTGAAGGTCCCGATGCCGCCGCGAATGGACGTCTTGCCGTCCCCGATGGGATCCCAGCTGAAGCCGAAGCGCGGATTGAGGTGCCGGATGTCCGAATGATTGAGGGAGATGCCCTTACAGCTATAGTAATTCCAGCGGAGCCCGACATTGAGGGTCAAGCGCTGGCTGAGCTTCCAGGTATCCTGGGCGAAGATGGCCGCCTCCTGATACGGCAGGTCGAAATTGGGGTCGCCGACGTTGTAGATCAGAAGGAGCGGGTAGGTGTTGAAATCCGCGGCGTTGAACGGTTCATCGGTGGTGAAGATGAACTGGCCGGGCTGGTACATATTGGCAAAGCCCTTCTCCCGGATGGTCGAGTAGTCGACGCCGAACTTCAGGCTGTGCTTGTCGAGGAAGAGGCTGAAATTATCCACGATCTGATATCGTTTCTCCGTCGCGCCCTGGGGATAGGACGAGGGCTTGCCGAACAGGCCCGAGGGGCGATCGATCGTGTAGGTGTCGGGAGAATAGACGACGTCCAGGCCGTTGGAGCCGGAGTAAAGGACCCGGAACTCGTTCATGGAGTTGCCGGTGGGATAGAACATCCAGTTCCCCTGGAGCTCATGGACGGTATTCTTCCAGTCGTAGCCGCGCTCCCTGGTCGCGAACCCGCCGATGCCCTGATTCGTGGCCTTTTCGGTGGCCAGGTTGTAGCGCAGGGTGAACAGGTGCTTCTTATTGAGCTGATAGTTGAACTTGGCCAGCAACTGGTTGGGCTTGGAATCGACGTTGATCTCTTCCTGGGGGACGAGCGGCGAAACGATCTGGGAATAGCTCTGCTGACGCAGGCCCTCGAAGGTCAGGAAGAAGTGCGCCTTGTCCTTCTTGATGGGTCCGCCCAGGACCGCCCCGAAAAGGTTGTACTTGTAGGGGGGCTCGTCGTACTGGTCCTTGGACAGCTTCGTGCCCTTGTAGCCGTCGTGGTTGACGAAGTAATTGACGTCGTCGAAGGTCTCGTCCTTCATGAAGTACGAGAGCCTTCCCCGCAGGTCGTTGGTTCCCGACCTGGTCTGGACGGTCCAGATCATGCCGCTCGAGTGGCCGAACTCGGCCTGATACTGGTTCGTCAGGACCCGGAATTCCTCGATGGCGTCGGCCGGGATGGGCGTCTTCTGATCGTTCCGCGCGACCCGCTCGTTGGAGACGCCGTCGACCGTGACCTCCTCGCTCCCGACGGGCTGGGCGTTGGACTGGTCTCCGGACACGCCCGCCTTCATCATGGCCAGGCCGCTGAAGCTCCTGTCCAGAAGGGGAAGGTTCTCGATCTTCGAACGGTCGATGACCTTGCTCACCTCGGACTTGGTGACCTCGACCATCGGGGATTGGGCGGTGACCGTGACCTCCTCGGCGAGCGTCGACGCCTTGAGGACGAAATCGATCTTCTGGATGCCGCCGATGCTGAAGGTCAGGCCCAGCCTCTTCTGCTTTTCGAAGCCGGGCAGGGCCACCTCGATCTCATATTTCCCCGGCTGGATGCCGGCGATGATGTACCGGCCGTCCGAATGGGAAACCGCGCTGTAGGCGTAACCGGTTTCCGTGTTCGTCAGGCTCAGGGTCACTCCCGGAAGAGCGGCGCCCTGATCGTCCGTCGTCACGCCTTCGAGCGTGCTCAACGTGGCCTGCGCGAATGCGTTCCCGCCGACGAGCAGTAAGACCGTCATCAGACAGACCGCAAAAAGCGCAAGCGTTTTGCTTTTTGACCCGTTTCTCACATGTCCCTCCTTGATGGATTGATATTCACAGGCAACATTCCTTATACTATAGCCTGTATACTATAGCCGTAAAAAAAGTCAAGCCTTTTTTATCGATTCTCTTCCCGGGCTCCGCTCCCGCCGGACCTCAGAGATAACCGACCCCTCCCCAATGGGAGAGGATGGTCCTTTCGATGCCCGCAACGTCCTTTTTCTCGATGGCCTTGACGAGGTCGACGTGTTCCTTGATGGATTTCCTGAAGATGGCGGGATCCTCGACCTTGGCGAAGAGCTGGTTGCTGTAGAAGAAGAACTTGTCCCCCAGATCGGACAGGGACTTGAAGAGGAATTGATTCCCGCAATCCTTCCAGATGCGGTAGTGGATCTTCAGGTTCTGCCGGATATAGGCCGTGATGTTCTTCTGCTCGAAGACGCGTTCGAGTTCCGCGTTCATCCTTTTCAGGTCCTCGATATCGCCGGGCCCGATATTGTTCATGGCCTTCGTCGTGGCGAGGAGATCGAGGGTCCGGACGACCTCGTAGACCTCCTTGATCCTCTGGACGCTGAGGGAGGCGACGCTGACCTCCTTCCGGGCGTTGATGGTCAGGTATTCCTCGGCCGCGAGCCTTTGAAAGGCCTCCCGGGTGGGCGTCGTGCTCACGTTGAACAGCCCGGCGATCTCCTTTTCCTGGACCCTCTGGCCGGGCTTCAGGTCGCCCTCGATGATGGCCTTTTTAAGGTGCCTGAAAACGATCTCGCTGAACGTGGCCGGGGTTTCCAGCCTTTTGCCTTTGATCATGATCCTCCCCTCTCCACCGGCGTTCCCCGAATCATCGCCGCGACCGGCCGGCCCGTCGCGCATCTTTGAGGAAGCATATCATATCCCGGCCCAAAGGGGCCACGGATTCGATGCTGTCATGGCAGCGGACCCCTTTTATTTCGCCGGGAGCTCGCTGACCACCTTGCCCGCGGCGTCCAGGAACTTAATGACCGGAGAGCCGTCGCCGGCGACCTGGATCAGGATGCGCTCGCGGCCCTGGGGGTCCAGGAGCCGGAGGCCCACCGAATCGTCCTCGACGCGCCCGAGATAGAGCCGGCTCTGAGGCGAGGGATGCCCGGCCTTGAACTTCTCCATTTCCGCTTTCTGCTGTCCCTCGGGAAGCCCCTTCAGGCGCTCCATGAGATCGACGATCTCGAAGATGGGGTAGTCGGGGCGGTCGATGATGGCCATTCCCGACCGCTTCTTCCCGCCTTCTTCGCCCGCATCGATGGTGAAGATCTGGTCCTGCTCGTAGGCGTCGAAGCTGAGATGGCCGTAGCTCGAGGTCTTCCCGTCCTTGTCCTTCCTGCCGCCGAAGATGAGGCCCCCGTTCTCGGTCCCTTCGTCGTTGAAGAACAGGGCCCCTGCCGTCCTCCGGTCGTGGGGATACTCCTTCCCCCGGAGAATGAGGCCGGGGAAGCGGGTCTGGTCGGAGATGACCATGCGGAGCGACCCGTCGGGTTCGACGACGTTGATCCGCTCGACGTCGATCTCGCCGAACCTGGACTTCTGGGGCGCCTGCCGGGCTCCGATGAAGACCAGGCCGGCCAGCAGAACGGACGAAACGAGCGCGTAGATCTTGAGAAAACGGACTTCCCTGACGAGCTTCTTTTCCATGCCTCCTCCTTCCCGGTCGTTGATTGTCTATAGCCTATAGTCGATATCGCGTGATTGTCAAGGCGCTTTTCACGGCGGGCCGGACCGTACGGCCGGAGTCCGACCGGCGCCTAACGCTTCCCGGCCGGGGCGGGATCCCGGGGCAGCCTGTCGATCACGTTCCCCGCCTGATCGAGGAACTCGAGCTTCGGGGCGCCGTCGCCATCGACGGACATGACGATCCGGGGCTTGCTTTGCCGGTCGGCAAGCACGATCGCCGCCTCTCCTTTCGCCCCCCGTCCGACGAAGACCCTGTCGGCGCCGAATTCCCCGGCGGCCACGGCCTGCTGCAGCTTCTGCATGGCCGCAGCCTTTTCCGGACCCTCGGCCATGGCCTTGACCGCTTCCACCTTCTCGCCGAGTTCCAGCAGGGGGGTATCGGGCCGGTCCCAAACCCTCAATCCGGCCCGGCGCCCGGATTTCGAGTCGGAATAGGTCAGGGCCACGACCTGATCCTGCCGGAACTGGTCGAACGCGAGCATGGCCCCGGCCTCAGGCCCCCCCTCGGGTCCCCCGGCATTGTAGGTCAGCCCGCCGCACTCGTCGCCCTTCAAATTATAGAACATCAGGCCCGCGCCCCGCTTGCCTTCCCTTTCCGCCAGGTACTTCCCGTCCAGGACGAGCCCGGGGGATTTCGCGTTGCTGAACACGGCCAGCCGGAGCGTGCCGTCGGGCTCGACGACATTGATGCGGCCGACCTCGATCTCCCCGAACTTTGCCTTCCCCTCCGTCCTCCGGAACGGCCTGATGAGGGCGACCGCCAGCAGAACGGCGAAGAGGACGGCGCACGCTTGAAGGATCCTCACCTGACGCAGCAGATTCACGTTCCCCGATTCCTGGTTCTGAGGCATGGGTGTTCTCTCCTTAAGGGATGTCGTTGGTCCCGGTCCGTTCGACGCGAGGACCGGCGACCCCGGGACTTAACCTTGCTTTTTCAGCTCTTCGATCATCGCCCGGACCTGCCCGGCCTCGGGACGGTCCGGAGCGAGCTCAAGGAAGGCCTCGAAATGCCCGACGGCTTTCGGGAGGTCCCCCTTCTTGAGGCTCGCGAGTCCGGCCTGATAGTGGGCCACGGCGAGCTTCGGGTCCAGCTGGATCGCCTTCTCGAAGCTCGCGAGGGCCTCATCGAGCTTGTCGGCCTTATAATAAAGGAGGCCCAGGTCGACGTGAGCGCCGGGATGACCGGGCTCGAGGGCCAACGCCCGGCGGAAGAGCTCTTCCGCTTCCCCGGTCCGGCCCAGGAGGACGTATCCTTCTCCGAGGGCCAGCAGGGGCTCGGCCGCATCCGGCTTCAATTGGACCGCCTTTTCGAGGGCCTCGACGGCGCTGGCCGTTCGGTCCAGGCGCAGATAGGCGACGCCGATATTGTAGTAGCTCTCGACCTGCTCGGGGAATCGGTCGCGGACCTTCAGGAAGAGGTCGACGGCCTCCTGGAACCGGCCCTCCTGGAAGCGCTCGATGCCGTCCATGAAGTCCCGGTCGTCATCGATGCGGAGGGGGATCTTTTTCAGGACGATGGCGGCCCTTTCCTCCATGCCCAGCTTGATGACGATCATCGTCTCGTGGGAGATATAGCCCTCCAACTCGAACGTCGCCCGGTAGGCCGCCGGGGGGATCCCCACCTGCATGAACTCGCCCTTCTTATTGGAGCGCGTCTCGAAGCTCGTCCCCCGTTCCTGGTCGAGCAGGACGATCCTGACCTTGGCGAGGCCGTTCTTCGCTTCGTCCTGAACGAGGCCGCGGAGCACGGTCCCTTGAGCGAGGCCCCGGGACGGGGTCAGGAAGAGAAGCGCGACGGCGGCCGCGACGAATACGGGCTTCGCTGCCCGGGAAAATGATGCGTTCATGAGCCGTTCCCTTTCGTGTCATTGAAGTGCAGGACCGCGTTGAAAAGCATGTTGAACTCGCCCAGGTTCTGGAAGCGGAAGCAGGGGTTCGTGGCGAACATCACGATCCGCCCCTTCCCCGCGGCCGTCTCGACGATGGCCGGCCGGCCGCGCAGGTCGTCGGCGCCGCGCACCAGGCCGCTCAGGACGGAGTCCTTCCCTCCCCGGAACCGCATCAACACCCCGTGATCGCGGTCGTCGCCGGAGCCCTGAACCCGCAGGACAGGCCCTTCGGCATAACGCACGGGCACCGTGTTCCGGTCGTAGCCATAAAAGATGGGATGCGAAGGCCGGGTGATCTCGGCTTCGACGATCGGGCCGGGCGCATAGAACGACGGCGCCGGCCGGCCGGCGTCCACGTTCCGGGCGAGGCCGAACTCGGCCGGGAAAAAGCTGGCCGTGCCGAGGGTGATGAGCACGCCGCCGGCGTCGACGAACCTCTTGAACTCCAGGGCGCCCTCGAGGCCCATGCCGCCCGTGATGTCGTCCGATTCGCCGTACATCCCCAGGCTCGGGAACTTCCCGCTCTTCCTGTAGGCGAGCGGCCGGCCCACGGGATCGAGGTCCGTGATCAGCCCCTTGCCGTTCCGTTCCTGGTTCGGGATGACGATCACGTCGTACCGCGCCCGGAGATCTCCGGCCTTCGCCTGTTCCTTGAAGATGAGATCGTAGGCCACCTCGTACGTGTCGAAGGCGAAGCGCACCCACCCCACCTCCTTGGTATTGCCCCAGATGCTGTACACCGCGAGGCGGGGAAGATCGACCTCATGGACCGGCACGCCGGGCGGGCCCGCCAGCATCGAGGCCTCCAGCCCGAGGTCCTCGACCGCGGCTTTCACGCGCGACGCCGCCCGGGCGTCGCCTTTCACGTCGACGAGATAGGAGCCGGGCGGAAAATCGATGCCGCCCGCCGTGAAGGTCCGCTCGGCCGCCGCCACCTTCAGGCCTTTGAGGCGATGGCGGAGGGTGATCATCCGGGCCGAGCCGAAGTGGGCGACCGCGATGACATCCCCTCCGTCGCCGGCGATCCGGCCTTCCGGCCGGACCCGGTCCACGAGCGTCGCGGGCGCGTCCAGGACGGCCCGGTCGGCGATCTCCCGGACGTCGACGTGCGCGAGCAGGCCCATGGTCCAACCCGTGTCATCGTAGGTGCGCAGGCCGGGGTCGTCGGGGAACGCCTGCCTGCCGAGGAGGATGCGGGCCAGCCGGCCGTACGGCTGGTCGAGCTTGACGATATAGGAGCCGGCGGCGAACACGCCTTCGGCGAGTTTCACCTCGGCCCCGGCCCGCCCGACCTCGATCCCCTGGATCCGCAGGGTGTTGACGAGGAAGGCCACCCGGGTCGCGTCGCGCTGGCCGGCGGGGACGACGTAGGCGAAGGGCGCCTCCCGTCTTCCCGCCTCGACGGCGTTCCGGCTCTTGCGGTAGAAGTTATCGAGCACGACCTCGGGGAATGCCGCCGTGAGCTGGAGAGCCGTCAGCGCGGCCGTCTCCATATAATTGGTGTTGTTGCGCAGGGACCAGACCACTTCCCTATAGGCCGGGAAGGGGCGGTACCACTCGCGCGAGGTCCTCGAAGAGCCTCCCCAGCCCTCGGCGACCTTGAGCTTCATCGTGTTGGCCCCGAAACTGCTGAACGTTTCGTACATCCGCATCATGCTGTTGTGGTTCGAGGCGAGGCGCATCAGGTAGCCCGGGTACCACATGTCGGCATACGCGTGCGTCCAGACGCCGGGCATGCCGTATTTCGTCATCTGCGCCATCTCGAAATTCGAGAACCAGGGCATCTCGCCGTAATGGATGGGATCGAGATGGGGGTCCTGCGGCGCCTGGCCGCTCATGGTGTAGAGGAAGGCCACCGATTCGTGCAGGTCGTGAACGATGGGCGGATGCCAGGCGAGGTACCAGTCGAGGATCAGGCGGGTGGTCAGTTGGGAGAAATTGATGTCGCGGTTGTTGTCGTGGCGGACGTACTTCCCCCAATACGGCGGGTCGCCGTACGACAGGTCCTCGCCCGTCTCGTCGATCTTGTAGGCGTAATGCCAGTCGACGAAGCGGTCGCGCCCGTCCGGGTCGGCCGCGGGGGTGATGGACACGATGACCTTCTCCCGGATCGCGGCGACGAGCGGCGACTCCTCGACCGCCAGCCGGTAGGCCAGTTCCATCAGCATCTCGGACGGGCCCGGCTCGTTGCAGTGAAGCCCGCCGATGAAATGATAGAGCGGCTTGGCCCTGGCGATGATGCCCCCCGCCTCGGCTTCGGAGAGGCCGCGCGGATCGGCGAGCCGCCCCAGATAGCCGCGATAGCGATCGAGGTCGGCGATGGACTCCTCCGAGCCGACGAAGACGACGACGCCCTCGCGTCCCTCGTCGCTCCGCCCGACGGACACGACCTTCACCCGGGGAGAGGCGGCGTCCAGGGCCCGGTAATACTTGAGGAGGTCACCGTAATACGTCAGCGTCTTGGGCTGGCCCACATGATGGCCGAGGACGTCCTTCGGAGAGGGGACGCCGGCCGCCGTTGGGAGATGATCGACGAGCGGGCTGAGGAACTCGGGACGGGTCGTCCACTCGCGGACGAGCTTCGCGAACTCCTCGTCCTGCGGCTGGCCCTCCCCTGCGGCCTTCTGCGCCGGTCCCGCCAGAAGCGACCCGAACGCGAGCAGGATCGCCGCAACTCCCGCCAGCCCGGTCCACGGCCGGGTCGAACGTTCCGTCTTATGTGCCGACATCGTCTCCCCTCCTCGACGCACGTCCAACGCGGCGACTCGCGTCCTCGCGCTTCGCGTCCTCGAAAACCCGGGCCCTCAGGTCCGGGCCAGCTTGTCGATCAGCTCCAGGGTCTTCGTCACGTCTTCCATCCTGTTATTGAGGTAGAACGAGACGCGAACGCCCCAGAGCTTGCCTTCCTGGATCCGCCGGGCCAGGATCTTCTCCTTGCGGAGGTAATCGTAAACCTCTTCGTAAGGGTGGTTCTTCATCCGGAAGGTGATGATGCAGGACCGGTAGGCCTTCTCCGCGGGAGAGAGCCGCTCGACGCCCGGGATGTCCTTCAGCCCCTCGTGGAAGCGTTCGGCCAGGGCCCGGCCGCGGGCCGAAACGCGCTCGGGGCCGATAGCCTGGACGAAATCGCAGGCCGTGCCCAGGGCATAGAACAGGGCATCGTTCTCGGTCCCGAACTCGTAGCGCTCGGGGTTCGGCTGGAATTCCATCTCCTGCGCCCAGATGTCGGTCCGCTTGTTGGTGGACATGCCCACCGTTTGGGGCCGAAGGAGCTCGAGCAGGCCCTGCCGGATGTAGAGAAAGCCCGTCCGCTTGGGCGCCATGCACCACTTGTGCGTGCTGGCCGTGTAGAAATCGACGCCGCAGTCGACGACGTCGAACGGGACGTTGACCTCGGCCTGGGCGCCGTCGAGGGCGAACAGGACGCCGCGCTTGCGGGCGAGGGCGGCGATCTCCTTCTCCGGAAAGCGCTGGCCCGTCGTGCAGGTGACGTGGCTGATGAGGATAAGCTTGGTCCGGCCGTTGATGAGCTTGTCGATGCGGTCGACGTTCCCCAGGCCGCTCTCGAGGTCCGGCTCGAAGGTCCGGATGACGATCCCGTCCTTCTGCTTCCGGTTGATCAGGGCCGCGTTGACGGCCACGTGCTCGTGGGTCGATGTGATGACCTCGTCGCCGGCCTTGAGAGCCAGGCCGTTGACGATGATGCCGATGCCCTCGGTCGCGCAACCGATGAACGCCAGGTCCTCTGTCCGGCAGGCCTTGCTCAGGAGCCGGGCCAGCTTCCCCTTGGCCTTGTTCCATTCGGCCCTGTCGTGGTCCACGTTGGGAAGGCGTTCCTCGGCCTGGTTCCATTCGATCAGGCTGTTGAGGACCGGAAGCGGACAGGAGCCGAGCCCGGCGAAGTTCAGGTACGTCCAGGCGGGATCGATCAGGAACTGGCTCCGGACCGTCTCCCAGAGGGCCTCCTCGTCGCCGGCGGCCGAGGACGCGGCGATGCTTTCCATCGTGCCCGCCGCCCGCCCTTTGAAGGGCAGGGCCAGGCTTCCCAATAACGCGGCGTTCCAGGCGATGAATTCTTTCCTTTTCATGATCTCTCCTTCGGCCGGGCGCTTACTTCGACCCCTCCGCGGGGAACCGCTGAACGACCTTGCCGTTCTCATCCAGGAACTGGAGGGAAGGCGTATCCGTCTTGTCCACGGACAGGAGGATGCGCGGCTTGCTCTTCGAATCGTTGAGCCTCACGACGGCTTCGTTGTCCGTGCCCCGTCCGACGAACACCCGGAGAGCTCCGCCGATCCCCCGCGTCACGGCGTCCTCGCGCCATTTCTTCAGGGCGGCGGTCTTCTCGGGGCCGTCGGCCATCAGCTCGAGGTCCCCGAGCTGCTGGAGGAACTTCGTATCCTCGGGCGACATCAGCGGGCGCTCCCAGACCATCAGGCCCGAGGTCCTGTCGCCGTCCCGTTGCGAGTAGGTGATCCCGACCGTCTGGTCCGAATTGTATTGGTCGAACATCAGGCCGGCATTGGCGTACACATGGCCGTCCTTTTCCTGGGCCTGCCAGCCCATCCCGCCGCACTCGTCGCCCTTGTCGTTGAAGAAGATCATGCCCGGGCGCTGGCCTTCCCGCGACTTGAAATACTTCCCGCCGATGACGACGCCCGGCGACCGGTCGCGATTGGCGATCGCCAGCCTCAGCGTCCCGTCCTTTTCGACGATGTTGATCCGTTCGACGTCGATCTCCTCGAACTTCACCTTCGTCGTCGTCTTCTGCGCGGCCACGAAGAGCAGGCCCGCGAGCAGGACGGACGAGACGAGGGCGTAAACCTTGAGAAAGCGGAATTCCTTCTGCGTTTTGCTGTCCATCTCCGATCCTTTCGTCCGGCGTTCCATCGGCTATAGCCTATAAACCATATCGAATAATGTCAAGCGAATTATGGCCCCCCGGCCCCGGGGGCCGGATGACCGATTAATATATTTATTTACTGACATTTATACTTGTTTCCGGGGGCCGTCCGGGCGCGGGGGGGGACGCGGGGAATACATTGACGGCCGGGCCCGACGATGCTATGATAAGGCTTCTCCGAGTCTCCCGCAAGGAGTTCCTCATGTCGCTTCCGCCTTTCCGCAGGCCGATCGGCCTCCTGCCCGTGTTCGCGGTCCTCCTTCTGACGATGCCCGCGGCCGCCCAGGAAACCCCGGCGCCCCGGGAAGCCGTGAGCGGATCGTCCCGGCAATGGCTGGACGAGGTCGTCCCCTACATCATCACTCCGGCGGAAAGGGAGGTCTTTCTCGGCCTGCCGAGCGAGGCCGATCGGGGCCGTTTCATCGAGAGCTTCTGGAGAAAAAGGGACCCGGATCCCGCGACGCCGGTGAACGAGTTCCAGCGCCAGTATTATCTGAGGATCGCCCTGGCCGATCAGTTCTTCGGGGAATCGGGTATCGCCGGCTGGCGGACGGAACGGGGGCGGATATTCATCCTTCTCGGCCCGCCCCACGAGATCCAGCGGGATTTCAACCAGATGGCCGCGTCCGGGACCAGCCGCTACGATACGGAGACCTGGCAGTACTGGGGCCTGCCCAATCCCAAGCTCCCCTACAACGTGGAATTCGTCTTCATCGACAGGCACGGGAACGGCCGCTATGTCCTCGACCGGAGTTTCGAGACCTCGAAGCGGGGAAAGACCGGAGATCTCCGCGACCTGACCTTTCAGTTCGATTCCATGGAGATCCTGGCGGAAGCCCAAAGGAACCCGTTCGAGAGCCTGGACAGGATCAAGACGGTCATCACCACCCAGGTCACCTATGATCTCATCCCCTTCGACCTCAGGTTCTACGCGTTCAGGGGGACGGGGACCAAGGCACACATCCCCCTCATCATCGAGATCCCGCCGGCTTCCCTCCCCGAAGGGGCGATCGACGGGAAAGGCGACGTCTCTCTCGATATCATCGTCCACATCAGCGATCCCCTGGGACAGGTGGTCGCTCAACGGAGCAAGACCCTGAACCTCCGTCCCGAGCCGGTCCGGAAGGACGCGCCGGGGAGCGGGGCGATCCGGTTCCAGACCTCCGTGGAGCTGGAGCCCGGCTCATACGGCATCCACGTCGTCGTCTGGGACAACCACAGCGGGAAGACGGGCACACGGCACCAGACGTTCACCGCGCCCGACCTAGGGACCGGGGCGCTCGGGGCGAGCGACATCGTCCTTTCTTCGGGAACGCGGGGAGCCGGGGAACCCACCCCCCTCCCGGCCGCGCCGGGGGCGCCGGAACAGCCCCTCCCTTCGATCGACCGGCGGGTGTTCCGCAACGGCGAGGAGATGGAGGTCGCCCTCGAGATATATGGCCTGACCCTGGACGGGGCGAGCGGCCGGAATTCCTTCCGGGCGGAATTCGTGTTCCTGCAGGGGCCGAAGGCCCTTCTGAGCCTTCCGGCGTTCGCGCCGGCCCCCTCTTCCGAGAAGGAATGCCTCGTTTCGAATTCCCTCCGGCTAAAGAATTTCCCGCCCGGAGAGTTCACGCTGAAGATCACGATCACCGACGCCAACGCCGCCCGGTCCCTCGTCAAGGAGACGACCTTCGTGATCGAGGACTAGGCCCGGGACGGGCGAAGGCCGTTCTGTCCCGCGATACCCTTAATCCTTGTCCGGGGGAAGCGTGAAGAACCGGAGGGGAGCCAATTCGGAGGGAAGATTTCCCTCGGCCGCCGGCCCCGACGCCCGAAGCTCGCGGGCAAGAGCATCGGCCTCCTCCAGGTAGGCGCGGTAAAGCCGCTCCCGGACCGCGACAGGCAGGGACCGGCACACGGGCTCGTCGCCGGCCAGGAAGGCGTCCTCGAGCGACAGGTCCTCGTAGGCCGCCGGGTCCTTGACATGGGTCCATGCCCCCGTGCTCAGGTCGAACCGATAAAGAGGCAGGAAGTCCCCGCCGTTCCGGGCCACTAAACGCACGGCCGCGACGACATAGGCCGCCTCCGCGTCGTCCATCGCGTAATGGAAGCCCACCCGGCACCAGCCCGGTTTCATGCCGCAATGGCCTTCACGGATGGCCTCCCGGTATCTTTCGGAGGTCGCCTCGTCTATCCCGAGCAGGTCGTGGCCGTACGGCCCGGCGCATGAACATCCGGCCCGGGACTGGATGCCGAAGAGGTCGTTGAGAAGGACGGTCACGAACTTGGGATGGAGGCGCCGCCCGCCGCCGTCCTTCACGTTGAAGGAGACGACGCCGATGCGCTTGGCCGGGTCCGGATCGCCCATGATCTCGATCCGGGGCTCCCTTCGCCAGTCGGCGAACGCCCGCTCGAGGAGCTCCCGCTCCCGGCGTTCGATCCATTCGACGGAGACGGCGTCCTTGACCAGAAAGGCCAGCGCGGCCTTCACGGTCTGGAGCACGCCGGGGGTCCCCGCCTTTTCCCTCTCCTCGATGTCGTCGAAGAAATCGTGGGACCGGCGGCTGACGTAGGCCACGGTCCCGCCGCCGCTCACCGACGGCGCCAGGTCCCGGCGATACACCCGTTCGTTGAAGACCAGGATGCCGCTCGATCCGGGCCCCCCGAGGAATTTATGGGGCGAGATGAACACGGCGTCGAGGCTCGGGTCCTCCCCGTCCGGGCCCGGGGGGGGATTCATGTCGATCGCGACGTACGGGGCGCTCGCGGCGTAGTCGAAACAGGCGAGCGCGCCATGGCGGTGGAGACGGACGGCCAGCTCGCGGACCGGCGAGACGCGCCCCGTCACGTTGGAGGCTGCCGAGAAGGAGCCGATCCGGAGCCGGCCCGAGTAGCGCGGGTCCCGGAGCAGGTCCTCGAGGTGGGCAAGGTCGATCCCTCCGTCCGGGCCCATCCGCACGACGACGACCGTGCACAGACCCTCCCGCCAGGTCAGCTCGTTGGAATGGTGCTCGTAGGGCCCGATGAAGACGACGGGCCGCCGGGCCTCGACAAAGCCCTCGAGATCATCGGCCTGAACGCCGCGGCCGTACTCCCGGGCCAGGGAAAAGATCAGGTCCCGCGTCGCCGGCGGCAGGGCCACGCCGACGATCTGCTGGAACCTGTCGATGGCCGCGGTACTTCCGAACCCGACGCTCACGATCCGACCCCCCGGCCCGGCGTTGACCGCCTTCTTGATGGCGGCCTCCGCCTGGCGGAGGATGCGGGTCATGCTCCGTCCCGTGATATCGTCCTCCGTATGGGAATTGGCATAGTGGCGTTGGAGCCCCATGAGGTACCGTTCGATGAAGAGGAGCGACCGGCCCGAGGCCGTGTAATCGCAATAGACCATCAGGCGCTCCCCGAACGGGGTCCGGATGGCCGCGTCGATGCCGACGATCTCGTCCCTCAGGGAGTTCCTGTCGAAAGGCCTCTTCTCCGTCATGATCCGTCTTCCTTCTTTCCGGAGATCGCCGCCGGGGCGGCCCGACCATGCTAGCGCAATCCCGCCCGGGACACAAACCCGGGGCGAAAACGAAGGAGCGCCCCTACTTGAAGAGGTAAAGGACGGCCATGATCAGGGGCTGATGGACGAGGTAGATGAGCAGGGAGTGACGTCCGGCGGCATTGATGAACGTTTCCGCCGGCGGCCGGGGAAGCAGGCTCCGCCCGGAAGCGTACGCCCGCTTGCCCAGAGCGGCCCCCGCCAGGAACACCCCGAACCAGGGAATGAGAGGGAAATAATCATAGGAGGCGAATTCAGGGCTGTGGATCCCGAGCGGCAGCAGCCAATCGAAGCGGATCGCGGCTCCCCTGGAGAGCGCCGGCAGGGCGGCTCCGAGCCCGAGGACGAAGGCGCCGGCGACGCCGCAGGCGACCGGCCCGGCTTTCACGAACAGGGCCCCGTAGATCAGCATCGAGAGGGCGAGACACTGGAGGATCCCGAAATAGATGGCCGCGGAAGGATCGAAGACATAGGTGACCGCGGTGACTCCGAAGGAGAGCGCCAGGAGCCTGAGGCCCCGGCGCGCATTGCTCCGGCTCAACGTGCTGCTGATCCCCGACAGCACGACAAAAAGCCCGGCGAAGGACAGTTGGGCCGCCGTCCAGGCGGCGCTGGATAGATCGGTCGAAAAGCCGAGGAATCTCCTGACACCGCGGAATTCCCCCAGGTCGAACAGCAGATGGTAGCCGACCATCAGGAGGATGGCCAGGCCGCGCAGGAAATCGATCTCCCAGACGCGCGGCCGGCGCCCACCGGGGCCCCGGCCGTCCCGCTCCGCTCCTTCGACGCTATGGCGTTCCCCCTAGCTCTCCCGGACCTTGGCGACGGAGCAGACGAGGTCCTTCTCGTCCAGGTTGATGATCCGGACGCCCTGGGTGGCCCGGCTCAGCGGCCGGAACTGGGTCGTCTTGATCCGGATGACCTTGCCTTCCGCCGTTATAAGAAGGAGCTCCTCCTCGGACACGCCGACGAGGGTCAGGGCGTTCCCGATCTTCGCCCCCACCTTGAGGTTGAGGACGCCCTGGCCGCCGCGCCGGTGGCTCGGGTACTGCGAGATCTCGGTCTTCTTGCCGTAGCCGCGGTCGCTCGCCGTGAAGACGAACCGGTCCTCGGGCCCGGGCAGGATGAGGCCGATGACGGCGTCCTTGGGTTTCAGCCGGACAGCCTTGACGCCCGCGGCCTGGCGGCCCATCGGCCGGACGTCGCTCTCCTTGAACCGCAGGGCCCGGCCGAGCTTCGTGCCGATGATGACGTCCTGCTTGCCCGAGGTCAGCTGGGCCATGAACAGCTCGCTCTTCGGCTGGATGGTCATGGCCAGGATGCCGCCCTTGCGGACGTTCTTGAACTCGCTGAGACGGGTCTTCTTGATGAGCCCGTTGGTCGTCAGCATGATGACGAACTGGTCCTCGCGG
The DNA here is from genome assembly GCA_963784525.1 of Candidatus Aminicenantota bacterium. GTDB lineage: Bacteria > Acidobacteriota > Aminicenantia > Aminicenantales > Saccharicenantaceae > JALHVH01. The sequence continues at coordinate 32,406 of CAWART010000017.1, read as the reverse complement.
AACTCCTTGACGTCGAGGATGGAGCAGACGCGCTCGTCGGGGGCGAATTCGATGAGGTTGGCGATGGCCTTGCCCCGGCCGGCCGGACCGACGTCCGGGACCTCGAGGGCCTTGAGCCAGTAAAGGCGCCCGAGGTTCGTGAAGACGAGGAGATAGCTGTGGGTCGAGCCGATGAAGAGGTGCTCGACGATGTCCTCGGCCTTCATCTCGATGCCCCGGCGGCCCTTCCCGCCCCGGCTCTGGAAGTGATAGGAGCTGAGGGAGGTCCGCTTGATGTAGCCGGAGGAGGTGTAGACGACGGCCACGTCCTCCTCCTTGATGAGGTCCTCGGGCCGCAGGTCCGAGACGACCTCGTCGCGGATCTCGGTCCGGCGCTCGTCGCCGTAATCCTTCTTGATCTGTTTCAGCTCCTCGACGATGATGTCCAGGACGAGCTTGTCGGAGGAGAGGATCCTCTTGAGCTTCGCGATGAGGGCTTTGAGCTCCTCGTATTCGTTGACGACCTTCTGGCGCTCGAGCTGGGTCAGCCGCTGGAGCTGCATCTCCAGGATGGCCTGGGCCTGGATGGGCGAGAGCTGGAACCGCTCGATGAGCCCCTTGCGGGCCTCGTCGACGCTCTTGGAGGCGCGGATGAGCTTGATGATGGCGTCCAGGTGGTCGAGGGCGATCATCAGGCCCTCGAGGATGTGGGCCCGGGCCTCGGCCTTCTTCAGGTCGAACCGGGTCCGCCGCCGGATGACGTCCTGGCGATGCGAGATGAAGTACTTCATCATCTCGATGAGGGTCAGCACCTTGGGCTGCTTGTCCACGATGGCGAGCATGATGATGCCGAAGGACGTCTGCAGGGCCGTGTGCTTGTAGAGGTTGTTCAGGACGATCTCCGGCAGTTCTCCCCTCTTGAGATCGACGACGACCCGGATGCCCTCCCGGTCGGACTCGTCCCGGAGGTCGGCGATGCCCTCGAGCTTCTTCGCGTTGACGAGGTCGGCGATGGCCTCGATGAGCTGGGCCTTGTTGACCGCATAGGGAAGCTCGCTGACGACGATCTTGTCCTTTTCGCCCTTTTCGTTGCCCCGCTCGATCTTCGTCTTCGCCCGAACGTGGATCACGCCCCTTCCCTCGCGATAGGCGTCCCGGATGCCCTGGCGGTTGAAGATCGTGCCGCCGGTCGGGAAATCGGGGCCGGGCACGAATTCCATGATCTTGTCCAGGGTGGCGTTCGGATGTTCGATGAGATGGATGATGCCGTCGATGACCTCGCCCATGTTATGCGGCGGGATGTTCGTGGCCATGCCGACGGCGATCCCCGAACTGCCGTTGACGAGCAGGTTCGGGAACTTGGCCGGCAGGACCTCGGGCATCGTCAGGCTTTCGTCGTAATTGGGGACGAAATTGACGGTGTCCTTTTCGATGTCGGCCAGCAGCTCGCCGGCGAGCCTGGTCATCCGGACCTCGGTGTACCGCATGGCGGCCGGGGGGTCGCCGTCGATCGAGCCGAAGTTCCCCTGGCCGTCGACCAGGAGGTAGCGGAGGCTGAAATCCTGGGCCATCCGGACCACGGTGTCGTACGCGGCCTGGTCGCCGTGGGGATGGTACTTGCCGATGACGTCGCCGACGATGCGGGCCGATTTCTTGTAGGGCTTGTTCCACGTCGTCCCGGTCTCGTACATCGCGTAGAGGACGCGGCGGTGGACCGGCTTGAGGCCGTCCTTGATGTCGGGGATGGCCCGGCCGATGATGACGCTCATGGCGTAGTCCAGGTAGGACCGCTTCATCTCGTCCTCGAGGCCGGCGATGGAGACCTCGGCGGCCTGGGGCGCGGCCGGCTTCACGTCCGCGGGAAACTTCGGTTCCTTGGGCTCGTTCTCGTCCTTGTCTTTGTCTTTGTCTTTGGCCATCGTTCGCTTCCGTGGAGTGGGATCAGATGTCCAGGTTCTGGGCCATCAGGGCGTTGTCCTCGATGAACTTCTTGCGGCTTTCGACCTCGTCGCCCATGAGGACCGAGAAGACCTCGTCGGACGTGACCGCGTCCTGGATCGAGACCCTGAGGAGCGACCGGAACTCGGGGTTCATCGTCGTTTCCCAGAGCTGTTCGGGCGTCATCTCCCCCAGACCTTTGTACCGCTGGATGGAAACGCCCTTCTTGCCCTTCTCATAGAGAAGCTCGACGAGCTTGCTCTCGTTCTCGGCGATGAGGGTCTCGACGCCGTTGATGAGCTCGTAGGGGGGCCGGAACTCCTCGAGCTCCTTGACGATGCGGAAAAGGTTCCGGTACTCGGTCGATTCGACCAGGCCGAGGTTGATGCGGGAGGTCGAGGACATGCCGTTGAGCTGGAACTTGACGGCGACGTCGTAGGTGTCGTATTCCTCGTCCTTGGTGATCTCGGTGGCCAGGCCCTTCTCTTCGACGAGGGCCTGGACCTTCTTCATCCTCTTCTTGTCCTTGAGGGATTCGAGGCCTTCGATCCCTTCCTGGATGAGGAGGTCGATGAGGATCCAGGGGTAGCCTTTCCGCTCGAGGATCCCGACGTAGTTCTTCTTCTGGATGATCTTGAGGAAGAACTTCCGGAACTTCTCGCCTTCGAAGGCCTCCTTGCGGCCCTTGACCCGGACCTTGAAGTCCTCCGAGATCTTCTTGATGAGCCACTTCTCGTAGGCCCGCTCCTCCTTGAGGTAGAGGACCTCCCGGCCGTGGGTGATCTTGTAGAGCGGCGGCTGGGCGATGTAGAGGTGGCCCTGCTCGATGAGGGGCTTCATCTGGCGGTAAAAAAAGGTCATCAGCAGGGTCCGGATGTGCGATCCGTCGACGTCGGCGTCGGCCATCATGATGACCTTGTGGTAGCGAAGCTTGTCCAGGCTGAAGTCGGCCTCCCCGAGGTTCGTCCCCAGGGCGGCGACGAGCATCCCGATGGCGTCGTTCTTGAAGATCTTCTCCGTCCGGGCCCTCTCGACGTTGAGGATCTTGCCCCGGAGCGGCAGGATGGCCTGAAAGCGGCGGTCGCGGCCCTGCTTGGCCGAGCCGCCGGCGGAATCTCCTTCGACGATGTAGATCTCGGATAAGGCCGGATCCCTTTCCTGGCAGTCGGCGAGCTTGCCCGGCAGGGCGGAGGACTCGAGAACGCTCTTCCGGCGGGCAAGCTCGCGGGCCTTGCGCGCGGCGTCGCGGGCGCGGGCCGCGTCGACGGCCTTCTGGATGATCCGCTTGGCGTTGGTCGGGTTCTCCTCGAGGTAGGCCGTGAGCTGTTCGTTGACCAGCGATTCGACGATCCCCTTGACCTCGGAGTTGCCGAGCTTGGTCTTCGTCTGGCCCTCGAACTGGGGGTCGCGCATCTTGACGCTGAGGACGGCGCAGAGGCCTTCCCGCGTGTCGTCGCCCGAGATGCTCGCGGCGCTGAGGTCCTTGAAGAGGTTATGGGCGATCGCGTAGGTGTTGATGCAGCGGGTCAGGGCGGCCTTGAATCCGATGAGGTGCGTTCCGCCCTCGGTCGTGTTGATGTTGTTGACGAAGGTGAAGATGGTCTCGGCGTACCCGGCGTTGTATTGGAAGGCGACCTCGACCATGATGTCGTCCTTCTGGTTCTCGAAGAAGATGGGGCGCGGGTTGAGGACGGTCTTGTTCTGGTTGAGGTAGTTGACGAATTCCAGGATGCCGCCCTTGTACTGGAAGTCGTGGGACTTGCCCGTCCGCTCGTCGAGGATGGTGATCTTGAGGCCCTTGTTCAGGAACGAGAGCTCCCGCATCCGCTGGGTCAGGACGTCGAAACTGAACTCGTTCGTCTCGAAGATCTCCTCGTCGGGCCAGAAGGTGATCTTGGTCCCCGTCTTCTTGGTCTTCCCGATGAGCTTGAGCCGCGCCAGGGCCGCGCCGCGCTCGTAGCTCTGCGTGTAGATGCCGCCGTCCCGCTTGATCTCGAGGTCGAGCCGGCGCGACAGGGCGTTGACGACCGAGACGCCGACGCCGTGGAGGCCGCCCGAGACCTTGTAGGTCTTGTCGTCGAACTTGCCGCCGGCATGGAGGATGGTCATGACGACCTCGGCGGCGGACTTCTTCTCTTTCTTATGCATCCCGACCGGGATGCCGCGGCCGTTGTCGATGACCGTCACGGAATTGTCGACGTGGATGATGACGTCGATCTGGGAGCAGAAGCCGGCCAGGGCCTCGTCGATGCTGTTGTCCACGACCTCATAGACGAGGTGGTGGAGCCCGTCGGGGCCGGTGCTCCCGATGTACATGGCGGGCCGCTTGCGGACGGCCTCGAGCCCCTTCAGGACCTTGATGCTGTCGGCGGTATACTTTTCTTCTTTCATGCTCGCTATCTCTGAGAAAAAATGGGGGTCATGACGGCGGGGTACGCGGATGACCCTTTGGGCATTTTTCCAAGGTAGGATTATACCGAAAAACGTCCAAAAAGTAAAGGAAAATATTCGATGTTTTCGAAGATTCACGGCCGCTTAATTATAATATTTATCAATGACTTGTCGAAGTCATGGCCGGTGTTCCGAAAAAGGAGCGGAGGGCCCCGGCGGCGGCGGCCTTTTCCGGCGCTGATGACCGAATAACTGGAAGTATCAAATCAAACGGGGCCCCGGGATTCGAGGCGGGAGAGGGACGTTGAAAAAGCTTCTGAATCCGGGTTCCGGGCGGCCCCCGGCAACCTCGTCCGGAGACCCGGCCGGAGGTCCGCTCCGGGGCCTGGTTCAGGGCCCGGCGATGAGGTATAATCCCGGCGAAAGCGACCCGTCCCATGCCGGCCAACCTCCCGCCCGAATACTTCCGGATCGAGGCGACCCTCCGCGAGGCGAAGACGCCCCGGGAGAAGACCGAGGTCTGCGAGAAGCTCCTGGCCGTCATCCCGCGTCACAAGGGCACGGAGAAGCTCGTCGCCCTCTACAAATCGAAGATCGCCAGGTTCCGTGAAGAAGCCCAGAAGAGGCCGTCCACGGCCCACCGCGACCCGCTTCTCCGCATCGAACGGTCGGGCGCGGGCCAGGTCGTCGTGATCGGCCCGCCGAACGCCGGAAAGTCCAGCCTGGTCAGGGCCCTGACCGGCGCCGAGGTCGAGGTCGCCGATTATCCGTTCACGACCCGCCTCCCCTCCCCCTTTATGATGCCGTTCGAGAACGTCAAGGTCCAGCTCGTCGACACGCCGCCCGTGACGTCCGAATTCATGGAGCCGTGGTTCGTCGAGATGCTCAAGACCGCCGACGCCGTCCTCCTCGTCGCCGACCTCGGGGACACCGATGCCGCTCCGCTCTTCGAGGAGATCTTCGCGAAACTGCGGGAGAAGAAGGTCGCGTTCGCGGCCGCGGACGCGGAGATCCCGCCCGAGAAGGGGCCGTTCCTGAAGCGGGCGTTCCTCGCGGCCAACAAGGCGGACCTCGATCCGGACGGGAAGGCGTTCGCGGACCTCGGCGTCCTGATGGAGGGGCCGTTCGAAAGGCTCGCCGTCTCGGCGTCGACGGGCCTCCGCCTCCGCGAGCTCAGGCGCCGCCTCTTCGGCCTCCTCCGCGTCGTCCGGGCCCACAGCAAGGTCCCGGGCAAGAAGGCGGAGATGGACTCCCCGTTCGCGCTGAAGCTCGGCAGCACCGTCCTCGACATGGCCCGGGCCGTCCACAAGGATTTCGCCGAAAAGCTCGATTTCGCCCGCGTCTGGAGCAGGGACGGGGCGCTCGACGGCCTCCGGGTCAACCGCGACCACGTCCTCGCCGACGAGGACGTCGTCGAGCTGCACATCTAGCAGGGGCAGGCTGGAGCGCGGGTTCCGTCCTAAGACCTTTCAAAGCCATAATTGCTTGAAAGACGCCCTCTCTTTTCGCGCGATCATGAAGATGACGCAGGGGTGATGCCGGGCGGAGGTCGTCTGAGGGCAGAGCGGGATTCCCTTCCAGGCAAAGCCCCAGGCCAGAGCGCGCCCGGGGCGAGGAAGGCCGCCCCGTAAACCCCAGTCGGGAGGGGGGCCCATCGCCCTTGCGATGGGGGAACCTGCCCGCAGGTTCCCGGGTCTGGGGTCAAGGGGCGGCCTCCGAACCCCGGAAAGCGCGGGCTGAAGCCTGTGGCTACCGGAATTCCAGGACCGGATCGTCGGCCATGTCCAGGATGCCGATGAACAGCATCCGGGCGATGTCCTCCATGATCTCCGGCGTCACCAGGCTCATGTCGTCGTGCGAATTGTGGTAGGTCGGGCGGCCCGCGTCGAAGCCGTGCGAGCCGACGGTCAGGCCGGGGACGCCCTTCCAGAGGAACCGGGCGACGTCCTGGCGCGGCCGGGCGATGAAGGAGCTCTCGCCGGTCTCGGCGACCCTCCGGATATAGGTCCGGTTCGCCGTGTCCAGATAGCTCCAGGGCCCGTTCCCGCCCTTGCCCATCAGCGCGTTGATCTTGTCCCCCGAGCCCGCGCCCTCCATGTTGATCATGGCGACCGTTCTTTCGAGCGGCAGGGCGGGGTGGGCGACGTAGTATTCCGAACCGGCCACGGCCTGCTCCTCGGCGCCGAAGCCGATGAACAGGACGGACCGCTTCGGCCTCACCGCGCACTTGGCCAGGGCTTCGGCGGTCCCGAGCATGACGGCCACGGAGGTGGCGTTGTCGTTGGCCCCGGGCATCATGGTCCAGCAATAGCCAAGGTGGTCGATGTGGGCGCCGAGGATGATGACCTCGTCCTTGAGCTTCGGGTCCGAGCCCTCGATGAGGCCGATGACGTTCCTGCCGACGCCTTCGGGATGATGGATCGTCTTCGTGCGGAGGGTGAACGTCTTCCCCGTGGCGAAGGACCCCGGCTTGAGCGTCTTGCGAATGCTTCCGAGGACCCCCTCGTGGGTCCGGCCCGTGCCCGCGAAAACGTCGTCGACGACCGCCCGGCCGACGTGGCTGTAGACGAAGCCCTCGCGATAGCTGTTGTTGGGATTGCAGATGGGGCCGTAGTTGTAGAGCATGCCGGCGGCCCCGTGGGCGACGGCGTTCTCGAGCTTGTACTGATGGAACGAGTACGGGCGCCACTTCCCGAAGAGGTCGGCCCCCCCGTCCGGCCCGACGGGGACCTCGGGCTCCATGAGGACGATCTTTCCCTTGACGTCGAGGCCCTTGTATTCGTCGAAGCCGAGCTCGGGAGCGGTGATGCCGTAGCCGACGTAGACCGCCTCGGCGGTGACCTCGCCGGTGCCGGAGGTCCCGCCCGGCATGAATTCATCCTCGTACCGGTAGAATTTCCTGATGACGTCCTTTCCGTTCTTTTGCGGGATGTGCAGGGAGACCTCGCCATCCGGCAGGACGAGCGTGTAGGGGTTGGGGAAGCTCTGGAACCAGGTGCCGCCGTCCCCGGCCGGCTTGACGCCCCATTTTTCGAGAAGCCCGGCCACCCAGGCCGCGCTCGCGTCGTATTCGGGCGTGCCCGTCAACCGCCCCGCGTACTTCTCGGAGGCGAGCTCCCTCACGTACTCGAGAAGGGCGTGGCTGGAGATGGCGTGGAAGGCCTCGAGGACCTTTGCCTCGTCCTCAAATCCGGCGGCGCGGCCGGGAAGGGCCGGGGCCGCGAAGAGGCCGATGACGCAAAGGAAGATCCACATTGACCGGAACCTGGGGCTTTTCATGCACATTCTCCTTATTGACGGCGGAAGGCCTTATATAAGGGAATCTCCGGGAAAAGTAAAGCCCGCCGGCCGCCGCGCGGCTCCGTTGCGGCCCGCGGAGGCCGGCCGCCTAGAACCGGAACGCGAGCCCGGCGCGGAGGAGGAACCCGTCCCAGACGCCGGCGTCCACGAGAAGGTGGATGTTCTCGGTCAGCCGGCCCTTCAAGCCGACATTGAGCTGGACGAAAGGCACGAAGTTCACGGGAAGGACGAAGTCCTCGCCCTTGGCCTCCTGCTCGTCGATGAGTTCCCGTAGAGTCTTGGACTCGCTGCTGGCATAGGATCGGGACGGCCCGCCCGGGACGCTCAGCGTTCCCGTGTACGCGTAGCTATAGGTGGCCGTGTCGATCGCCTTCGCGGTCGATGCCCCGACACCGACGGTGACGTAGGGATGGAGCCCGGCCGAGGGAAAGATGTCCCACCGCAGGCTCAGGTGGAACGAGAGGGGCTTGAGAAGGAATTCGCCGGAGGCGTTCCCCGTGAACGTCCCGTTCGTATGCGTCTGGGGGTCCTCGAGATCGAGGGTCGAGGTGGCCTCCGGGATGCCGACCTTCATGGTCGACCGTTCCATGGAGAAGCCCACGCTGAACGATCCGTTACGGCCTCCGGGATAATAGCGGACCTCGGCACCGTAGTTGTCGCCCGAGGAATCGAAGACGGTCCGCTGGTCGTATCCTCTCTCCACGAGCGACGGGTAATCCGCCCGGATATCCTCGAGGAATTTGTCCTTGAGGTCCGAGGCCACCGTGTCGTTGAGGGATTCCTCGACGCACGGCTTGATGATGTTGAGGCTCCATCGCGAATAATGAAACCCGAATTCCCACTTTCCCTGGGCCCAAAGCCCGGGCCCGACGAGCAGGAAACCGGCCAGGGCGCCTCCCGCGATCCAACGTCCGTGAACTCTTTTCATCTCGCTCCTCTTTGGCGCCCGCCGGGCGCCGGCATGATTGTCGTCGATGCGGGGCCCCGCTGTCAACGCGGGCCCGCCCCGGCCGGGTGCCGGAACCTTCCCCAGGGCAATCCGTAGATGATATATATGCCTTTAGTCGGTGAATTCTGCATTCCGCGGAAAGGAGACTCTCGATGAGCAAGTTCCAGGGTTGGGGACGCGCGGCCGCCGCCGTCCTTTCGGCAGCCGTCGCGCTCGTCCCGCCTCTCGGCGCGGACGATAGCCTGCACCGGGTCTGGGCCGTCAAGGATTGCCGCGTGGTCCTGCCGGCGGGCCCGCCTCTCGAAAAAGCGACCATCATCATCCGCAACGGGCTGATCGAGGCCGTCGGGGCCGGCGTCGCCGTTCCCGCGGACGCCGAGGTCATCGACGGAAGCAAGCTCACGGCTTACGCCGGCCTGATCGACGGGCTCGGCAAATCGCTCCTGAAATTGCCCGAGGAAAAGCTCGACATGACGAAGTTCTACACGGGCGAATTCACGGACAAGGACAAGGGCATCACCCCGGAGTTCCGGGCTTACGACCATGTGAGCCTCGGAAAGGCCACCCTGGAAAAATACTACAAGTCCGGGTTCACGGCGGCCCAGGTCATGCTCGACCGGGGCATCCTCTCCGGCCGCTCCGCCTTTTTCAGTCTGAGCGACCCGGACAAGAACAAGGCCCTGGTCCCGGCACCGGCCTTCCTGGGGATCGGCTTCGGCGCGGCCGGCATCCAGGCCTACCCGAATTCCCTGATGGGCGTCCAGGCCTACCTGAAACAGGTCCTCGCCGACGCGGCCTATTTCGACATGAACTGGAGCCGCTGGCTCAAGGCGCCCGCGGGGATCCTCCGGCCCGATCACAACCCCTCTCTCGAGATCCTGGCCGACTACGCCACCGGCCGGAAGCCCGTCATCTTCTTCTGCCGCAATCAGAACGACATTCGGAGGGCCCTGGCCCTGGCGTCGGAGCTCAAGCTGGACCACCTCATCTGCGATACGGGCGGTGAGGCCTCCGAGGTCATCCCCGAGCTGAAGAAGGCCGGGACGCGCGTCCTCTGCACCGTGGCCTTCAAGGCCCCGACGACGAGCTTATACTCCCAGAAGGGCCGGGCCGAAAGGGAGCGGGCGGAAAAGGAGGTCTATCCCCGGAACCCCGCCCGGCTCGCGGAAGCCGGGATCCCGTTCGCCTTCTCGTCGCTGGGGACCGACGACCCGAAGAGCTTCATGGAAGGCGTCCTCAAAGCGATCGAAGCCGGACTGCCCAGGGAAAAGGCCCTGGCGGCGCTGACGACCGTCCCGGCCGCCTTCTTCGGCCTGGACAAGGCCCTGGGCGCCATCGAGCCGGGCAAGGTGGCGAACCTTGTTCTCGCCGAGGGAGAGCTTCTGGCGAAGGAGGCCAAGGTCAAGGCCGTCTTCGCCGACGGCCGGAAATGGGAGCCCAAGGATACGGCCGGGAAGACCGGGGAGAAGCCCACCGTAAACATTACGGGGAAGTGGGAGATCACGGCCGAGGGCGCGCCCAAGCTCACGGCCGAATATCTTCAGGAGGAATCGGACCTTTCGGGGAAGATGGTGACGCCGTTCGGCGTCTTCGAGTTCACCGGCGGCTCGGTCTCCGGAAACTCCCTCTCCCATGAGATGCTCATGTCGGTGGGAGGCCAGGACATAGACCTATTCATCTCGGGAACCGTCGAGGGCGACACGATCCGCGGGACGATCATCATGGGCGCGGAAGGCTCGATGGAATACACCGCCAAGCGGATCCCGGGCTAGGAGTTCGATCATGAGAACGAAAGCGACCATCATCATCCTCGGCCTGCTCGTCGCGGGGACGGCCGCCGCGGCCGCGCCCGCCGACAAGCCTCTGCTTCTTAAGAACGGCAACGTCATCACCGTGAGCGGCGCGACGATCACGGGCGGCGACATCCTCGTCCGGAACGGGAAGATCGCCGCGGTCGGGAAAGGCCTGGCCGCGCCCGAGGCCGAGGCCGTCGACCTCGGCGGCCGTTGGGTCATGCCCGGTATCATCGATTCCCATTCCCATATCGCGCTCGAGGGGGACGTCAACGAAACGGGCGACCTCATCACGTCCGAGGTCGACGTCCGGGACATCATCAATCCCCAGGATATGAACATCTACTACGCCCTGACAGGGGGCGTCACCGCGGTCCAGACCCTGCACGGCTCGGCCAATCCCATCGCCGGGCGGGGGATCGTCCTCAAACTGCGATGGGGGGCCGACGCCGCGGGGCTGATCTTTGAAGGCGCCCCGGTCACGTCCAAGTGGGCCCTCGGCGAGAACCCCAAGCAGGCGAACTTCTCGGGGACCGGCAAGGCCCGCTACCCGAAAAGCCGCATGGGGGTCGAGGCCTCCATCCGGCTGGAGTTCGAGAAGGCCAAGGAATATGCCCGGAAATGGCGGGAATATGAAAAGGCGCTCGAGGCGAGCCGGTCGCGCAAGGCCAAGGGCCCCTCGCCCCTGCCCCCGAAACGGGACCTCCGGCTCGAAGGCATCGCCGAGATCCTCGAAGGCAAGCTCTGGGTCCACTGCCACGCGTACCAGTCCGAGGAGATGCTGTCCATCATGCGGCTCTGCAAGGAATACGGCGTCAAGCTCGCCTCCTTCGAGCACGCCCTGGAGGGCTACCGGATCGCCGACGAGCTCGTCCGCGACGGCGTGGGCATCTCCGTCTTCGCCGATTTCTGGGGCTATAAATGGGAAGCCTACAACACGATGCCCCACAACGCGGCCCTGGCCGCGAAGAGGGGCGTCGTCGTGGCCCTCAACTCCGACGACCCCGAGCGGATGCGCCATCTCTTCAACGACGCCGCGAAGACCGTGCGGTTCGGCGGCCTTTCGGAGATCGAGGCCATCAAGATGCTGACCCTCAACCCGGCCCGAATGCTGGGCATCGACAAGCGCGTCGGGACGATCGAGATCGGCAAGGACGCCGACCTGGCCGTCTTCAACCGGGATCCGCTCGATCCCTACACCGTCTGCCAGATGACGATCGTCGACGGCAAGGTGCTTTTCGACAGGGACAAGTACCTGGAGGACCGGAAGAAGGCCGAAGAGGCCGCGAAGGCCAAGGAAGCGGAAGCGAAGACTCCGAAGGGCAAGACCCCCGGAGGGGAGGTTTGACCGTGAAAAAGACCCTGTTCATCCTGGGACTGACATTGTTGGTTTTGGCGGTCTTCCTCATCGGAGGCGAGGCCGAACCGGTCTATCTCATCCGGAACGCGACCATTGTTCCCGTCACCGGGCCGCAGATCGCGAACGGCAGCCTCCTCATCGAGAACGGAAAGATCAAGGCGGTGGGCTTGGACATTCCGGCGCCTGCCGGGGCCGAGGTCATCGACGCTTCGGGTCAGTACGTGTATCCCGGATTCATCGACGCCTATTCTCATTACGGACTGGCGGAGATCTCCGCGATCCCGGCCACCGTCGACGCCCGGGAGATCGGCAAGGAGAATCCCGAGGTCCGGGCGGCCTGGGCTATCAACCCGTTCTCTGTCCACTTCGGGACCGGCCGGGTCAACGGCACAACGGCGGCGCTCGTGGCCCCGTCCGGGGGGACGTTTCCGGGGATCTCCGCCCTCATCAGGATGGACGGCTGGAGCCTGCCCGAGATGGCCATCGACGAGACGGCGACCTCGCTCATCAACTTCCCCATGACGCCGCGGCCGTCCCGGGAAGGCGGCGGCGCCGCGAAGGAAAGCACGGAGGACGTCACCTCCAAGCTCGTGGACAAGATCAAGGACTACCTCAAAGAAGCGCGGCGCTACCTCCAGCTCAAGGCCCTGTCCTCCGGGGACCCGAAGGTCGAGGCCCCGGCATATAATGCCAAGTACGAAGCCCTCGCGCCGGTGCTCGACGGCTCCCTCCCGGTCATCCTCTCCGTCGAGAAGGCCAAGGACATCGAGCTGGCCATCAAGTTCGTCAAGGACGAGAAGCTCAAGGCCATCTTCCGGGGCTGTGCCCAGGGCTTCAAGGTCGCCGACAAGATCAAGGCGGCCGGGATCCCGGTCATCATCGACAGCCTTTACCAGGGCCCCGCGGAGCCCGAGGACGGGTACGACGCCCCGTACCGGAACGTCGTCGAGCTGGCCAGGGCCGGGATAACCATCTGCTTCTCCTCGGGGGACGACCCCAGCGCGGGCAAGGACCTGACCTATCACGCGGCCAAGGCCGTCGCCTTCGGCCTCGACCGGGACGAGGCGATCAAGGCCCTGACCGTCAATCCGGCGAAGGTCTTCGGGGTCGACGGGCGCCTGGGCAGTCTCGAGCCCGGCAAGGATGCCGACCTTTTCATCGCCGCGGGCGATCCCCTGGATGCCCGGACGGACGTCAAGGTCCTGTTCATCGGCGGCCGAAAGGTCGACAGGGCCAACTGGTGGGAACGGCAATACGAGAAATGGAACGCCCGGCCGGTCAAGGACCGGCCGTAGCGGCCGGGCGCCGCCCCTTCCGTCCGGTTGATTTGGGACGGCGATTCTGTTATTTTGAGTTTTCCGAACGACTCACGAGGAGGTCCCGATGCCCAAGCATCTTTGGTTCGCCTTCGCCGCCGCCGGCTTCTTCGCCGCGTCCATGGCCCTGCAGGCCGCCGGCAATCCGCAGGTCCTGCTCAAGACGAGCAAGGGCGACATCACCATCGAGCTCTTCCAGGACAAGGCCCCGATCTCCGTCAAGAATTTCCTGTCCTACGTCGACGAGAAGTACTATGACGGCACCATCTTCCACCGCATCATCAGGGGCTTCATGGTCCAGGGCGGCGGGATGACCGCCGACATGCACGAGAAATCCGGCAAGCCCCCCATCAAGAACGAGGCCGGGAACGGCCTGAAGAACCTCCGGGGGACCCTGGCCATGGCCCGGACGCCCGAGATCGACAGCGCCACCTGCCAGTTCTTCATCAATCTCGTGGATAACGCCTTCCTTGATCACGAGAAAGGCAACCCCGACAAGTTCGGCTATGCCGTGTTCGGCAAGGTCGTCGCGGGCATGGACGTCGTGGACGCGATCGCCGCGGTTCCGACCGGTTCCAAGGGGATGCACAGGGACGTCCCCCGCGAGCCGATCACGATCATTTCGGCCACCCGGGTCGAGGTCAAGTAGCTCCCGGTTCCCGGGGCCGGCCCGTCCCGGCCCCGGTTTAACGCCCCCGATGTCCGACACCGTCTTCGCCCTCCTCCATCTCGCCGTCCTCTTCGCCATCCTGGTCTACGCGGTCGTATCCCTGTTCGCGGGAAACACCGGCCGCGGGGGGCTTCTGCTCCTCCTTCTTGCGGTCTATTATCTCCTCGTCCTCCACAAGGCCGTCCGGAAAGAGATCGCCCGCCGTCGCGCCCGCTGACCGCGGCCTGTCTTTACTTTTAGGGCTTCGAAGCCTATCATCTACACGGCATGAAGAAGAATATCCTGTTCCTATTGCGGAAGGCGGCACTTCCCCTGGCACTGGTGTGCGCCGCCGTGGCGCCGGCAGGAGCGTCCGGAGACGAGCTCGGTAAGGACGTCGCCGCCGCCCTGAAGGCCATCAAGCCGACCGACGGGTACGAATACACGAGAATCCTCGCCTCCAAGGAATTCGGGGGGCGCCTGACCGGCCACGAAGGCTATGCCGCGGCGGCCCGCTGGGCGGCCGCGAAACTCAAGGCCTGGGGCCTCGAGCCGATCTCTTCGAAGGATGGCTATCTGCAGGCCTATCCATCGCCTTACACCATCGTCGACAAGGCCGAAATGACGCTCTATCTCGCCGGCAAACCCGTCGACGGCCGCGAAGCGGAACTCATAGAGAGGAAGCTCGTCCCCGAGCAGGAATTCCTGCCCATGCTGTTCAGCGACAGCGGCGACCGGACGGCGGAGATCGTCTTCGCCGGATGGGGGATCTCGGCGCCCGAGCTCAACTACGACGATTATGCCGGGATCGACGTCCGGAACAAGTTCGTCCTCTGCTTCCGGGGCACCCCCGACGGCGACCGGAAGGAATTCCAGCATTACGATGAGCACAGGGTCCGCATGGCGACGGCGCGGGACAAGGGCGCCTACGGCGTCATCTACATCTACCCCGAGACGGCCTCGAACCCGAACGGCGACCGGCTCGAGGGATTCACTCCGGCCGAGATCACGGAAAAGGTCGCCGACCTTCTGCTCGCGGAGACGGGCGACGGCGCGGCGGCGCTGAAGAAGGCCCTTCTCGCCTACAAGCGGCCGATCTCGTTCCCGCTCCGGTCGAAGGCGCGGCTGGCGGTGGTCTCGCGGACCTTCCCGGCGGGCGTGGGTTACAACGTCGTGGGCATCATCGAGGGTTCCGATCCGAAGCTCAGGAAGGAATGCCTGGTCATCGGAGGCCACTTCGACCACAACGGGACGCACATGGGCCTGTTCTTCCCCGGGGCCGACGACAACGCCAGCGGGAGCGCGGCCATCCTCCAGATCGCCGGGGCCTTCGCGGCGCTCGACCGGAAGCCGAAGAGGTCCATCGTCTTCGCCCTTTTCGGAGGCGAGGAGATGGGGCTCCAGGGATCGACCTATTTCGCGGCGCACGTGCCCGGCCCGTTCGCGAAGGTGGACGCCATGTTCAACTTCGACATGGTGGGCGAGGGCGACGGCATCGGGACGGGGATGAGCGCCGAGCCCCCCGGCCTCGGAAAGGCGCTGGAAGCCGCCGACGCGCGCCTGGGCGTCCTCCGGTCCACGCGGGTCATGCGCGGGGTGGGCGTGCGCGGCTCGGACTTCGCGCCGTTCTTCGCCGCCGGCATTCCCTGCATCAGCTTCCACTCGAACGGCCCTCATCTGGCCTATCACCAGACGGGGGACTCGATCCGCCGGATCAATCCCGACATCATCGCGGACGCCGCGCGCCTGGCGTTCCTCACGGCCTATCTCTGGGCGGACAGGTAAGGGGACGACATGAAGATCGCCAAGGAAGGGCTCCTCTTCATCGCGCCGGCGCTCCTCCTGGCCGTCCTCTTCGCACTTCCCGGCTGGTGGCCGGCGGCCGCGTTCTTCGCCCTGCTCACGGCGGCCTTCGTCTTCTTCTTCCGCGACCCGGCGCGGCGCCCGCCCGCGGGCGAGCATCTCGTGGTCTCCCCCGCCGACGGCAAGGTCGTAAGGATCGACACGTTCCCGTCGCATCCCGACATCCCCGGGCCCGTCACCCGTGTCTGCATCTTCCTGTCGCTCTATGACGTCCACCTGACGCGGGCCCCGCTCTCCGCGGACGTCCGCAGGGTCGATTACCATCCGGGGAAGTTCTTCCCCGCCTATCGCGACGAGGCGAGCGAGCCTCAACGAGAGCAACGGCATCCTCCTCGCGGGCGGCCGGACGCCCCTTTTCGTGAAGCAGATCGTCGGCGTCGCCGCGCGCCGGATCAAGTGCTTCGTTCGGGCGGGCGACCGGATCGCCCGCGGACAGAAGATCGGCCTCATGTATTTCGGTTCCCGGGTGGAGATCACGTTCCCGCCGGGGGTCACGATAAAGGCCGGCGTCGGCGATAAGGTCCGGGCCGGAGAGAGCGTCATCGCGGAGGTGGGCCCATGAAGGTCAAAAAGAACTACGGGGAGATGTATCTCCTGCCGAGCCTTTTCTCCCTGACCAATCTCTTCTTCGGGTTCCTGAGCCTTCAGATGAGCCTGCGCGGCCATTTCCGCTGGGCGGCGTTCTGGATCATCGTGGCGGCGGCCATGGACGGCTTCGACGGCATCGTCGCCCGGGCCACGAAATCGCAGTCGGACTTCGGGATCGAGCTCGATTCCCTGGCCGACGCGGTCTCGTTCGGCGCGGCGGCGTCCGTCCTCATCTTCCGCTGGGGCCTCGCCCGGGCCGGGGCGACGGGGCTGTTCTTCAGCTTCGTCTTCCTCGTGGCCGGAGTCCTGCGGCTGGCCCGCTATAACGTCCGGACGAAGTCGCTCCCGGACCGCCGGTTCTACCAGGGGCTGACCGTCCCCTCCGCGGCCATGTGCATGGCCGCCTGGCCCCTCTTCCACCCGGCGCCCATCCAGAGCCGGGAGACGGCCGTCCTGTTCGCCATCCTCGCCGTCTTCGCATCGTTCTGCATGATCAGCACCCTCCCCTACAGGAACATCACGAACCTCGTCTTCAACCGGAAGATCGACATCCGGACGGCCCTTTTTCTCGCCATCGTCCTTTCCGGGCTCGTCTTTTACCCGAAGCACTTCCTGCTCGTCTCCTTCTCCCTCTACGCCCTTTCCGGGCCCGTGATCGGGGTGGCCCGGGCGTTGAAGAAGGCCCCGCGCCGGAAGCCTCGCCACAAGGAGATCCCGTCCTGAGAGAGGGATCCCCGGCAACCAAAACCTCGCGTCCTCCGTTCATATTTATCCAGGGACAGCCATGACCTTCGAGACGCGCAAGAAAAGGATCGCCCGCAAGCTGTCCCGCCGCGGACGAAACGCCCTCATCCTGGGCCTGCCGGCCCTTGTCGTGGCCGGCGGCCTGGCCGTCCTTTACTTCGTCGAGCAGGGCGGTCCGCCCAATGCCCGCACGCGAGCCGTCCCTCCCCCGCCCCCCGCCGAAGCGGCGATCGGCAAACCCCCGGAGTCTCCGATGCGCCGGGAGCGCATTTCCCGGGGGACGACGCTCGCCGCGATACTGCCCAAGTACGGTTTCCTCCCCAAGGACGTCCACGAGCTCAAGGAGCAGGTCAAGTCCGTCTATGACCTCGGAAAGATCCGCGAAGGCCAGGAACTCCGCATTCGGACGACGACCGACGGCGGCTGGGCGGCGCTCGAATACGACATCGACGAGAACCGGTTCCTCGTCGTCCGGAACGAAGCGGGGCGGTTCCGGGCCGAGATCAAGCCGGTCCCGTACGAGCTCCGGACGGGGTTCCTCTGGGCCGCGATCGAGGACAGCCCCATCGCGGCCGTCAACGCGGCCGGCGAGGACGATTTCATCGCCCTCGAGCTGGCCGACATCTTCGGCTCGGACATCGATTTTTACACCGACATCCGGCGCGGCGACACGCTCCGGGTCGTCTTCGAAAAGCGGTTCCTCGACGGGCGCCCGGCCGGGTACGGCCGGGTCCTGGCGGCCGAATTCACGAACCAGGGAAAGACCTTCCGGGCCTATCGCTTCACGTATCCGGATACGGGGAGATCGGATTTCTTCGATCCCGCGGGCAACTCCCTGCGCAAGGAGTTCCTCAAGTCGCCCATGAAGTTCGCCCGGATCTCGTCGCGCTTCAGCCGGAGCCGCTTCCATCCCATCCGGAAGATCTATCGCCCGCACAACGGCGTCGACTACGCCGCCCCGGCAGGCTCTCCGGTCCAGGCCACGGCCGACGGCGTCGTGACGCAGGTCGGCTGGAACGGAGCCGCCGGCCGGATGATCAAGATCAGGCACAAGAACGCCTACGAGACGATGTACCTCCACTTGAGCGGCTACGCCCGGGGGATTCGGACGGGCGCCCGGGTGGACGCCAAGCAGGTCATCGGGTACGTCGGGTCATCGGGGGAATCGACGGGGCCGCACCTGGATTACAGGATCCTGTACCACGGCAAGTACGTCAATCCGCTGGGCTTGAAGTTCCAGCCCGCGGAGCCGCTGCGCAAGGAATATCTCGATCCGTTCAAGGCGGAGGCGGAAAAGATGGCTCTCGCCCTGAACGCCCCGTTCATCCTCGCCGCGCGGGCTTTCCCGGTCAATCCTTTTTAGTCTTGCCTCCGTCGGACCTGGCCCCCTCATGGGAAGAACCCTGGGCCTGCCTGTGCACCGAAGAGGCCCCGGCGGAGGAGGTCGATCCGGAGGGGTCAAAGCTGCCGGAAGACCCGCGCGAATGGTCCGCAACGAGACCTCCCGAGCTCAGCCTGAGCCCGCGATCTGCCGACGTCCCTTGAAGAGATCTTCAGCTCGGGACAACGGACCTCATTGGTCCGGCTCGAATAATCGATCCGAACGCCGAGGCGCCGGGCGACACGGATGTCGGGATTCCAATCCCTGAATCTGGCCGCGCCCACGGGCGCGGGTCCCACCAGCGGTCGCGGCGCGACCTCGACGGGAGCGGCGGCATCCGGGCGCGGCGTCAGGGCCAGGGCATTCCGCCCGTGCGTGAGCACGGCGTCCACGAGAGGGACCATGCCGGCTTGGGACGCCGCGACGCCTCCGGAGGCGCCGGATCGAGCGGCGAGGGCGCGAACCTTGTCGATGGTCATGACCTTGTCATGGAGGCGTGCCGCGCTGAGATCGCCGCGAGCCGCGAAGACCGACCTGTCCAACGTTCCCTTCAGGGATTCGATGAGCCTCCCGTCCTTCCTGCCAAGGGCCGCGACGACGTTCCCGTAGGCCTTCTTCATCTCCTTGGGCACCGAGGCGCCTCCGCCCTCCTTCTTCTTCAGCTGGTCCTTGCGGACCTGGGTCAGCGGGGGGGGCGCGTCGACCGGCGGATTGGAACCGTCATAACCGTACCAACTGCCGCCCATGCCCCAGTAGCCATAGGCGTAGGCATAATTGAGCGAGGCGTTTTGGAGGTACCAATCGAAAAGAGTCCAGGGCCGCCATGCAAAATGGCCCTCGAAGAAGTCCCATGCCGCCCATGCCGGGGCGAAGAGCGAGCCGGGAAGCCAGAACCAGCCCAGCTTCTTGTCCCACTGCCAGAGGCCGAGATGGTACGGCACCCAACCCCAGGGCTCCTCGGGAACCCAGAACATGGAGTTCCCGACCTCAGCCCAGCGGCCGTAGACATACGGGCTCCAGTTCCCCCAGGGATAGCGCTGGTCGTTGAGGAACGGCCTCCAGACATAACCGAAAAGTTCGTCCCAGAGCCACTCGCCGTTCGTGTTCCCGAACCTCTGGGCAAAATTGAATACGGCGAGGGGAAGCGTCCGGATGGGCTTGGGAAGGGGGCTGAGGCCTTTATGGGAAGATACGAAGCTGCGCGTTCATCTCTTCGTTCCATTTTTCGAACGCCGTGTCGGCGGGATAGCCGGCTGTCTCGGATCGGCCGTCCGCGAGGACGACGAGTCGCTCGTGTTTCGTGACGGCCTCCGTCCGGGTATGCGCCGCTTCCGCGCCGAAAAGGACGGACGCCTTCCCCGCCCTGACGCGGACGTCCGTCAGGTCGTCCCCGGAGACGGCGATCACCGCGACCGAGTTGTGTTTCAGTTTCACCGCCGCGCCGGTCGTCAGGACCTGGAAGGTCTCCCGGTCGTCGTATTCCTTGAACATGACATAGATCCGCCCGGCGCGCAGGACGAGGTTGGACAGGCCCGTATCGGAACTCAGGCTTCCGGCCAGGATGGTCTCGACCGCGAGCTCGGAATTCACGTCCAGCCGGACGATCGTGCCCGTGTCGAATTGGATCTCGCATCGATGGGCATCCGTTGTCCGGATGACGTCGCCCGGACCGACGGGCGTGTTCAACGTCGCGGGCTCGGGCGCGACGGCGCCGTCGCGCAGGACCGTGGGGCCCGCCCCTTCAAGCTTCGCTTCGGTGAAGCTGATATGGCCGAAATAGAAATCCCCGCTTCGGCCCGCCATCCGGTAATGTTCCGAAGGGAACGCCAGGACGGCGGAAAGAAGCCCCCCGACCAGCCAAACCCCCCATTTCTTCATGGCCTTGCTCCTGCCACTCCGACTTTTCCAAAATAAATCAGCATATTTCATGCCAAAGCCGATAAGGGGAGCGGCACCGCCGGGTCTCGCTCCCTCTGCCCCTTGTCAAGGACAACTGTACTCTTCTTCACAGGAGGACCTGTATCCTCATTTGGACAGAAGCATCTCTTGTCGGAGCCCGGGTTTTGGAATAAACTCCCGTTGAAGGAAACCCCCGAGCCCGTGGCCGAATATCGAAATCCCGTACCGACCGTCGATATCATCATCGAAGTGGGCGGACAGGAGCACGGCATCGTGCTCATCGAAAGAAAGAACCCTCCCTTCGGCTGGGCCCTGCCCGGGGGGTTCGTGGATTACGGCGAGACGCTCGAGCAGGCGGCCGTCCGGGAGGCCCGGGAAGAGACATCCCTCGACATCGAGCGCGTCCGCCAGTTCCACGCCTACTCCGACCCGGACCGCGACCCGAGGGGCCACACGATCACCATGGTCTTCGTCGCGACGGCCCACGGCGTGCCGAGGGCGGCCGACGACGCGTGCACGGTCGCCGTCTTCCCGCCGGAGGATGTCCGCATGCCCCTGGCCTTCGATCACCGCAGGATCCTCGACGAGTATATCGCCTGGAAAAAGGAGAACCCCCATGGCTGAACAGGAGCGCGGGGAGCTCAAGGAGCTCACGAGCGTCTGGGGCAAGGCTGAAGCCGCCGTCGTCATGGCCTTCCTCGAAAGCCACGGCATATCCTGTGTCACGCGGGGAAGGATCCTCCAGGACATCTACCCGTTCTCCGTGGACGGTCTGGGCGAGATCAAGCTCTGCGTCCTCGAGAAGGATTACGCCGCCGCCAGGACCCTTCTCGACGAGTTGCCGAAGCCGGATGAGATCGAGGATTTCGAAAAGGACGAAGAGAACCTCTGAGGCCGGACTCAATAATCAAACGGGACGGGCTGGCAAAATAGCACGGATGGGGCGGCTCTCCTCGCCCAATCTCCTCCGTCCTCTACCGGTGGCGAGGGGGTAGGGGGTGGCAAGAAATTCAGGCACGGCTTGGACGCGTCACCGGAATACGTCCGCTCGGTCCGTCCCGTCCGTGCCCCCGGCCCAAGAACCTCACGGGATCGGAACGGGGTCTGTTGAAACGGGGCCCCCTTAAGCCCTGCAAGATTTCCACAGGCCGAGGGGGGTGACAGGCCGGGGGGAAAATCACCCCCCGTTTCCCCATAATTTCGCTTGACTTTTAGTCATCCCTCCCCTATATTTTAGTTAAAAACGGGACGAAACGGGACAAATCGGGACGCAATGCCATGAATAACTCGTTGATGGGAAGCTACACGGCCAGGCTCGACGCCTCCGGCCGGATCAAGATTCCCGAAAAATTCAGGGAGACGATCGAGCAGATCTACGGCAAGGACCTGTTCGTCACCTCCCTCAGCGACGAGGCCGTCCAGATCTATCCCCTGTCCGTCTGGGAGGCGATGACGGGGATCGCGGGCGAGGGTGCCCTCCATCTCCGGCCGGATGTCCGCAAGTTTATGCTCCGGGTCAACCGCAAGGGTACGCGACACGAGATCGACCCCAAGGGTCGCGTTCTGATAAGCCAGGTCCTGAGGGACAAGGCCGGATTGAAGGAAGAGGTCGAGGTCATCGGACTCTCGAACCACCTCGAGGTATGGGACAAGGAGCGTCTGGACGGGAGCCTCGACGAGAAGCCCCTGACGGACGAGGACTTCGAGAACATCTCCCGGCTCGTTCCTCGAGGAAAATTGGAATGATCGGCACTGGACACGTTCCAGTCCTGTTGGAAGAGGCGTTAAGGCAACTGGACAGCGGCAGGGCCGGGACCTACATCGACGGCACGCTCGGGATGGGCGGCCATTCCCTCGAGATCCTCAGGCGGAACCCCAGGGCCTCCGTCATCGGCTTCGACCGGGACGAGGCATCGCTCCGGAAGGCCGGACAAAGGCTCGCGGAGTTCGGCGACCGGGTCCGCTTATACCACGGAGATTTCAAGGAGATCCCGGGCCTCGGGCTCGACCTCGGGAAGGTCCGCGGCGTGCTTCTCGACCTGGGGATATCGTCGGCCCAGCTCGACGAGCCGGGGCGCGGCTTCAGCTTCAACGCCGACGGGCCGCTCGACATGCGCATGGACCTGAGGACGAAGGCGACCGCCGCCGCCATCCTGGAAAAATATCCCGAGGCGCGCCTGGACGAGATGTTCCGGGCGTACGGCGAACTGCCCCACACCCGGCGGCTCGCCCGCGAGATCGTCACGCGTCGCAAGCTCCACCCGTTCGAGACGACCGCCCAGCTCCGCCGGCTCGTCGAGGAGATCTACCGCTGGCACCCCCAGAAGGGCAAGGTCCACCCGGCGGCCAAGGCCTTCCAGGCCATCCGCATCGAGATCAACGGAGAGCTCGAGGGGCTCGGCGCGTTCCTCGAGAGCATGGCCTCCGGAACGCGCCTGGGGACGCGCTTCGTCGTCATCGCCTTCCACTCCCTCGAGGACCGGATCGTCAAGCGGACGTTCGCCGCGCTGGCGTCGCCGGCCGAAGGGGCCCCGCGCCTCAAGGTCCTGACGAAGAAGCCGGTCACCGCGTCCGAAGCCGAGGTCGCCGCGAATTCCCGGTCGCGGTCGGCCAAGCTGAGGGCGGCCGAGAGGATCTGATGGTCAACCGGAGATACGGCCTCAAGGAGATCGCCCTCGGGGCGGGCTTTGTCCTGCTCCTCCTCGTCATCCTGACGTTCTACATCTGGTACCAGACCGAGGCCGTCCAGCTCGGCTACCGGATCGGCGAGCTCCAGGTCCGCATCGCACGGGTGAAGGAGGACATCGAGAGGCTGGAGGCGAAGAGGGCCGAATTGCTCTCTCTTCGCCGGATCGAGGGGATCGCCCGCAGGGACCTGGGGCTCGTCGACCCCGCCCCGGGCCAGGTCCTCTACGAAGGCCGCGACCTCGAGCCGAAGAAGGAACGCCCATGAGCTCTCCGTTCGCGAACGGGATGAGGCCCAGGGCCCTCGGCGTGGCCGTCATCCTGACGGCCTGGTTCGCCCTCATCATCGGGCGCCTCGTCCAACTGCAGGTCTTCGGGCACGCCCGCCTCAAGGCCGAGGTCCTCGGCCAGAGCCAGAACGAGATCACCGTCTATCCCGAGCGGGGGACGATCACCGACCGCAACGGAAAGATCCTCGCCCGCAGTCTCCCGGTCCAATCGGTCTATTTCTCGCCGGCCAAGGGCGAGCCGCCGTCCCGCCAGCTCGAACAGATCTCCCGGCTCCGCGGGCTCCTGGACATTTCCGACAAGGACTATGCCCGCATCGGCGCCCGGGTGGAAAAGGGATCGGGATACATCCTCATCAAGAGAAAGATCGACCCGGACCTCGCCGCCAGGGCCATGGCCATGGGCGTCAAGGGATTGTTCCTGCAGGAAGAGAGCAAGCGGTTCTATCCCCAGGGGACGCTGGCCGCCCACATCCTCGGAGGCGTCGGCATCGACGACAATGGGCAGGCCGGAGTCGAGCTCCAATACGACAAACTCCTCGTGGGGGAAAAGGGGAAGCGCCTCCTGATGCTCGACGCCCGGCGCCGGACCTACAGCTTCGAGACCATCACGGAAGCGAAGCCCGGGCAGGACCTCCGCCTGACGATCGACGAGACCATCCAGTACATCGCCGAGAACGAGCTCGAGAAGGCGGTGACGGCCACCGGCGCGAAGTGGGGAACGGTCGTGGTCATGGATCCCGCGACGGGGGAGATCCTGGCCATGGCGAGCCAGCCCACATACGCCCCGGGCGACTTTCCCCCCGATCCCGAGGTCGGGCGCAATCAGGCCATCGGCAGGATCTTCGAGCCCGGATCCACGTTCAAGATCGTGACGGCCGCGGCCGCCCAGGCGAGCGGCCGGTTCGGGCACGGCGAGATCTACGATTGCCGGAAGGGCTCCATCATGGTCGGAGGGGCCGCGGTGCGCGACCACAAGCCCCTCGGCATCCTGAGCTTCCCCGGCGTGTTCATCGAATCCTCGAACGTCGGCACCATCATGATCGCCCAGGCGGTCGGCGCGCGGAGCCTCTACGATACGATCCGGGCCTTTAGTTTCGGCGACAGGACGGGGATAGACCTCCCCGGCGAACAGGCCGGCGTGGTCCATCCCCTTTCGAACTGGCGGACCTCCTCCTTCCGCATCGCCATCGGGTACGAGATCTCGGTCACGGCCCTCCAGGTCCTGCGGGCCATGAATGCCTGCGCCGCGCGCGGGCTCCTCGTCCGCCCGCACATCACCCTCGATCGACCGGCCGGCGGCGGCGAAAGCGCGGCCGCGGCCATCCCGGAGAAGGTCGCCGACGCGCTCGTGTCCGTCTTCGAAGCGGTCGTCGCGGAAGGGACCGGGAAGCCCGCCCGGATCGAGGGCTTCGACATCGCCGGCAAGACGGGGACGGCCCAGAAGATCGATCCGGCCAGCCGGGCCTACTCTTCCCGCCTGCACCTGGCCTCGTTCGTCGGCTTCGTGCCCGCCGAGCGCCCGGCCCTGTCGATGATCGTCGTCATCGACGAGCCCCAGGGAACGCTCCAGTACGGCGGCCAGGTGGCCGCTCCGGTCTTCCGGGAGATCGCCGCCCGCGTCCTTCGCTACCTCCGCGTCGTCCCGAAGGCCGCGCCCCCCGCCCTCGTCACGGCGAGCTTTGCGGAAGGGAGGCGGCCGTGAAGCTCCGCGACGTGCTCAAGGACGTTCCCGTCCTGTCCTCCGAGGCCCCGGGCGACGCCGCCATCCTCGGCATCGCCTATTCGTCGAAGGACGTCCGGCCGGGATCCCTTTTCGCCGCCCTGAAGGGCGCGAAGAGCGACGGCATGAACTTCGTCGCCGAAGCCGAAGCGAAGGGCGCCGCCGCCGTCCTCTCGGAATGGCCCAAGCCATCCACGGCCCGGCTCCCCTGGATCCAGGCCTCGGACGCCCGGGAATCGATGGCCCTGGCGGCCGCCAATCTCTTCGGGCACCCGTCGATGAAGCTGAAGGTCGTCGGCATCACCGGGACGAAGGGCAAGACGACGACGACCTACGTCCTCGAGGAGATCCTGCGGGCGGGCGGGTCCGTCCCGGCCGTCATCGGGACCATCGATTACCGGGGCCCCGGCTTCCGGGCCAAGGCGCCCCACACGACGCCCGAAGCCCCCGACGTCCAGCGGATGCTCGCCGAGATGGTCGCGGCCGGCGCCACCCATTGCCTGATGGAGGTCTCCTCCCACGCGCTGGAGCAGAAACGGGTCTGGGGCGTCAGCTTCGATGTCGCCGTTTTCACGAACCTGAGCGGCGAGCACCTCGATTACCACCATTCCATGGAGAACTATTTCGAGGCGAAGAAGAAGCTGTTCTTCCTGAACCACAAGCGGGTCGCCTCGGTCGTCAACATGGACGATCCCTGGGGGCAGAAGCTCGTCGCCGAACTGCCGATGAAGACCGTCACCTACGGGCTCGAGCCCGCCGCCATCGTCCGCGTCGCGGGCCACAGGCTTTCCGAGCGGGGCATCGAGGCCCGGATCGTCTATCCCGGCGGACAGATGTCCGTGACCTCCCCTCTCGTCGGCATGCACAACCTCTACAACGTGCTGGCCGCGGCGGCCTCCGCCCTGGCCCTGGGCGTCTCGCCGGCGGACATCGTCAAGGGCGTCGCCGCCCTCGAAGGGGTCCCCGGACGTTTCGAGAGGGTCGCGAACGACCGCGGCATCCATATCATCGTCGACTACGCCCACACCGACAACGCCCTGATGCATCTCCTCCGGACCGTCCGCGACCTCAAGCCGCGGCGGACCGTCCTCGTTTTCGGCGCGGGCGGCAACCGGGACACGGCGAAAAGGGAACGGATGGGCGACGTCGCGGCCCGTCTCGCCGACTGGACCGTCCTGACCTCGGACAACCCGCGCTCGGAGGACCCCGAGGGGATCATCGCCGACATCGAGAAGGGATTCACGAGGAACGGCGCGAAGAACTACGAGGTCGCGCCCGACCGTAAAGAGGCCATCCGGAAGGCCCTGTCCCTCGCGGTCAAGGGCGACTACCTCCTCGTCGCGGGGAAGGGCCACGAAGACTACCAGGTCCTCAAGGAAGGGACGGTTCCCTTCTCCGACATCGAGGTCATCAAGGCCCTGCTCGAGGAGAAGAAGGGGGCATGACGATGGCCGAACTCCTCCTCGATGACGTGGCCCGGCGGACGGGCGGCAGGCGCCTCTCCGGGTCGCCGTCGCTCCCGGTCCGGGGCTATGTCATCGACGCCCGCCGCGCCGGCCCCGGCGACCTCTTCTTCGCCGTCGTCGCGGGACGGGACGGCCACGATTTCGTCGCCCAGGCCGCCTCCGGCGGAGCCGCGGGAGCCGTCGTCTCGAAGGACGTCCCCTTCCCCGGCGGCGCGTTCGGCGTCGTTCTCGTTCCGGACACCGTCCGGGCCCTTCAGGAGCTGGCCCGGAGCGTCCTCCGCGATCACCCCGTCACGGTCGTCGGGATCACCGGCAGCGTGGGCAAGACGACGGCCAAGGAGTTCGCGGCCGCGTTCCTCGCGTCCTCGTTCCCGGTCCTCAAGTCCGAGAAGAACTTCAACAACCATCTCGGGCTGGCCCTGTCCCTTCTCAGGCTCGAGAAGGCCCACCGGGTGGCCGTCCTCGAGATGGGCATGAACGCGCCCGGCGAGATCGCGGCCCTGACCCGGATCGCGCCGCCCGACATCGCCGTGATCACGAACGTCCGTCCCGTCCATCTCAAGTTCTTCGCGGACCTGGACGGCATCGCTCAAGCCAAGAAGGAGATCCTCGACGGGACGAAGCCGGACGGGACCGCCGTCCTCAACGGCGACGACCCTCTGGTCGCCCGCATCGGGGCCTCCTGGCGCGGCCGGAAAGTGACCTTCGGCCGGTCCGCGGCGTGCGACGTCCGGGCTTCCGCGGTCCGCCGCCGGGGATTCGAAGGCCTGAGCTTCGATCTGGCCTACGGCCGGGAAGCGGCCGTCGTGGACATCCCGTTCCTCGTCGAGACCGCCATCGAGGATCTCCTGGCGGCGGCCGGCGTGGCCTACGCCATGGGCATCCCCGTCGGAGAGATCGTCTCCCGGGCCTCTTCCCTGAAGCCGCAGGCGATGAGGGGGAACCTCGTCCCGCTGGGGAAGGGCGTCCGGCTCGTCGACGATTCCTACAACTCGAATCCAATAGCCTTGGAGACGGCCCTGAAAGATCTGGCCCTCCTCCCCGCGGGGAGGAGGGTCGCCGTGCTCGGCGACATGCTCGAGCTCGGAGCGAAGGAGAGGGAGTTCCACCTCGAGGCGGGACGGACCGCCGCCCTCTCGGGGTGGGACCTCCTCGTGACCGTCGGGCCCCTGGCCGGCCTCATGGCCGAAGGGGCCGCGGCGGCCGGAATGGACCCGGCGCGCATCGTCTCCTTCGCCGATTCCGGCGAAGCCGCCCGGGCCGTCCCGCCGCTTGTCGCGGCGGGGGACCTCGTCCTCGTCAAGGGATCGAGGGGCGTGAAGATGGAAAGGATCGTGGAGAGCCTGCGGGAAAGGCTCGGGGAGTAAGGACGTGCTCTACTGGCTGCTCGTTCCTCTTCGGGAATTCTTCTTCTTCTTCAACGTCTTCAGGTACATCACCGTCCGGACCGCCCTGGCCGGGCTCACGGCCCTCCTTTTCAGCCTCATCCTGGGGCCCTGGATGATCCGCCTTCTCAAGAAGCGCCAGATCGGCCAGGAGATCCGGACCGACGGGCCCCAGTCCCATTACGCCAAGAAGGGAACGCCCTCGATGGGCGGGCTCCTGATCATCTCCGGCACGGTCGTCACGACCCTGCTCTGGGGGAACTTCTCGAACATCTACATCTGGCTCGCCTGCGGGGCGATGCTCCTGTTCGGCGCCATCGGGTTCGCCGACGACGCCCTGAAGGTCGCCCGGAAGCGGTCCCTGGGGCTCTCGAGCCGCCAGAAGCTCGTCCTCCAGTTCGCCCTGGCCGCGGTCCTGGGCCTTGTCCTCGTCGGGCTGGGTTTCGACAAGCGGTTCAGCCTCGAGCTTTCGCTCCCCTTCGTCAAGGGATGGCTGCCCTACCTGGGCTGGTTCTACCTGCCCTGGATCATCTTCATCCTCGTCGGCTCCTCCAACGCCGTCAACCTGGCCGACGGGCTGGACGGCCTGGCCATCGGCCTGACGTTCTTCAGCGCCACGGCCCTGACCGCCCTGACCTACATCGTCGGCAACGTCAAGTGGTCGAGCTACCTGGGCATCGCCTACGTCCCTTCGGCGGCCGAACTGACCATTTTCGTCGGGGCCCTGGCCGGGTCCTGCCTGGGCTTCCTGTGGTTCAACTGCCACCCGGCCCAGATCTTCATGGGGGACGTCGGGGCCCTCTCGATCGGGGGGACGCTGGGCCTCGTCGCCATCCTCATCAAGCAGGAATTCCTGCTGTTCTTCGTGGCCGGAGTGTTCATCCTCGAGGCGCTCTCGGTGCTCATCCAGGTTTCCTGGTTCAGGCTCAGCGGCGGGAAGAGGGTCTTCAAGATGGCCCCGCTCCACCATCACTTCGAGCTCATGGGCTGGCCCGAAGAGAAAGTGGTCATCCGCTTCTGGATCCTGGCCATCGTCTTCGCCCTGTTCAGCCTGACGACCCTGAAATTGAGATGACCATGGAACTCAAGGATAAGAACGTCCTCGTCGTCGGCCTCGCCAGGACCGGCGAAGCCCTGTGCCGGTTCCTCGTCCGGCGGGGCGCCCGGGTCCGGGTCAGCGAGAAGAAGCCCGAGGACGCGCTCAAGGGCAGGCCCGCTTATTGGCGCGCCCGCGGCGTCGCATTCGAGACGGGGGGCCACAGGCTCGAATCGTTCCTTGGGGCCGACCTCGTCGTCCTGAGCCCGGGAGTCCCTCCCCTCGCCGAAGCGGACACGGCGGCGGCGCGGGGCATCCCGGTCATCTCCGAGATCGAGCTCGCCCACGGGTTCCTCAAGGGGACCATCGTGGGGATCACGGGCTCGAACGGCAAGTCCACGACCACGACCCTGGCCCATCTCATCCTCCGGGACGCCGGGCTCCGGGCGTTCGCGGCCGGGAACATCGGGAAGCCGCTCATCGGGTTCGCGGACGGAAGCCGGGCCGACGACATCTACGTGACGGAGCTCTCGAGCTTCCAGCTGGTGCACACCCGGAACTTCAAGGCCGGGGTCGCGGCGTTCCTCAACGCCTCCCCGAACCATCTGGATTGGCACGGGTCCTTCGAGAATTATCTGGCGGCCAAGAGCAAGCTCATCCTCTCGCTCGGCAAGGCCGATACGGCCATCCTCAACCGGGACGACCCGCTGGTCTGGGCGCTCGCCGGGAAGACCCCGGCCCGCGTCGAGGCCTTCAGCCGCAAGAGGCGCGTCGCCAGGGGGTGTTGCCTCAGGGACGGGCGGCTCGTCCTTCGGGACGGCGACGAAACGCCGCTTGTCCGGGCCTCCGACATCAAACTGCCGGGCCTCCACAACCTCGAGAACGTCTGCGCGGCCGCCCTCGTCGGCGACGCGTTCGGCGTGCCGGCCCGGAGCATGCGGGCGACGATCCGGGCGTTCCGGGGCCTCGAACACCGGCTCGAGCCCGTCGCGACCGTCCGCCGGGTCCTCTTCGTCAACGATTCCAAGGCGACGACCGTGGACGCCACGATCAAGGCGCTCGAGAGCTTCGACCGCCCCGTCGTCCTCATCCTCGGCGGCAAAGACAAGGGCGCGGACTTCACGCTCCTGCGGGGGCCCGTCCGGAAGCGCGTCCGCAAGGCCCTCCTCGTCGGCTCGGCGGCCGAAAAGATCCGGGCCGCGCTCGAAGGCGTCGTCCCGCTCGAGAAGGCCGCGACGTTCCGGGAGCTCGTCCGCAAGGGCTACGAGGCGGCCTCCCCGGGAGACGTCGTCCTGCTCGCCCCGGCCGCGACGTCCTGGGACATGTTCGACAACTTCGAGCAGAGGGGCCGGACCTTCAAGCGCGAGGTCCGGAGCCTCGCCCGCAAGGTCGAGGGGAGATAGGGAAAGCGATATGGACGCCTACAGGAGATACGGCTTCGACAAGGGCCTGATCGTCGTGACGATCATCCTTGTCGTCGTGGGGATCCTCATGGTCTTCAGCTCCTCGGGGGTCCAGGCGGGGATCAAGTATCACCGCCCCTATTACTACCTGCTCCAACAGGTCATGGGGGCCGTGGCCGGGCTCGTCCTGGCCGGCTTCCTCGCCTCCATCCGGAAGCCCTTCCTCCGCGACCCCTACGTCATCAACGGGCTTCTCGCCCTGTCGGCCTTCCTCCTGATGCTGTGTTTCGTCATGCCGACGGTCGCCCGGACCAATCGCTGGATCCAGCTCTTCGGCGTCCGTTTCCAGCCGTCGGAGCTGGCCAAGATCAGCCTCGTCCTCTTCTTCGCCTGGTACGGCGAGACGAAGAGGGAGAAGCTCAACGAATGGAAGACCCTGGTCCCGCCGGCGGCCGTCCTCTTCGCCTTCGTCATCCTCATCGTCATGGAACCGAACTACAGCATGGCCGCGTTCATCGCCGGGCTCTCTGCGGTGATGCTCTTCATGGCCGGGGTGCGGTTCCGGTATTTCGCGGTCCTCGGCGGCATCGGCGCCGTCCTGTTCACGGCCTACCTCTTCCAGGCCAGCTACAGGATGGAGCGCATCCAGGGCTTCCTCTCGCCCGAGAAGGACCCGCTGGGCGCGAGCTTCCAGGTCATCCAGTCGAAGCTCGCGGTCGGCTCCGGGGGACTCCTCGGGGCGAGCCTGGGCCAGGGCACGCAGAAGCTGTTCTATCTCCCGTTCGCCCACACGGACTTCATCTACGCCGTCCTGAGCGAGGAGACCGGCCTCGTCGGCGCGGTCGCCACCCTCAGCCTGTTCTTCTTCTTCCTCTGGCGCGGGCTCCGCATCGCCTTCCGGACGCCCAACCCCATGGAGAAACTTGTCGCGGCCGGGCTGACCATCGCGATCACGACCCAGGCCCTCCTCAATATCAGCGTCGTTCTCGGCCTCGGTCCGGCGACGGGAATCCCGCTCCCGTTCGTCTCCTACGGCCGGTCCTCGCTGGTCTGCAACCTGGCCGCCGTCGGCATCCTCCTCAACATCTCGCGGCGGAAAGGGGACGTTGGGATCCAATCATGAAGGAAAGGCGCGTCGTCATCAGCGGAGGGGGCACGGGGGGACACCTCTACCCCGCCCTGGCCGTCGGCCGCAGGCTCCGCGAAGCGGACCCCGCGCTCCGGCTGACCTTCGTCGGGAGCCGCCGGGCCGTCGAGATGAGCATCATGGAGGAGCAGGGCGTCGATTTCGTGCCGCTGAGGATCGAAGGGCTCAAGGGCCGCGGGCTCCGGAGCCTCCGGGGCATGGCCCTCCTGCCGTTCGCGTTCCTGCGGTCCCTCGGCCTCCTCGTCCGGCTCCGGCCCCGGCTTGTCGTCGGCGTCGGGGGCTACAGCTCCGGCCCGATCGTCCTCCTGGCCTCGGGACTCCGCATCCCGACCCTCATCCTCGAGCAGAACGTCCAGCCGGGCTATACGAACAGGCTCCTCGTCCGCCGGGCGAAGAAGGCCGTGGCCGCGTTCGAGGCCACCCTCCCCGCGTTCCGGGGCAAAGGGGTCTGGCTGGGCAATCCCGTCCGCGAAGAGTTCTACGGGATGCCGGCCAGGGCCGCGGGGCCCGCTCTCTCCGTCCTCGTCTCGGGGGGAAGCCAGGGCTCGCGCTTCCTGAACCGGACCATGACGGCCGCTCTGCCCCTCCTCCGGGAGAAACAGGACCTTTTCGAGTTCGTCCATCAGACGGGAAAGGATGACATCGCATGGGTCGAAAAAGCGTATGGGGACTCCGGTTTCGCGCGAGCGACGATCGCGCCCTATTTCCCGGACATGGCCGCCCGCTTCCGAAGAGCCGATCTGGTTGTGAGCCGGGCGGGCGCCACAACCTGTGCCGAGCTCATCGCCTCCGGGAGGCCTTCCCTCCTGGTCCCGTTCGCGGCGGCTTCGGAGAACCACCAGGAGCTTAACGCCCGGGAGCTCGAGAAGGCCGGCGGGGCCGAGGTCCTTCTGGAGAAGGACCTGACCCCCGAGCTCCTGGCCGCGCGGCTCCTCTTCCATCTCGGGAACCGGAAGGCGCTGGCCGGGATGGCCGCCGGACTCGTCCCGCTCCGGACCGACGGGGCGGCGGACGCGATCGCGAGGCTCTGCTTCCGGCTCATGGAGGGGGAGGAATAGGAGAATGACGATGGTCAAACGCGGATACAGGAAGCTCAAACACATCCATATGATCGGCATCGGCGG
>CAWART010000016.1:0-28887 GCA_963784525.1 Candidatus Aminicenantota bacterium | reverse complement strand
GGGCGGCCAGCCGCCGGCTCAACGAGGCCCGCCGGCCTGCGGAGGACGCCTCTCCCCCTCGCGCCCTCCCGGGGAGCCGCGTCGAAGATACCGCCTCTCTCCGGGTATCCAGGACGGTCACGACGACGCCCCGGGCCTTTTTCAAAAGATCGGCGACGACGGCCCTGTTCCTGCGCAGGCGTTTCCAGAACGGCTTCGGGCCCGATCGCCCGATGACGATGTGGCCGACGCGGTACTCTTCGGCGAAACCCAGGATGGTATCGGCGACATCCTCCCCCTTGTAGGTGAACACCATGGCGCCGAGCTGCTTGGCCAGGGTCAGCGTGTCCGAAAGGAGCCGCTGTGTCCGGGCATCGATGGCCGTGGCCTCTTCGGACGGCGTCTGGACATAGACGGCATACCAGTTCCGGTTGAGCTTTCCCGCCAGGCGCGAGCCGTAGCGCAGGAGCCTTTCGCTGTTGGGCCCGCGCGAGCTGAGGCAGACCATGATCTGTTCCGCCGCGGAGCCGCTTTCGTCCTCGCGGGCCTCCCGCCGCCTCAGGTCGATCTGGGAGGCGAGCTCGCGGAGGGTCAGCTCGCGGAGCTTTTCGAGGTTCGAAGGGGTGAAGAAATTGGCCAGGGCCGTTTCGATCGCGCTCGGCGGGATAGATCTTGCCTTCTTCGAGCCGCTTCGGAGGTCTTCGGTCGCCAGGTCCACGTCCACGATCTCGTCGGCCTCGGCCAGGACGGAATCCGGCAGCCGCTCCCGGACCTTGACGCCCACGGCGCCCTCGACGATGTTGTAGAGGCTCTCCAGATGCTGGACGTTCATGGTCGTGATGACGTGGATCCCGGCCGCAAGGATATCCTGAACGTCCTCGTACCTTTTCGCGTTCCGGCTGCCGGGGACATTGGTATGGGCCAGCTCGTCGATGAGCGCGACCTGGGGCTTGCGGGCGAGGACGGCGTCGACGTCCATCTCTTCCACGGCGATGCCGTGATATTCCTGCCGCCGCCGGGGAACCACTTCCAGCCCCCGGGCGAGCTCGACGATCTCGGCCCGGCCGTGGGTTTCGAGCAGGCCGATGACGACGTCGATGCCGCGCTCTTCAGCCGGTGGCCCTCCTGGAGCATCTGGTAGGTCTTGCCGACGCCGGCGCTGTAGCCGAGATAGACCTTCAGCCGCCCGCGCTGCGAACGGCGGATCATCCGGAGGAACGTATCGGCCCTATCTTCCGGCATCGCGGCCTCCGTCCAGGGCCAGATTCAGGGCCAGACGTTCACCCGCGGCTCCCCGAGAATGCCAAGGATCCGGCCCTCGGTGCGCTCTTCGATCAGCTTCCGGACCGCCTCTTCGCGCGAGCCCGCGGGCCTTGGCCACCCGGGGGGCCTGGAGCAAGGCGTTTTTCAGACGAGATGTGGGGATCGAGGCCGCTGGCCGAAGCCGTCACGGCATCGGCGGGGACGAGGGTGCCGGCGGGCAGGCCGTTCTCCGCCCGGTAATCCGCGACGCGCCGCCGGACGATCTCGGACAGATCCTTGGAGAGCGGCCCGAGGTTGCTCCCCCCGGACCGGCCGGCGTCATAGCCCTTCCCCGCCGCGGAGGGCCGGGGATGGAAATATCCCGGGCCGGCGAATCTCTGGGCGATCAGGCTCGATCCCAGGATCTCTCCCGTCCCTTACGATGAGCGAGCCGTTGGCCCTGGCCGGGAAAAAGGGCTGGGCCAGGACCCAGACGACCAAGGGATAAAGGACGCATAGAAGGACGGCCAGGGCCGCCACGGCCGACAGCGACGTTCGAATTTCCGCGAGCCAGTTTTTCATTCGTTCGCCATCCTCATGTTAAACAAGATGCAAGGCGTTGACAATGATATCCACCAGCTTGATTCCCGGGAAAGGCGCGATGAGTCCGCCCAGGCCGTAGATCAGGAGATTGCGCCGCAGGAGCGCGGCCGCCCCCAGCGGCCGGAAACGCACGCCTCTCAGCGCCAGCGGGATCAAGGCGACGATGATGAGGGCGTTGAAGATGACCGCGCTCAGGATCGCGCTCTTCGGCGAGCCAAGGCCCATGATGTTGAGGGGGGCGATGACCGGGAAAGACGCCGACCAGCATGGCCGGGATGATGGCGAAATACTTGGCCACGTCGTTGGCGATGCTGAACGTCGTCAGGGCGCCCCGGGTGATGAGCATCTGCTTTCCGATCTCGACGACCTCGATGAGCTTCGTCGGGTTGGAATCCAGGTCGACCATGTTCCCGGCCTCCTTGGCCGCCTGGGTCCCCGTGTTCATGGCCACCCCGACGTCGGCCTGGGCCAGGGCGGGGGCGTCGTTGGTCCCGTCGCCGGTCATGGCCACGAGGTGCCCCGCGCCTGTTCCTTCCGGATCAGGGCCAGCTTGTCCTCCGGCCTCGCCTCGGCGATGAAATCGTCCACCCCGGCCTCCCGGGCGATGGCGGCCGCGGTGAGCGGGTTGTCGCCGGTGATCATCACCGTCTTGATGCCCATGGCCCGGAACCGTTCGAATCGGTCCTTCAGCCCGCCCTTGACGATGTCCTTGAGGTGGATGACGCCGAGGACCCGCGTTTCGTCGGCGACGAGAAGCGGCGTCCCCCCCTGAAAAGCGATCCGCTCGACGGCGTCCCGGACCTCCGCGGGGATAGGCGGCTCCCGACGAAGGCCCGGACGGCGTCCGGGGCGCCCTTCCGGATGCGCCGGCCGCCGAGATCGACCCCGCTCATCCGGGTCTGGGCGGAAAAGGCGATGAAGTTCGCGCCCGGCATGTCCGAGATGGGGCGGCCCCGGAGTCCGTATTTCTTGGCCAGGACGACGATGCTCCGCCCCTCGGGCGTTTCATCGGCCAGGGACGCCAGCTGGGCGGCGTCGGCCAGTTCCTCGACGGTCACTCCCGGCGCCGGCAGGAAGTCCGTCGCCTGGCGGTCGCCCAGGGTGATGGTCCCGGTCTTGTCCAGCAGGAGGACATCGACGTCCCCGGCCGCCTCGACCGCCCGGCCGCTCATGGCCAGGACGTTCTTCTGGACCATGCGGTCGATCCCGGCGATCCCGATGGCGTTCAACAGGCCGCCGATCGTCGTGGGGATGAGGCAGACGAGCAGGGCCACGAGCACGGTCATCGTCAGGTCGACGCCGGAGTAGCGGCCGAAGGGCTTCAGGGAGATGATGACGACCAGGAAGATGATCGTCAGGGCCGAGAGCAGGATGGTCAGGGCGATCTCGTTCGGCGTCTTCTTCCTCTGCGCCCCTTCGACGAGGCCGATCATCCGGTCGAGGAAGCTCTTCCCGGGGTCGGCCGTGACGCGGACCTTGATCCTGTCGGAGAGGACCCGGGTCCCCCCGGTGACCGCGCTCCGGTCGCCGCCCGCCTCCCGGATCACCGGGGCGGACTCGCCGGTGATGGCGGATTCGTCCACCGTGGCCGCGCCTTCGATGATCTCCCCGTCGGCCGGGATGATCTCGCCGGGCGGAGACGACGACGAGGTCGCCTTTCCGCAGCCGTTCGGCCGGGACGGCCTCGATCGAGCCGTCCGGGCCGACAAGGTTGGCCATCGTCGCAGGCCCGGGTCTTCCGGAGCGCGTCGGCCTGGGCCTTGCCCCGCCCCTCGGCCATCGCTTCGGCGAAATTGGCGAAGAGGACCGTGAACCAGAGCCACAGGGAGATCTGAAGGGCGAAGCCCGTCGGCTCGTTCTTCGATCCCAGGAAAAGGCCGAGGGTCGTCAGCAGGGCTCCGACTTCGGTGACGAAGATGACGGGATTCTTCAGCAGGGAGCCGGGATTCAGCTTCTTGAGGGAGTCGATCAGCGGCCCGGCCGACGATGGCCCGTTCGAAAAGGGGATGGGTCAATGCGGGCACGTTCGTTCTCCTTCAATACAAGACCCCGGTCCCGCTCATCAGGAGATGCTCGACGATGGGGCCGAGGGCCAGGGCGGGCAGGAAGGTGAGCGCGCCGACGATGAGGACGGTCGCGATGAGGATGACGATGAAGGTCGGGCCGCTGGCCGGAAAGCTCGCGTCGCTCGGCGGGACGAGCTTCTTTCGGGCCAGGTTCCCGGCCAGGGCCAGGACCGGGACGCATCATGAAGAACCGGCCGAAGAGCATGGCCAGGCCCAGGGTGATATTGTAAAAGGGCGTGTTGCCGTTCAATCCGGCGAAGGCGCTGCCGTTATTGCCCGCGCCGGACGAGAAGGCATAGAGGATCTCGCTCAAGCCGTGCGGGCCGGCGTTGCCCAAGCCGGCCAGGCCCCACCGGCTGGCCGCGGCCCAGGCGGAGAAGCCGAGGATCGAAAAGATCGGGACCAGCACCGCCAGGACGGAAACCTTCACGTCGTAGGCTTCGATCTTCTTGCCCAGGTACTCGGGCGTCCGGCCGACCATCAGGCCGGTGAGGAAAACGGCCAGGATCACGAAGATCAGCATCCCGTAGAGCCCGGAGCCGACCCCGCCGAAGACCACTCCGCCGAGCTGGATGTTGAACAGCGGGACCAGCCCGCCCAGGGGCGTGAAGGAATCGTGCATCGAGTTGACGGCCCCGCACGAAGCGGCCGTCGTGACGGTGGCGAACAGGCTGGAGTCGAAGACGCCGAACCTGACCTCCTTCCCTTCCATGTTGCCTCCGGCCGGGTCGACCCCGAGGGCGCGCAGGCGGGGATTGCCCGCGCTTTCGGCCCTCCAGCAGACGAGCGCGGCGGCCAGGAAGAGGATCGCCATGGCGCTCCAGACCGCCCAGCCGTGCTTCTGGTTCCTGACCTTGCGCCCGAGATAATAGGTGAGGCCGCTCGGGATGAGGAAGATCGAGAGCATCTGGAAGAAGTTCGAGAGAGGGGTCGGGTTTTCGTACGGATGGGCGGCGTTGGCGTTGAAGAAGCCGCCGCCGTTGGTTCCCAGCATCTTGATGGCGACCTGGGAGGCCGCCGGGCCCTGGGCGATGATCTGAGGCGCGGCGGCTTGTTCCGGATCCGCCGCCGAAGCGCTCTCGATCGGAACGGCCCTGACGTAGGGCTTGAAGTTCTGAACGATGCCCTGGGAGGTCAGGAACAGGGAAAAGACGATGGAAAAAGGAAGAAGGAGATAGAGGTTGACCCGGACGAGGTCGACCCAGAAATTGCCGATGGTCCTGGCCGAATGGCGGGCGATGCCGCGGACCAGGGCCGCGGCCGCGGCGATGCCGGCGGCGGCCGAGACAAAATTGTGGAAGACAAGCCCGACCATCTGCGAAAAATAGGAGAGCGTCGTTTCTCCCGCGTAATTCTGCCAGTTCGTATTCGTCGCAAAGCTCGCCGCGGTGTTGAAAGCGAGGTCCGGAGGAACGGGTCCCGAGCCTTTGCGGATTCAAGGGGAGGAGATGCTGGAAGCGGAGCACGGCGTACGTGAACACCAGCCCGGCCAGGCTGAAGATGATCAGGGACCGGGCATATTCCTTCCAATCCTGCTCCCTCCCCGGGTCGACCCCGAGCCCCCGATAGAGCGACCGTTCGACGGGCTTGAGAGGACGGTCCAACCAGGTTTTCCCGTCGGGCTCCAGGACCCGGACGAGATACAGGCCCATGGGTTTCGTGACGAGGAACAGGAGGCCCAGGAAGAGCGTCAATTGGATCCAGCCGAAGACGTCCATGATGATCACGCCCTCAGAATCTTTCGGGCCGCAGGATGCTCGCCAGGAGGTAGCCGATGAGCAGAAGGCCGATGATGAGGCCCAGGATGTCGGTCATAGCCGGACCTCCCCGCCGGGGCGCCGGTCGGCCCTTCCGAGCGTGAACGCGAATGTGGCCCCGGCTCCCGGACGGCTCTCGGCGCTCTACCGTTCCCCCGTGGGCCTCCACGATCTCCTTGACGATGGCCAATCCGAGCCCGGCCCCCGTCTCTTTTCCGCGACCCGGAACCCGGAAGAACGGCTCGAAGACCCTGGGCAGGAACTCCTCGGGAATCCCCTCTCCGGTGTCCGAAACGGAAAAGCGGACGAGATCCGCATCGGCGACGGCTCCGATCGAGATCCGGCCCCCGGGATGAGTGATACTTCAGGGCGTTCGAGATGAGATTGCCGAACACGTGACCTATCCGGGTCACGTCCACGAGGACGTCGGGAAGGTTCTCCTTGAGCTCCGTCTTCAGCTCGACGCCCTGGTCCTGGGCCGCCCTCCGAAAGGGCTCGATCGCGTCCATGACCACGGTCCGAGCGGAAGCCGTTCGGAATTCCAGGATAGCGTTCCCGGATCCCATCCGGCTGATATCGAGGAGGTCGTTCAGGATGCCGTGAAGGCGGTCGCTGTCCTCCTTGGCGGTCAGCAGGAGTTCCGCCTGTTTCTCGTTCAGGGGACCGACCTTTTCCTCGAGGAGAAGGTGTATCGCCATGCGGATGGACGTCAGGGGCGTCCTGAGCTGGTGCGACACCATCCGGATCACGCCTTTCTTGATCTCGTCCTGTTGGCGGAGCAGGGTGACGTCGCTGAGGAACAGGAGCGCTCCGTTGGCCAAGCGTTCGCGGTCGAGGATGGGCACGGCTTTTGGACGGAAGTACCGCTCCTCTCCCCCGACGAACATCTGGATCTCCCCCCTGGCCCCGGGAACGGCAGTCCGGCCCTCCTTAAGCGCCGTCCGAACCAGGCTCGGCCAGCGAGGCGAACGGGGATCGAAGATCCTGACCCCCGGCTTCAGCCCGAAAACGGTCACGGCCGATCCCGTGGCGACCTCGACCTTCCCCTCGGGATCGACGACCGCGACCGCGTCGGGAAGGCTGTCGAAGGCCTCTTGGGTAGCCCTTTGGATCCGAACGAGCCGGGCCTGGTCGGTCCGCCGGAACTCGCGGAGACTCGCCGCCATCGCGTTGAAGGCTTCGGAAAGCCGTCCGATCTCGTCCCGGGAGCCGGCCGCGACCACGAGATCGAGGTTGCCGTGCCGGATCTCTTCCGCGGACCCTGTCAGGCGCTGGATGGGCCGGAGGATCCACCGTCCCGTCAGGAGCGAGGAACGCGGCGGCGAGGATCGTCCCCGCCAAAAGGAGGGCGAACATCTGTTTGCGGGCGGAGGCGGCGCTGTGCCGGGCCCGGTCGTTGGCGTCGCTCATGTTCTGCTGGTTCATCTGGAGAATCTCGCTCGCGCCGTTCTTGATGCGCTCGAACAGGGGAAACACCCGGCCGAAATAGGCGTCCCTCCGGACCGCCGCGGGCAGGGCCTCATCGACGACACCGGCGAGCGCCGATTCGAACCGGCCGAAGTCATCCCGGACCATCGCGGCTTTTTCCCCTTCTCCGGGAAGCGTGATCGTATCCAGCTCGACCTGGAGGGCCGCCCGGAAAGAGGCCGTGTTCGCGGCGATCAGGGCCTCGCCCTGCTGCGTCTCTCCGAGCAGAATGAAGAGGAGCCCGCTATCCATGCGCTCGAGCGCCTCTTTCATCTGTTGGCAGGCGATGACGCTCCGATAATTCTCCCTCAGGATGACGTCGATGGACGCGCCCAGGCTCGAAAAATACCTGACGCTCTGGACGCCGATAATGACGAGGATGGCCAGCATCCCGCCGAAACCCAGGAACATCTTCTGTCGGAGTCCGAACATGTTCATCTCCTTCGCTCGGAGGAGATGCACGAGGCGTGCCAGATCGGCCGGCGGTTATGTTATTGCGATCAATAGATTTGCGTGAGGTGCGCTTCCGCTCGTCATTGCATTATGCAAGGCGGCCGGGAAAAGGGCGTTGAATTCGGCAAGGGGCGTGGCGCGGAAGGGATAGGCTCTTGGCTGTCAGATCCCGTATTTCTTGCGGCGCCGCCAGAGGGTGGCCTGATCGATGCCGAGGATCTTCGCGGCCTCCTGCAGGGACGCCGCCCCGGCGAGGACTCTGCGGATGTGCTGTTCCTCGATCCTCTCGAGGGTCACGGGGTCGCCCGAGGCGGGGCGACGCGTCCTCGGGGGCGATGGTTCCGGGAAGGCACTCGATCCCGATGCGCTCCGAGCGGGAGAGGATGGCCGCCCTCTCGATGACATTGCTCAGTTCGCGGATATTGCCCGGCCAAGGATAGGAGGCCAACGCCCGGACGGCCTCCTCCGTGAAGCCGGAAAAGGACCGGTGGTTGTTCCGCCCATGGAAGACCAGGAGCCTTTCCGCGAGCGGCTTGATGTCGTCCGGCCTTTCGCGGAGGGGGGGATCAGGATCTGGAACACGTTGAGCCGGTAAAAGAGGTCCTCCCGGAAGGCTCCGTCCCTGACGGCCTTCTCCAGGTCCATGTTCGTGGCGGCGATGAGCCGGACGTCCGCTTTTCGCGTCACTCCGTCCCCGACGCGTTCGTATTCCTTCTCCTGAAGGAAGCGAAGGAGCTTCGGCTGAAGCGCCGCGGGCAGGTCGCCGACCTCGTCGAGAAAGAGCGTCCCGCCCTCGCAGGCGGCTACGCGGCCGGGATTGTCCCGGACGGCCCCGGTGAAGGCCCCCTTCACGTGTCCGAAGAGCTCGCTCTCCAGAAGCTCGGAGGGAAAAGAAGGGCAGGAGATGATGCCGAGAGGTTTAGCCGACCGGGGGCTCCACTCATGGATGGCCCTGGCCAGGACGGTCTTGCCCGTTCCGCTCTCTCCGAGGAGGAGGACCGTGGCCTCTGAAGCGGCCACGCGACGGGCAAGGTCCACGGCCTTCCGCATCGGGAGGCTGGAGCTCGAGAGATCGATCTCGGGGTGCCCCCGCCCCAGATCTTCCTGCAGGGCCGCGACTCTCTGCTCGAGCGTCCTCATTTCAAATACGCGTTGGACCGCCAGCTTGATCTGGGCGGGCGTGAACGGTTTCGGGATGTAGTCGCTGGCCCCGCGCCGCATCGCCTCGACGGCCGTATCGATGGAGGCGTAAGCCGTGATGACGATGATCTTCAGCCAGGGGACCGCGGCGAGAAGCGCCGGAATGAGATCGAGCCCGTCCTCGGTCCCGAGCCGCAGGTCCACGAAGGCAAGCTCGAAGGGCCGGCGGGAGGACTCGGAAAGGGCGTCCCGGGCACTGCCGACGCCGATGACCCTATGGCCCTCCGTTTCGAGGCATATGGACAGGGTCCGGCGGATGTTGGCCTCGTCGTCGACGACGAGAATGTTCAGAGGCGGGCTGATCGGGTCGATCTTCAGGCTCCCTGCGGGATCAATGGTTTTAACATACAAGAATGAGGCCGGGAAATCAATTTTGCCGGGGCCCCCGGATTGACCGCGTGGAGCGCCTGGGATATAAGGATGCTCGATGAGGCCAGCCCGTCTCTCGCCCGGCCGCAAGACGCGCGCCCTCGCGCTCCTCTCCCTGACCGAGCTTCTGGGGATGTCGGTCTGGTTCTCGGCATCCGCCGTGGTCCCGGCCCTCACGGCTGCCTGGGGACTTACAGCTTCGGGCCAGGCCTGGCTGACCATGTCCGTCCAGATCGGCTTCGTCGCGGGGGCGCTCGGGTCGGCCGTCCTCAACCTTGCCGACCGCCTTCCGGGCCGATGGCTGTTCGCGGTCTCATCCATTTTGGCGGGAACGGCGACCCTCCTCATCCCGTCCGGAGGCGGCCTGCCCGCGGCCCTCGCCTTGCGCTTCCTGACGGGCATCCTCCTGGCCGGAGTTTATCCGGTCGGGATGAAGATCATGGCCACCTGGACGCGGGAAGACCGCGGCTTCGGGGTCGGGCTTCTCGTCGGGGCCCTGACCCTCGGCTCGGCCGCGCCTCACCTCCTCAAAGCCTTCGGCGAGGCCGGCGATTGGAGGGCCGTCCTCTTTCTGAGCGGCGCCATGGCCGTTGGCGGAGGGCTCCTGGCCGGCGCCTTCGTTCGCGAAGGGCCCTATCGGACGGCCGCCCCGAAATTCGACTGGAAGTACGCCGGCACGATCTGGCGGGACAGGCCGATCGCCCTGGCCAACCTGGGCTACTTCGGCCACATGTGGGAGCTCTATGCGGCCTGGACCTGGGTGCCGGTGTTCCTGGCGGCGAGCTTCGGGATCTCGGGGGGAAGCGAGAGGGCGGCCAGCCTGGCCGGCTTCGCGTTCATCGCGGCGGGCGGCGCCGGGAGCCTCGTCGCCGGGAAGCTGGCCGACCGGCTTGGAAGGACGGCGGTCACGTCCGCGGCGATGGCCGTCAGCGGACTATGCTGTCTGGCGTCCGGGCTCTTGTTCGGCGGAAATCCCTGGCTTCTCGCCGGGCTCTGTCTCGTCTGGGGCTTCGCCGTGGTCGCCGATTCGGCCCAATTCTCGGCGGGGGTGAGCGAGCTGTGCCCGAGCGACCGGATAGGAACGGCCCTGACCCTTCAAACGAGCCTGGGATTCCTGCTGACCCTGGTGTCCATCCGCCTTGTTACCGGCGTTCGTGCGACTCGTCACCTGGCGCTGGGCGTTCGCCTTCCTCGCTATCGGCCCGGCCGCGGGCATCTGGGCGATGCTCCGTCTGCGCCGGCTTCCCGCCGCGGCCAAGATGGCCTCGGCCGCCGATAAGCGCCCGCAGTCTTTGTTGTAGCCGCAACCATTAGGTTGCGATCAAGAGCGCAGGCTGAAGCCTGCGGCTACAAGCCGACACTGAGGCCTGCGACGACAAGCCCGCACCGACGAAGAGGCCCTGCGTTGTAGCCCAGCCTTTAGGCTGCGTTCAAGAGAAGACGCAGGCTGAAGCCTGCGACTACAGCCCGCGGCTACAGTTTTTTTGCGACCACCATCGTCGAGGCCTGGGCCGTCGGCAGGACCAGCATCTCGGCGACGTCCACGTGGAGGGAACGCGTCGCGGCGAAGACCACGGCCTCGGCGATGTCCTCGGCCAGAAGCGGCCTGTAGCCCTTGTAGAAATCGTTGGCCTTCCCGAGGTCGCCGTGGAAGCGGACGATGCTGAACTCGGTCTCCGTCAGGCCGGGATCGACCGTCGAGACCCGGACGCCGGTGCCGTTGAGGTCGAGGCGCATGCCCTTGGTGATGGCGCCGACGGCGTGCTTGGTCGCGCAATAGACGTTGCCGGCGGGATAGACCTCGCGGCCGGCGATGGAGCCGATGTTGATGACGTGGCCGCGGCCGCGCGCGACCATGCCCGGCAGGACGGCCCGGCTGACGTAGAGAAGCCCCTTGATGTTGGTGTCGATCATCTCGTCCCAGTCGGAGATCTTCCCTTCCTGCAGCTTTGTCCAGGCCGCGGCTCAGGCCGGCGTTGTTGACCAGGACCTCGATGTCCTTCCACTTCGCCGGAAGCTCCTTGACGGCCTTCGCCACGGCCTTCTGGTCGCGGACGTCCAGGGCGATGATGTGGGACACCGTCCCGAACGCGGCCTTCAGCTCGGCGGCGAGCCCCGTCAGCCGATCCCGGCGACGGGCGGCGAGGATGAGCTTCGCGCCCTGGGGAGCGAAGGCCTGGGCGCAGGCCAGACCGATCCCGGCGCTCGCCCCGGTGATGAATACGATCTTGTCCTTCAGCGAATACATGTCTCGTCTCCTTCGGTCACCGGCCCTCAGGCCTGGGGGCTCGTGTCGAGCTCCCCGGCGAAGTCCGTGGTCATGACCTCCCGAATCTTGTCGTATGGATAGCGCTCGAGCGCCCACATGAGCTTCACGGTGAGCATCTCCAGGCTCTGGTCGAACCCCTCGATGACCCCGAGCTTCAGGGCGCGCCGCCCGACGTCGTAGCTCTTCATCCGGGTCATGCCGTGGAGGCACTGCGAGGTGACGACGACCGGGACCCGGTTCTTCCGGGCGAGCCGGAAAAAGGCGTCGAATTCGTAGGGGACGTTCCCCGTTCCGTAGGCCTGGATGACGATGCCGCGGATGCGGCTGTCGTCGAGGAGGAAGATGAGGTCGCCCGGGTCCGCGCCCGGGACGAGCGTCGTCACGAAGATATCGGACGCGAACCCCGGCCGGAGGTCGGGCGCCCCGGCCCTGCGGCGGGGCAGGCCCCGGTCCAGGCGGATGCCGACCCTGATCTCGCCCGCGTCGGGGGCGTTGACCGAGGTGAAGGCGTCGAGCTTCGATTCCGACGCCTTCGAGGCGCGACTGCCCCGGATGACGCGCTCGTCGAAGACCACGTAGACGCCGGCAACCTCGCATACGGCCAGCTTCATGGCGTTGACGAGGTTCCGCCGGGCGTCCGTATCGATCTCCCAGCCCGGGATCTGGCTCCCGGTCAGGACGACCGGCTTTCCCAGGTTCCCGAGGCCCAGGCTGAGGGCGGCGGCCGTGTAGGCCATC
The DNA here is from genome assembly GCA_963784525.1 of Candidatus Aminicenantota bacterium. Lineage (GTDB taxonomy): Bacteria > Acidobacteriota > Aminicenantia > Aminicenantales > Saccharicenantaceae > JALHVH01. The sequence goes on along the minus strand of CAWART010000016.1, from coordinate 16,744 downwards.
GTATCGGTGCCGTGAGTGATGACAAAGCCGTCATAGTTCCGGTAGCACCGCCCGATCTCGCCGATGATGCGGTCCCAGTTCCGCGGCGTCATGTTCGTGCTGTCGATGTTCTCGACATAGCGGATGCGGAAGTCCGCGATCTCGGAGAGGCGGGGCTCGATGGCGCGGAGGATGCGGACGGCCTCCGCCCTTGACGGGACCTCGAGTCCGCCGTGCCGGGCCTTCTTCATGATGATGGTCCCGCCGCAGAACAGGACCAGGACCCTCTTCTTCGCGCTCACAGGTGCTCCGCGACGATCTTGACGCCGATGCCGATGAGGATGAGGCCGCCGAGAAGCTCGGCCCGCTTCCCGAGCGCCCGCCCGACGAGCGGCCCGAGCTTGGCCCCGACGACCGTCAGGGCGAAGCAGACGACGCCGATGAGGGCCGCCGGGAGGAAGATGTTCGTCCGCAGGACGGCCAGGCTCAGCCCGACCGCCAGGGCGTCGATGCTGGTCGCGACCGAAAGGATGAGGAGCGGCATGCCTGTCGTCCGATCGACCGGGGCCGCGTCGCCCTTCTCCCCCTTCTCGAACGACTCGCGGATCATCTTCAGGCCGACGAAGGACAGGAGGGCCAGGGCGATCCAATGGTCGAACCGTTCGATGTAGCGGAGGACGTTCTCCCCGGCGAACCAGCCGAGGACGGGCATGGCGAACTGGAAGAGGCCGAAGAAAAAGGCCACCCGAAGCGTCTGCCGCCCGGAGAGGCGCGTCGCCCCGCAGGACATCCCCATGGAGACGGCAAAGCAGTCCATGGCGAGGGCTACGGCCATTCCGAGGACGACGAGGAATCTCATTTCGGTCTCTCGATAAGGAGAGCTATTATATCACGCCGCGCGCGGCGACAAATCCCCCCTGGCCCCCCTTTTCCAAAGGGGGGAATTGGAAGCTCACGAGGCCACACTCCCCATATTTTCCAATGGGAAAACCGGAGACCGCAGTCTTCAGTTCTTTTTGTAGCCTCAGGCTTTAGCCTGAGTTCTTCTGGACGCAGGCTGAAGCCTGCGGCTACATCAAGAAGCGTCGATGCTCTCCCGCTCGTCTCGCGCGCTTGGCTCTGGTATAATATATGTTTTGCACGAGCACGAAATGAGCGACAAGAGCATCTCCGCGCGAATTACCGAGAGCGCCCCGGGAAGACGGGGCGATGAGGGTCGCCCTGAAGCCCTATGGCCGCCGCTCTATGAAGAGAAGGCTTTCGGCGACACGCCCAAGACTTTTCTTGTTTTCTTGTCTCCCCCTACCCCCTCCGATGAATCGGAGGGGGCTCCGAGATCGTCCGTGTCGCCGGGAGAGGTGGGGTCGAGGGGGAGAGGGGCGTCCCTCACCGCCCCCAAACCAAGTCCTTCGAAGGCGATCCGAAGACATCGGATAAGCGCGAAATGAGCGACAACGTCATCAAGCTCGGGAGTCCGCGTCCACAACCTGAAGAACGTGGACCTCGACCTCCCGCTGGACAAGTTCGTCGTCGTGACGGGCGTCAGCGGCTCGGGGAAGTCCTCCCTGGCCTTCGACACCCTGTACGCCGAGGGCCAGCGCCGCTATATCGAATCCCTGTCCGCCTACGCCCGCCAATTCCTGGAGCGGATGGACAAGCCGGACGCCGACCTCATCGAGGGCATCCCTCCGGCCGTCGCCATTCAGCAGAAGTCCTCGGGCAAGAACCCCCGGTCCACCGTGGCGACCGTCACGGAAATTTACGACTTCCTCCGCGTCCTCTATGCCCGGATCGGGACCGTCTATTGCGAACGGTGCGGCCGGCCCGTCCGGAGGGACACGGTCGACGGGGTCGTCGACGGCCTCCTCGCCCTGCCCCCGGGGACGAAGCTCTCCATCAGCTTCGCCTGGCCGGCCGGCAAGGGAACCGCCGAGCTGAAGAAGGAGGGCTTCTTCCGCATCCTCGAGGACGGCGAGGTCGTCAACCTGGAGCAGGCGGGGCCGGCAAAGAAGGGCCCGTTCGACGTCCTCGTCGACAGGCTGACCCCCGACCCCGAGGAGCGCGAGCGCCTGGCGGATTCCATCGAGCTGGCCCTCAAGAAGGGCGGCGGCCGGGCCATGGTCCGGACCGCGGACGGCCGGGCCATCCCCGTCTCCGACAAGCTCGAATGCAAGGAATGCGGCATCTCCTACGAGGACCCCTTCCCGAACCTGTTCTCGTTCAACAGCCCCCAGGGGGCGTGCCCGGAATGCCACGGGTTCGGCGACATGGCCGTCCTCGACGAGGACAAGATCGTCCCCGACCGGAGCCTGCCGCTCGATAAGGGCGCCATCGAGCCCTGGACAAAACCCCTCTCCCGCGGACTTCAGCGCGAGATGCTGGCCGAAGCCCGCAAGCGGGGCGTCCCGACGAACGTCCCGTTCCGGGACCTCGCGCCCGAGGCCCAGCGCTTCATCCTGGACGGCGGCGACGGCTACCACGGGGTCAAGGGCTTCTTCGAGTGGCTCCAGTCCAAGAAGTACAAGGTCCAGGTCCGGGTGCTTCTCGCCCGCTACCGCAAGTACGTCGCCTGCCCGACCTGCGGGAAGACGCGGCTCAACTCCCGGGCCCTGGGCGTCCGCATCGGCGATATGGGCATCGGCGCGTTCGTCCGCATGACCGTCCGCGAGGCCTCCGATTTCCTGGGGGCCCTCGACCTCGCCCCGTTCGAGAAGCAGGTCGCCGAAAGGCTCGTCGTCGAGATCCGGAACCGCCTCCGGTTCCTGCTCGAGGTCGGCCTCGACTACATCACCCTCGACCGGATGACGTTCACCCTGTCCGGGGGCGAGGCCCAACGGATCAACCTGGCCGCGGCCCTGAGCTCCGCCCTTGTCGGGACGCTTTTCGTCCTCGACGAGCCCAGCGTCGGCCTCCACCCCAGGGACAACCAGCGGCTCATCCGGATCCTCAAGTCGCTCCAGGACATCGGGAACACCGTGGTCGTGGTCGAGCACGATCCCGAGATCATCCGGGCCGCCGACGCCGTCGTCGACCTCGGGCCGCGGGCGGGCGAGGCGGGCGGCGAGATCGTCTTCGCCGGCCCGATGGACGCCTTCCTCGGGAGCCGGACGTCCCTCACCGCCCAGTACATGCGGGGCGAGAGGGTCATCCCGGTCCCCGAGACCCGGCGGAAGTCCCGAAGGCACGTCGAGATCCGTGACGCGCACCTGCACAATCTCGACCATCTCGACGTCCGCATCCCGCTCGACGTTCTCTCCTGTGTCACCGGGGTCTCGGGGTCGGGCAAGAGCACGCTGGTCACCGAGGTCCTTTATCGCGGGCTCGAGGGAACGGCGACGAACGGGTTCGGCGCCATCCTGGGCGGCGAAGAGATCGGAAAGGTCGTCCTGGTCGACCAGTCGCCCCTCAGCGTCTCGCCGCGGTCCATCCCCGCCACCTACACGAAGGCCATGGACGGCATCCGGGACCTCTTCAGCCAGACGCGGGAGGCGCGGATCATGGGGATGAAGCCGGGCTATTTCTCGTTCAACACCGCGGGCGGCCGCTGCGAGGAATGCCAGGGGGCCGGCCAGAAGATCGTCGAGATGCAGTTCCTCTCGGACGTCGTCCTGACCTGCGAGGCCTGCAAGGGGAAGCGGTTCAAGAGCGAGGTCCTCGAGGTCCGCTACGAAGGCCGGAACATCCACGAGGTCCTCGGGATGAGCGTCACCGAGGCCAGCCTGTTCTTCGCCGGGAGGCCCGACATCACGAAGAAGCTCTATCCCCTCATCGAGGTCGGCCTGGGCTACCTCAAGCTCGGCCAGCCGACGACGACCCTCTCCGGGGGCGAGCTCCAGCGGATCAAGCTGGCCTACCACCTCGTCCACGACCGGGGCGAGCGGGTCCTCTACCTGTTCGACGAGCCGACCATCGGGCTCCATCAGAACGACGTCTCGGTGCTCCTCCGCTGTTTCCAGAAGCTGGTCAACGCCGGGCATGGGGTCGTCGTCATCGAGCACAACCTCGACGTCATCAAGTGCGCCGACCACATCATCGACCTCGGGCCCGAGGGCGGGGCGGCCGGCGGCCGGATCGTGGCCCAGGGGACGCCCGAAAAGGTCGCCCGCTCCCGGCGGTCGATCACGGCGAAATATCTCCGGGATTGCCTGTAGGGATCAGCGTTTCCGGGCCGCGTCCGCGCTCTGCTCGAGCCGCCTCCTGTACCCTTCGTAATCCGGAAGGATCCTGTCGTATTCTTCGTGCATGAGGGGCGAGGAGATGATGAAATCCGCCGTGGCCCGGTCGCAGGCGACGGGGATGTTCCAGACGACCGCGATGCGGAGGAGCGCCTTGACGTCGGTATCGTGGGACATCGGCTGGAGGGGATCCCAGAAGAATATGAGGAAGTCGATCTCCCCGTCCGCGATCCGGGCCCCGATCTGCTGGTCGCCGCCGAGCGGGCCGCTCTGGAGCCTGATGACATCGAGGCCGAGCTCCTTCTCGAGGAGAGCCCCCGTCGTTCCCGTGGCATAGAGCGTGTGGCCCGAAAGCGACCCCTTGTTGAACTCCGCCCACTCGAGGAGGTCCTTTTTCTTGTTGTCGTGGGCGACGAGGGCGATCCTCTTGCTTTTCCCGATGGGGCGAACGGCTTGTTTCATGGCTTCCTCCGGTGAACGCGTCGCTCCCAGGATACACCGGCGGAGAAGACCCGGCAAGGCGGCGGTTTTCGTTTGACAGCCGCGGGACCCGATTGTATAGTCTCCTTTCAGATATCCGGAGGGAATCCATGCCCATCCCCATCGCCGACCTGCACTGCGATACGGCCATCGGCCTCGCGGCCGGCAGGCGGCTCGACGATCCCGGCCTCCAGGTCAACCTGCCCGCGATGGCCGACGCCGGGATCGGGCTCCAGGTTTTCGCCTGTTACATCCCCCCCTCGGTCCCCGAACGCCGTCGTTTCGAGTTCGCGTCGCGGCTCCTGGACGGCCTGGACAGGGAGCTGGACGCGTTCTCCCGGGAGATCTCCGTCTGCCGGACCTCCCAGGACATCCTCGACGCCCGGCTGGCGGGCCGGATCGCGGCCGTCCTGGCCGTCGAGAACGGGGACGCCCTCGAGAACGACCTCGGGAACCTCGAGCGGCTGTACGCCCGCGGCGTGCGGCTGATGACCCTGGTCCACTCCCGAAGCAACGCCTGGGTCGTCTCCTCGGCCGACCGGGAGCCCGCCTTCGACGGGCTGACCCGCTTCGGCGAAGAGGTCGTCGCCGCCATGAACAAGCTCGGGATGATCATCGACGTTTCCCACGCCCATGACTCCGCCGTGCGGAAGGTCCTGTCGCTCACCTGCCGTCCGGTCGTCGCCTCCCATTCCTGCTCCCGGACCCTCTGCCCCGTCCCGCGCAACATCAGCGACGAGCTGGCCAAGGGCATCGCCGCCGGGGGCGGCCTCGTCGGGGTGAACATCTATCCCGGGTTCCTCGACGCGCGCTATCGCAAGGAATCGGAGCGGGCCGGAGACCTTTTCGAGAGGCTCGGCCGCGAGGAGGAGAAGGCCGGAGCCGATCCCGCGGCGCATTTCGCCCTCCTCCGCGGGCTCGCGGACGAGTTCGGCAAAGCCATGGAGAAGTACCGGGTCCCCCTGGACCGGTACCTCGAGCATATCTATCACCTGATGAACATCACCGGCGAGGACCACGTCGCCTTCGGCTCGGATTTCGACGGCGTTCCCGACCTTCCCGCCGGGGTCACCGGCTGTCGCGGCCTGCGGACCGCCCAAAAGAGGCTCTCGGAGGCCGAGATGCCCCGGAAGGCGCTCGAGAAGATCTGCTGGACGAATTTCCTCCGCGTCTTCAGGGACGCCTGCGACTGATCCCGATGGACGCGGTTCCCGGCGCTGTGATCCGCCGGATCCCCGTGACAAGGAGGACTTGACCATGTTCATTCCGGACCGTAGGCGCAAAGCCATCCTTCCTTTCCTCATCATCTCGATCGCCGTTCTCTTCGCGGCCGGAACGGCTTCGTCCGGGCCTCAGGCGGCCCCGGCGAAGGGCCTCAAAGCCCTCGAATTCAACCGGGCCCAGCTCGTCATCCAGGCCGTCGTCGCGTTCATCGCCCCGCCCGGAATGTCCGACTCGCCTTACGACATCGACCCCGACGGGAAGATCAGGCTCAATCCGGGCACGGGGAGCATCACCTACAATTTCCGCTCCGGGGATTCGGCCATCGACCTGGCCGGCGATCACGTCGAGCCCGCGGTCACCCTGTTCAACCCCGGCGCCGAGAACGACCGGGCCGGGCGTGAGAGCCGCGGCTTGAACATGCTGGCCTGCATCGGGAACAAGGTGAAGATATGGACGGGCGAGGGCAAGGGCGCGGTCGGGGTTGTCATCGGCAAGCACGGCGGCGCCGAGCACGTCATGGTGGACTTCCCCGACGCCTCGGTCTTCGAGAAGCTCAGCATCGGCGACAAGATGCAGATCACCACCGTCGGCTTCGGCCTCGAGCTCAAGAACGCCCCCGGCGTCACCGCCCTGAACATCGGCCCCGAGCTGATCGATGCCCTGACGGGGCTCGGCATGGGGGTCACTCCCGAAGGGAAGCTCCGCGTCCCCGTCGCGGTCATCGTCCCCGCCAAGATCATGGGCTCCGGCCTGGGCGCCGACAATGCGTACCGCGGCGATTACGACATCCAGATGTTCGACGAGAAGACCGTCAAGGAATACGGCCTGGACCGCCTGAGGTTCGGCGATCTCGTCGGGATCGTGGACGCCGACACCACGTACGGCCGGATCTACAGGCAGGGCGCCATCACGGTCGGGAGCATCTCCCACAGCAAGAGCTACGTGGCCGGTCACGGTCCGGGTGTCACGGCCCTCTTCTCGTCGAAGGACGGGAGGATCGAGCTCGTCGAGGACCGCGGCGCCAACCTGGCGACGCTCCTCAAGATCCGCTGATCATCGCCGCATCCGGACTTCGACCGCGAGGGCGTGGCCGTCCAACCCCTCCGCCTCGGCCAGCCGCAGGGCGGCGGGGCCGATGGCCGCGAGGCCGTCGCCTTCCACCCTCAGGAGGGTCTGGACCTTCAGGAAATCCCGGACGCTCAGTCCGCCCGTGTGCCGCGCGGCGCCGCGGGTGGGGAGAACGTGATTGAGGCCGCTCGAATAGTCGCCCAGGACCTCGGCGGACCGCTCCCCGACGAAGAGCGAGCCGTAATTCCGAAGCTTGCCCGCGAGGGCCTTGGCGTCCGCGGCGAAGAGCTCGAGGTGCTCGGGGGCGCGCTCGTCCGCAAGGGCGAACGCCGTATCCATGGAATCGACGACCACGATCCCTCCCCGCTCCGCCAGGGACGCCCGCGCGACGCCCGCCGTCCGGACCTTTTCCAACAGGCCGCCGAGCTCCCGCTCGACCCGCGCGGCCAGGTCCTCCGAATCCGTGATCAGCATCGCCGTTGCCCGGACATCGTGCTCGGCCTGGGCGAAGAGGTCGGCCGCGATGAAGAGGGCGTCGGCGGTCCGGTCGGCCAGGACCAGAAGCTCCGTCGGACCGGCGGCCAAGTCGATCCCGACGTCCCCGGCCACGGCCCTTTTCGCGGCCGTCACGAAATCGTTGCCCGGACCGACGATCTTATCGGCCTTCCGGATGGACTCCGTTCCGTAGGCCATGGCGGCGATGGCCTGGGCGCCGCCGACCCTGTAAACCTCGCGGACGCCGCAGATCTTCGCGGCGGCCAGGATCGCCGGGGGGAACGGCGCCGTCCGGGCCCGGGGGGGTGCAGACGAAGACCTCCCGGACGCCGGCCGTCACGGCCGGGATCGCGGTCATGAGAAGCGTGGAGACGAGGGGATAGCGGCCGCCCGGAACATAGGCGCCCGCCCTGACGATGGGGATCACCACCTGCCCGGCGAACACGCCCGGCCGGATCTCGACCTCGAAATCCGCTGAACGCGTTCATCTGCAGCCGGGCGAACACCCGGATGTTCTCCGCGGCCTCGCGCATGGCCGCGACGAGACCGGGGTCGGCCCTCCGGGCGGCCGACTCGATCTCCTCCGGCCCCACCGCGAGAGGACCGATCGCGACCCGGTCGAAGCGGCGGGTGAATTCCCTCAACGCGATGTCGCCTGTCCGGCGCACCTCCGCGATGATGCCGGAAACGGCGGACGTGTCCCCGGGTTCCTTCGTTCCCAAACAACCCTTTCTGAACTCGTCGATGCTCAAACGCCTCATGACGCCGCCTCCGATCCGCCGTCGCTTCGCCTCGGTCCCCGTCTCCGTCGCCGGAGCTCGCTCATCACCTCAGCCAGCAGAATGTCGTTCTTCGCCAGCAGGACGCAGACGAAATACAGGACGTCCGCGGCTTCCCAGACGATCTCGTCCTTATTTCCGGGCCGCTACCAGTTCCCCGGCTTCCTCGAGGATCTTCTCCCTGATGCGCGCCCCGGTCAGCGAGGACGTATAAGAGCCGGCCTGTCGGCCGCCGAGCCTCTCGCGGATGACGTCGCTGAGCTCGGCGAGCGAAAAGGCCTTGTCTCCGAAGCACGAATACTTCCCCGTATGGCAGGCAGGCCCGCGGGGCCGCACGGTGAGCAGGAGCGTGTCTCCGTCGCAATCCGTCCGGACCCTCACGAGCTCCTGGACGTTACCCGAGGACTCCCCTTTCATCCAGAGCCGCTTCCGGCGTCTCGAAAAATACCACGCGCTGCCCGTCTCGAACGTGCGGTCCAGGGATTCCCGGCTGCTCCAGGCGACCATGACGACCTGGGACGCGTCGTCCTGGACGACCGTCGGAATGAGGCCGCCGGCCTTTTCCCAATCCAGGGCCGCGGCGAAGGCGGCCCCGAGGGTGAGGGCGCCCGTGTAGAGGGCCATCCCGAGCTGAACGGAGGCGCCGAGCGCGGAAAGCTCGCCGATCTCGGCGGCCGTGGAGATGCCGCCGGCCGCCGTCACGGGTATGCGGGCAGCGGAGACAAGCTCCCGGACGGCATCCAGGTCCGTTCCTCCCATCAAGCCTTCCCGTTCCACCCGGGTGAACAGGAACTCCGAGGCGAAGGCCTCCGCCGCTTCGATGACGGCGGGCACGCCGAGTCCCGAGTCCCGCCTCCAGCCGTCGACGACGATCTTCCCCCGGACGTTGTCCAGGGCGATGACGACCCTCTCCCGTCCGACGGCCCGGGCGAGCTCCGAGAGGAATTCCTGGTCCACGCCGCCCTCCCGGAAGGCCCGTGTCCCGACAATGACCTTGGCGGCCCCGTGCTCGACAAGACGGCGGGCCTTATCGATCGAGCGGATGCCTCCGCCCACCCGGCACTCGGCCGTCCGGCAGATCTCCCGAACGAGGGATTCGTTGTCCCCCTCCCCCATGGCCGCGTCGAGATCGATGACCGCGATCTCGCCGTACCTGGAGAAATCCGCCGCCAGGCCGAGCGGGTCGTCCCTCTCCAGGACCTTTTCCCTCCCCTGCGTCAACTGGACGGCCTTCCCTCCAGCAAGATCTATGGATGGGATCAGCATCGAACGGGCACTCCTTTCTCGTCGAGATATGACTTGACGTCGCCGACCGTGAGCTTTCTCTCGTGGAACATCGAGGCCAGCAGGACGGCATCGGCCCCGCCCTCGCGCACGGCGTCCAGTACCTGGCCGAGGTTCCCCGCGCCGCCCGAGGCGATCACGGGGATCGCGACCCTCCCGGCAACGGCCCGGATGAGATCGAGGTCGTAACCCGCCTTGGTCCCGTCCCTGTCGATGGAGTTCAACAGGATCTCGCCCGCCCCGAGCTCCGCGGCGCGCGCCGCCCACTCGACGGCGTCGAGGCCCGTATCCTCCCGGCCGCCGTTCCGCCAGGCGTGCCAGGTCCGGCCGGCCCGCTTCGCGTCGATGGACAGGACGATGCACTGGGAGCCGAACATCCCCGCCCCCTCGCGAATGATCCCCGGATCGCGGAGGGCCGCCGAGCAGACGGCGACCTTATCCGCTCCGGCCAGGAGGAGCCGCCTCATGTCATCGACGGACCGCACGCCCCCGCCGACGGACAGGGGAATGAAGACCCGCTCGGAGACCTTGGCGACGAGGGAGACCAGGGTTTCGCGGCCCCCGGGCGTCGCCCCGATGTCCAGGAAGCACAGCTCGTCCGCGCCCTGATCGTTATAGGCCCCGGCCAGCTCCACGGGATCGCCGGCGGGCCTGAGGTCCCCGAATCCGATCCCCTTGACGACACGCCCCCCGTCCACGTCGAGGCACGGGATGACCCTGACGGCTAACATGATCCCGCCCAGTTCCCGAGAAGCCGCAGGCCGGCCTCTCCGCTCTTTTCGGGGTGGAACTGAACGCCCCGGACGTTCGCCGCCGCGAGCGCCGCCGCGAATTCGAGGCCGTATTCCGATACGGCCAGGACCCCGGCCCCGGGGGCGGATAGAAGCTGTTGGCATAATAGAAGAATTCCCCGTCCCGGATCCCCGCGAACAGCGGGTCCGGCCGCAGGAGGCGGACGCGGTTCCAGCCGATCTGGGGGACCTTCCCGCCGGCGAACTTCCCGCAAACGCCCTTGAAGAAGCCGAATCCGGAGACGCCCGGAGATTCGTCGCTCCCTTCGGCGAGCAACTGAAGGCCGAGGCAGATGCCGAACAGCGGCCGTCCCGAAGCCGCCCACGCTCCGATGGGTTCGAACAATCCCCGCTTCCGGAGCATATCCATGGCATAGCCGAACGATCCGACGCCGGGCAAAACGACGCGATCGACGCCGGCGAATCCTTCGGGCGAATCCAGGACGACCGAGTCCCGCCCGAGAAAGGCGAATGCCTTCCGAACCGACCTGATGTTTCCCGCCCCGTAATCAACGATCCCGATCATTGTCGATCCTCCCTTTCAGGCTGGGGACATCGCCCAGCCCCCTGTCATCGGCGGCGCAGGCCTCTCGCAGGGCGCGCCCGAGGGCCTTGAAGACGGCTTCCAGCTTGTGATGGTCGCTCCGGCCGGCGAGGATGCGGACGGCGACGTTGGCCCGCAGCCCGTTGGCGAAGGCCCGCAGAAGATCGTCCATCACGTCCGTATCCAACCCGCCGCAATGGCGACGCCGGAACGAGGCCTCACACTGGAGAAAGGGCCGCCCTCCGAGGTCCACGGCGGCCAGGGCCAGGGCGTCGTCCATGGGCATGATGAAGGACCCGGCGCGGCGGATGCCTCGGAAATCACCCAGCGCCCGGCGGAACGCTTCGCCGAGGCACAGCCCGCAGTCCTCCGACGAGGTGATGCTGATCCACTTCCAGGTCCCCTTCCGCCGCCAAGCGGAGGTCGAATCGGCCGTGGGCCGCCAGGCTCCCCAGCATATGGCTCAGGAACGCGATGGGGGTTTGGATGTCCCCGGCGCCCGTTCCGTCGAGGTCCAGGGAGACGGAGATCGTCGTCTCCTTCGTCTTTCGTTCGTATCCCGCCGTTCGGTTCATTCCAGTGCCTCCTTGATCCGATTGATGTCCGGGACGATCCGGGCCGCCCCCGCCGCGATGAGCAGGGCCTCGGTCCGGGCGCTCAGGTCCGACGGCCGCACGACGCCCATCGGGACGAGCCCCGCCGCCCGCGCCGCCCGCATATCGTCCACCGAATCCCCGACGTAATATCCCTCGTCCGCGCCGACCCGCGAAAGCGCGAGCCGGATGCCCCGCGGGTCCGGCTTGCCCCGCCCCGGCGGAAGGTCGTCCATCGTGACGACCGCGGAGAAGCAGGATCGCGCCTTGAAGCGGCGGAGCGTATGAAGCGTTTCCGCCTCCGGCCTGCCCGTCACGATCCCGACACGGAAGCTCGCGGAAAGCTCTTCCAGGACGGCGAGATCGACGAGCCATCTCTCGTTCCGGATCAGGCCGTCGAAATCCCTGCCCGCATAGGCTTCCTGGAAGGCGGTCACGACCTCCTCCCGGCCGACGACGACACCCCTGTCCATGAGCGCCGCCAGGGTCAGGTCCCAGTCGTTGTTCAGGCCTCCGCGGTCCTTGTAATCCTGGATCGCGCGGTCGCCGATCCCGGACCCCGAGAAACGCCGGACGGTCTCCCGGACGGCCAGTCGATAGGACGCCGAGACGTCGACGAGCACCCCGTCCATGTCGAAGAGCAGGGCCCTCATGCGCGGCCTCCTCCGGCGATCGCCCGGACGGCCGCGAGGAACGCGTCGTTCTCGCCGGCCCTGCCGATCGTCACCCTGAGGTGCCGCGGCGAGGAGCGGATCGTCGAAGACCCTTACCAGGACCCCGCGGGCCCGGAGAGCCGTTCGTAAAATCCGGACGCCGGACGCGCCCTCGATCCCGAAGAGGATGAAGTTGGCCGAAGAAGGGACGGGAGCGATCCCCGGGATCGCGGCGAGGCCTCGAAAGACCCGCTCCCTCTCGTCCAGGACCTTCGCCACCGTCCCCTCCCATTCGCCGCGGCGGCGGAGGACGACCTCCGCGGCGGTCCGGGCGAACACGCCGACCGAGAACGGGAGCTTCGCCTTGGCGAGACCGCGAACGAGGCGTTCCTCGCCCATGAGGTAGCCCAGCCGGGCCCCCGCGAGGCGCCAGGCTTTTGAGAGGGTCCTCAGCACGATGACATTCGGGTGTTCGGCGATGAGCGCCCTGACGGACCGGCCGGAGAACTCGAAATAGGCTTCGTCGACGACGAGCAGACCTTCGACGGCGCGCGCCAAACGGCCCGCGTCCGCCTCGGTGAGGACCGTTCCGGTCGGATTGTTGGGCGAAGCCAGGATCACCATCCGGGCTCCCCTGGCCTTCTCGATGATGGCGTCCGTATCGAAGGCCGAGAACCCCCCGGCAAGCGGGACTTCGTCGACCGGAAGCGACAGGAGGCCGGCCACCCGCCCGTAAACGGAGAACGTCGGCCGGGCCGTCACGATCCGGTCCCCGCGGCCGCAGGCGGCGATGAGAGAGCGTCTGGATCAGCTCGTTGGAGCCGTTCCCGACCAGGACGCCCGAAGCGGGATGGGACTCGCCGGGCGGCGATCATCCGCTCCAGGCCGCCGGCGCCGCCGTCCGGATACCGGTTCCAGGCCGCCCGGCGAAGCCTCTCGAAGATCTCCTCCTTGACGTCCGGGGGAACGTCGTCCGGAGCTTCGTTCTGGTTGAGCTTGACGAGGGACGCATCCTGGTCCACGGCATAAGCCTCGAGCCTTTCGACCTCCGGGCGCAGGCCGCTCATGGGACCACCTTCCGGAATTCGTATTCGAGGATGTCCGTCGCCCCGAGGCGCTTGAGCCGGGGGATGAGCCTGGCCGCTTCGTCCCTGGGAACGGCGGCCTTGACGGCGTAGCCGAGCCCCCGGTAAAGGGTGGAGACCGTCGGCGCCCTCATGCAGGGCAGGGTCCGGACGACCTCGTCCAGCTTGTCGGAGGGCACGTTCATCTCCAGCATGACCCGTTTCCGGGCGTCGAGGACGGCCGCGAACAGCATCTTGAGCTCCTCGATCTTGTCGCCGGGCCCAGCCGCCGGCCATGGCCGCGGGATTGGCGATGAACCGGGTGGAGGATTCGAGGAGAACGTCCGTGATCGCCAGCCCGTGCTCGGCGAGGGTCCGGCCGGTCGTCGTGTTGTCGATGATGAGGTCGGCGTCGTACGGCGGAAAGGCCTCCGTCGCTCCGTAGGTCCTTATGAAGTGATAGCCGACGCCCTTCGCCTCGAGGTAGCGCCGCGAGATGTTCTCGTACTCGGAGGCCACGACGAGCCTCCTCCCGGAAGCGACCGGGGCCGGGCGCGGGCGCGGCCGCGACGATCCGGACGGGATCGAGGCCGAGGTCCATGACCTCCGCGACCCGAGCCCCCGTCTCGACGATCCAGTCGCGCCCGGTGAAGCCGGCCTCATGCGACCCCAGCTCGACGACCTGGGCGATGTTCTGCGGCTTCATGATCTTCACCTCGATCTCCGGATCGCTCACGTGCGGCGCGTACTGGCGGGCGCACTCCGCGATGCGGATCCCGGAATCCTCGAGCAGGCGGGCGACGGCGGCGAAGATCCGGCCTTTCGGGACGACGAGCTTCAATTTGTTCATGACGGGCTCCTCCGGGCTGATGGCGTTAGGGGTTCCCCCCGCCGCGGCCGGCCGGCGAACGCCCGTCACGAACGCCGAGCGCGACGCCGGACCGGGTCCCTGGACCGGGAAGGAAGGGGGAAGGAAGAGAGGGGGCTAGTTACAATGCAGGCAGGTTTTGACCCTGCAGTAGATGACGAAAAGCTTCTGCTCGTAACACATGAGCGACATAAATACACCGCGGCGGCGGGCGTGTCAAGTCTTTTTGCGCAAGGGCCGGGCGCCCGGCCCGCCGCCGTTGTGCCGCGAGGGACGTTTTGGTATGCTTTTCCTCCCGCGAAGGAGGGATGACATGAGAGCCAGGAACACCGTCCCCGCCGCCCTGATCTTCCTCGTCGCCGTCATCGCGTCGGGGGCCGTCGAGGCGGCGCGGCTGCACGCTGGCCGTGATCTCGGGAAAAGCCACCCGGGACGGCCGCGCCCTGATGTGGAAGAACCGGGACACCGATAAGGTCGACAACAAGACCCTGTTCCTCCGTGGTCCGAAGTACGCCTTCATCGCCCTGGTCGACGCCGGGGACACGGAGGGCAAGGAGGCCTGGGGCGGGCTGAACGCGGAAGGCTTCGCGGTCATGAACTCCCAGACCGATGATCAGGGGTCGCCCGGCAAGGACGGCGCCGACAACGGCCGGTTCATGCGGCGGGCCCTCGGCGAATGCGCGACCGTCGCCGAGTTCGAGGCCCTGTTGGCGAGTGTCGCGGGGAAGCTCGACCTGACGGCGAACTTCGGCGCCATCGACGCCGGAGGGAGCGCCTGTTTCTTCGAGACCTCGCCGAAGTCTTTCGTCAAGTTCGACGCGAGGGACCCCCGGGTGGCGCCGTTCGGCTATATCGCCCGGACGAACTACGGCTTCACGTCGCCCGACAACCTCAAGGGCGGAGGCTACATCCGCTTCGAGCGCATCTCGCATATCCTCGAAACGGGATTCGGCCGGGGGGAGCTCGACCCGGCTTTCATCCTTCAGCAGGCTTCGCGCGATCTCGTCCACGAGAAGCTCCATTCCTATCCCCTGACCCGGGCGCTCCCGGACGACCCGGCCGGGCCGCTCACCATCAACACCAACGACACCATCAACCGGAACACGAGCGTCTCCGTCATCCTCTTCCAGGGGGCGCCGTCCCGGGACAAGGCCCATCTCGCGACGATGTGGGTCAACCTCGGCCAGCCGGTCACCTGCGCGGCCGTGCCGATGTGGGTCGCCGCCGGCGAGGTCCCCTCGGTCGCGACCGGCCCGGAGACGGCCCCGCTCAACGATTGGTCGAAGAAGCTGGCCGCTTATCTCTACCCGGACCAGCGCGGCCGGATGAAACAATATCTCGCCGTCGACCGGCTGAGGGCCTGCGGGGGCGAAGGCGTCCTGCCGAAGCTCTTCCGGATCGAGAACGAGGCCATCGCCCGCGCCGCGGACCGGCTCGCGGAGTGGGGGGAGAAGCGTCCCGCGCCGGCCGCCGTCGCCGAATTCCAGGAGAAGCTGGCGGCCTGGGTCTTCGAGTCGCTCCAGGCGGCGTTCCCCGAGATCCGCTGAGGCCCGCCCCGGGCCCGTTTCAAGGACGCGCGGCCCGGCCCTAGAACCATTTTTTCCGCTTGAAGAAGACGACCATCGCGCCGCCGACGACGGCGATGATCCCCCATACCAGGAAGTATCCCCACCGCCATTCGAGCTCGGGCATGAACCTGAAGTTCATCCCGTAGACCCCGACGATGAAGGTCAGGGGGATGAAGATGGTGGCGATGATGGTCAGGACCTTCATGACCTCGTTCATCCGGTTGGAGACGCTCGAGAGGTAGGTCTCGAGCATCCCGGAGAGGATGTCGCGGGACGTCTCCATCGTGTCGATGATCTGGACGATATGGTCGTAAACGTCCCGGAGGTAAACGTCGGTCGTCGGCTTGATGAGGGGCGTTTCGAGCCGCTCGAGCCCGCTGATGACCTCGCGGAGCGGCCAGGCGGCCTTCCGGAGGTAGATCATCTCGCGCTTCAGGCTGTGGATCCGCTGGAGGATCTCCCGCTTCGGGTCGGCGACCAGCTCGTCCTCCAGGGCTTCGACCTCCTCGCCGAGCCTCTCCAGGACCCCGAAATAGCTGTCCACGATGCCGTCGATGATGGCGTAAGCGAGGTAATCGGCCCCGAGCTTCCGGAGCCGCCCCTTCCCCTTGCGGATCCGGTCCTTCAGGCCGTCGAAGATGCCGGTTTCCCTCTCCTGGAAAGTGATGACGACGTTCGGCCCGAGGACGAGGCTGACCTGATGCATCTTCTCCTCGGGATTGCCGTTGCGGACGAACACCTTGAGGACGACGAAGAGGTAGTCGCCGTAGTCCTCGATCTTCGGCCGCTCGGCCGTGTTGAGGATGTCCTCGAGGATGAGGGGATGCAGGTTGTAATGAGCGCCGAGCCGCTCGATGAGGCCGACCTCGTGGAGTCCGTCGACGTTGATCCAGGTCACGGTCGGGGAGTCCCGGAACGGGAAGCACTCTTCGATGTTGGTGACCTCTTTCTCTTCGAGCCGCGACTCGTCGTAGTCCATGACCGTGACCCGGGCCTTTTCCACCCGTTTATGGCCGATATGGACGAGCGTCCCGGGCGACAATCCGGCTTTCCGCGAGCTCTTCTTGTTCTGGGTCGTCATGCGCCTGCCTCCGCTAGGTCCTTTATCCCGTAAAACGGGAAAAAAGGCAAGCCGGGCCGGCCATGTCCCGCCTCGCTACCCCAAAAGCGTCATTGCAG
>CAWART010000015.1:0-80958 GCA_963784525.1 Candidatus Aminicenantota bacterium | reverse complement strand
AGATGATCTTGTTGGGCTCGGCGAAGGTGAAGGCCTCCTCGCCGGTGTCGGCGAAACGGTCCTCCGCGGGATCATAGGCGAGCTTCAGGGCGGAGATCTTCTTCTTGGACTTCTTGATCCAGAAATGGAACTGGCCCGGGCCCTTCCGCTCGAGCGTCAGGCTCGTCCCCTGGGGGATGTTGTTGGCGACGTAGAAATCCCTCAGGCCCAGGAAGTAACCGGCGTTCGGGTAGTAGAAAAGGGTGTAGGTCTTGTTCTCCTCGGGGTCCGTGAAGGCGTATTCCCGGGCGTGGCTCAGGGCCTTGGCCAGGCTCCGGGGGACCTTGATCCCGCCCGAGAGGATCTCGCGCCAGGTCAGGTAGACCTTGATGGGGAAGTCCTGGACGTGGCTCATCTCCGGCTTCTCGAGCTCCACGAGCTCGGGGACCCGGGCGAGCGGGGCCGCGAGGGGGAGGTTCCCGGGCAGGGCGTTGAGGATCTTCTTGAGGTGCCATCGGCCCCAGCCGTCGAGGGTCAGGGAGACGAAGTCCTTCCGGTGCTTCTTCTCGAGGGAGTAGCCGAGGCTCATGCAGGTCAGGTCGAACTGGTCGCTCGAAGGCTCCAGCCCGAAGAACTTCGTCACCAGCTCCTCGGTCGAGGCGGAGGCCTGGGTCCGCTCGAACTCGGCCACGATCTCCTTGATCTTCGGCTCGGGGATCTCGACCCGCCGGGAGACGAGCTGCCAGGATTCGTTCCAGCCGAAGAGCGTCGCCGACCTGGAGAGCTCGGTCCGGAGGCTCTTCTCGAGCGCCTTGAGGTCCCGCTCCGTCATCGGGAGCTCGGTGAGCCTGGGGTCGCTCGCCCGGTCCAGGACCTCGGACGCCGCGTTCCGCCCCTCGACGTTCGACGGCAGGAGGACCTGGGTCTTCGTCTTCTTCATGTAGTCGATGTACTTCCGGAAGACGCCGCCGCCGTCGTAGTCGACCTCGAGCATGTCGGTGTTGAAGCTCTTGTAGAAGGTCCGGCCGACGACCTTGAGGATCACGGAGCCCTTGAAGTGGTCGACGCTCTTGCTGCCGACGGTCAGGGTCTCGTCGTAATCCTTGTAGATGTAATCGCCCACCTCGTACCGGGCGTAGGGGTCGTACCGTTTGACGTCCTTGGACCTCTGGCCGGCCGTCTTCAGGAAGGCCAGCTTTTCCGCCAGGGCGTGGAGAGAGACCGGCCGGGGGCTCCGGGCGAGCTCCTCCTCGATGAAGGCCACGTCCCCGGGGGCGATGGCCGTGAGATTCGCGTTCTCAGGATTGTTCATGGCGTTACTTGTTTCCCATCAGCAGGAGGCAGATGACCTTCTGGACATGAAGGCGGTTCTCGGCTTCGTCGTAGACGACGGAGTTCGGCCGAATCGATGACCTCGTCGGTGACCTCGTCGCCCCGGTGGGCCGGCAGGCAGTGCATGAAGAAGGCGTCCGGCTTGGCGTGGGCCATGAGGGCGGCGTTGACCTGGTAGGGCGCGAAGATGCGGGCCCGCTTCTCCTTTTCGGCCTCCTGGCCCATCGAGGCCCAGACGTCCGTATAGACGGCGTCGGCGCCGCTCGCGGCCTCGGCCGCGTCGTTCGTCAGCTGGAGGCTGAAGCCCGTCTCCCGGCCGTCCTCGAGGGCCAGCCGGACGATCTCCGGGTTCGGCTCGTAGCCCGCGGGGGTGGCCACGGCCATCTTCGTCCCGGCCTTGGCGGCGGCGAACATCAGGCTGTGGCAGACGTTGTTGCCGTCGCCGACGTAGGCGAACTTCAGGTCCGGGAGCCCGCCCTTCTTCTCGTGGAGCGTGTAGAAGTCGGCCATGGCCTGGCAGGGGTGGAGGAGGTCGGTCAGGGCGTTGATGACCGGGATGCGGGTGCTCTTGGCCAGGTCGAGGATGATCTGGTGGGCGAAGGTCCGGAGCATGATCCCGTCCACCCAGCGCTCGAGGTTCTTGCCGACGTCGTAGATGCCCTCGCGGGAGCCGAGCTGGATGTCGGAGGGGGCCAGGTAGATGGCCTCGCCGCCGAGCTGGAGCATGCCGACCTCGAAGGTCATGCGCGTCCGGAGGGAGGGCTTCTGGAAGATCATGGCCAGGATCTTGCCCCTGAGGGCCTTGTCGTAGTGCTTGGGGCGTTTCTTCATGTCGTCGGTCATGTCGAGCATCTGCTGGAACTCGTACCGGGTCAGGTCGTGGATGGCGATGAAATCCTTGTGCATCGTGTCCTCCTATGCCGTTGCCGCGGCGATGATCTTCGTCCCCGAGCGGTTGATGAGGGCGGCCCTGAGGTGCCCGGCCGTCGTGATCAGGACCTCCCGCCCTCCCGCCTCGATGTATTCGACGGCCGCCCGGATCTTGGGGCCCATCGATCCCGGCGGGAACTGGCCCTCGGCCAGATGCCGGCGGGCCTCGTCGACCGTCAGGACGGGAGCCTCGCGCTGGGTCGGCTTCCCGTAATCGAGGCAGACCCGCTCGATGGCCGTCAGGATGACGAACAGGTCCACCTTGACCTCGCGGGCGAGCAGGCTCGCCGCGTAATCCTTGTCGATGACGGCCTCGACGCCCTCGAAGAGCCCGCGGCCGTTGATGATGACCGGGATGCCGCCCCCGCCCGCCGCGATGACGATGCGGCCGGCCTGGACGAGGTCCCGGATGATCCACTTGGGAACGACGTCGATGGGCTTCGGCGAAGGGACGACCTTGCGCCATCCCCGGCCGGCGTCCTCGATCATCGTCCATTTCTTCTCGGCGATGAGCGCGCGGGCCCGCTCCTCGGTATAGAACGGGCCCACGGGCTTGGTCGGATTCTGGAAGGCCGGGTCGTCCTTGTCGACGACGACCTGGCTGACGACCGAGGCGACCTCCTTGTCCAGGGACTGCCGCCTCAGCTCGTTGATCAGGCTCTTCTCGAGCATGTAGGCCATGCTGCCCTCGGTCATGGCGTCGGCGACGTCCAGGGAATAGGGCGGGATGCGGTCGGCGGCGGATTCCATCTGGATGAGAAGATTGCCGACCTGGGGGCCGTTCCCGTGGACGATGATGAGCTCATAGCCCTTCTTGACGACGTGGACCATGAGCTCCGCCGCCTCGCGGGCGTTGGCCAGCTGGTCCTCCTCCCGGCCGTGGTCGTTGTCCGGCAGGAGGGCGTTGCCCCCGAAGGCGATGAGGGCCGTCTTGCGCTTCATCCGTCCCTTCCCGTTCCCTTCCTCAGAAGCCCTTCAGGACGTCCTTGAGGGTCGGCGAGCCGATCTCCTCGAGCTCGTAGCCGACGCGGAGGATGGGCTGGCGGGTCGTGAGGACCCGGGTGATGTCGATGGGCGTCCCGCTGACGATGAGGTCGCAGTCGATCTTGGCGATGGTCTTGGCCAGCTCGGCGACCTGCTTGTCGCCGTAACCCATGGCCGGCAGGACCTTGTCGAGGTGGTTGTACTTCTCGAACGTCCTCTTGATGCTGCCGACGGCGTACGGCCGGGGGTCGATGATCTCGGCGGCGCCGTACTTCTGGGCGGCCACGATGCCCGCGCCGTACTTCATCCCGCCGTGGGTCAGGGTCGGGCCGTCCTCGATGACCAGGACGCGCTTGCCGGCGATTCTGCTTGCCGTTCTCGACGATGATCTTGGAGTTGGCCTTGATGACGACGGCCTTGGGATTGACCTTCTTGATGTTCGCGAGGACCTGGGCGACCTTCGACTTTTCGGCCGTGTCCATCTTGTTGATGACGATGACGTCGGCCCGGCGGAAGTTCGTCTCGCCCGGATAGTAAAGGAGCTCGTGTCCGGCCCGGTGCGGGTCGGCCACGACGATCTCGAGGTCGGACTTGTAGAACGGAGAAGTCGTTGTTGCCGCCGTCCCAGAGGATGACGTCCGCTTCCTTCTCGGCCTGCTTGAGGATGGCCCCGTAATCGACGCCGGAGTAGATGATGATGCCGTTGTCGATATGCGGCTCGTACTCCTCCCGTTCCTCGATGGTGCACTCGTGCTTGTCGAGGTCGGCATAGGCGGCGAAGCGCTGGACCTTCTGCTTGGCCAGGTCGCCGTAGGGCATCGGGTGGCGGATGGCCGCGACCTTGCGCCCCTTGGCCTTGAGGAGGAGGGCGACCTTACGGCTCGTCTGGCTCTTGCCGGAACCGGTCCGGACGGCGCAGACGGAGACGACCGGCTTGCGGCTCTCGATCATCGTGGCGCATCGGCCCGAGGAGGACGAAGTTGGCTCCGGCGGCCTGGACCTGGGAGGCCTTGTGCATGACATATTCGTGGGGGAGGTCGCTGTAGGCGAGATGGACATCGTCGACCTTGTACTTGGCGATGAGGGCGTCCATGTCGGATTCGGCGAAGATGGGGATGCCCTTGGGATACAGCTTCCCCGCGAGCGACGGCGGGGTACTTCCGGCCCTCGATGTCGGGGATCTGAGTCGCCGTGAAAGCGACGACCCGGTATTCGGGGTTGTCCCGGAAATAGGTGTTGAAGTTGTGGAAATCACGCCCGGCGGCGCCCAGGATGAGTGACCTTTTTCATGCGCTTCTCTCCTTCGTAAAAATTGAAAAAATTCACCATTCGCTCTTTTCCACATACTCGATTGTCAAGAAATAGGCCTTAAGTATAACAAAAATCAGCGCTAAGAACAAGAACGAGGCGTATAATGACAGCGATGATAGGCCTCATGTCCGATTCGCATGACAATCTGACGGCCGATCCGGCGGGCCGTGCGCCTGTTCAACGACGCGAAATGCGACCTCGTCATCCATGCCGGGGATTTCGTCGCCCCGTTCGCGGCCCTCGAGCTCCACAACCTCGCCTGCCCGGTCAAGGCGGTCTTCGGCAACTGCGACGGCGAGAAAAAGGGGCTCACGGCCGCGTTCGAGGGGATGGGCGAGATCGCGGAGCGCCCCTCTCGGCTTCGCCCACGCCGGCCGGAGGTTCCTGGTCTCGCATCTGGGGGTCCCGGTCCCGAGCCGCCGGACGGGCCCGACCTTCGATGTCGTCGTCATCGGCCACACCCACAAGCCGCAGGTCCGGCGCGAGCACGGCGTCCTCATCATCAACCCCGGAGAGGCCGGGGGCTGGATGCACGGCAAAAGCACGGTCGCCCTGCTCGACCCGAAGGACCTGCCGTCAGCATCGTCATCCTATGATGAAGCAGGCGAGCGCCGGACTTCCACGGGGGATTGAACTGAATCGGTCCGGAACCGGTCTGCTCTTCCGCGGAGGGAAATGAACAAAGGCATGCCGAACCGATACAAACCCGCCTGGCGAAAAGGCCAGAAACCGCTGCCGCCCTCCCGAAAGGTCGGGCAGACCATCAAGAAGGGGCCTTCGCGGGCCCCGAACACGGGTCGCAAAGGCTGAGCGAGCGAGTGTCGGGTTTTGAGAATTCTTTGGCCCGTCTCGGCGCCTGTCCGTCCTTTGGCGAAGCTTGACAGCCCGCTCTCCGCTTGACAGCCCCGCCCGATTTCTTTAATATATAACAGCTTTAAAAAGCTGAGGATAGGCGCGTGGCTCAGTGGTAGAGCGCTTCCTTGACACGGAAGAGGTCGTGGGTTCAATTCCCTCCGCGCCTACCAATTGTTGTTCGGGAGTCAGTGTACATTAGCACGTCGCATCGTCGCGTTCTGAAGGACCTGCCCCCCTGATTTGAAATAACATTGATCATGAACGAAACTTATCGCGTAGGGAAGGGGACGACTGTCGCCGCGGCGATCTCCGGGCTGAACCTCGGCCGGAAACCGGTCGCGGCGAGGATCGGCGACCGGCTCGTCGACCTCACCGTCCCGCTCGACGCGGACGCGGAGGTCGCCCTCGTCTTCCCGGGATCGCCCGAAGCCCTCGAGATCCTGCGGCACAGCGCCGCCCACCTCCTGGCCCACGCCGTCCTCGAGCTCTATCCCGAGGCCAAGACCGGCATCGGGCCCGCGGTGGAGAACGGCTTCTACTACGACTTCCTGCGGGAGTGCCCGTTCACGCCCGAGGACCTCGAGGCCATCGAGAAGAGGATGAAGGAGATCGTCGAAGCGGACATGCCCGTCCGCCGCCTCGTCCTGGACAAGGAAGAGGCCGTCCGCCTCTTCGAGGCCCGGGGCCAGCAGCTCAAGGTCGAGCTCATCCGGGAGAAGGGCGACGCGAAGGTCACCGTCTACGAGCAGGGCGGCTTCGCCGATTTCTGCCTCGGCCCCCACGTCCCGTCGACCGGCTTCCTCCGGCACGTGAAGCTCCTTTCCGTGTCCGGGGCCTACTGGAAGGGCGACGAGAAGGGCCGCCAGCTCCAGCGCATCTACGGCACCGCCTTCTTCACCAAGAAGGACCTCGACGAATACCTGGCCATGCTCGAGGAGGCCAAGAAGCGCGACCACCGGAGGCTCGGCCAGGAGCTCGACCTCTTCAGCACCGCCGAGGACCTCGGCGGCGGGCTCATCCTCTGGCACCCCAAGGGCGCCCGGATCCGGGCGGTCATCGAGCAGTACTGGCGCGAGCGGCACTGGGACGGCGGCTACGAGATCCTCTACACCCCGCACATCGGGCGCGAATGCCTCTGGCAGACCTCGGGGCACCTCGGCTTCTACAAGGACAGCATGTACTCGCCGATGGCGATCGACGAGCAGAACTATTACCTGAAGCCGATGAACTGCCCGTTCCACATCATGATCTACAAGTCGCGGATGCGGTCGTACCGGGACCTGCCCCTGCGCTGGGCCGAGCTGGGCACCGTCTACCGCTACGAGCGGAGCGGGACCCTCCACGGGCTGCTCCGCGTCCGGGGATTCACCCAGGACGACGCCCATATCATCTGCACCCCCGGCCAGATCGAGGACGAGATCCTCCGGGTCCTGGACTTCTCCATCTCCATCCTGGCGGCCTTCGGGTTCACCGACAACAAGATCGAGCTCTCCGTGCGCGACCCGAAGAACCTGGCCAAGTACGCCGGGAGCGAGGAGATGTGGGTCCAGGCCGAGGCCGCCCTGGTCAAGGCCCTCGACGCCCGGGGCCTTCCCTACGAGCGGATGGAGGGCGAGGCCGTCTTCTACGGCCCGAAGATCGACATCAAGATCAAGGACGCCATCGGCCGCTTCTGGCAGTGCACGACCATCCAGTTCGACTTCAACATGTCGGAGCGGTTCGGCATGACCTACGTCGGCGAGGACGGGCAGACCCACCGGCCGTACATGGTCCACCGGGCCCTGCTCGGCTCCCTGGAGCGGTTCTTCGGGATCCTCATCGAGCACTACCGCGGGAGCTTCCCCCTCTGGCTGGCCCCCGTCCAGGCGATCGTCCTGCCGATCGCCGACCGCCACGAAGCCTACGCCCTCGAGCTCGAACGGAAGCTCAAGGCCGGCGGCACTCCGCACCGCCGTCGACCTCTCGCGGGAGAAGGTCAACCGGAAGATCCGGGAGGCCGAGATGCAGAAGATCCCTCTCATCCTCGTCGTCGGGGACAAGGAGGCGGCCGCGGGAACGGCCTCCCTCCGCGTCCATGGGGCCGGCGACCGGGGCGCGATCGAAGTGTCCGAGCTCCTGGCCAAGGCCGGGGAGCTCATCCGGAATAGGTCTCTGGCTGTCAATCTTTAGAGGAGGACCCACATTTTTAGACGTCAACCTTTCCATCCCGTGAGCGCGAAGGCCAAGCCGCACCGGATCAACGAAATGATCCAGGCCAGGGAGATCCGGGTCATCGACGACGAGAAGAAGCCGTTGGGGGTCCTGCCCACCCTCCAGGCCCTGGCCATCGCCAGGGAGCGGGGCCTGGACCTGGTCGAGATCGCTCCCCAGGCGGCGCCGCCCGTTTGCCGGATCACGGATTACGGGAAGTTGCTTTACGAGCTCCACAAGAAGGAGCACGAGGCCCGGAAGCATCAGAAGCAGGTCCAGATCAAGGAGATCAAGTTCCGGCCGAAGATCAGCGGGCACGATTACGACTTCAAGATGAAACATATCCAGCGCTTCCTCGAGGAAGGCGACAAGGTCAAGGTGACCGTCATGCTCAGGGGACGGGAGAAGCAGAAGCCCGAGCTCGGGATCGCGGTCCTCGACAAGGTCCTCGAGGCCGTCCAGGGGCTCGGTACCCGGGACGGTGACATCCGGAGACAGGATTGGTCCGTATCGGCGCTCCTCGTCCCGGTGAAAACAGGAGGAAAAGATGCCAAAATTAAAAACCCACAAGGGAGCCCAAAAGAGGTTCAAGGTCACGGCGAAAAAGAAAGTCCTGCACAGTAAGGCCAACAAAAGCCACATCCTGACGAAGAAGGCCTCCAAGAGGAAGAGACACCTGGGGAAGAAGGCCGTCGCCAGCCCCGCCGACATGAAGTCCCTCAGGAAGATGCTCCCGTACGAGGCCTGAGGCCGGCCGCCGGGAGAGCCCAAACACAAGGAGCCCACGATGCCTAGAGCTAAAAGAGGAACGAAGAGGAAGGATAAGAGGACCAAGGTCCTCGAACGCGCCAAGGGTTACTGGGGCGCCAAAGGACATAACTATCGGACCGCCAAAGAGGCGGTGGAGAAGTCCCTCCAGTACGCCTACCGGGACCGCCGCGCCAAAAAGCGCGAGTTCCGGACCCTGTGGATCATCCGGGTCAAGGCCGGCGCCATGGCCAACGGGATCACCTACAGCCGGTTCATCCAGGGTCTGAAGAAGCTCAACATCGAGCTCGATCGCAAGGTCCTGGCCGAATTGGCCGTCCGCGCTCCCGAGACCTTCGCCGTCATCGCCGCGAAGGCGCGGGAAGCCCTGGCCTGACCCGGGCCATGACGCGCCTCAAGGCACGGATCGAGGAATTCACCAGGAAGCTCGGGGAGGAGTCCGCCCGGGTCCGGGACGCCCGGGGCCTGGCGGACCTCCGGAACGAGTTCCTCGGCCGTAAGAAGGGCTGTCTCGCTTCCCTGTTCGAGGAGATGAAGAACCTCCCCGCGGCGGAAAAGCCGGAAGCGGGCGGCCTCATCAACGCGTTCAAAGAGCGCGCCCAGGAGGCCGTCGCCGCCCTGGAGGCGAAGCTCGCCGCCGGGGCCGCCGGGCCGGTCCGCGAGATCGACCTGACCCTGCCGGGCCGCCGCCCCTACGCGGGCGCGCCGCACCCGGTCGTCCTCTTCCAGCAGGAGATCGAGTCCATCTTCACCGGAATGGGCTTCGCCATCGAGGAGGGGCCCGAGATCGAGACGGATTATTACAACTTCGAGGCCCTCAACTTCCCGCCCCATCATCCGGCCCGGGACAGCTGGGACACCCTCTACGTGGCGGAGAAGGTCGTCCTCAGGACGCACACCTCGCCCGTGCAGATCCGGGTCATGGAGAAGCGCAAGCCCCCCATCCGGATCATCATCCCGGGCAAGGTCTATCGCCGGGAGACGACGGACCCGACGCACCTGCCGATGTTCTACCAGGTCGAGGGCCTCGTCGTCGACGAGGGCATCACGTTCGCCCACCTCAAGGGGACCCTGGAGCATTTCATCCGGGCCCTGTTCGGCGAGAAGCTCAAGGTCCGCTTCCGGCCGAGCTTCTTCCCCTTCACCGAGCCTTCGGCCGAGGTGGACATCGAGTGCTTCGTCTGCGGCCACAAGGACCCGGCCTGCCGCGTCTGCGGCGGGACCGGATGGAAGGAGATCCTGGGAGCGGGCATGGTGGACCCCCAGGTCTTCAAGAACGTCAACATCGACCCCGAGAAGTATTCCGGCTGGGCGTTCGGCCTGGGGATCGACCGGACGGCCATGCTGTCCTACCAGATCCCCGAGATGCGCTTTTTCTACGAGAACGACCTCCGGTTCCTCAGGCAGTTCAACCTCAAATGAAGATCAGTCTGGATTGGCTCAACGAATACGTGAAGGTGGACCTCCCCCTTCCCGAGCTCCTCGAACGGCTGACGATGGTCGGCCTCGTCACCGAGAAGACGGAAGAGGTCGGGGGGAACGTGTCCTCGAGGTCGAGACCTACGCCAACCGGCCCGATACGCTCGGCCACCTCGGGATCGCCCGGGAGGTCGCGGCGATGACCGGCGCCCGGCTCCTCGAACGGAAGTGGCCGGTCGTCGAGCTCGAGGAAAGGACGGCCGACCTCACCGACGTCCAGGTGCTCGACGAGGCCCTCTGCCCGCGCTACTGCGGCCTCCTCGTCCGCGGCCTCACCGTCGGTCCGTCGCCGGACCGGCTCCGGAAGAGGATCGAGGCCATGGGCCTGCGGACGGTCAACAACGTCGTCGATGTGACGAACTACGTCCTCTTCGCGACGGGCCAGCCCATCCACGCGTTCGATTTCGGGAAGCTCGCCGGCGGCCGGATCGTCGTCCGCCGGGCCATGAAGGGGGAGAAGCTCACGAGCCTCGACGGCGGCGTCATCGAGCTCGCCCCGGAGATGCTCGTCATCGCCGACGAGGAGAAGCCTGTCGCCCTGGCCGGCGTCATGGGCGGCGAGGAGACCGGCGTCACCGGCGCGACCGTCGACGTCTTCATCGAGAGCGCCTGCTTCGACCCGGTATCGGTCCGGCTGACGGCCAAGAAGGCCGGGCTTTCGACCGACGCCTCCTACCGTTTCGAACGGGGGACCGACATCGCCTTCCCGCCCGAGGCGGCCCGGATGGCGGCGTCCCTGCTCTGCCAGTTCGGCGGCAAGGCGTCCCGGGGCCTCATCGACGTCCATCCGAAGCCCCGCAAGCCCAAGTCCGTCATCCTGCGCCACCGCCGCATCGCCGACCTGCTCGGCGTCGAGGTCCCCGCGGACTTCGTGCCGCGCCTCCTCGCCGACCTCGGGTTCCGCGTCGAGGAGAGCCAGAAGGGGACGTGGATCGCCGAGGTCCCCTCGTTCCGGGTCGACATCGAGCGGGAAGCGGACCTCATCGAGGAGGTCGCCCGGTTCTACGGGTACGACAAGATCCCCTCGGAGCCGACCCCGCTCCGCGCCTTCGAGCCGCCGGCCAACCGAAGGCGGGAGCGCATCCAGAAGCTCCGCCAGGTCCTCCTCCACCACGGGTTCGACGAGGTCATCAATTTCAGCTTCTCGGACCCGGAGAAGGAGGCCGCCATGGGGAGCGGCCGGGAGCCTGTGGCCCTGCTCAACCCCCTCTCGGCCAGGACCGCGACCATGCGGACGACCCTGATGATGGGCCTTCTCGAGAACGCCGCCCGGAACCTCAACCGGGGCCTCGAAGGCGTCCGTCTCTTTGAAGCGGCCGGCATCTATTTCCGGCGCGACGAGGCTTTCTGCGAGCAGATATCGCTCGGGCTCCTCGCCACGGGGCAGACGGGCGCGCCCCACTGGCAGTCCCGGCCCGAAACGACGGATTTCTTCGTCCTCAAGGGGGCCGTCGAGGCGATGATGACCGCCCTCCGTTACGAGCCGTTCTCCTTCGAGGAGACGGACCACCCGTTCTTCGAGCCCGGAGAGGCCCTGGCCCTGGTTTACAAGGGCGAGAAGGTCGGCTTCCTCGGGGTCCTGCGAAAGGCCCTGAGGGACCTGTACTCCGTGGAGGGCGCCGTCCACGCGGCGGAGATCGACCTGGCCGGGCTGTTCGAGAAACAGCCGAAGCCGTTCGTGTTCGCGCCGGTCCCCAAGTTCCCCGGCGTCGTCCGCGACCTGTCGTTCCTCGTGGACCGGCAGTTGTCCTGGCGCGACGTCCGGCAGGTTCTGGCGAAGCTGTCGGTCCCCAATCTCGAGGGATTCGAGCTCACTGACCGGTTCTCCGGGCCCTCGGTCCCCCCGGACAAGGTCAGCCTGTCCGTCCGGTTCCGGTACAGGAGCGCTCAGCGGACCCTCCTGGCCGAAGAGGTCGACAAGGCCCAGCAGGAGGTCGTCGGCCACCTGAGGTCCGCCCTGAACGCCACCTTGAGGGAGGGAAGCAAAATTGACAACCGAACTTGACCGCATTAAGATACTCGAGGGGAAGATCTCTCAGGTCGTCGAGTACGTCAACAAGCTCGGCGCCGAGAACGAGAAGCTCCGCCAGCAGCTCAAGGAGTTCAAGACGGAGAAGAAGGAACTCGAGGAGCAGGGGAAGAAGGTCGTCCGCCTCGACGAGGAACTCAAGAAGAGCGAGAGCGAGCGGGAGGCCGTCAAGGCGAGGATCGAGGCCCTCATCGGCCAGATCGACCAACTGGGGATATGATCGACAAGATCGTCGAGATCGAGATATACGGTCAGCGTTACCGTATTCGCGTCAAAGGAGAAGAGGATGAAAAATACATCGGCCATTTGACTTCGTACGTCGATCAGAAGATGCACGAGGTGGCCGTGAAGTCCAAGTCGGCGGACGCGACCAAGATCGCGGTCCTGGCAGCCCTCAACATTGCCGACGAGTTCTTCCTCGGCCAGAAGCAGCTCGATCAACTGAACGAAGCGATCGGCCACATGGAGACCGAGATGGAAAGTTTGGAGGTTCATCTTTCGCGAGATGAAAATACATACAAGAGCCTGGGAAAGGTCACATCATGATCCGGATATTCGCGGCCGCGCCGCCGGGGGAACCTCCCGATTAAGGGCCCCCGGGAGCGCCGCCCGGCGCCCCTCCCTCGAGGGAACATCACGCGCCATGTGACGCCTTCCCCTTCCTCCCGCATCTCGTCTCCTGTGATCACATAAGGAGGTGAGCATCGTGAACGTCATCATCATCGCCGGCGGCGCCGTCATCGCCGCCCTTCTGGCGCTCGTCGTCGTCCTCTCCCTCAAGAGAAAGGACGCCGCGCGCCGCGTCGCGGAGGTCGAGGAGGAATCCAAGAGGATCCTCGCCCGGGCCGCCGAGGACGCCGAGAAGATCAAACGCGAGGCCGCGATAACGGCCAAGGAGCACGACCTCAGCCGGCAGGCCGAGTACGAGCTCCAGACCCGCGAGCAGAGGAAGAAGGTCGCCGAGGCGGAGCGCCGTCTCATCAACAAGGAGGAGAACCTCGAGAGGCGCTTCCAGGCCATCGAGCGGAAGGAGCGCGATTTCTCCCAGAAGGAGAATCGCCTCGAGGCCAAGGAGAAGGAGATCGATGCGCTCGAAGCGAGGATCGGCGAGGCCCTCAAGAAGGAGATGGCCGAGCTCGAACGCATCTCGGGCCTGACCCAGGAGGAGGCCAAGGGGCAGCTCGTCCGGAAGATCGAGGACGAGGCCCGGATGGAGGCCATCCAGACCGTCCGGCGCATCGAGGAGGAGGCCCGGGAGAAGGCGGCCGTCTCGGCCCGCGAGATCGTCATCATGGCCATCCAGCGCTCGGCCGCCGAGCACGTCGTCGAGACGACGGTCTCCGTCGTCGACCTGCCCTCCGAGGACATGAAGGGCCGCATCATCGGCCGCGAGGGCCGGAACATCCGGGCCCTGGAGCAGGCGACCGGCGTCGACATCATCGTCGACGACACGCCGGAGGCCGTCATCCTGTCGAGCTTCGACCCGGTCCGCCGCGAGCTGGCCCGGCTGTCGATCGAGAAGCTCGTCATGGACGGGCGCATCCATCCGGCCCGCATCGAGGAGATCGTCGAGAACGTCAAGGCCGACCTCGAGCAGAAGATCAAGCAGGAAGGCGAGTCCGCCGTCCTCGAGCTCAAGGTCCACAACGTCCACCCCGAGCTCATCAAGCTCCTGGGCAAGCTCCGTTACCGGACGAGCTACGGCCAGAACGTCCTCCAGCACTCCAAGGAGGTCGCCATGCTCTCGGCCCTGATGGCCCGGGAGCTGGGGGCCGACGTCAACGTCTCCCTCCGGGCGGGCCTCCTCCACGACATCGGCAAGGCCGTGGACAAAGACGTCGAAGGGACCCACACCGAGCTCTCCGTCGAGCTGACGCGGAAGTACGGCGAGAACGAGAAGGTCGTCCAGGCCATCGCCTCGCACCACCGGGACGTGGACTTCCCGTCGGTCGAGGCCGTCCTCATCCAGTCCGCGGACACGCTGTCGGCGGCGCGGCCGGGGGCCCGGCGCGAGCTCCTCGAGACCTACATCGAGCGCCTGCACAAGCTCGAGGAGATCGCCGGCTCCTTCGAGGGCGTCCAGAAGACCTTCGCCCTGCAGGCCGGGCGCGAGATCCGGATCATCGTCGAGAGCCAGAAGGTCTCCGACGACCGGGCGTCCCTCATCGCCCGGGACATCGCCGCCAAGATCAAGAACGAGCTGGACTACCCCGGGCAGATCAAGGTCACGGTCATCCGGGAGATGAGAGCGGTGGAATATGCCCGATAAGGCCGGCATCCTCTTCCTCGGGGACGTCGTCGGCCATCCGGGCCGGCGGGCCCTGCAGAAGTTCCTGCCCCAGCTCGTCCGGAAGTACTCGCCGACGATCGTCGTCGCCAACGGCGAGAACGCCGCCGGGGGCATCGGGATCACGGAGGAGATCGGGAGGGACCTCTTCCTCCAGGTCGACGTCCTGACCTCGGGCAACCATATCTGGGACAAGAAGGAGGCTCTGCCCTACCTCGAGCGCGAGCCGCGCCTCGTCCGCCCCGCCAACTACCCGGCCGGCAACCCCGGCCGCGGCAGTTACATCTTCCAGGACGGCGGGGGCGTCAAGATCGCCGTGCTCAACCTCCAGGGCCGGGTCTTCATGGAGGCCATCGACTGCCCCTTCCGCCGGGCGGATACCGAGGTGGAGGCCCTGCGGCAGGAGACGCCGGTCATCATCGTCGATTTCCACGCCGAGGCAACCTCGGAGAAACAGGCCCTGGGCTGGCACCTCGACGGCCGCGTTTCGGCCGTCATCGGAACCCACACTCACGTCCCGACCGCCGACGAGAAGGTCCTTCCCGGCGGCACGGCCTACATCACGGACGCGGGCATGGCCGGCGGCTACCGTTCGGTCATCGGCATGCGGAAGGAGCAGGCCCTGCAGAAGTTCCTTTCGGGCCGGCCCCAGAGGTTCGAACCGTCCAAGGAAGGCCTCTTCCTCTCGGCGGTCTTCATCAAGGTCGACGCCGGGACGGGCCGGGCGCTGTCCATCAAGAGGGAGATCCTGGTCGAGGAGGAGAGCGACGAAGAATAGCCTGGTCAAGCCCGACACGGTCTATTCGGTCTCGCAGGTGACCGAGCTCGTCAAGCTCGCCCTGGAGACGGCGGTCCCGTCGATCTGGGTGGAGGGCGAGGTTTCCAACTTCCACCGGCACACCTCCGGCCACCTCTACTTCACGCTCAAGGACGCCCGGAGCCAGCTCCGGGCGGTCATGTTCAACTACGCGGCGCGCAAGACCGCCTTCGACCTCAAGGACGGGCTCAACGTCGTCTGCCGCGGACGGCTCAACGTTTACGAACCCCGCGGCGAGTATCAGATCGTGGTCGAGGTCGTCGAGCCCAAGGGCAAGGGGGCCCTCCAGCTCGCCTTCGAACAGCTCAAGGAGAAGCTCCGGGCCGAGGGCCTGTTCGACGCGGCCCGCAAGAAGCCCCTGCCGCTCAGGCCCCGGACGATCGGGGTCGTCACGTCCCCCCGCGGTGCGGCCATCGCCGACATCCTCCGCATCCTCGAGCGCCGCTACGCCCGGCTCCGCATCGTCATCTACCCCGTGAAGGTCCAGGGCGAAGGGGCGGCCGGGGAGATCGTCGAGGGCATCGACCACCTCGGTTCGATGGGCGGCATCGACGTCATGATCGTCGGCCGGGGCGGCGGCTCCATCGAGGACCTCTGGGCCTTCAACGAGGAGAAGGTCGCCCGGGCCATCGCCCGGTGCCCCGTGCCCATCATCGCGGCCGTCGGCCACGAGGTGGACTTCACCATCGCCGATTTCGTGGCGGACATCCGCGCCTCGACCCCCTCGGCCGCGGCCGAGATGGTCATCGAGAAGGAAGCGGCCTTCGCCGAACGCATCGCGGCCCTCGCCGAGCGGGCGGCCCGGGCCGTGAAATATTCCCTCCGGGAGACCGAGGGCCGGGTCGCGGACCTGGCCGGACGCCGCGTCTTCGAGGGATTCCGGATCCGCCTCCTCAATATCGGCCAGCGCGTGGACGATCTCGAAGGCCGGGCGGCGAAGGTCCTCCGGACCGGAAAACAGGACCTGGCCGAGCGGCGGGCCGCCGCGGCCCTTGCCGCCGAGCGGCTCCGGAACCTCGTGACCGCGCGGCTCCGGGAACTCGGCGCCCGCTGGGACAGCCTGTCGGTCGGATTGCACGCCCACAGCCCCCTCAACATATTGGGAAAGGGCTACACGCTCTGTTGGAAGGAAGAGGGTTTCCGGCTCATCAGGGCGGCCGGCGAAGTGGGACCCGGCGAGGGGGTCGTCGTGTCCTTCGCCCGCGGCGAGCTGGCCTGCGAGGTCAGGCGCGTCGACGCTGACAGGACCATCGAATCCAGGCTGGACAAGGAGGGCTCATGACGAACACCGGTTTCGAAAAGGCGCTGTCCGACCTCGAAGAGGTCGTCGCGAAGCTCGAGAAGGGAGGGACGCCCCTCAACGAGTCCCTGGCCCTCTTTGAAAAGGGCGTCAAGCTGGCCCGATTCCTCCGCGGCGAGCTCGACAAGGCCGAGCGGAAGGTCGAGATCCTCCTCAAGGACGAGAAGGGCGTCGTGCACGCCGAGGACTTCGAGCCCGGAGAAGAGGGCGACGAGGCCGGGCCCGCGGCCAGGCCGAAGGCCAAGGCCCGGCCGAAGGTCGAGGTCGAAAAGGAAGACGGAACGGACGCGGAGGACGACGCCGGCGAAGACACCGAGGATACGGACGACAAGGGGGGGAAGCTCTTCTAGTCGGCCATGGATAACTCGAGCGCGACGGCTTCCCTTGTCGA
Organism: Candidatus Aminicenantota bacterium; assembly: GCA_963784525.1. GTDB lineage: Bacteria > Acidobacteriota > Aminicenantia > Aminicenantales > Saccharicenantaceae > JALHVH01. Next base: position 64,306 of record CAWART010000015.1, on the reverse strand, counting down.
GATGAAGGCGGAGGTCGAGGCCGGCCTCGCCCGTCTTCTCGCGGGGGAGTCGCGCCTTTACGAGGCCCTGCGCTATGCCGTCCTGAGCGGGGGAAAACGGTTCCGGCCGCTCCTCCTTCTTGCGGCCGGCGAGGCCTTCGGCGGCGACCGCAGGACGCTCCTTCCCTTCGCCTTCGCCGTCGAGCTCATCCATTCCTACTCGCTCGTGCACGACGACCTTCCCTGCATGGACGACGACGCCCTCCGGCGGGGGAAGCCTTCCTGCCACAAGGCGTTCGGGGAGTCCGGGGCCCTTCTTGCGGGAGACGGCCTGTTGACCCTCGCCTTCGAGGCCCTCGCCGATGCGGGGGCGGGAGCCGCGGGCGCCGGACGCAAGGACCGGGCGGTCAGGGCCATCGCCGAGGGGGCGGGGGTCAGGGGCATGATCGCCGGGCAGTGGCTGGACGTCGGCTACGATCCGGAAATGGCGGACGCGGAAGCGCTCCTCGAGCTCTTGTCCCTGAAGACGGGCGCCCTGATCCTGGCGTCGGTCCGGGCGGGGGCGATCATGGGCGGGGCGCCGGACGCCGTCCTGCCGGAGATCGACCGATACGGGCGCGGTGTCGGCCTCGCCTTCCAGCTCCGGGACGACCTGCTCGACGCGGGGAAGAAGGCCGAAGGGAAGGCGGGGACCCGTCCGAACGCCGTGGCCCTGTTCGGGCCGGAGGGGACGAGGGCGCGTTTACGCCGGGCCGTCGGCGACGCCCTCGATGCGCTCTCCGCCGCCGGCGTACGGTCGATCGAGCTTCGGGCCCTGGCTTCCGGCCTCGACACCCGGGAATAGGACGCGATCATGAGCAAGCTGATAGATTCGATAGAGCGGCCGGAGGACATCCGGAAGCTCCCGCTGAAGGACCTCCAGCGGCTGGCGACCGAGATCCGGGCCGAGATCGTCTCCACGGTCGCGAAGAACGGCGGCCACCTGGCCTCGAACCTCGGGGTCGTCGAGCTGACCCTGGCCCTCCACTGCGTCTTCGACTCGCCCCGGGACAAGTTCATCTGGGACGTCGGCCACCAGTGTTACACCCACAAGCTCATCACCGGCCGTCGGGACCGGTTCCGCGGCCTCCGCCTCATGGACGGCCTGCTCGGATTCCCCTGCCGCGAGGAGAGCCCGCACGACGCCTTCAACACCGGCCACGCCTCGACGGCCCTCTCGGCCGCCCTGGGCATGGCCGTGGCCCGGGACAAGAAGAAGGAGGACTATCACGTCGTCGCCATCGTGGGCGACGGGAGCCTGACCGGCGGAGCGGCCCTGGAAGCCCTCAATCAGATCGGCCACATGCGGGAGCGGCTCATCATCGTCCTCAACTACAACGAGATGTCCATCTCGGCCAACGTGGGCGCCTGGTCCAAGTATCTGTCCTACCTGGCCTCGGGCCAGCACTACCTCAAGATGAAGGACCAGGCCAAGTCCATCCTCAAAAGCATTCCCAAGGTCGGCTGGCCGCTCATCAAGGCCGGCCGGGCCTTCGAAGAGCTTATCAAGAAGACGTTCTTCCCCGGCCTCGTCTTCGAGGAGCTCGGCATCCGGTACATCGGGCCTGTCCAGGGCCACAGCCTCCCCTCGCTCATCGAGGTCTTCGAGCAGGCCAAGAAGTACGAGGGGCCGATCATGCTCCACTGCGTCACGCAGAAGGGCCGGGGCTACGCCCCCGCCCAGAGCAATCCCGAGCGCTTCCACGGCGCCGGGCCGTTCGACGTGGCGACCGGCGAGCCGATAAATCACGAAAAGGCCCCGTCCTATTCGTCGGTCTTTGGCGACGCCGTGCTCGCCGAAGCCGGGGCCGATCCCCGGATCCTGTCCGTCACGGCGGCCATGACCGAGGGGACGGGGCTTCACGCGTTCGCCGCGAAGTACCCCGGGCGGGCGTTCGACGTCGGCATCGCCGAACAGCACGCGGTCATCTTCGCCGCCGGCCTGGCCGTTTCCGGCTTCAAGCCGGTCGTCGCCATCTACTCGACGTTCCTCCAGCGGGCCTACGACCAGGTCTATCACGACGTCTGCCTCCAGAACCTTCCCGTCGTCTTCGCCCTGGACAGGTCGGGAATCGTCCCCGACGACGGACCGACCCACCAGGGGATCAACGACATCGCCTATCTCCGGCATATGCCGAACCTCGTCCTGATGGCCCCGAGCGACGAGAACGAGCTCCGGCACATGGTCCATTCGGCCTTCCGATACGGCCGTCCCGTCGCGATCCGTTTCCCCAAGGGGCGCGGCCCCGGCGTTCCCGTGGACGCGGAACCCGGAGAGATCCCGCTCGGGAAGAGCGCTCTTCTCAAAGAGGGGAAGGACCTTTTCTTTGCCCTGGGAAGCATGGTCGGGCCCGCCCTCGAGGCGGCCCGGGAACTGGAGAAGGAGGGCCTTTCGCTCGCCGTCGTCGACGCGCGGTTCGTCAAGCCGCTCGACGAGGAGGCCCTTCTTCGTTACGCCGGTCCGGGGCGCGTCATCATCACCGCCGAGGAGGGCGTCGTCGCGGGCGGATTCGGCAGCGCCGTGCGCGAGGTCCTCGACCGCGAGAAGAGGTTCGACGTCCGTTTCCTCGCCCTCGGCCTGCCCCTCGAGATCTACCCGTGCGGCAAGCCGGCGGAGATCAAGGCGATGTTCGGGCTCGACGTTCCCGGCCTCGTTAAAAGATAAGGAGTTTTACGGGAAGTAGGCTGGCAGCCTGGGAATGACTGACGTAGGCTCGAGCCTGCGCTTCGGGAGAAGACGCCCAGTCGCATGCGCGCCCGAGACGAAGACACGACCGGGACGACATGAAAGAACGAGCTGATAAGCTGCTTGTCGATCGAGGCCTGTCGCCGACTCTGGACCAGGCCCGCCGGCTGATCATGGCCGGGCTCGTCTATTCGGGCGAGGAGCGGGTCGACAAGCCCGGAATTCCCATGGACGCCGCGAAGGCCCTTTCCGTAAGGGCTACCCCGCCGTTCGTCAGCCGGGCCGGCCCGAAGCTCGCCCAGGCCCTGGACGCCTTCGGCATCGATCCGGCCGGCAAGGTCGCGGCCGATATCGGGGCGTCGACCGGGGGCTTCACGGACTGCCTCCTCGGCCGCGGCGCCCGCCTCGTCTATGCCGTCGACGTGGACACCAAACAGCTCGACTGGAAGCTTCGGGGCGACCCGCGCGTCGTCATGATCGAGAAGAACGCCCGGGCGCTCGTCCCGGAGGACTTCTCCCGGGCCCCAAAGATCGTCTCCATGGACGTTTCGTTCATCTCCGTCCTGAAGATCCTCCCCGCTCTCGGGGCCGTCCTTGCTCCGCGCGGCGTCCTGGTGGTCCTCATCAAGCCGCAGTTCGAGGCCCTGCCGTCCCAGGTGGGGAAGGGGGGCATCGTCCGGGATCCGGCCGTCCGGGCGGAGGTCCTCGAGCGGGTCATCCGGGGGGCGGCGGATTCGGGGTTCGTCCTCGGCGGGCTCGTCCGCTGTTCCACCCGGGGCCGGACGGGGAACGTCGAGTTCCTCGCCCGGTTCTCGCGGAAAGGCACCGGACCCGGGCCGGAGGCCCTGGCCGCGCTCATCAGGGAGGTCGTTGCCGATGAATAAGATCCGCAGGGTGGGTTTCGTCATCAAGCCGCACGCCCCGGGCGTCGCGGACATCCTCCGGGACCTCGTCGGGTTCCTCGAGGGCCGGGGCGTCGCCTGTGTCCTCGAGGGCGCCGCGGCGGAAAAGCTCGGCCGCCGGGGCGGCATCCCCCGGGGGAAGCTCCCCTTGAAAGCGGACCTCGTCGTCGTCCTCGGCGGCGACGGGACCCTTCTCAGCATCGCTCCGCCGGCGGCCGTCGCGGGCGTTCCCGTGATGGGCGTCAACCTCGGCCGGCTCGGATTCCTGACGGAGATCCCCGTCGCCGAGGCCCGCCAGATGCTCGAGGCCCTGCTCGGCGGCGCGGACGGGTTCATCGGCAAGCGGCGGTTCATCCAGGTGCGCCGCGGCCGGGCCGTCCATCACTGCCTCAACGACGTCGTCATCAACAAAGGCGCCCTGGCCCGGATGATCCAGATCGCCATCCGCATCGACGGCCACGAGGTCGCGGTCCTCAAGGGCGACGGCCTCGTCGTCTCGACGCCGACCGGCTCGACGGCCTATTCCCTCTCGGCGGGCGGGCCCATTGTCCATCCCAACGTCCCGGCCCTCGCCCTGTCCCCGATTTGCCCGCACACGCTGACCTTCCGGCCGATGGTCGTCGCGGCGGATTCGGTCATCGGGCTTCGCCTGCTGACCGACGGCGAGGAGGTCTATATGAGCCTCGACGGTCAGCGCGGCGCTCCTCTCGAAGAGGGCGATGAGATCACCGTCCGCTCTTCGCCCCTCGAGCTCGGGCTCGTCTCCTCGCCCGCCCGCGGCTACTTCGACGTCGTCAAGGAAAAGCTCGGCTGGGCGGAATAGGCGCCGGCTCCTCATAAATTGACATTTCGGCCCGTCGCCTTTATCATCGGGCCGTGATGGCGAAGCGGAAACTGCGCGTAGCCTTCGTGACCCCGGAGGTCGCGCCCTATGCCAAGTCCGGGGAATTGGCCGACGTCGCCGCGTCCCTGCCCAAAGCCCTCGCCGGACGCGGGGCCGAAGTCTCCCTGTTCATGCCCATGTATCGCCAGCCGGGCGTCGAGTCCCTGTCGAAAGTACCCGTCCTCGCCGATCTTTCCGTCCCCCTCGGCCGCGATAAGGTGAGGGCCGCCGTCCACAGGGCCGAGCTCGGCTGGGCCGATCTCTACCTCATCGACTGTCCGCGATTCTTCCATCGGGAGCACATTTACGGGCCGTCCAAGGGGGCCTACCTCGACAACGACGAGCGCTTCGCCTTCTTCGGCCGGGCGGTCCTCGAATACATGTCCCGTGCCCGGACGGCGCCGGACGTCATCCACTGCAACAACTGGCCGTCCGCCCTCATCCCCGTCCTCCTCAAGACGCGCTTCGCGGGCCGGGCGCTGTTCAAGGCGACCGCCTCGGTCCTGACCCTCCACAATGTCGCCTACCAGGGCGAGTTCCCGGCGGATTCCATGTCCCTCGCCGGGCTGACGTGGAACGACTTCGCGTCCTGCCGTGTCGCGTTCGACGGGAAGTTCAATTTTCTCAAGGCCGGCGTCCTCTTCGCCGACGCCGTCAACACCGTCAGCCGGGAGTACCGGAAGGAGATCCTCGCCGGCGAGCAGGGCCCGGGCCTCGCGGAGATCCTGAAGAGCCAGGACCTGGCTCTCCACGCCATCCGCAATGGCATCGACACGGAAGAGTGGGACCCCGCGACCGATCCGTTCATCACGGCCAACTACACGCCCGCCGCGCCCGACGGGAAGAAGGAATGCCGCCGCGACCTGCTCAAGGAATTTCGCCTTCCCCTGCCGGAGCGAACGCCCGTCGTCGGGATCTCGTCCTACCTCACCCGGCACAAGGGATTCGACCTCATCCGGGAGGCCGCCCCGGCCCTCCGGGAGCTCGACTTCGGCCTGGTGGTCCAGGGGCGGGGTGACGAAGCGTACGAGGATGTTTTTCGCGCGCTCCGCGCCGGCCGTCCGGACCGGGTCGCGACCCGCTTCGAGATCAGCCCGGCGCTCAGCCATAAGGTCATCGCCGGCTCCGACATCCTGCTCGCGCCGTCGCTCTACGAGCCGTGCGGCCTGACCCAGCTCTACGCGTTCCGCTACGGGACGGTGCCCGTCGTCCGGGGGACCGGCGGGCTCAGGGAGACGGTCGAACCGGTCGGGGCCTCTCCGCCGCGCGGCGACGGTTTCGTTTTCGATGAATTCACGCCGTTCGCCCTGACGGAATGCCTGACGGAGGCGTTGGACCTGTATGCCCACCCGAAGAGCTGGCGCCGGGTCATGAACGCGGGCTTTCGCAAGGACTTTTCCTGGGGGCCGTCCGCCGGGAATTACCTCAAGCTCTATGCCAGGAGCCGGAATTCGCAGAGAGGAGAAGGCCATGTCCGATGAGATCCTGCAGGGCTCGGACGCGACGTTCGAGCAGGATGTGCTGAAGTCCGAAGTCCCCGTCCTTGTCGATTTCTGGGCGCCGTGGTGCGGGCCGTGCCGGATGATCGCCCCCGCTGTCGAGGCCCTTGCCGCCGAGCGGGCGGGCAAGCTCAGGGTCGTCAAGCTCAACGTCGACGACAACCCGGCGACGCCGCAGAAGTACGGCATCATGGGCATCCCGACCCTCATCCTGTTCAAGGGCGGCGAGGCAAAGGAAACGGTCGTCGGCGTCGTCCCCAAGGCGAAGCTCGACGAGATGATCGCGAAGCACGTCTAGGGCATCGCCGGCCGGGGCCCGCTCTCGGGTCCCGGCCGAACGCCGGTCTCGAGATCGGTTCAGCAGATTTCCGTACTTATAGAATTGTGCTTGTATATTCATCGCTACTGTTGATAAAATCATCGGGAAGGCGCGGTTGAAATGGCCCATATCGATCCGAGAGGGGGTGATAATGAAAGCCCTGTCGTGTCATCCGCGTACCCTATTTTCGATCATCCCATAAAGCGAAGGAGGAAAAGAGTGAGGGTAAAATCGATCATCGCCATCGCGGCGCTCTTCCTCGTCCTTGCCCCGGCCCTGTTCTCCCAATCCCGGGAGACCGGCGCCATCATCGGGAAGGTGACGGACGAAGAGGCCAACGCTCTCCCCGGCGTTACGCTGACGCTCACCAGCGAAAAGCTGATGGGCGTTCGAACCGGCGTTTCGGACGGGCAGGGCCTGTTCCGGTTCCCGGCCCTGCCGCCGGGCGCCTATGCGCTCAAGGCGGAACTGCAGGGATTCGGCACGGTCGTCAGCGAGAACATCCGCCTGACGACCACGACGACACTGACGGTGGACCTGGTCCTGACGCCTTCGGCGGTCCAGGAGCAGGTCACGGTCACCGCCAAGGTCCCGACCGTGGACATCAAGTCCACGGAAACCGCGTCCGTGACGCTCAGCAGCGAGATCCTGCGGAACATCCCGAACAGCCAGTTCTCCGTGGATATCGTCAATCTCGCCCCCGGCGTCAATAACGACGTCGCCTACGGCGCCGGCTCGGGCCGCGGCGTCTCCTGGCAGATGGACGGCGTCGGCGTCGGCGATCCCGCCGGCGGGACGGCCTGGGTCTTCCTCGATTACAATATCATCGAGGAAGCCAAGGTCATGGGCATCGGCCTGCCGGCCGAATACGGGAACTTCACGGGCGTCATCTTCAATACCGTCACGAAGTCCGGCGGCAACCAGTTCTCCGGGCATTTCGAGGTCGATTACCAGGGGCACCCGGCCCGCGAGGCCGCCGAGCTGAAGGGCGCGTTCCCGGGAGGCTCGTTCTGGGGGACGGAGAACAACAGCGCCTACGTCGACGATTGGCCGGAGATCACGTCGCCCCTCTCCGCCCTGGTGGACGCGAACGCCCATCTCGGCGGGCCCATCGTCAAGGACAAGCTCTGGTTCTTCGCCGGGGCGCAGTGGTACAACTCCAAGGATTGGGTGACGGGATTCCCCTACGCCCAGAATTATAAGCAGCCCCGCTTCTTCCTGAAACTGTCCTCCCAACTGTCGCCCAAGACGAACGGGAGCGCCTTCTTCGAGTACGACAATTACAACGGGACCTACCGGGGCGCCTCGGCCAAGGTCATGCCGGACGCCACGCGCGACCAGATCGATCCCGAATTCGTGCTCAACCTCACCCTGAACCACATCCTGAGCCCGAAGACGTTCTTCGACTTCAAGGCGTCCTATTTCAACGGCTATTACAACCTCGAGCCGCGGACGGGCCGGGACACGTACATGCATTACTTCCTCAACGACAACCCCGACATTCCTGGAAACCAGAAGGGTTGGAAATATTACAACTGGGGCAGTTGGGCCGAACATCCCCGGTGGCGGTTCCAGGCCAACGCCAGCCTGACCCATTACGTCGAGGACTTCATCAAGGGAAGCCACGACTTCAAGTTCGGCGTCGAGTTCGAGCGCTCCCATGTCCGGGACACGTTCGCCTACACGGGCGCGAACCATATGCGCTACTATGACTACTGGGGCTACGGCTATTACGGCAACTACAGCGCCTATCAGTACGAAGGCTACAACATCAAGACGACCATGACCCGCCTGGAAGGGTTCGCCCAGGATTCCTGGCAGGTCACGAGCCGCCTGAACGTCAGCCTCGGCGTCCGGGCCAGCGTGCTCCGGGGCCAGCCGGATGCGAGACCGGACACGACCTATAAGACGTCCCGGGTGGCGCCGCGCCTCGGCTTCACCTTCGACCTGCTCGGAGACAAGACGACCGTCCTCAAGGCCCATTTCGGCGAATTCACGGACGGCGTCTATTCCTACAACTTCGACCGCCTGTGCCCGGACTTCTATGACTGGATCCTGATGTATTGGGACCCGGAGGGCCAATACTGGTACGAGGACTATCGCATCCGTACGGGGAACTATGCCATCGACCCGGGGATAAAGCAGCCGTTCATGCGCCAATACACGCTCGGGATCGAACGGGAGCTGTTCAAGGACGCCTCCTTCTCGGTCACGTACATCAACCGCAGCTACCACAACTTCATCGCGGCGTATAACGCCGCGGCCACGTACGAAGCGGTCCCCTACCACATCGACGACGACGTCGCCGGCGTCGTCAACAGGGACTTCACGCTCTACAACCTCACTTCCGGCGACGCGGCCGATTGGCGCCTGACGAATCTGGAATCGATCAAGGATATCTACGCGGACTCGATCGGGCTGACGCTCAATCCCTATCGGAAATATTGGGGCCTCGAATTCCTCTTCAACAAGCGTTTCTCCAACAAATGGCAGTTCCTGGCCTCCTACGTCTATTCGCAGTGCAAGGGGACCGTCAACAACAGCTCGAGCGAGGACATCGGCTGGGGGCGCCAGATGGCCGACCCGAACCCCTGGGTCAACAATGACGGCCACGTCGTGAACGATCCCACCCACATGATCAAGGTCCAGGGGACCTACGTCCTGCCCCTGGGCATCTCCTTCAACGTCTATTTGAAGGGGATCACGGGCGACGCCTGGCAGCAGCGCTTCCGGACCTCGAGCCGGGCCTTCGATCAGGGCCGGGTCACGTTCAACACGGAGCCGGCGGGCGCCCACCATTACGCGATGGCCAAGTCGCTCGACATCAGGCTCGAGAAGGTCTTCACACTGGCCTCGAAGTACAGGCTCGGCCTCATCTTCGACGTCTTCAACGTCTTCAATGACGACACCATCAATGACTGGGGGACGCGGATCGACTATGACTGGGTCAGCGGCGATCCGACGTACGGACCCTCGACCCAGGGCCACGACCTTTATGGCCTCGTTATGCCGCGACGGGCGCGGCTCGGTATCCGGCTAATTTTCTAGGAGACGGCATACCGGAGAATTCTGAAGGACGAGACGGGGGCGGGGGCCGGGAACGGCCCGCCGCCCCCCTTTTTTTACGGGGCGCCCGGCATGCGCTCTCGAGACGCCGGGCCCGTTCTGTGATAAAATCCATCGTTTCCCATGAAAGCAAAGCGCTGGTTCATCATCGCGGCGGCGGCCGTTGCGCTGGCCGTCGCCGCCGTCGGAGGCTATCTGCCCTTTCCCGCGGCGGGCCGGATCTCGCCCGGCTCCGGGGCGGCCGGGACCTCAACGTCATCCTCGTCACGCTGGACACGACCCGAGCCGACAGGCTCGGCTGTTACGGCTTTCAGAGCATCGAGACCCCGACGATCGACCTTTTCGCCAAACGCGGGGTCCGCTTCGAGCGCTGTTACGCCCAGACGCCTCTGACCCTCCCGTCCCACACGACGCTCATGACCGGCACGCTCCCGCTTTCCATGGCGTCCGGGACAACGGGGGATTCGTCGTCCCGTCCCAGCTGAAGACGATGGCCGAGCTTTTCAAGGATAAGGGCTACGCGACCGGGGCCTTCATCGCCGCCTATGTCCTGGATTCCAAGTGGGGCCTCGACCAGGGGTTCGACACGTACTTCGACAAGTTCGACCTGGGAAAGTTCAAGAGGATATCCCTGGGGACGGTCCAGCGGCCGGCCAACGAGGTCATGGCCGAGGCGCTCCCCTGGCTCGAGAAGAACAAGGGCGGGAAGTTCTTTGCCTGGATCCATCTCTACGACCCCCATTCGCCCTACGACCCGCCTCCTCCCTATGACAAGCTGTACGCCGACCACCCGTATCTCGGCGAGATCGCCTTCGCCGATTCCCAGCTCCGCCGGCTCTGGGATCTCCTCGCGGCGAACGGCCTCGATCGCAACACCGTCATCGTCTTCGCCGGCGACCACGGGGAAAGCCTCGGCGAGCACGCCGAGCAATCCCACGGTTTCTTCATCTATCAGGGGGCCATCCACGTCCCCCTGATCGTCGTCTCGCCGTTTTCGAAGTTCAGGGGCGTCGTCGCTCCGAGGTGGCGAGCCTGGCCGACGTCCTGCCGACGGTCTGTGAAATGGCGGGATTGCCCGTCCCGGCCGAGGTCCAGGGGCATAGCCTGGTCCCGGCCTTCACCGGCCGCCGGAAGGCCCCGGGCCCGGCCTACAGCGAGACCTATTATCCCCGGTTCCACTACGGCTGGTCGGACCTCAAGAGCGTCCAGGACGAAAGATACAAGCTCATCCTGGCCCCGGTGCCCGAGCTCTACGACGTCGCCGCGGACCCGCGCGAAGAGAAGAATCTCGTCTACCTCGAAAGGGGGTTTACGCCAGGATTTCCGCGGAGGCCGAGTCCTTCATCCGGAAGTCCGGCCAGAACGCCTATGAGACCGACCTGTCCAAGGTCGACGAGGAGACCCGGGAGAAGCTTTCCGCTCTCGGCTACGTCGGATCGTTCACCGACCCGGCGAAGCTCGCGGGCAAGAAGCTGGCCGATCCCAAGGACAAGATCGTCGTCTTCAACGAGCTGTCCCGGGCCCGGGAGATGGGGATGGGGGGAAAGCCGGACGAGGCCATCGAGGTCATCCGGGGCATCATCAGGTCCGATCCGGACATCACCGACGCGTATTTCTCCATCGGCAACATCTATTTCCAGCAGCAGAAGTACCGCGAGGCCATCGACTATTTCCGCCAGGTCCTCGGCCGGAAGCCCGACGACACGTTCGCGGCCATCAACGTCACGCTGGCCTACGAAGGGATGGGGACGTTCGACGAGGCCGAGCGGTTCCTCCTGGACTATATGGCCAAGGGAGTCGTGGACCCCCAGTTCTACTTCATGCTCGGGAACATGAATTTCCTCCAGAAGAAGTACGACAAAGCCGTTCCCTATTTCGAGAAGTGCATCTCCCTCAACGCGGAATCCGCGGGCTCCCACAACATGCTCGCCGCCATCGCCATCGTCAGGGACGACCTCGACGGCGCCGAGCGCCATATCGAGGAGGCCCTCCGGCTCAATCCCAAGCTCGCCAACGCCCATTACAACCGGGCCCAGGTCTTCGAAAAGACGGGGCGGACGGCGGAGGCGGAAGCCGAATACCTGAAGGAGCTCGAGATCTCCCCCAAGCACTTCAAATCCATGTACAACCTCTCCCGCCTCTATCGGGAGGTCGGGGACGAGAAGAGGGAATACGAATATCTGAAGGCCTGCCTGGAGGCCGACCCGGGCTTCCCGCTCACGTATTTCTACCTCGCCCGCATCTATCTCAACCGGGGAGAGCGCTAGGAGGAAGCCGTCGAGCTGGTCAAGAAGGGGATCGACCTGAAGCCGGACAAGGCCGAGCTCCCCCTCGGCTATTTTCTCCTTGCCGACCTTTACAGCCGCCTGGGGAACGCAGCGCTATCCGACGAATACGCACAAAAGGGCATCGCCCTGCCGGCGCCGTCCCGCTGTCCCGCTCTTTTTCCAACTCCTCGACCCGTTCCCTGAGCCGCTTGAATTCCTTGATGAGGTCGTAGAGGCGGGGGGCGGCGGCCCAGACCTTCCTCCAGTCCCGGATGTCCACGTGGGGGCTTCCGGAAACGAAGGCCCCCGCGGGGACGTCCTTGGTGATGCCCGACTTGGCGGCGACGATGGCCCCGTCGCCGATGACGACGTGGTCGGCGACGCCGACCTGGCCGCTGAGGATGGCATCCCGGCCGATCTTCGAGCTCCCGGCGACCCCGGCCTGGGCGATGAGGATGGCGTTCTCCCCGACCTCGACGTTGTGGGCGACCATGACCAGGTCGTCGATCTTGGCGCCCCTCCGGATGACGGTCGCGTCGAGGGCGGCCCGGTCGACGGCGGAGTTCGCCCCGATCTCGACGTCGTCCTCGATGACGACCCGGCCGATCTGGGGGATTTTGATGCGCCGGCCGTCCGCGCCCTTTAGGTAGCCGAACCCGTCGGCGCCGATGACGGCGCCGTCGTGGATGATGACGTTCCTGCCGATCCGACCCCTCGCGGACGGAGACGTGGGAATGGATGACCGATCCCTCGCCGATCGCCGCCCGGAGCCGACGGCCAGCGGATGGATCACGCTCCGCCCCGATCTCGCGCGTTCTCCGACCCAGGCGAAGGCGCCGACCGAAGCGCCGGGGCCGATGCGGGCCGAGGGCGCGACGAAGGCCAGGGGATGGACGCCCGGCGCGGGACGGTCCGGCGGGTAGAACAGCTCCACGCCCGGACGAAGACGAGGTGCGGGGCCGCGGCCTTGATGACCGGGATCCGGTCGTAGGCCTCGCCCGCCGGGATGACGGCGGCCGAGGCGCCGCTCGCGTCGAGGACGGCCCGGTGCTTCGGGGTGGGCGAGAAAAACGAGGTCTCCGCGCCCCGCCGACTCCAGGCTGCCGACGCCCGTGACGGGCGTTTCGCCGTCGCCCCCGAAAGGGCAGTCGAGGCGCTCCGCGAGTTTCCGGACCGTCAGTCGGTCCTGGCTCAGGCGGCATTCGGGCTCCTCCCTTTCATTCAGGACCGCGGCCAGCTCCGCGCCCCAGAGCATGATGGTCAGCGAGAATGAGATCCAGAGGAGGAAGAAGATGATCGAGGTCAGCGTCCCGGCCAACAGCTTGGAGAGGACGATGCCGATGGCCGAAAAATTGGCGACGTAGAAGACGAACACCCGCTTGAACCCCTCCCAGAACAGGCGCCGACGGCCGCGGCGATCGCGGCGCTCTTCGAATGGACCTTGACCTCGGGGATGTACTTGTAGAGCGTGAAAAAGACCATGAAGGTCAGGGCGTAGGGCATGAGGTACTGGATGAAAAAGTTGTTGATCAGGCCGAGCGCCTTGGGATTGATGTAGTCGGCGATGAGGTCGCTCTCGCGGAGGCTCCGCTGGAGCGCCGTCCAGACCGCCGTGATCGAAGCGACAGGAACATCAGGATGCCGATGATGAACATGATGATGTATTCCATCAGCCGGTTGTAGAAAAAAGACTTGTGATACTTCGTCCGGAAGATCTGGTTCATGGCGGCGATCAGGTTGGAGAATAGAAAGCTCGCCGATACGAACGATCCGCCGAGGCCGAACCAGCCCAGGTTGACGCTGTCGCCGAGCCCCTGAATCGTCTGGAAGAAGCCCGGTCGACATTTTGGAGAAAAACTCCTCCGAGAAGATGTTCAGGCTGCGGGCCGCGATCTCGGGGTTGCCCAGGACCTTGGCCGAGACGTAGGCGAACAGGGACAGGGGGACGGCGCAGAGGAACGTGAAGTAGGAGATGACGATCGCCCAGGTCCAGCACTTGTCGTCATTGAACCTTTTGACGGACGTGACGACGATCCAAGAAGGGCGGCATCATCGTGCGGTTGGCCGGGCGATCGCGCCGTCAGACCCGGTATTTGCCCCACTGGACCATGAGGATGATGATGGTGATCAGGAGCGCGTAGATGACCAGCGTTTCGATGAGGACCAGCCCGAAAATAGAGCAGAAAGCGGATGTGGGGGGCGCTGTTGGGATTCCTGGAAATGCCTTCGCAGCCCGCGCTGATGACCTTGGCCTGGCCGAAGGCGCCCGCGGCCACGGCCAGGGCGATGACGGCCCCGCCGACGATGATGGACACCTTGAACAGGTTCGCCGGCCGATCGAGAGTCCCTTCCTGGGCGAGGAGCGGAGCGCTCGCGAGCGCCATGAAAAAAGCAGGAGTCCGAAGGCTTTAATTTTTGTCGATCTTGATTTCTCCTTGGTGGATTAATGTTCTCCTTCGTGGGACACGGCTCCTGCGATGTAGATGCAGGAGAGCAGGACGAAAACGAAGGACTGGATCACGGCCGTGAATATGGCCACGGCCATGAACGGCAGGGGAAGGACCAACGGGATGATGGAGGCGATGATGACGATGAGAAGGTCCTCGGCGAAGATGTTGCCGAAAAGACGCATCGAAGCGACACGGGCCGCGAAAAGTGGCTGATGAGCTCGATGGGGAACATCAGGGGGGCCATCGCCGGGATCGGGCCGGCGAACGTCTTCAGGTACTTGAAGACACCCTGGGCCTTGATGCCCTGCCAATGGTAGTAGACGAAGACGACCATGGCGCAGCCGAGCGTCACGTTGAGCTTGCTGGTGGGGGACATGAGTCCGGGGACGAGCCCCAGCATGTTGCAGTGAAGATGAAGATCCCGACCGTCCCGATCACGGGCAGGAACTTCCTCCCCTCCGGGCCGATCGTGTCCATGACGAGCCCTTCGAAGAGCCCGACGATGATCTCCAGGACGCTCTGGCGTCGTAGGGACGAGGTCGAGCGGCCGAGGAAGAGCCCGAAGACGAGGGCCAGGAGGATGACCACGATCAGGCTCATGACGATGTAGTCGGGCACGAGCCGGGACGGGTCCGCGACCCGGATCCCGAACAGCCCGAGCAGCGCCGCCAGAGGCTTCCCGAAGACTCTGTTGAACAGCTCGACGAGGACCAGACTGTGCTCTAATTCTTCCATGTCTTCATTCGCAGGAGGGCGAGGCGCCCTCGGCCAAAAATACCGGCACCAGGACGGAAAAACCCGCCGCGAAAGCAAGAATCCTCCGCGGAAAGAAGAAAATTATAAAAGAAAAAACGGCCAGAATCAAGATGAGCCGGACGGCGTAAAGAAGCGCCCCGGACCGGACGGCCTCCTTCCGGTCCCGGGCGAGGAGCCGGGTCAGGGCGGCCTTCATCCCGAGGAAACCCAGGGCGGCCAGGACGCCCCCGGCGAAGACGAAAAGCGCCGTAGGCGCGCCGAAGAACGGCAGGGCCAGGAGCCCCATGACGGCCCCGGCCGCCGCGATCTCCATCGGGATCCGGCGGAGGATTTTTTCTTCGAGCGGATCGTATGTTCATGGTCAGGGCTTTCGTCAGGGAATAGTATATACCAGGAGGGCGAGACTTGCGAGACGGGCGGGCCAAGCGGGCCTCACATGTATTTTTTCATCGCGCGGTACAGGCTCAACAGGCCCGAAATGACGCCCAACACCAGGAATATCAACAGCATCCACGGCGCGGTGTGCAGCCATTTGTCGAGCATGTAGCCGAAAAAAAGGCCCACGGCGATGGACGAGGGCAGGATGAGCCCGACCGAGCTCACTTCGGCGAGCTTCCGGAAGTCGACGCCTTTGTCGCCCAGAAGGCGCATGTCGTCCCCCTCTCACCCCGTCCGGGACGGAAGTCGGCCCCCTTCTTCCTCGAGATAGTCCGAGAGGGCCTCCTGCCATGTCCTGAGGGGCGGTGTCCGGAGGCTCCGGAGCGCCGTATTGAGCGGCCGCCGCAGGCCGCCCTCGAGCTCCGGAGTCTCGATGCGCTTCTCCAGCCGGATCGGGGCCCCGGTCCGGCGGAAGATCTCGGCCGCGAAGTCGTGCCAACTGCAGGCGCCGGCGTTCGAGACGTGGTAAACGCCCGCAGGGGCTCCGGACTCGAGGATCTCCCGGATCCGGACCGCGGCGTCGACGGCGTATGTGGGGCTCGACACGATGTTGGACGAGACGGCGATCCGGTCCTTCGTCCGGGCGGCTTCGAGCATCAGCTTGACGAAGTTCGTCCCGCCCTTGGCCACAGAACCCGTGATCCCGAACAGGCTCGAGAGGCGGACGATGAGGTGCCCGGGAACCTGGCGGGCGAATTACTCGCCGGCGAGCTTGCTGATGCCGTAGGTGTTGAGGGGATTGGGGGAGTCCTCTTCGGTGTAAGGGACGCCCTTCGTTCCGTCGAAGACGTAATCCGTGCTGATCTGGGCCAGCGCCGACCCGATCCCCTGGCAGGCGTCGCGAAGGTTCTTGACCCCGACGGCGTTGACGGCGAAGGCCCGGTCCGCCTGCCTCTCGCATTCCGGAACGTTGTGGAAGGCGGCCGTGTTGATGACGACGTCCGGCCGGCAGGCGCCCAGGGCATCGCGCAGGCGGACGGGATCGCAGATGTCGACTTCCCCGACATCGAGCGGGATACAGCCCGGGCCGAAGACCTTGACCAGCTCCCGGCCCAACTGCCCCCTGGCCCCGATGATCGCGACGTTCATATCTGCCCCTTCCCCGGGTTTTATAACACGAATCCCTCCGCGTGTTAAGCCGGTTCAGGGATTCCGCCCGTCTCCGGGGGACCCTTGCTCCGGCCGGGGGCCTTTGCCCGCGTCCTCTTCCCGGGCCGCGCGGACCTCCTTCGCGACCCTGGAAGGCGCGAAGAGCGGGACCGGCTCCACGCTCAGGAATATCGCGCCCAGCGCGATCCTGGAATATGGGCGACGAGGTGAAGGACGATCGCCAGGCCGAGCGCCTCGCTCCTGGGCACGCCGAAAGCGGCCAGGGCGGTGATGATCGAGACTTCGAAGATACCGATCCTGCCGGGGGCGGCGGGCGGTAAGTTCGCGATCGACCGGGCGAAGGTCGTGAACAGCGCGGCCCCGAAGGCGAGATCGAGGTGAAAGGCGCGGAACATGATGACCATCATCACGAGCTGGAGGAAGAGGATGAACACCGAATAGAGGGAAACCGCCGCCGCGACCCTGACGTCCCGGAGAGGCGTGAAGGCGTCGGCGGCGTGCCCGAGAAACGCGTTCACCTTGGTCCGCCAGGCAGACGGCAGGAACCGGGAGACGACCTCCGCCATCCTGAGGAATACGGCGGGCCGGACGACGAGTCCCACGAGCACGGCCAGGCTCGCCAGCGCCAGGACGCCGACCGCAGATCCCGCGGCCGGCGGGAAGATCCCTCTCCCCAGGCCGAAAACCGCGGGCCCGCTATCAGCGCGGCCGCGAAGACCGCGAAATCGAAGACCCGCTCCACGGCGAGGGTTCCCAGGGCGAAGCCGGCCTCCGTCCCGCCCTCGACGCTCGTCAGCCAGACGCAGGAGCTCGTTCGTCCGGGCCGGAACGAGGATGTTCGCGAACTGCGATAGGATGTTCCAACGATAGAGCCGCCCGAGCGACGGGCGGATCCTCGGGGACAGCAGGATGCGCCAGCGCCAGCCGAGGACGTTGACCCCGAAGAGAGAAAGCGCGACGGCCGCCGCGACGAGCAGATAGTCGGCCCCGGCAAGGGCCTTGCCGACCGCCGCCCAATCGACGCCCCGGAGGCTTATCCACAGGGCGAGGGCCGTGAATCCCGCGGCGATGATGACGGCGAGCGTTCGCCGCGTTCGCTCCCGGGGAGTTCGCTTCTTTTTGGAACCCATGTCACCAATCGGCCGCGAGGCCCCAGAGGAATCCGGCGCCCCAGGCCACATGCATGGTCATGAGGGCCGCGGCCGCGACGACGCGCGTCGCGAGACCCGCGGCATCCGAGCCTTCCGTCGCGGGCCCGACGAGGGCAGCCGCGAGCACCGCCGCCGCGTAGGCCGCGAAGAACAGGAGATGGAACGGGGCCTTGAAGCTTCGGACGATGGAGAAGCCCATCATGGCGATGAGGAAAGGCGCCGCGATCTGCCGCCAGCTCGTGAACATCCCGTGCCGCTTGGCCGTCCGGGCGCGCCCCCTTCCATACCGGAAATACAACCGGGCCAGCTCTCCGAAGGTCGCCGGGACTTCGCGGAATACCTTCAGGCCGCCGTCCACCCAGATCTTCCGTCCGGCCAGGACGATGCGGACGTTCATTTCGAAGGCCTCGTCGGCCTTCGCCTTGGCGTCGAACATGCCGAGTTCGTCGAAGAGCTTCCTCCGGTACGTCCCTGACTCGGCGCTCGCGGCATATCCGGAATATCCGGACTTCGCGGAGCGGCCGGCCAGGGGATGGCAGAGGGCCAGGGCGACGGCTTCCCCCTGCCGCCCCTTCCCGGCCACGGGGACCTCGATGCCGCCCGCGTTGGCGGCTTCCTTCTGTTCGAGAAGCTCGACGCAGCGCCTCAAGTAGCCGGGCGCGTAGGTCGCCCGGGCGTCCGCCCGGGCGATATAGGCGCCCCGGGCCTCCAGGATCCCGATATTCAGGCCGCGTGAATCATATCGGAAGGGATTGTCGACGACGCGGATGACCGGCCGCCGCCGCCCTCCGACAGGAGGGTTCCACTCGTAGCGGTCGCTCTCCCGGGGCTGGCGCACCCAGGTCCCGCGCGACGGCGCGAACCAGAGAACGTCGTCGGGAGAGAAATCCCCCCCAGGCCCCCCTTTTACAAAGGGGGGTAACGGTTCCCTCCCAAGGCACCTCTTTTCCACAGGGGGGTAACGGTCCTGCCCCAGGCCCCTCTTTTCCAAAGGGGGATAACGGCTCTGCTCCCGACCTTTCCTTTCCAAAGGGGGGTAACGGACTTGTCCCCAGCGCTTCCTTTCCAAAGGGTGGTGACTGTCTTGCCCCTGTCCCCTCTTTATAAACGGGGGTAGAGGGGGAGAAGGAATCCCCCCTTTGTTAAAGGGAGGTATGGGGGGAGAGGGAGACCCCCCTTTGTAAAAGGGGGGTAGGGGGGGATTTATCAGGTCCCCGACCTCCTTCCGCGTTAAGTCCGTGCTCCCGCCATCGACGACCAGGAACTCGCAGGCCTTGATCGACCAATCGTCGAACAGGCTCCGCAGGGCGCGTCCGACATACCCCTGCGCGTTGAAGCACGGTATCACGACCGTTACCAGAGGCCTTTTTTCGGTCGACATGGGGTCAGGTCTTAACTTTTAACCCATTTGAAGAGGAAAATAAAGTTAAAAGTCGGGGCCGGACCGCTCAGGTGAATTCGCCCGTGTCGATCCATTCCTTCTTGAGGACGCTCCAGAAGTCCTCGGCGAGGCCGCGGAGGACATAGGCGTACGGCAGCCAGCCGTAGCCGCTCTCGCCCCAGGCCGCGCCCCAGGAGTTCCGGATGAGGAAGGCGCCCTCGGTTCGGAGGGATTCCGTCCCGCCCCCGGCGTTCTCGATGCGCATCCCGTCGTCGTAGCCGACCGCGGCCACGGCATGCCCGCCTTCGACCCGCTCCCGCGGGCCGGGGAAGGGGATCCGGCCCGTCGCGTCTGCCTGCCCGATGGAATCGTGGACCGTGAATCCGAACATGGCGGGGTGGCCGGCCGCGAGGCCCGATTTAACGCGGGCGAGGACCTGCTCCGCCGGGCTCCCCGGAGGGTCGTGCCGGTAATATTTAATGGTCTGGCAGTTCTGGGCGAATGCGTAGCAAAAGGCCGACGGCTCGCGGTCGAACACCTCTCCGGCGTCGGAATAGGGCCAGTGCTCCTCGGGCGGGACGCCGAAGAGGACCATCGCTCCCATGGTCGTCCGGAGGGTGGCGCCGGTGTCCCCCTTCAGCTTCATGAGGTTCCGGCTGACCTTGTAGAGGAAGAGCCGCGAGGCCTCGACATGTCGGCCGAAAGCCCGCCTCTCGTAATACTCGATGACCCCTACCCCGGCGTTGGCGGTGCACGACCCGAGCCGCCCCTGGTCCTCCACGGGCGAGCACCACTCGCGGATGTCGACGGATGCGGGGGGCGCCGAGGCCCGCTTCCGGGGCCCCCGCCCCGGCGCCGCGCCCTTTCGTCCCGTGAAGATCGCCCTGACCTCCGCCGTTTCCGTCGTATAGTCGCGGAGATCCGGATGATCAGGGAGCCAACCCATTCCGTGCCCGAAGCCCTCGTTCATTCTCGCCTCCCGAGCCCCGCGGCCGCATTCGTGCCGGTCGAACCCATGCCCGCGTTCTTCTTCATTTCGTTCGGCCTCGCCCACTGCCCACCCTCGAGGACGAGCCCGTTCCATCCGAACCCGAACCCGAACGCCAGGCAGAAAAGCTTGAAATAGGCCTCGAACCCGGGCCCCCCGCCGGAGGAGTCGGGCAACTGGG
Organism: Candidatus Aminicenantota bacterium; assembly: GCA_963784525.1. Taxonomy (GTDB): domain Bacteria; phylum Acidobacteriota; class Aminicenantia; order Aminicenantales; family Saccharicenantaceae; genus JALHVH01. The sequence continues at coordinate 44,211 of CAWART010000015.1, read as the reverse complement.
GGAAGATGACGAGCGTCAGGAGGACTCCGACGGCGAGCGAGGCCGCGGTCGCTTGAATGTAACGCTTGTCGAACTTCAGGTCCTGGCCCTCCCGCAGCTTTCTCAGCCAGGGGAGAAGGGTCCTGGACAGGACCCCGAAGAAGACGCCGGCGAACTTCAGGACGAATTCCGTCGTCACGCACCCTCCTTCCCGTGGTCGCCGGCTCCAACCGGGCGGGGTATCAGACGCCCCGGAGGCCCGCGACCCGGCCCCGATGGGTCGCATCATAGAGGCTTTATTGATTAATAACGGCGGGGGCGTCGAAAAATTCTCACTTCTCGAGGGTTATTTCGTCGTTGCTGCGAACGAGCCTTCCCCTGGCGGGCGAGACCCGGGGCCCGGCCGTCCCATCCTCGCCGGAGGACGCAGAGCCTCCCATGGAGGAACGACCGGGGAAGAAATTGGGGGGCTGTCGGCCGGCGGGAGAGGATCAGCGGAAGGCGATCTTCCCTAAGGCGACGCCGAGATCGCGGGAATCCTGGACCCTCTGCGTTTTCCAGGGATTCCAGGTCCTGTCGACCTCGATGAGGAGGATGATGTCCTGTCCGAGCTCGTCCGCGAGCGAATATTCGAAGGTTTTCCAATCCGCGTCGCGGAGGATCTCTTCGCCGATGAGACGCTTGTGTCTGAAAAGACCCCGGACCGCGAAGACCCTGGCTTTCACCGGGTTCCGGCCGATGTCCGGATGGGCGGCGTGCAGGGGGATCCGGATCAAGGGCTTATCGACGCGGAGGGCCGTGCCTGCGCGGCGGCCGGTCCACCGGAAGGACGCGCCGTCCTTCGCCTTCTCCTGCCGGGAGAACCCGAAATCCTGGCGGAGCCCGAATTCCCGGGTCCGGCTCTCAAGGGAGAGCGCATGGGTCGAATGCCAGAGGAGGACGCCTCCGTAGAGGGCGAATCCGGCGATGAACAGTCGCCGGACCCAGGGTCCCGCCGGGCCCCCAGGGGTCGCCGGACCCTCGGGGGAGGACGGGACCCGCCCGGCGGCCAGGACGATCGCGACGAACAGCCAGAAGAGATACTTGATCTCGTAACTGCCGATGAAGGTGTGGACCTGGAGCGCGAGGAGATAGGAGACGATCCCCGCGATCGCGCCCGAGACGATCCACCGGTTCCCGGAGGCCGGGGGGAGGCCGAAACGCTCCGCTTCATCTGTTTCACGAGCAGCCAGAAGACCCAGAGGACCAGGGCCATTCCGATGAATCCCATTTCCGTGCCGACCTGAAGGAAATAATTCTCCGCCGATTCCGGCGTCGGCTTATGGACACCGCGCGCCTTCGCATAGTTCGAGACCTCGATGATGAAGCTCCCCGTCCCCAGCCCCGTCAGGGGATAGTCGCGGATCATGGGGAGGGCAAGCTTCCAGAGGACGTCGGTCCGTCCCCGAAAGACGCCATCCATCGTCTCCTGAAGGAACATCCCCTTGAGGCGGGCGGATGCCTTGGACGAGGTCGCCTTTTCGAAAAGGGCTTCCCGGAAGATGACGCCGCCGATGACGAAGGCCAGGATCATCAGTACGACGGCGCGCGAAGACCATGAAATCCTCTTCCAGGACCTGGGCCGTGCCCGAAGGACGGGTTTGACGGCCCGGACGTTCAGGAGGGCGAAAACGCCCAGGGATACCGGGAGGCCCAGCAGGCCGCTCTTCGATCCCGTGAACAGGAGGATACAGGCGGCGGGGACGAGGATCGCGAACGCCAGAAACCGGAACGCTCCCCGGTGGGCCAGGACGATCCCCAGGAGGAGAGGGATGACCATGGCCAGGTACGTCCCGAAAGAGAGCGCATCCTTGAGCGTGCCGTTCACGAGGCCCTGGCGGACGCTGATGGGATTGTTTCCGAGGCCCAGGTGTCCGAAATGCTGGATGAGGCCGAAGGAGACGGAAGCGTAAACGCCGATGAGAACGGCGACCAGGACGGGGCCGATATCCCTCCCGGACCTGATCGCGTTATAGGCGATGAGCAGGAAGGCGATCCCGGTCAGATAGTTCAGGGAGCAGAAGACGACGCTCATGAGGGCGCCGCCCGCGGTCACGCCGTGGGCGTTGGTGACCAGTTCATAGATGTGCGAACTCCGGAAGGGAACGAAATTGGCGTACCGCCAGAAGGTGATCAGTCCCGAAAGGACCACGAGGGCGGCGAACAGCCCGAGCGGCCTGAAGAGCGGGGCGTCCCGGTAAAGCTCCCGGTTCCGCAGGAGAAGCGACCCGAGCCAGCCGCCGAAAAAGAACAGGAAGAGGACGAGCGCCGCCGGCGCCATGGGCAGGGGCTCGTAGAGCTTGAAGAAATAGGGCAAGCTATTGACGAGGGGGAAGAGGGCGATGAAGAGCAGAGTGCCCTTGCGGGCGTCGACGAGGGTGATGAAAAGGACGGCCGTCAGGACGGGAAGAAGGCCGCCTGGAACGGGCCGACCAGGGGGACGTACTTGACGAAAAATATATAGAGACCCGCGCCATAGATCGCCAGAGAGAGAGAGGACGGACAGCTTGGTCCTGGCGGGCATGGGTTCTTCCCGGCCGTTCGCTTCTTGCCTCTTACCGCTCGCTGCCGCGCCAATCCCCCTGGTAGCCGATGCCCATGTCCCGGAAATGGCGGATGATCTCCGCGTCCTGTCCCTTTTCCGCGTCCGTGATCAGGTCTTCAAGCCTCTTCTCCAGGTCGCCGCCGGCATACTCCACCGGCGGCGCGACGAAGATCTTGTCGAATTGCGTGACCTTGTTCCGCTCCTTGTCGATCAGGATCTCTTCGAAGAGCTTCTCGCCCGGACGCAGTCCCGTGTATTTGATCTCGATGTCGCCGTCCTTGAACCCCGAGAGCCGGATGAGGTCCCTTGCCAGGTCGTTGATCTTCACCATATTCCCCATATCGAGGACGAAGATCTCGCCGTTCGCGCCGATCGACCCCGCCTGGATGATGAGGGCGACCGCTTCCCCGAGGGACATGAAGTACCGCTCGACGTCCGGGTGGGTCACCGTCACGGGCCCGCCCCGGGCGATCTGTCTTTGGAACAGCGGGACGACGCTTCCCCGGCTTCCCAGGACGTTTCCGAAACGGACGCAGGTGAACTTCGTCGCGCTCCGGGCCGCGATGTCCTGGACGACGATCTCGCCGATCTTCTTGGTGGCCCCCATGACGCTCGTCGGATTCACGGCCTTGTCCGAGGAGATGGAGATGAAGCGCTCAACGCCGTGGCGGTCCGCCGCCCGGGCCAGGTTCATCGTCCCTTGGACATTGTTGAGGACGGCCTCGCTGACGTTGCATTCCATGAGCGGGACGTGCTTATGGGCTGCCGCGTGGAAGACGACATCGGGCATGAATGAGGCGAAGATGGTCTCCAGCCTCTTGGCGTTCTTGATGTTGGAGATGATGGGCGTCACCCGCAGGCCCTTGGCATTGCTCCCGAGCTCGCTGTCGATCTCGAAGATGCTGTTCTCGTCCTTATCGATGAGGATGAGCTCCTTGGGCCAATACGTGCACAGCTGCCGGCACAGCTCGCTTCCGATGGACCCTCCGGCCCCCGTCACGAGGATGCGCTTCCCCCGATAATGCTTCTCGACGTCGGGCTGGTGCGCCTCGATATCGACGACACTCCGGCCCAGGAGGTCGTCGATATTGATCTCCCGGACCTTCGTGATCTTGACCCTGTCGTCGAGCATCTCGAACAGCCCGGGGACGATTCTGACCTTGACCCCCGCTTCTTCGCACAACTCGACGATCCGGCGGATCTCTCGGGAGGAGGCGTTGACGATGGTGATGATGACCTCGTCGATATTCGCCTGCCGGACGATCTCGGGGATCTGGGCCGTACCCCCGAGTATCCTGATCCCTTGGATGACACTATCGACCTTATTGGGATTATCGTCGACGAAGCCGGCAACCTCCAGGCCCAAATCGGTTCGCAGGCCCAATTCCTTGGCCACCATGTTTCCCGCGTCGCCGGCCCCGACCAGCAGGACCCTCTTGGCCGTGCCAGCCCGCCGACGCGTCAAGGTGTCGCGCTGCGCCATCTCGACAAGAACCCTGCGGACCATGCGGATTCCCGCCGTTCCCAGGGTCACCAGCAGGAACTCCAGGGCGATGATGCTGATCGGGATGCGCAACAGGGCGAGGTGAGAAGGCGCGTGATAACGGACCAGGACCAACAGCGCGGTCACCGGCAGGATGGCTTTAAAGATCCGGAAAGCGTCGTGGATTGAGATGTAGCGCCAAGCGATCCTGTAGACGGAAAATGCCTGGAAGGACAAGGAACGGGCAATGATGATATAGGGCAGAAGGACGGGGATCTGCTTGAGGAAGTTCGCCGGGATCGCCCCCTCGAAACGGATGACATAGGCGGCAGCCAGGGACAAAGCGAAGATAACGAGGTCGATGAGGCCCTGTCGGAACTTGCGGAATAGGAGCTTGATAAATGAATTCATGCTTCGGTTCCCATCAATAAAATATACCCCTCCCCAGGGGCGCTTCTCCGATCGCGCCGATCACGCTGTCCCCCGACAGCTCTTGACGGTTCCCACCACGCGGTCCAGATCATCATAGCTCATCCGGCTGCCCGAGGGCAAACACAATCCGCGCGCGAAAAGATCCGCGGAAATATCCCCGCCCCGAACGCGGCATCCGGCGAAGACCGGCTGAAGGTGCATCGGCTTCCAGATCGGCCGGGCTTCGATATCTTCGGCCTCGAGGGCCGCCGCACCCCTTCACGGTCCGCGCCGAACTCCTCCGGAGAGATCAAAATGACGGTCAGCCAATAGTTCGGCTTCCCGTAGGAAGCGACGGGCATGAATTCGATGCCCGGGAGCCCCGACAGGGCGGCCCGATAATGCTCAAAGTTGCGGCGTCTCGCCGCGATCCGCTCATCCAGCGCCCTGAGCTGTCCCCTCCCGATCGCGGCCAGGATGTTGCTCATCCGGTAATTGTAGCCGATGCGGGAGTGCTGATAATGCGGGGCCGGGTCCCGGGCCTGCGTGGCCAGAAAGCGGGCCCTGCGGACGAGATCCCCATCGGAGGAAACCAGCATTCCTCCGCCGGAGGTCGTGATGATCTTGTTCCCGTTGAACGAAAAGACGGCCATCTTGCCGAAAGCTCCGGCCTGTTTCCCGCCGCAGGTCGCGCCCAGGGCCTCGGCCGAGTCCTCGATGAGAGGCACGCCATGGGCCCGGCAGATCTCCTCGATGCGCCCGTAATCGGCGCATTGCCCGTAAAGGTCGACGGCAATGACCGCCCCGGGCCGGCGGCCGTTCTTCGCGAGCCCCGCCAGCTCCTCCTCGAGAAGGTCCGGGTCCAGGTTCCATGTCTCCCTGTCGCTGTCGATGAACACGGGCCGCGCGCCGACATAGGTGATCGCGTTCGCCGTCGCGCTGAAGGTCAGGGTCGCGCAGAGAACCTCCTGGCCGGCCCGGATATCGAGGAGCAGCATCGCCAGATGCAGGGCCGCCGTCCCCGAGGACAGCGCCGCGCCGTGGGCGACGCCGACGCGCGCGCACACCTCCGTCTCGAAGGCGTCCACCATCGGCCCGAGCGGCGCGATCCAGTTCGACCGGAACGCCTCGGCGACGAACGCCTGCTCCTCGCCGGACATGTGGGGAGGGGAGAGATAGATGCGCGGCATGTCAGTCTTCCTCGTTCATCCTGAGGAAGCGCGCCGGATTGCCGGCCACCACCCAGGAATCCGGTATGTCCTTGATCACGACCGCTCCCATTCCCACGATGACGTTCCTGCCGATCCGGCAATTATTGATGATCGAGGCGCCCAGCCCGATCCAGCTTCCGGCCCCGACCGAGACCCCGCCTCCGAGGCGGGCCCCCGGGGAGATATGGACGAAATCGTCGATTCGGCAATCGTGATCGATACACGCCCCCGTGTTGATGATCACATGCCGTCCGATCGTTGAGCCGCAATTGATCACGGCGCCGGCCATGACGACCGTCCCCTGACCGAGGCTCGTGTTGCCGCTGATGACGGCCGACGGATGAACGGCCGTATCGAATCGCGGCCTTCCGGCCGCCTCCATCTTTGCGGCGACCCGCTTCCGGGCCCCGTTGTCGCCTATGCCTATGATCACCCAGAAATCCGCTTCCTTCCCCGGGAACGCCTCAAAGCCGATGACCTCAGGGCCCGGCCCGTCCTTCCTCCATTTCGACGGGTCGTCATCGATGAAGCCCAGGACTTCCTTTCTTTCGGCGACGAGGATATCTGCGATGACCCTGGCATGCCCGCCCGAACCATAAATGTACACGCGTTTGCTCATTCGTGCTCTCCGCTTCCCATGAATTCTTTCATCGTCGCATGCTCCGGCTGATTGATGCCCTCGCGCTTCAGCACCTTCCACATGGTCCGCGCCAGGATCAGGATGTCGAGCCGCAAAGAGACATGGTCCACGTACCAGACGTCCAGCTCGAATCGTTCTTCCCAAGTCAGCGCGTTCCGGCCGTTCACCTGGGCCCAGCCGGTTATCCCAGGCTTGACCTCGTGTCTCCTTGCCTGTTCCGGAGTGTACCGCTCGAGATATTGCATCAACAAGGGACGGGGACCTACGAGGCTCATGTCGCCCCTCAGGACGTTCAGGAGCTCGGGCAGCTCGTCCAGGCTGAGCCCGCGGAGGACCCGCCCGAAAGGCGTCAAGCGATCGGCGTCCGATGAACAGGGGTTCTCACCGTCCCGGGCTTCGACCATCGTGCGGAACTTGACCAGGGTGAACGGCCTTGGCCCGCCATCCAGGCCTCCGCTGGCGGAATAGAACGGGAGGGCCGAGGATCAGGCCTGCGAGCACGGCCAGCACGCCCATGAAGGGCGCCAGGATGACCAGGGCCGGAAGCGCCAGGGCGATGTCGAGCAGGCGCTTACCGAGGCGCCGGTAAAGCCCCTCTTCCCGGTGTCCGACGTCCCTGGCGCGATCGTTCACCGCGGGCCTCGCGTTCCCATAGGGCTCCCGGCGTTTCCCGCCGGTCGCTTCCCGACCGCCGCTTCCAGGACGTGCGCCAACCGGGCGGCGAGAAGATCTCGGGAGAACACATCGTGGGCCAATCGCCGGGAAGCCGCCGAAGCCTTATCCAGGCGGTCCGGATCATGGAGGAAATCCGATAACAGGCCGGCCGCCATCGCGGCGTCGTCCGCCGGGAGGACGATGCCCGCGGCGCTCTCCCGAAGGATATCGGCCTGCCAGCCTTCGTGATTCACGGCCACCGGCTTCCCGGCCGCCAGCGCGTCGAAGAACTTGTTCGCGGAATTATCCTCCAGGGCCTTCAGAGGGATGACCACGGAAACCGCGGTCGTCGCGGCGGCCATCAGCCCCGGGACCTGGGATTTCGGGACCGGCGGCCAGATCCACAGGGTGCGATCGAGGATCCCCGCGCGCTCGGCCTGGGCTTTCAATTCGTCGGCTTCGGCGCCGCTCCCCACGAGCAGAAAGCGGATCTCCGGGGCGATGGCTCTCATGGAGGCGGCCAGGTCCACCAGATAGCCCAATCCGTTGACAAGGCCGAAGGCCCCGGCATAGACGACCAGCGGCTGTCCGGGCGTCATTCCCAGCCGCTGACGGACCCATTCCCCGTCCACGGCGGGAACCTCGAAAAGGGCGACGTCGCAGCCGTTGGGAATGACGGTCACTTTCGAAGCGGGTATGCCGCGCCGCATGACGCCGCGGGCCATGCCGGGAGAGAGCGCCACGACATGGGTCGACGCGCGATAGGCGATCCATTCCAGGCATCGGGCGGCCGCCTTGGCCAGGGGATGGCGGAGCGCCCCCACGGCGATGGGCAGGTCCGGCCACAGATCGCGCACTTCGAAAACCAGCGGAACGCGGCGCCGCAGGCGCGCCGCGAGGGCCGGGATGATGATCGTCAGCGGCGTACTGGTAGCGAAGACGACGTCGGGGTCGAATTTCGCGGCATGCCAGGACGCGCGGGCGGCGAATCGGACGAAGGCCCTGATGCGCTCGATGAACGACATCGCGTTGTCGTAGGGCACGCCGACGGCTTCCAAATGAATCCCTTCGACATCCCGGGCCTGCCAACCCGCCGCCGGCGGAAAGATCTCCCCCAGGTTGGCCGTGGATGTGATCACGGTCACCCGATGCCCGGCCGCGGCGAGGCGGCGGGACATCTCGTAGGAGCGCGTGCCGCCGGCCCCGGACGGCAGGGTGAAGTATTGATGAAGATATAATATCCGCATTTCACAGGCTCACGGCCGGCTCCTTTGAGCGCGTGCGCTTTCGACGATGTGCGTCAATCTCTTCCCCAGGACGGCCCAATCGATCGTCGCGAGGGCCGCGTGCCTGGCCGCGGCGCCGAGCCGCTCCCGCTCGAGGGGATCCCGGAGCAGCCGCGTGACCAGGGCGGCAAATCGCTCGTCGTCCCGGGCGACCAGGACCGATTCCCCGTCGATGAGCGAGAATCCCCGAATGCCGGCGGGCGTCGTCACGATGGCCATCCCCATGGCCATCGCCTCCGCGACCTTGAGCTTCGAGCCGTGGGTCTCCTCGAAAGGGGCCACGAAGACATCGCTTTGCTCGAAGACCGGCCGCATATCGTCGACGCGTCCGGTGAAGCGCAGGCCGGGGATTCCCGCGAACCCGGCCTGGGCCTTGGCGCTGAAGTCGCCCCCCACGAGAAGCTCCGATTCAGGGACCTTTGACCGGATCAGAGGCAGAACGTTCTTCACGAATCCCCGAAGCGCCGTCACATTACGGGCGGCGGAGGTGCCGGTGAAGAGGAGCCGGGGCGGGCCGGTCCGCGGCGCCTTGTGGGGGGCATAGTACGAACAATCGACGCCATTCTCGATTACGTCCACCCGGGCTCGAGGGGCCAGGGAAAGGGTCTGGAGCCGATCCTCTTCGCAAACCGAGATGATGCGGCCGACATTGGCGTAGATCCGCGGATAGTGACGGCGCGCGAGGCGATAGTTCAGGCGCGCGGCCCAGCGCGAAAGGGGATGCGTCGCTTGATTCGCGTAGACCCTCCAGAGGTCTACGTCGGCGTCGCATTGGTTCAGGATCCAGTTGGGCGACGGGCGGTCACGGATCAGCGTCCCCCAATGACCCGTGCTCGTGAATACGATCCCCGGGAAATCGGCGATCCTGCGCCTGATCTCGGGATGTTCGGCGAGAGAACATTCAAGGACCGCGCTGTGGTACGGATAGCCTCGGCGCAACATCCGGCCGAGCGCCCGCAACCTGTCCCTTATCGCGACGTCGCGCAATGGGAGCCAGGTGACGTTTTGCGCGCGGGCGCCGAGAAAGGCCGATCCCTCCAAGGGGAGCGGCTGGCGCGTCAACACGATAAGGTCGACGGAACAGGTTTTACTGAGCTCCGTGAACAACCCCAGCCTTCTCAGGGCCGCGCCGCTGTGGGCGGGCCAGAGGCTTTCCCAGGAAAGGAAGAGAAGGGGCAAGCGGCGTCGTGGGCTCACGGCTGATCCGTCATGAGGAGAAGGCCTCTTCGGGAAGTTTGGACATGGATAGCTGGGAGCGCCGCAGAACGGCCCATAGGGCGAATGCGGCCCAGGTGCCCGGCGCCAGGTATAAGCCCACGGCGAAGTGGAAGAGGATGAGGAAGCTCAGCAGGACGGCGAACGGACGCCATTCTCCCTTCGTGACCAGGAGCATCGTTCCCATCAGGATCCCATACAGGAGGACCCCCAACCAGCCCTGGAGATACCTGAGCGCCGTCAGGATGTTGTGGATCCTGACCGTGTCGCTTTCCGGGGCGATCAGGGCCACATCATGGTAGAGGCGGAAGTAATCATCGGCATTGCGCGCCTCCAGCCCCAGACCCGTGCCCAGAAAGAACGTCTCCAGGTCCCTCGCCGGAGCGAAGAACACCCGAACGGCCAGCTCGACCCTGACCAAGGCCGAGTTGTCGGCGCCCCGGGCGATGCTGTTCAGCCGTGACCCGATGGGCCGGACGACCCCGCTCGCGACAAGGATCAAAAGGAGCACGCCGAGCATGATAATATTCCTGATCCTTTTAGTCGGGCCGGAGGACGCAAGATGTACGAAAATGACGAGGCCCGCCGAAATTATGCCCGTCATGGAGAAAGAGGTCGCGATCCCGGCAAGGAGCATCAGAACGGCGGCGCGGGAAAGGCCTTTATGATGGGGGGGCACGACGGTATCGAAGAACAGAACGAGCGCCAGCAGCATGACGAGACCGATGGCGTAATAGGACGGTTCCATGGCCAGGCCCTGGGCCGGAACGAAGCCCCCGGTCCGGGCTTCGGCAAAGGGATCGTAAGCCTTGACGCGAAGGTATGCGGGCAACGACAGGGCAAAGCCGGAGTTGTTCAGGACGAATTGAATGATGCCCAGACCAGAGAAAAAGACCGCACATCTTCGGAGCCAGGGCGCGATGCCCAGCAGATCCTCACGTTCCAACGCCACTCCCGCGACCAGGACAAAAGCGGTCGCGTAGACGAGATATTGTGCGAAGGACCTCACCCAGTCCGCCCGGAAGAGGGACCCGAACAACAGGGCGTGGGAGACCTCGAGGAGGAGCATGGAGAGGACGATCAGGGCGAGCGGCCCGTTGACGTGTCGAGGGCTCATGAGGGCGGCGATGACCGTCACGACGAGCATCAGATGCACCGGCGTCACCGCGAATCCGGCGACGCGGAATAGAAGGATGTCGTTGTATAGCGGCCCCAGAGCGGTCAGGAACAGCGCCCGGCTCAGGAGCTTTCGGGTCCCGCTCACGGCCGTTTTCGTAACGTCAGGCTCGATCATCGGACTTTCCGCGGCGCCGGGGGGGCGGCTTGGGAACGGGCCTCACGCCTTCGGCGTCCCTCATCCCCCAAATTATCGACAATGAAGCGAAAGTTCTTTTGAATCCGGCATATTCCGCAAATGCAGCCGAGCCAATAGTAACGGAGATGACCCGGGGCCCGTTTTTTCAGGAAAGCGGCGGCCATGACCGGCGTCCTCGCCATCAGAGTGAAGAATACGGCCAGCGCCCGCGGGAACCCGAAGTGCTTATAAGCCAGATAGATGTTGTTCCTTCGGATGAGGAATACGGCATATCGCTCGCGGCACGACGAGCCGGTCGGCGAAATGTGCTGATGCCAGGCGACGGCCCGCCTCGTGGCCATCGCCTTGATGTCGGTTGCGGCCATTCTGATTCCCATATCGATCTCGTCTCCGTACATGAACAGGCTCTCGTCCTGGAGTCCGATGGTCTCGTAGGTCCCCCTTTTGGCCAGGTGAATACCGCCCGCCGACGGCTCCCACCTCGCGGATCTCGGGCAGCGCATCGCGAACCTTTTCGTTCCTGTGCGCCTGGCTCAGGAACAGCACCCTATTGATCTCGGCCCCGTAGCTCTCGATGAGGTCGGAGTCTTTGGAAAAGAGGATCGGCATGATGGCGCCGCAGGACTCGCGATCGAAAAGGGCCTTGTGGAGGATCGAGAGATTTCCGGAAGGCAGGCGAATGTCGTTTCCGATCAGGAGGAGGGAATCGACCTCGTTGTTTTCCAGGGCGTATCTGATCCCCTCGTTGTAGGCGGCCGTGGTCCCCATGTTCGTATCTCTTTTGATGATGATCGAGTCGGGGAATAGAGTATCGAGAAGCCGGGAAAAATCAGGGTCGGAGCCGTTGTCGACAATGATATGCCGAAAGATCTCGTTCCTATATTCTTCGTAATGCGAACGCCACTCCCTGATCTTGTAATGGTCGTTATAGGCGATCGTGACGGCGGCGATCCTCATGTCAATCCGGCCTTCTCTCCATCGACGCGCCCAGAAGCTTTCTCGCCCTCAGGATGAGCTCGCCGCGGAATTCGGGCATGGCCATTACGGCGGAGACGAGCGAGACGCCCCAGACCAGGCCGATCTGGGCGAAGACGATCACGCGGGTCGATGAGTGAGGCCATAGATGTGAGGCCAGGATGATCGCGGGCAGGGACGCCAGCAGGGGGCGCCCGATATCGTGCAGGATCCAGGAGAGGGACTCGCCGGGCAGGAAGCGGCGGTGTAGAAAATACATATAGGGCGGCAATGTGCAGAGGGTCAGGATCAGCCATGAGATCCCTCCGCCGACGACGCCGAACCTCTTGATCAGGAGAATGAGGAGCGGTGTGATGATCAGCACCGAAGCCGTGCCGATCCACAGGTTCAGCTTGATATTCCCGTGCGCGAGGGCCAGATAATACGGCACGACCGTAATGGCTTGCATGGCCTGACCGGCCAACAGGAGGGCGGCGACGGTCCCTACCTTATGGCCGGCGGCGACGGAGCCCGTCCAGGCAAAGATGAAATCGCCTGCATAGAGAGCCAGCGTCAATGCCCCCGGGAAGACGGCGACGCTGACCAGAGCACAAGCCCTGTGATAGATCCGCTTGAGCGGAGCTCCGTCGCCCGTGGAGACAAGTCCGGTCAGGCGGGGGAAGACGGCGATGGCGATAGGATTGGCGAGCAGGAGGGGCGCCATGGCCAGCGAGCCCGCAAGCGTGTAGTACCCAAAGACCTCCAAAGGCATCAGTTTGCTGACCGCCAGCTTGTCCGCCTGCTTCAGAATGCCCGATAAGAGGGTCAGGCAGGCCAGCCCCGATGCGTAACGCCATGTGTTGCGGAGCACCGCGCTCTTGAATCCCGGCCGGGCCGGCGGGGCGGGCAAGGAGTGCCAAAGGCCGGAGCGAACCGCGAAACAATAAGCGGCATTCGAGAAGAGCTGCCAGAAAGCGAAAGCCAGGATCGTTGGGGACACGAACCATAACACCAGCACCGAGCCCACCCCGCGCAATACGCTCCAGCCGATCGAAAGGAAATTGGCCATGACCTGCCTTTGCAGGCCGAAAAGCCCGCCCGAATACAGGGTGGCCGGCAGTTGGAAGGCGATGGCGATTCCCATGATCCTTATGGCCGAAGCGATCTCCGCCGGGGGAAGCGCGCTGGCTTGAAGCCAGCGCCCGGCGATGACCGGCGCCAGAAGCCATATCACGGAAGCGAGGGCCAGAGAGATGCCGAGATAGATGGATTCATACGTCCGGAGAAGGTCGCCCATCTCCCCGGCCGTGCCTTCGCGAGCCTCAAGGCGGGCCATTTCGCGGCTGAGCGTCGCCGTCAGCCCCAGGTCCGCGAAGGCAAGCACCCCGAGAAGCGTGGAGTAGAATCCGACGAGGCCGAAGGCTTCGATCCCGAGGAACTTCAGGTAGAGCGGAACGAATAAATAGACCGATAGGACCCCCCAGGCGCGGCCGATCATGTTCGCCACGATGTTCCGTCTGATCATCATTCAGATCCGATCGAAGTAGGGGATGTGCCAGGTCTCCCAGGGAGCCGGGGACGCGACGCGGGACAGGCGATGCCACATGGTCTTGCTCTGGGGCCGGAGAAGAGCAAAGCCTTTGTCCGCAATCCATCGGGAGAAGGGATCGCCCGCCCGGCCGTTGACCCAGAGCCGCTTGAAACGCCCCATCAGGCCGGACCACAATCCGTCCCAAAGCTCCGGAGGCGCCACCATCTCGTATAAGTAGCCCTCCCCATCCGCTTCGCCCGCAAGGGCATACCCCTCGGCTCCCGTTCCGGAAGCCCAAAAGCAGAGAACCTCGACGGCGGGCGTCGGGATGACCCTGTAGTCGGCGGGCTTTCGGATGACGCGGCGGGATTCCAGGCAAGCCCTCGCCCTTTCCAGGCGCACGGCATCCTCCGGACTCAGGGGCATCGGGACCGCCGGGGCCGCACCCGGGGCCGGGGAACCTGCGAGCGCTTCTCCGAACAGGCTGGGATCCTTCGGGGACCAGCCTCCCGGCTCATAGAATCCGGGGATCCCCGTCCACAGCACGCCGAAGTCCAGACTCTCTTCCTTGAGGACGCGCTCGGCCTCTGCCATCAGCGCCCTCCCGAGCCCTTTTCCCCTGCAGCGGGGATCGACCCAGACCATGCCGATCATCGCGCCCCGCCAGACGCGGGGCCCGTCGGCATAATCGAAGGTCCTGATCCCCAGCGCGCCGCATATCGAGCGGCGGCTTCCGGCGACGAGGATGTGTCCGAGGTTATCGAGGGACAGGACGTTCGGGTAACGGCGGGCCATGGAGAGCGATCGCCCCTTATCGAAGATGAACTCCCGATCGACGGCGGCGATGACCGCGGGCAGGTCCGAAGGCGCGCACGGCCGGATGCGGATATCCGCGCCATCAACGCCTGCGTCAGTGCGCTTCATGACGGATGAGGTCCGATATTCGGGAGCGCTCCTCGTCGGTCACCCACCAGCCGCAAGGGACGCTCAGGCAGTGGTCCGAGAATTCCTTCACGCCCGGAAGGTCCTCCGGGCCGCTCCCGAACGCCGTATAAAGATCGTTCCGGAGATGGACCTTCGAGGCCTGAACCCCGTTCCGGCGGAGCGCCTCGAGAAGGCGGTCGCGCTCCCGGGCGAGGAACGTGTAGACCCAGTAGGCCGAGGATGAATCGGCAGGCCTTCGTAAGACCGTTACCCCAGGAGCATCCACCAGCATATGATCGTAGAACAGGCCGTTCTCCCGATGACGGGCCACGATCCGGGGGAGGTGCTCCATCTGCGCGACCCCGACCGTGGCCGCCACGTGATTCATGTAGGAGTTCCAACCGGCAACAGGGATATCGGATGCGGGATTGATTTCGCCGTCTTCGTCGCGGAAACTGGCCCGATGGATTCCGTACCGCTTCAGCCGGCGCACTTTTTCATAGTCATCCTTATGCGCGCAGGCGATGGCTCCGCCTTCGATGGTCGTCAGGTGACGGTTGGGATAGAACGAAAAGACCGTAAAGTCCGAACCGGTTGCGCCGATCTTCTTTCCGTGGTATTCGGCGCCGAGCGCCTCTCCGGCATCCTCGATGACGGCGAGGCCGTGATCCCGGGCTGCCGCATGGATCGCCGCAAGGTCGGCGGGATTGCCGGCCCAGTGATAGACCACGATCGCTTTGGCTCGCGGCGTCATCCTTTTCGCGATTTCGGCAGGGTCGATATTCCCCGTCAATGGATCGACGTCACACCAGCGGATATCGGCAAAGAGGTTCTTCACCGGACTGCTCGTCGATAAGCAGACGAGCGGAGACATCAGGACCTCGGCTCCGGGCCCGACGCCGGCCTGGCGCAAGCAAAGGGTCAGCGACGAAGAGACGTCGCCTGTCGCCGAGACCAGCGGATTCCCGAGATATTCGCCGAGGAGGGCCTCGAACCTGTCGACATACGGCCCCCCGGAGAGTCGCCCGGAGCGCAGAACGCCGGACACGAGGCTCCCGATATCGGGCGGCATGTGCACCTTGTAGAGCGGGATCATGTCTTTCCGGACTCTCCGATCCGCCCGGGGCAGCTCCCCCGGCGCGCCCGCGCGCACGGGGTCACCATCCCCGCCGGATCGCTTCGACGATGAATTCCCTGTCCTCATCGCTTACCCACCAACCGCATGGGATATGAAGCATGCGGGAATAGAAGATATCGAGGCCGGGAAGATCCCGGCGGCTGGACGCGAACACGGAATGCAGATCGTTGCGTCTGTGGGCCTGGGAATTCCCGATCCCGTGCTCTGTGAGGTATCGGGAGAGCTCCTCTCGCCGCTCCGCCAGGACCGTGTAGAACCAATAGGAGGGCCGGGCCTTTTCTTCCCAACCGCAGAGGTCCAGCCCGGGAATTCCCCGAAGAGCGGCATCGAAAAAGCGGCCGTTGGCGACATGCCGTTCGATCACGGAAGCGGCATGATCAAGCTGGACCAGGCCGATCGTCGCGTTGACATTGTTCATGTGATACTTGTAGCCGACAGTCGTCACGTCCACCTCGGTCCGGGAGGCTTGACGGTCGATCCCGAACCAGCGGAGGGCGCGCCCGCGCGGAAGATCGCCGGGATCCCGGCAGGCCAACATGCCGCCGTCCACAGTGGTCAGGTGCTTGACGGCCTGGAAAGAAAAGACGGCGTACGCGGAGAGGGCCCCGATCGGCAGGTCGCCGTAGCGCGCCCCGAGGGCATGGGCCGCGTCCTCCACGACCGGCACGCCGGCCCGCCCGGCGATCTCCCGGATGCCGTCCATCGGGGCGGGGATCCCGCCGTAATGGACGACCATGACGGCCTTCGTTCGCGGGGTGACCCGGTCGGCGATCGCCGCGGCCGTGAGGTTCCCGTTGGCGGGGTCCACGTCGGCCCAGACGATCGTGCCGCCGGCATGGCGGATAGCCATGTTCGTCGGCTCCGCGGTCATCGGGGTCGAGATGACCTCATCCCCGGCCCCGACGCCGGCAAGGATCAGGGCGGCGTGGAGGGCGGCCGTGCCGCTGTAGAAAGAAAGGACGTTGGGGAGTCCGGCGAAGGCGGAGAACCTCCTCTCGAACTCATAGACGGGCGCGCCCTCGCTGATCTGGCCGCTGTAAAGGACGTCCCGGAGACGCGGCATGAGCTCCCGCTCGGGGGCCAGGAAGACCTTGAACAGGGGAATGGGCGCGCGCTCAGCCTTCATCGATCTCGATCCCTTTGGCGGCCATTCTCGGGGCGTCGGGCCCGAACCAGCCGTCGGACTTCAGCAGGGCCAGGAGCTCCTCCCGGGTCAGAAGATGCGTCCCCGCGGAGGAATATTCGGAGACCCGGACCCCCTCGGGGGTCTTCTTGTCCTGGGATCTCGCCCAGGACGGGATCACATAAATAGTTCTTGAGCTCCGTGGCGCGCCACATTTCCTCTTCAGAGACGAGGACCTCGTGCATCTTCTCGCCCGGCCGCAGCCCGATGACGGCCAGGGGATAGTCCTTCCGGCCGGTGAGGCCATGGGCCAGCGCCAGCCCCAGGTCGGGGATCCGCGCCGCGGGCATCTTTTGGACCCAGAGATCGCCGGATTCGCCCTTGACGGTCGCCCAGAGGACGAGCCGGACGGCTTCCTTCAATGTCAGCTGGAACCGCGTCATATCGGGGTGGGTGATCGGGAGCGGGAGGCCTTTTTTGATGGTGTCGAAGAACAGGGGGACGACGCTTCCGCGACTGCCCAGGACGTTCCCGTAACGGACGCACACGAACCTCGTGGCCCCTCCGCTGTACGACGGATCGAGCATGATCCGTTCCTGGAGCGCCTTGGTCATGCCCATGACGTTGACCGGCTTGACGGCCTTGTCCGTGCTGATCGAGACGACGGTGCTCACGCCGGCCTCGATCGCGGCCCGCCGGACGTTGTTGGCGCCGATGACATTGGTCGCGACGGCCTCGAACGGCGCGTACTCGCAGTTCGGGACCTGTTTGAGGGCGGCCGCGTTGAAGACGATGTCGACGCCGCGCATCGCGTCGCGCGTCCTCTCGAGGTCCCGGACGTCGCCGATGTTGAACAGCAGGTTCCGATGCCGGCGATACGACATGGCCATGTCGTACTGCTTCTTCTCGTCCCGGCTGTAGACGTGGATGCGGGCGGCGTCGAGCGCCAGAAGCTCCCGGATGATCTGGTGACCGAAGCTTCCCGTGCCCCCGGTCACGAGGACGGTCTTTCCCTTGAACGTGTCCCGTCAGCTCTCGTCGGTTCATGCGGCCACCTCCCTACTTTTTTCAGCGCGTTCCGGCAATCGACGAAGGCCCGGACCGAGGGCCTCAGGCGGTCCCAATCGTAGGCGGCGTGATCGGTCACGATCATCACGCAATCGGCCTTGTCCAGGGACGCGTCCGTCAGCTCGGCGAACGGGACGTCGAGTCCCTCGTGCTTCAACGAGGTCACGAACGGATCGTGATAGCTCACCGCGGCGCCCAATTTCACCAACAGCTTGATGATATCGAGAGCCGGACTTTCTCGCAGGTCGTCGATATCGGGCTTGTAGGTCACGCCCAGGACCAGCACCCGGCTGCCGTTCGCGGCCTTCTTCGCGGCGTTGAGGACGTCGACGACCTTGCCGACCCAATAGGCCGGCATGTGCCCGTTGATCTCTTCCGCGAGCTGGACGAACCGTGCGTTGTAATCCAGCGTCCTCAGCTTCCAGGAGAGGTACTGGGGATCGAGCGGGATGCAGTGGCCGCCGACCCCGGGGCCGGGCGTGAACTTCATGAATCCGTACGGCTTCGTAGCGGCGGCCTCGATGACCTCCCAGGCGTCGAGCCCCAGCTTGTCACAGATGAGAAGGGTCTCGTTCGCCAGGGCGATGTTCACCGCCCGGAACGTGTTTTCGAGCAGTTTAGCCATCTCCGCGGCGGCGACGGAGCTGACCGGAACGGTCCTTCCGGTGATATGGGAGTAAAGCGCCGTGGCGATCTCGAGGCACGCCGGCGTGGCCCCCCCGACGATCTTCGGGGTCGTCTTCAGCGTGAAGTCCTTGCGGCCCGGGGTCGGTGCGCTCCGGCGAGAACGCTACGAAGACGTCCCGGCCCACTTCATGGCCGCTCCGGACGACCTTCGGGATGATGATCTCGTCGGTCGTACCGGGGTAAGTAGTGCTCTCAAGGACGATCAGCATCCCGGGATGGACGTGCCGGGCGACCTTATCGACGGCCGCGACCACATAGGACAGGTCCGGATCATGGGTCTTCGACAGGGGGGTCGGGACGCAGATGGACACGGCGTCGCACTCGCGCAGAACGCCGAAATCCGACGTCGCCTTTAGATGCCCCGAGGGGACCACTCCCGCGAGATCGCTTTGGGGGACGTCGAGGACATAGGAGCGTCCGGCGTTGAGCGCGGCGACCTTGCGGTCGTC
Organism: Candidatus Aminicenantota bacterium; assembly: GCA_963784525.1. Taxonomy (GTDB): domain Bacteria; phylum Acidobacteriota; class Aminicenantia; order Aminicenantales; family Saccharicenantaceae; genus JALHVH01. The sequence continues at coordinate 25,559 of CAWART010000015.1, read as the reverse complement.
GACGTCGATGCCGAACGTCGGGAAGCCCGCCTTGGCGAATTCCACGGCGAGCGGCAGGCCGACATAGCCGAGGCCGATCACGGCGACCCTGGCCCGGCGGGAATCGATCTTGGATAAAAGGATCTCACGTTCCTTGATCATGCGACCACCTTTCTCGGCCTTCCTCTGGGCCTGACCGTCAAGTCCCGGCTCAACATGCTTTCAAGAGCCCGGACGAACTCCCGGTCCCCGCAGGGCTTTCCGGATTTCATGTTCTTTCTGAGCGCCTCGACCGCGGCGATATCGGCGGGCCCCTGCAGATAGACGGTCCAGTCCCCCGCGCGGGCCTTGATCGGACAGGCGGACTGGAGCACCGGATCGGCCGCCTCCGCGGCATGACTCCGGGCGCTCGACCAGGGATAAGCCTGGGCCTCGTTGACGAGGCGCCAGCGGAGGGGATTTGTTTCGACAAAGCGCACGGCTTCATAAGCATGCCGGTCGTCGAGGATGGAAGAATAGAAGCGCCCCTGCCAGAGATGTCCCTGAAGATTGCGCTTCAGGTTGAAGTACTGTGCGTAGCGCATATGCAGGGCATTGAAGGTTCGGGCCAGTCCGGTTTCTGTTCCCGGGACGCAGACGTGATGGACGTGGTTCGGCATCAAGCAATAGGCCCAGATCTCGACGCCGAAACGCCGGCAGTATTCGGCGAGCCAGCCGAGATAATGTTCATAATCGCCGGCGTCCTCGAACACACGGTGGCCGTAATTTCCGTACTGGAGCACGTGATGGGGGAGACCCGGGGCGACCGTACGTGAAGCGCGCATATTAATTAGGGACGGCGGCTATTATAGGAACGCTACCACTCTTGGAAGAGGAAACGGCCTGCCATTCTCAGTTTCCATCACTCATCCGTCGGCCGCGAGGCTAAACGCCTATCCAATTCTAAGAAGCGACGGGTCTGTGTGTCAAGTTAAATTAGGGACAGCCCCGCTCGGACATCTGCCCGTCATTGGCTTCGGGAGCCGGATATGAGCCGGGTCTTCCATCTTTTGACGGATTCCAGGATGAGCGCCAGGATCGAGAAAGAGAAGAACGCCAATATGCCGGCGATCGCGACGTTCGCCCTCTTCTTCGGAAAGATCGGATTCAGCGATACGGTCGGCTCCTTGACGAGCTGGGCGTAATCGATGCGCTGCTTCCTTTCCTCCACGAGATCCATGTCGCTCCGCAGTACGACGATCTCCTGGTTGACCTTCTCGATCTGGGTTTTGATGCCCTTGATGATCTGCTCTTTCTCGTGGAGGGACAGCCGGAGGTCCTCTTGGGTGTTCTTTTCCGTGCTCAGGCTCTCCTCTAGAGTATTGTAGTAACGGAAGTTCTGCTGGACCTCGTTGGAGTAAAGGAGGAGCCCCAGGGTCTCGAGCCCGCTCGGTTTCTCGGCAAGCATCGATCTCTGTTGTTTCTCGATCTCGTCGATGCGCGCCTTGACGCCCTTCATTTCCTCGACGAGGCCGCGGGACCGCTCTTCCGAGATCTTCAGCTTGTTCCCGGCGGCGACGATCTCCTGCCGGGCCCTCTCGATCTCGATGTCCAGGGATTGGATATCGAATCCCCTGGCCTTGATATCGTTTTCTTTCGAGGCGATCTGTGTCGCGATGCTCTTGATCTCGACGTCGATCTTCCGGTCGAGCTCGCTCTTGATCAGCTCGAATAGAGCGTTTAGGATCGGGCGGTCCTTGTCTCCGTCCCCGGTCCGGAGGCTCACCCTGACCAATTTGGTGTCCTTCAGGCTCGTGGCCGTCAGCTTCGGGAATTTCCTTGGGTCCAGGTTCAGCTTGGCGCCGATCATGCGGTCGTAGGATCCCTGATTGATCTGTCCGGCGAGCAGGTTGGGATCTATGACCACGACTTCCGTGAACGTCCCCTGCTCGGATTGGACGAAGAACTTGCTCGGCTGGATGATGGCATCGACCTCCCATTGAGGCGGGATCAGGTAGCTGACGATGCCGGCGAGGAGAGCGATAATGACGGTCGGGACGATGATGAGCCACCGTCGTTTCCAGAGAGTCTCGAGGTATTCGATCAGGTCGACTTCGTTTTCGTACGGTTCCATAAGCCCCCCTCGGATGGTTCACGCATTCGATCAAAACCATTGTAATCAATTCTGTTGCGGGAGCAAAGCTAAAGATGATGGCGCCGGATCGCCCGTTTTCCAGCCGGATCAACGTCGGACGATCGTCTCCGTAGTCCTCGATCGGCTCCCCTCGAACGAGATCACGTGTTCGAGGCCCAAGCCGGGCGGGCGGATGCTCCTCGAGGCGAGACGCGGCGGAACCCGCTTCTCAACGACCCTGAAAACTCGAAACGGACGCTCCTTTTTAGGCCCCGCAGCCCCGGCCTTGTCAAGCGCAACCAACGGGGGAGCCCGGCTGTTGAATCTGACATACGGATGATATAATGAACCCCATGCGAGGACGGACCCGATATGCGGTGTTCCCGGCGGCCCTGAAGGCGGTCTGCGCGCGCCGTTCCGGCCGTTCTCCTTCTTGTCGTCTTCCGCCCCCTCCGCGGCCCAGACCCCGGAGGCCCAGACGGTCGAGGCCCCTCCGCCGCCCGCCGCACCCCAGGCCGAGCCCGCCAAGGGCGCGGAGGATATCACCGTCTACGCCCGCACCCAGGAGAAGACGAAGGACCGCATCTTCCTCGCCGGCAACGTCGAGATCCGCTACAAGGACCTCCGGCTCTTCGCGGACAGGGTCGAGATCGACACCGAGACCAAGGACTGCCTGGCCACGGGCAACGTCACGATCCAGCTCCCCGACGAGTCGGTGACCGCCGAGGAGGTCCGCATCAACCTCGAGACGAAGGAGGGAACGCTGGTCAAGGCGGACGGCATGGTCCAGCCCTACCATCTTCTATCGCGCCGCGTCGATCGAGCGGAAGGCGGGGAACCTCTACGGGCTCCTCGAGGCCCGGATCACGTCCTGCTCCCAGCCCGTGCCGCGCTGGCGGTTCGACGCCTCCCGGGCGAACTTCCGGAAGGACGATTACGTCGAGATGTGGAACGCCGTGTTCCACATCAAGAAGGTCCCTGTCTTCTACATGCCCTACATGCGCTACCCCGTCGGCCGGGACCGGGCGACCGGCTTCCTCATCCCCAGGATCGGCTGGTCGGGACCAGAAGGGCTTCAACTACCAGCAGGGCTTCTACTGGGCCATCGCCCGCAACATGGACGCGACGGTCAACCTGGACTACTACGCGGCGCGCGGCGTCGGCGGCGGGCTGGACTTCCGGTACCTCTTCCGCGGCGGGACGGGCGGCGAAGCCAACCTCTACGGCTTCACGTTCAAGCGCGACGCCTCCGGGGAGAAGCAGGAGAACGCCTATATCCTCCGCCTCAACCACAACCAGCCCCTGCCGCTCGGCTTCACCCTGGTCGCGGACGTCGACCTCCAGTCGTCCTACGACTTCCTCCGCGAGTTCGACAACAACTTCCGCCGGGCCATCGTCTCGAACCGCCGCTCCCAGGTCTACCTCCAGAGGTCGTGGTCCTACTTCAATCTGAGCGCGCGCGTCTCGAAGTTCGAGACCAATTTCGGCCAGCTTGGGCTCGGCCGGTCGATCATCAGCAAGAGCCTGCCGCAGATCAACTTCAGCATGTTCAAGGTCAAGCTCCTCGGGCCGCTGCATGCGTCCTTCGCGTCGGGCTACAGCCGCCAGGAATACGGCTGGCAGCAGGACTACGACAAGGGGAAGCAGAGGAAGGCCGGGAGCCTGTCGTTCGCCCCGACGCTTTCGGCCCCGTTCACGGCGATCCCCTGGCTGACGGTGAACACGGCCGTCACGGGGAATTTCGTCTATTACCCGGAGAGCTACGCGCCGGGGACGACGAAGGTCGTCGACGAGCCGCTCTTCACCAAGAGCGCCTCGGTCACGGCCGAGGTCATCGGGCCGGTGTTCGCGAAGGTCTACCGGAACGGCCGGGGGGACCCGATCTTCAAGCACAGCATCGAGCCGTACGCGAGCTATCGCTACGACAGCCCCATCCCGGAGTCGCAGCGCATCATCACGACGTACGCCTATTTCTTCCGTTATCACCAGATCGAGTACGGGCTCACGAACAGGTTCTATGTCAAGGACGCCAACGACCAGCCGCGGGAGCTCGTCCAGGTGGGGCTGAGCGAAACGTTCTATCTCGCGCCCGAGGTGGGCCCGCTGAGCCTGTTCAAGGTCGACGGGAAGGTGCCGCGCTTCTCCGAGGTCCAGGGGCGCCTGCGGATCTACCCGGCGGGGCGGTATAGCCTGGACATGTCGGCCGAGTACAACCCGTACTACAGCCGCCTGACGAGCCTGCGGCTGAGCGCGAACGCGGGGTCGCGGATGTCGGGGCGGTTCGCGTCGCTGAGCTGGTTCAAGAGCTCGAGGGCGTGGTACCGCGACGAGGTCAGCTCCGTGTTCGGGAACCGGCATCAGATCGGGGCCTCGGCGGGCATCAAGGTCCCGAAGCTTCCGATCGACCTGCTGGCGGAATGCGACTACAACGTCAAGGAGCGAAAGCTCCTGTACCTCGCCTCGAGCGCTGTCTATCATTATCAATGCCTTGATTTCGAGTTCGAGCTCAAGGTATTCTACTTTCGGTCGAAGCCCGAGACCCAGATCAAGTTCTCGCTGGGGTTGGGGAACATCGGGAAGACGACGGATTTCCTGGGAGGGCTGGGATTTTGAAAGGCTTGATCCTGAGCGGGGGCAAGGGCACGCGGCTGAGGCCGCTGACGTTCACCCAGGCCAAACAGCTCGTTCCGGTCGCGAACAAGCCGGTCCTCTTCTACGGGATCGAGGCCCTGCGCGACGCCGGTATCACCGAGGTGGGCATCATCGTCGGGGACACCCGGGACGAGATCCGGGCGGCCTGCGGGGACGGGTCGCGCTGGGGCCTGCGCATCACGTACATCGAGCAGGAGGCGCCGCTCGGCCTGGCCCACGCCGTCCTGACGGCCCGCGGGTTCCTCGGGCGCGACGCCTTCGTCATGTACCTCGGGGACAACATCCTGAAAAGCGGCATCACGTCCCTTGTTGCCAAGTTCCGGGAGAGCCGGCCGAATTCGCTCATCCTGCTGACGCCCGTGCCGGACCCGAAGATGTTCGGGGTCGCGGAACTGCGGGCGGACGGGCGCGTCGCCCGCCTCGTCGAGAAGCCGGACGCGCCGAAGAGCGACCTGGCCCTGGTCGGCGTGTACATGTTCGACGAGCACATCTTCGAGGCGGCCGAGGCCATCAAGCCGTCGCCGAGGGGCGAGCTCGAGATCACCGACGCCATCCAATACCTGGTCGACCACGGTTACGAGGTCCAACCGCACCTCGTCCGGGGGTGGTGGAAGGACACGGGGAAGATCGAGGACATCCTGGAGGCCAACCGGCTGATCCTGGAGGGGATGGCGGGCAAGATCGAGGGCGACGTGGACGAGGCGTCGCGGATCAACGGGAACGTGGTCCTCGAGGCCGGGGTGATCGTCCGGAACAGCATCATCCGCGGGCCGGCGATCGTCGGGGCCGGGACGGAGCTCCGCGACGCGTACGTCGGGCCGTTCACGTCGATCGAGCCCCGTTGCCGCATCGTCGGCACGGAGATCGAGCACAGCATCGTGCTCGAAGGGAGCACGATCGAGGACGTGGGCGCGCGGATCGACGAAAGCCTCATCGGGCGCGGGGTGCGGATCTACAAGTGCCCGCCCAAGCCCTCGGCCTACAGGTTCATGGTCGGGGACAAGAGCGAGATCGGGATCAAATGACGGAGGCGAACATGATCGACGGCGTCAGGTTGAAGAAGCTCAGGGTCATGCCCGACGAACGGGGCCGCCTGACCGAGATCCTCCGGAAGGACGATGAGCTGTTCCTGGGATTCGGTCAGGTCTACGTCACGACGACCTACCCCGGCGTCGTCAAGGCCTGGCACAAGCACATGAAGCAGACGGACAACATCGCCTGCGTCGCGGGGATGATCAAGGTGGCCCTTTACGACGGGCGGGAGAAATCCCCGACGCGCGGCCAGGTCCAGCAGTTCTACATCGGCGTCCACAACCCGGCCCTGCTCCAGATCCCGGCCGGCATCCACCACGGCTGGATGTGCGTCAGCCCGGAGGAAGCGGTCATCGTCAACGTGCCGACCGAGGTCTACGTCCACGCTGCGCCGGACGAACAGCGCCTCGACGCCCATGACAAGAGCATCCCGTACGACTGGACCAGGAAGGACGGCTGAGGTCATCCCGGGCCCGAAGCTCAGCCAAGGCCTGAGACGATTTAGGAGACCCTATAGCGAACGCAATTTGAGCATGACCCTCCTTGTTACGGGCGGCGCCGGCTTCATCGGCAGCAACTTCATCCGTCACATCCTCGGGCGCCACGCGGGGGTCCGCGTCATCAACCTCGACAAGCTGACCTACGCCGGGAACCTCGAGAACCTGCGCGATGTCGAGGCCGACCCGCGTTACGAGTTCGTCCACGGAGACATCCGCGACCGCGACCTCGTCGCCCGCCTCTTTCCGCGCGTCCAGGGGGTCGTCCATTTCGCCGCCGAGACGCACGTCGACCGCTCCATCGTCGACGCCGGGGAGTTCGTCCTGACCGATGTCCACGGGAGCTACGTCCTGTTCGAGGCGCTCAAGGCGTCGCCGCACGTCGCATTCTTCGTCCACATCTCGACCGACGAGGTCTACGGCAGTCGCGACGAGGGCTTCTTCCGCGAGACCGACCCGGTCGCGCCGTCCTCGCCCTACGCCGCCAGCAAGGCCGGGGCCGACCGCCTGGCCTACGCCTACCACGTGACCTACGGCCTGCCGATCGTCGTCGTCCGGCCCAGCAACAACTACGGGCCCTATCAGTATCCGGAGAAGTTCATCCCGCTGTTCGTGACCAACGCCCTGGAGGGGAAGGCGCTCCCGCTCTATGGGCAGGGGACCAACGTCCGCGACTGGCTTCACGTCGTCGACAACTGTCGGGCCATCGAGATCGCGGCGCGCCGGGGCGCGGCGGGCGAGGCGTACAACATCGGCGCGGGCAACGAGGTGAGGAACATCGAGGTCGCCGGGCGCATCTGCGACCTGCTCCGGAAGCCGCGCGACCTCATCCGGCTCGTCCCCGACCGCCTCGGCCACGACCGCCGCTACGCCGTCGACTGGACGAAGATCCGCGCCCTGGGCTGGGCGCCGGAGACGCCGTTCGACGCCGGCCTCGAGGCCACCGTCCGCTGGTACGAGGGCCATCGCTCCTGGTGGGAAGCCATCAAGAACCGCAACGGCGAATTCAAGGCCTTCTACGAGCACTACTACAAGGACCGCCGCTGAGGGGCCAGGTCTCAACTATTCAACATTACCGGGCCCGGGCGGCCGAGAAGGTCCCGAAGGGTCCGGGCGATGGGGATACGGGGGGACCAGCCGGTCGCCGCGATGATCTTGCTGTTGTCGCCGATGAGAAGCGGGGTATCGGTCTTCCGGAGCTTGGCGGGATCGACCTCGATGCGGATCGGGGAGGCCTCCGAGGAGCCCCTGCCCTTTCCCGTTCCTGTGTCCGAACCGGCCGCTTGCGCCTCCGGCCGCGCCTCGCCGAGCAGGAAATCCAGGACCTCGCGCAAAGCGAGCGCCCTGCCGGAGCAGACGTTGTAGACCTCGCCGCGCCTTCCCTTCTGCATGAGGGCCGCATAGGCCTCGACGACGTCCCGGACGTCGCTGAAATCGCGCCTCACGTCGAGGTTCCCGACGCGCAGGACCGGCTCCGCTTCGCCGCGCTCGATGCCGACGATCTGCCGCGCCCAGTCGGCGCAGACGAAATCCGGGGCCTGTCCGGGCCCGGTATGCGGGAACGGACGGGCGACGACGATATCCAGGTCCTCGATCCTCTCGTAGAAACCGCACATCATCTCGCCGGCCGCCTTCGAGTAGGCGTACGGATTGGTGACCCGGACCTGCCGGTCCTCGGACAGGGGCGCTTCCCCCTCCGCGGCGACGCCGTAGACGTCCGACGAGCTGACGAACAGGACGCGCGCCCGCGGTGCCTCCAGCCGGACGGCCTCGAGCAGGTTGTGCGTGCCCAGGATGTTGGTTTCGAGGGTCTCGTGCCGCGCCTGCCATGAACTGCGGACGTTGGAAACCGCCGCCAGATGGAACACCCGGTCCGGGCGGATCCGGCGGACGAGGGCGCGGACGTCGCATTCGATCCGGAGGTCGAGGTAATGAACGCTGCCGGCGCCGGCCGGCGAGGCCTGGGGGAAGGTCGTGCCGAAAACGACGGGCGCCTCCGGCGTCGCGTCAAGAGCCCTGGCGAGGTGCCCCCCGACGAACCCCGTGATGCCGGTGATCAGAACGTTCATACTAGACCCGCTCCCGCCAATAGTTCAGCAGGTCGAGGATCGTCTGCTTGAACGGGATCATCGGCCGCCAGCCGGTCAGTCCCATGAACTTCGAGCTGTCGGCGAGCAGGACGGGCACGTCCGACGGCCGGAGCCGCGCCGGGTCGACCTTGACCTCCATCCTGGCCCGGCTGAGGGACATCAGCAGGTCGAGGACCTCCTGCATCGAGAAGGCCTGGCCGCGCCCGATGTTGTAGACCTCGCCTTCGACCCCGCGTTCCAGGGCCAGCCAGTAGGCCCGGACCATGTCGCGGACGTCGGTGAAGTCGCGTTTGGCCTCGAGGTTGCCGACGTAGATGACCGGCGGCCGCTTCTTCTTCTCGATCTCGGCGATCTGCTTGGCGAACGAAGAGGTGACGAAGACCTCGCCCCGCCGCGGCCCGGTATGGTTGAAACCGCGCGTTCGGACCGTCCTCAGCCCGTAGCTCTTGTAGTATTGGAAGGCCAGAAGGTCCTGGGCGACCTTGCTCACGGCGTACGGGCTCAGCGGCCGGAGGGGATTGGTCTCCTTCATCGGGATCTCGTCGGAAAAGACCTGCCCGTACTCCTCGCTCGAGCCGGCGACCTGGATCCTGGGCTTGAGGTCGAGGGCCAGCGCGGCCTCGAACAGGTTGATCTCGCCGATGGCGTTGATGGCGAACGTTTCGGCCGGGCAGGTCCACGATGTGGGGACGAAGCTCTGCGCGGCGAGGTGGAAGATGCGGTCGGGCTTCGATTCGGCCAGGGCGGCCCGGAGGGAGACCATGTCCTTGATGTCGGCCTCGATGAGCCGGACCTTGTCCCGGATCTGAACGATGTTGTCCATCCGGCTCCGCCAGCGAACGACGCCGAAGACCTCGGCGTCGGGATGATTGGCGAGGATATATTCCGCCAGGTGGCTCCCGGCGAACCCGGTGATTCCGGTGATCAGTACGCGCATCGCGCCTCCTTCGGCTCAGATGTTCAGTTCCAGCTGGTCGTCCCGGGCGTGGGCCCGCTCCTTCTCGATCTCGTTCAGCAGCTCGGCCGAAATGTCGCCGGTCGGGTAGACGCCGTCGAAGCAGGCGGCGCAGAACTCGGTGAGCTTGGGATTCTCGAGCATGACGGCCCGCTTCAGGGCGTCGAGGCTCTGGTAGATGACCTTGTCCGCGCCGATCCGCTTCGCCACCGTCGCTTCGTCGGCGTTCCTGGCCACGAACTCGGTCTTCGACTGCATGTCGATGCCGTAGACGCAGGGGAACCGGAGCGGGGGCGAGTACGACGCCAGGTAGACCTTCTTCGCACCGCACTCCCGGATCATCTCGATGATGGCCCGGGACGTGTTGCCCCGGACGATGCTGTCGTCGACGAGGAGGACGCGCTTGCCCTTGACCTCGGAGGCGATGGGGTTGAGCTTCTGGCGCACCGAGCTCTTCCGCTTGTCGTCGGCGGGCATGATGAACGTCCGGCCGACGTACCGGTTCTTGACCAGCGCCTCGCTGTATTTCAGGTCGAGCTTCCGGGCGATCTCGATGGCCGCGTCGCGGGCCGAGTCCGGCACGGGCACGACGACGTCGATGGGGATCTTGCGCCGCCGGATCTCGGCCGCCAGGAACCGGCCCAGATTGACCCGGACCTTGTAGACGTTCGCGTTGTCGATGATGGAGTCCGGCCGGGCGAAATAGACCCACTCGAACAGGCAGGGGGTGTGGCGGCCGTTGGACAGGCGCTTCGTATGGACCTTCCGGTCCTTGTCGAAGAACACGGCCTGGCCCGGCTCGATGCTCTTGATATTGCCGAAGTTCATGAGGTTCAGGCTGACCGTCTCGGAGGCCACGGCGACCGAGGGGAGGAGCCCGTCATTCCGCGTGCCGTAGACCAGCGGCTTGATGCCGAACGGGTCGCGGAACGCGACCAGCCCCTGCTCGGCGACGTAGACGACGACCGAGTAGCTCCCCGAACCTTCCGGTAGACGCCTTCGACCGCCTTGAAGATGTGCTCCGGCCGGAGGTCCCGCGTCTTCTGCTCGCCGAGCTCCTGGGCGAAGACGTTGAGGATGACCTCGACGTCGCAGTCCGAATTGAGCAGGCGGTGGTACTTCTCGAAGAGCTCTTCCTTGAGCTCCTTGTAGTTCGTGACGTTCCCGTTGTGGGCCATGATGATGCCGAACGGCGAGTTGACCTGGAAGGGCTGGGCGTCCTCGCCGCCGCCCCCGCCGACCGTCGGGTAGCGGGTGTGGCCGATGCCGACGTTCCCCCGAAGGCGCTGGATGTTCTCGGCCGTGAAGATGTCGCGGACGAGCCCGTTCCCCTTCTTCGTGTGGAACCGGCCGTCGAAGGTGATGATCCCCGCCGCGTCCTGTCCCCGGTGCTGCATGGCCAGCAGGCCCTGGTACATGTCGCGGACGATATGGTCGTTGGCCCAAATCCCGATGACTCCGCACATGGGATGATTATAGCAGAAAGCCGGCCGGGGGGTCAGGCCCTAACTTTGGACGGGAGCGCCGGCCCTCAGGAGCCGATCCCTCCCAGGAGCTCTTCGGGGGTCACCGCGGCCGTCCCGATCTTGCCGACGACGACCCCGGCCCCGGCGTTGGCGAGGATCGCCGCCTCGAGGAGGGTCGCCCCGGCGAGCAGGGCGAGGGCGGCCGTCGCGATGACCGTGTCACCCGCGCCGGTGACGTCGAACACCTCGCGGGCCACCGTCGGGATGTGGACCGGGGCCTTCCCCCCCTCGAAGACCGACATCCCCTGCTCGCCCCTCTTGAGGATGAGGTAGCGGCTCCGGACGAGCTCCAGGATCTCGCCGCCCGCCCGCTCGACCTGGGCGTCGGTCCGGCACTCGTGCCCGACGATCCGTTCGGCCTCCAAATGGTTGGGCGTCAGGAGCGTCACCGGCGAGAAGAGGCGGATATTCGAGTTCTTGGGGTCGACGAAGACCATCGCCCCCGCGGCCGCGGCCGCGGGCAGGACCTCGGCGAGGAGCTCCGGCGTCAGGATGCCCTTCCCGTAATCCGAAAGGATGATGCCCCGGCAGCCCTCTTTGCGGACGAAACCGGCCAGCCGCTTCCGCATCGCGTCCGACACGGCCCGCCGCCGCTCCTTGTCGAAGCGCACGACCTGCTGGTGGCCGGCGATGACCCGCGTCTTGACCGTTGTCGGCCGGTTCGGGTCCATGAACACGCCGCGCCCGTCGGCGACGTGCCGGCGGATCCACCGCCCCTCCGGGTCCCGGCCGACGACGCCCGCCGTGACCGGGGCCGCGCCCAGGCTCTCGAGGTTGCGGCTGACGTTCCCCGCGCCGCCGAGGCACTTCGTATCGTGACCGACCTCGACGACCGGCACCGGCGCCTCGGGCGAGATGCGGGACACGGTGCCCCAGATATACGTATCGAGCATCAGGTCGCCGAGGACGAGCACCCGGCGGTTGCGGAATCCTCGGACGATCCTCTCCAGGCGGCCGGCTTTCGTCATGGCGTCATTCCTTTCTCAGGTAGATGGGGTTGGAGACGATCCACGGGATGTCCGCGCGGAGCGGGGATCTCTCCTTGAGGTAGACCTCGACCCGGTACACGCCGGGGCCCTCGGACGGCGCGCGGAGGGCGTCCCCGGCCGTCAAGGCGATGACGCGGCCGTCGCGGAGGAGGCGGATCTCCCTGCGGAAGGGGCGGGGCGCCCGCGCCTTGAAGAGGACGGCGCCTGCCGCGGCCGCGCCGGGCGCGATCGTGTCGCCCATCCTGTAGGCGCGCCCGCGGCGGGACCCGGTCCCGGCGCCCTTGCCCGGGACCGTCTCCGCGTCGAAGCGGAAGCCGCGCGCGTCCGCGACCGCCTCGACCGCGTTGTAGAAGCGGCCGTGACGGAGGGCGTCCCAGATGACGGCCTCTTCGGCGCCGGCATCGGCCCGGTCGGCTCCGCCCGGCCCGTCGACCAGGACATGGAGCCGGAGCAGGGCGAAGATCCCCCGATAATAAAGGTGCGCGTCCGCGCTGAAATAGCCGGCGATGGCGGCGTTCGCGCCGCGCTGGTCCCAGCGCTTGAGGTTCGCGGCGGGGTGCTCGAGCATCCGGACGAGGGGCAGGCGGGACCCGAGGAGGAGGAGCGGGGCATAGGCGAGGATCCGCCGATAATTATTCTTGAACATCGTGTCGGCGTTGATGATCTCGATGCCCGAGTAATCGGACGATTCGCCCCAGTCGCCCCACGACCACCGGACCTTCGAGTAGGGGTGGGCGATGACGGTGAACCCTCCGAGGGCCCGGACCGCGGCGACGGCGTCCTCGGCCTTCGACGGGAGCTTCCCCTCGCCGGGCGGCGGCCGGAAGCCCATGGCCACGAGGTGCCCCCGATTGACGTTGAGCTCGGAGCCGGCGAGGACGAGCACGCCCTTGCGCCGGCCGGCGGCCCGGAGGCTGGCGTGGTTCGGATTGCCGTGGTCGGTCAGGATGACGAAATCGACGCCCTCGCGCGCCGCCCGGGCGGCGACCTCGTCGACCGTCGCGTGCCCGTCGGAGAAGGTCGTATGGACGTGATAGACGCCCTGGAGCTCGCGCGTGACGCGGCCGCCGGAGTTCGTCGTCGCCCCGTCCGGATTCTTATATCTCCGGAAGGAGAGCTCGGAATAGCCTAGCCAGGCCGCGTAGAGCGCCAGCACGGCCAGGGCCGCTCGCAGGACCTTGCGGACCGTTTTTCCGGGCTTCATTCTGGTTCTTTGCTTAAGCCGTGATCCTGCTCGACCCGGGGCCGCCCTGAACGGCAGGTCGCGCCCCGGCCGTGCGCTTCAGGTCGTGCCTTCCCGGCCCGCGAACGGCATCGTTATCAAATAGAGGAACAGGAACGCGACCTCCGAATCCCCGAAATTGTACTCGAAGAACCCGGCGACGACCATGACGGTCAGGGCCGCGAGCCCGCCCGCCGCGAGAGGCAGGCGGTCGGGGTCCCTCGCCCGCACGACCTTGACGAGCGACAGGCCCACCCAGACTATGAACGCCAGCCAGGCGGCCAGGGCCGGGAGGCCCCGTTCGGCCGCGATCTGAACGGCCGTGTTGTGGAGGTGGACGTTGCGTTTGGCCTCTTCGGACAGGCCGTACTTCGGGTTCTGGAAGACCATGTCGACCGTGTCCGGCCCCGTCCCGAGCAGGGGATAATCGCGGATGATCCCGGCGCCCGCCCGGAGGTACTCGACACGCATGCGGTTCGAGTAGCCCTGGAGCGTGAAGATGCTGAGCGCCCTCTTCTTGACCGCCGCCGGGCTGGCGAAGAAAACAGCGACGACGAGGACCGGGACGACCAGCACGAACTTCGGCTTCCGGATGAGGACGAGGACGCATGCGGCCGCAGCGACGCCGATCCAGGCGCTCCGGGTCAGGGTCATCTCGAGCGCCGCGCCGGCGGCCAACGCCCCGGCGCCCCAGACGTACCGGGCTTTTCCTTTCCCGAAGAGGGCCATCGCCAGGGCCAGCGACACGAACATGGCGAGCAGTCCGGCCTGGGTCATGTAGTGGCCCATGAATCCCCTGATCCGCTCCTCCGGCGCGGCCCTGAAGAGCTCGCGATAGACGGCGTAGAGAACGCTCACGGCCGCCGACGCGAAGACAGCGTAATTGGCGCGACGGACCTCCCGGAGCCCGCGGAAGGACATGTAGGCGACGGGGATCATGAGGTAGAGGGCCAACTCGCGGCAATCGCGGAAGCTGACCGCCGCGTTGACCGAATAGGCCGAGGACAGGAGGGACAACGCCGAGTAGGCGAGGAGCGGGATGAGGAACATCGGAGCGGCGAATCGGCGCTTTTCGACGATCAGCCAGACCGCCCAGAGAATGACCGCCAGGAAGAAGAAGCCCTCCGTCAGGCTTATCGAGATGAGCGAAAAGAGAAGGCTGAAGGCCAGGACCTGGCCGGGCAGGGCGCCCCAAGGGCGGGCGGGCTTGATGGGAACCGTTTCGATCGTCATCGGCTATGATTCTAACCGAAAAGGGGCTGGGCCTCAACTTCTCAACTTTCCGGCGTCGACGGAAAGCAGAGAAGCAGCGACCTGATCCCTCACCTCATCCGGGGTGATGAGCTGGAGGCATCGAAAATCGCCGGGGACGCATGTCCGCTGAGGACACGGCCGGCAGTTGAGGGCCTTCTCGATGATCCGGGCGCCGCCCGCGGGCTTCCAGGGGGCGAAGTTCGCCGGCAGGGTGGGCCCGAACCAGGCGACGATGGGCGTCCCGACCGCTGCGGCGATATGCATCGGACCGCTGTCCGGCCCGACGAAAACCGCCGCCTGCCGGATGAGCTCGGCCGTCCCGGCCAGGTCGAGTTTGCCGACATAGGATAATGTCCCCGGCGCCTTCCCGAGGATCTCCGCTTCGGCCGCCTTGTCCTCCGCGCCGCCGATGAGGGCGACCCGCGCCCCCGGCGCCGCGCCGAGCAGGCGTACCAGGCGGACCAGGTTGTCGGTCCCCCAGTAACGGAAGCGGTTGCCCGCGCCGATATGGAGGACGATATAGGGGTCGCCGGAAAGTTGAACCGTCGAGGCCTGACCCCTGGGCAGGACAAGCCCCGGTATCTCCCCGACCGCGACGCCGAGCGCCCGGACAAGGTTGACGTGATTCTCGACGCTGTGGATCCGCCCCTGTTCGGGCGCGCGCGGGATACGGATGTCGTAGAAGAGCCCCCGGTACTTTACGGCGTATCCCGCCTTGATCTTCGCTCCCGACAGGAGCGCGAGCAGGGACGCCCGCGGCCCGCCGTGGAAGTCGATGACGGCGTCGAAGCCTTCTTTCCGCATCGCGCGCACGAGGGTGAGGAACTCTTTGCGCGACTGGCCCTTCGGGACCGCGACGACACGGTCGATGTCGGGATTCCCTTCGACGAGCTTCCGGTACGGCGCCTCGACGACGTAGACGAGCTCCGCCCGGGGTAGGGCCGTCCGCAGGGCCCTGACGGCCGGGGTCGTCAGGATGATGTCGCCGATCCGCCGAAGCCGGATGAGGAGGACCTTGCGGAAGCGGGACGGATCAGTCCTTGATCCGTCTCTCGGGCTCAATGGAGGCCTCGTCGATGAGCATCACCGGGATCTCGTCCTCGATGGGATAGACGCGGTGGCACTCGACGCACTTCAGGCCTTGTCCGTCGGCGGTCTCCCTCACGTCGGCCTTGCAATAGGGGCAGGCGAGGATGGCGAGAAGTTCCGGGTCCAAAGCCATGGCGTTCTCCTCTCTGAGATTATCGTATATGACCGTCGGCCCCCCGTCAAGGCGGCCGGATCAAGCCGCGACTCCGGAGCCGGGGGCGATACGAGGCCCGTGACCCGTTCCCCGGCATCGCTTATAATAAGAGGGTGAACTTCCTATTCCTCGGCGGCTATGATCCGGCCTATCCGCGCAACGCGGTGATCCGGAAGGGCCTCGCGGCTCACGGCGACGGCGTCGCCGAATACCCGGCCGAGCCGTCGTTCAAAGCCTGGCTCCGGTATCCTCTGCTCTTGGCCCGGATCGCCGCGGACTCCGTGTCTCGATCTTCCCTGCGCCGCGCCGACGCCGTCTACGTCCCCGCATTCTGCCAGAAGGACGTTCCGCTGGCCCGTTTCCTGGCCACTCTCGTCGCGCGCCCGGTCGTCTTCGATCCGCTCGCCGCCCGGTACGAGACCAAGATCATCGACCGCGGCCGCCGGCCCGCGGATTCCCTCACCGCCCGGTGGAACCGGTGGATCGACGCCCTGGCCTTCCGCCTCTCCGATATCGTGCTTGCCGATACGGCCGCTCACGCCGCTTACTATCAGAGCGCCTGCGGCGTCCCCGCCCGGAAGCTGGTCGTCGTCCCCGTGGGATACGACGACGCCCTCTTCGACCCCGATCGCGCCGCTCCCGACGCGACCCGGGCGTCCGCGCCGGCCACCCCCGGGGCGGCCTTTACGGTCCTCTTCTTCGGCTCCTTTCTGCCGCTTCATGGCGTGGAGGCCGTCGTCGAAGCCGCCCGCGCGGTCCTCCGCCGCGACCCCGCGGTCCGTTTCCGCTTCATCGGCTCCGGCGACACCTGGGCCCGCGCCCGGGCCCTGGCCTCGGAACTCGGCGCGTCCAACTGCTCGTTCGAGCCATGGGTCCCTCTCACCGCTCTTCCGGCCCTTATCGCTTCCGCGGACGTCGCCCTCGGCATCTTCGGCCGGACCGACAAGGCCCGCCGCGTCGTCCCTCACAAGGTCTTCCAGTCGCTCGGGATGCGCAGGCCCGTGATCACGGCCCGAACGCCGGCCGTCGAAGAGTTCTTCACCCACGGCGAGAACATCTGGCTGTGCGATGAGCCTTATGCCGAGACCCTTGCCGCCGCCGTCCTCCGCCTGAAGGCCGATACGGCCTTCCGCGAGCGCCTTGCCGCCGGCGGTCATCGCACGGTCAAGGAGCGGTTCACGCCCGCCGTCGTGGCCGACGCACTGAGAGATGCGGTCGCGGATCGTCGCCGCGGGCTTTAGTCGGCTCACGTTGAAGCCCGAGGCCGAACCGCGGCGTTGCCGGGTTCCGTTAAATATATTATTATGACGGTCGAGGAGCGATCCTCGCCCGACCATGAGCTATGAAGAAAGACCAAGCGCAGGCCTCCCCGTGGCGGAGCCCGCCCGCTCCGCCGGCATCGAACTCGCCCTCGGTCCGTACCGCGGCGCCCTGAATCCCGACTTCGACGCGCCCGAGTTCCGTTCGGCCCTCGCCGATCCCGGGGCCCTCGCCGCCGGCCCGTCCGCCCGCGTCCTCCTGGACCGCCGCAACCTCGTAGCGGTCGCCTCCGTTCCCGTCGCTCCTTCCGTCCGCGCGGACGCCGTCATCAAGATGTTCCGGGCCTCGGGCTTCAAGCGCCTCAAAACGCTCTTCGTCCCCGGCAAGGCCGCCCGCGCCTGGCGCGGCGCCGCGGCCTGCCGCGCCCGTGCCGTCCCGACGCCCCTCCCCATGGCCTACCTCGAGCGCCGCGCCCACGGCCTTGTCGTCGAGGGCTATTACCTCTCCGCCTATCTTCCCGACGCCGTCGAGATCCGGTCGCTCCTCCGCGAGCTTCCGCCCGACCAGCTCGCCCGCCTCCTGGCCGGGCTGGCGAAGTTCCTCGTCTTCTGTCACAACGAGGGGATCCTCCACCGTGACCTCTCGGACGGGAATATCCTCGTCCGCTCGCCCCGGCCGGGCGCCTACGACCTCTGCCTCATCGACACGAACCGCATCCGCGTCCGGCGCTCCATTCCCGTCCTCGCACGTCTCCGGAACCTCGTCCGCCTGGGCGTTCCCCAGCCCTACCAGGACCTTTTCCTCCGCCTTTACCTCGGCGAGGGGCGTGCTTCGCGGGCCCTCGTCCTGTGGTATCGGGCGAACAAGGCCTGGTACTCCGGCCTCATCGCGCTCAAGAAGAAGCTCCGCCTCCGCCGCCTCGCCGAGCGCCTCGGGATCCAGTGACATGAGCTTCGCGTTCGAGTGGAACCCCCTGGCCGACCAGCCGCATAACGTCGCCCCGCGCTCCGAGCGGTTCCGGCATCACCTCCGCCACGCCGGAAGCTATTTCGAGATCGCCGGCGCGAACCTCCGCCGCCTCGTGCCCGGCCTGTGCCGTTACCGCCGATCGATGAAGCGCCTCTATCGGGAGCCCGTCGCCATCCCGCCCGGCGCCTTTGGTTGCGCTGTTTCGCCCGCGCCCGTCCCCGGTTCGGTCCCCGGCCGCCTGCCCTCCGCCGCCGGCGACGCCCAGGTCCTCGAGCTGTTCGGCGAGACGGGCGCCTCGCGCGCCCTCGTCCGCCTCGCCTCCTGGGAGCGTGGGAGCGGCGTTCTCGCCGCGCGCGAGGCCTTCGTCCGCGCCCTCCGCGCCCGCGGCGTCGACGTCGTCCTCTCCCTCCTCCAGCGCCGGGCCGACGTCCTTGACCCCGGCTCCTGGCGCGCCTTCCTCGAGGAGGCCTTCGGCCGCTTTGCCCCCCTGGCCTCGGCCTTCGAGATCGGCCATGCCTGGAACCGGACGAAGTGGGGTGTCTGGGACCACCGGGAATACCTCGGCCTCGCCGAACCCGCCTTCGAGCTGGCCCCTCGCTTCGGCGCGAAGCTCGCCGGCCCGGCCGTCATCGACTTCGAGTTCCATCTTTATCCCGTGACCCTGCCGCGACTGCCTTTCGACGCCGTGACCTCGCTTCTCTACGTCGATCGGATGGGAGCGCCCGAGAACGGCCAGTTCGGCTGGACCGCGGCGAAGAAGCTCGCCCTGCTCAAGGCCGCCGTGGATACCACGGCCCGCCCCGGCGCGGGGCGGGGCCTTTGGATCACCGAGGTCAACTGGCCCCTCGCCGGCACGGGCGCGTTCTCCCCGGCCTCGGGCAAGCCCAACGTCGGCGAGGACGAACAGGCCGATTTCCTCGTCCGCTATTATGTTCCTTGCCTGGCCTCGGGCCACGCCGAGCGGGTCTATTGGTGGCAGCTCGTCGCGCCCGGCTACGGCCTTGTGGACGATCGCGAGAGCCCCTGGCGGCGGCGCCCGGCCTTCCGCGCCTTCGCGGACCTCCGCCGCCGGCTCGAAGGAAGCGTTTTCGAAGGGCGCGGGGCGGACCGGGGCGGCGCGCCGGAGACGTCCGGCATCGAGGTCTTCCGCTTCCGCAGGGAAGGGCGCGCCTTCGCGGTCTGCTGGGCGCCCGGCGGGGGGCCCGCCGAGCTCGTCCCGCCGGCGCCGGTCGCCGCCGTGCTGGACCGCGAAGGCCGCGAGATCCCCCGCGCGTCCGCGGCGCCTCGCAAATCGTCGTCGACGGGAGCCCGAAATATGTCCTCTTCGAAGAATAGAACCTCGTCCCCGAAGCCCTTCGACCGCCCCGGCGTCGCCGATTACGAGAGGCGCCGGTACAGGGGCCTCGATCAGAAGCTCGTGGATCGCCGCGAACGGCGTCTCCTGCGCCGCGCGTTCGCCCGGCTCCGGGCCCTGGATCCCGACGCCTGGGCCGCCCCGGCCGGGCCCCTCGTCCTCGACGCGCCCTGCGGCTACGGCCGGTTCACCGGGCTCATCCTCGGGGAGGGCGCCCGGCTCGTTTCCGCCGACCTCGCCCGTCCGATGATCGAGCGCGCCCTCGAAGAACGGGACCGCGCCCGTCATCTCGGCGGGGCCGCGGCGGATCTGCGCGGCGGACTCCCGTTCAAGTCCGCCGCCTTCGACTACGTCTTCTCGATGCGCCTTTTCCATCACCTCCACGCCCCGAGGACCGGCGCGCGGTCCTTCGGGAGTTTGCCCGCGTCGCGTCGGGCGGCGTGGTCATGTCCTTCTACCGGTTCCGAGGCCTGCACGCCCTCCAGCGCCGCCTCCGCCGCCTTCTCAAGCCGAGCCGCCGCGACATCAGGATGATGGCGGAGGAGACCTTCGAGCGCGAAGCCGCCGAAGCCGGTTTCGTCGTCGACAGGATCTATCCGCTCTTCCGCGGCATACATGCCCAGCACATCGTCATCCTGAGGAGGGGTCAGGCCCCGACATTGAAAACTAAATGCTTAGGACCTGACCCCTCCCTGGTTTATACTAAGTAGAGCATCATGAATATCCGGCAAGCGCCGAAGTCCTCCGTCGTCGCCGCGGTCCTGGCCCTGGCTGATCGCGCCGGGCTTCCCGCCGCGGCCCAGGAAAAGCCCGCCCCGACCTTCAAGATCCTGGTCACCGCGGAGCAGGCCAACATCCGGGATACGCCGGACATCGGCAGCCCCATCGTCCAACAGCTTCCCGAGGGCTCCATCCTCGAAGCCGAGAAGAAGCAGGGCGAATGGTATCTCGTCCGGTTCACCCGCGACGACGGACTTGCCGCCCGGGGCTACATCCATGAGAGCCTGGTCCGGGAGCTCGAGGCCGTGCCGGCCATGCCCGTCGAAGAGGTCCGGCGGGAGCCCGTGAAGAAGGTCGAGGAGAAGCCCGAGCCCGCCGCCGTCGTGCCCGCGCGCCGGGAACCCGAGCGCGCCGAGGACCGTCCCGAGCCGCCGCGCCCCGCGCCCCGGCGCGTCTCCGCCGCGCTCCCCGAGGCCAAGACCTTCGGGTTCTCGCTCCTCACCGGCGCCAATTTCGCGGCGGTCGGCGACCTCAACACCGGCGCCCGGGGCCTGGCCGACTATTATCGGGCAGCGCTGGGCATCACCGAAACGGGCGGCGTCGGGGGACTCCACTCTGACCTATATCCTGGGGGCCGAGATCTCCTACAGCCTGATGCCCGGGCTCTTCGCGACGCTCGGCCTGGACTATTTCTCCGGGCGACGCTCGAGCCTCCTGGAGTTCGCCTCCGGCCCCGCCACCGACTCTCTCCTGACGCGCCCGCGCATCCAGGCCCTCCCCGTCAAGCTCGGGCTGGCCTATTACCCCGTTCCCTATCTTTACCTCAAGGGCGGGCTCCAGTATTACTTCGTCTCGGTCAACTATCTCTACCGCTACGAGAAGTCCCTCTTCTGGCAGGAGTGGCAGGGCGACGCCCAGGCCCGCGGGATCGGGGCGTCGGTCGGGGCGGGCGGGGAGTACGAGCTCTATCCGGGCCTTTTCCTCGTCGGCGAGGCCGAGTTCCGGTTCGCCCGCTTCGGCGGCTTTACCGGCAAGGACATCACCATCAACTCCGAGGGCGAATCCTACACGGAACAGGGGACCCTCACCTATTTCCTGGCCGAGGTCGCCGGCCAGGGCGGCTATCCGCTCGTCTTCATCCGCGGCGACCTCCCGTCCGGACCCGGCGTGAGCGAGGCCCGCGAGGCGCGCGTCAACCTCAACGGCATGTCGCTCAAGTTCGGGATCCGCGTCCGGTTCTAACCGGCGCTCCTGAAGTCTCCGCAAGACGCAGGCTGAAGCCTGCGGCTACAGGGAGAACCGTGTACGAAGCGAACCCTCCCGTCGGCCGACGGGGGACACGGCTACTCGTACTCCGCCCAATGGCGGATCTTGAGGTCGCCGACCTTCCGGGCCGCGAGCGCGGACGCGAACAGCTCCGCGATCTGGAGGTTGGTCAGGAGGGGCACGGCGAAATCCACCGCCATCCGCCGCATCCGGTAGTCGCTGTCGAACTCGCGCTTCCGGTCGGGATCCGGGACGGAGATGACGAAGTCGATCTGCGCGGCGGGCGATCAGGTCGCGGATGTTGGGCTCCTTGTTCTCGTGGACCTTGAAGACCCGCGTGTTGGGGACGCCGTTCTTCCTGAGGAACGCGCTCGTCCTCTCCGTCGCGTACAGGGCCAGCCCCATGTCCCGGAGCCGCTCCGCCGACCGCAGGAACCGGTGCTTGGACTCTTCGCCGCCGATGCTGACCAGGATGGACCGCTCCGGCAGGCTGAACCCGGCCGAGATGAGCGCCTTGAGGAAGGCCTCGTGGACGTCCTCGCCCAGGCAGGCGACCTCGCCCGTCGAGGCCATCTCGACGCCCAGGGCCGGGTCGGCGCCCTTGAGCCGGGAGAACGAGAACTGCGGCGCCTTGACCCCGACGTAGTTGAGGTCGAGCGTCGTCTTCCGGTTCCGGACCGGCGCGCCCATCATCGCCCGGACGGCGACGTCGATGAAGTTGGTCTTGGCGACCTTCGACACGAACGGGAACGACCGGGACGCCCGGAGGTTGCACTCGATGACCTTGAGGACGTTGTCCTTGGCGATGAACTGGATGTTGAACGGCCCGGTGATATCGAGGGCCTTGGCGATGCGGCCGCCGATCCCGCGGATGCGGCGGATGGTCTCGATGTAGAGCTTCTGCGGCGGCAGGACCATCGTCGCGTCGCCGGAGTGGACGCCGGCGTTCTCGATGTGCTCGACGATGGCCGAGGCGACGACCTCGCCCCGGTCGGCGACGGCGTCCATCTCGATCTCCTTGCCGTTGAGGATGAACTTCGAGATGACGACCGGGTACTCGGGAGAGACGAGCGACGCCTTCTTCAGGTATCGCTCGAGGTCCCGCCCGTTGAAGACGATGGTCATCGCGGCGCCGCTCAGGACGTAGGAGGGCCGGATGAGGACGGGGTAGCCGATGGACCGGGCGAAGGTCCCGGCCTCGGCGACGCTCCGGAGCTCCTTCCATTCCGGCTGGTCGACGCCCAGCTCGTCCAGGAGCTTCGAGAACTTGTAGCGGTTCTCGGCCCGGTCGATGCTCTCCGGCGCCGTCCCCAGGACGCGCAGCCCCGCCCGCCGGCACTTCATGGCGATGTTGTTCGGGATCTGCCCGCCCATCGCCAGCAGGACGCCGCGCGGGTCCTCGCGCTCGTAGATGTCGCAGACGCGCTCGAAGCTCAGCTCGTCGAAGTACAGCCGGTCGCAGATGTCGTAGTCGGTCGACACGGTCTCCGGGTTGTAGTTGACCATGACGGTCGTCGCGCCCATCCGCCGGAGGGCCTCGGCGGCGTTGACGCAGCACCAGTCGAACTCGACCGACGAGCCGATGCTGTAGGAGCCCGAGCCGAGGACCATGACCTTGTTCTTGTCCGGCCGGAACGCCACGTCGTCCGTGTCGCCCCCGTACGTCATATAGAGGTAATTGGTCTTCGCGGGGTACTCGGCGGCCAGGGTGTCGATCTGCTTGACGCACGGCACGATGCCGGCCCGCTTCCGCGCCCGGCGCACCGCCGCCTCGTTCGAGCGGACGCAGAGGGCGACCTGCTTGTCGGAGAACCCCTTCCGCTTGGCCTCGCGGAGGAGCTCCGCGGGGAGCGTCGCCAGCCGGTGCTCCTTGAGCTTCGCCTCGACGGCCACGACCGACTTGATCTTATGGAGGAACCAGCGATCGATCCGCGTCAGCTCGTGGACCCGGTCGACCGACCAGCCCTTGGCGAACGCCTCGGCGACGCCGAACAGCCGCTCGTCGGTCGGATGGCGGAGCTCCCGCTCGAGGCTGGCGAACGAGTAATTGGCGTTGGCGACGAGGCCGTACACGCCGATCTGGAGCATCCGGGCGGCCTTCTGGACCGCTTCCTCGAACGAACGGCCGATGGCCATGACCTCGCCGACCGATTTCATCTCCGAGCCGATCTTCTTGGACACCCGGCCGAACTTCTTGAGGTCCCAGCGCGGGATCTTGACGACGAGGTAGTCGAGGGCCGGCTCGAAGCAGGCCGTCGTGGCCCGGGTGATGGAGTTCCGGAGCTCCGGCAGGGTCCGGCCGAGGATGAGCTTGGCCGCGACGAAGGCCAGCGGATAGCCCGTCGCCTTCGAGGCCAGGGCCGAGCTCCGCGACAGGCGCGCGTTGACCTCGATGATGCGGTAGTCGCCGTCGGCCGGGTTCAGGGCGTACTGGATGTTGCACTCGCCGACGATGCCGAGGTGGCGGACGGCCCGGATGGCGATCTCGCGGAGGCCGTGGTACTCGGCGTTGGTCAGCGTCTGCGACGGGGCGATGACGATGCTCTCGCCCGTGTGGATGCCCATGGGGTCGAAGTTCTCCATGTTGCAGACCGTGACGCAGTTGTCGGCCCGGTCGCGGACGACCTCGTATTCGATCTCCTTCCAGCCTTCCAGGTACTCCTCGACGAGGACCTGGCCCGCGCCGACGAAGGCCCGCTCGAGCGCCTCGCGGAGCTCCTTCGGGTCGTGGGAGATGCCGCTGCCCTTGCCGCCCAGGGCGTAGGCCGCCCGGGCCATCACCGGATAGCCGATCTTCCCGGCGGCCTTCAATCCCTCGTCGATGCTCCCGACGGCGACGCCCGCGGGGCGTCTTGAGGCCGATCTCGGCCAGGGCCCGGTTGAAGAGCTCCCGGTCCTCGGTCTTCTCGACGGCCTCCATCGGCGTCCCGAGCACCCGCGTCCCGGCGCGGGAGAGGGTCCCGGACCTCCACAGGGCGAGACCGCAGTTGAGGGCGGTCTGGCCGCCGAACGACACGACGATGCCGTCCGGCCGCTCCCGCTCGATGACCCGGTCGACGAAATACGGCGTCACGGGCAGGAAGTAGACGCGGTCGGCCAGCGATTCGGAGGTCTGGATGGTCGCGATGTTCGGGTTGACGAGGACGACCTCGAGGCCCTCCTCCTTGAAGGCCTTGATGGCCTGGCTCCCGGAGTAGTCGAATTCTCCGGCCTCGCCGATCTTCAGGGCGCCGCTCCCGAGGATGAGGACCTTCCGGGGGGCCGGCGCCGGGGAACCGGCGGGCTTGGGGGTCTTTCGCGTCTTCGTCCTGCGCGCGGTCACGGCAGGGCCTCCAGGAAGCGGTCGAAGAGGAACGCGGTGTCGGTCGGCCCCGGGCAGGCTTCGGGATGGAACTGGACGCCGGCGAAGGGCTTCCGGCCGTGGCGGACGCCCTCGTTCGTCCCGTCGTTGGCGTTCGTGAACCAGGGCCGCCAGCCGCGCGGGAGCGTCCGCGTATCCACGGCATAGCCGTGGTTCTGGCTCGTGATGTAACAGCGCTCGGTCCCGTCCTCGAGGCACGGCTGGTTCTGGGAGCGGTGGCCGAACTTGAGCTTGAACGTGTCGCCTCCCGCGGCCAGGGCGAGGATCTGGCTGCCCAGGCAGATGCCGAAGAGAGGGACGTTCGCGCGCATGAGCCGGCGGACCGTGCGGATGACCTCGACGCATCGCTTGGGGTCGCCCGGGCCGTTCGACAGCACGACGCCGCGGGGGGCGAACGACATGATCTTGGCGAACGGGGTCGAGGCCGGGACGCGGACGACGCAGGCGCCCCGCCGGACGAGGCTCCGGACGATATTCTCCTTGGCGCCGCAGTCGAGGAGGACCACGGCCTTCGGGGAGTCGGGGTTGAGGATGTGGATATCGCGGGTGGTGACTTCGGCCACGAGGTCCCGCTTGTTCGGATCGGGGAGGGCCCGCGCTTCGCGCAGGAAGGGGGCGACCCGGAAGCGGGGCGTCGGCGACGGCCAGGACCCCGGGCATGACGCCGTGAACGCGGAGCTTCTTCGTCAGGGCCCGGGTATCGATGCCCTCGATGCCGGGGATCCCGGATTCGCGGAGCCAGGCGTCAAGGGTCTTGCGCGAGGCGGCGTGCGACGGCCTCTCGCAGAGCTCGGCGACGGCGTAGCCGGCGATCTGCGGCCGCGGGGACTCGAAGCTCGCCGGGTCGACGCCGTAGTTCCCGATCTGGGGATAGGTTTGGACGAGGATCTGGCCGCGGTAGGAAGGGTCGGTGATGGACTCGGGGTAGCCGACCATGCCCGTATTGAAAACGACTTCCCCCCAGGTTTTGGCGCTCGCGCCGAATCCACGGCCTTCGAAGACGGTCCCGTCCGCGAGGGCCAAAATCGCGTGTTTCGTGGGCTACTCCAATGCGAAGAGTCGATGGAGTATAGCATA